>CAWKBC010000033.1:0-19182 GCA_963847705.1 uncultured Pseudomonadota bacterium | reverse complement strand
GTTCCCGGGGGGTCGCTTTAGTAGGACCGACCGGGAAGATCCTCAGGATAGAGCATGCCTTTCGGGAGCGGCTATTCCTAGAGTTTTCGGCCTGCGCACAAGGGCCGCCCGTACACGACATGTGCGCCATCTGGAAACCTGCGGCGAACGAAATCACCCTGACGTAAAGTACGCGCCCCATGCGACCTGACGGCCGACGAACGGACGAGCTGCGCCCCATCACCATCACGCCGGATTTCAACCGTTACGCGGAAGGGTCGGCGCTGATCGCGTTCGGCGAGACCCACGTCATCTGCACGGCCTCGGTCGAGGAGAAGGTTCCCGGCTTTCTCGAGGGGAAGGGCAAGGGGTGGGTGACCGCCGAGTACGCCATGCTCCCACGCGCCACCCACACCCGCTCGGGTCGCGCCGGCGGCGGCCGCGGGCAGGAGATCCAGCGCCTCATCGGCCGCTCGCTGCGGGCGGCGATCGATCCCCGCGCGCTCGGCCCGCGGCAGATCACGATCGACTGCGACGTCATCCAGGCCGATGGCGGCACGCGAACGGCCGCCATCACGGGCGGTTACGTGGCGCTGGCGCTGGCGGTGCGGCGGCTGCAGAAGGCCGGCAAGATCAGCAAAGATCCCGTTCGCCAACCGGTGGCGGCCATCTCGGCCGGCATCATCGAGGGCGAGGCCCGAATCGATCTCCCCTATGTGGAGGACTCCGAGGCCGAGGTCGACTGCAACTTCGTGATGACCGGCGACGGTCGGTTCGTCGAGATTCAGGCCACCGCCGAGAAAGGGTCGTTCTCGGCCGAGCAGTACGGCGCGCTGGTGGCGCTGGCGGCGGAGGCGATGAAGACGCTGTTCGCGCGCCAGCGCGAGGCGATCGAACGCGCGCGGCCGTGAAGGTCGTCGTCGCCACGCGCAACAAGGGCAAGCTGCGCGAGATCGTTCCCCTCCTGGCGGGCGCGCCGCTGCTCGCTCACCTCCAGCTCGAGCTCCGCACGATCGACGAGCTGGCGCCCGACGCGGAGCTGCGGGAGGACGGCGTGACCTTCCTGGAGAACGCGCTGGCCAAGGCCCGCCAGGCCGCCCGCGCCACCGGCCTTCCCGCCATCGCCGACGACTCGGGGCTGGAGGTCGACGCGCTCGACGGGGCGCCCGGGGTCTACTCGGCCCGCTATGCCGGACCGGCGGCCGACGACGACAGCAACAATGCCAAGTTGCTGGAAGCGCTCCGTGGCGTTCCGCCGGCCCGGCGTGGAGCGCGGTTCCGTTGCGTGGCCGTATTCGTCGACCCGACGCGCGGGCTGGAGCTCGCGCGCGACGGCGCCTGTGAGGGCGAGGTCCTCGAGGCGCCGCGGGGCCAGGACGGCTTCGGCTACGACCCGCTGTTCTTCGTTCCGACGGTCGGGCGGACGATGGCCGAGCTACCGCTGGAGGAGAAGAACCGCCTTTCGCACCGCTCCGCGGCCTTCCGCGCGCTCGCCGATGCGGTCGGCTCCGCGCTTGCGCCCCAAAGCGGGCAGCGGGCGCCTAGCGGGTGAGGACCAGATAGAAGATCAGCATCAGGCCGCCGACGACGGCCGCCGAGATCGCCAGACCGACCCGCTCGCGGATCCGCCGGCGCCGCTTCTCTTCTCGAATCTGCCGGCTACCACCCGATGCCCGCCGACGCCGAGAGGCCTGCTTGTAGTAGTTGTCCCAGGCGGCCCAGGAATTGGAGAGCGCCGACGCCTGTGCGTCTGTCGTCGGTGTGCTGGGCGCGGGCTCCATACCGCACCTACATTAACCTCCCCCGGCCGCTTTGCCAACGACGTTCGGACGAGCTCCGCCGCACCGCGTAGCAACGGGAGGTCGCCGCGCGTCGGGAGGGGCTCGGTCGGTGGCTGGCTGTCGAGCTAGCTGCCTATGTCGGGATGCCCGGCGCGACGACCGAGGACGACCGAGGTGACGAAGGGGATCGCCAGCAGCAGGACGGCGAGGAGGGCGCGGGTCATGAGATTCTGCATCGACGGGCCTCTGCGGGACTTGAGGCCTCCCGAGCCTGCTTGACAGCGGCGCCCGGGCGGCAGGAGATCGCGACATGAGCCTGAAAGACCAACTCCCGGATCGACTGCCGCTTCTGGCTGACCTCCTCATGGATGCCGCTTATGCGGACGACCACCTCGAAGGCGAGGAGAGGATGGCGGTCAAGCGCCTCCTGCGCGAGATCCTGGATGTGCAGACCCTGCCGATGGATCTCGACTTCCGGATCGACGAGTTCGAGCCCGCGAAGTTCGATCGCGCCAAGACGCTCGGCGCCTTCGCCCGCGACTCGAAGGAGCTGAAGAAGCGGCTCATCGAGCTGGTTGCGGCGGTCCACGCCTCGGACGGGGAGATCGACTTCGCCGAGGACGCGCAGCTGCGCGCGGTCGGTGAGGGGCTCGGCCTACCGGCGGAAGAATTTCAGGAGCTGGTGGTCGACATCGTCGAGGAGATCGACCTCGGCGACGATCTGGAGCGGCTGAGGTACGGCGAATAGCCGCCGCTTCCTTCACCACTTGGCGTTGCGGGCCATCTCCAGCGCCTTTTGGGGCCACCAGTTGCCCGCGGCCGGTCCGTGGTTGCAGCGGCCGTCGGACTCGCCCGGTGGCTTGAGCCAGTAAAACGCGTCGCACAGCGGATCGCCGGTGTTGGTGGTGGGGGGCGTGCCGAGGGCGCGTCCGTCGGGGTTGCACCAGGCACGCTCGTCGTCGCCGGAGACCCCTTGCGGCGCGCCGTTGCCGTTGCGGCCGGTGTCGATGATGAAGTGCTTGCCGTCGAGCAGCGCCGACAGCGTATGTCCGTACTTCAGGAGATCGGGCGTCGCCTGGTAGTTCGAGACGTTGAGCGCGAAGCCATCGGCGAGATCGATCCCGGCCGCCTTCAGGCGTGGCGCCATGTCGGCCGCCGGCACCCAGGCCGAGTGGCCGGCGTCGATGTAGACGGCGGCGCCCGGCAGCGAGGTCAGCTTCTCGACGGCGTAGCGAATCATCGCCACCCGTTCCTGCTGCTTGTCGGGTTTGAGGCACTTGGTCAGGAGCGGCAGGCCGTCGGGCTCGAGCACGAACACCGCGCGGCGCGACCCGACCCCGGCTGCGACGTTGTCGATCCACTTGCGATAGCCGGCCGCCGAGCCGGCGCCGCCGGCCGAGTAGCCGCCGCAGTCGCGAAAGGGGAGGTTGTAAAGGATCATCACCGGCAGGCCGCCGCCGCGGGTGCGGCTCCAGACGTAGGTCTTCACCGCCATCTCGATTTGCGGGAACCAGTTCCCCATCCAGGCCGCCGAGGGCTGACCGGCGATCTTGTCCATCGCAACCGCGTCCTCGGGACGCGAGCTTCGCCACTGGTCTGCGGTTCGGCGGGCGTTCGATTCGGCGTCGAGCACCCAGTAGGCGTCCTTGAACGGGTTCTCCCCCTTCAGGCGCGGGGCGGTCACGCTGGCGTGCGGCTGGCCGGAGGCGCCGGAGGCGGGGAGGGTCGCCGGCCCGGGCGGGATCACACAGGCGCCGAACCCCAGGCCCAAAAGGACCGGGATGAGGAGACGGACGACGACGGGGACAGGGACGCGGACAGAAGCAAAGCTGCGCATGCGGTGGATATTACGTCGGAGGTGGCAGCAGGCGCCTGAAGGTCAACCCCTGCACGACGATCGAGAAGAGGACCACCACGTAGGTCATCGCCAGCAGCACCGGGGCGGCCGAGATCTCCGGTCCGACCGAGAGGGCGAGCGCGATCGCCAGGCCACCGCGCAGACCTCCCCAGGTGAGGATGGCGATCGAGCGCGGCGGCAAGCTCAAGCGCCGCGCGAAAGGGGCCAGCGTTCCACCGACCACGACCAGGCGCGCGAGGAGCACCACCGGGACCGCCAGCAGGCCCGCGCCGATGACGCGCGCGGTGAACGGGATCACCAGAACCACGAACCCGACCATGGTGAAAAGCACGACGTTGAGGACTTCGTCGACGATCTCCCAGAAGTGATGAAGGTGGGAGCGGGTCGGCAGACCGCCCAGCATGAGGCCAGCGATGATGATGGCCAGATAGCCAGAGGCGTGGAGATGCTCGGCCAGCGGGTTCAGTCCGACCGCGATCACCAGCGTCACCACGACGGCAAGGTGGGGGCCGGCGCGGTCGATCGAACGAAGGATCTTCCTGGCGAGCCACCCGGCGCCCAGGCCCAGAGCGGCGCCGCCGCCGACCTGCTCGAGGAACGACAGAGTGACGGCGCCGACGCCGACGGTGTGGCCGGCGGCGATTTCGAGCATGGCAAAGAAGACGACGACACCGACCGCGTCGTTGAACAGCGACTCGCCGGCCATCTGGACTTCGAGCTGCTTGGGCGCGCGTGCGGTGCGGAGCATGCCGAGGACAGCGATCGGATCGGTCGGCGAGACGATCGCTCCGAACAGCAGGCCTTGGCGGAGAGAGAGCGGGAGACCGCAGAGGCGCGCCACCACCAGGGTCATTCCCCCGACGATCACCGTGGAGATCACCACGCCGACGGTCGCCAGCAGCGCGACCAGCGCCTTCTCACCGAGGAGCGCGTCGAGGTCGACCTCCAGGGCCCCCGCGAACAGCAGCAGCGAGAGCATCCGATCGAGCAACGTCTCGCGGAAATGCAGCCGCGCCACCAGTTGGCGCGCGAAGTCATGCACGGGCGAGCCGAGCGCGCCGGCCGCCACCAGCGCCAGCGAGGCCAGGAGCGCCCAGACCGTCACGCCGATGGTGGCGGGAAGGCCGCCGAGGCGCCGGTTGATTCCGTAAAGGATGCCCGCTGCGATCGCGACCGTGAGCAGCGGAACCAGATGCACGATGGCCTGATGCGCCGTCTAGCGCTCGTCGCGGACGCGATCGAGGGCGCGCTGGTGGCGCCGGTCCGCGCGTTGCTCGTCGCGCAGCGCGCGCCGTTCCTGGCGAGACTCGACCTTTCGCCGACGGTGCGCCTGCCGTTCACTCTCTCCGGCGAGCCGCATGGTGATGTCCACGCCCCCCATGAGGGCGAGGCCATGGATGCGCAGGAGCGGCGCGTCCGGATCGGGGTGCGCCGGGGCGCGGTTCACGTTCTGGAAGCCGCCCATGATGGCCGTGCCGTGCACCTCGACCGCCAGGCCGGGCGGAACGATGATCTGCACGCCGCCGAAGACGGCCTTGACCTCCAGGTCGATGACGCCGGTGGGAAAGCGCGCCTCGCGCAGGTCGAGCTGCGCACCGCCGAAGGCGGCGACCACCCGCCAGCGGCGCGGCACGTTCCAGGTCCCGCGGCGGTCGACGCCGCCGAAGATCGCGTAGACGGTCTCGGGCGCGCCGCCGCCCTCGGCGGTCGCCGGCGCCAGGGCGACCGTGGCCTTGGCGAGCGCGGTCGTCGAGGCCGGCAGATCGGAGGTGAGGGCGGCGATCTCCTGGGGCGAGTCGGAGGTGTGCGCCAGCGTCACCCGGCGCTCGAACTCTTCCACGTCGAGCGCGTCGTTGGCGAACCCCTCGGACAGCGTGGCGATCGCCCGCTCTCGCGCATCGTGCACCCGCGCCTGCGCCGCCCGGTCGGGGCGGCCGAGGCCGGTGGGGCGATCGTCTTCGGACGGCATGGGGGCCAAGTCTAACCTCGATGGAGGGTCCGGTGTACAAGCGAGCGCTCGGCCGTGGGTGTCCGAAGGTTCCTGGGCCACCTCGGCAACGTCCGCCAGGACTGAGACTCACCAGGTTCGAGGCGACGACGCTAGGCGGCGCTGGCCGCAGGCAGCTCGATCGAGAACAGGCTCCCGTGACCGGCTTCGCTCTGGAGGCTGAGGCGGGCGCCGTGAGCCATGCTGATCTCCTTGGCGATGTAGAGGCCGAGGCCCGCGCCGCCCGAGCCGCTGCCCGGCATGCGGAAGAACTTGTCGAACACGGCGGTCTGGTACTGCTTGGGGATGCCGGGGCCGGTGTCCTCGACCTCCAGGATCGTCGCGCTGTCGGTGGGGCGCGCCCGCACGAAGACCGTTCCTCCGGCCGGCGTGTAGCGGATGGCGTTGCCGATCAGGTTGGCCAGGACCAGCTGCATCCGCTCGGTGTCGACGTCGATCTCGCCCAACCCCGGGAACAGCTCGGTCTTGAGCGTGACGGTCTTGTCGCGCGCGGCGGCCGCGAAGGGGAGCACGGCCTCTCGCACCAGCGACTCGGCGCTGACGTGGCGGCGGTGCAGCTCCATCCGCCCCGACTGGATGCGCGACAGATCCAGGAGGTCGTCGACGATCTGCTGCAGCCGCTCGGTGTCCTGTCGCGCCGCCTGCATCAGATCGAGCTGCTTGTCGTTGAGGGGGCCCACGCTCTCCTCGGCGCACAGGTGCACCGCCATGCGCAGCGAGGTGAGCGGCGTCCGGAACTCGTGCGCGACGGTGGCGACCAGGTTGTTCTTCAGCTCGTCGAAACGGAGCACCCGGGTGACGTCCTGCAGGATGATGGTGACGCCCACCAGCCCCCCCTGTTCGGTGGTGACGCGGGAGGCGCGCGGCAGCAGGAACAGATCGTTCCCCTCGCTGCTCGACACGCTGACCCGCACCGCCTCGTCGAAGCCAGCCGGCGCGTAGCCGGCTTCGTCGGCCAGGGCTTTTTGCCGCACCCGCTCGACCACCGTTCTGATCTGGGGCTCGGCGCGGGCCATCGGCTCGCCCGTCGACTCCTCGACGCTGACGTGCAGGATGCGCTCGGCGGCGCGGTTGCCGCTGAGGAGGCGCCCCTCCAGATCGAAGATCAGCACCGGATCGGGGAGGCTGTCGATCGCCGCCTGCGCCTGCTGCTGCGCCTGCAGCAGCTCCCCCAGCGAGCTGTGGCGGTACTGGGCCAGGCGATCGGCCATCAGGTTGAAGTCGCGGGCCAGGGTGCCGATCTCGTCCTGCCGGCTCACCTTGGCGCGGACCTCCATGTCCCCTTCTCCGAGGCGCCGCGCGGCCTGCCCCAGGACCGAGAGCGGGCGGAGGATCCGGTTGGTCAGCACCGTCGACGCAGCCAGGCCGATGAGCGACGCCAGCAGGGCGGTGGCGATCATGACCGCGTTGGAGCGCTCGGAGGCCCGGCGCGCCTGATCGCGCTTGCGGACCATCGCGTCCTGATTGAGGTTGAGGATCCGGTTCGCCGCGTCCTTGGTGGCGACGAAGAGCGGGTTCATGGTCTTGAAATAGTTGGCCTCCAGCGCCGCGTGATCGGTCCCGGTGACGAAGCGATCGTAGGCGCCGTGGTAGTCGCTCCAGGCGCGGCGGAGCGCGGTGGTCGCCTCCGGCTCCCCCCGCTCGGTGATGTTGCTCTGCTGGATCGCCAGCTGTTGCTCGAAGCGCGCGATATTCTGTTCGGCTTGCGCCAGCCCGCGCGTCCGCTCGCCGGCGACGATGAACATGGCGGCGCTGTCGATCCTCTCCAGCGCCTCCTTCATCTGTTCGGCGGCCAGCACGCTGCGGTAGTTGTCCTGCAGGATCGAGGCGGCGCTGCGCCCCAGCGTCGCGCTGGTGAGCGCCGACAGGATGGCGATGAGCAGGAGCGCCCCGGCCAGCGGCGTCTGCGCCAGGAGGATCTTCGCGCGCAGGGTCATGGTCGTGACCCCCGCGCGCCGTTCCTCTCGGCGCCGTCCGTCGCGGCGGCGGTGGGCGCCGGCTCCCTGAGCGGTCCGGGGCTGGGACGAGCCGGCTCCTCGTCGATGGAGGCGATCAGGATGTCGAGGCCGTCCGCCTCTTTGACCAGCCGCATGGCGATGGTCCGGCCCAGCAGCTGCCGCCACCAGGCGGCCCGGGAGCGCCCGACGATGATCTGCCCGACGCCGTGCGAGCGGGCGAAGTCGAGCAGGGCGGGGACCGGGTCGTCGGCCTTGAGGTGAACCACCTCCGCCCCGAGCTCGCGCGCGCTCTCGGCGTTGGCCAGGAGGTGGCGCTGCGCCTCGGCGTCGATGAGGTGCGGCGCCTCCCGTGGCGTCTCGACATAGACCACGAACCAGTCGGTGTTGAGGCGCCCGGCGAAGCGTGAGCCCCGGCGCAAGAGGGCGCTGGCGCGGGTGGGGAACGACGACATACAGACCATCACCCGCCCGAGGCCCCCGCCCGAGGCGCCGCGCACCGACTCTCCGTCGGCCCGCTCCGCCTCCTCGTTCCGGCGGCGGTCACCGCGGTCGAGGCTCTCGGCCACCTCGCGCAGCGCCAGCTCCCGCAGCGTGGCCAGGTGGCGGTCGGTGAAGAAGTGCTCCAGCGCCCAGGGGATCTTGTCGGCGGCGTAGATCTTCCCCGCCTGCAGCCGTTCGATCAGATCCTCGACCGCCAGGTCCAGGTTCACCACCTGGTCGGCCCGCTTGAGAAAGCTGTCAGGGACCGTCTCCCGGATGGCCACGCCGGTCACCCGCTGGACGACGTCGTTCAGGCTCTCGAGGTGCTGGATGTTGAAGGCGCCGATGACGTTGATCCCGGCGTCGAGCAGCGCCAGCACGTCCTGGTAGCGGCGGCGGTTGCGGCTCCCGGGGACGTTGGTGTGCGCGATCTCGTCGACCACCGTGATCTCCGGGTGGCGTTCGATCAACCCTTCCAGGTCCATCTCTTCCAGGGCGACGCCGCGGTATTGCGTCACCTTGCGTGGGACCTCCGGGAGCCCTTCGATGAGGGCCTGGGTCTCGGCGCGGCCATGCGTCTCCACGAACCCCAGCACCACGTCGACGCCGCGCTTCTTGAGCGCGTGCGCCTCCTCCAGCATCCGGTAGGTCTTGCCGACGCCGGCGGCGAACCCGATGTAGAGCTTGAGCCGGCCGCGCTTGGCGCGCCGGAGCATCTCCAGGAAGTCCTCCGGGCGATTGTTGAGGCGATTGAGCTCGCCCGGCCGGCTCACGACCTACGTCCCTTCGTACTTCTTGCGTTTCCGCCAGAGCGTCGAGGCGTCGATCCCCAGGAGCGCGGCGGCGTCCTCGACCTTGGGGACCCGCTCCAGCACCGACTGGATGTGCTCGCGTTCGACGTCGTCGACGGTGAAGTCGCCGCCGACGGTGGGCCGGCGCTGGGCCGCCCGCGGCACCCGGTTCGGCAAGGCCTCCGGCTCGACGACCGAGGTCGGCCAGAGGATGGCGATCCGCTCGATGGTGTTGCGCAGCTCGCGGACGTTGCCGGGCCAGTCGTGCTGCTCGAGCGCCATCGCCGCGGCGGCCGAGATCTCCGGCGCCATCGGGCGGGTGGCCCGGGTGAAGCTGCTCAGAAAGGCGCGGGCCAGCGGCAGGATGTCCTCGCGCCGCTCGCGCAAGGGCGGCATCCGCACCTCCACCACGTTCAAACGATAGAAGAGATCCTCCCGAAAACGCCCGGCCTTGACGTCGGCCTCCAGGTCCCGGTTGGTGGCGGCGATGATGCGCACGTTGCCGTGGCGGGTGCGGGTCTCCCCGACCCGCTCGAAGTCCTTCTCTTGCAGAAAACGGAGCAGCTTGCTCTGCAGCGACGGCGGGATCTCCCCGATCTCGTCGAGGAACAGCGTCCCCCCTTCGGCCACCTCGACCCGGCCGGCCTGATCGCGGACCGCGCCGGTGAACGCACCTCTCACGTGGCCGAACAGCTCGCTGGCCAGCAGCTCCTCCGACAGCGTGGGGCAGTTGGTGACGATGAACGGCGCGGCGTTCCGCGGGCTCTGGCGGTGGATGGCCCGCGCCAGGATGCTCTTGCCGGTTCCGTTCTCCCCGGTGATCAGGACCGGGGCGTCGGTGGCGGCGACCCGCGCCGCCATGTCCAGCACGGCGTGCATGGCCGCCGACTTGCTGGCGATCTCGACGTCGGGGACCTCCTCGGCCAGCCGCCGCTCGAGCTCCGCGACCCGGGCGGTCAGGTGCCGCTGCGTCTTGAACTTATCGATCAGGTGGCGAATCTGCGCCGGCGTGAACGGCTTGGGCAGGTAGTCCCAGGCGCCCCGCCGCATCGCCTCCACGGCCGTCTCGATGGTGCCGTAAGCGGTGATGAGGACGATGGCCAGGCTGGCCTCCTCGCCCAGCAGCTTGGGGAGCAGGTCGAGGCCGCTCTCGGTCCCCAGCGCCAGGTCGACGAAGGCCAGGTCATAGGGCTGCCGGCCGATCGCGGCCAGGGCTGCGTCGCCGGTGCCGACGGCCAGCGCCTCGGCCCCGAGCCCTTCCACACAGACGGCCAGCGTCGCCCGGATGTTTTTCTCGTCGTCGACGATCAGGATGCGCAGACCGCCGGCGACCGAAGAATCAGCTCCCCTCATGGACGTGGGAATCCTACCTCGTTCCGACGGCGGCGGTGGCGGGCTGGGGCAAGGGGCGGCCGAATTGCTGATCCAGGGCCAGATTCAGCTCGAGGACGTTGATCCGCGGCTCGCCCAGGAAGCCGAGATCGCGCCCCTGGGCGCGGTTCTCGATGACCGCGCGGATGCGGTCCTCGGCCACGTTGCGCGCGCGGGCGATGCGCGGGGCCTGCCAGAGCGCGGCCTCGGGCGACAGATCGGGGTCGAGCCCGCTGGCCGAGGCGGTGACCAGCGCGTCCGGGATCGGCAGCGGCGCGGCGGGGTTCTCCTTCTGCAGGCGGGCCACGTCGGCGGCGGCCCGGTCACGCAGCTTCTTCGAGGTGGTCCCGAAGTTCGAGCCCGAGGAGGAGGTCGCGTCGTAGCCGTTGTTGCCGGCCGCCGAGGGGCGCCCCTGGAGGTAGGCCGGCGAGGCGAAGGCCTGGCCGATCAACTCCGAGCCGACCACCTGGCCCGATTCGTTGCGGGCCAAGCTGCCGTTGGCGCGTTCGCCGAACAGGGCCTCGGCGGCGCCGGTGGTGGCCAGCGGGTAGAGGATGCCCGTCAGGATGAGGGTGACGAGGGTGGCGCGGAGAGCGATCAGGATTTCTTTTCGCATGGTGAGCCTCAGACCAGGTGGAGCGCTTCGAGGGCGAGATCGATGAGCTTGATGCCGACGAACGGCGCGATGACGCCGCCGACGCCGTAGATGAGCAGCGAGCGGCGCAGGATGGTGGCCGCGCCGAGCGGCCGGTAACGCACCCCGCGCAGCGCCAGCGGGATGAGCAGGACGATGATGAGGGCGTTGAAGATGACCGCCGACAGGATGGCCGAGTAGGGCGACGCCAGGTGCATCACGTTGAGCGGCGCGATCTCCGGGAACACCACCATGAACAGCGCCGGCAGGATGGCGAAGTACTTGGCCACGTCGTTGGCGATCGAGAACGTGGTCAGTGTTCCGCGCGTCATGAGCAGCTGCTTGCCGACCTCCACGATCTCCAGCAGCTTGGTGGGGTTCGAGTCGAGGTCGACCATGTTGCCGGCCTCCTTCGCCGCCTGCGTGCCGCTGTTCATGGCCACGCCGACGTCGGCCTGCGCCAGGGCCGGCGCGTCGTTGGTGCCGTCGCCAGTCATCGCCACCAGCTTCCCCTTGGCCTGCTCGTCCTTGATGAGGCGCATCTTCGCCTCGGGCGTCGCCTCGGCCAGGAAGTCGTCGACGCCGGCCTCGCGGGCGATGGCGGCCGCGGTGCGCGGGTTGTCACCGGTGATCATGACGGTGCGGATCCCCATCGCCCGGAAGCGCTGGAACCGCTCGCGGATGCCGGCCTTCACCACGTCCTTGAGGTGAATGATGCCCACGATCACGTCGCCGTCGGCGACGGCCAGCGGCGTGCCGCCCCCGTCGCCGATGCGGGCGGCGATCTCGGCCATCTCGGCCGGCGCCTTGCCGCCTGCCGCCACCACGTACTTGCCGATCGAATCGACGGCCCCCTTGCGAATCTGCCGCCCCGCCAGATCGAGGCCGCTCATGCGCGTCTGGGCCGTGAAGGGGACGAAGGTCCCCTGCTGCGCGACGGCGGACGCCACCGCCGCGGAGGCATACTTCTCGTGCGCCAGCGTCACGATCGAGCGCCCCTCGGGCGTCTCGTCGGCCAGGCTGGCCAGGAGCGCCGCCTCGGCGAGGGCCTCGAGGCGCACGCCCGGCATCGGCAGGAACTCGGTGGCCATCCGGTTGCCATGGGTGATGGTGCCGGTCTTGTCGAGCAGCAGCGTGTCGACGTCGCCGGCCGCTTCGACGGCGCGACCGCTGGTGGCGATGACGTTCTTCTTGAGCAAGCGATCCATCCCGGCGATCCCGATCGCCGACAGCAGGCCGCCGATGGTGGTGGGAATCAGGCAGACCAGGAGCGCCACGATCGCCGTGGCCGAGAGCGCCAGGCTGGAGTACTTGGCCAGCGGCACCAGCGTCACGCAGGCGAGCAGGAAGACGATGGTGAGACCGACCAGCAGGATGTGCAGCGCGATCTCGTTGGGCGTCTTCTGGCGGGCGGCCCCCTCGACCAGCGAGATCATGCGATCGAGGAACGACTCCCCGGGATCGCTGACGATCCGCACCACGATCCGGTCGGAGAGCACCTTGGTGCCCCCGGTGACGGCCGAGCGATCGCCGCCGCTTTCGCGGATGACCGGGGCCGACTCGCCGGTGATGGCCGACTCGTCGACGGAGGCGATCCCTTCGACGATCTCGCCGTCGCCGGGGACCAGCTGGTTGGCCTCCACGACCACCAGATCGCCCTTGCGCAGCAGCGAGGACGGCACGGCCTCTTCGCGGCCGTCGTGCTTGCCGTCGTCGACCAGCCGCCTCGCCATCGTCTCCTTGCGCATCTTGCGGAGCGTGTCGGCCTGGGCGCGGCCGCGCCCCTCGGCGATCGCCTCGGCGAAGTTGGCGAAGAGCACGGTGAACCAGAGCCAGATCGAGACCGCGCCGGTGAACCAGAGCGGCGGATGGTCGGCCGCGTGAACGACGAGGTCGCGGACGACCAACAAGGTGGTCAGCGCGCTGCCGACCTCGACCACGAACATGACCGGGTTCTTGGCCACCATTCGCGGCGAGAGCTTGCGGAGGCTCTCGCCCACGGCCTGGCGCAGGATCGTGCGATCGAACAGCCCAACAGATTGTGCTTTGGAGGACATGGCTAGAAGACCTTTCCGTGCAGGGCCTGGAAATGCTCGACGATCGGGCCGAGGGAGAGCGCCGGGAAGAAGGTGAGCGCCCCGACGATCACCACCACCATCACCAGCAGCGTGGTGAAGAGAGGGCCGTTGGTGGGGAACGTTCCCAAAGAGGGCGGAACCACCTTCTTGTCCACCATCAAGCCGGCGATGCCGAGCGCCGGGATGATCATCAGGAAGCGCCCGGCCAGCATGGTGAAGGCCAGCGTGACGTTCCAGAAGGGCGTGTTGGCGTTGAGGCCGGCGAACGCGGAGCCGTTGTTCCCGGCGCCGCTCGAGTAGGCGTAGAGGAGCTCGGAGAGGCCGTGCGCGCCGTTGTTGTTCAAGGAGGAGGTTCCGAGCGGCGAGACCGCCGCCCAGGCCGAGAAGCCGAGGATGATGATCGGGAAGACCAGCACGTAGAACATCCCCAGCTGGATCTCGCGCGCCTCGATCTTCTTGCCGAGGTACTCGGGCGTGCGGCCGACCATCAGGCCGGCGATGAAGACGGCCAGGACGACGAAGACCAGAATTCCGTAGAGGCCCGCGCCGACGCCGCCGAAGATCACCTCGCCCAGCTGGATGTTCACCAGCGGGACGAGGCCGCCCAGCGGCGTGAAGCTGTCGTGCATGGCGTTCACCGCGCCGCAGGAGGCGTCGGTGGTGACCGTGGCGTAGAGGGTGGAGGCGGCGACGCCGAAGCGCGCCTCCTTCCCCTCCATGTTGCCGAGCGCCTGGTGAATGGGCAGGCCGGCGAACGCGCTGTTGCCGGCAGTTTCGGCGTGATAGCAGACGGCGACACCGGCGAAGAAGAGCACGCTCATCGCGGCCAGCAGCGCCCACCCCTGCTTGGCATCCCTGGCCATCCGGCCGTAGGTGTAGGTCAGCCCCGCCGGGATCATGAAGATGAGAAACAGCGAGATGAGGTTGGTGAACGGCGTCGGGTTCTCGAACGGATGGGCCGCGTTGGCGTTGAAGAAGCCGCCCCCGTTGGTGCCGAGCTGCTTGATCGCCTCCTGCGAGGCGACCGGCCCGAGCGCCAGCGTCTGCTTGCCGCCTTCCAGAGTGGTGACGTCGAGGTACGGCTTGAGGTTCTGAATCACCCCCTGGGAGACCAGCACCAGCGCGAAGATGAAGCTGAGCGGCAGCAGCACGTACAGGATCCCCCGGTTGAGATCGACCCAGAAGTTCCCCAGGTGCTTGCCGCCGCCGGGGCCGCCGCGCCGGGTGAAGCCGCGTGCGACCGCCAGGGCCACACAGATCCCCGCCGCCGCCGAGGTGAAGTTGTGCCAGGCCAGACCGGCCATCTGGGTCAGGTAGCTCATCGTCGACTCGCCGCTGTAGGCCTGCCAGTTGGTGTTGGTGCTGAAGCTGGCGGCCGTGTTGAAAGCGAGCTCGTGCGGGACACCGGCAAAGTGCTGTGGGTTGAAGGGCAAGTGCCCCTGCAACCGCTGGATCGCGTAGGTCACGATCACGCCGAAGGCGCTGAACGCCAGCAGCGCGAAGGCGTACTGCTTCCAGTCCTGCTCCTGCCGCGGATCGACGCCAAAAAGGCGATAGAGGGCGTTCTCGATCCGGCCCAGCCCGCGGCCGAGCGGCGCGTCGCCGCCCTCGAACACCCGAAACATGTAAGCCCCGATCGGCTTGGTGACCGCCAGGATCAGCGCGAAGAAGACGAGTACCTGAATCCACCCAACGAACGTCATGTTTCGATCCCTTTCGCGCCGTCAGAACCGTTCGGGGCGCACGAGCGCGTAGAACAGATAGCCGGTCAATAGGAGCGCCAAAATCGCGCCCAGTCCGTAGTCGAGCGACATCGTGAGCCTCCCTTAGAGCCGCTCAGCGGCCCTGACGTAGAACCATGCGATCGCGAAGAACCCGACGGTGATCGCGAGGTAGAGCAAGTCCTTCATGGCCGGGAGCTAACGCATGATTCGTGCCTGCCCGATCGGGGCGCCAATCGGCCCTCCGGTCGAGCTGAGGATTGCAACTCGCACGCTCGCTGGCTGGAGCGCCGTCGCGAAACGCACACCCCAGCCGTGCTAAGGTCCACCCATGCCGATCGACGGCGCGGGCGCGATGTCCCCAGCCCGCGTCTGCGCCGAGCTCGGACCGCTGCTCTTCGACGAGCGACGGCAGCGGATCGACGAGGCGGCCGGGAGCCGGCTGGGCGGCCTGCGGGTGGTGATCGAGAACCTGCACGATCCCCACAACGGCGCCGCGGTGCTGCGCAGCGCCGAGGCGTTCGGCATCCAGCGCGTCGAGGTGATCGAGAAGGTCGAGCCCTTTCGCTACTCGAGCACGGTGACGCAGGGGTGCGAGAAGTGGCTCGACGTCGTCCGGCACAAGACGCTGGCGGCGGCCGTCGCCGGTCTGCGCGCGGATGGGTTCGTCCTCTACGCCGCCGTCCCGGGCGCACCGGTCGCGCTCGACGAGCTCGACTTCTCGCGCCCGGCCGCGGTGATGGTCGGCAACGAGCACGACGGGCTCACCGCCGAAGCGATCGCCGCCGCCGACGTCCGGTTCGGGATCCCCATGCATGGGCTCACCCAGAGCCTCAACCTCTCCGTCGCGACGGCGCTCATCGCCGCGCGCGCGTCGACGCTTCGCCGCGCCGCGCTCGGCGCCCCCACCGATCTCACCGACGACGCCATCCTGGCGCTGCGGGCCCGGTTCTACGCCGCGTCGGTCCGTGGCGCGGAGGTCATTTTGGCGCGCGCGGCAGCGGTTTCTTGAACCGCCCCCGCCGGGGGATAGACTGATCCGAATGGCCGCCGGCCCCTCGCTCGACGATCGCGATCCGCGCCGCCCCACGGGCCGGCGCGCGACGCCGAAGCCGCGGGCGCGCCCCCTTGGCCGCGGCGGGTCGCGCGGCGACAGCCCGCTCTGGAAGCGCGTGCTGCGCATCGGCGCCGCCATCGCCGCGCTGGGGCTCTTCGCCGCGATCGCCGGGGTGGTCGGCCTCTTCAGCTACTACGGCAGCGATCCCAAGCTCCCCAACCTGTCGCGGCTCGACAGCTATCGCCCGAAGCAGCTGACGCGCATCCTCGATCGCAACGGCGCGCCGATCGGCGAGCTGGGGAGCGAGAAGCGGACGGTGGTCCCCTACGACGCGATCCCCAAGCTGCTCGTCAACGCGGTCGTCGCGGCCGAGGACGCCGACTACTTCCAGCACGGCGGGCTCAACTACCGGGGGATGGTGCGCGCTTTTCTCGAGGACGTGCTGCGCGGCCGGCGGGCGCAAGGGGGCTCGTCGATCACGCAGCAGGTGGTGAAGAACCTGGTCCTCTCGCCGGAGCGTACGATGCGCCGCAAGGTGCAGGAGATCATCCTGGCGCGGCAGCTGTCGGAGAAGCTGTCGAAGGAAGAGGTGCTCGCGCTCTACCTCAATCAGATCTATTACGGCCACGGCCGCTACGGGTGTGAAGAAGCGGCGCGCTACTTCTTCGGCAAGTCGGTGCGCGACATCAACCTGGCCGAGGCGGCGCTGCTGGCCGGGCTGCCCCAGAGCCCGGAGCGCCTCTCGCCGCGCAAGCACCCGGACGCGGCGAAGACGCGACAGCGCTACGTGCTCGGACAGATGGCGGCCCACGGCTACATCGAGCAGGCAACGGCCGATCGGGTGGCGGCCGAGCCGATCCGCCTGGCCCGCGAGCCGGCGGCCGCGCGCGGGATCGCCGCGGAGGCGGTCGACGTGGTCGGGGGCGTGTTGGCGGCGCGGATGGGCGAGCAGGCGGCCGTCGAGAGCGGCATCACCGTCAGCACGACGCTGGACGGGCATCTCCAGGAGCTGGCGCGCGCCTCGCTCGAGCGGGGGCTCGAGGATCTCGACGCGCGCCAGGGCTTTCGCGGGCCGTCGGGGCACCTGACCGGGCCGGCGCTCGACAAGAAGCGCGTCGAGCTGGTGAAGGCGCACGCGACCGGCCTCAACGACGTCGAGATCGTCGAGGGGATCGTGACCCGCGCCGAGCCCGAGGCGGGCAACGTGAAGCTCGGCCACCTCTACGTCGACGTCGGCGTGCGCGAGAAGGGGAACGAAGCGCGCGCGGCCGTCAGCCAGCGCGGCAAATCCGACAAGCCGGCGGCGCCGACCACCGCCCCGTCGCCGCGCGGCCCCGTTCGAAAGGGCCTCTCGGACGAGGCGCTCGAGGCGGCGAAGGTCGGCGTCAAGGAAGGCGTGGTCGATTTCGCCTACGAGCCCCGCTACGGCAAGGGGACCAAGTCGATCGGTGAGCGGTTCAAGCCGGGCGACCTGGTGCGCGTGCGGCTCGCCTCCGATCGCCCGCACACCGAGGGGCACCCGTTCCCTCTGGCGCTGGAGCTGGGGCCGCAGGCGGCGATGGTGGTGATGGACCCCGCCACGCACGAGATCCTGGCGCTGGTCGGCGGCTACGACTTTCACCCGGGCGGCTACGACCGCAGCGTGCGGGCCATGCGGCAGCCGGGCTCGGCCTTCAAGCCGATCATCTACGCGGCGGCGGTGGAGGCGCGCAAGATCACCCCCGCCACGATCCTCGACGACGCGCCCGAGGTCTACCAGCTCTGGAAGCCTCAAAACTACGAGAAGGAAGAGTTTCGCGGGCCCGTTCGGGTCCGCACCGCGCTGGCCGAATCAATCAACACCGTCGCCATCAAGGTGCTGTCGGACGTCGGGCTCGACCAGGCGCGCGCGGTCGCCACGCGGGTCGGGATCACCTCGACGATCGCGCCCGACATCGGGCTGTCGCTGGCCCTCGGTTCGCTGACGGTGACGCCGCTGGAGCTGGCCAACGTCTACGCCACCTTCGCCGACGGCGGGCAGGCGGCCAAGGTCGACAAGACCTCCCTGGTGAGCGCGGTCGGCGATCAGAAGATCGCCCCGCCGCAGCTGGTGCCGGGGCTGCCGCCGGAGGTCGCCTACGTGATGGTGTCGCTCATGCGCAGCGTGATCGACGAGGGGACGGCGCGCGCGGCGGTCGCCGGCAAGCTGCACCGCCCGGTGGCCGGCAAGACCGGCACCTCGAACGGCCAGCGCGACGCCTGGTTCGTCGGCTTCACGCCCGATCTGCTGGCCGCCGTGTGGGTCGGCTTCGACGACATGAAGAAGCTCGGGCGCGGTGAGGCGGGCGGCAAGACCGCGGCGCCGATCTGGGCCGACTTCATGGTGAAGGCGACCGCCGGCAAGCCGACCAAGGACTTCGTGCAGCCGCCCGGGGTGGTGGTTCAGCGCATCGACAAGACGACCGGCCTCCTGGCGGCGCCGGGCCAGGAGTCAGGCACGCTCGACGAGGTCTTCCTCGACGGCACCGCGCCGACCCAGCAGGCCCCGGCGGCTGGCCAAGAGACCAGCCCCGACAAGCTCCTTCTGCAGTGAGCGCGGGAGGGGGAACCCCTCCCGCGGGCCCACCTGAGCGCGGGAGGGGGAACCCCTCCCGCGGGCCCACCTGAGCGCGGGAGGGGGAACCCCTCCCGCGGGCCCACCCCCAGATGTGTTGCACCCAGATCTGCTCGACGGGTGGTGTCTCCGGCGGGCAAAGCCCGCCTCCGATCCGGAGCGAGAGCGAGTTACTCGCGAATGGGCGTTGCCCGCAGGGCGGCTTTGCCGTCTTTCACGTAGACGGAGAAGCGGACGGTGCGGCAGGCGTGCTTGGCGACCAGGGCAGATTTGTTGTCGCGCAGCTTCTGGAGAAACTTCGCCTGGGTGAGACCGGCGGTCGGCTCGCCGCAGGAGCGCTTGGTCTCGACGAAATCGTCGAAGACGTGACGGAAGTGCGCGTCTTCCTCTTCCTGAAGGTCGTAGGGGACCACGCGCGTCGCTTCGCCCTCGGGCATCTGGCGATTGGCGTCGGCGTCGGCGTCGGCATTTTCGCCGTCGATCGCCTCGGCCGGCAGCTGTTGCGCCCAGGGCGCCGGCTTGATCGAAGGAGGGAGAGGGAGGGAGGGGGAGCTGCTCCCCAGGCCGGCGGCCGAGAACGGCTGCGGCAGCGACGGCGCAGAGAACGACGGGGCGGGCGGCGGGCTGAACGACGGAAGGGGCGGGGGCGCGAAGCCTCCCGGCGGGGGCGGCGGGAACGATGGCGAGGTCGGCGATGAGAACGACGGTGCGGCGGGCGGGAACGACGGCGGAGCCGGCGGGTTGAACGCGGGCGCCGGCGTCGAGCCCGAGAAAGCTGACCCGGCCGACGGCAGGTCGAAGGTGCTGCCGCCCGAGGGGCCGAGGATGGCGTTCAGGTCCTTGCCGGCCATCTCCGAGCGGGCGCCCGGTGCA
>CAWKBC010000032.1:0-544008 GCA_963847705.1 uncultured Pseudomonadota bacterium | reverse complement strand
AACCACGCTTCACACATTGAAAGGCCCGAAGGGCGCCACCCGCAACCGCAAGCGCATCGGGCGCGGGCCGGGCTCGGGCACGGGCGAGCAGTCGGGCAAGGGCGTCAAGGGGCAGAAGGCCCGCACCGGCCACCACGGCGCGCGCTTCGGCTTCGAGGGCGGGCAGATGCCGATGCAGCGGCGCTTCCCCAAGAAGGGCTTCAAGAATCCCTTCCGCAAGGAGATCTTCGCGGTCAACCTGGGTGCGCTCGACGAGCGCTTCCCGGCCGGCACCGTCGATCTGGCGGCGCTGCAGGGGGCCGGCATGGTCCCGCGCAGCTCGAAGATCGTGAAGATCCTCGCCGAGGGAGAGCTGACCAAGAAGTTCACCATCAAGGCCAATGCGTTCTCGGCGTCCGCCAAAGAGAAGATCGAGAAAGCGGGCGGCACGGCTGAGGTCGTGACCGGCTAACAGCCATGGCGAGCGGCTTTCAGAACATCGGCAAGATCCCGGAGCTGCGCCGGCGGATCCTGTTCACGGTGATGATGCTGGCGGTCTACCGCATCGGCGCCTTCGTGACGACCCCCGGCGTGAACCGCGCCATCATGGGGAAGATCGTGAACCAGGCCTCGGGATCGTTCCTGGGCATGTTCAACATGTTCTCGGGCGGCGCGCTCGAGCAGATGTCGATCTTCGCGCTCGGCATCATGCCGTACATCAGCGCCTCCATCATCCTGCAGCTCCTCACCGTCGTGGTCCCCAAGCTGGAGCAGATCCAGAAGGAAGGGGAGATGGGGCAGCGCAAGATCAACCAGTACACGCGCTACGGCTGCGTGATCCTGTCGTTGATCCAGTCGTTCTTCATCGCCCGCTGGCTGGAGTCGAACAACCGTTCGTACGCGCAGTTCGGCCAGGTGGTCACCGATCCAGGTCTGGGATTTCGGATGATGACCATGCTGTCGCTGACCACCGGCACGTCGTTCATCATGTGGCTGGGTGAGCAGATCACCGAGCGCGGCATCGGCAACGGCATCTCGCTGATCATCTTCGCCGGGATCGTCACGGGGATCCCGGACGCCGCGGTCCGCATGTTCTCCAAGGCCAAGATGGGGGACATCACCGCCTTCGACCTGGCCATCATCGGCCTGCTGATCGTGGTGGTCGTGGGGGTCATCATCTTCTTCGAGCGGGGGCAAAGACGTATCCCCGTCCAATACGCCAAGCGGATCGTCGGCCAGAAGATCTATGGCGGCCAGTCGACCCACCTGCCGCTCAAGGTGAACACGGCGGGCGTCATCCCCCCCATCTTCGCCTCGTCGATCCTGATGTTCCCCCAGCAGATCGCCTCCTTCGTGCAGACCCCCTGGATGCAGCGCATCTCGGAGGCGCTGCACCCGGGCGACTGGCGCTACAACACCATCTACGTCGGCCTGATCGTCTTCTTCTGCTACTTCTACACGGCGGTCACCTTCAACCCGGTCGACGTGGCCGACAACATGAAGAAGTACGGCGGCTTCATCCCCGGCATCCGCCCGGGCAAGGCCACAGCGGCCTACATCGACAAGGTGCTGACCCGCATCACCTTCGGCGGCGCCGTCTACATCTCGGTCATCTGCGTGCTTCCTTCGTTGTTGCACGAGCAGCTGAAAGTGCCGTTCTACTTCGGCGGCACCGGCCTGATGATTGTCGTCGGGGTGGCCCTCGATACCGTCCAGCAGATCGAGTCGCACCTGATCACGCGCAACTACGAAGGGTTCACCGGCCCACGCGGACCGAGGATCCGGGGTCGTGGAACGCGCGGCACCAGCGGAGCCGTCGGCGGCCGCTAGCCGGTCACCACCTTCCGTGAAGAAGCCGGGCGTTGAGTGAGAACCTTCTGCTTTTTGGACCTCCCGGCGTTGGCAAGGGGACGCAGGCGGCACGGCTCTCCAAGGTCTTCGGCATCCCGCACGTCGCCACCGGCGACATGCTCCGCGCCGCCATCCAGTCGTACACGCCGCTGGGACAGCGGGCGAAGGGGTTCATCGACCAGGGGCAATTGGTCCCCGATGAGCTCGTCCTCGAGCTGCTGGGCGAGCGCCTGCAGCAGCCGGACACGGCGCGCGGGTTTCTGCTCGACGGATTCCCGCGGACGGTCCCCCAGGCCGAGGTCCTCGGTCGGATGCTGACCGGCTACGGCAAGGCGATGGATCGGGTGATCGTGCTCGACGCCCCGGAGGAGGAGCTGGTCAAGCGCATCTCCGGCCGTCGCACCTGCGAGAGCTGCCAGGCCAGCTACCACGTGGTGGCCAAGCCGCCGCGGGTGGCCGGGATCTGCGACCGCTGTGCCGGGGTGCTCAAGCAGCGCAGCGACGACTCGGAGGAGATCATCCGCAATCGCTTGCGCGAGTTCACCGCCAAGACCAAACCGGTGGTCGAGTACTTCGTCTCCAACGCCTGGCCGGTGCGTAAGATCAACGCCGACGGCAACATGGACCAGATCTTCGGGCGGATCTACGCCGCCGTTCTCCTCTCGTAGAAGCAAACACCATGGCCATCCAGCTCAAGAGCCCGTCCGAGATCGCCAAGCTGCGGCAAGCGAACCTGATCGTGGCCGAGGTGCTCGACGCGCTGGAAGCGGCGTCCAGGCCGGGCGTGGCGACCTGGGAGCTCAACGAGATCGCCGCCGTCAAGCTCAAGCAGCTCAAGGCCGAGCCCGCTTTTCTCAACTACGGCCACCCCCCGTACCCGGCCGTGGTTTGCACCTCGGTCAACCACGTCGTCGTGCACGGCGTCCCCCGCCGCGACGTGGTGCTCAAAGAGGGGGACATCCTCTCTATCGACTTCGGCGCCTTCAAAGACGGCTGGTGCGGCGACTCTGCCCGGACGGTGCCGATCGGCCCGGTCAGCCCTGCCGCCCAGGCCCTCATGGACGCCACCCGGGAGTCGCTCGAGCGGGCCATCGCCGCCTGCGTCCCGGGGAACCGGCTGGGGGACATCGGCTGGGCGGTCCAGTCGCACGTCGAGAAGCGGGGCTATTCGGTGGTCCGGCAGTTCGTGGGGCACGGCATCGGCCGGGCCATGCACGAGGAGCCGCACGTCCCGAACTACGGGGACTCGGGCAAGGGCCGGCGGCTTTCGGCTGGTCTGGTGGTCGCCATCGAGCCGATGGTCAACGCCGGCAGCCCGGAAGTCGCCATCGAAGATGATGGGTGGACGGCTGTAACCAAAGATGGTAGTCTCTCCGCCCATTTTGAGCATTCGGTCGCCATCACCGATGACGGCCCGATCGTGCTCTCCAGGGCGTGAGCGTTGGTGAACGTCCAAATGATGGGGTTGTTCGAGTATTTCTGGCAAATCCGTGCTATCGGGAGCGTCCGATGAAGGTCAGGGCTTCGGTCAAAAAGGTATGCGACAAATGCAAGGTCATCCGCCGACGCGGTGTCGTGCGCGTGATCTGTGAGAATCAACGGCACAAGCAGAGGCAAGGTTAAGCATGGCGCGTTTGGCTGGCGTCGATCTTCCGCGCAACAAGCGGATGGAAATCGCGCTCACGTACATCTACGGAATCGGTAAGGCGCTCTCGCGCGACATCTTGAAGGCGGCGGACGTCTCGCTGAGCAAGCGAACAGACGATCTCGACGACAACGAGACCCGTCGCATCCGCGAGGTGATCGAGCAGCGCCAGCTGAAGGTCGAGGGCGATCTCCGACGCGAGGTCGGCATGAACATCAAGCGCCTGATGGACCTCGGTTGCTTCCGGGGCCTGCGCCACCGCAAGAGCCTGCCGGTTCGCGGACAGCGCACGCATACGAACGCGCGCACGCGCAAGGGACCACGCAAGGGTCAGGCGATCAAACGGAAGACGGAAGGGACGGGCGCTTAACCCATGGCTGGACCAGCGGAGACGACCAACAAGCCGAAGTCGAAGGCCAAGAAGGCCAAGAAGAACATTCAGAGCGGCATCGCCCACATCACGGCGTCGTTCAACAACACGATCGTCACGATCACCGACGTCTCCGGCAATGTGCTGGCCTGGTCGTCGTCCGGCGTCAAGGGGTTCAAGGGCTCGCGCAAGTCGACGCCGTTCGCGGCGCAGCTCGCCGCCGAGGACGCCGCGCACAAGGCGATGGAGCACGGGATGCGTTCCCTCTCCGTGTACGTGAAAGGTCCCGGCTCGGGCCGTGAGTCGGCGCTGCGCGCGCTCGCCTCGACCGGCTTCAAGATCACGCTCATTCGCGACCTCACCCCGATCCCCCACAACGGCTGCCGCCCGCCCAAGCGGCGCCGCGTCTGATTCAGCGCGTCTGATACAGAAAGAGCTCATCTAGATGGCGAACTACTCCGGACCTGTTTGTCGGCTCTGCCGGCGTGAAGACATGAAGCTGTTCCTCAAGGGGGACCGCTGCTACACCGACAAGTGCGGCTACGAGCGGCGCGCCTACGCCCCCGGCCAGCATGGCCAGGCCCGGCGGCGCAAGCTGTCGAACTACGGGTCGCAGCTGCGCGAGAAGCAGAAGGTCAAGCGCCTCTACGGCCTGGCCGAGCGTCAGTTCCGCGGCTACTACCACAAGGCGATCCGCATGAAGGGCGTGGCCGGCGAGAACCTGCTGCAGCTCCTCGAGCGGCGCCTGGACAACGTGATCTACCGTCTGGGGTTCGCCTCGGACCACGCAGAGGCGCGCCAGCTGGTGCGCCACGGCCACTTCCTGATCAACGGCCACCGGGTCGACATCCCGTCGTTCCTTTGCAAGGCCAACGACCAGATCGAGGTCAAGGACGGCTCCAAGAAGATCACCCGCATCCTGGAGAGCCTGGGCGCCGTCGACCGGCGCGGGGTTCCCAAGTGGTTGGAGCTGGAGAAGGACAATTTCAAGGGGAAGCTGACTGCGCTCCCCGCTCGTGAAGATTTGACGTTGCCGATTCGTGAGCAACTCATCGTCGAGCTCTACTCACGCTGATTCGAGGAGAAGGAAATGGCGACAGCAATGGCAAGCACCGGACAAAACAGCTTCATCGCGCGCAACTGGCGTGACCTCATCCGCCCGCGCAACCTGGAGGTCGACGTCGAATCGCTGACGCCGACCTACGGGAAGTTCACCTGCGAGCCGCTCGAGCGCGGATTCGGAACGACGCTGGGCAACAGCCTGCGCCGCATCCTCCTGTCGTCGCTCCAGGGCGCGGCGATCACCGCGGTGAAGATCGAAGGGGCGCTGCACGAGTTCACCACCATCCCCGACGTCGTCGAGGACGTGACCGACATCGTGCTGAACCTCAAAGAGGTGCTGCTGAAGGCGGTCGACTCCAAGCCGCGCGTGTTGCGGATCGAGAAGGACGGAGAGGGGCGCGTCAACGCCGGCGACATCCACCTCAGCGACGGGATCGAGGTCCTCAACCCCGACCACAAGATCCTCACCTGCTCGAAGGGCGCCAAGCTGCGCATGGAGCTGACCGTCGGCTCGGGCCGCGGCTATGTCCCCTCCGATCGGAACAAGGGAGCGCAGGTTCCGGTGGGGGTCATCCCGATCGACTCGCTCTTCTCGCCGATCCGCAAGGTGAACTTCCAGGTCACCAACGCGCGCGTCGGGCAGCAGACCGACTATGACCGCCTCAGCCTCGAGGTCTGGACCAACGGCGCCGTGAAGCCGGACGACGCGGTGGCCTTCGCCGCCAAGATCCTCAAGGACCAGCTCTCCATCTTCATCAACTTCGAAGAGGGGAGCGAGCCGGCCCACGACTCGCACGTCTCCGAGGAGCAGGCGAAGCTGAACGAGAACCTTTGGAAGTCGGTCGACGAGCTGGAGCTGTCGGTCCGCTCGGCGAACTGCCTCCAGAACGCCAATATCCGTTACATCGGCGAGCTGGTTCAGCGCACCGAGTCCGAGATGTTGAAGACCAAGAACTTCGGCCGCAAGTCGCTCAAGGAGATCAAAGAGATCCTGGCCGAGATGGGCCTCTCCCTCGGCATGAAGCTCGAAGGTTGGCCGGGCGACGGGCCGCCCAAGAAAGCCTAAAAGAGCGCGGGAGGGGCTCCGCCCCTCCCACGGGCCCACCGCCACGCGACTAGAGCCGGACCCGGATCCTGCTCGGCACATAAGTCTCCGGCGGGCAGAGCCCGCCTCCGATCAAGAGCAGAAATAAGAACGAAGAGCAGAAGAGTAGAGAGAAAAGAAAATGCGACATCGTCGAGCTGGGGTTCATCTTTCGCGCACTTCGGCGCATCGCCAGGCGTTGTTTTCCAACCTGGTGGCGGCGCTGTTCACCAACGAGCGCATCCGGACCACAGACGCCAAGGCGAAGGAGACGCGGCGGCTGGCTGAGCGCACCATCACCTGGGCGCGGCGGGTGGGTGACGTGCTCACCAAGAAGCCCGAGCGGCGGTCGACCGAGGAGTCGGCGCGCGTCGTGCACGCCGTCCGGATGGCCCGGCGCGTGGTGCGCGACCGTGGCGCCGTGGTGAAGCTGTTCGACGAGCTGGCGCCCCGTTTCGCCGGCCGCGCCGGTGGCTACACCCGGATCGTCAAGCTGGATCAGCGCCCGGGCGATGCGGCCTCGATGTCGCTGCTGGAGCTGATGCCTGAGGACGGCGCGTCGGCGCCCAAGCCGGAGTCCTCCAAGGATGCCCCCAAGGGCAAGGGCGCAGCCAAGGGTGAGACCAAGGCGGCGGCCAAGGGCGCCAAGGGCTCGAAGCCGTCTGCCGAGGCCGTCAAGAAGGCCGCGGCCTCGAAGGCCAAGTCCAAGAGCCAGGACGAGTAGACGGCGGGTAGACGTCGAGGAGACGTCGACCAGATTTTCGTCCGCGCCCCCGCCCGGCCGCCTACAGTTTGACGCGGCTCCTGTCGAACGTCTGGGAGCGAGGCCGACTTGGTCTCGCGGACGCGACGAAGGAGCGAACGCATGGACACCGGTACGGGGGCCAAAGTGGCGCAGAACCAGCAACACGTTCGGGCCGCGGAGCGATTCGATCTCGAGGTGAAGGTCGACCTCGAGAGCGATCACAACTTCTACACCGGCCTCACACAGAACATCAGCTCCGGCGGTGTCTTCATCGCCACCAACGCCATCCGCAAGATCGGCGATCGGATCACGCTGAAGTTCTCGTTGCCCGGAACGAACGAGACGCTGGCGGTCGAGACCGAGGTCCGCTGGATCCGGGAGAACAGCGCCCTTCACAAGGTCGAGGGCGCCACCGGAATGGGCGTCAGGTTCGTCAACCTTTCGCCCGCCGCGGCCGCCATGATCCAGAAGTTCGTCGAGAGCCGCGACTCGCTGTACTACGACGACGAATGAAAGAGGGGCGGGGGGACACGTCCCCCCACCGGCCCCCCTTCCTTCTGAGGTGAGCCGGCGCGGCGAAGCCGCGCCTCCCGGGGGGAAGACTCGCTCGCGATGCTCGCTCCGGGGCTGCGGCGAAGAGTGAGCCGTCCTTGAGAATACCCGCTCGCGATGCTCGCTCTGGCGCTGCTGCGAAGCGTGAGTTGGTCGGCGAAGACCGCCTGCGCTGACCACCCTGGCGCTGCAGCGAAAGGCCTGGCGCTGTCTGTGATTGACAGCACGGCTGTGGGCTGACGTATAAGCGCTGGATGGACGTTGCGGGGCAGGTGCCGGGGGTGGGGTGGTCGTCGGTGATGTTGTCGCTGGCGTCGTTGGGCGTGGTTTGCCTGGTTGCCTGGGGGGCGTTGCGGCTGCTGGCGGGGCGAGGGGTGGGGAAGGCTTCGGGCGCGGTGCGGGTGATTGCGCGCTGTCCGTTGGAGCCGCGGCGGTCGGTTTACGTCATCGAGGCGGCCGGTCGTTCGTTCCTGGTTGGCGTGGGCGAAGGGCCGATGACGGTCCTGGCCGAGCTGGACGGCGACAAGTTGAAGGCCGCCCGGGAGGCGAGCGTTGCGGCGCCTGGCTTCGCCGAGGTGCTGGCGCGCGCCCTGGGGAGGCGAACCACAGAGCCGCCCAAGAGCGAGGCGCCGGCCGTGGCCTCCGAGGAGCACGCGTGAACCGGGCCGCGGGAAGCTCGGCAGGACGGTTGGCGGGGTGGGCGACGGGCGTCGTCGTGCTGCTGGCGCCGGCGCTGGCCCGGGCCGCCTCGACGGCGCATGGCCACGACGCCGGGATCGCCTCGCGGCCTTTGGTCCTGATCCTGGCGATGGCGGCGCTGTCGCTGATCCCGTTCGCCTTCTTGATGGTGACGTCATTCGTGCGGATCTCCGTCGTGCTGTCGATCCTGCGCAGCGCGATCGGCACCCCCTCGGTCCCTCCGACGCAGGTGCTGACCGGGCTGGCGATGGTGCTGACCATCGCGGTCATGGCCCCGACGGGCGAGCGGATGTACGCCGCCATCGCGCCGACGCTGGGGATGGCGGCCGGCGCCGACCTGACCAGCGGCGAGACGATCGTGGCGCTGGAGACCGCCGCCGACCGGGGCAAGGAGCCGCTGCGCGAGTTTCTGCTCAAGCACACCGGCAGCGGCGATCGCGCGTCGTTCTTTGCGCTGGCGCTCAAGATGCGCCCGGCGGCCGAGCGCGCGTCGGTGACCGACCGCGACTTCGGCGTGCTCGTCCCCGCCTTCGTCACCTGCGAGCTGCGGCGCGCCTTCCAGATCGGCTTCTTGCTCTTCATCCCGTTTCTGGTGGTCGACATGGTGATCGCCAACCTGCTGCTGGCGCTGGGGATGCACATGCTGTCGCCGACCACCGTGTCGCTCCCCTTCAAGTTGCTGCTCTTCGTTCTTTGCGACGGATGGAACCTGGTGATCCGGGGCCTCCTGGAGAGTTACCTGTGAGCGGCGCCGCGACCGAGCTGGTGCTGCGGGCGATCCGGGAGGGGCTGATCCTGGTGCTGCTGCTCTCCGCGCCGCCGCTCATCGCCAGCCTGGTGGTCGGCTTCGTCGTCGGGTTGCTCCAGGCGGCGACGCAGCTTCAAGATCAGACACTCGCCTTCGTCCCCAAGCTGGTGATCGTGATGGGCGTGCTGGCGGCGATGGGGCCGGTGCTGGGGGCGTCGCTGGTCCGGTTCACGCAGGCGCTGTTCCTGGCGATCCCCGCGGTGCGCTGAACGTCATGACCGGCGCCGACGATCGCCTGGCGGTCCTCGTCCTGCCGATCGCGCTCGGCGCGGCGCGCGCGACGCCGATCGTCTGGATGGTGGCCCCGCTCGGCGGCCCGCGCCTCCCGGCGCCCGCGCGGGTGGGGCTGGCCCTGTTGCTGGCGGCGCTGGCCTCCCCCATCCTGGCCGCGTCGGCCGGGGCGGCGGCGCTGGGGCAGGCTTCGGCGCCGGCGCTGGCGCTGCTGTTCGGACGCGAGGTGCTGGTCGGGCTCTGTCTGGGGTTCGTCGCCTCGGCCGCCTTTCGCGCCGCCGAGATCGCCGGTCGCCTCTCGGACACCCTGCGGGGGGCCAACATCGCCGAGATCCTGGTCCCGACCGCCGAGGAGCGTTCGAGCCCGCTCGGCGTGCTCTACCTCTTGCTGGCGACGGTCGTCTTTCTTCAGATCGGGGGCGTCCCCCGTCTCTGCCAGGCGCTCCTCGACAGCTACCGCGTGCTCCCCGTCGGCGGCGGGCTCGACGCCGGCTCGGCGCGACAGGCGGCGGCCATCGTCACCGCCGCGTCGGCGCGCCTCATCGCCTCGGGCGTGGCGCTGGCGGCGCCGGTCATCGTGGCCCTCTGGCTGACCGATCTGGCGCTCGGTCTGGTGGCGCGCGCGGCGCCGCAGGTGCCGGTCTACTTCATCGGCCTGCCGCTCAAGGGGCTCCTGGCGATCGGCCTGGTCCTCGTCAGCCTCGGTGTGCTCGAAGGCGTGCTGGCCGGTGACTTCGCCGACTGGTTCCGGCTGATCGGGCGAACGACGGCGTCGTTTCGATGAGGACGAGACCCGCGCCGGCCGGCGCCGTCGCGCGATGGACGCCGCTCGGGACGTCGCCTATGCTCCGCCCCATGTCGCGCTCCCCCCGTCTGCTGGTCCTCCTCTTCGTCGCAACGATCGTCGCTCTTCCGGTCATTTCTCCGGGCATCGCGTCGGCCCAGATGACCCAGGGGCCGCCCACGCCCATGGCGACGGAGCTCTCCAAGATCACCGTCGGAAGCTGGGCCAAATACAGCATGGCCATGGGGACGATGCCGCCCATGACCATGAAGATGGCACTGGTGAGCCGCTCTGCCGCCGGCAACAGCCTGGAGATGTCGGTCGAAGGTGGGATGGCGGCGCGCGCCGGGAACGTCGTCACCCAGATGACGCTGGCCCCTGGGTCGACCGGCAGCGTTCAGAAGCAGGTGCTGCAGGTCGGCGCCAATGATCCGATGGAGATGCCGATCCCGGAGGCGCAGGCGCACCAGTTCGCCAAGCCCAACCCGAAGACGCTGGTGAAAGAGGAGACCATCAAGGTCGCCGCCGGCTCGTACAAGACGAAGCACTATCACGACACGACGCCCCAGGGGGACACGGTCGACTACTGGGTCACCGAGAGCGTGGCGCCGATCGGCCTGGTCAAGATCGAGATGACCCAGAAGAACAACCCGATGATCAACGGCCCGATCAAGATGGAGCTGACGGCGGTCGGCAAGGACGCCAAGTCGAGCATCACCAAGAAGACCAAGCCGTTCGATCAGGCCGCTCTCATGAAGGAGATGATGGCTGGCTCTGGCGCCGCCGGCGGCGGGCCGCCCGCGGGCAAGTAGGGCGACAGGTAGGAAACGGGTAGGCAGGGTCCGGCTCGGCCAGGGGAAGGGCGCGTCGCGTGGCCGCATCCGGGGAGCCGACCGAGGAGCCGACCCAGAAGCGCCTGGACGAGGCCCGCGGACGGGGAGAAATCGCCTACAGCCGCGACCTGGTGTCGGCGGCAGCGATGACGGCGGCGCTGCTGGCGCTCGTGGCCGGCGGGCCGGAGAGCGTGGCCCGGCTGCTGGCCTACTGGCGCGGCGCGCTGGCGGCGGCGCCCGCGGGCGCCGCACCGGCGGAGGCGCTGGTGGGGGGCGCCACCGTGCTGGCGGGCGTCCTGGCCGTCCCCCTGGCGGCGGCCTGCGCGCTCGCGCTTGGCGCGGGGATGTTGCAGACGCGGGGGCTGGTGGCGCTGGGGGCCGTCAAGCCCGACCTCGGCCGCCTTTCGCCGGCCTCTGGCCTGAAGCGGATGTTGGGCGGGCAGGCGGCCCTCCAGGTCGTGAAGGGGCTATTGAAGGTCACGCTGGTCGCCGTGCTGGCCTGGGTCACCGTCCGGCCGCTCCTGGGCGGGGTCGCGGCGCTGGCCGGGATGAGCGCGGGTCGGACACTGCAGGTGCTGGGCCTGCTGGCGTCGCGCCTGGCGGAGCGGGTGGCGCTGGTGGCGCTGGCCCTGGGCGTCGCCGACTACCTCTTCGTCCACCGGCAGCACCGGCGGAAGATCATGATGACCCGCGACGAGGTCAAGCGGGAGAGCAAGGAGTCCGAGGGGGATCCCGAGCCACCGCGCCGAGCGCCAGCGCCTCCACCGCGAGCTGATGGAGCAACGAATGGTGGCGGAGGTCCGAAAAGCGGACTTCGTGGTGGTGAATCCTGATCACATCGCGGTGGCGCTGCGCTACGACCGCGACGGCGACGCGGCGCCGGTCGTCATCGCCAGCGGGGAGCGCCTGCTGGCCGAGCGGATCAAGCAGGTGGCGCGGGAGGCCGGCGTGCCGATCTTCCGCGACGTGACGCTGGCGCGCTCGCTGCGGGGGCTGCCCGAGGGGGAGGAGATCCCGGCCGCGCTCTACGAGGCCGTCGCCGAGGTGTTGCGGGTGGTGTACGGGATGGGGGAGGCGACCTCCGCGGCGTCGCCGCCGTCCGCTCGGACGGAAGCGCCGGGCTCCACCGTGGCCCCCACGGTTCCTGCAACGGTTCCTGCATCGGTTCCTGCAACGGTTCCTGGTGCCGTGGGCTGGAAGCGGGCTTAAGATGGAGGCCCTATGAACGCAAAAGTTCGCAAAGCGGTGCTGCCGGTGGCCGGTCTGGGGACGCGCTTTCTGCCCGCCACCAAGGCGATGCCGAAAGAGATGCTGCCTCTCGTCGACGTCCCCAGCATTCAGATCATCGTCGAGGAGTGCGTGGCGGCCGGGATCGAGGAGATCATCTTCGTCACCGCGCGCGGCAAGTCGTCCCTGGAAGACCACTTCGATCGCGCGCCCGAGCTGGAGGCGATGCTCGAACGCCGCGGGAAGAAGGACGATCTCGCCCGCGTGCGCAAGCCGACGGAGCTGGCGCGCTTCTCTTCGGTGCGGCAGGGGGAGCCGCGCGGCCTCGGGCACGCGGTGCTCTGCGCGCGCTCGGCGGTCGGGGACGAGCCGTTCGCCGTGCTGCTCGGCGACGATCTGCTCGACGCCAAGGTCCCGGGGATCGGCCAGCTCATCGAGGCCTACCAGCGGCTCGGCACCGGCGTCATCGCGCTGAAAGAGGTCCCGGCCGATCAGACGCACATGTACGGGATCGCCGACGGCGAGCGTGACGGCGCGCGCGGGCTCAAGATCAGCAAGCTGGTCGAAAAGCCAGCGCCGGGGACGACCAGCTCGCGCGCCGCGGTGATCGGGCGCTACGTGTTGCCGCCGGAGATCTTTCAGATCCTGGGCGACACGCCACCCGGCCGCGGCGGCGAGATTCAGCTGACCGACGGCCTGGCCACGTTGTGCGCCCGCAGCGGCCTTCATGGGCTGGAGGTCGAAGGGGATCGCTTCGACGTCGGCGATCGCGCGGGCTACGTGGTGGCGATGGTTCACTACGCGCTCAAGCGCGACGACATCCGCGACGACGTGCGCGCGGGGATCGAGAAGCTGCTCCGGAAGTGACGGACGCCGAAGTCCCTGGCGCGCTGCTCGAGGTGGCGGTGGCGCTGCCGGTGCCGGGGACCTTCACCTACCGCGATCCCCGTCCGGGCGCGGCGGCGGTGGGCGCGCAGGTGGTGGTGCCGTTCGGCACGCGCACGGTGACGGGATTCGTCGTCGGGCACGGAGCAACGGGGCGCGAGGCCGGCATCGAGCCGCGCGACATCGAAGAGGTGGTCGGGGGCGAGCCGGCCTTTGACGAAGCGATGATCGCCTTCTGTCGCTGGACCGCCGACTACTACCAGGCGCCGCTCGGTGAGGTGCTGCGCGCCGCGCTGCCGCAGGGGGAGCAGGCCAGCGCCAAGCGCGCGGTCCGGTTGACCGAGCTCGGCCGGCGCGCGCTCGATCGCCAGGGAACCCTGGTGGCGGACGCGCCGCGCGACCCGGTGTTGGGCGCGCTGGCCGACGCCGGGGGTGAGCTCCCCCTGGCGCGTCTCTTCAGGCTGGTGCCCCGCGCGCGCGGCCCGCTGCCACGCCTGGCCGAATCCGGGCTCGTCGAGATGGGCGACGAGGTCGAGCGCCGGCGGCCGGTTCCGACGCTGGCGCTGGCGCTCGCGACCGGCGGCGAATGGGAAAAAGCGCTGCCCAAGCGGGCGGCGATCCGGCGTTCGACCATGGCCAAGATCGCGGCGGCGGGCGCCGACGGTCTGCCGCTCGCGTCGTTGACGGCCACCGAACGGACGCACCTGCGGGCGCTGTCGATGGCGGGGCTGGCGCAGGTCGAGCATCGGCCCATCGGGCAAGGCCAGGCGCCGGCACCGCCCACGATCGCTCCCTCGGTCTTGTCGCTGAACGCGGCGCAGGCGGCGGCGGTGGACGCGTTGCGCGCCGCGCTCGGGGGCGGGTTTGCCAGCTTTCTCCTGCACGGCGTGACCGGCTCCGGCAAGACGGAGGTCTACCTGCAGGTCATCGCGGCGGCACGCGCGGCCGGGCAGGGCGCCCTGGTCCTGGTGCCGGAGATCGCCCTGACGCCGCAGCTGGCCTCGCGGTTCCGGGCGCGCTTCGGCGAGGACGTGGCGGTGCTGCACAGCGGGCTGCCGCCCCGCGAGCGCCTGGCGGCCTGGCGGCGGCTCCGCGCGGGCGAGGTCGGCATCGCGCTCGGCGCGCGGTCGGCGGTGTTCGCGCCGGTGCGGGCGCTCGGCGTGGTGGTGGTCGACGAGGAGCACGATCCCTCCTTCAAGCAGGAAGAGGGGGTCCGCTACCACGGGCGCGATCTGGCGCTGGTCCGGGCGCAGCAGGCCGGCGCGCTGGCCATCCTCGGCTCGGCCACGCCCTCGCTGGAGAGCGCCCACAACGTCGCCCGGGGCCGGTTCGTGCGGCTGTCGCTCCCCGAGCGGGCGACGCCACGCCCGCTGCCGGAGGTGACGATCGTCGATCTGCGCCGCCATCCGCCCGGTCCCGACGGCCTGCTCTCGGCGCCGCTGTCGGACGCCCTCGGCGCGGCGCTGGCCGCCGGCGAGCAGAGCATCCTGTTCTTGAACCGGCGCGGGTTCTCGACGGTGATGCTCTGCCGGGCCTGCGGCCAGGTGGTCCGCTGCCAGAACTGCGTGGTCTCGATGACCTACCACCGCGGGCGCGCGCGCCTCTGCTGCCACTACTGCGGCGGCACCACCCCGGTGCCGGTGCATTGCCCCTCCTGCAACTCGCCGCGGATCGAGCGGCTCGGCACCGGGACCGAGCGGGTCGAGGCGATCGTGCGCGAGCGCTTCCCCGACGCGCGGGTGGCGCGGCTCGACCGCGACACGGCCGGCAGCGGCGCCGCGCGCGATCTGGACGCCATCCTGCGGCGGATGCAGGCCCGCGAGATCGATCTGCTGGTGGGGACGCAGATGGTGACCAAGGGGCACGACTTTCCCGGCGTCACCTTGGTCGGCGTGCTGCAGCCGGATCAGGGGATGGATCTCCCCGACTTTCGGGCGACCGAGCGGACGTTCCAGCTCCTCGAGCAGGTCTCGGGGCGCGCCGGCCGTGGCGAGCGCCCGGGGCGGGTGATCATCCAGACCTACCGGCCCGAGCACGCCGCCATCACCGCGGTCGTTCAGCACGACTACGGCGGGTTCGTCCGCAACGAGCTGGACGAGCGCCGCCTGACCGGCTACCCCCCCTTCACCCGCATGATCGCGCTCCGGCTGGACGCGCGCGATCCGGCGCTGGCCAAGGCCGGTGCGGCGGCGGCGGCGGTGGCGGCCGCCAGCGCCGGCGGGGCCGCGGTCCGGGTGAGAGGCCCGGCCGAGGCGCCGCTCGGTCGGTTGCGCGGCCGGGCCCGCTGGCAGGTCTGGCTGTCGTCGCAGGAGCGGGCCCCGCTGGCGGCGGCGGCGCGCGCGGCCGCCCGCACCGCCAAGCCCGGGACCGATTTGCGCCTCTCCGTGGACGTCGACCCCCAGAGCGTACTTTAGGCCGGGTGTCACCCTGACCGCGACCCGTCCGTAACGTCCGCCGCGCCGGCAGGTCTGGTAGATTCGTCGGGTTTGATGAAGCTGCTCATCATTGCCGGGCCCTACGAAGCGGATCGGATCCGCAAGGCAGCGCTCTCGGCGGGGTTCGAGACGGTGGCGGTCGAGCCGGGCGAGAGCCTCTCGGGCTGGATCACCGCCTCGCGGCCCGAGCTGATCGTGATGGCGCCGCAGATCGTCCACGCCGATCCGGCGCTGGCGCTGGCCAAGGTCCGCGCGGTGCCGCGGGGGCGCGTCCCGATCTTCCTGGTGGGGGACGCCGCGGACGAGGCGCGGCTGCGCGACCTGGCCGACGGTTTCTTCGTCCGGCCGATCGCGCCGGAGCTGCTGCTCGAGCGGGCGCGCGCCATCCTGACGCCGCCCCTCGGGGCGCCGCGGCGGCGCAAGGACAGCAGCCTCGACCTGGAGCGGACGGAGATGGGGCTCGGCCCGGCCCCGCCGCTTGCCGTCCCCATGGGCCGGCCCAAGAGCGGCCCGCACCCGGCCCGCCCGGCGGGCAGCACGCTGAGACCGCTCGTCGCGGCCGCGCTGGGCGGGGCGCCGATCGCACCGGTGCGCGCGGCGGGCGACGCCAGCGCGCTCTTGGCCGAGCTCGGCGCCGGGATCGACGCGCTCCTCGACGCCGAGCTGGACGCGGCGGTGGCGATCGCCCCCAAGGTCGTCCGGTCGGCGAGGCCGGACGCAAAGCCGAGACTGCCGCCGCAGCCGGAGCTCCTGGCCCGGGCCGAGTTCGCGGGGGAGACGACGAAGAAGGTCGAGCCCGCGCAGCTGGGCGTGGTGGCCAAGGCGCCGGAGAACGCGCGGGCGCGCCTCCTGGCGCGCTACGCCCCGATCGAGAACGGCGACTACTTCGCGGTGCTGAGCGTCGCGCGCGATGCCAGCGTCGCCGACCTGCGGCGCGCGCACGAGAAGATTCTCCGGGAGACGGCGTCGGACTCGCTCGATCCGGGGGTGGCAGGGGAGCTGGCGGCGGAGATCGACGCGATCCGCACCGTCGTGGCCGAGGCGCTGCGCGTGCTCAGCGACGACAATCTCCGTTCGCGCTACGCCAGCCACATTCCGAGATGACGGCCGCGGCGCCTCGCTCCGGCGCGCGCCCGCGCGCGGTCTTCTTCGGGTCACCGGCCTTCGCCGTCCCCTGCCTGCGCGCCGTCGCCGCGGAGACCGAGCTCGTCGCGGTGGTCAGTCAGCCCGATCGCCCGGCGGGGCGCGGCCAGGCGCCGGCAGCGCCCGCGGTCAAGCGCGCAGCCGAGGCGCTTGGCCTGCCGGGCCTTCCGATTCTTGCAGCCGGAGAAGCTTCGCACCCCCGAGACGCACGCGGCCCTGGCCGCGCTCGACGCCGATCTGTTCGTGGTGGTCGCCTACGGGCGGATCCTGCCGCAGACGCTGCTGGATCTGCCGCGCCTGGGACCGTTCAACGTGCACGCCTCACTGCTCCCCAAGCTGCGCGGCGCCGCGCCGATTCAGTGGTCCATCATCCGGGGCGAGCGCGAGACCGGCGTGTCGATCATGCGCATGGAGGCGGGGCTCGACACCGGTCCGGTCGCCGCGGTGCGGGCGCTGGAGATCGCCGACGACGACACCACCGGGACGCTGTCGGCGAAGCTGGCCGAGCTCGGCGCGAGGCTGCTGGTCGACACGCTGCCGGCCATCGTCAATGGGACCGTCACCCTGCGGCGACAGGACGACGGCGCGGCGACGCTGGCGCCTCTGCTGGCGAAGGTGGACGGGATCGTGAACTTCGATCAGCCGGCGCGCCTGGTGTCGGCGCAGGCGCGCGGCGTCGACCCCTGGCCGGGGGCGACGACGATGCTCGGCGGCGAGTCGCTGAAGCTGTTCGCGCCACGGGTGGTCGAGGCCGCCTCGGTCGCCGTCACCTGGGGGCAGGAGCCGCCGGGCCTGATTCGCGACGTGACGGCCGACGGCCTGCTCGTCTCCTGTGCCAACGAAGAACAGCTGATCGCGTTCGCCGAGATCCAGTTCCCCGGCAAGCGCCGGATGCCGGCCCTGGTCGCCCGCGATCGTCTGCCGCCCGGAACCCGGCTCGGCTCGTGACGACCACCAAGGGGTCGGCGAAGGGGTCGACGAAGGATCCGACGAAGGATCCGACCGGCGGCGCGCCACAGTCGGCCCGCGCGCTGGCCCGCGGCGTGCTCGCCCGCGTCGAGCGCGACGGGGCCTACTCCGGCCGGGCGCTCGCGGCGGCGCTCGATCGGGGCCGCGCGCTTTCGCCCGAGGATCGCGCGCTCGCCACCGAGCTCGTCTACGGTGTCTTGCGCCGCCGGTTCCGGCTCGACCGCGCCATCGGTGCCCTGGCCCGGACAGGAACCGGCAACCTCGATCCGGGCGTCCAGATCGCCCTGCGCACGGCGGCCTACCAGATCCTGTTCCTCGATCGCATTCCGGCTTACGCCGCGGTAAGCGAGGCGGTCGAGGCGTGCAAGCAGCTGGGCGGGCGCGGCGTGGCCGGGTTCGCGAACGCCCTCCTCCGCAAGCTGGCGCGCACGGGTGAGCCGGCGCTTCCGGACCCCGCCGGCGATCCCGCCGGCTACCTGGAGGCGGCGGTCGGATTTCCCGCCTGGCTCGTGCGGCTGCTGCTCGCCGAGCTGCCGGCGCGCGAGGCGGTGGCGTTCGGGGAGGCCTCGATGGCGCCCGCACCGGTCACGCTGCGGGCGAACGCACCGCGGATCGCGCGGGAGGCGCTGCTCGGGCGCCTCGCCGCCGAGCGCCCGGGTGCCGCGCTCCTGCCGTCGTCGATCGCGCCCGACGCCATCCTGGCACGCCGGTTCGACGCCCCCGCGACGACGGCGGCCTGGCGCGAGGGGCTGTTCGCCGTGCAGGACGCCGGCGCGCAGGTGGTCGCCGAGCTCTGCGGCGCCGCGCCCGGAGAACGGATCCTCGACGCCTGCGCGGGCGGCGGCGGCAAGACCGCCCACCTCCTGGCCCTCTCCGGCGGCCAGGCGCAGGTCGACGCGGTCGACAAGGCGCCCGCCAAGTTGCACGACGCCAGCCGGACGCTGCAGCGCCTGGGGCTGACGACGGCGCGGCTGGTGGAGGGCGATCTGACGCGCCCCCTCGACAGCTCGCTGACCACGCTGGGCTACCACCGGATCTTGCTCGACGCCCCCTGCAGCGGGCTCGGGGTGCTGCGCCGGCACCCCGAGGCGCTGCTTCGCCGGTCGGCCGACGATCTGGCGGCGCTGGCGGCGCAACAGCTGACGATGCTGGCGACTGTTGTGCCGGCGCTGCGCCCGGGCGGCCTCCTCACCTACGCGGTCTGCACCTTCGAGCGACGGGAGTGTGAGGAGGTCGTGGCCGCCTTCCTGCGCGCCCACCCGACGTTTCAGATCGAGCCGGCCACCGCCGCGGGCGGCCGTGTCCCCTGGGGCCAGCTGATGGACCCCTCGGGCGCGGTGCGGACCTGGCCGCAGCGTGACGACGCCGACGCGTTCTACGCGGTCCGCCTGCGTGCGCAGGGCTAGATCGTCGTGTGAAGATTGGCCCTCACCGTCTCCGGGCGATGGGTAATATAAGGGGCCATGCGAAACTCAGCCCTCGCGTTGGGCCGGTAGTGCGGCCGCTGCGGATCGCGCCGTCGATCCTGGCGGCGGACTTTGCCCGCCTGGGGGAAGAGGTGCGGGCCGCGGAGGCGGCGGGGGCCGACCTCCTGCACCTCGACGTGATGGACGGGCGTTTCGTCCCCAACATCACCATCGGTCCGATGGTCGTGGCCGCGATTCGCAAGGTCACCAAGCTCCCGCTCGACGTGCATCTCATGATCGTCGAGCCGGAGCGCTACATCGACGAGTTCGCCCAGGCCGGCGCCGATCTGATCAGCGTCCATCTCGAAGTGGCGCCGCACTTGCACCGGCTGGTTCAGCAGATCCGCGCCGCCGGCAAGAAGGCGGCGGTGGCAGTCAATCCGCACTCGCCGCTCGACGGCCTCGACATCGTGCTCCCCGATCTGGCGATGGTCCTCCTCATGTCCGTCAACCCCGGCTTCGGGGGCCAGAAGTTCATCGAGGCGGTGCTGCCGAAGATCAGCGCGTTGCGCACCGAGATCGACCGGCGCGGCCTGGAGGTCGACATCGAGGTCGACGGCGGCATCGACCCGGAGACGGCGCCGGCGGTGGTGGCGGCGGGGGCGACCATTCTGGTGGCGGGCTCGGCGGTGTTTCATGCCAAGGGCGGCGACTATCGGAGCGCGATCGCCGCCCTGCGCACCTCGGACGGCCGGCGGTAGCGTGTCCTCGGGACATCGGTTCGAAGAGGCGCGTGACGCCGCAGGTCTCTTCATCGCGCGGGCGGTGGCCGCGATGGCCGCGCGCCGAGCCGCCGTGCGGGAGCAGGGCAACCGCCTGGTCGCCTGGGTCACGGCGCGACCCATCCTCCACCGGACGCTGGCGGTCGTGGCCACCCTGCTGACGCTGGGGATCACGGCCTACGTGTTTCTGATCCTCAACAAGCGCTTCTATTACAACTACATCGCTTACGACGAAGAGTTCTTCGTCTGGGGCGGCTGGTCCATCACCAAGGGGCTGGCTCCCTACCGCGACTTCATCGAGTTCAAGCCGCCGCTGGTCTTCATCACCCACGCGCTGGCGCAGTTCCTGTTTGGGCTCAAGAACGGCGGCTATCGGAAGTTCTTCACGCTGCTCCCGCTGGCGTCGATGCTGGCGCTGCAGCTTTCGCTGGTGGCCCGGCGGGTGGGGCGCGTCCTGGCGATGTCGCTGGTGCTGGGCGTCGTCATCCTGTTCGTGAACCCGGCCTGGCACGACACGGCGCTGAGCGACTGCGAGTCGATCGGCCTCTCGTACTTCGCGCTCGGCCTGGCCTGCCTGCTCTGGGAGGGGCGGTACATCAAGGTCACCAGCGTCCTGGGCGGCTTCTTCATGAGCTGCTGCGTGCTCTCCAAGGAGCCCTTCGTGCTCGCCGTGGGGTTCACCTGGCTCGGCCTCTGCTGGCTGCGGGGCAAGCCGCGCCCTTCCCGCGAGAGCGTGTCGCTCTACGTTCGGTACAGCCTGCTCGGCGTCGGGATCCTGGTGTTTCTCCTCTGCGCCTACATGGTGCCGACCGGCGCGATGAAGGCGTACCTGGTCATGGCGCGCGGCTACTCGACGATCTACGCCGATCCCAATCGCTCCTACTGCGTCGCGCTGGGGATCCCGCATGCCGCCACCCGCTGGGGAAACCTGAAGCTCGCCTGGCCCAAGATCCTGACCACCTTCTTGAACGAAACGGTCCTCGGCTACCTGATGCCGATGATCGCGGCGGGGGCCATCTTCGCGTTTCGACGGGCCCGGGGGCTCTTCGTCGTCATGCTGCTGACCTCGCTCGGCGCGCTCTGGGCCCCCACCGCCACGATCTGCCAGTGGGTCCACTACTACAACATGACCATGGCCGGTCTCATCTTCGTGCTGGTGGCCGGGGTCGATTCGATGACCGAATCGCTGCGCAGCGCCGATCGCGCCATTCGCTGGGGGACCAGCCTGGCGGCGTTTCTCTTCGTGGCCCTCCACGGCTGGTCGGAATTCGCCAAGCAGGTGGACGCCAAGTACGTGCGCCCCCCGTGGTTCGAGCCGGTCCCCGGGGCGTTCGAGTTCATCCGGAAGAACACTGTTCCGTCCGACCGCATCTTCACCACCGGTCCACCCGTGATCTACGCGCAAACCAACCGGGTGAGCGCGGTGCGCGAGAGCAACATCATCGACGAGATCCTCGGCTCCTACGAAGGGAAGACCGACGAGGAGCGGCTGCGTCCCGTCTACCTTCAGCTGGTGAAGAACAAACCGAAGGTGGTGATCCTCGACCCCGAGAATGGCTGGCGCAAGGGGCGCCACATGAAGGCGCTGATGACTCCGTTCTTGACCGAGTTCAAGTACCGGAAGATCACCGACTACATCTATCTGCGTCCGTAGCGAACCCTCACCCAGGCCCTCTCCCGCTGCGCGGCATTTGGCCGCTCACCGACCGGCAGAGGGCTGCAGGTTCGGCTTGCGCAGGAAGATGTGGATGTCGTCGACGACGGTCGCCTCGGCGTAGTCGTTCTTCAACATCTCCTGCACCGGGGGACAGACCGCGACCATGCGCTCGAGGCTGACGTAGGCGATCGCGGCGGGGGGCGTCCCGTGGGTCACCGCGTTGCAGGCGATGCCGCGCGTCTTCCGCTGGATCTCTTCCAGCGCTGCCCGCTCCGCCTTGTTCGGCTGGATCTCGGACTGAGGCAGAAGGAGGATGGGATCGAGCCAGGGGGAATAGTGGAACGGGCTGGCGGTGCGGCGCTGGGCATAAAACAGGATGATCGCGGCGTTGTCCCCTCGGGGGCTGACGGTGTAGGCGAAGATTCGGTCGCCGGGCGCGGTGTGCTGCTTCAGGAACTGGCCGGCGCGCTTCTCGGGGTCGCAAAAGCTATCGGAGGTCTTGCCCCAGCTGGTGCGACTGCCGTCCCACTTGAACGGGCTCGCCTCCAGGTTCTCGAGGGCGTGATACCCGATGAGCGCCAGCATGATCGGCGCGAGGATGCCGAAGACCCGCTCTTCCCCGCCGCGTTCCCAGAGGCTGGCGACCAGCGCCAGGGCCAGCACGTGCGCGGTGGCGACGACCGGGATGGATTGATGGGAGAACCCACGCGCCTGCGCGCAGAAGGAGAGCCAGTGGAGCAACGGTGCGATCACGAAGCCGATGGCGCGTGCGGGCAGCATCCCCCACGCAATCGCCGCGCCGCCGACGATGAGCGAGAGCAGCGCCACCATGCGAATGTCGCCGTACTGACCGAAGACGAGCTTCAACCAGTCCATCCGCCAAACGAATTTGTTACCGACGAGGGGGAGCTCGAGGCACCAGAAGAAGTACCCTCTCAGACTGCCGAAGAGCAGCAGTGCCAGGACGAAGCCGGCGACACAGGCCCCCGCCCCATAGAGCGCCATGCGGATTCGCGGCCGGCGCGTGGCCACGGTGTCGGGATCCGGAACCAGCAGGGCCAGCGCGCCCGTGCAGGGGAAGACGATGCCGGTCGGTTTGCCGAAGCACATGCTCATGAGGGCGAATCCACCCGCGAAGGCCAGGGCGGAGGCGGCGCGTCGCGGGAACGTACCGGAGACATAGAGCGCGACCATGCCGGCACAGCCGACGACGGAGTAGAAGGCCTCGCGGTTCGTGGTCGCCGACCAGGCGAGAATCAGGTAGTAGGAGAGCCATACGGTCACGCCCGTCGCGGCCCAGGCGGCGACGCTGAGCTTGCGCGCGAGGGCGGTGAGCCCCCGGCGCGGGGCCAGCATCGCCCCCATCAGAGCGCTCCCCGTGATCTGCAGAACGATGTCGCCGATCCTCAGCGCCAGATCGCTCTGACCGAAAAATATCTGGATGAGGGCCTGAGCGAAGTGGATGAAGGGGCCGTCGGTCGAGCCCGTGTCCCGGTAGAGCTTCATGCCGTGGCGGATGGCCCAGGCGGTGTACTGCATCATTGCCGTATCGCCGAAGAGCGGCTCGTTTAGCTCCTTGGCCAGGAGGGGAACGGCGAACGGAATCAGGGCCACAGCGAGGATCGCCGGAGCGATCGCCCGTCCCCAGCCCGGTCCGAGCCGTTCGCGCAGCGCGTGGAGGCGAGGGACCGCCCAAGCACGGCAGCGTTCGATCGACTTACGAACGGCTATCTTGAACATGGGAGCACATTCTCCGTCGCCTGCTCGAGCGGTCTCGGCACGCATCAAGGTGCCGCAGTCCGCGTTTTCTTGGTCGATTTTTTGACGTTACGCCGACCGCTGTGCAGCCGGCGCCGAGCTCGACGCGGCGGCGACCGATTCGTCGATCTTCTCGCAGACGTAGAGCTGGATGTCGCCGAAGTGGAAGCGCACCTTCAGTTTGGCCAGCGGGGTGCGGGCGAGGAGGCCGCGGGCCACGTCGCTCAGAGGGACGCCCAGCGCGGCCAGCTTCTTCAAGAGATACTCGAAGGTGATGATGTGGCTGTAAGCCTGTTTGTCGACCACCCGAAATCCGGCCGCCGCGAGCATCTGCTTCATGACCTTCTGGTCGAAGTAGTAAAGATGCATGTCCATCAGCCAGGGCCAGCGCTCGCCCATGAGCCGCGGGTACCAGTTGCCGTAATCGAGCGTCGAGAAGGCGTAGATGCCGCCGGGGACCAGCCGCTGGTTGATCTGCTTGAGCTGCGCCATCGGATCGGCCACATGCTCGAGCACGTCCCACGAGCAGATGACGTCGAACGGCTTGTCTGTGGGGACGCTCTCCGCGCTCCCGGTGATGGTGGGGATCTGCAGCGCCTGGCGGGCGTAGGACGAGGCCCAGACCGACGGCTCGACTCCCAGGACCTCGAATCCGCGATCGCGGGCAATCTTCAGGAACATGCCCGTGTAAGATCCCACCTCCAGCATCCGTTTCCCCTTGGGGAGCCACCGGGAGATCGCGTCCAGGTTGTACGTGAAGGTGGCGATGCGGGCGTCGATGTTCTCGAGGTAGGTCGTGTCCTCGACCTGCGAGTAGAACGAGAGGACGTCGGGCGACGTGAGCTGCGGATTGGTGTAGACGAGGCCGCAGGAGAGGCACTGCACGATGCGGCCGTGCGACTCGTGGCCGGTGCTGGTGCAGCTGTAGGTTTGGACGGAGTGTCCGGTGGTCGACGCCGGGTACTCCTCGACCTGGAAGGTCGAGCCGCAGGCGTTGCAGGGGATGAGGTGCTCGGAGGGGAGCGGCTCGGGGACCGGCGCCTCTGGGGGGACCTTGCCCGAGAAGACCACCCGCTGGACACCGAGCCGGAACAGCGTGGAGAATCCTTTCCAGATCTCCCTCTTCGAGATCTTGGTCGTGCCGGCGCGGCGATCGACAAAGCGGATCGGAAACTCCGCCATCCCGCCGCGAGAGCCGTCTTGCTTGGCGAGTCGGCTGACCTGGTAGATCGATTCGACGAAGTACGAGTAGCCGTCTGCATGGATCGCGTCGATGTTCATTCGCTCGAGCAGAGACCGGCGGAATCCACGGTATGAGGTGGTCGTCTCGTGGACGGGGACGCTGAGGATCGCGCGCGTGAGCGAGTTGGCGACGCGGCTCAGGATGACGCGCGACAGAGGGTATTCGCAGCTCCCGCCGGCCACGTAGCGCGAGCCGATGACGAACTCGGCGTGCTCGAGCTGCCGCACCATCTCGGGCAGGTAGCCTGGATCGTGGGAAAAGTCGGCGTCCATCGTGATGAGCGCCTCGTACCCCTCGGCCAGCGCGTACTTCACCGCCAGCTTGTGTGCGGTGCCGAGGCCGTTCTTGCCGGGGCGGTGAATCACGCGCAGGCGTGGCTCTCGGCCCCGGATCTGCTCCAGCAACTCACCGGTTTTGTCGGGCGAGTTGTCGTCGACCACCAGGACGTCGCAGGAGGGGAGCGCCGCGAAGATGGCGTCGAGAAGCGACGCGACGTTGTCGACTTCGTTATAAGTGGCGGTGAAGACGAGAACCTTATTCATGATTGGAGCTACCGGCCGGGCGGCAGGATAATTGAAAAGAAAGCCCGGAGCCAGCCGGATTTGTCGTGGTTCCAACCCCGGTTCTGTAGCTGTTTTCAAAGGACTATTGCAAGGCGAGGGTGATCTTTGAATTCATCTGCGCAAACCGTGAGCACCGAGCCCGGCAGCGGCCCGTCTGGCTCGGGCAAGCGAGAGCTTGGCGGCCAGGCAGGGTCGCAGGAATTCGCCTTTCTTTCTGGGGAGCCATTTGCCACACTCGCCGCCCTCGCGAGGCGCCTGTGCAGAAAAACGAGACCCCTTCGCACGCCAGCCACCGATGGGCCGACGGCCTTCGAAGTGTGGTGGTCAGCTGGCGGCCTGCGCACTACGCGATCCTGCTGCTCGTGCACATCCACCTCCTGTCGTCAGGCGACCGCTCCGGTCCCTATGACTGGTACCGCTACATCTATCCGTGGGCGGACGCGCTGCGCCTCACGATCGTGAAGTACCACCAGTTCCCCTGGTGGAACGCCTGGTCGTTTTCTGGCCAGCCATTCCTGGCCGAGCCGCAGACGGCCGTGCTGATGCCCGACACGTTGTTCATCGTCGGTTTCGGCGCCGTGTTCGGCTACAAGCTCATCATCCTCTTTTACGCATTCGTCGGGTACGAGGGGTCTCGCTTCCTCTGCCGGCAATTGTTTGGCCGAGGGCCATTCGTCGACGCGCTCAGCGTCATTCCCGCCTTGTCGCCGGCCCTCGCGCTGCACCTGGGCGTTGGTCACGTCGTGCTGCTGACTTTCTGGTTTTTCCCTTGGCTCCTGGCGCTGGGGTTGACGTGGCACCAGAGCGCCCGGCGCGCCGCGGGGCTGGGCATGGTCGTGGGTTGTTTCTTCGTGAGCTACGTCCACTACGTGATCATCATCGGCTTCTCGATCGTCGGCCCGATCGTCCTGCTGCACCTGATCCGCCACTGGCGCTCGCGCCAGATGTGGCTCCTCGCCGCGCTGGTGGTCTGCACGGCGCTCGGCATCGGTCTCACCCGGCTTGTTTTGGTGGGGAATCTCATCGCGGGTTTCCCGCGCGCCGAGCTGTCGCACTACCCGATCGTGGCCACGCTCTCCGACGTCATCACCGCGACCATCAGTCCGCTGCAAACGCGTTTCCTTCCGTCGGACGTCGATGATCTGCGCTGGTGGGAGGTCGGCAGCTACGTGGGTGTCGTCGCGCTGCTGCTTGCTTACGAGGGCTTCCGGGAGGGTGAACGGCGGCTGCGTCCGATTCACTGGGTGGCGCTCCTCTGCTTCCTCTTTTCTTGGAATAACCGCGACAAGTTCTTGCCTGGCTACTGGATGCACATCATCCCGCCCTGGCGATACATGATCATCGCCCCGCGCTGGCGGCTTTTCGGCTGCTATCTGCTTCTAATCGGGACCGTCCAAGGCCTGCTCGCCGTGCGGAGGCGCGGCCGCGTTCGGACCGCGGTCTGTCTGGCGGTCCTCGTCGTGGCCGACCTCGGGTTCAACACCTATTGGGCCTATCGCGACACCTTTACGATCCCGTCGCTGCCGTTCCACATGGCGCCGGACCCGCCGCGGACAATACGTGACAATCCAGACGGAGTCTGGAGCCACATCCGCTCGAACATGGTCTCGATGGGCCCTGAGTTTCCGCTCCTCGGCTGGCACGAGCACTATCCGAAGCGTGACGACGTGGCGATGCCCAGCTACCGCGGCGAGTTCGTCGGGACCAAGCCTGTGAAGCTGGAGAGCTGGAGCCCCAACCGAATCGTTCTCCTGGCTACCCCTGGCGACGAGATCACCATCAACTCCAACCCTTCGAGCTACTGGCTCATGAATGGTCGGCGACTGTTTCCGTCGTACCGACCGATGGAGCTCGACATGCCCTTCCGGGTGGCTGTACCGGCCAGTGGTCGGATCGAGTTGGTCATCTGTCCGCCGCACGTCGTCCTCATGCTGCTGAGCCAGCTGCTGCTGCTGATCGCTGCCGTGTTGCTCTACAGGGCCGCGGTCCACCGCCCCTCATCTGTCCCGCTTCCGCCGATGGGGACGGCATAGTCCTCCCGGGGGGCGGATGCTGGAGGTGGGATTGAAGTGCGAGACCTTTCTTCAGCTCGTGCGTCAACGGCTGGTCGGCTGGTTTGCCCCTCGGGCCGTGACGGTGCCGTTCCGTCTCGCGGTCGCAGTCGTCCTCCTCTCGCTGCAGCTCCTGGTGGCGATCCGCTCGGGCGATCGGTTCAATGCGCCCTTCAACGCCGCCCCTGGCAGTCCCCCGCACTTTCGGCATCCGGCAACTGACTGGGCCCCGACCAACTGGGATCGACTGATCGTCAGCCGCTGGGACACCGGCAACTACCTCGAGCTGGGGCTCCGCGGTTACCAGTTCTGCCCCCCTCGCGCGTCGACGCTCCCCATCCACGCTCCCGGATGCAACCTGGCCTTCTATCCGACCTACGGTCTTGCCGGGCGTTACGTCGCCCGGGTCACCGGGCTTCCGATCGACTTCGCGATGTGGGCGATCTCTCTCGTGTCGTCGTTCCTGTTTCTGTTTCTCTGGACCGGCAAGGACCTGACGTCGCGGCTGGGCGTGGCGGAGACCTACCTGGCACTGCTGTTCTTCAACGCGTACACGACCGGCTACTGCCTGGTCATGGTCCAGACGGAGCCGCTCACGCTGGTGTTGGCGTTGGGCGCCTTCGTGGCGTTCGCGCGGCGTCACAGGTTCCTTGGCGCGGTTCTGGCCGGCGCAGCGAGCGGCGTTCGAGTCACCGGCATCGCCGTCGGGTTCGCGTTCGCGGCCGGACTGTTGGTCGAGCTCCTGCGCGAGCGCCCGCGCGCGATCTGGCCCTGGCTCCGTGCGGCTCTTCTCGCCGTCGTCGCCGTCTCGGGCCAGCTGATCTTGATGGCGTATCATGCCCACCGGTTCGGCGACCCGCTGACCTACATCCACGCGCACGGCCTGCTGTTCCACCACGAGCATGCGGGCCTCGGCGCGCTGCTTCCGCCCGATCCGGACTGGGTCGAGCGCTCGATAGACTACCCGCTGCATGAGGGGCTCTGGCTGGCGGCTGCGCTGCTCTGGTTCGTCCTGGGGCACCGCCAGGCATTGCGGCGATTCCCGGCCGAGGAGCAGGCGTTCTGGTACGTGACCTATTTTGCTGTCGTCGGCATCGCCACCGTGGGGATGATGCCCATGGCACTGGCCGGTATGAGCCGCTATCTCCTGCTGGCGTTTCCGATGTTCTTCGCGATGGCGGCGGTCATGCGCCCGCGGCCGCTGCTGGCGCTCATCTGGTTGTCGATGAGCGCCTGGCACTTCTGGAACATCGATATCTGCACGTACACGGGCGGGATGGGCGATCACGTGTTGAGGGTCTGCCACATGGCCCACTGGGTCGGGCACTGACCGTTCGGCCTGTTCCTCGACGCTCGTCATGCGCCGTATCCAGACGGACGAGAAAGCGTGAATTCCTGACGCCCCGGCGTGTGCCTCTCGCCTGGCTCGCCGGCCGCGGCATGACCAAATTCGAGACGCGGACATGAAAGATCTCTTGAAACAGAGACGGTTGGAGCTCAATGACCTGGCGGCGGTGGCGACGGCGATGGGGGCGGTCGCGGTCGGCGCCTTTGCGGTCGGCGCGTTGACGATTCGCTGGCTGGCGATTGGCCGCGTGGAGGTCGGGAGGGCGCAGGTCGTCTCGCTCGAGGTCCAGGATCTGGCGGTGACCCGTCTGCGCGTCGGGGACGTGGTCGTGACCGGCTCGCTCGAGTTGCCGGAGACCGACGAGCCGTCCAAGATCACCTCGTGACCACTGCCACCGGAATCGTCGACCAGCCGAGCAGACAGTCCGTCGACGAGACGGTCGCGCGGATCGAGGCGCTCCTGCGCGCCAAGGGGATCACGCTCTTCGCCTTGATCGACCACAGCGGAGAGGCCGCCAAGGTGGGCCTGAAGATGCCCCCCACCAAGCTGCTGATCTTCGGCAAGCCCGAGGCGGGGACGCCGCTCATGCTGGCGGCGCCGCGGATCGCCATCGACCTCCCGCTCAAGCTCCTGGTCTGGGAGGACGCCGAGGGGCAGGTGTGGGTCAGCGCCAACAGCGCCGCTCATCTTCGCGAGCGGTACGGCCTGTCGCTGGAGTCTCTTCCGACGCTGGCCGTGGTCGAAGCGTTGGCGGCGGCGGCAACGAAGGAGGGCTCATGAACCTGGGACTGCAGGGCAAGGTCGTGGTGGTGACTGGGGCCAGCAAGGGGATCGGCCTGGCGATCACCAAGATGTTCGTCGAGGAGGGCGCCAAGGTGGTGGCGGGCGCGCGGACGGTCGACGGCCTGGCGGGTCTGCCCGGCGTCACCGCGCGCCAGCTCGACCTGGCAGCCCCGGACGGGCCGGCCAAGCTGGTGGCGGCCGCGCTGGAGGCGCACGGCCGGCTCGACATGCTGGTGAACAACGTCGGCGCCGTCCGTCTGCGCCTGGGAGGCTTCCTCGGGACCAGCGACGAGGAATTCGCTTGGTCGATGCAGATGAACTTCTTCGCCGCTGTCCGGGCGACGCGCGCCGCCCTGGGGCCGATGCTGAAGGCGGGTGGCGGGGCGATCGTCAACGTCGCCTCGGTGAACGCGTTCTTCGAGCCCGACGCCGGCGTCCTCGACTACGGCGCCGCCAAGGCCGCCCTGGTGAACTTCACCAAGTCGATTGCCATGGAGTTCGGCCCGCGCGGCGTTCGGGTGAACGCCGTCTCCCCCGGGCCGGTCAGCACCGATCTCTGGCTGGGCAAAGGGGGCGTCGCCGACACGGTCGCCCAGGCCACCGGCACCAACGCTGAGCAGGCGCGCGAGAAGATCGTGGCGGGGATGGGCGGCTTTGCGACCGGACGCTTCTCGACGCCCGAAGACGTCGCCACGCTGGTGGTGTTGCTGGCCTCGGAGCGGACCAAGAACGTCACCGGCTCCAACTACGTCATCGACGGCGGTCTCATCAAGACGACCTGACCTGGCCGTCGAGGTTCACCTCGGCGCCCTCACCCGAGCGCCCGAAGACATCGTCTTCCCGCGCTGCCAGGATCGGCGCCTCTTGTGGTTGACCTTTGCGGCCCCATTAGAACAATTACCATGAAGCTCTTCGCCTGTTCCTCGTGCCAGCAGATCGTCCATTTCGAAAACTCCCAGTGCACGCGCTGCGGACACGCGCTGGCCTATCTGGCCGACCACGCGATGCTCACCGCTCTCGAGCCGGTGCGTGACAACGCGGGCCTCTGGGAGGCGCTGGCGCCCATCGCCAAGGGCGAACGCTATCGCCTGTGCGGCAACCAGATCGACCACGCCGCTTGCAACTGGGCCATCCCGGAGAGCGACAGCAACCGATTTTGCCGCGCGTGTCGCTTGAACGAGATCATCCCGAACCTCTCCGATCCCAGGGCCAAGGAGGCCTGGATCAAGCTCGAACAGAGCAAGCGCCGCATGTTTTACACGCTTCTCGAGCTGGGCCTGCCGGTGGAGTCGCGGGCGGAGCGGCCGACCGGCCTCAGCTTCGTGTTCAAGCAGGATCAGCCCGGTGAGGAGAAGGTGATGATCGGCCACGATCTCGGCCGGATCACCATCAACATCGCGGAGGCGGACTCGCCGTTCCGCGAAAAGACCCGCGTCGGGCTGGGCGAGAGCTATCGGACGTTGCTGGGCCACTTCCGGCACGAGATCGGCCATTACTACTGGGACCGGCTGATCGCCAATTCGCGGTTCCTCGACGGTTTTCGGGAACTGTTCGGCGACGAGCGGCCTTCGTACGACGAAGCGGTCGCCAGACATTATCGGGACGGCGCGCCCGCGGACTGGTCGACCCGGTTCGTCAGCTCCTACGCGTCGATGCACCCGTGGGAGGATTGGGCCGAGAGCTGGGCCCACTACCTTCACATGGTCGACACGCTCGAGACGGCGCGCAGCTTTGGCCTGGCCACCCGGCCCGTCGCCAGCGGCGGACGCGCCCGGCCAGATGAAAAGCTGGCGATCGTCACCCGCCGCCTCGACTTCGACGACTTCGACGACCTGGAGCGAGCCTGGGTGCCGCTCACCGTCGCGCTCAACAGCCTGAACCGCAGCATGGGACTGCCCGATCTGTATCCTTTCGTTCCACCCGAGGCAGCCGTGAAGAAGGTCCGCTTCGTCCATGACGTGGTCGAACAGGCTGGCATGGCCTCGCGAAAGGGCGCCGGAGCGATCCAGACGCCAGCCGAAGCCGAGGCGCCTTCGGCCAGCCCCTAGCCCGCCTTCGCGCCCCATCGCCGGGTGGCGGGGTTGTGAATCGCACCCGTGCCACTATGGTTGAGGTACACCGGGCGATGCCTGAAAACGAATCGAGTCACGAAAGGGCGGAACGCCCGACGGTCGTTCACCGCGTCGAGATCTCTTATCGGACCATTCTCGCCGTCGCGCTGACGGTGGGGGCAATCTGGCTGCTCAATCTCCTGCTGCCGATCCTGTTGGTCATCTTGATCGCCCTGATCCTGGTGGGCACGCTCAACCCGGCGGTGAGCTGGCTGCAGCGGCACCGGCTGAACCGGCACCTGTCGATCGCCATCGTCTTCACCGTGTGCGGGATCGTCCTCCTGGGGGCTGCCCTCATCACCATCCCGGCGCTGGTCGCCCAGGTCAGCCAGACGATTGAACACCTGCCCGAAATTCAGAAGAGCCTGGCCCGAACGCTCGAGGGCCATCAACTGACCAAGCCGCTGTCCAACGCGATTCGCAACTTCAAGCCCGAGGATCGTCTGCGGGGCCTCAACATGACGACCGCTCTCACGACCTCCTTGGGGGTGGTCGAGGTGCTGGGGTACGTCGCCACCTCCGTGGTGCTGGCGATCTACTTCATCGCCGACGGCGAACGGACCCGCGGAGCGCTCTACGCGCTGTTTCCGCGCCGGTTCCACCTGCGCCTGGCCAGGGTCCTCTTGAACCTCGAGACGATCGTGGGCGGCTATCTTCGCGGCCAGATCGTCACCTCGGTGGCGATCGGCATCTTCACCTTCGCGCTGCTGGCGATCACGCGGGTCCCCAACGCGCTTGCCCTGGCGGCCTTCGCCGCCTTGACGGACGTGATCCCCTTCGTGGGCGGCCTGCTGGCGACCACGCCGGCGGTCCTGGTGGCGCTCTCGCGCGGCTCGGCGGTCACGACGATCGTCTTGGTCGCCATGATCGGTTACCAGGAGTTCGAGAGTCGGGTGATCGTCCCGCGGGTCTACGGTCAAGCTCTGCGGCTGTCGTCGGCCGTGGTCGTCATCGCGCTCTTGGTGGGAGGTAAAGTGGGAGGGATCATCGGGGCTCTCCTGGCGCTGCCCATAGCCGCCGCGCTTCGGATGCTGATCGAGGAGCTGCGCGTCGACCTCCCCGGTGATGACACGGATGACCCACGGCTGCGCGCCCGAGACGCGCGGGCGGAGCGCACCTACGCGCGAGAGACCGCCGGGGCGTCGCCGGCAGAAGCCGCGGCGGTGGCGACCGAGATTGCCAACGAGATTCGCCAGGCGGACGCGGCCGCAGGGAAAGATCCGGCCGAGACACCGCTCAGCTCCGGCAAATGAGGTGAGCCGAAGGTCGGGGCCCCGGATCGCCCGTAACCCAGGGGGTAACAGACTGCCCGACGCCGTTACCTTTCCCGGACCCGCCAACGGCGCGAGCTACCGGGAGCACCTGATTCCGGTCTGAATCGTGGGGAATACCCCGAAAGCGCTGGCATGTTTATGGCTTAGGCATGGCTCGCCTTTCCACGAGGAGCCGACCATGCCGATCCCAGCGACCCACACCCCCCGCGCGGCCCGCGCGTCTTCCCACCGCGCCGGCATCAGCTCAGGAAAGGTGAGCCGCTAGTGCCGTTTCCTCACAAGTCCCGGAAGGCCTCGCCAGCGCCTGAGGGGATCGAGTTCGCTTTGTTCGCTCCCTACAACGAAGTGGTCGAGTTGATCGGCGACTTCTCGGACTGGAAGCCGCTGCCCATGGAGAGGGGCGCCGACGGATGGTGGCGGACCACCGTGCCGCTGGCCGACGGCGACCACCTCTACAAGTTCCGGGTCAAGTCACTCAGCTACTTCGCCAGGGGCGAGACGCTGGACGTCTTCGATCCGTACTCCCTCCACATCACCGAGGACGACCACGAAAATACCGTCGCGCGCATCTCTGGCGGCAAGCGGATCTGGACCTCGTATGAATGGAGACATGACGACGTTCCGCTGCCGCCGAATGAGGACCTCATCATTTACGAGCTGCTGGTGGGGGACTTCGCGGGGACCAAGGATCGGCGCGGGACCTTCGAGGACGTGGTGGGCAAGCTCGACGAGCTGAGGGATCTGGGGATCAACTGCCTCGAGCTGATGCCGGTGAAGTTCTTTCACGGCGCCGGCTGGGGCTACAACCTTCGCAGCTTGTTCGGCGTCGCCAGCACCTACGGCAGCGCCGACGAGCTCTGCCGGCTGGTCGACGAGTGCCATGCGCGCGGGATCCGGGTCGTCATCGACGGCGTTTACAACCATGCCGACGCGGAGTCACCGCTGGCCAAGATCGACTACGCCTACTGGTACTACGAGAAGAACCCCGACCCGCCCGAGATGCAGTGGGGACCGAAGTTCAACTACGGCCACTACGACGGGAACCTGAAGGTCTTCCCGGCGCGCAAGTACGTGATCGAGTCGATCCGCTTCTGGGTGGAGAAGTTCCACATCGACGGGATCCGCTTCGACGCCACGCGGGCCATCGCCAACTTCGACGCGCTTCACGAGCTGACGGCCGCCGGCTTCGATCAGGTGGGCGGACGCAAACCCTTCTTCACCGTGGCCGAGCACGTCCCCGAGGACCCGGCCATCACCGGCTTCCCGGACGGACCGATGGTCGCCGCCTGGCGCTTTTCGCTGGGCGCTCACTTTCGCGCGGTCCTCACCGGCCAGTCGAACGACGGCGAGTCACCGGACGACTTCGAGGGCTTCATCAACGCGCTCGACCCCGCGAAGAACGGCTATCGCACGGGCGCCCACTGCGTGAACTACATCGTCAGCCACGACCATGACCGGCTGATGCAGCAGCTCGGCGACAAGGGGCACATGTTCGGCGACCTGGCCTTCGCCCGCGTGAAGCTGGGGCTGGGGATCCTGGCGACCATCCCGGGGGTCCCGATGATCTGGATGGGGCAGGAGTTCGGCGCCGCCTCCGAGAAGAGCCTGGATCCAAGGCCCCTCGATTGGTCGTTGCTGAAGAACGCCCAGAACGCCGGGCTCCGCGACCACGTCAAAGGGCTTCTGAAGCTGCGCCACGACAACCCCGCCCTGCACGGCGACCACTTCGAGGTTTGCTTCAAGGACCCCGGCCGCCAGGTCTTCGCCTTCAAGCGCTGGAACGGCGCCGGGGGCGTCATCGTCGTCGCCGTCAACTTGAAGCACGATCCGACCGGCGAGCTCGTCATCGGCGGCTGCGGCCTCGAGGACGGCCAGTGGCACGAGTACACCTCGAACTACGACTGCAGCGTCGAGGGCGGCGTGTTGAAAGACCAGCTCGGCCCCAGCGAGGTGAAGGTCTTCATAAAGGCGGCGCCGTGATCCGGCTCGTCAGCATCGCCGCGGTGCTGGTGCTGGTGGCCATCTCGACCGTGAACGCCATCGCCGGCTCGCAATCGCATCTCGCCTCGAGGACACGTCAACAACCACATCTGCAGGGAGGAGCTCGATGAATCTCAAGGATTCTCTCGAATCTGGATAAGGACGACCTACTTGGTCTGCTGGGCCTGGAGACCAAGGGCTCTCCGGCCTCGTCACTGGCAGGAACGCTGGGCACGCTGGGCGTCGGGGTGCTCATCGGCGTGGGGATCGGGTTCATGCTGGCGCCCAAGGCCGGCCGGGGGCTTCGGGAGGACATCCGCGAGCGACTCCACCGCGCTCCGGAAGCCCTGGCCGACGCCGCCGCCTCGGTCGGTCAAGCGGCGGGCGCGCACAAGGTCGGCTGAGCTCGCGGCGGCGGTCACCCCGAGCTCGCCCGGGGTGGCGCTTCACTGGCCGGCGGCGCTCGCCGCCGGTGCGCTCGCCGCCGCCGCCGCGGTCGCCTCGGCGGCCAGCGGCGGCGTTCCGTCGGGACCGCAGAAGGTCACCTTCCGCATCGCGGGCGGCGGATTGCTGCGCTCGCGTGCCGAGGCCGCCCGGCGCGTGTTGTAGGTGCGCGACAGATGCTCCTTGCTGTGATCGAGCTGGTCGAACAATTTCTTCCAGGCGGTCGTCGTGCTGGCGTCGCTGGCCGGGGGCTCGGGCACGAGCGCGATGAGGCCGACCAGGTCCTCCAACACGGCCGCCTCCGTCTTCGGGTCTGCCAGCGCGGCGGTCAACACCGGCAGGAGGACCTTGTCGCGAAACTCCGCTTCGGCCTCCGCGCCGACCTGGCACCAGAGCAGGCGCATGTGCAGGTGGGCGAAGGTCGCCGCGGCCTGGGCCCGCGGCTGCAGGAGCAAGCGGCCGAACGGCTCGTCGTAATCACCCCCCGCCTCGAGGTAGGTGGTCAGCATCGCGTTGACCAGCTTGCCGCGGCAGTCACCGCCGCAGGTCGCGCCCAGCAGGTAGGAGACCAGCCATTTTCGGTGCTCGCTGTGAAAGCCGTTGATCTGCGGCGCCTCGGCGGCGCTGACCAGCTCACCGGTGCGCGCGGCCGCCAGCACCAGCGACGACACCAGGTGAGCGCCGGTGGAGAAGGTCTCGAAGCGCTGAATGTCCTGCCACTGGCGGCGGTCGTAGAGATCCTGCAGATACGGCGTGAACAACCAGGCGTACTTGGCGGGCTGCGATTGCACCACCCGCTCCTCGCGAAGCAGGGAGAGCGGGCCGCTGTCGGCGGCGGCGTGCACCACGCTGGTGGCGTCCATCTCGTCCACGATCACCTCGGCGATGGCGTCCGAGCGCTGCACCAGCGTATCGTCCTTGCACAGATCGGTCGCCTTCTGGACGCCGTATCGCTGAAGGCAGGTCAGCTTGAATCCCTGGGCCAGCTGGTCGTAGTTCTTCTTGCCGGTCGCCTCCAGCACGGTCCGCATGTAGGTCGCGTTCTGCTTGCCGAGCTCCATGGCGTACGAGACGGCCAGCTCGGGATCGATGATCTGACCGCGAGAGAGGGAGAGCAGCACGCCGAACTTCTGGTCGGCGCTGCCCGGCCCTTGCCCCGAGAGCACGGTGAGGTTCTTCGACAGGATGTCGGCCCGGGCGATGCGCCAGTCGTTCTCCGCCTTGGTGGCGGCGATCGCCTGCTCCGATTGCGCCTGCGCGGAGGCGATCTGCGACTGCCGGTACTGCCAGATGGACGTCGCCACCAGCCCCGCCACCCCGATCACGAAGCTGGAGAGAAAGGCGCTGTAGGTCTGGATGAACTTGCCGAGCTTGGTGACCTCTTCGCGGGCGCTTTTGTTCTCGGTCGCTTGCTTGTCGTCGTCGCCCACGCGCGGACTATAACCACGCCATCTTGGAACTGTGCAGCTCCCGTCCAAGATCGTGGTTACCGTCATTGAATCCACGTGCGCCACAAATCATCGGTCACGCCGGCCATCCTCCCCCGCCTCGCTTCACTCGCTCTCCTGGCCGCAGTCTTGGCCCTGGCGGGCTGCGCCGCGCTCGGGTTGCCGCCGCCGGCGAGCGCCGGGCTGGGCGTGCAGCCGCCGGTCCTGACGTTCGAGCGGGTCGACCTGGCGCGGGCCCCGTCGGCCACGCAGCTGGCGGCCTACTACTGCCCCGACCTGGTCTCGGCGCCGCTCGGGGGTGGAGCATTGCTCTGTCAGGGGCTGTTCGGCGCCCGGCCCGAGCCGGCCACCATGGCCGTCGATTTCGACGTCTCATTCAAGGTCACGAACCCGAACCAGGTGCCGCTGCCGCTCAGCAGCCTCCTCACCGCGGTGACGGTTTTCCCGGCGGCCAGCAACCAGAAGCTCGGCGCCGCGTGCGTCACCTTCTGCCCGGCGGAAGCTCCCAACTGTGCGGCCGCCGGGTCGAACCCCACGGCGTGTCAGGCCTCGTCGCACGACATTCATTCGCTCTCCGACTACGCCGCGGCGGCGGCGCCGCTCTTGGTTGTGTCGGGCCTCGAGGGCGCGGCTGGCCAGCTCCCCTCGCTGCTGGCGCCCAAGCTGGCGCCGGCCGGCAATCTCCAGGTCGTCGCGCGGATGTCGTTGCAGCCGTCCGAGCTCCTGGCGACCATGCGACAGCTCGCGGCGCAATCGGTCGACGATCTGAAGCAGGGCCACCCCCCGACATTCGTCGTCCCCTACCGGCTGGAAGGCACGGTTTGGTTCGACGCTGGCGCGGTCGGTCGCGTGGCGGTCAACTTGGGCCCGACGGAGGGGACCTTCACCCTGCCAGCGCAAGGGCTGAGCCGGCCGTAACGGCCGCGACCGATCGGCTTCAGATCGGCGCGATTCCTGGTGTTTCCGCCTGGACTGATAGTATGTTCAGTGCATGCTGCAGAGCACGTTCCAGCTCGTTCCCGGTCTGGGACCCGTGCGCGAGCGGAGACTCTGGTGCGCCGGCGTCGCCACCTGGTCCGACCTGGCGGTGCGGCCCGGTCCGGTCGTCTCCAACCGCGCCGATCCGCTGCTGCGGGCCGCGGTGGGCGACGCGATGGCCGCTCTGAGCCGAGGCGACGTGGATCGGCTCGCCGCCACCTTACCGGCCTCCGAGCACTGGCGGCTCTTCGAGGCCTTCGGGGACGACGCCGCCTATCTCGATATCGAGACCGGCGACGACGTGTGGGGGCGCGAGGGCATCTCGGCGATCGGCTTTCTCGACCGGGAGGGCCCGCGTCTGCTGCTGGCGGGGCGCGATCTTCAGCTGTTTCCGGCGCTGGCCCGCAAATGGAGTCTCCTGGTCACGTTCAACGGGCTGTCGTTCGACCTGCCGATCCTGCGACGCGCTTTCCCGGACTGGGTCCCGCCTGTCTGTCACATCGATCTCCGCCACCTGCTGGCCCGCCTCGGCCATCATGGCGGGCTCAAGCGCATCGAGAGCGACATCGGTGCGCTGAATCTGGCGCGGCCGGCGCATCTCCGGGGGATCGACGGTTGGGACGCCTGCCAGCTGTTTCGCCGCGGGCGGGAGGGGGACCGCAGGGCGTTGCGCCTGTTTGCCGAATACAACCTCTACGACGTCATCAATCTCCGCACCTTGATGGCCTATGCGTACAACGCCCAGGCGGCCGCCGAGATCGCCAGGGCGCCCAGCTTGCGCGCCCGCGTCCCCGTCCTTGCGGTTCCCCGCCGGGGCGACGTTCTCTACGACGTCTCGAAGATCCTCCTCGGCCTCTGACCAGCCCGCCCTGGGCCTTCCGTCAGCCCGGCGTCTCGAGGTCGACCAGAGCGCGCACGAAGGCGCCATTCCAGTTCTCGGGGAGACCATTTTCGACCACGAACCGTCGGAGATCGGCCGCCATGTCGCCGGCTGTCTGATAGCGGCGCGCGGGGTCGCGCTCCAGGGCCTTCATGACGATCGCGTCCAGCTCCGCCGGTACGGAAGGGCGCATCTTCGACGGAGGCTCGATCGGCAGGGCCAGAATCTTCCGAAAGGTGAGCATGTGGTTGTCGGATTCGAAGAGGCTGGTCAGCGTCAACATCTCGTGCAGAACGATTCCCAGCGAGAAGATGTCGACCCGGCAGTCGAAGGGTTTCGCCTCCAGGGTCTCTGGCGCCAGGTAGGCGGCCTTTCCCCTGATGAACCCTTCACTGGTCTTCACCTGCGAGGCGCGGTACTTGGCCACCCCGAAGTCCAGAAGCTTGATGCCGCCAGTCTGGGTGAGAAGGATGTTGGACGGCGTGACGTCCCGGTGAATGACGTTCAGCGGCTCGCCGTCCCCGCCTTTCAAGGTGTGAACGTAGTCCAGCGCCAGGCAGACCTCGTGAGCAAAGTGTGCCGCCGCGGCGACCGGCATCTCTCGGCCGTGCTCTCGAAGGGTTCCGATCGCGTCGGCGATGGAGGGGCCGTCGACGTACTCCAGGACGAGAAAGAGGACGCCGTTCTCCTCTCCGAAGTCGTAAGCCTTGACGACATTCGAGTGGTTCAAGAGGCCCAGAATCTTCGCCTCCGCGACGAACAGCTTGGTGAACTCGGCGTTGCTGGCGTGGCGCGGAAGGATGCGCTTGACCACCACGGTCCGTCGAGCTCCGCGGACGGGGTTGTATTCGGCCTTGAAGACCTCGGCCATTCCGCCCACCCCCAACAGCTGACCGAGCTCGTATCCTCCCAGGAATTGTCGAGCCCCCGCGGGGCCGGCCTCGGGGCGATCACGGGTCGAATCGACGACGATCACGCCGCGTGCTTGCGGAGTTTCTCCCGAAGATCCGCAATCTCCACCGGTTTGGACATGTAGTCTGCGGCCTCCAGCTCGGCAGACACCGATGCGATGTGAGCACCGGACGACATCAGCAGCACGGGGATGCCGGCGAACCTGGGATCTCCCCGCTGCTTGCGGCGAAAATCCCATCCGTTCATGGTGGGCATCATCAGGTCCAGCACGATGATGTCGCACCTCCCCTTGACCTCCTCCAACAGCTGCCACGCCGTCGAGCCATTGTCGGCCTGAAGGACCGAATAGCCGGTCTCTTCGAGAAGCTCCGTGAGGGACTCTCGCGCACCTTCGTCATCGTCGACCAGCATCACAACCGTCATCGCTACTTGGAAATAGGAACGCCTGCCGCGTACGCAAGGGCCCCGATGCATTCCGTACGCAATCCGCTGCCGAGTTAGGGATCCGCCTTACCCATCTGGGGGAATGCCTTACGTTCGGCGGCGCATTCTGGCAGGAGAGCCGCCGCCTCAGGCCGCCCGCTGCCGGACCTCGTGCTGGGCGTGCTGGGCGAAGAAGCGGACGAGCTCGCTCGAGGCGTCGGGCCCCCGCGGGTCCGTGTAGGTGCCGTCCGGGCTCCCTCCCGACCAGGCGTGCCCAGCATGATGGATCGTCCACTGTTCCACCAGCGCTGTTCCGTCGCGGTCGGGGTAGACCCGCCGGGTGTAGCCGTGGCCTCCGGGCACCCGTCCAGTGGTCGAGAGCGGCCGCTGGCGAGCTCTGGCGTCCGGGAGGACGGACCTGACGAGGCCGTCGGCGTTGACGTGATTGACCGTGGGGTCCGCTTCGCCATGGAAGATGATCGAACGGGACCGGCGGGCTCGTGGGGGTTGGCGCCCCCTGCGCCATCGCGGCGAACGCGGAGGGGATGTCGTGGGCGCTGCCCGCGGCCAGGCCGGAATGGACGGCCGCCGCTGCATACAGGTCGGGGTAGGCGGCGGCCATGACCGCCGCCATCGCCCCGCCCGCGGAGAAGCCGGCCACGTAGACCCGCCGGGTGTCGAGGGCGTACTGGGCGATGAGCCGCTCGGTGAGGCCGGCGATGAGCGACGCTTCCCCGCTCCCGCGCTGCTGGTCCTTGGGTTGGAACCAGTTCCAGTACCCCTTGGGATTGGCGGTGCGCGACTGCTCCGGGTAGGCGACCAGGAATCCGTGGCGCTCGCCGAGCTCGTTCATCCGCGTGCCGGCGGCGAAGTCGTCGGCGTTTTGCGTACCCCCGTGCAGCATCACCACCAGCGGCGCCGCCTGCCCGGCGTACCCGGTGGGCACATACAGCTTGCAGGCGCGCGCGCCGGCCGCGTTGGCGTGGTCGAGGTCGAGGAACAGGCCCGGGCCCTTGGGCCGAGGACGACGCTCCGTCACCGGCGCGGACAGACGGTTGAAGCCGTGCGGCAGCCGAGACAACAGGGCTTGCACGCTGGGCAGATGGCCGCCGCCACCCGAGCCCCGCTGAAGGAGAGCTGCCGCCTCAGCGAATCGTGATTGGCTGGTCAGCCGGGTGGCTTCGTACATTCGGGACAGTCGATCCTTGTCCATTGGACGATCCTTTCTTCTCTTCTCGGCCCTCGGCGCTGTCAGACGATGCGCGACGCGAGCGCCGCTTTGACTTCGGCGGTCGCGCGAAACGCGCCCAGGACCTCGACCGAGGCAATTGTCTGCAGCGCGAGCTTCGGTGAGACGTCGTCGGCGATGGTGGCCAGACCGAGCACGCGAATCTGCAGCGTCTGGCCGGCGCTGCGCAGCTCCTCCAGCTGCGCGCGGGTGAAGTGGGCGCTCCCCAGCACCAGTGTCCTGCGGGCGACGCTCTGCTCGACCGCCGCGGCACGGGTGGCGAGCTGGGTGCGGATTGCCGAGCGGATGAAGTCGGTGCGGTTGGCGTAGAAGCCTTCCTGCACCAGCAGATCGATCTGCCCGAGATCGACCAGACCCAGGTTGATCGTGATCTTCTCGGTCTTCTCTAGGTCGGCCATCTGACCATCCCGAGACCATCCGAACACCATCTGGTTACCATCTGCTTAGATGGTGACGCAGAAAGGACGCGCACGCCAGGGAATTGTCCCGGGCGCGCTTCATTCGGACTGGCCGAGCTTGCCTGGGCAGGCGGCCCGCCCCTCAGGGATGGCGAAGCTTCGGTTCTCGATCCCAGATCCGGGCGGTCTTCGCCGCGGCGATGAAGGCCGCCATCGACCTCGGGCCATCGAGCGCGATCACGCCGGCGTCTGCCGCGATCCCGGCTCGCTCGAGGAGAGGCGCGGCTGCCGCGACGTGTCCGATCACCTTCAGGTGACCGAAGGCATCTCTCACCCAGTCGATGGCGGCCGCTTGCTCGGTCAGAAGGGCTGCCGCTTCGGCCGAGGGAGCGAGCACCACCGCGTCGAAGAGAATCGACGGCGCCCCGGCCAGCGCCTGGTCGGCCGCGATCATCTGGCCCCCTTTGCCCCGGGCGCCTCCGATCTTCGGGGCGACCACCGCCAGCTCGGCTCCTTCCTTCTTCAAGGCGGCCCGCAGCGCGGCGACCAGCGTCGGATCGCTCCCATCACCGACCAGGACCGCCACCTTGCGCCCCTGCAGCGTCTTTTCAGCCTTGCCGATGAGGCTCAGGGCCGGCGAGGGCGGCAAGTCGATGGGGGCCTGCGCGGGACGAAGCTTTTCGGCCTGACCCTCCATCCCCAGCGCCTGCGCCACGCCGTCCCCCAGCGCTTTGTCGACGATGTCGAGGTGACCGAGCATCCGGCGTCGGATCGCCGCCGTCTCCACCTTGCCCAGCTCGAAGGCGAAGGCGCTCACGATGTGCCGCTGCTCCGGCTCGGTCATCGAGCGGAAGAACAGCCGCGCCTGGCTGTAGTGATCGGCGAAGCTCTCCGGGCGAACGCGCTCCTTGGCGCCGGCCAGCGGCTCGGCGAAGGTGGTGAAGCCGCCGCCCGGGAGCTCTCGCGGCCCCTGGGGGTCGAGGCTGTTCGGCTCGTAGCTGACCCGCCCTTTGGGGACCTCCATCTGCATGAAGCCGTCGCGCTGAAAGTTCCGCATCGGGCACTTCGGGCGGTTGATCGGCAGCTCGTGAAAGTTCGGGCCGCCCAACCGGATGAGCTGGGTGTCGAGATAAGAGAAGAGACGACCCTGCAAGAGCGGGTCGTTCGTGAAGTCGATGCCCGGCACGACGTGGCCGGGATGGAACGCGACCTGCTCCGTCTCGGCGAAGAAGTTGTCCGGGTTCCGATCGAGGACCATCTTGCCGATCGGCTCGAGGGGGATGACCTCCTCCGGGATGAGCTTGGTCGGATCGAGCACGTCGAAGGGGAGCTTGTCCGCGGTCTTCTGGTCGAAGGCCTGGATGGACAGCTCCCACTCGGGAAAGGCGCCCTTGGCGATCGCCTCGAAGAGGTCCCGGCGGTGAAAGTCCGGATCCGCGCCGTAGAGCTTCACCGCCTCGTCCCAGACGACCGAGGCGGCGCCGATGGTCGGCCGCCAGTGGAATTTGACGAAGGTCGAGCGCCCCTTGTCGTCCACGAAGCGGAAGGTGTGGATCCCGAATCCCTCGATCATGCGCAACGACCGGGGGATGGCCCGGTCCGACATCACCCAGAGCAGCATGTGCATGCTCTCCGGCAGGAGAGAGACGAAGTCCCAGAAGGTGTCGTGCGCCGAGGCGGCCTGCGGAAACCCGCGGTCCGGCTCCATCTTCACCGCGTGGATCAGATCGGGAAACTTGATCGCATCCTGGATGAAGAACACCGGGATGTTGTTGCCGACCAGATCGAAGTTTCCTTCTTCCGTGTAGAACTTCACCGCGAAGCCGCGGACGTCCCGCGCGGTGTCGCCGGAGCCGGCGCCGCCCGCCACGGTGGAGAAGCGCGCGAAGACCGGTGTCCTCTTCTTGGGATCCTGCAAGAACGCCGCGCGCGTCAGCTTGCCGAGGGATCGGTAGGCCTGAAAGTACCCGTGCGCGGCCGAGCCGCGGGCGTGCACGATGCGCTCCGGAATCCGCTCGTGATCGAAGTGCGTGATCTTCTCCCGAAGGACGAAGTCCTCCAGCAGAACCGGGCCCCGTTTCACCGCCTGCAAGGAGTTCTGGTCGTCGCCGATGGGGACGCCCTGATTCGTGGTGAGGACCTGCGCCGGCGTTTCGGCGAGCTGGTGCGGCTCTCCACCACGACCGGTCTTGCTGGGCGGCCTGGCCTGGCCCTTTGGCGTTGTCGGAGCAGTCGTCCCTCGGGCGCGCTTGGTTGGCATGCAGCCGCAACCTAGGTACGCGCCCGACAAGGGCAATGCTGGGCCGAGATTGCCGACCATCAAAGATCGATGCGGGAGTCGATCTCCACGACCCGGGCGGGTGGAATGCAGAAAGCGTCGGTCACCGGCCGCGAGTTGCGCGCCATGAAGGCGAACAGCGACTCGCTCCAGTGACCCATGCGACCGGCCGACGAAGCAATGAAGGTCGCGCGGCCGAGATAGAACGTCGCCCGTTCCGGATCGATGGGAATGGACCAGGTCCGGCAGGCGCGGGCCAGCGCCGCGGGAACGTCGGGTTGGTCCAGGTAGCCGCGCGCGATGACCAGCCGGTGGAACCCCTCGGCGAGCCGATCATGGCGGCTGCCTTCTCCCGGGGTGATTCGCGGAACGTGGGAGACCTCCATCGTCAGGAGCACCACCGTCTCGGGCAGGACGCGCACCCGCTCGACCAGCGCGCGGAGGACGGGCGGAACACCGTCCGGGTGGCCGGTCACGAACACGCCGACGCCGGGCGTTCGGGCCACCGGGGAGCGCCGGCAAACGGCCAGGAAGTCGGCGAATGGCGGCGAATCGGCCTCGAATCTGATCACGAAAGATGCGCCGGCCCCGCTTCCAGGTCGCCATCCCGAGGAAGAGCACCAACCCCACGCCGAGCGGCAGAAAGCCGCCGTCGACCACCTTGAAGAGGTTCGCCACGAAGAACGACAGGTCGACCGAGAGAAAGAGGACCAGCAGCGAGCCCGCCTTCCACAACGGCCAGCGCCAGGTGGTGCGCGCCACCTCGTAGAAGATGATGGACGTGAGGACCATGGTGCCGGTGACCGCGATGCCATAGGCCGAGGCCAACCGGCTGGAATGACGGAAGATGAGCACCAGGGCGAGGCAGGCCACGGCCAGCGCGAGGTTCACCTCGGGGACGTAGACCTGTCCCTCTTCTTCGCCGGAGGTATGGACCACCGTCACCGGCGGCAGAAACCCGAGTTGCATGGCCTGGTTGGTGAGGGAAAAGGCGCCCGAGATGAGCGCCTGCGAGGCGATGACGGTGGCGGCCGTCGAAAGGCCGATGAGCGCGTAGGTCGCGGCACCAGCCGGCGCCATGGCAAAGAAAGGATTCTGAGCGGCGGCTGCATCCCGCAGGATCAGCGCGCCTTGGCCCAGGTAGTTGAGCACCAGCGCGGGCATGACCAGCGCGAACCAACCCGCGCGGATGGGGGCGGGTCCGAAGTGACCCATGTCGGCGTAGAGCGCCTCGGCGCCGGTCACGGCCAGGACGACCGAACCCAGCACGAAGAGGCTGCGGACGCCGTGGGTGGCGAAGTAGCGGACGGCATGTTGCGGCCCCAGCGCCGCCAGCACCGCGGGATGTTGGGCGATCTGGATCGCCCCGAGCGCGCCGATCACCACGAACCAGACCGCCATGATCGGACCGAAGATCTGGCCGAGCCGGCCGGTGCCGCGACGCTGGAAGGCGAAGAGGAGCACCAGGATCAGGCAGGTGACGGGCAAGACCGCCGGCTTCAGCCAGGGCGCAGCCACCTCGAGCCCTTCGACCGCGGAGAGGACGGAGATCGCCGGCGTGATCATCCCATCGCCGTAGAGCAACGCCGCGCCCGCGATCACCAGGAGGGCCACGATTCCGACCACGCTGCCCTTGGTGGCGCGCGGCCGCTCGGGGAGGAGCGCCAGCAAGGCGAAGATGCCGCCCTCGCCGTGATTGTCGGCGCGCATGACGATGGTGACGTACTTGAGGGACACCACCAGCGTCAGCGTCCAGACGATCAGCGACAGGACGCCGAGAACGTCGGCCGAGCTGAAGGGGGCTACCCCCCGCCCACTCAGACAGGCCCGCAGCGTGTAGAGGGGGCTGGTGCCGATGTCGCCGAAGACGATTCCAAGCGCCGCCAGGCCCAGGCGGCCGACGCCCTTGGTCCGGGGGGGCTCGGCGGTGGTTGGGTGACCTTCAGCTGACGTCACGCCACTCCCGCCGGGCCCGAGGTTCTCGAAGCCCGGCGGCGTTGGCAACTACAATCGGCGTGGGCCGGCCGAACGAAGCAACCGGAGAACGATCAGCAAGGCGATGGCGCCCACGAAGGCGACGAAGATTGTGCCCGCCAACCCTCCAATCGGCGAGTGCAGGTGCAGACCTCGGAAGATGAGGCCGCCCAGGAACGACCCGACGATGCCGATGACGATGTCACCGACCACGCCGTACCCTCCGCCGACGACCGCAGAGGCCAGCCATCCGGAGATGAGTCCAATCGCGATCCAGATGAGAACGGTTTCTAGCGACATGGGTGTTTTCTCCTAGGTAAAAACCTAACCACGCTCCAGTTGCTCGCAAGCAAGTGCGCCACGCGGGGCTAGACTGCTCCCTGTTGCGCGGAGCGCGGTCCCGGCGAATCCGTGCCGACCTTGGTCTTCGAGGCGCCCACGTCCATCAGCTGCCGGTGGCCGTGGATGGCGCGCCCGACCTGGAGAATCTGGCGGTAAAGAACCTGCCAGTCGTCGAAGTCGACCTCCAGCTCCCCGAGATCGTGCGTCACCTGGTCGAGCTTTTGGTCCAGCGCTGCAGAGTCCTTGTTCCCGACCGGATCCTGATCATACGTCTTCCAGAGCCCGTGCAGCCGCTTCTCCAGCGCCTGCGCTTTCGGATCGATCGTCTGGAGACCGTCGGTGTGGACCACCGACTCGGCGACGAGCCCGTGGGCCCAGGTCAGCTGTTTGGCCTTCCCACGCAGGAGCAGCCCGCTGGGATAGAGCGACAGCTCGAGGTCTGGCGAGACGAAATGCTCAAGCTGATCGGGAACGTAGGAACGGAAGGCGCTGCCGCCCAGCAAGCCGAGGATTCGCGTCGGCGCCGCCACCCACCAGCCGGGGGAGGCCCGGCGCAACGAGAACCCGTGCCGGTTGAGGACCTCGCAGATCGTCACCGCGACCTGGTGATAGGCGGCATCGTGCGTGATCAAGGGGACGTCGGCGCTCTTTCGCCGGCGCACGATCGTCGCCAGGCGCATCACGGGGACCGACACGAACATGATGAGGAACGCCGCCGCCAGTCCCACGGTGATGGGGAAGCCGCGCAAGACCGTCACCACACGCGACTCACGCTTCGTGGACGGCGGGGCCTTGGCCGCCACGGCGAGCCCGACCGCGACCGGAATGATGAGCGCCAGCGACACCCAGACCAACCGGATGGTCCAGGAGGGGATCCGATGTGGGATCGGCACGAACGCCAGCGCCAGGGCCGCGATTTTGGGGGCCACGACGCCGAGGAGCAGGATCGGCCAGGCGACGGCCGCCCCCACCACGACCGACAGATAGGTCTGCTCCCGGGCGGTCGTTTGCCCGAAGAGCGCCCGGACCGCCCATCCGAAGAGGGCGTTCAGGATCTTGCCGGCAGACTTGGTGACCAGTCCGAAGATGGCCTGAAGAAGAACCATGAAGCCGTCAACGTAGGGCCTCGTTTGGTCGATGGGTCAGGCAATCACCGATTCCTTCGCCGTGAATGCTTAGGTTTACCGGCATTGCCGCATGCAAAGGAGCCCGGTGACTCAAGAACGCGAACAGAACCACGCCCGTCTCAGGCGGGCAGGCGTCATTTCGTTGCGCGTCGCCGGGGCGATGGCGGCCGTGGTGGCCTTCTCCCTCGGCGCCGTGATGCTGGTCTTGCAGACCCGTTGGGGCGGCGAGCGCCTGCGGCGACAGCTGGTGGCGCGCGTCAACCACCAGATCCAGGGAGAGCTGGGGGTCGGACGGCTCTCCTTCGGCGGCGATCGCCTCATCCTGTGGGACGTGAGCCTGCGCGATCCCGAGGGCAACCAGGTCGCGCAGGTGACGCGTACCGAGGTCGACTTCCGCATCATGCGTCTCCTGCACAAGGAGCTCCGGTTGAGCGCGGTGGTCATCGAGTCGCCGCGCCTGTTGGCCGAATTCGATCCGGCAGGGATGAACCTCTCGCGGGCCCTCGCCCCACGACAGAAGGCCGCCCCCAAAGCCCCGCCCAGGCCCAAGACCCTCGCGGAGGGATGGGTGATTCGCCTCGATCGCTTCGACCTGCGCGAGGGCGCCGTGCTGGTGGCGTCGGCTGACGGCACGAAGCGCAAGCAGACCGTTCACCTCGAAGGGCTACAGTCGTTCGCCAGTCTCCGGTACGCCACTGGCAACGGGTCGACCGACCTCGTCGTTCGGCTCGCGGGCCGGAGCGTCCTCGCCCCCGTCGGGCCGCTGGCGATCGAGGCCGAGGCGCGCGTCCGCGGGACCCAGACCCACCTCGCGCTCGACGGCCAGCTGCTGGGCGGGACGGTCAAGGCGCACGGGGACGTCGACAGCGAACGCCTCGAAGCCGCCGACGCGCTGATCGCGATCGCCATTCCGCGAACCGAGCTCGGGGGCTATGCCTGGGGCCCGCTGCAGGTCGACGGCCAGGCGCGCCCAGGCGCCATCCCCAAGCTGGACCTTTCGGTCGCCATCCCCGGCCTGCAGCTGACCGCCAAGGGGGGCGGCACGGACGTCTTCAAGCTCGAGACCCGACTCGCGCTCGAAGACCTGGCACGAACGGGCAAGGCGGTCCAGGTCCTGACGACGGCGGCGGTGCCGTCACTGGCGGGCCACGGCGATCTCCGACTGACGGTCGAGGGACCGCTGGCCGGTGCGCCTGCGAGCTGGAGTGCCAGCGGCAAGGGGCTCTTCAATCATCTGCGGTTCGCGGAGAACACCATCACCGATCTCTCGATCGACGGTCACGCAGGGCAGCTGGCCAGGATTCCCGGCGAGGTCGATCTGACCGTCGCGGTGGGGGCAGCGGTCGCCGGAGCCACCAGGCTGGGCAAGATCGAGCTCGACGCCAAGGTGCGCCAGCAAACGATCGCGTTCTCTGCCAGTCTGGCGTCGCCCGAGCCGATCCGCGTGGCGTTGGAGGGGCAGGTCGACAGCGATCGGCAGGGGTTGGCGCTCTCCCAGCTCTCGCTCTCCTATCCCAAGGTGGAGTGGACCTCGGAAGGGACGGCCCACCTCCGCTTCGAAGGGCAGGAAGTCGCCCTCTCGGGCCTGCGCCTTCACGCGCAGGAGCAGCGGCTGGACGTCCACGGCGTCAAGGACGACGAGCGCGTCGACGCGCACGTCGCGCTGACAGGGCTGCGCCTCGACCTCCTGCCGACGCTGCTCGTCCCCCGAGACCTCAACCTGGGGGGGACGGTCGACCTCGACGTCACGGCCGAAGGCCAGGTGAACGCTCCCAAGGTCGTCGTCCGGATGGGGCTGGCCGAGGGGCGCTTGCGGACCTTCTCCAAGATTGGAGCCTCGGTCGAGGCCACGCTGGCCGACCAGCAGATCGACGGCACCCTCGAGGTCCGCGCGCCCTTCACGGAGCTGAACGGCGACTTTCACCTGCCGGTCGACCCGCTGGCGGGTGACGCTCTCAATCTGCGCCTCGCCGTCGAGCGGCTCGATCTGGCCGAGGCGCTCCAGGGCTCGGGGATGAAGCCGCAGCTCGCAGGCCGAATGACGGCGCGGCTGCGGGTCACCGGCAGCGCAGCGGATCCGAAGGTCGTCCTGACCGTCAACGGCCGCGACCTGTCGGTCGAGCGCCCCACCCGCGCCAGCGAAGGAGCGAACCCCGTCGATGTGGGCCACGCCAGCATTCATCTGAGCTATGAAGATCAGGCGGCTCACGGCGACGTCGATTTCGCCTCCGCGCACGGCGGCGAGCTGCACGTCGACGCCGCCACCCGGGTCAATCTGGCCTATCCGGCGGTCACCGAGGGGATCGACGCCAAGAAGCTCCCCGTGCACGGCAAGGTCGTGGCCAAGGACTTCGATGTCGCCTGGCTGGCGCGCTTCAACGACAAGGTCGAAGCGCTCGGCGGCAGGGTCAGCGCCGACGCCAAGGTGGCGGGGACCGTCGGCGATCCACAGTTCATCGGCGACGTGCGCTGGAAGAACGGCAAGGTGGTGACCGTCGCCCCGCCCAAGCCGGGCGCGCCCCCACGCTGACGCGCGGCCCGCGGCGAAACGTCCCGTCAGCTGGTCAGGATGGAACGACCGGCCCCGATTCGCAGTGAGAAGGGGGTTGCGTACCCGACGACGTGCCGCCCGGAGGCGGCCTGGACGAGGATGCCGGTCGTTCGCGCGGGTGGCTCACCGTCTGAAAGATCGCATCGAGGTCGAGGTGGAGGTGGCGAACCGTCTCGTAGCTCGGCAAGCCGGTGGGAGGGAGCCCCTCCTGCTTCTGGAACTTGCGCAGCGCCGCGCGGGTCGGGGGATCGAGCTGGCCGTCCGCCTGCTGGCCGTCGAGGAACCCCTTTTCCTGCAGCCGCCGCTGGATCTTCAGCTCGGCGCCGTCCTGCAGGATGCCGTGCGAGGTGCTGGAGATCGGCAGTCCCGTCTGGACCGCCTGTTCGCGTTCGGGTTTGGTCGGGGGAACCGCGGCCGGAGGCGGAGGCGTTGCGTGCGTGTGCGCGCAGCCGCTTCCGAAGCTCAGCCCGACGCCCAGGGTCATGATCTGGGTGAGATGGAAGAGGCGTGGGTTGGTCATGGGGCCGCCGGGGGCGAGGTGCTGTGGCTCTCGGACGGTGAGGGCTGTGCGCCCGGGGCGGGGGGCGCCTCGCCGGTTTTGGGGGGTAGATAGGCGTATCCCGAGGTGAGCCCTTCCACGAAGGCGTTGCGCAGGACCCCGAAGATCGCCGGCCAGAGGTCGACGTCGGGGCCCGTGAGCGTCCCCTTGATCGGAATGACGGTGGCGACGGCGTTGCGGTCCTTGACCCGATCGGAGAACAGCTTGATCGCCACGTCGGTCGCCCAGGCCTTGATTGCGGTGAAGAAGCCCTTGTCGTCGGGGCGAATCTTGACGTTCTTCAGCACCGGCTTCACGCCGCCGGTCAGCTGGCCATTGCGGCAGTCGAACTCGACGAAGATGTCGATGGTCCCTTGGGGAGCCTGGAGCTTGGTCGCCGGTTTGATGAAGCGATAGAGCTCTGACGTTTCGAGGCCGACGATGGCGGCCCGCCCCGAGAAGGTCAGGCCTTTCTCGAAGGGATCGGCGGTGATCAGGATCGAGAGCGCGCCGCTGCGCGCGAGCGTCGCGCTGGCGGTGAGGAGGACCGGCCGGCCTTCGGTGAGGCGGACCCGGTTGGTGAGGTTCTCGACCGACAGTTGCAGGTCGTGCAGCCAGAGCTCCGGTCGCTCCTGGCGGCTGGTGTCCACGAACGCGACCTGACCGTCGAGGATGTCGATGTGATCGACCTCGAGCGGCGTGATCTTGTGCAGCAGCTCGTTCAGATCGACCACCTCGCCCGGCGGGGCGGGATGTTCGTTCTTCTTTTGAGCCGCGTTGGCCTCTTCGGGCGGCGGGGCGGCATGAAAGATCCTGATATTGGGCTGCACCAGCTTGATCGCGGAGACGACCGCATCGCCCTCCTTTCGCCCCTTGACCTCCACCTCGCTCCACTCTGCCTCCAGCACGTGGGTCCGCTCCGCCTCGGTGCGGGCCCCGGGCGCGGGGTCACGCGTCGCTGGGGCCTCCGGGCTCTTCGCGGGGGCCGGCGGATGGTGCGCGCAGGAGAGGCCCCCCATCAACGCTGCGGCGAGGAGGGCGCTCGACCGGCAACTCGGATGCGACCGTCGGCTGTCGGAGGGTATCGGCACAATGACTGAAAAGGAACATGGGGGCGGTTCAACGTCTGTCCACCATCCAGGCTTCGAATTGTGGTCCTCAGCGCGTCGCCGCGGCCGAGAAGCGCTGGCGGTAGGCGGCCGGCGTGACGCCGAGACGCTGCGTGAAGGCGCGCCACATCGTGCTCGCATCGCCGAAGCCGGTGCGCGCCGTGATGTCCTTCAAAGGAAGCGGAGTCTCCTCGAGGAGCCGCCGGGCCTCGTCGATCCGGAGGCGGCGCACCAGCTCGGCGGGCGATTCGTCGAGGTGCGCCCGACACCAGCGGCTGAGCGTGCGGGGGCTCATCCCGATCCCTGCCGCGATCCGGTTCACGGGCAGCGGCTCGTCGACGTGCTCGAGGACGAAGGTCGAGATGTCGCGCAGCTTGGGCGGCTCTTTCTCCTGCCGTTGCAACGCGGAGCTGAACTGCGCCTGGTTCCCCGAGCGCCGCAGGAACAGCACCAGCCTCTTGGCGACGGCCATCGCCACGGCGTGCCCGTGATCCGCCTCGACCAGCGCGAGCGTCAGATCGATCCCCGCGGTGAGACCCCCCGAGGTCCAGACGCCGCCGTCCCGCACGAAGATCCCCTCGTCGACCACGCGGGCCGCGGGAAACCGGGTTCGGAGGTCGGCGAGATGGAGCCAGTGCGTCGTGGCCCGGCGGCGGTCGAGGAGCCCCGCTTCCCCCAGGACGAAGGCCCCGGTGCAGATCGAGATGACCGAGGGGATGCGCCGGTGATGCCGACGCAGCCAGGCGACGAGGTGGGCCTCGCCATCCGGCAGGGGAAGCCGCGGTGACCCTCCCGCCACGATGGCGATGTCCGGGAGGCGCTCGCCACTTCGGGCGAGGGGGCGAACGCCGCCGACGACCAGGCCGTACCGCGTCCGCACGGTCGGCCCGCGTGGTCCGACCACCTCGAGGTCATACGCCACCCGCCCGAGCATGTCGTTCGCGTGCCCCAGCACCTCCCACGGACCGGCCAGGTCCAGCACGCCGGTGCCGGACGCGACGAGAAACCAGACCCGTTGTGCCCGGCGACGCACGATCAGAAGGTTGGCCGCCGTTGGCCTGAAACGCAACATCATTGTCCTTTCGGCCCAAGGCCCCGCGGGCTATCGCTAGGACATGATCAAGATCGGCATCAACGGGTTTGGGCGCATCGGCCGGGTGGCCTTCCGGGCGGCGATGGGGCGCGACGACGTCGAGATCGTGGCGGTCAACGATCTCCTCGAGCTTCCGCACCTGGCCTATCTCCTCAAGCACGACTCGGTTCACGGCCGCTTCCGGCACGAGCTGGGGGTCAGGGACGGTTCTCTCCTGGTCGACGGTCGGCCGGTCCGCGCGACCGCCGTGAAGGACCCGGCGGCCTCGGCCTGGGGCGATCTGGGCGTCGACGTGGTGATCGAGTCGACCGGGATCTTCCTGACCAAGGAGAAGACCGAGGCTCATCTGCGGGCGGGGGCCAGGCGGGTCATCATGTCGGCCCCCTCCAAGGACGACACGCCGATCTTCGTCTACGGCGTGAACACCGAGCGCTACGCGGGCGAGCCGATCATCTCGGCGGCGTCGTGCACCACCAACTGTCTGGCGCCCCTGGCCAAGGTGCTGGATGACGCCTTCGGGATCAAGCGCGGCCTCATGACCACCGTCCACGCCACCACGGCGACGCAAAAGGTCGTCGATGGCGTCTCCGGCAAGGACTGGCGCTTCGGGCGCGGAATCCTGGAGAACATCATCCCGTCCTCGACCGGGGCGGCGGAGGCGGTCACCCGGGTGCTCCCGGCGCTGAAGGGGAAATTGACCGGAATGTCGTTCCGCGTCCCGACGTCGGACGTGTCGGTCGTCGATTTGACGTGTGAGCTCATTCACGAGGCCAGCTACCGTGAGATCTGCGGGGCGATGAAGCGGGCCTCGGAAGGGGCTCTCAAAGGCGTCCTCGGGTACACCGAGGAGGAGATCGTGTCGACGGACATGCGGGGCGAATCGTGCACCTCCGTCTTCGACGCCAAGGCGGGCCTCCAGCTCGACCCGACCTTCGTGAAGCTGATCGCCTGGTACGACAACGAGTGGGGCTACGCCAGCAAGCTGCTCGACCTGGCGGTCCGCATCAGCGCCTAGGACGCCCGCCGACCGATCGACGAGGTTCGGCTCTCTGGTCCTCCTCGGCTCTTACTTGGCCCCCAACGTCTCCACCGCTTGCAAGATCAGCCCGGCGACCTCCTGCGGGTGAGAGAGCATGGCCAGATGGCTCGAGGGGAGGGTGATGACCGTGGCCTTCATCGCGGCGGCCTCGGCCTTCTCCAGCTCGGGCGGGATGGCGCGGTCGTTCGCGGAGACAACGAACCAGCTCGGCTTGGTCTTCCAGGCGGCCGTGGTGACGACCCCTCCCAGGGCCGCGGGGCCCGAAGTCTGGCCCTGGACAACCGTGATCAACCGCTTCTCGCTGTCGGTCAGGTCCTGGCCGAAGTCCTCGGCCACCCCCTTCGGAGTGACGGTCAGGAACCCGGTCGCGTCTGGCCGCAGCTCGCCCAGCAGCGGCGGCGGTGGGTAGGGCTTACCGATCGAAAGCGACGACTGGCCCGCCGGCGGGGCGAACGCCGCGACGAAGACGAGACCGACGACCTTGGGATCGTTGCCCGCCTCGGTGATGACGGTGCCCCCGTAGGAGTGGCCCACCAGCAACACGGGACCATCCTGCAGGGCGATCGCCCGCTTCACGGCGGCGACGTCGTCGGCCAGCGAGGTGAGCGGGTTCTGCACCGCCACCACGTGCAGACCCTTGGCCTCGAGCAGCGGAATGATCTTCGACCAGCTCGATCCGTCGGCCCAGGCGCCATGGACGAGCAGCACGTTCTTGACCGCCGGCCCCTTGGCCTGCGCGATCGACTGGGCGCCCAGAGCGGCCATGAGCGCGGCGCCGCACATCGCGGGCACAATCGAGCGATACCTTCGCGTTCGAGTCTCCATCAGTGTCCCCCCTGCAAGCGTTGAAGCGTGTAACGCGGCATGAAGGTAAGGACGCCGGGCGCGCTGGCAACGCGGTCACAGTTCGGCCAACTTGGATCGTCGAGAGACCAGTTTGTCGAGACTCAGTAATGAACGTTGACGCCGGCCCAGAAAGCGCGCGGTTCACCTGGGCCTTGAAAGCGAGGATCTCCGTAGCCCGGGAAAACGGAGGTCGCGTCGCCGAGGACGCCGAAGCTCGCGTAGTCGGCGTTGAAGACGTTGTCGACCTTGACGAAGCCGGAGAGCCAGCGCGCGAAGATGTAGTCGGCGCGCAGGTTCAGCAGCAGGTAACCCGGGATCTGAGGCAGGAGGTTCGCCTCGTCGCCGCGATAGTATTGACCGCTGTTTCCGATGACGGTGGCCCCGAGCGCCAGACCGAAGGGGGCGATCCAGGTGACCGAGGCCTTGCCGACCTGAGCCGGGATCGAGGGAAGGTGCGCGCCGGCGGCGACGTTGATCTGGCCGTTGTCACCCGCCGGGTTGTTGGCGCTGGGCGAGACGAAGGGCGTCTGAAAGGTGGCGTCGAGGTAGGTGTAATTGGCCGACCACTCCAGCCGCCCGCCGCGCGCGCTCAGGCGCAGGCGGCCATGGAGCCGCGCCTCGATCCCCTGCCGGAGCGTGTCGCCCACGTTCGAGAAGTAGCCCTCGTTGGTGAGCGGACCCGAGCTGACGAAGAGGATGTCGTTGCTGTTGGCGGTGTGGAATGCCGAGAGCGCGTAGTCGACGAACGCGCGCCCGCGTCCGAAGTGACCGCGGACGCCGGCCTCGAAGGTGCGGGCCACCACCTGCTCGAGCGGCGGGTCGGCCACGAACTCGTTGGGCAGCCGGCAGGGGTCGGTGGGGCTGGCGCAGGTCAGCTCCATCGGCGTGGGCGCGCGCGCCGATTCGCTGTAGCTGCCGTAGACGCCGAGCTCCGGGCGCGGCTGGTAGGAGAGCCCGACGGCGGGGTTGAGCCGATGGTAGTGATTGTCGCCGCTGAGCTCGCCTCCCAGCTGATCCTGAAGCGATTGCGCCGAATCGTTGAACCGCCCCGACACGGTGAGAAACAGGTCTTTCAGCAGCGCGAACGTGTCGCTGGCGAAGACCCCCAGGGTCGTCACCGTCCCGTCGACCGACACCAGCGACGTCGGATCGACGAAGTCGGTGTCGACCGTGCCCCGGGTGTCATTCAGCTGGGCCAGAACGGTCTGCGATCTGAAGCGGATCTCCCCTTCGTCGACGCTGGCGCCCACGAAGAGATGGTTCTCGTGGTGGGCCAGGGGCGCCTCGAAGCTCCCCTGCAGGCTCCCCCCGAACCCGATCTGGCGCGTGTAAGTGGTGTTGTCCGAACCGTCGTAAGGATTGTTGGGGTCGTAGGGGACGGGGTTCCCGTTCGGATCGAGGATGACGGTCGTCATGTCGTCGGCGCAGACAGCGGTCGTCGGGCTGGGCGCCATGCACTGCCCCCACTCGCCCTGATCGCCGTTGGCGGTCAGCGTGCGGCTCAGGCGGAAGTAGGCGGTCGCAGACAGACGACTGGTCGGCGAGAGCGCCTGGTCTCCCCGCAGGATGGCCATGAGCATCCGGTTGTGGGTCTCGTCCGGGTAGGTGAAGACCGCGTTGCGATCCACCGCCAGGAGCTGGACCGGGGTGGCGCCGATGCCGGCCATCGCGGTGCCCGCGCCCATGAGCGAGAGATCGAGGGTGGAGCCGCCGTTGCGATGGGTCGCCGACAAGAATCCGTTCAGCGCCTGCGACGGCGAGTGTTCGCGCCAGCCGTCTTCGGTGAAAAACCGTCCCGCGCCGAAGTAGGCCCAGTGTTCGCCGTGACCGCCCGCCTCGACCTCCACCACGGCGCGACCGAAAGAGCCACCCCACACCTCGGCCTCCGCGCCGGGATCGGAAAAGCCGGTCTTGGTCTCCATCGACAGCGCGCCGCCCAGGGTGTTGAGGCCGAACAGAGGGTTCGAGCCGGGCATCAGGTTGAGCGAGCGGATGGCGCCCGGCGGGATGAGATCCCAGTTCACGATGTCGCCGAAGGGCTCGTTCAGGCGAACGCCGTTGAGAAAGACCGACACCCCCTCCGAGGCGCCCAGGACGGGCGACGCGGTGAAGCCGCGATATTGAAAGTCGGGCTGGAGCGGGTTCTCCTGGACCTGATTGATCGTGACGCTCCCCAGCGATTCGTTCATGAACTGGGTGATGTCGAGATCGTGGCTGGCGTCGATCGCCTTCCCGGTCGCGGTCTGCACGTTCGCCGCGACGCGATCGGCGGGCAACAACGAACCGTGCAGCGGCGTCGTCGCGACGACGGTCGTCTCGTTCTTCGCATCGACGATCGGTTCGGCCTCCGTCGGAGCAGCCGCCGCCGGATCGGCGGATCTGGCCATTGTCGCAATCAAGAAGACCCACAGTCCAACGCCCACGCAAGTAAAGGACCGAGGCACGTGGTGAAATCATCGCAATGCGGGTTGTCCGTCAAGCAATAAGCCGCAAATAAACGATACGACGACCGTCGTAGTCCGACGGTCGTCGTACGACGGTCAGCGCTTGCGAGGCCCGGAGAGATTGCGGGCAGTGCGCTTCCCGCGGCCCGCCCCGCGGTTCTGTGACACCTCGGACTTCTGCTCCTGCTTCTGGTAGCTGCTCCAGCGCGCTGGCGACAGCGCACCGGTCGCCAGCGCGTCGCGGATGGCGCAGCCTGGTTCGGTCTCGTGCCGGCAGTCGCCGAAGCGACAGGATGCTGCGATGGCCACGACGTCCTCGAACCCCTTGTTGACCTCGGCGACCTCCGTCTCCCAGAGACCAAGCTCGCGCATGCCGGGTGTGTCGATCAAGAGCGCGCCGCTCCCCAGCACGATCAGCTCGCGGTGGGTGGTGGTGTGGCGGCCCCGCGCGTCGCTCTCGCGCACCTCACCGGTGCGCTGGGTGGCGCGGCCGACCAGCGCGTTGACCAGCGTCGACTTGCCGACGCCCGACATGCCGATCAGAGCCAGCGTCTTCCCGGGGGGGAGCCAGGGCCCGAGCGCGTCGAGGCCCACCCCGGCAAGCGCGCTGGTCAGCACCACCGGGACGCCGGGAAAACTCTGCGCGAACGGATCGGTCACCGCCCTGGGATCCTCGCTGAGATCGATCTTGTTGACGATCAGGATCGGCTGGGCGCGGCTCTGCTCGGCGACCGCCAGGAAACGACGTACCCGCGGTTCATTGATGAGGCGCCGATCGCGCGCGCTCTTGCCCTCGCCGAAGGCGCTGACGATCCCGACCACGTCGACGTTCGCCGCGATGACCTGGGGTTCGGGACGCTTTCCGGAGGCCTGACGGATCAAGCAGGTGCGGCGTTCCAGGAGGTGCGCCACCAGGAAGGCGTCGAGGGCATCGGAGGTGGTCCCCGCGACCCAGTCTCCGACCTGAGGACGGTCGATCGCCCCTTTCCAGTCGGTGAGGCGGTTGCCGGTCAGGACGGCCTTGCAGGCGCCGCGGGCCGTCCAGGCGATGTAGCTTTCACCGTGGGCGATGGCGATTCGCGCCGCGACCAGGTCGTCGCCCAGCGCGGCGAGCTGGCCTTGAAAGTGCGCGTCGAATCCGATCGCCTCGAGGGTGGGGAGGGGGTCCGTCATGAGCCGCTTTGGGCCAGACGCTCGCGGAAAATGCGCGCGGCGTCCACCATGTTGCGCAGGGCCGCTTCGACCGCGGTCCAGGGGCGAGCCCCTCATCGCGCAGCGGGATCGCTGCGGTCGCTTGACACCTCCCGCGCGCGGTGGTTGAAGCAACCGTAGTTTGAAAACTGAATAGGTGCCTTCGGTGCCCACTGGGCATAACAGGGAAGCCGGTCCAAGCCGGCGCGGTCCCGCCACTGTAAGTGGAGGCCGCCCTCACGAACCCACTCGATCAACGGTCGGGGAAGGGGAGGGTGGCCGCAAATCGCGAAGTCTGCGATTTGCGATCCACGAGCCAGGAGACCTACCGAAGGCCGAAGCTTTTTTCTCCGCGCGGACGGAGAACGGCCGTCGGTCCTTTGCTCCCCGGAGGTCGGCAACCGTTCCCCTCGTTCGTGCTCGAGCGAGGGGTTTTTTGCGTGCCGCGCAGACGGCGACGCCCGAGGTCCGGGCCGAGCCGGAGGTGCAAAGTCCAATGTCTTCCCAAAGGAGCAATTCGATGCGTCGTCTATCTGGTCTCGGTGTGATCCTGGCGAGCGGCTTCTTTGCCGCGTGCGGCAGCGGCTCTTCGCCGCCCAGTGTTCTCGACGGTGGCGCCGGCGTTGCCGGCGGTGGTGGAAGAGGTGGCGCGGCCGCAGGCGCACCGGGACAAGCCGGCAGTGGGGGGGCTGGCGGACAGTCGGCCGGTGGCGCTGGCGGTCAAGCTTGCCTGGATCCGTCGACGTTCTCTTCGTCCTTCACGATCGCCGACGCCTCGTTCTGTGCAGTCGCTGTCTACACGGCGCCCGAATCGATCGGGTTTCAGGCTCCAACCTGGGGATCGCATGGCGGACCCCTGGTCGTCCAGGCGGCCGCGACTGGTACCGGCGTGACCCTGGAGCGCTGGACGGCGCCCACGGGGAGCACGGGCACCATGACCGTGGAGACCACGCCCGTCGCGGCGGCCCTTCCCGCCACCACGTTCCTCGGCGCGCAGGCCCTCGACCTTCCGTTCTTCGGCTGGACCGCGATCTCCTGGACCAATCCATTCCCCGACAGCACCGGCCAGTTCGAGCTGGTCGCGAGCGGAGCCATCGCCGCGAGCTACACCGTGAACGGACCGTATGGCGTGGCCGTCGTGCCGGCCGCCTCATCGCTGGGTCGACTCTTGTACACCGGCCTTTCACCCCTCGGCATGCCCACGACGAACGTGCCTGGGCTGTACGCGGCGGACGCTTGCTCGACGCCGGCCCAGGCTCTCGGGACCGGAACAGGCTGCTCAGCCTCGGCGCTGGTCGCCGCCTGGGGAGACAACGCCGGACCGGCCACGACCGATTCGAACGGCGATCTGTTCGCGGTGATGACTTCGGTCGCGACCGGCATGCAAGAGGCACGCGGCTTCGCCGCCAGTTCGGTGGCGCGCGGAGCGGCGGCCACGGCCGGCGTCACCCTCTTCACGATCGCCGGCTTCGCGGGCTCGCTGGCTGCGCTGGCTCCCAGCACGACCGACCCGGGGCTGGTGGTCTTCCAGCCGTTCGATTCGACCACCTTCGACGCGAGCGACGTCGTCCAGCAGAAGTTCACGAGCAGCGGCGACCTGACGGCCATGGGCACGCCGTCGACACTCCTGACGGTGCCACCGGCCCAGTCGCAGGGGCTCTCGTTTCTGGTCGACGGGGCGCAGCGACTTTGGGTCGCGGTGAGCGGCGCGTCGAGCACCACCTACGTCGTGTTGGCCCGCCGGTCGTAGGCGAGGGGTCGACGGTCGGAGGTCTTCCATGCCCGGCAGACGGCAGAGTCGAATCGGTCGGACGGCGCTGGCGGCGCTCGCGAGTCTCAGCCTCGCCGCCGCCGCCTGTGGAAGCAGCTCGCCCCTCCCTTCGACCGGGGACGCCAGCGCAGAAAGCGACGCGGCCGGGCAGGCCGCCGATGGTGGCTCGCTCGACGCGGGCGTGAGCTCGGACGGCGGCGCCTGTCCGGTTCCGCTCGCGCCCGACCTCTCGGTCATCGCCAATGACGAGATATTGAAGTTCGTCGCGCCGGGGGGGCTTCCGATTCAGATCGCCGTGCTCCCTGCTGACGCCGCGATCTCCACCGCGGTCTTTCAACCCGCGCGCTCGCTGAGCCTGGCGGCGCTCTCGGGGCTCACGCGGGTGCTGGCCCAGACCGCCGCGACCGGTTGCGTCCCGACACTTTTCAGCGCGGTCTACGACGTGCGGGCCACCTACGCGCCGGCCCCGCCGGACCCGACCACGACTGCGGTCGCCTACGACGATCCGCGGGTGGTCGCCTGGGCGACGGGGGTGGCATCCTATCTTCCGGGCACCGGGGTGAGCGACCCCAAGTGGATGATGCCGAGCCAGGCTTTCGGTCCGGCTGGAACCGACACCACCGCGGTGGTGGTGCTGGGGAATGGCGGAACGATCACCATGACATTTGCCTCTCCCATCACCGACGGGGCCAGCTGGGACTTCGCGGTCTTCGAGAACAGCTTCGCCAGCGACGTCTTCCTCGAGCTGGGTTTCGTCGAGGTCTCGAGCGATGGGAGTCACTTCGCCCGCTTCGACTCGGCTTTTCACAGCGCGGTGACGCCCTGCGGATCGTGTTCGGGCACGGCCGCCGAGATCGGTGGTCTCGCCGGCGCTTACATGGTCGGCTACGGAACGCCTTTCGATCTGGCGGCGCTCCGGAACTCTCCCCTGGTGCGCGACGGCTCCGTCGATCTGACGGCGATCAAATACGTCCGCATCGTCGATATCATTGGTGACGGGACGACCCTCGATTCCTTCGGGCGCGGGATCATCGATCCGATCACCAGCGGGCCGACCGCCGGTTTCGATCTCGACGGGATCGCCGTTCTCAACCAGCAGATGTGACCATGCCCGACACGGGTGAACCGCCGTCCCCCCACGATTCCGCCCGGCGGCCGTATCCAGAGAGCCTCTGCTGGCGCTGCGCTCATCACCGGGAGGTCAAGACCGCGCGCTCCGCGTTCGTGCGGTGCAGCGCGCTGGCGGTGAAGTATCCCCGCCAGCCCCTCTCGCGCTGTTCGGCGTTCTCTCCCGCGTCGCGGCCCTGAGGGCGGCGCTTGACGAACGGCGTTCGTCACGAATACTGTTCGTGAAGTGAAGAAGCGAAACCCCTTCCAGGCGCGAGAGGTCACCAGCCGGAGGGGCGGGCCCAGCAAGGCGCCGCTCAGCCGTCTGGCGATCGTCACCGAGGCCCAGCGCCAGCTCAAGCGCGACGGCCTGGCGGGGATGAGCCTTCGAAAGGTGGCCACCGCTCTCAAGACCGGCCCGGCTTCCCTCTATGCCTATGTCGACGACCTGCAGGCGCTTCAAGCCCTGGTCCTCGACGGTGCGCTGGCGGGGGTCGACGTCCGAGGCAACGAGCGTGCTGACTGGCGCGCGAACCTCGAGAGTTTGTGGAGGTCGTACCTGGAGGTGCTCTTTGCCTCCCCGGGGCTGGCGCAGCTGGCCCTCCGCACCATCGCCGTCGGCCCCAACGCCCTGCGCATCACCGAGCGGTTTCTGGCACTCCTGCAGGAGGGGGGCGCCGCTCGCCGAACCGCGGCCTGGGCCGCCGACCTGTTCCAGCTCTACGCCACGGCGCTGGCCGCGGAGCACGGCGGCCAGGACGCCAAGCAGGACCCGGCCAATCCCAACGGGGCCGTCGCCCGCGCGGTGCGCGGGGTCTCGGCGGCCGAGTATCCGCACATCCACGCGGCGCGCGAGGAGATCCTCTCGGGCAGTGGCGGTCAGCGCGTGGCCTGGGCCATCGACGTGCTGCTGCAGGGCATCCTGTCGGCACCGCGCCCGCCGGTCGTTGGCGCCCAGAAGATGCGCCCGGTGACGCGCAAGAAGACCCGCAAGAAGACCGGCAAGAAGACGCCACGAAAGGCCGCGCTCTAGTCATCACCTGGCCGAGAAGGCCCTTTCGTGACCTCAAGCGAACGGCGTTCGTCACGAACGATGTTCGCCGAGAAGAACAAAAACGCATTGGCGAGGAGGGACAGCAGATGGAACCCCATTCGACATCGGTGCTGGTGGTGGGCGGAAGCCTCGTCGGCCTCTCGGCGGCCGTCTTCCTTGGTTGGCGGGGCGTGCCGACGGTGTTGGTCGAGACGCACACCGGCAGCCATCCGCACCCGCGGGCAATCGGCTACACCCCCCGCACGATGGAGCTCTTCCGCACCGTCGGGCTGGGCGCGCTCATCCCCCAGGCGCCCCGCGGCTTCCGGCTGCGCCGCTGCAAGATCGAGAGCCTGGCCGGGCGGTGGTTCGAGGAGTCTGAGTGGACGCCGCCCAAGCCGGGCGAGGCGAAGCCGCCGGCGCCGCCGACCGACGACTCGCCCTTCACGGGAGCGGCGATCGCCCAGGACCGCCTCGAGCCCCTCCTTCGCGACAGAGCCCGGGCGCTCGGCGCAGACCTTCGGCTCGGGACCTCGCTCGTTCGTTTCGAGCAGGACGCCGACGGCGTGACCGGCTGGCTGCGCGACCGGGACGGCCGAGAGTCGACCCTGCGGGCCGCCTATCTGATCGCGGCCGACGGCAGCCGAAGCCCGGTCCGTGAGGCGCTCGCCATCGGACGGAAGGGCCCCGGATCTCTGCAGACCATCCGCAGCGTGCTCTTTCGGGCGCCGCTCGAGGGATATCTCGAAAGAGGGATCTCCCAGTTCGAGATCGAGCAGCCCGACCTGAAAGCCTTCCTCACGACCTACGGCGATGGGCGCTGGGTGCTCATGTTCATGGACGACCTGGAGCGAGACGACGAGGAGCTCCGCGCCGCCATCCGAAGGGCGATCGGCCGGACCGACCTCCCGCTCGAGATCATCACCACCGGCCGGTGGGAGCTGAGCGCGCTCATCACCGACCGCTTCGCCTCCGGCCGCGTGTTCATCGCCGGCGATGCCGCCCACACCCTGCCACCGACGCGCGGAGGTTTCGGGGCGAACACCGGCATCCACGACGTTCACAACCTGGCCTGGAAGCTCTCGGCCGTCCTCTCGGGCGCCTCCCGGCCGGAGCTGCTCGAGACCTACGACGCCGAGCGACGCCCGGTCGCCTGGGGACGCCTCGAGCAGACCTTCGTCCGGCCGGACTACGCGAAGCACGCCCGCGGGGTCGCCGACGGCGTGCCGATTCTCGACGAGGCGGCCATGGAGCTCGGGCAACTCTATCGTTCGACGGCGGTCATCGGCGCCGGCCCCGAGCTTCCGCACGCGGCGACCCCCGCGGTCTGGGCCGGTCAGCCCGGCACGCGCGCGCCGCACCTCTGGGTGGAGAAGGGCGGCGCGCGCCTCTCCACGCTCGAGCTCTTCGAGCGCGGCTGGCTGCTGCTGGCGGACGACGACCGCTGGCGTGCCGCTGCCGCCCTGGCCGCGGAGAAGGTCGGCATCGACCTGACGGTCCTCGGCATCGGCGCCGATCTCCAACCCTCCGACCTCGAGGGCTTTCGCAAGGCGTTCGGCCTCTCGGCGGGCGGCGCTTCGCTCATCCGACCCGACGGACACATCGGCTGGCGCTCGGTCGCGCTGGCCGACGACCCGGCGGGGGCGCTCACCGAGGCGTTGGCGCACGTCTCCTGCGCCACGCGGAGGTGAGCGAACAGAGCCCGGCGGCCCGTCAGGGGATCAGGACGACCCGCCGTCCAGGCGGCACCGGCGCCGTCCAGGCCTTCTCGACGTCCGCCAGCGGGACCTGCAGGGCGTCGACCGCGAGCTTCCCGCTGGCGATCGCGTCGGCGATCCGCGGAAGCTCGGCGACGATCTGCGCGATCGACACCGAGCCCTGACCGCTGCCGAGCACACGGAGGTTCGTCGAACGCAGGGCGGCCGAAGGGAGGCTCATCGTCGGCCCGGCCACGGAACCGATCTGCACCCAGTCGATCGGTCTCGAGCGATCCCTCCGCGCGGTGAGGATGGCCATCATCGCCTGGGCCGCGGGCTCGCCCCAGAGGTAGTCGAGGACGACATCCGAATCGCAGGCGGCGGTGGCGATCCGGGCGCTGACGGCAGCCGGGTCACCGGCCAGCGAGACCAGCTCGTCGGCGCCCGAGGAGGCCAGGCGTCCGGCGTCGCGCCCGGCGCCCACGATGCGGCCAGCCCCCAGGAGCCTGGCGATCGGTACCGCCATCTGGCCGGCGCTGCCGGTCACCCCCAGCACGAAGACGCTCTGGCCGGGCCGGAGCGGCGCCCGCAGCTGGAGCGCGAGCCACGACGACATCGCCGGGTTCATGGCGGCCGCGATCGCCGTCGCGTCGACCCCCTCGGGGAGCGGCGCACAGCGCCGGCGGTCGACGACGACCCGCTCGGCCATCGTGCCGAACGGGGTGTCGTGCACCACGCAGTAGACGAGCGTGCCGTCGGCAAGCCGGCCGACCGCGTCGATTCCAGGGATCATGGGGAGCGTGCGGGCGTCGGCGTAGTGCGATCCGGAGGCGCCCGACCGCACGCGCGGGTGAAGCCCCGCCGCCAGCACCGCCACCGAGACCTCGTTCTCACCCGCGGGCGGGGGAGCCTCGATCTCCTCGTAGCGAGGCGGGGCCTCGAAATCGCGAACGACGGCGGCGTGCATTGGCGTCTCCTCTCCGGGGAGGTAGTTTGTGATGCAAACAAAGTAGTTGGTGCCACGAACAAAGTCAAGGCGCCGCTCCGCCGGCGATGGGACAATCGTTGGTGGCGCGTCCTGTTGGTGTTACAAACGCGGGCATGGCGCTCCCCGCGTCGAAGTTGACCCTCCCCGATGGACTGGCGCAGCTCTCCTTCGCCGTGCAGGGCGCGATCGGACGGGTGGCCGAGCTTCATGACCTCTCCCTGGTCCAGCTGCGGCTGCTGGGGATCCTGCGCGATCGCGAGCCCGGAATGTTGGCCCTGGCGACATTCCTCAACCTCGACAAGTCGAGCGTCACCGGGCTGGTCGACCGGGCTGAGCGGCGCGGCCTGGTCCGACGCACCACCACCCCCGAAGACCGGCGCACGGTTCGTGTCGCGCTCACGGAGGAGGGGAGACACCTGACCCAGAAGCTCGCCAGGCAGGTCGAGCGCGAGCTCTCGCTGCTCGTCGAGGGACTGTCGGAGGGCGACCGCCGGCGCCTCCTGGCGATCGCCGGTCGGATCGTCGCCGCCGACGGGCAACGCCGGGGCTTCACGGTCTCTCCCCCGACGAACGGGCGACCGTCGCGGCGGCGGGCGCCGCTGGTGGGAGTGCCACGGGCGCCAGGCCTCGGCCTGCGAGCTCGGAGTAAACGATGAAGCGGAAGGGATTGGTCTGCGAATAGATGTCGCGCAGCGTGGTCAGCACGCGCGCGCGTGTGTCCTGGAGGGGCGCGCTCTCCGGGTGGCGGGCCAGCCCCAGCTCCACGATCTGCAGGGCCAGCGCCGCGTCGCCGCGCGCTTCGAGCTGGCGCGCCGTGCGGACGAACGGCGCGTCGCCGCCGCCGCCCAGCTCCTCGAGAGCGCCGGCCCACTCGCCGCGCGTGAAGGCGTCGATGCCCTCGCCGTTGGCGCGCCAGTAGCCGGCGTGCTCGCTGTAGAGCCGCTGCACGAAGGTGTCGCGCGCGACCAGATAGGGCTGCACTGCGGCGGGCGCGGCGCGCAACGAGGCGGGCAGGAAATCATCATGCAGGAGGTCCGCGAGCGGCCGGGCGGCGCGCGCCGCGACCAGGCTCCGCGCGTAGAGCGCCCCCATCGCCTCACGCAGTCCGGGCATGGCGTCGATGGTGAACGTCTCGGTGAGCGGGGTGTGACCATGGATCAGGCGGTGCGGGTGCAGCTGCAACACCAGATCGATCGCGCCCAAGAAACCCTCGGGCGAGCCCTCGGCGACGAAGGGCGCCCCGAGATAGGGCATGAAGGCGTCGCCCACCACCAGGAGGTCGTGCTTGCGGTCCTGGATGAAGAGCGCGTCGGGGGTCTCCCCGCTGGGGGCCGGAATGAGGCGCAGGTCCAGGCCCCCCTCGGTCAGCGTCTCGGGGGCGGCGATCAGCCGGTCGGGCTTCACGTCCAGCTTCATGGTGCCGGTGCCGAAGAAGTACCGGAACGGTGGCTGATAGCTGCGCGAGCGCGCGAGCTCCTCGGCGAAGCCGGCGCGGGCGATGACCGTCGTGCCCGGCTCGCGGACGGCGCCGAGGCCTCCCACGTGGTCCCAGTGGCCGTGGGTGAGGATGACGTACTTGATCGGGGCGCGCGTCACCTGGCGCAACGCCGCCACCGCCTCGCGCGCGGTCTCTTCGGTGGTGCCGGCGTCGACCGCCACCACCATCTCGGGCGAAACGAAGAACACCAGGTTCGAGAAGTCGTAGCCCTCGGCGACGTAGACCCCCTCGGCCTCGCGAACCAGGCGCCTCTCACCGAAGCGGAAGCCATGGGCCCCATCCACCGAGATGTTTCCGAGCACCGGTGGCGTGGTGGGGTCGTCGAGAGAGCCGAGCCCCGCGCGCACCAGCATCTCCCGGGAGCGCTGCTCGTCGCCCAGCGTGCGATAAGCCGCCGCGAGGGCGCGGTAGATGCCGCGCTCGAACCCGAATGGAAACTGAGCCCGGTGGGCGAGCGAGAATTCGAGGTCGTCGATCGCGGCCTGGGCCTTGCCGAAGCGGGGCGGGAGGTCGGCGAACACCAGCCCACGCGCAAATCGGCCCAGCACCGGATCGGCGGCGACGCCTTCGTCCAGCTTGCGGATGGCGTCCTCGACCCAGGCGATCCGCCTGAGCAGCGGGACCTGGTTGGCCACCCGGGCCTGCATGGTGCCCTGCAAGGCCCGGAAGAGCGGGGCGCGGGCCGGCTGCTCGACGGCGAGCCGCCCGAAGTATTGGTAGCCCTCCCACTCGCGGTGGCTGGCCAGGAGCTGCTGCATGGTGGTCAGGACCACGACGGTCTCGGAGTTGGGGTAGGCCGCGGCCTCGAGCAGCGAGGCGAGCGGGCGTTGCTGGGTCATCGCCGGCTTCGCTGGCGGCGGGACGCTGGCGCAGCCTGCCAGCAGGGATGAGACGGCCAAGCTGGCGGCGAGCTGATGGACGGTGGTCATGGCGGTTCTCCTTATCTGGACGCTGTCAAGATAGGCCCCATCTGGACGCTGTCAACATGAAAGTTGACATTGCCCAGATGGACCGCACAACATCGAGAGACGATGAGCAAACGAACCGCCTACCACCACGGCGATCTCCGGCGCGTCCTGCTCCAGGCCAGCCTGGCCCTCATCGACGAGTCGGGCATCGGCGCGCTCAGCCTGCGGGAGGTGGCGCGCAAGGCCGGGGTCAGCCACAACGCCCCCTACCACCACTTCAAAGATCGGGGCAGCTTGCTCGCCGCGCTGGTCGAGGAGGGCTTCGCGGTGTTGGCCCAGGAGATGGTCGACGCGCGCGCCGCCGCGCCCGATGCGCGGGCCCGCCTCGAGGCCTGCGGCCTCTCTTACATCCGCTTCGCGCTCAAGTCCCCCGCGCGCTTCAAGTTGATGTTCCGGCCAGAGCTGACCGGACCCGGCGCCGAGGCCGGCGTGGCCGAGTCGTCGACGCCGGCGCTCGACACGCTGACCGCCGCGATCATCGAAGCGCAGGCGGGCGGGCTGGCCCCGGCGGGCGACCCCAGACCGCTGGTCCTCACCTGCTGGGCTGCCGTGCACGGGCTGGCGTCGCTGCTGCTCGATGGTCCGCTGGCCCGCGCGCACCGTACCTTTGCGACCTCACCCGACAAGCTGACCGCCGTCGTGCCTGCGACGCTGACGGCGCTGCTGACCGGAGCCGCGCGCTGGAAGGGCCCGGCCCGCAAGTGATCGAGTCCCGATTCCCTTCTGTCGCCAAGATCCGGCAGACTAGGGGGGATGAGCACCAAGGGTTATCGCAGCCGGACCTCCACCCAGGGCCGAAACATGGCGGGGGCGCGCTCGCTGTGGCGTGCGACCGGCATGACCGACGCGGACTTCGAAAAGCCGATCGTCGCCATCGCCAACAGCTTCACCCAGTTCGTCCCTGGACACGTGCACCTCCACGACGTCGGGCAGAAGGTGAAGACGGTGATCGACGCGGCCGGGGGCTGGGGGGTGGAGTTCAACACCATCGCCATCGACGACGGCATCGCCATGGGTCACGGCGGCATGCTGTACTCGCTGCCCAGCCGCGATCTCATCGCCGACAGCGTGGAGTATATGGTGAATGGCCACTGCGCCGACGCGCTGGTCTGCATCTCCAATTGCGACAAGATCACGCCCGGGATGCTGATGGCCGCGATGCGCCTCAACATCCCCACCATCTTCGTGTCGGGCGGTCCGATGGAGGCCGGCAAGATGACCGGGACCCACGGCCGCGACGGAAAGCCGATCGTCCGCAAGCTCGACCTCATCGACTCGATGATCGCGGCCACCGATTCGAAGGTGTCGGACGCGGAGCTGGGCGAGATGGAACGCTCCGCTTGCCCCACCTGCGGCTCCTGCTCGGGGATGTTCACGGCGAACAGCATGAACTGCCTCAACGAGGCGCTCGGGCTGGCGCTCCCCGGCAACGGCACCTTGCTGGCAACCCACGCGCGGCGCTGGGAGCTGTTCGAGGCGGCCGGCAAACAGATCGTCGCCCTCGCCAATCGGCATTACGTCGAGGGCGACAACACGATCCTCCCCCGCGGCGTCGCCACGTTCGAAGCGTTCGAGAACGCCATGGCGCTGGACATCGCCATGGGGGGCTCGACCAACACGGTGCTGCACATCCTGGCCATCGCCCACGAGGCGGGGGTGGACTTCACGATGGCGGACATCGATCGCCTCTCCCGCCGGGTGCCCAACATCTGCAAGGTGGCCCCCTCGTCCCACTATCACGTCGAGGACGTGCACCGGGCCGGGGGCGTCTTCACGATCCTGGGGGAGCTCGACAGGGCCGGGCTCATCCACCGCGAGGCCAGGACCGTGCATGCGCCGACCATGGGGGCCGCGCTCGACACCGCCGACATCCGGCGCCCGACCGCCACCGCCGAGGCCCACCAGCGCGCGCTGGCCGCGCCGGGCGGCGTCCCGACCAAGGTCGCCTTCTCGCAGGACAAGTACTTCGCCACCGCCGACCGGGACGTCGAGAAGGGCTGCATCCGCGACGTCCCGCATGCCTACAGCAAAGAGGGCGGGCTGGCCGTGCTCTACGGCAACCTGGCCGAGGACGGCTGCATCGTGAAGACCGCGGGGGTCGACGAGTCGATCTGGAGGTTCGAGGGCCCGGCGCGGGTCTTCCAGTCGCAGGAGGCGGCCTGTGACGCGATCACCGGCGATAAAATCCACGCGGGGGACGTGGTGGTGATCGTCTACGAAGGGCCGAAGGGGGGGCCCGGCATGCAGGAGATGCTGTATCCGACCTCGTTCCTCAAGGGGAAGGGCCTCGGCAAGGCCTGCGCGCTCATCACCGATGGCCGGTTCTCGGGGGGGACCTCCGGGCTCAGCATCGGCCACGTGTCGCCCGAGGCGGGCGAGGGGGGCGCGATCGGGTTGATCGAGGAGGGCGATCGCATCCGCATCGACATTCCGGGCCGCCGCATCGACGTGGTGGTCGACGCCTCCACCCTCGGAAAGCGGCGCGCCGCGATGGAGGCGCGGGGCGCCGACGCCTGGCGCCCCAACCGTGACCGCGTGGTCTCGGAGGCGCTGCGCGGGTACGCCCTCATGACCACCAGCGCCGCCCGCGGCGCGGTCCGCGATCTCACGCAGCTCAAGAGCGTCGGCCAGCGCCGGTAGGTGCAGCAGCAGCTTGCCGGTCGACGCGCCGGCCAAACGGATCAACAATCTCAGTATGCGATCCGACGCACGGCTCCATCGTCAATTGCCATTGATGCTGGCGCTCGCCCAGATCACAGCCACCGGCCGGCAGCGCCACTCCCAGTGGTGCTGCCATCAGGTCTTCGGTCAGGACGTTTGCCACGTCGTCAACGCTAGCTACATGTGCAACTGACGCCTACGAGGTGTGCGGCGGATCAATCCCGGTCGACCCGGCGCCCGAACCTCAACCGGCAGTCCAGTTGCGGTCCCCTCCGCCGAAGGTGACAATCTCGTGAGCATCCCTTCGTTGAGCCAAAATCCCAGCCTGCCCGGCGGTGCCGGAGGCCACGAACGCAGCGAGGCGGTCCCCTTTCTGGCGTTGATGCCGACCTACGGGGGCACGCTGGCCGCGGTGCGGGCGCTGGGCGCACGTGGAATCCCCGTCACGGTGGCGGGGCAAGGGTGGCTGGCGCCCGCGCGCTGGTCGCGCTACGCGACCCGCTGGCTCCCCTGTCCGCCGGTCCCGGACAAAGAGCGGCTGCTGGAGTGGCTCCTCGCGTTCGGGCGCCGAGAGCCGCGGCACTTCCTCTATGCGCCCAGCGACGATCTGGCGTTCCTGTTCTCCGCTCATCTCGAACAGCTCGAGCAGCACTTCTATCTCTACCAGCCCAGCATCACGACCATGGTCGACGTGCTCGACAAGCGAAAGCTCCTCGCGGCTTGCCGGTCGGTCGGTCTCGAAGGACTCGAGAGCTGGTTTCCCGAGAACGAGGCGGACGTCGCACGCATCGCTCGCGAGGCGACCTTTCCGCTGCTGCTGAAGGTGCGGACCCAGGTCCGGCAGGTCCGGCAAACCAAGGGGATCGTGGTGGACGAGGCGGCCGGCCTGCTCCCGGCCTACCGACGGTTCCTGGCCAGCCAGCCGTACCGGCCGGGGCTCGAGCCCTACTTCGGAGACGTCAGCCAGCCGATGATTCAGCGTTACCTGCCCCTCGCGGCGGAGCGCGTCTATTCGCTGACCGGGTTCGTCGATCGCAGCGGCGCTCTGTCGGCGACCCGTGGCGCCGTCAAGGTCTTCCAGCGCACCCGGCCGGTCGGGCTGGGGCTCTGCTTCGAGTCGGCGCCGGTCGATCCCGCCCTGGCGGCCGGGGTCTTGCGCCTCTGCCGGGCGCTTCGGCACTTCGGGGTCTTCGAGGTCGAGTTCCTGCGCGAGGGGAATTGCGCGAAGGTGATCGACATGAACCCCCGCTTCTATGGGCAGATGGGGTTCGAGACCGCGCGGGGTCTGCCGCTCGCGCTGTCGGTCTACTACGCCGCGATCGGAGATACCGACGCGCTGCGCGCCTGCCTGGCGTCGGCCGAGGGCGCGACCGACGGCGCGACGATCTACGCGCATCGGTTCGTGTTCCAGCTGCTGCTCGCCGCGCAGCGGGCCAGCCGCTCGATGTCGAGCGCCGAGTACGCCCGCTGGCGAGCCTGGTACCGGGCGAACCGCCTCACGGCGGCGGACGCTTCGGCGGAATCCGATCGACTGGGCGCCCGGCGTGGTCCACGCGGCCGCCGAGCTCTTGCCCGGTCTGCGGTTGCTCTACCGGAGACTCAGCCCGACGAAGCAGGATCCGTGAGCGTCGCGGTTCGAGCCGGATTCGTGCGAAGGTAGGAGGTCTCCGTGGCACAAGAATCGGACGTAGCGATCGTCGGCTCCGGGCCCTACGCCCTCTCCCTCGCCGCGCAGCTTCGCGCGCTGGGGGTCGAGCTCCGCATCTTCGGGCCGCCGATGAAGTTCTGGCGGGACATGCCCCGCGGCATCAACCTCAAATCGCTGGCGTTCGCCACCAACATCTACGTCCCCGCGAAAGGGCACACCTTCCCCGCCTGGTGCGACCTCAACGGCCTCGAAAACCACGAGCCGTGCACGATGGAGTCTTTCGCGACCTACGGCCTCTCGATCCAGCAGCGCTTCGTCCCCGATCTCGAAGCGCAGGAGGTCACGACCGTCAAGCTGCTGGGGGACGGACGGTTCGCGCTGACCCTGGCGGATGGCGAACAGGCGCGCGCCCGGCGGGTGGTCTTCGCCACCGGCCTCACCCACCTCGCGCACATGCCCGAGTGCCTCCAGCACCTCCCCGGGGAGCTGGCGAGTCACACGTTCGTTCACACCGACTTCGAGCGGTTCCGCGGTCAATCGGTGGCGGTGGTGGGGGCCGGCGCCTCCGCCATCGAGGCCGGCGCGATGGTCCACGAGGCAGGTGGTCGGGCCCAGATCCTGGTGCGCGGCCCAGCGGGTGTCTTCCACGGGCGCACCCCGCGCGACCGTCCCCTGTTGGCGCGTCTGCGCAATCCCATCTCGGGGTTGGGTTACGGGCTCAAGAGCCGGGCGCTCGAGATCGCGCCGCTGGCGCTCCACTTCGTGCCCGAGGGGCCGCGGATCCGCTTCGTCAAGCACCACCTGGGCCCGGCGGCACCCTGGTGGATTCAGGAGCGCGTCGAGGGGAAGGTCCCCTTCGTGGTGCGCACGACCCTGGTGGGCGCCGAACGGATCGGCAGCCGGATCCGCCTCCGAATCCGGCAGGAGGGCGCGGGGGAGAGCGACCTCGAGGTCGATCATGTCATCGCGGGGACCGGCTACGTGGCCGATGTCGATCGCATCGCCTATCTCGATCCCGAGCTGCGCCGGCGCCTGAAGCGCCTGGAGCGCGGGCCCGCGCTGTCGATGAACTTCGAATCGTCGGTCCCGGGTGCCTACTTCATCGGGCCCGTCACCGCCCTCTCGTTCGGGCCGCTGTTTCGCTTCGTGGTGGGAGCCGCCTACGCTGCGCCGGCGCTGGCGCGGCATCTGGCGGGGCCGATGCGCGTGCTGCGGACGACGCTCGGCAGGTTGGCGCCACCGTCGCCGAGGCGCGCGCCGCCTTACGCCTGAGGCTCCAGGGGGCCGATGTCCGACGTCCGTCCGGCGCCCGGTTCGAGCAGGCGCGCGGCGGAGGGCCCTACTGCAGCCCCTCGACCCAGTAGTCGACCAGGAACGCGGGGTAGGTCGTCCCTGTTCCGGCGAGCATTCCTTGAACCACGCCTATACGTTACCGAACGCTGATGCTGTCACCCACTGCCGGGTGGTCTCCAGGGTCGATTGCCATTTTTCGTCGTTGTCATCGGTGCTGAAGTCGGGCGACAGCTGAAAATTGAACCACGCGTCGCGCCGCAAGCCCCACGAGACCACCCAGGTCATCAAGCGCGACTCAGGAGAGAGAACCGTGGGTTGGCCTTTGCCCGGGATCCCTTATTGTGAGCAGCGATGCATCGACTGATAGCTCCCGGTCTCGCCACCAAAACCACCCATCGGCGCCGCGCACTCGAGCGCGCGTGCCGCCTTGGAGCGGCGCTCTCGTGCTTGGGTGCGCTTCCGGCGTTCGCTGCGGCGGCGGATGGTGGCGCTGCACCTGGGACTGCTGCAGGGAAGGAATCGGGGGAGACCATCGTCTTCTTCCGGCACGGCGAGAAGCCTCCTGGCGGCTTGGGGCAGCTCAGTTGCCGGGGCCTCAACCGCGCGCTGGCGCTGCCCGTCGTGTTGGTGAGCAAGTTCGGCGTCCCCGAGTTTCTCTTCGCCCCGAATCCGAGCCACCAGATCGAGGACGCCGGCAAACAGTACGACTACATCCGGCCCCTGGCGACCATCGAGCCGACAGCCATCATGTTCGGGCTGCCGGTCAACACCCAGTGGGGGTTGCAGCAGATCGGTCATCTCCGTCGGGAGCTCCTCCAGCCGCGCTACGGACAGGCGCGGATCTTCGTCGCCTGGGAGCACTTCCTCCTGGCCAAGCTGGTGAAGCAACTGGTTGCCGCTGGCGGCGCCGATCCCGCCCTGGTCCCCGAGTGGCCGCCAGACGACTTCGACAGCATCTACGTCGTGACGCTGCAACGATCAGAGGGCAGGCTGAGCGCATCGTTCACCCTCGAGCACGAGGGCCTCGACGGACAGCCAACGGCCTGTCCGCGCTGAGCGCGCAGGTGTGCCACCTGGTGAGGCCGCCGGATCGAACAAGGTTCGGCTGTCGACGGTCAGACGAGCTCGAGGCTCCGCCTCACGCCACCGCCCGGCCGACCCGGGCCAGTCTCTCGACGTCTGCCAGATAGTCCGCGTAGCTCATGCGGAGGTCATAGGAGGTCTTCCCGGCAAGCTCGATGACCCGGGTGGCCAGCGACTCCACGAACTGCACGTCGTGGCAGGCGAAGATCATCGAGGCCTCGCTCTTCAAGAGGCCATTGTTGAGCGCCGTGATCGACTCGAGATCGAGATGGTTGGTGGGCTGATTCAAGAGGAGGGTGTTCGGGTTCTTCAACATCAGCTGCGAGAGCATGCAACGCACCCGTTCGCCGCCCGACAGGACCTCGACCTTCTTGTGAACCTCGTCGGAGGTGAAGAGCATGCGGCCCAGGAACGAGCGGATGGAGGTCTCGTCCTTGCTATCCGGCGCGTACTGGCGCAGCCATTCGAGGACGCTCTTGTCGGTGACGAAGTAGGTGTTGTTGTCCTTGGGAAAGTAGGCGACCTGAGTCGAGCGCCCCCAGGTGACGGTGCCGGCGTCGGGCTTGGATTCTCCCGCCAGGATGTCGAGGAGGGTCGAGATCGCCCGATCGTCGCCGACCAGCGCGACGCGCTCGCCACGGCCGATCGAGAAGCTGAGCCCATCGAACAGCACCTCGCCGCCGATGGTCTTGCGGAGGCCCTCCACGTTCACGACCTCCTTGCCGAGGGCACGCTCCGCGTTGAACTGGATGAAGGGGTACTTGCGGGAGGACGGCCGGATGTCGTCCAGCGTGATCTTGTCGAGCAGCTTTTTTCGCGAGGAGGCCTGTCTCGATTTGGAGGCATTGGCGCTGAACCGTCTGATGAACGCCTTCAGATCCTCGATCTGCTCAGACTTCTTCTTGTTCGAATTCGAGCGCTGGGTGAGCGCCATCTGGCTGGTCTCGTACCAGAAGGTGTAGTTCCCGGAGTAGAGCGTCACCTTGCCGAAGTCGATGTCGGCGATGTGGGTACAGACCTTGTCCAGAAAGTGCCGGTCGTGCGAGACGACGACCACGGTGTTCGGGAAGTCGAGCAGGAACTCCTCCAGCCAGAGGATCGAATCGACGTCCAGGTGGTTGGTGGGCTCGTCCAGGAGGAGGATGTCCGGATTGCCGAACAGCGCCTGGGCCATGAGGACCCGGACCTTCTCGCTGTCGGCCAGCTCCTTCATGAGCGAAGCGTGCTTTGCCGCGGGGACGCCCAGCTCGCTCAGCAGCTTGGCAGCCTCGGCTTCGGCGTCCCAGCCGTCCAGGTCGGCGAACGCGGCCTCCAGCTCACCGGCGCGCACGCCGTCGGCCTCGCTGAAGTCGGGCTTCGCGTAGAGCGCGTCCTTCTCCACCATCAGCGCGTGCAGGACCTTGTGACCCATGATGACCGCCGTCAGGGCCGGCACCTCGTTGAAGGCGAAGTGATCCTGGGAGAGCATGCTGAGCCGCTTGTTCGGCTCGATGCTCACGGAGCCGGAGGTCGACTCGATCTTGCCCGCCAGGCACTTCAGGAAGGTCGACTTTCCGGCGCCGTTGGCGCCGATGAGCCCATAGCAATTGCCGGGCGTGAACTTGACGTCCACCTCTTCGAACAAGGTCTGGCTGCCGAACGCGACGGAGAGGTTCTGAACGGTGATCATGCTGGCTCGGGGCGTCTTACGCTGGCGATGCCTGGGGTTCAAGCGGAACCACGAGCCCTCGGACCGCGGAGCCGTGGAAAAGGCTCACGCGGATTGGAGTCAGGCCAGCGTCTTCATCCCGCTCGATCCGGAGCCGCTGCTCAGTGAACCGCTCGAGGCGGTACCGGAGTGCGTCTACCAGCAACGAGAACGCCGGCGACGAGTGGCGCCGGCTCGGATGGAAGCCGCGCTCTCGCTTCGATGGAGGCGAAGTCCCATGAGCCGGAGCCCCGCGACTGACACCGCCTCTCGTGCCGAGAAGTAACCGACCTGGTGACCAACGCGCTTGAGTGGGGCTGCCCGACGGCACGCGTCCGTCCCTCGAATTCGCTGCGCCAGCCGCCGTCTCGCGGACGCAGAGCTCAGCCCCGAACCGTACGGGCTTTCCGGGCACTGCCGCGCGGCCCGTGGCCAGTCCCGCGCGGCAGAAGCACCAAGTCGGCCGCCTCCTCTGCGTCCCGGAGAAGCGCCTTGCGCGGCGTGCCCATCTGCGCGCGCATTGTCAAACCATTGGAAAGGTCGATGACTTGGCTCGCACGCGCAGCGACCGGAAAGTCAGCCGGGATCTCCCCCGCGCCGATCCCCTCCCGGAAACGACGTTCCACCATCGCCGCAGCTCCAGCCGCTGCGTTCTTTAGGAACTGCCGGACCTCTGCGTCGTCCACGAGCGGCGCGACGCACACGAGAAGACAACCCACGGCCGAGCCTTCCTCGGTCGCACTCTCGACGATGTGCCTCAGGAAGCTGGCGAGCGAGTCGCGAAGAGGCTGCGGCGAGAGGAGCGCCTTCGCAGCGCCAGCGCCCTTCTTCTCTGCGTACGCCCTGAGAGCGCGCAGGAACAGCGTCCGCTTGTCCCCGAAGACGGCATACAGACTCGGCCGCCCGACCCCCATCCCATCAACGAGATCGTCGATCGTCGCTCCGTCGTAACCCTTCGACCAGAACACCTGGGTCGCCTTCTCCAACGCTTCCATCTCGTCGAAGCTGCGCGGTCGCCCACGCGCCCTCGTGGCATTTTGAATCATTCAGTTAAAAACTCCTTGCGCACGACCATTCGCCTCACTACTGTACCGAACAGTTCGAAATTGGCAAGGCGACCCTGTCGTCGCGAGGAAACCACCCATGAGACATTCGATCGCCCTCGTCACCGGCACCACCTCCGGGCTCGGTTATGCAGCAGCCCGCATGCTCGCCGCCGAGGGCTGCGGCCAGGTCATCGTCACCGGCCGCGGCCTGGCTCGGGTCCACGAAACGGCCGCTCAGCTCGCGGCTGAGACCAAGCTACACGTCTTCACGCCGCTGCAGCTGGATCTGGACACGCCGTCCAGCGTGGAGGCCGCCCTCGCCGAGCTGGTCAAGCGAGGTCGGCCGATCGATCTCCTGCTGCTCAATGCAGGAATGGTCCCGGGTAAGAAGCGCGTGCTCACTGCGGCGGGCATCGAGGCTTCTCAGGCCCCGCTCATCGGCCATCATCAACTGACTGTCGGGTTGCTCCGCGCCAGCCTGCTCAGCCCCAACGCGCGGATTGTCATCGCCGGCGCGGAGCCGGCCCGTGGGGGCGTGCCGATGTTCAGCTACACCGATGTGCCAGCCTTCGCGGCCAAACACTTCCGGGGAGACCGGACCGCCGCGATCGAAGCCCTGATTCGCAACGGGCCGAACGTGAGGTACGTGCCCAACAATACGTACGCCGACGCGAAGCTCATCATCGCTTGGTGGGTCGCGGCGCTGGCGCGCCGGCTGCCCTCCGGCATGGCCGTGTACGCCGTCTCGCCCGGTGGGGCGACCGCCACCAAGGCGGTGCGCAACGCTGGCCCGCTGTTGAAGTATCTGTTCATCCCAATCGTGAACCTCATTCCCGGCATGAATCAGACGCCGGAGACCGCGGCCCGTCGGTACCTCCAGGCCTCGGAGTTCGGAACCGACGTCTCAGGGCAATTCTTCGCCTCGGCTCGAGGGAAGTTCTCAGGACCAATTGAGGCGCAGCGCCAGCCACACCTCCACGATCGCGCCAGCCAGGAAGCCGCCTGGCAGGCCGTCGTCAAGGTCTCCGGCGCCGACTTCTCGCCTCTCGGCCCCGCGGCGCCGTCAGGTCCGCCGATAACAAAACGGCCCGGCGGATTGACATAGGAAAATTCGTCACCCTCCCCAGCAACGTGAGCGGTGCCCTGAAGCCCGACCGCGGCTGAACTGATCCCGCAATCCGAATCAGCAGGCGATTGCGGAGCCATGTGGTCGGGTTCTCGCGGGTTTAAGTTGTCGGGGCGAGAGGATTTGAACCTCCGACCTTTCGGTCCCGAACCGAACGCGCTACCAGGCTGCGCCACGCCCCGAAGAGTGAAGGGGGGTTCATGCCAAAATTACCGTCGGGAGTCAATGGCCCGCGCGGGCTCGGCGGTCCGCGCCGGCTCGGCGGTCCGCGCCGGATCGAGCAGACGGATCCGCCGGAGCGCGACGTCCGCGACGAACAGCGCCAGCGTGATCAGGAGGATCGGCGTGCGGAGGGGCTGCTCAGTTTCGCGCCGGTCAGCGCCGGGATCGAGGGCTTCGACCGCGTGATGGACCACGCGCCCGCCGCTGGCGGTCGCCGCCCGGGCGAGCGCCGCCGCCCCTTCGGTCGACGCCGGCGGCCGGGGAGTCAGCTCTGCCGCGAAGGGGAGGGTGAGCCTGCCGCTGGCGTCGGCGACCAGCGGGCCGTCAGCGCCGCGGGCCCGGAACGTGGCCGCGAAGAGCAGCGCCCCGGCCTCGATGTCGGGGCGGAAGCTGGTCTCGTAGCGGCCGGGCGCGGTCTCGGGGAGCGGCAGGGATCGCGCGGGGGCGACCTGTCCACCAGCGCCGACGGTGGTGACCTCGACGCGTCCGTCGAGGCCGGTCAGGAAGCCGTCGTCGGCACCGATCGCGTCGACCGACACCGAGACCCGATCCCCGGTGCGCCCGCTGCGGATGGCGAAGTGGCTGGCGGCTCCCTTCCGCATGGTGGCGCGGGCGAGCTGCGCCCACAGCTTGTCGAACGGCGCCCAGCGCGCCCATCCGGCTCCCCAGCGGGCGCCGAGATCGCTGGTCCAGGCGGCCACCTGGCCGAGGCCGAGCTGCCACCGCGCCAGGAGCGGCGCACCATCGCCGGTCGCCAGCGCCAGCTCGGCCTCGGGACGTGGGCGGGTGACCACGTATCCCCCGAGCGCCGGCGCGTGCGTCAGGTCGACGCCGGCGAAGGCGGCGATCCGCTTGGCGACGCGAACGGAGGTCGGCCGCTGGACGATCAGCTGATCGTCGAGGTCGGAGGTCTCGCGCGAGAAGATGCGCGGGATGCTGGCGGGATCGCGGGTCTGGTAGAAGCGCCCGCCGCCCCGCTCGGCGATCATCTTGAGCATCGTCTGATCGGCGCCATCGCCGACGCCGATCGCGGAGATGGTGATCCGGGCGGCGCTCGCCGCGTCGACCAGATCGGGGATCTCGTCGTAGGGGGACTGTCCGTCGGACAGGAGAATGATGTGCTTCTTGCGCGCCCGTGCCGGCAGCAGCTCCTCGACCGCCTCGCGCAGGCCGGCCAGGATGTTGGTCCCGCCGCTGGCCTGGATGCGCCCGATGTCATTGGCGATCCGCTGCCGGTTGGCCGCGCGCTGAAGCTGCACCACCGGCTGCGCCTGACTGTCGAACACCACCACCGCGATCTCATCGGAGGGGGGCAGCGCCTCGGCGGTCGCGCTGGCGGCCTGCTTGGTGAGGTCCAGCTTCTCGCCGGCCATCGAGCCCGACTTGTCGATCACCAGGGCCAGCGCCAGCGAGGCCTCCTCTTGCCGATCGGGGACGTCGAGGCGCAGCGGCAGGATGGTCGCCAGGCGCGTCCCCAGGTAGCCGCCCGGGCCAAAGCTCTGGGTGCCGCCCGCCACCAGGAGCCCGCCGCCGCCGCGCACGAACGACTCGAGCGCCGCGATCGCACCGTCCGAGAGCGCGGCGCGCGGCACGTCGGCCAGGACCACCAGATCGTAACGGCCAAGGTCGCCGACCGGCGCCGCCCCGGCGGGACGGACATCGCTGGGGAGCCCTTCGGCCGCGAGCGCGCGGGCGAACGAGGTGGCGGCGCCGGGCGTCCCTTCCAGACAGAGGACGCGGTGGGGATCGCGGTCGGTGGCGATCGCCAGGACGCCTTCGTCGTTCTCTGGATGGCGATCGGACGAGGCCTGCAGGTGGGCCCGCAGGATCGTCGTCCCGGGCCCCGGGACACGCACCTGATAGCTGACGGTCGTCGCGCCGGCCGGCAGCGGGATGGCGCGGTCCGGATCGTCGACCGTCGTGCCGTGGTCCCCTTCGAGGTGCAGGTGCGCGTTGGTCGCCCGATCGGCGAGCAGCCGCACGTCGACGCGGAACGGAACCCGCGGGCGGACCTCGACGGGCGCCGAGAGCTCGGCCACGGCGGCGTCGCCGGTGGCCGGGGGAGGGAGCGGGAGCGCGAAGATGGGGAGCGCGCGCCGGCCGAGGCGTGCGGCGGCGCCGTCGAGATCGCCGTGGGTGGCGAGCCCGTCCGAGAGGAGCAGCAGCCTCGGGAGGGCGGTGGCGTCGACCAGCCCGGCGCCGAGGCCGACCGCCAGCGCGGGGTCCGTCGCCGCGCCGGCCGGCGGCGGGAAGCGTGAGAGCGCGAGCTCCGTCGTTTTGCCGAAGACGACCTCCTCGGGGCGGGCGGCGAAGCGGACGAGCCGCGGCGGCGGCTCGCCAAGTCCGGCGGCGGCGCGCGCCAGCGCCGAGAGCTCGGCACGCTCGAAGGCGAGCGCCTCGTCGGACACACTGTCCGAGACGTCAGCCAGCGCCACCACGGAGAGCGCGTGCGCGGGCCGCCGGAGCTCCGGTCCGGCCAGCGCCGTCGCCACGCCAGCCAAAACCAGCGTGCGCAGCGCCGCCTGGAGCGCCAGCTGCCGCCCGGAAAAGTCGGCCAGGGAGCGCCGGAGCAGCACGAACAGGGCCGGCGTCGCCAGGAGGAGCAGCAACCAGGCGGGCCGCTCGAACCCCAGCCGCGCGCCCCAGCCGAGGTTCGTCATGTGGTCCACCGTCGGTGATAGCTGAGCCAGTCGAACAGCAAGAGCGCGGCGGCCAGCATCAACGCCCAGCTGCTGAATCGCGGGTGCGAATGTCGGGCGGGCGGATCGGGCGGCGCCAGCACCTGCCCGCCGAGCGCCAGCGTGCGGACCGGCGTGGTGTCCGACTCGCGCGCGTCGCGCACGGTGGCGCCTGTGTAGCCGGCAGGTGCGGCGGCCTCGACATCGTCGCGGGCCGCCCAGGCGAGCGCGTTGGCGACGAGGAGCGGGAACGCGGGGCGCATCGGCAGGTCCGACCGGCGCGGGTCGAAGGCCAGCGCGGCGATGCGCAGGCCGGGACGCTCGCGCGCCACGATCAACGGAACATCGAAGGAGGCGGCCAGCGCGAGGTCGCCGGGCCCGAGCGCCAACCGGCGCGCCTCGGCGACGTTGACGTCGCTGAGATCGAGCTGGCGCAGGAGTGGGTGATCGCGGCGGAGCGACGCCGGGTCGAGCACTGGATCCCGCAGCGGGCGGGTTTCTCGCGCGGGCGCGAACGGGCTGCCAGGGCCCTGCGGGTCGAAGTAGAGAAACCTCCCGGTCCTGGGCGGCATGGACGGTGTCACGCCGTCGAAGATGACGAGGTCGTAGTCGTGCGCGCGGGCAGCGGCCTGGTCGGTGTCGGCCGCGGCGAGGCGATCGACGTGCACCGTGCGCCCGAGACCGAGGAGCGCGGCGTCGAGGTAGAGGTCCGGGCCGCCGACGCGCAGGATCTTCCGGCGCGGCAAGGGCGGGATGGTCGCCGCCGCGTGATCATCGACCGTCAGGTCATCCGTCAGATCACCCGTCTGATCATTCGTCACCTGCTGGGCGCCGGTGAGCCGTGCTTCGAGACGGGCGTCGGGCGCGAACAGGTTGGGGAGCGTCAGGCGCCGGCGCTCACCGGGGGCCAGCGTCAGCTCGACCTTCTCGACGACTGCGCCGCCGCTCGCGACCTCGACGCCGACGGTGGCGACCTTCGGACGAAAGCTCTGCACCACGAGCGCGGTCTCGACCGCGCCGGGATCGCTGGGGATGCGCCGCGCCGCCAGCGACAGGATCCCGACGTTGTCGGCGCGCCGCCCGACAGGGGCGTAGCGGACGTCGAGCGGGCGGCCCTCGGGATCGACGGGCGCCAGGCGGAGCGCGTCGTCGGTGAAGCCGCCGTCGCTCACCAGCACGACGGTCGGGCGCGGACGGCCGCGGAGGATCGCGGCGGCAAACGCCAGCGCACGCGGCAGATCACCGGGCTCGTCGCTGGGGGACACGCCGGCGACGGCCCGCGCGAGCCGGTGGGGGTCCGACTCGAAGCCGCTCTCCGCGGTCGCGTCCGCGGCGAACGAAGCCACCAGCGCGCTGTCCGCGCCGGTGAGGCCGCCGATGATCTCGTCCGCGCGTCGTCGGGCGGCGGCCAGCCGGGAGCCGGCTTCGTCGGTCGCCGACATCGAGGCCGACCGATCGATCAGCAGGACCAGGCTGCGCCCGCTCCGATCGATGGCCCCGAGATCGACCGCTTCCCGCGGCAGATCGACCGCACCGAGCAGGATCGCCGCAAAGAGGCTCAACGCCAGCGCGAGCGACAGCCAGTGGCGCACCCGGCGCGTGCGGCGGGCGGCGCGCGCCGCGCCCGGGGCACCCAGCCAGAGCGGCGCGAAGGCGACCACCACCCGGCGCCGGCGCAGCCGCAACAGATAGAGCGCGGTGATGGCCACGGCGCCGGCGACGCCGATGACGGCGGCCGCCGTCCGCGAGAGCGCGCCCGACGCGCCTTCGATGACCTGTGCGAGGCCGCGCAGCTCCATGCCCGACCCCTCAGCCGAGGAGCCCGCCGGACCGGAACATCCGCAGCACGACGGCGTCGAAAGGCTGATCGGAGGTCACGGTGAAGCAGGGGATGGCGCGTTCGCGGCAATAGCCGCGGAGCTCGCGCAAGAGGGCCGCGTGCCTCTGCGCGTAGTCGGCCAGCGCGCGCGGGGAGATGGTCAGGTCGCGCACCTCGCCCGTCTCGGCGTCACAGAGCTGCAGGTCGCCGCGCAGCTGGGGCGCCAGCTCGTCGGGGGCGGAGATCTGGACGGCGATCGCTTCCAGGCGGTTGCGCCGGACGAGCTCCAGGGCGGCGCGGGCCCCGGCCGGGTCGTAGAAATCGGAGACCAGCGCCGCCAACCCGCGCCTGCGCCCGCGCCGCCGCGACAGGAACTCGCGCACCGCCGCCTCCAGCGACGGCCTGGCGGTTCGCCGCGGTGGGCGAACGGCGTCGAGGTGACGGAGGATCGGCAGGATGCGGGCCTTGCCGCGCCCCGGTGGCGGGCCGGACGCCTCGTTGCCGAGCGCCGTCACCGCGACGCGGTCGAGGTTGGAGAGGCCGACGTAGGCGAGGGCGGCGCCGATCTGGAGCGCCAGCTCGAGCTTGGCCGGCCGCCCCATCGCCATCGAGGCGCTGGCGTCGACCAGGACGTCGATCGACGAATCCTCGTCCTCCTCGTAGAGCCGCAGCGCCCGACGCTCGAGCCGGCCGTACAGATTCCAGTCGAGGTAGCGCAGATCGTCGCCGGGGACGTAATCGCGGTGATCGGCGAACTCCAGGCCGGCTCCCACGCGGCGGTTGCGCCGCATCCCGTGTGACCGACCGGCCGTGGTGCGTCGAATGGTCAGCGCCAGCGACTCGAGCTTGCGCAGGAACCGGTCATCGAACCGGCTCCCAATCGGCCCCTCGGCGGGCCCAGCGCCGGCGGCGCGCACGGCGAAGTCGCCCGCCGCGGTCACGGCATCTCCGGCAGCGCCGCCAGCAGCTTCTCGACGAGCGCGTCGGCGGTGATCCCTTCGGCCTCGCCGTCGAAGTTGAGCAGCACCCGGTGTCGCAGCGCCGGGATCGCCACCCGCCGCACGTCGGCGAAGGAGGGGGCGAAGCGGCCCGCCCGCAGCGCCTCGATCTTCGCTCCCAGGATCAACGCCTGCGCGCCGCGCGGCGAGCTGCCGTAGCGGACGAAGCGCGTGACCTCGCCGAGCGGGGAGCGCGCGGGATCGGTCGCTTCGACGAGTCGCACCACGAAGTCCTGGATCGGCCGCGCCACCGGCACCTGCCGGACCAGCGCCCGCATCTCCAGCAGGCGCTCGCGCCCGAGCACCACCCGGGTCGCCTCCTCGGGGGCGCCGGTGGTGCGGTCGAGGATCTGGTGCAGCTCGGCGCCGCTCGGGGGCAGCGCCCGCAGCTTGAACAGGAAGCGATCGAGCTGCGCCTCGGGGAGCGGGTAGGTCCCCTCCATCTCGATCGGGTTCTGGGTGGCGAGCACGAAGAACGGCGGCGGCAGCGCGTAGGTCTGTTTGCCGACGGTGACCGACTGCTCCTGCATCGCCTCCAGCAGCGCCGACTGCGTCTTGGGCGTCGCGCGGTTGATCTCGTCGGCCAGCACGACGTGGGCGAAGATCGGCCCCTTCTGGAACTCGAACCGCCGCCCGCCGGCGTCGTCGACGATCAGGTTGGTCCCGATGACGTCGGCCGGCATGAGATCGGGGGTGAACTGCACGCGCGAGAAGGTCAGCTCCATGGCCGCCGCGGCGGTCCGCACCAGCAACGTCTTGCCGAGGCCGGGGACCCCTTCGACGAGCACGTGTCCGCCGGCCAGCATGGCCGAGGCCACGGCGCCGACGACGTCGGTCTGGCCGACCAGCCGACGACCGATCTCGGACAACAGCCGATCGAGATCCGTCCGGAACGCCGCCACGGCGGCCGTGATGGCGTCAGCGCCCTGGTCGACGTCGTTCGGCCGCGAGGCGCTCACCGGGTGCCCCTGGGCTCGCGCACCGGCGGGCGCGGGCGGATCAGGTCGAAGTAGCGACGCACCAGGTAGCGCTTTCCTTCGGGAACCGCGGTCGCGCCGAGCGCGTCTTCGACCGCGGCGGCATAGTCGTTGAACGCGCGCGCATAACCGGGGCTGGCAAAGCCACGCCCGGCGGCGGTACCGATCACCTCGGCACGTCCGGGCCCGGCCCCGTCGCGGAGCGGAACGTCGTCGCGGGCCTCGCTTCCAGGACTGGCCTCCGTCTCGGCGCGGCGCGCGCCGAGCGGCGCGCCACCCGGCTGGTGGCCGATTCCGTTGCCGTTCCCGGTCTCGTCGTCGGAGGCGCCGCTCCCCTCCGCAGCCATCGCGGCGGAAGCGGCGGCGGTCTCCGCGCCGCCCTTGCTTTCACGAGCGCCGCCTTCTTCTCCATCGGCGGCATTCCCAAGACGGTTCGCCCGGCTCGAGGGCGCGTCCTGGCGGTTTCCCGCAGCAGCTCCGGCGCCGGCGCTCACCTCATCGCTGGTCCCGCTCGGCCCCGCGCCCTCCCCATCGGCGGCGCGCCCAAAGCTGCGCATGGCCTGCGCGTCGCCGTCCCCGAGCTCGCCGCGGCTGACGCGGGCGCGGAGCTGTTCGGCGGAGCGCTCGAGACGTTGCAGCGAATCTCGCGCGGCTCCCTGGCGGCTCAGCTGTTCCAGCTCGCGCCCGCGCTCCTCGGCGCGTCGCCGACAGCCTGGATCGCCGGTGCGGCAGGCCGAGGCGGCGGCGTCCAGCTCGCGCCGGAGCTGTTCCAGGTGACGCGCTTCGGGATTGTTGCTGTCGGGCGCGGCATTCTCGGGCGCGGTCCCCGCGCTCGGAGAGTCGCGCGAAAGTCGGCGCGGCAGGTCCCTGGCGTCGGCCGGGTCGCCGGTCGATCCTTGCTTGCCCGCCGCGCCAGCCAGACTCGCCGCGGCCGACGCCAGCGCCCGCGCCGTCTCGCCCGGGTGGGCCGCCGCGCTGGCGCCCAGCGCGGTGGACGCCCGCGCGTCGTCGCCGGTGCCCGCGCCGGTTTGCGCCAGCGACTCTCCAGCCGAGCGTGTCTCGGCGTGCGCCTCCAGCGCGCGCGCAGCGGCCTCCGCCGCCTGACCGTCCCGTTTCGCGGCCCGGGCCGCCTCGGAGGCGCGCGCTTCCAGCGCGCGCAGGAGATCGAGCGCCGCGGGATCGTTCAACGTCCCGCTGGCCAGCCGGCGCAGCGCCCGATCGAAATCGGCCGCCAGCGCCGCCAGCCGCGCGTCGCCGAGCCTGGCCGCCGCCTCGGCCGCGGCGCGCGCCACCTCGCGCTCGGCGTCGAGCGCCCCCGCGGGGATCGCCGCGTGGCGCTCCGGGCTGGGCGTCGTCGGCGGGACGCGGGCAGCGCGCGAAGAGGTGGGAAAGAGTGCCGCCCCGGCCAGCGCCAGCGTGGCGATTCCCAGCGCCGGCAGCCCGGCCGGGCGACGCGCGGGGACCGCCGCGTCCGGCATCAGAATCGCCGCCCGGCGAACTGCGTCGGCCACCAGGGCCCGCACGAACGGCGACGGCTCGTCCGTGTCGAGGGTGAGCGCCGACAACAGCCGATCCTGACCGTCGAGCGCGGCGTCCGCCAGCCGGGCGCAGCGTGCCAGCGGGATCCGCCGCGCGCCCCGCACGATCGCCCCGGTGGCGGCGCCGAGGAGAATCAGCGCCGCCAGCACCTCGGCCCCCGGTGCGCCGCCCCGTCCGCGGGCGAGCGCCACGCCGACCGCCAGCGCGAGCATCGCCAGCGCCGCCCCCCCGATGGCCCCTTCGCGTGCCGCCTGGAGGCGCAGCCGCCGCCGAATTTGCCCGAGCCGCACCGACAGAAGACCGCCCGTGGCCACGGCGAAATCTTAGCAGAGGTCGCGCGGTCAGCGGCGCGCGGTCAGCGGCGGCATCGCGACCTCGACGGTCGCTCCAGGCGGCACGACCGCGGTCGGTGCGCCGAGGATGGCGTCGGGGAGCAAGGGGAGCGCGGCGTCGTCGGCGCTCTCGGCGTAAAGACGCACGGTCGCTTCGGTCGCCGTCGGATTTCGCAACGCGACCACCAACCGGTGGCCGAGGCGCTCCTTCACCCGCGCCTCGACGTGATCGAAGGCGAACACGAAGCCCGCGTCGGTCTGCGCGTAAACGCCGGGGAGCTCCGTATAGGTGAGGAGGGCGATCGCGTCGTAGAGGCCGGCCGCGGGCACCACGCTTCCGTTGTCGACCAGCCAGTCGGAGCTGTCGGCGCGGGAGCAGTCGTCCGAATCACGCCCCCCGGCGCCCGCCGGACGGCCGAGGTCGCCGGCGCGAGGAAGGTACTGCGCCAGGTTGTGGGCGGTGTCGCGCAGAAGCTCCAGCCAGGCGACGTCACCGGTCGCACGATAGAGGCGAAACAGCGCGGCGCCCGACGACAGGACGTAGCCGGGGGCGCCGCCGCGGTTCTGGGCGTCGGTGAAGACGGCCCCGGTGGCGCGGAGCGGCCCCGGCGGCGGGCAGCCGCGGCCGGCGGGCGGGGCGTCGTACGAGATGACCCAGCTCGCCAGCAGATGGGCCGCCGCACGGGCACGCGCGATCCACGCCAGGTCGCGGGTCGCCTCGTGAAGGGTGACGAACGACTCCAGCAGCGCGGCCGCCGATTCGCTGTCGGGACACTGGAGCACGTCACCCGGGCCGCCACAGGTGAGGCCCGCCTGCACGAAACGCTCGAAGTAGTGCAGCGCCGACTCCTCGGCGACCTGCAGATAGCTCGGCTCTTTGAAATAAGCAGCGGCGTGCGCCAGTGCGGCGGGCGCCATCGCCGCCGAGGAGGAGCCGCCGACGATCAGCTCGCCACTGGCGATGTCGACGAACTGCCCGAACTGTCGATGCCTCCCCCAGAGGTGGGCGAGCGCGTCGGCGCAGCGCCGGGCCGACGTCGCCCAGGCCGGATCGACCGGGGCGGGCGGCTCGGCAGTCCGGTCCGCCGACGCTGCCTGCCGATCCAGCAGCGCGAGTTGCTTCACCAACAGCGAGAGCGCGTCGGCGCTGCGCCGGACCAGGTGCCAGCGCGGATGATGGTAGGGCGACGCGCGCGGCGGCCAGGCGTCGGCGGGCGCAGGTGGCAGGGGCGCCGTGAAGCCGTCGTCGTACCAGGTCTTGCCATCGGAGACGCCGTGAAAGAAACCGGAGGGGGCCTGCCCGCCTTCGACGACGAAGGCGATCGTCTCGAGCGCGCGGGTGCGCGACTGCTTTCCGCCCGCGGCCAGCAGGGGGAGCGTCTGGCCGAAGCCGCCGGCCCAGCCGGTCTGCCAGATCGAATAGGCGCTGTCGCGCGCGCCGAGCGCGAAGAAGCCCAGCTTTTCGACGAAACGCGCGTTGACCCGCGCCTCGTGCGCGGCGAACGCCGCTGAAAATGGCAAGGTGTGCGCGCGGGCGGTGGGGCCGGTGAGCGCCTTGCGCAGGGCGAACAGGCGTTCGGTGAGCTGCCCGATCTCCTCGCAGGCGAAGGCGTGGAGTCGCGCGCGGAGCGTGATCGACGCGCCGGGCCTGGATGGCATCGGTCGCTCGCGCGGTCCCGGCGCGCCCTCGGCGCGGTGTCCCTCGTGCACGAAGGGCGTCGAGGCGGCGATCGAGGCGCGCGCGCGATCGTCGCTCTCGGCCACGGAGAGTCCGGTCCGCCCGACCGAGGTGGCCAGATCGACCAGCAGGATGAGGCCGAGCTTTTCCGCCGGAAGAAACACCGCCACCGCCGGCGTCGCCAGATCGGCCGCGGCGATCTCCAGCCTGGAAGTTCCGCGGTGCAAGTTCAGCCTGGGGATGTCGGTCACGATCGGCGGGACGTGCGGACCGATGTCGGCTGGCTCGGTCAGCAGGGGCGGGTAGCCGACGAAGCGCGACTCGAACCGATTCCCGGCGTAGCAGGCACCCGGGAGCATCACGTAGTTGTCGAGGGACCAGGCGTCGAGCTCGAGCGCCAGGCTGACGGTGCCGGCCGGGGCGCGCGTCTTGGCGCGAAAGGTGACGAAGAGCTCGACGGCGTCGTGGCTCCCGGCGACCGGCGCCGCGCGCAGCGCCAGCGTGCCGCCGGCGAGCTCTCGGCGCGCCGAGCCGTTGCGCCCAAGCATCAGCTCGGCGGGAACGGCGCTGGCGGCATCGGGCGCAGCCAGCCGCGCCGCCACCGCGATCCGCGCCTGCTGCAGCCGCTCCAGCGCGCGCTCGAGCGCACCTGCGCGCGATGCCTCAGCCGGACGCCAGAGCCGCGAAGCGAACGCCGCTCCACCTGCCGCGCTGGCCCCACGCAAGAACGCCCGTCGCTTCATCCGTCCCAGAGACTACAACCATGGCACGGAACGGGGCACGCAGCTTTGCATGCCCTGTATTGGTGGTAACCTCGCAGCCGCTCGTGAAATCCGTGTCTCTCGCTCACGCGGCGCTCCCCTTCGCGTCGTTGCTCTTGGTGGTTCCTCTCGGGGGTTGCCGCTCGCTCGGGGGCGCCGGGAATCCCAGTCAGCCTGCCGCCGACGGAACCGTCGCCGAAGGGTCGATGGCCACGGCCACGACCCCCATGATGATGGGCGGTCCGGGGACGCGCGCCGAGGCGCGGCTCGACAACGGCGTGCGCGTCGTCGTCGAGGAGAACCACGCCGCGCCGGTCGTCGCCCTGCAGGTCTGGGTCGCCTCGGGGGCGGCCGACGACCCCCCTGCGCTGGCGGGCGCCGCGCACCTCTACGAGCATCTCGTTTTTCGGGGCACGCGCCGGCGCGCCCCGGGGGCGGGCGAGCGCGAGATCGAGGCCGTCGGCGGGACGGTCGGCGCCTGGACCGGGCTCGACGAGACGGTTTACCAGGCGACGCTGGCCGCGCCGTTTCTCGACCTCGGGCTCGACGTCCTGGGGGACGCCCTGACCGCGCCGACCTTCGAGGCGGCCGAGCTCGCCCGGGCGAAGAAGTTGGCGGTCGCCGAGATCGCCCGCGAGGCGATCGATCCGGCCCGCGCGACGAGTGGGCTGCTGCGCGCCGGGGCCTTTGCGAGCGACGCCTACGGTCGTCCGTTGCTTGGCAATCCGGAGGCGGTGGCGGCGTTCACCCGCGAAGCGTTGGCGGCCCATTTCGCCGAGACGTATCTGGGCCCGAACATGACGGTCGTCGTGGTGGGAGACGTCGACGCGCACCGCGCCCGCGAGGCCGTGGCACGCGCGTTCGCGGCCGTTCCCCGCGGGCGTGCTCCGGTGCACGCGGTCGCCGCGGCTCTCCCCCCATCGGCGCCGCGCGCGCTGGTGTCGACGGCGGCGGGGCTCGAGGCGCAGGTGGCGCTCGGATTCCGGGTCCTGGCGCCGCGCCCGGAGGACGCCGCCGCGCTCGATCTGATCGCGGCGCTGCTGACCCGCGGCAGCGACGCACGCCTCGCCCGCGAGCTCGCCGACAACCGGCAGGTCGTCACCGCCGTGCACGGGCTGACCTTCCGGGCGCGCGGCGCCGCGCTGCTCGAGCTGATCTTGGCGCCCGCGCCGCAGCGGATCGAGGCGGCGACCCAGGGTGCGATCGACGAGACGCTGCGGCTCGGGCGCGACCAGGTCCCAGCCGACGAGCTCGCCCGGGTGCGGGGCCTGCTGCAGAGCGATCTCGGCCGCGCCGCCGACGGCGTCGAGGGGCGGGCGCGACGACTCGGTTTCGCCTCCGCCATCGCGGACGACGACGACGACCGTCGGTACCGGGAGAGCCTGCTGGCGTTCGATTCCGCCGGCGCTGCGCGCGGCCGCGGCCAGGCTGCTGAGGCCGGAGGCCCTCACGCTGGCCGTTCTCGACCCGGGCGCCGCTCCCACCGCGGCCTCGGCCGAATCGGCCCGGCTGGAGGCGATGGTCGCCGGCGCGGCGGCGCGGAGCTCCAGGCCGCCCCTAGGCGCGGCGGTGGCGCGCGGGGAGGGCGGGGGCGATGTCGTCCGCGCGGTCGCCCCCTCGGGGGTGCGCATCCTCGTGCTGCGCGATCGCGCCGCGCCGATGGTCGCCGTCGAGGCGGCCTGGGCCGGCGGCGCCCGGGCCGAGGACGCTGCCTCGAATGGCGCCGGCGCGCTGATCGCGGCGCTGCTCGATCGCGGGACGCGCACCCGCGCGGCGCCGCAGATCGCGGCCGAGGTGCAGGCCGCGGGCGGCGTGCTCTCCGGCTTCTCCGATCGCAGCCACTTCGGGTTGCGGGGACAATTCTTGCCCGGCACCTGGTCGCGGGGCGTCGAGCTCCTCGCCGACTGCCTCTTGCGCCCCAGCTTCCCGGCCGGCGAAGTCGACGGAAGCCGGCGCGTGGTGGTCGATCGGGCGCGCGCCGCCGACGGCGATCCGGCGGGGGCGGCCCGGCGTCTGTTTCGTGAGGCGCTCTGGCCCGGCCATCCCTTTCGGCTCGATCCGCTGGGGAGCCCCGCTTCGCTGGCGGCGCTGGGGCGGGTCCGCCTCCTCGCTCACTTCCGCCGTCATTATCCGGTTTCCCGCCTGGTCGTCTCGGTGGTCGGCGACGTCGATCCGGCAGAGGCGGTGGCGACGTTGACGGCGCTGTTCGCCGACGCTGCTGCCGGTCCGTCCCCGCCTGAGCCGCCGCCCGAACCGGCCCACGGCGAGCCGGTGGCTCTCTTTCACACCACGAACAGGGACGTCGCCGAGATCGTGCTCGGCTATCCCGGGGCGCCGGTGCGCGACGCCGATCGGGCGGCGCTCGAGGTTCTCGCCGAGGTGTTGAACGCCCGGGACGGTCCGGTCGAACGCGGGCTGGCGACGACGCCGAACGTCTACCGCTTCGGGGCCTCGGCCGCGACGGGCGTCGATCCGGGCGAGCTGGCGGTCACCGTCACCTGCGCCCCGGCCAGCGTCGACGCCGTGGTGGCCGCGCTCCGGGCGGCGCTCACCGAGGTCACGGCCGGCGGCGTCGGGGCGGCCGAGGTGGAGCGCGCCGCGCGCCGTCTCGCCGGTCTGCGCGCGCTCGCGTTGCGGGGAGAAGCGGCGATCGCTGATGCGCTCGCGACCGACGAGGCGTACGGTCTTCCGCTCATGACCTACCGCCAACTCCCGGCCGCGCTGGCGCGGGTGACCGCCCCCGATGTCGCGCGCGCGGCGCGCCGGTTCATCGATCCTAAGCGCGAGACGATCGCGGTGGTGCGGCCCGACCCGCTGGCGACGTCCACCGTGGGGCGCGCGGCCCGGGTCGACCAGGGGGCGCGCTAGGTGGCGGGCTGTGTCGGCTGCTCCGGCGAGGTCCAGCTGGAGGACACCTTCTGCGCCCGCTGCGGCGCCCCGGTGACCGATCCCTTCATCGGCACCATCGTCGGCGAGCGCTACCGGATCGTCAGCCGCATCGGGGTCGGCGGGATGGGGGCCGTCTACCGGGCCGAGCACACCATGATGCGCCGCGATCTGGCGATCAAGGTTCTGCTGCCCGAGCTGTCCGGCAAGGAAGAGTTCGCGCGCCGGTTCGAGCGGGAGGCCGAATCGGCCAGCCGGCTCGACCACCCCAACATCATCACCACCACCGACTTCGGCCGCACCGGTGACGGGTCGCTCTTTCTCGCCATGGAGTTCCTGGCTGGGACCTCGCTGGGGGCGGCCATCGCCGCCGGTCCCATGCCCGTCGAGCGCGCGCTGGCGATCGAGCGCCAGATCCTGCGCGGGCTCGACCATGCGCATGCGGCCGGCGTGGTGCACCGCGATCTCAAGCCCGAGAACATCATGCTGGTCGAGCGCGACGGCCAGCGCGACTTCGTGAAGATCCTCGACTTCGGCATCGCCAAGGTGACCGAGCCCCAGAGCGGGGGACAGGCCTTGACCCAGGCGGGTGTGATCTTCGGGACGCCCGAGTACCTCTCGCCCGAGCAGGCGCTCGGCGAGGCGGTCGACGCGCGCGCCGACATCTACGCCGCCGGCGTGATCCTCTACGAGATGCTGGCGGGCCGCCGGCCGTTCGAGTCGGAGGACAAGGTCAAGATCATCTCCATGCACCTGGCGCACGCCCCCCCACGGGTCCGCGACGTCAGCCCTTCCGTCGATCTCCCGCTGCCGCTCGAGCAGGCGGTGCTGCAGGCGATGGAGAAGTCGCGGGACAACCGGTTCGCCACCGCCGCCGCGTTCATGCAGGCACTCGACGACGCCGAGGTCGAGAGTCAGCGGGACGACGAGTTCGGCGGTGGCGCCACGATCCCCCAGATGGACCTCCCGCTGCGGGCACGCCGTCCGCGCGCGCTCCCGATCGCCCTGGCGCTGCTGGTGGCCGCGATCGGCGGGCTCACCATCAAGCGCCGGATCGCGCACCATCGCCTGGCGGGCACCTCGCTGGCGGTCCGGCCGATGCAACCGGCGCCGCCGCCGCCCGACCTCGCCGCGGAGATGAAGAAGGTCGAAGCCTGGCTGGAGGACGACAACACGGCCGCAGCCAGGGTGGCGCTGGAGACGATGGTCACCTCGCGGCCCAAGGACGCGCGCGTGCGCTATATGTTGGGGCGGGTGTCTTACGCGCAGGACAAACGCCAGGAGGCTCTCGACGACTACGCGGCGGCGATCGCGCTCGACCCCGGTTTCCGCGGCGATCCGGTGTTGCTCGGTCACCTCGACGCGATGCTGGCCGATCCCAAGCTGGACGACGCGGCGCTCGACCTGCTCATCGACCACGTCGGCGCTCCGGCGGCCGACCTCCTGGGCAAGGTGGCCAACGAGGGGAGCGATCTGCCGCGGCGTCGCCGGGCGGCCGCCGCGCTGGTCGACCTCGACGAGGAAAAGCGGATCGACCGCGTCTCCCTCGACCTGCTGGAGCTCCGCAAGGCGCCCACTTGCGAGGAGAAGAAAGACTGGGTCGAGAAGCTGCGCAAGCTGGGCGACGCGCGCGCCCTTCCGGCGCTGCGGGGGTTGCGGGTGCGGCGGGTGGGCCCCATCAGCTGGGGGGGAACCAACATCGCTTGCATGAAGCAGGAGCTGACGGACGCCATCAGCGAGCTGGACAAGAAGTCCGGCCATCCCCCCGAGCGTCGCACCAGGCGCGGCCGATGAGGGCGGTCAAGAAGAGGCCGGTCAAGCCGCGCGGCAAGGTCGGAGGAAGCTCGGCCCACGACCCCCGCAACCTGCTCACCAGCCTGGTGCTGGTGTTTCCACTCTTCCTCATCTACCAGATCGGCGTCCTCTTCACGCTTCCGATCCTCAACGGGGCCGACTTCCTGACGGTGTTCCTGTTCCGGAACCTGCACCTCTCGACCGGGAGCTACCTCGCCTACACCTTCGCCGTCACGGTGGCCTTCGCCATCGCGGTGGCGATGCTGCGCCACAAGCAGCGTTTCGATCCCAAGCTCATCGTTCCCGTGCTGGTCGAGAGCGCGATTTACGCCCTCACCATGGGGTCGCTCATCGTGTTCGTGATGACGCGCGCGCTGGGGATCTCGCCCCAGCTCGCGGGTGGCGGCGCGGGTTTCGTGGCGCAACAGGGGTTCGGCACCCGCATCGTGATGTCCCTGGGCGCCGGGGTCTACGAGGAGACGGTGTTCCGCCTCGGCATCCTGTCGGGTCTGGTGGTGTTGTTCGACCGGGTGTTCGGGATCCGGCGCTGGGTCGCCTTCGTGCTGGCGCTGCTGCTCTCAGCCGTTCTCTTCTCGGCCATGCACCACATTCCGCCTTACGGCGACCCGCTGCACGCAGGGATCTTCATCTTCCGCGTGCTGGCCGGGCTCTGCTTCGGCTTGCTGTTCTGGTACCGCGGCTTCGCCATCGCGGTGTACACGCACGCCCTCTACGATCTCTACGTGTTTCTGCTCAAGTAGCCAGACAGCGGCCGGCGCCGCCGCCGGAAGGGGACGAGGACGCTACTTCTTGCCGCGCTTGGCCGCCTTGGCGGGGCGCTTGGCAGCCGCACGCGGGCGGGGCGCCGCCGTCCTGACCGGACGGGCAGGCTTGGTGGTCCGCTTGGCGGCCTTGGCGGCGGGAGCGGTCTTCACGGCCGCCTTGGGTGACCGGGCGGGGACGGGGGGCTTGGCGGCCGGAGTGGCCCCCTTGGCGGCGGGCTTGGCGGGCGGAGGGGGTGGCGGAGCAGCCTTGCGGGCGTCCTTCGCCGGGGCAGCAGCCTTGGCCGGAGCGACCTTCTCGGTCACCTTCTCGGTCACCTTGCCCGTCAGCTTGCCGGTCAGTTTGCCGTTCTTGGTGACCTTCGTGTCCGAAGGGTGCCCGTCGCCCTCTGCGGCGAGCGGCAGTCCCGGCATGTCCTTCCGGTTGTGAACCAGCACGCGCCGAGAATCCTTGAAGGTCACCTCGGCCTTGCTGTCGGACAGGATCTCCGAGATGAACCCCTTGCCGAACTTGGGGTGCGTCACGATCACATTCTCGTGATAGTGCTCGCGAAACTCGTAAGGCTTCGCGTTCTTGTCGCTGTGCTTGGCGAAGAACTCCTCGAAGGTGAGCTTCTTCATCATCGCCCGCTTCTTCGCGGCGATTGGCTCGGGAACATCATCCTCGACGTCGCCCCGCGGTTTGCGGAACGAATGGACGTCTCCACACGGGTTGCACTGCACCCGGCGGATCTCGTCCTCGTACTTCGAGATGACGACGTGCGTGGTATCGCCCTTGCATTTGGGGCAATATGCCTCGACGTCCGACCCGACTTCGTCGACCTCGTCCTCGAACATGAAGTCCATTGGCGGCGCCCCTTTAGAGTTCGGTCACTAACACAGGTCTGGGGACCCTGCAAGAATAAGAGGGCAATTCCAGCCGCTTCGAGGTAGAAAGACGACCGCAGAGCTCGTGCGTTACTTCCAGGCAAAAATCTCGGAAAACCGGGTACTTGGAGGGGGTTACTTCGTTTTGCAGCTCGTGGGCTGCGAGTCGCTCGCCTCCGCCCGACCAGGGCAATTCGTAATGATTCGAGGCGCTTGGGGACGTGACCCGCTGCTGCCTCGCGCGTTCTCTCTGATGTCGGTCGGACCCGGCGGTCGAGCCGAGATTCTGGCCAAAACGGTCGGTCGAGGGACTGCTCTGCTGGAGCGCGCCCTGCCGGGAGCAGAAATCGACATTTTGGGTCCGCTCGGGACGAGCTTCCCGCACCCGAGCGGCGATACGATCGACCTCCTGGTCGCTGGTGGGGTCGGGCTCCCCCCGATGCTCATGCAAGCAGCGCTGGCAGCGGAGCGCGGCCAGGTTGACCGATCAGAAATGATTTACGGGGGGCGCAGCGCCCCCGATCTGGTTCTCCTGCGCGAGATGGAAGCGATGGGCCTCGCCCTCTTCCTGACCACCGAGGATGGTTCGGTCGGCGACAAAGGGTTGGTCACGCGCGCGCTCGAGGCGCGGCTCGCCCACCACCGTGGCAAGTCGCTCCGGGTGATGGGGTGCGGCCCGAACGGCATGCTGTGGGCGATCGCCCGGCAGGCGCGGGCCCTGGAGATCCCCTGCTTCATCTCACTCGAGGAGCAGATGGCCTGCGGGATCGGCGTCTGTCTCGGCTGTGCCATCCCGGCGCGGTCGCGCCCTTACCGCTACGTCTGTAGCAACGGTCCGGTCTTCGATGCCGCGGACGTGCTCGACGTCGACCAGAAGCCGCCCGTCGCGCCCGCGGCCTGCCCGGCATGAGTGACGTCAAGCTCGTGGACCCTGAGAGGGTCCCCGTTCCCCCCCGCGAAGGACCGCGCCAGGCGGAGCCGGGCTCCGTCCAGGCGAACCTGGCCATCGAGACGGGCGGAATCGCCTTTCGGAACCCGGTGTTGACCGCCTCGGGGACGTTCGGCTACGGCAAGGAGTTCGAGCAGCTCACCGACCTGGGCGCGCTCGGCGGGCTCGTCACCAAGGGGATCTCGCCGAAGCCGCGGTTCGGAAACGCCACGCCGCGCATCTGCGAGACGGCGTCCGGCATGCTCAACTCGATCGGCCTCGAGAACGTGGGGGTCGAGGGGTTCGAGCGCGAGAAGCTGCCGTACCTGCGCGGCTGCGGGACGCGCGTGCTGGTGAACTTCTTCGGTGCCACCTTCGACGAATACGTCGACTGCGGCGCCCGGCTCGATCGCCTCGACGGCGTCGACGGTCTGGAGATGAACGTCTCTTGCCCGAACATCAAGGCGGGCGGGATCGAGTTCGGGACCGATCCGCGCGTGCTTCGCGATCTGGTGCGCGCCTGCCGCGAGGTGATCAAGAAGCCGCTCTGGATCAAGCTGACGCCCAACACCTCGGACATCGTCTCGCTGGCCAAGGCCTGCGCCGACGGCGGCGCCGACGGGCTCTCCATCATCAATACGATCACCGGGATGGCGATCGACGCCCGCACGCGAAAACCGAAGATCGCCACGATCTTCGGCGGCCTGTCCGGCCCGGCCATCAAGCCGATCGCGCTGCGGATGGTCTACCAGGTGAAGCGGGCCGGCGTGCCGCTGCCGATCTCCGGCATCGGCGGCATTCAGGACGCCACCGACGCCATCGAGTTCTTCCTCGCCGGGGCCAGCACCGTGCAGATCGGGACGCAAAGCTTCGTCGATCCTGACGCCTCGGGACACATCGTCCGCGATCTCGCCGAGCGCCTCCGCGCCGACGGAATCAGCGACGTGCGCGAGCTCGTCGGTGCCCTGCGAACCGCCTGATCGAGCGCGGCGTTTCGGCTTGACTGCCCAGGGTTACGACGATTTAACTGTTGCGAAACTGGTTCGAAACATTGCCGCGCTAGCGTGAGCAAATGAAGAAGATCGAGGCCATCATCAAGCCGTTCAAGCTGGACGATGTGAAGGATCGTCTTCGCGAGGTCGGCGTTCAGGGGATGACAGTTTACGAGGTCAAAGGCTTCGGCCGGACCGGCGGTAAAAAAGAGGTCTACCGCGGCTCGGCTTACGTCGTAGATTTCGTCCCCAAGGTTCGCATCGAGATCGTCGTGAAGGACGACATCGTCCGAGACGTCGTGGAGGCGATCATGTCGGTGGCCCGCACCGGCCGCATCGGTGACGGCAAGATTTTCGTGACCCCAGTCGAAGAAGCCATTCGTATCCGCACCGGCGAGCGGGGCGAGGACGCGCTATAGAAGGCGCCCTGTAAAAGCCGCAAAAAAAAAGGCGCTGCCGGCGCGCTTCAGGACGAAGCAGAGAATTTTCGGGAACCACCAACCACACAACGGAACAGGGGAACTGAAATGACTCCAGCTGACGCACTGAAACTCGCCGAGCAGAGCGGCGCCAAGATGGTCGACTTCAAGTTCGTCGATCTTCTGGGGATCTGGCAGCACACGACGATGCCGATCTCAAAGCTCGGCGCGGAGGTTTTCAAGGACGGCTACTTCTTCGACGGCAGCTCGATCCGCGGCTGGCAGCCCATTCACGCCTCCGACATGATCTTCATCCCCGACGCGGGCTCGGCGGTGATGGATCCCTTCTTCAAGCTGCCGACGCTGTCGCTCACCTGCGACATCGTCGACGCGATCACCAAGCAGCCCTACTCGCGCGATCCCCGCACCATCGCGGCCAAGGCCGAGGCGTACCTGAAGTCGACCGGCATCGGCGACACCTCGTACTTCGGCCCCGAGCCCGAGTTCTTCGTGTTCGACGAGGTTCGCTACTCCGAGGGTCCGAACCGTTCCAGCTACATGGTCGATTCGATCGAGGGACGCTGGAACACCGATCGCGAAGAGGGGCCCAACCTCGGCTACAAGCCGCCGCACAAGGGGGGCTACTTCCCGGTCCCGCCGACGGACACGCTGCACGATCTGCGCGCCGACATGGCGATGACGCTGGAGGCAGTCGGGATCCCCGTCGAGGTGTTCCACCACGAGGTCGCCACCGGCGGCCAGTGCGAGCTGTCGATGAGGTTCAACAGCCTCAAGAAGATGGCCGACTGGACCATGTGGTACAAGTACGTGGTCAAGAACGTCGCGCGCGCCAACGGGCGGACCGCGACCTTCATGCCGAAGCCGATCTTCGGAGACAACGGCTCGGGCATGCACTGCCACCAGTCGATCTGGAAGGACGACAAGAACCTGTTCGCCGGCGACAAGTACGCCGGCCTGTCGGACATGGCGCTCTACTACATCGGCGGCATCCTCAAGCACGCGCCGGCGCTCTGTGCGATCACCAACCCGGGGACCAACAGCTACAAACGTCTGGTGCCGGGCTACGAGGCGCCGGTCAACCTGGCTTACTCGTCGCGCAACCGGTCGGCGTCGGTCCGGATCCCCATCGGTGGCAGCTCGCCGAAGGCGAAGCGGCTCGAGTTCCGCTGCCCCGACCCGACCGCCAACCCCTACATCGCGTTCGCCGCGATGCTGATGGCCGGTCTCGACGGCATCCAGAACAAGATCGATCCGGGCAAGCCGCTCGACAAGGACATCTACGCGCTGTCGCCCGAGGAGTCGAAGGACGTTCCCAAGGCGCCCGGCTCGCTCGACGCCGCGTTGAACGCGCTCGAAAAGGACCACGCCTTCCTGCTCAAGGGCGACGTGTTCACGCCCGACGTCATCTCGACCTGGCTCGACTACAAGCGCGAGAACGAGGTGGACGCCATCCGCCTCCGCCCGCACCCCTACGAGTTCGCCCTCTACTTCGACAACTGAGAATCGCTTCGCGCTCCGCTTCGCGGGAGGGGTCTCACCCCTCCCACGGGCCCACCCCGACGCGACCAGAGCCGGGTCCGGATCCCGCTCGGCATGTAAGTCTCCGGGCGGCAGAGCCGCCCTCCGATCGACCGTCGGATCGGGATACGGGCCGAGGGTCCGAAAATGTGAGGGCTGCCGGGGGCTTCCAATGAGGGGACGGGCCCCTTAGCCTTTGACGGGGAACTGACGCTGCCCTAAGATTCGAGGTCCGCGGAAGCCCCCAACGCTCCGCAACTCCCATGGGTGGGCTCTCTTTCAGCGACCGGGCCAGGCGCTCGATGTGGCGGATCGTCCCCAAACGCGCCGTGTCGAGAGCTATTGGCTGGGGGGCAAGCCGCGGTCTCCCCCGGGGTCTCCGCGGCATGATGCTGTCGCGGTTCGCGCGCGCCTACGGCATCGATCTCGACGAAGCGGAGAAGCCGCTCGGGGACTATGCCGACTTCGATGAGCTTTTCACCCGCCGGCTGCGGGCCGGCGCGCGCCCCATCGCCGACGAGCCGGGAGGGGTCGTCTCGCCGGCCGACGGAATCGTGGTCGAGTGTGGTCTGGCCACCGCCGGAAAGTTGATCCAGGCGAAGGGGAGCCTGTTTGATTTGACCGAGTTGCTGAGCGACGAGGAGATCGCGGCGCGCCTGGTGGGGGGCGCCTATCTCATCACGTATCTATCGCCCAAGGACTATCACCGTGTGCATTCGCCCGTGGCAGGGCGTGTCATCGGGTGGCGGCACATCCCCGGCAGCCTGTTCTCCGTGGGCGCCAAGAGCGTCGCCTCGGAGCCTGGCCTTTTCGTCCGCAACGAGCGCTTCGTGACCCTCATCGAGATGAACGACGGCGGCCTCTGCGCGGTCGTCATGGTAGCGGCAATCGGTGTCGGCCACGTGACGGTGGCGTATGATGAAGACGTGGCCACGCACCGGCCCCGGTTCTCGCGCGCGGCCGTCCGCCATCGTCGCTATGACGAGCCGAAGCCCATTCGCCGCGGCGAGGAGCTGGGGATCTTTCATCTCGGGTCGACGACGATCGTGGTGTTCGAGCCTGGGCGGGTGGAGCTCAAGAGCTTTGCCCCCGGCGAGGCGATGAAGATGGGCATCGGCATCGGGCGCTCCCGGGCGTCGAACGAGACTTTCAACGATATCCGCGCGATCCCGCGAGGCTGATGGTCGTGTCCAAAGCCCACGACGAGACGTTTCGCTCGACCGCCTCCCGTGATGACGAGGCGACGCCTGCGCCGACGTCAGAGGATATCCAGAGCGCCAAGCTGGCCGCCGCCGCCGCCAGCGCGCGGCGCCCGCGCGTGGGATCCGCGGTCGCGCGCGAGCGCAGCGGACCAATCGGAATCGCCAGCGGAGACTTTTCGACGCCCTCGGTCCGGCGGCGGACCATCACCCAGCCGCGCGGTACACCGGCGGTTGGAGTCTCTCTCTCCCTGCCGATGGTGGCCGAGCCGGAACTGGCCGAGCCGGCGGCGGTCGAGCGCGAGGCTGCCCCGCCGCTCCCTCCGACCCCGCCGCCACTGCCGGTGGAGCCTCCCCCGGTGGGCGCCACGCCCGTCGATCTCGTCGACGGCGGCATTTCCGGTCAGGCGTCAGGGGCGCCGCCGCCAATCGACAGCCCATTCGGCGCGGCGCCGGTGGACGGCGAGGCGTCTGCGCTGGCGGCCGAGGCAGCGGCGGTCCGTGCGCTCGATTCGGGGCCCCTGACCCCACCGCCCGAGGTCGCTTTCATCGGCCCGACGCCACCGCCCGAGCCGAAGGCTGCGCCACCGCCCCAGCCCAGGCAGACGCCGTCGCCGGCGTCGCTCGAGGAGATGCAACTGACCCCCCCTCCGGTGGTCACCGTGGCCCCCACGCCACCTCCGCTTCCGACCCCCGGCCCGGTGGTGACGCCCAACGCCGATGTCGAAGGCGCGTTGCCGGTGCGGGCCATGGGGAGCGACGGCAGCGCCGCCTCCTCAGACCTGGCGAACCAGAATCGGAGCGCCCCTTCCGGTGCCTGCCGGCGACAACGATATCGATCTGCAGGGCACCGATGAGCTGGAGGTCGAGGAGGGCGCCGAGGCAAGCCTGGAGGCCGATTCCGCGCCGACGCCCCCGCCAACCCCACGTTCGGCCGTGACGCCAGCGCCGACGCCTCCGCCGATTCCAGGCAGCTTCCTCAAGCCGCCGGGCCTCGAGAAGACGCCGGGCCCCGAGAAGACGCCGGGCCTCGAGCTGAAGCCGGGCCCCGAGAAGACGCCGGGCCCCGAGCTGAAGCCGGCCCTGCCACCTCCCTTGGAGGAGGGGGCCCATGGGCCCCTTCTCCCGGCGCTTCCGATCCTTCCCGAGGCTCTCTCGCAGCGGCCGCGCCGACCGAAACGCTCGAAGCCCTGGTTCGAGGAGGTCTTCGACGAGGATTACCTGCGCACGCTCCCCTTCATGCGGGCCGATCAGACGCTGCGTGAGGTCGAGTTCATCTCGAACGCGCTGACGGCCGCGCCGGGCTCGGAGATCCTCGACGTGGGGTGCGGCTATGGCCGTCACGCGATCGAGCTGGTGCAGCGCGGCTTCAGTGTCACCGGCCTCGATCTCTCCCTGCCGCTCCTGATCCGCGCCGCCGACGAGGCCCAGCGGCGCGCGTTGTCAGTGAACTTCGTCCACGCCGACATGCGCGAGATGGCGTTCGAGAAGCAGTTCGACGGCGCCTACTCGATGATGACGTCCTTCGGGTACTTCGACGAAGAGACCAACCTGCGCGTCGCCGAGCGGATCGGGCGGGCCCTCAAGCCGGGGGGCCGTCTCCTTCTCGACATCCTGAATCGCGATTATGTCGTCGCCGATCTGCCGGTCCGCGTCTGGTGGGAGGGGACGGGGTGCGTGGTTCTCGAGGAGGTCGATTTCAACTTCCACACCAGCCGGATCAACACCCACCGCTCGATCGTCTTCGAGGATGGTCGGCAACTGGAGCAGGAGCTCTCCGTCCGCGCCTACAGCCTGCACGAGATCGGGCGGCTCTTGCGTCAGGCCGGGTTCCGGGTGATTGACGTCTCAGGCGGGCTGGCGACCCGCGGCGACTTTTTTGGCAGCGCTTCCCGGAATCTGCTGATCGTTGCGGAAAAGCGCGAAGACGAAGGCTGATTTTTCGCCTCTCTGACGCGCCGCGCTGGCACATCGAAAATCCCGTTGCGCGGCCATTGTGCTTGTGTCAGCGCTCCCCATCTTCCCGGGCGTGCGCAACTTGCAACCAAAGCCCCGGCGCAAGCATCAGAGTCTACGAGGCGTGGCGCGGTCAGACCCGGAATATTTTTCAGCCGAGGTCCGTATACCCCTTACGGGTTCGAAGGTGTCTGGATCGCGAAGCGGCTCGATGGAGATGAGCACAATGAGCGCACGAGGAATCAAAGTGAAACTGGCCCGCAAGGGTCGTCCGGCCGAGGCGGGTCGCAAACCCGCGTCGACATTGGGGCGCCGCCCAGCGCGGGACGCCAAGGCCAAGGTTCCCGCAGCGCGACCCGTCCCAGCCAACGATACGTTGCCGTTGTCGGCCGAGGCGATGGGCCTGCCCGTGGGGGACCCGTCACCGGACGAGCTCGAGGTCGAGGGGACGCTCGGCGCGACCCCGGGCGTCGAAATCGAGACCGACGAGACCGACGAGGTGGCGGGCGACGTTCGTGCCGCAGACGCCGTCGATGAGGACGCCGAAGAGGACGAAGACGAAGAAGAGGAAGAGGAGGCGGCCCCCGAGGTCAGCGTCAGCGCCAAGAAAAAGGTTCGTGGCGACGAAGAGCCGGCCAGCTTCCTGGCGATGTACTTCCGCGACATGGCGGAGCTGGACGTGCTGCGTCCCGAGCAGGAGTTCGAGACGGCGCGGAACATCGAGGAGATGGAGCTCCAGCTCTGGAAAACGATCCTGGGATTCGCGCCTGGAACCGACTGGATCCTCGACGTGGTGGAGCGAGAGGTTGGCAAGCCGCTTCCCGAGGCGAAGCTTCACCGGGCCGCGGCAGCGCGCGCACGGCACAAATCGTCGATCCCTGAGCGGGGTCGGTTCGAGAAGACGGCGACCGCGCTCGCCACCAAGCTGCGGGTGCTGGACATCGATCGGATCTTCCTGGACGCGGCGCTGACCGAGATTCAGCGGGTCGGTCGCGGGGTCCAGGGGCTGCCCTTCGAAGGGACGGTTCCGTTCTCGACCTCGACGAAGGCGTTCTCCGACTTCGTGAAAGCGGTCGGGGGCAAGGCATTTCGCCTCAAGGCGGCCAAGAACGAGTTCGTCAAGGCGAACCTCCGGTTGGTGGTGTCGATCGCCCGGCGGTTCAACCACGGCCGGCTGCCGCTCGCCGACCTCATTCAGGAGGGGAACATCGGCCTCATGAAGGCGGTGGAGCGGTACGACTATCGCCGCGGCTTCCGGTTCTCGACCTACGCGAGCTGGTGGATCCGCCACGCGATCAGCCGCGCCCTGGCCGACAAGGGGCGCGCGGTTCGGCTGCCGGTCCACATGATCGACGCCTACCACCGGATCGCGAAATCGCAGCGGGAGCTGCAATCCAAGCTCGAACGGGTGCCGAGCACGCAGGAGATCGCGGCGGCCACCGGAATCGAAGCCGAGAAGCTCGAGAAGATGAAGACCTTCTTGTCGGAGACGCCGGTCTCGCTCGATCGGCCAATCTCGGACGAGGACGGACGGCGCCTCATCGACGTGCTCGTCGATCCCAACGAGGGACCGGCGGTGCCCGACCAGATGGCGTCGACGGAGACACAGAGCGAGATGCTCAAGTTTCTCTCCTCGCTCAAGCCGATCGAGGCGGACATCCTGCGCAAGCGCTTCGGTCTGGTGAACGACCGCGAGCGCACGCTCAAGGAGATTGGCGACGAGTACCGCCTCTCCCGCGAGCGGGTACGGCAGCTCCAGGAACAGGCGCTGGTCAAGATGCGGCGCGCGATGGCCAAGCGAGAGTCAGTCTGAGCTCTTGGCTGCGGGACCCGAAAAGGTCCCGCAGCTGCGCCTGGGTTTTGGCGGTCGAAGCTCGGCCGAAAGGGCAGTCTGCCGCTTGACGATCGGTTGATGATCTGTTGACCGACCTGGCGTCGGGGGCTATGGTCGCTTCCTTCTCTCTCGGAGGCGAACACACGATGAAGCGTGTCCTCGGTCTTGCCCTTTCCATGGCTGCGTTCGTTACGATTGCGGCGTGCACGCAAGGTGGCGGGCCGCTCAAAGTTGATTCGATCGAACCGCCGCAGGGGACCACCGCCGGTGGCGAGGAGGTCTCCATCAACGGCGGAGGCTTTCAGCCGGGGAAGACTCAGGCCGAGGTGAAGTTCGGACACAAGAAGTCCGAGACCGTCACCATCGCCTCGACCGGCAAGATCCGCGTGGTGACGCCGCCGAACGAGAAGGGTCCTGTCGACGTCACCGTGATGTTCGACGACGGGAGCACCTTCAAGATTCCCGATGCCTTCCGCTACGTCGAGCCCGCTTCCGGCGACAACACCCGCCAGGCGTTCTTCGGCGGCCAGAAGAGCCCGGCCGGCGGCAAGATCGAAGTCGAGAAGAAGCAGTAAGGGCCGGAGCGCGGGGCGAACCGCCTCCGCTCACCAAGGCACTCGACCAGAGCGACCGAAGGCGCTCGACCAGAGCGACCGGAGCGAACCCCGCTCCCTAAGCCTAGCGAAACTCGAGCCGAAAGAGCTGCTGACCCATCAGCATGAACGCGCCGGTGGGGACGGTGCGCTCATGGCGCAGCCGCAGGAACGTCCCGTTTGATGAGCCGAGGTCCGAGAGATAGACGTGCTCGTCGTGGAGCGCGATGCGAGAGTGGGTCCCGGACACGTAGCCGTCCTCGGGAAACAGAATGTCGCCTCTCTCGCGGCCGAGCACGATCGATTCGCCAAACAGGGGAAAGGCGGAGCCGTCGACATCGCGCCCGACGATGACCGAGAGCCGGCCCCAGAATCCCGGGTTCGGCGTCCCCATGATCTCGGTCCCGTCCTCGAGCGGTTGGGGCGGCGAGATCACCTCGAAACGGAGGAGCTCCTGGCCGATCCGGAAGATGTCGCCCGACTCGAGCGCCTCCTCGCCGGAAATCTTCAGGAAGACGCCGTTGAGGCTCTGCAGGTCGCGGATGGTGACCCCCTCGGGGCCCACCGAGAGCTCGGCATGCCGCGGAGAGAGGTAAGCGTCGGCGTCGAACAGCGGAGCCTGCCCGCGACCGATGATGTTCTCGCCCTCATGCAGCGGATGGGCGCCCCCTTCGGAGCCGTCCGGGCGAATCAAGATCAGCCGGCCCCGAGGAACCGCGGCGGGGGCGGCGGCGGTCGCGCCGGCCATGAACATGGTCCGGGGCCCCGTCGCAGCGCCGGCGCTCGAGGGTTGTCGCCCGATGCGCCCGCCACAAGCGCCGCAGAAGGCGAAGCCGGCCTGAACCATCTTGCCGCAGGTGGGGCAGGGGATTTCATTGCCCGCGGCGGCGGGAGCAGCGGCGGCGGGTGCCGGACCGCCCGTCACCCGCATCGGGGCGGGGGTTGCGTCGGCAGGAATACCCATGGCGCCGCCGTTCGCTCCCGACGTCACGCGCGGGGGCGGCGTCGCAGAGGCGAGCGGGTTGGGGGGCAGGTGAAACGGGATCGGCGCCGGCATCTTGGGCGAGTCGCCCCAGGGAATGCCGCCGCGCGCCTTGGGAACGGCTGGCGATGACGTGCGGAGCTCGCCCGCGACGGACGCGCCCATCGTCGCGGGGGGGAGCACGGTCCGGTCGAGGGCCGGATCGCGGCTGTCTGACACCTGGGGGGCTTGAGCCTGGGAGGGGGCCTGCGAAGGCGCGATGCTGGGGGGCGTCGGAGCGGCAACCGGCCTGGCCAGCTCGCTACCGCAGCCGAGGCAAAACTTGTAGTGGTCCTGGTTTTCTTTGCCGCAGCGGTTGCAGGTAATCACAGAGACCCCCGTAAACCTATCGCAACTAACATGGCGGGCGTCCATCGTCAATTCGTCCCGCGGGCGCCGCTCGAGCTTTTTAGCCGGAAATCCTGCCCCCGGAGAAGGGGCGCGCAGGCGACCTCAGCTGATTTCGACGCGCAGGAGCTGCTGGCCCAGAAAGACGTGATCGCCGTGGTCGAGCGTCAGCTCGTCCGTGATCCGGACGAAGGTGCCGTTCTTCGATCCGAGATCGGTGAGGGTGATCTGACCTTCGGCGTTCATCGTGATCTGGGCGTGCTTGCCCGAGATGAACGGATCGTCGAGGAAGTTCACGTCGTTCCCTTCGCGGCCGATCGAGATGGTGTCGTTGCGCGAACGATAGATCATGCCGATCTCGCCGCCCCGCAGGCGCTGGATCAGCTTCATCTTCGATGGGCGCTTGGGGCTGGCGTAAAAGTAAGTGCCCTCGGCGTCCGGCTGCGGGCCGAGATCGGGTGGCGACGGCTCGATCTGCAGGAGCTGCTCGCCGATGAGGAACAGCGCTCCGGGGACGAGGTCGACCGGCGCCTTGATGCGGATGAACACGCCGTTGACGGACCCTTCGTCGACGACGTGCAGCTTGCCGTCACGATAGATGAAGCTGCAATGCCGGGGCGACAGCAGCGAGTCATCGGGGAACATGATGGCGCCCTCGAGGCGGCCGGCCATGTGCTCGTTCGCGTTCAAGAGGTAAGTGACCCCGTCGGTCCCCTCGCCCTTGATGACGGTCAGCTTGGCCCGTCCGGGGGCCTGCTGGGTGGCGCCGAAGAACATGGTCTTGGCGGGCGCGGGCGCGACGTCGATCTTGTTGCCACAGCTTCCGCAAAATCGATTGCCGGTGGGGACTTCCGCGCCGCAGTTCGGACAGAGCATCCCAGCATTTTCGGCCGCGCCGCCCACAAGTCAAGCGGGGCCGGGCCCGAGGGCCTGGACCGGAGCGGGCCGGTTCAACTGTGGGGTGGTCTGGAGCCGCTCGGGCGGGCGCGGTCGACGGCCTCCAGCGCCGCCGCCCGCACCAGCGCGTTGCGGTCGTTGAGCGCGCGATCGAGCGGCGGCAAGCCGGGGGGGCCCAACGACGCCAGGAGCTCCACCGCCGCGAGCCGGCAGGTCCAGCAGCCTGCCGGGCCGTCGTCGGTGACGAGCGGGGCCACCGCACCGGCGATCGGCGCGGCCAGGGCTGGATGGGCCCGGACGAGAATCTGGGCGGCCGACAGGGCGGCGCCGGTCAGCACCGGCGTCCCGTCGGCGATGGCGTCGGCGATTCGCGCGGGCGTCAGCCGTTCGTCGTCGAGCGTGGCCAGCAGACGCAGCGCCAGGGCGCGGGTCCGGCGGTCCGGGTCGTCGAGCGCGGGCGCGATTCCGTCGACGAGAGGCCAGGCAATCTCACGCGCGACGACCCCCGTCTCTGGCGCCGAAGGGACGTCGCCGGCAGCCGTGAGGGTTCCAAGGGCCAGGCCGTCGGCGCGGGCGTCGAGCGCCTCCAGGGCGGCCCGCCGCGCGCTCCCGCCCCGGGTGAGGGCGTCGGAGAGGATCGCGTCGATCTCGCCGGTGTGGGCCTGCCAAAGAGGCGTGAGATCGCCTGCCGGCGCCGTCTCCAGCAGCGCGGCCAACGCCAGGGAGATCGAGAGATCGTTCCCGACGATCGAGAGGGCCTCATCAGGCGGAGGGCCTCCGGCCTGCCAAACGCCGAGCGCCGCAAGCGGGCTGTCGGCGCCGGCGAGCGCGAACTCTGCCGGAAGCAGGGCGCGGGCCAGGAGCGCCGACAGCGCGCGCGGATCGCGCGTCCAGGCGAGCGCCAGCGCGGCTGCCCGTGACAGCTCGTCGTCGCCGCGATCGAGGATCGAAACCAGCGCGGCGGCGGCCTGCGGGCCCCCCGCGCGCCCGAGCGCCAGCGTGGCGGCGATCCGGAGCTCGCTCGGTCGTGCCGCATCGGAGCCGAGGCGCGCCAGCAGGGCAACGGCCCGCGCATCGGCGTGGCGACCGAGTCCGAGGCAGGCCAGCGCCTGGACCTCTGGGTGGGGATCGCCGAGCGCCCGTTCCAAAATCGAGGAGACGCGCTGGTCGGGGATCCGTCCGATGGCCCAGACCGCCGCCGCGCGCATCGTCACCGCTCCGGCTGCCGCGGCCTCCTCGAGCGGCGCGAGCCCGCGCGGATCGCCGAGCCGTCCGAGGGCGACGAGGGCCGCCGTGCGGGCGTCGATCGCGGTTGGGGAGGGCTGGGCGAGCGGCGCCTCCGCGGTCCCTCGCCCGCTGGCCGCTGCGCGATCGGTGCCGGCCCGCGCCAGGCGGACCAGCGCTGGCACGGCGTCCGTGTTCCCCAGCATCCCCAGAAGCTCGACCGCCTTCGGCGGCGGCACGTCGGAGGCGAGCACCAGATCGAGAAGCGGCCGGAGCGCCATCCGGCCGAGGCGGGCGCGCGCCTCCAGCGCGAGAGGGTCGCGGTAGAGCGCCGGAACCAGCCGTTCGAGCACGTCGACCAACGCTCGGCGGTGGGCCGGCGTCTCCTTCTCGCCGTCGCCGTCGGCGAGCGCCTCCGCCAGATCGGGCAGCCGGTCGAGCGCCTCGTCGAGCTCCAGCGCGCGCCGCCCGGCGTCCGCGACCGAGGCGTCGTCCTGAGAGCCGCGCAGCAGCGCCTCCACCGCGCCGGCGGCCCCTGACGCGTCCCCCTGTCGCTCGAGGACGCGGGCCAGCGCCAACGCCGCCGTCGGCGCCGCATCGCGCGCGATCGCCCTGCGGTAGGTCGCCGCGGCGAGCGTGTCGGCGCCGGCACGCTCGCGGATCTCCGCGATGCGGATCAGCTGGGGGGCGTCGGCGCCGTCTTCGGCGGCGGCGGCGTGCGCGAGCGCGCGCGGGACGTCGTAACGCCCGAGCGCCAGATCGGCGATCTGCAGCTCGGCCTCGCTGGCCCGGGCGGGCGAGAGCTCGGCCAGGCCGGCAAGATGTGCCTCCGCTTCAGCGAGCTGCCCGCTCTGCTTCAGCAGACGCACCAGCGCGAACCCGGCCTCGACGCCTGCTTCGCGCGCCCGCCTGTCGTTCGCGACGGCGCCGCGCGCGGAGATCGCCCGCAACGTTGCCGTCGCCGCCGGAACGTCGCCCAGACGCTGCTCTGCTTCCGCCAGGAACATCGCCGTCTCGATGTCGTCGGGGTGGGCGCCCGTCTCGCCGCGGAGGCGCTGGACCTCGGTCTCGATCTTGCCGCGGCCCTGCCGCCCGAGCAGTGCCAGCAGACGGGTCCGCGCTTCCCGTCTCAGGCCCGGCGCCGCGGGGTGCGGGTCATGCGCCAGCGCGATGACCTGACGCCACTCGGCGACCGCGTCGTCGAGCTTGCGCTGGTGCTCGTCGATCTGCGCGAGCAGACGGTGGGGACCGGCGTCCGCGACGTCGGCGGCCTCCGCGCGCCGCGCCTCCTCGATCGCCTCGTTCAGCAGCTCGTGATCGAACAGCAGCTCGCCGAGGCGCAGATGCCCCTTCGCCGGTGAGGCAGCCCGCTTTCGCACCGCCGCCCAGGTGCGGCAGGCGTCGTCGCGCTTGCCTGCCTGGAACTGAGCCTCGCCGAGCCCCACGATGGCGACCTCGCTGGTCGGATCCACGCGCACGAGCCGCGTCCAGGCCGCCAGCGCCCGCCTGTCGTCGCCCCGACGTGCAGCGGTCTCGGCCAGGGTCTGGAGCGCGGCGGGCGCGCGCGAAAACTGTCCCAGCGCGCGGTCGAAGCCAGCGTCCGCCGCCGCCCGGTCCCCGTGACGCCACTGTCGCTCCCCAAGGGCGAGCGGAAATCGGATCTCGGAGGGGAACCGGCGCGTCAGATCCTGAGCGGCGATGATTGCGTCCTCGTTGCGGCCGAGCCGATCGAGGAGTCGCAAGAGGCGGTCACCGAGCGCAACGTCGCGCGGTGCGAGCGACTGCGCCTTCTGCGTCGCTGCCAGCGCGCCCTCCAGATCGCCGAGCTCCTCGCGGATCTGGCCGAGCAGATCCCATTCGACCGGGCCCGGCGCCTGGGCCATCGCCTCGGCCAGCGCTCCCAGCGTCCCGCGCGCCCGGGCAATCTCACGGGCGCAGGTCCAGGCGGCGCGACGACTTTCGGTTGCGCCAGGCGGGATCTCCCGCAGGAGGGCGCTCAGCATTTCGGCTGCCCGCGCCGCTTCCGCGGCGTCGTGGTCCGCGAGACGCAGCCGCGCCGCCCGGAGAACCAGCGAGAGCTTGGCGAGCAGGTGGTGGGCGGGAATTCGCTGCTCGAGGATCGCGGCCGCCTCGCCCGGTCGCCCCGCCTGCGCGAGCGCATCGGCCAGCTGCTCGGCGGTGCGATCGCTGTCGGGCGCGAGGCGCGCGAGCTCGCGGCGGAGACGGACGACCTGCGCGGGATCGGCGCGCGGGACGTCGCCGGCCGGGTCGCCGGGAACTTCGGAAGGAAGGAGCGCCAGCTCCGCTTCGATCAGCCGCCGCCGCGCCAGGGGCCGCGTCTCGTCCGCGATGGCCGCTTCATAGGCAGCGGCCGCCTCGGCGGAGCCCGCCAGCGCCAGCGCCCGCGCCCGGCCGGCCAGCGCCGCCGCCGCGTCGGGCGACAGACGCAATGCCTCGCCGAAGGCCGTCGCCGCAGCCGGCGCGTCCCGAAGCGCGAGAAGGAGCTGCGCGTAGGCCGCAATTGGCGCATAGCTGTTCGACGCCGCGGCGCGGGCCCGAAAACGCTCGCGCAACCCCGCCGTCTGCCCGGGGCCGGCGACCTGGACCAGCCGCCGCGCCAGCGCGTCGTCGTCCGGCCGATCGCGCAGCGCCTGTTCGGCGCGCGCGAGGAGCGCACGTGAGCCGTCCCTGTGAACCTGCCAGTCGGCGTGTGCCGGGCCAGCGCCGGCCACCGCTGCGACGAGGACGCCCGCAAATGCCAGCCGACGTCTCACCCCCTCAAAGGTAGCAAGAATCCCTAAAAAAACGGCCTCCGGCGCCGCACCATTGCTGCACCGGAGGCCGACCGAGGAGAAAGAAGAAGCTAAGCGAAGCGGCTGACGGTCAGGGGGCGTGGAGCGAACAGGCGGGCCAGGCGTTCGCGCCGTTCGCGGAGATAGTCGCGAATCAGGCGCTCGTGCTTGCGGGCCATCGAGACGAAGCGCAGGCCGGAGATCTGGTAGTCGGGGTTCAGCGCATCGAATCGGGGCTGGGCGCTGGCCCAGATCGTTTCATTCGTTCCCGGTAGCTCGACCTCGAGCGTGACGACCTCGACGGGGCGGGGGCTCTTGCCGGGCAGCTTCACCAGCGACAGCCCGGTCTCGCTCACGTCCCGGACGATCGCCTGGCAGGGATCGTCGCCGACATACTCGTTCAGGAAGACGCGCATCCGCAGACGCTGGGCGAGGCGGCGATTGTCGGAGCCGAGTGAGAGCGTGTCGTACATGTAAGACAGAGTAGTCGTAAAACTACATCTGTCAAAAAAGCGGATCACCGCCACGCCGAGCCGCCTCCGGGGAGCAGGCGCGCTCGGCGCCGGGCGCGCTATCGCTCGCGGCGCGACTGCAAGAAGCTGCGGATCGACTCGCGCACCGACGACGGAATCTTCGTCGCCAGCGCTTCGCGCGTCAGCTCCGGCGTCTTTCGATAGGTCTCGAAGAACGTCACGCAATCCGGGCAGCGCGACAGATGTTGACGAAAACCGATCTGCTCATCGTCGGGCAACATGCCCTCGATGTAGTCAAAGCAGAACTCGATCAGCTCCTGACAGTTCATCGCGGCCCTGATCTCGTCATCCAGCGCACGGCGCCTCTCATCTACCTATTCGATGGTCTCTTTGAGCCGCGGTTTCGGGGAATCATACCCCAACAACGTCGATTCGCGCGCAACCAGCTGCAGCCTCGGGGCGATAACCGAGCCGTGCAGGTAAGTGATTTGACCACCACCGGCGGGGCGCAGTCGGCTCGAACGGACGAGTTGGGCGGCGCGGGCAGGGACGCGGCACCTCGGCGCGCCCGGCCGAGCAAGCCCTTTCGCGACAGCTTGAAGCGCGCGGGTGGGAGCGAAGCTGCCGCCGAATCCGCGGCCGTGCCCGGGGGTCCAGGTTGGTTCAAGCCCGAGCCGATCCGCGTGGGGCCTCCGGCGGCCAAGCTCGCGCCCGCGGCCGCGCCAAGGATCGATCGCGTCCTGATTGGCGGCACGGGGGGCGATGCCGAAGCGCGCATTCGCATCGGTGCCGGCGCCCTGGCTGGCGCCGAGATTCGGTTGTCGACCACGGCCGGATCGCAGGCGGTCACCGCTCAGCTCTTGACACCGACGGTGGGTTCGCGGCAGACGCTCCAGGTGGCGATGGAGGAGATCAGGCTTCGGTTGCGCGACAAAGGGATCGCGCTGGCGTCGCCGGTCGGCCACAGCCGGCCGGAGAGCGACGGGTCGGGCGACCGCAACGCCCGGCGCGACGGTGAGTCGGCCGATCGGGACGCCCCAGGCGACAGCTGGCAGGCCGGTCGTTGAGGACCTCACCGTTCGAGCTCCAGGACTGCCCGCCGGTTGCGGCGGCCGAGGCGCGGGCCACGCGCGCGGTCGCCCGGAAGCTGGCTGCGCTTCCCCGATCCTGGCGGGCGGAGATCCCTCCGTTCGGCGCCGCCACGCTGGTCGTGGCGGGGATTGATCGCGCGCCCACCTCATCGGAGGCGATCGCCCTGGCGATTGTCCAGGGAAACGCGCGGGGGCGCCTGTCGCTGGGGCTGCCGTTCGCAGCGCGGCTGATCGACGCTGCGCTCGGTGGCCGCGGCGTCTTCTCGGCGGCGCGTGCGCTCGGACCGGCTGAGCGCGGGGTGCTGGTGGCGTTGATCGCTCCGCTGCTGGACGCGCCCGGGTGGTCGATCGACCTCGCACCGGCGCCCGAATCGGGTGTGGGCCATGCGATCGCCGTCAACGTGGAAGGTCCTTTTGGCGCCGGGGTTCTCTGGCTCGACCTGCCGGCGACCGACAGCGCGGTCGCACCGGCTGCCGGCTCGGTCTCGGGCGGTTGGGGGGAGCGCGCTTCGGGCCTGCCCGTCGAAGCGCGCCTGGAGATCGCGGTGACCCATCTGCGGGCGTCGGAGCTGACCCGGCTCGCCCTGGGAGACGCGCTGGTGTTCGACGGAGTCGGCTTCGGGGCGTTTGGGCCCCAGGCCGACTGGTCCGCGCATCTGACCATGGGCGCGCACCGGGCGCCGCTGCGGATCGCTCCGAACGGCGTTCTGGTCATCACGGGAGATTTTCAATTGACCGAAGCGGCCGACCGGCCGAAGGTCGGCGTCGTCAAAGAAGGCCAGGAGAAATCGATGGACACGACGGGACCAACGCAGCTGGCGACCGCGGCCCTCGCCGCCGCACCGATCGAGATCGTCGCCGAGCTGGCGCGCCTCACGCTTCGGGGTGAAGAAGTGCTGGGGCTCGCGCCGGGTGTCGTGCTGACGGTGAGCGCCGATTGAAGTCGCGCGGTCTTGCTGCGCGCCGGCGGCGAGGTTTGGGCAGAGGGAGAGCTCGTCAACGTCGACGGGGAGCTGGGCGTTCGGGTCACCCGGCTCCTTCGCCCCTAGGAGAGGCCTGAGGAGAGGCCTAGAGGGCGGCGGGCACGGAGGAGATTGTCTCTTCGACGATCTCGGCCAGCGTGGCGGCGGTGGTCGACCAGCGGGGCGCGGCGTCCATCAGTGACTTCACCAGCGGCCCCCAGACGTCACCGTCGGCGCGCAGGGTCAAGGCACGCCGGACGCCGCTTTCGATCTCGAAGGGCGTATCGGCGCTGTAGAGGATCGCCTGGCCGGTGCGGGAGGCCGGGTCGTAGTCGACCAGATAGTCGTGGTTGGCGCCGACGTCGGGGACGATCGGAAGCGTCCCATAGAGCAGGGCCAGACCGGCCGAGCGCCCGATCCGATCGTGATCGTCGCCGAGAAGAATCGCGTCGGCGGCGCCGCGCGCAAAGCGCTCGTCCGCAGGCTCGCTTCCCGACAGGAGCGCGACTCGGCCCGGCTGCCGCAGCGCCAGCAGACGCGCGCGTTCGATGGCCTCCGGCTCACCGCGCGGCACGATGACCGTGACCAGATCAAACGGCGCCAGTCGCTCGATGGCCGCCAGGATCGCCTCTGTGCCGGCGTCGCGGCCGAGCGGACCGGTCGTGAGCAGGAGCGTGCGCGGCCCGATCGCCAGGGAGCAGCGCCGGGCGAGCGCGCGGCGGCAGTCTGCCTTCTGGGAAAGCTTGCTGGCGTTGAACTGCGCGGGCAGCGCCTGATCGGTCGCCGGATCGTTGGGGGGATCGTCGCAGCCGAACCGCACACTGATGAACGGTTCGTCAGAGGGGCGTGAAGCCAGGCCCGGATCGGACTCCGTCGCCCGCGCGGCGCTGGGGCTGGGGGCGATGATGGCGTGGGCGCCCAGGCAGCCGAGCGCGACCAGCGAATGCGAGGCAGAGTCGTCGCCCAGCAGGAGTGGGCCCAAGATGGCCGCCTCGTCGGGACTGAGCGGCGCGCCCGTGCGGCCGGTTGGCAAGACGAAGAGGCGTGCCGCGGCCGAGGTCGCCGAGAGGGCCGCCGCAGAAGACTCGCCCCAGCCGATGGCCACCTCGGGCGCGATGAGCTTGTCGGCGGCCAGGGAGCGCGTCGCGCCGGCCAGGATCGCCGCCGCCTCCGCGCGCGCCGGGAGGCTTGACGCCGCCAGCACCAGGAGCCGCGCGTCGCTCAGCGGGGCGCGCCCCTCGTAAAGGGCGAGCTCGCGCGTCTCGGTGCCGACCGTGGCGCTCACCGTACGCAGACGTCGGGCCAGCCCGGGCACGCGGCTCGCCGCCTCGACGGTGGCCAGCGTGAGGACCGTGGCCCGGTTGCCCAGGGCCGCAAGAGCTCGACTGAGGCCACTTGCCCCGACAGCCGATACACCATCACCGAGCGGAGCCACCGCATCGGCTATCAACAGAAAATCTCGTCCGGCCAAAACTACTCGGTCGCGCCCCGCTCGTCCTCTTCGCCCGGAAACTCGTTCACGGACGGGTACTTCATGATCTCCTTGCGCGAGATCTTCCAGGCCTTCTGAACGATCCACGACAGCGACCGGTCTTGCCGGGTGGCTTCGTCCTGGATCTCTTTCAACATCTCTTCAGGAAAGTACAGGCTTTGCTTGCGCTTGTCGGAACCGCCCATGGTGGTGACGAAGCCTCCAATGTGGGAACGTGGCTGATGGAGCTGAGCAGTGCAGCTACAGGAGCATGGTGGGGTGACGAGTGGGTGAGTGTAAGTTGGCGTACCGTCAGGTGTCAAGGGCAGGGACTACCTTGACGACTGTAGGCCGCCGGACTAATCTACCGGGCCATTTCGCCGCCTTCAGTTGCACTTCTGCACCACGGGCGCGGGGACGGAGTTCATGGAAGGGACCGGGCTCAAGAAGAAGGACCTCAAGCGCTTTCGCGACATCCTGCTCGCGAAAAAGAAGGAGATCCTGCGGAACGCGCAACGGACGTTGAACGAGGACATGACGCTCGACTCGGACGACCTCCCGGACGAGATGGACCTGGCATCGTCCGAGTACCTGCACTCCTTCACCTTCCGGCTTCGCGGCCGGGAGAAGGTGTTCCTGCAGAAAATCGATCACGCGCTCGAGAAGATCAAGGATGGGAGCTTCGGCGTCTGCGAGCAGTGCGACGAGCCGATCTCCATCAAACGTCTGGAAGCGCGGCTCGAGACCACGCTCTGTATCCGTTGCAAGGAGGATCAGGAACGGATCGAGAAGGCGTACGGCTAGGGGGCACGCTGGCGCACCACTGGCCGGCCCGACCGTCTGTCTCCTCGGTGCCTGGGCGGGACCCGCCGCGGGCTCTGCGTACGACTGGGCTCCGCGGTTCGGCCTGCCTGCTGTTCTCCCTGTCGTTCTGCCTGGTCTTCTCGCTGTTTTTGGGGGCCGGCTGTGCCGGACCGCTGGCGATGGATTTTTCGAGCGCATCGCTCGGGACCAGCGGCGACGGCACGCTCCGCCACCCGGCCCTGCTCCCCTTCGAAGGTGACGGGTACGCCGTTCCAGCGCCCTGGCGGGCGCGGCACGCGAACTACGGGACCGTGTCACTGGTCGGGGCGGTGTCGCGCGCGGCGCGCACCGTCGAACGCGAGGCGCCCGGGGGCAGCGCGGCCGTCGGGGATCTCTCGCATCGTTCGGGCGGCGGGTCGGTCCAGCATCGATCGCATCAAGACGGCCGCGACGTCGATATTTTCTACTACGCCCTCGACGGTGCAGGGCGCCCGGCCCCGCTGACCGACGCGATGCTGCACTTCGGGCCCGACGGGCGCGCCGCTCGCTGGTCGCCGCCGCAGGGGACGCGCGCGCCGGCCCGCCCGCTGCCGGGCTACCGCTTCGATGCGCGCCGGAACTGGGGCTTCGTGCGCGCGCTGTTGACTGATCCCGACGCCGAGGTCCAGTGGATCTTCATGCAGCGAAGCCTGGGGGCCTCGCTGTTGCGGGAGGCGGCGGCCGCCGGCGACGATCCGGCGCTGCTGGCGCGGGCGGCCTACATCATCCACGAGCCGACCGATTCGGAGCCGCACGACGACCACATGCACGTGCGGTTCTACTGCGATCCGGGGGACCGGCGGCTCGGCTGCGCGGATCGCGGCCCCGTCCGGTGGTGGAAGAAGATGTGGAAGTACATGCAGGCCCCTTACGGCCGTTCCCCCGCCGATGCGGTCGGGGCCGAGGGGGTCACGGCGCTCGGCCGCCTCATCCGCGACGAGCTTCCCCCGCTCTTCGCCGGCGCCAAGCTCACCAGCTAGAGGCTCTCTGTCACACGCCACCGTCGGGGTGGTCCGGTTTCTCGTCGGGGCGGGCGGGCGCTTGCAGCTCGAGCCGGGCGATCACCCAGTCGAGGGCGGCGCTGGCCGCGGCGAGATCGGCCGGCGCGCTGGTCAAGGTGAGCACGATGGCCTGGCGCCGGGTGGGGTTCCCCTCGACGGTGCGGACCAGGTAGAGCTGGCGCAGCGCCTGGTTCCGCCGGGCAAGGCGCGCCTCGACGAGGACCCCGCCCCGCGGCCCGGGGGCCACGCCGGTGATCTCGATCCCCTGCGCGGCGAGGCCGGGGCGGCTCTGGTCGGCCAGCGCGGCGGCATCCTGGGCTGTGACCGCCGCGTCGACGGCCAGCGAGATCCGGCTCCCGCCCGGATGGACGAGCAGGCAGAGGATGTTGAGGTAGCCGGTGTGCGCCGACACGCTCCAGCCGGGCGGCGCCTCCAGCCCGACGCCGGCGCGCGCGCTGTAGAAACGCCGCTCGCGGTTGCTGGTCGCGCCGTCGCTGCGCGCGGCGAGCGAGAGCGCCAGGGCGACGAAAACGGCGACCGTGAAAGCGGCGACGGTCCGGGCGGCCTTCATCTCCCGCGCAGTATAGGCGGAGCCACAGGGCGGAGAAAAACAGTCGGAGGAAGGGTCTTAAGCGGTCCTCCCGTCGGTGAGGGAACAGTCGCTGTCGGCCGTCGGATGCATGAGCTGAACAGATTCACAGTCGTTTTTCTATTGAGGAGATTCTATTCAATAGATTAGCTTGAAGACCGTACAATGAAGCGCCCACTCCCATCGACCTCTCCCGCGCTGCGCGGACTGCTCGATGAGCGGGAGATCGAAGAGATCGAGCGCACCTGGCCCAACGGCCTCACCTCGCGCCAGATCGTCGACGTCTTCGAGACGCGTGGGATCCGCTTCTCCGAAGCGACGCTGCGCAAGTATGTGCAGCTGGGCCTGCTGCCCCGCTCGGTTCGGGTGGGGCGCAAAGGGAAGCACCGCGGCTCGTGCGGGCTCTATCCGGCGCACGTCGTCCGACGGGTGAACGTGGTCAAGGGGATGATGGCCGCAGACCGCACCATCGAGGAGATCCAGCGCTCGTTCATCCGCTTCAAGGACGAGATCGAGACGGTGGAGAACGACTTGCGCGATCTCATCGCCGGGTTCGAGCGCGAGGCCAAGGCGCCCGCCGTCAACCCCGACGGCCGCCGCGAGCTCGAGCGAGAGATCACCGAGGCCAAGCGCGCCGCCGGAGATCTGGTGCGCCGGATTAGCAGTCTGGAACGAAGAATTTCGGCACAAGCCGCCGAGTCGCCCACGGGCGGAGCGTCGGCCGCCGGGAGCGACCTTTATTGACCCGTGGCCAAGCCGACCGACCGAGGAGGAGCCCATGGATGAATTGGAATTGGAATTGGAACTGGAAGCGGACAACAGCGACGATCTGAACCTGAAGCACGCTGGCGCCGTCGAAGACGAGGACGCGCCGCAACCGGAGGTGGCGCGGATTCGCCGCAAGGTGCACTCCGCCGGTCGCGACGGGCGGGTGCGCTCGAAGACCATCGCCCCCAAAAGGCTGACGCGCGACGAGCGCCGGCTGTCGGAGCTGCTGGTCTATCCCGACGACGTCGACCGGCCGAAGATGCGCGAACACTGCAGCCAGATGGCGCGTCCCTGCCCGTTCGTGTCGTGCTCGCACCACCTCTATCTCGACGTGAACCCGGAGACGGGCGCCATCAAGCTGAACTTCCCGCATCTGGAGGTCTGGGAGATGGCGGAGACCTGCTCGCTGGACGTCGCCGATCGCGGTGGCATCACGCTGGAAGAGGTGGGGGCGATCCTGAACCTCACCCGCGAGCGGATCCGTCAGGTCGAAGTGCGCGGTCTCTGCAAGATCAAGAACGACGACACCGGCGGCGAGCTCGGCGTTCCGCCCGAGCGCTACTGAGGCCCCCAGGCGCCAACGCGACAGCAAGGCAGGGCAGCGCCGCGGGGCGCTGGCCGCCCGGCGCGCGAATTCCCGAGACTCATCGAGGTGGAGCTTCGCGCGCTCAACTTGAACTTCCCCGATCTCCTTCAGCCGCGGCTGTCGACCCGGCGCGGTGCTGTCGACCGGGAGCCAGGGCGAGCGCGGGGAGCGCGCCCGCCGTCTGCTCGAGCTGCCGGGCCGCCGCCCCCCCTGGCCAGCCCGCTTCGGCCGAAAATGACCTGGCGCCGCCGGGGATCGGCTGGCGCGAAATCATCACTGGCACCGACGGCCACCCGTCGGCCATGATCCTTCGGATGATCAGCCAGATGCGACGCGCAGCGATGTGGCGCGCCTCGGAGAGACACTCATGATCCTGGACGCGATCGATGCCGTGCTGGCGGAGCGCCTGTTGGCGGCGGCGCTCAGCTCGGGTGGCGACTACGCCGATCTCTACTTCGAGCACCGCTCGGGCGCCGACTTCGTGCTCGAGGATGGGCGGGTGCGGACCGTCGGGCGCGGCGTGACGCTGGGGCTCGGCGTGCGCGTTCTGCGCGGCGACGCCACCGGTTACGCCTACACCGAGGAACTGGCCGAAGATCGCATGCTGGAGGCTGCCCGCACGGCGGCGCAGATCGCTTCCAGCGGCGACGCCCCCGGTCCCCTCTCGATCCAGCCGGTGGCGCTCGCCGATCGCTATCCGGTCTCGGAGCCGACGGAGGCGCGTCCCGGCGTCGACAAGATCGCGCTCTTGCGCCGGGCCGACGCCGCGGCGCGCGCCTTCGATCCGCGCATCGTGCGGGTGGAGGCGTCGCTCGCCGAGGAGCAGCGCGACATGTTGGTGGTGACCTCCGACGGTCACCTGGCGCGCGACAGCCAGCCGATGATCCGCTTCGGCGTCAGCGCCGTGGCCGAGGAGGGCGAAGGGGCCGGCCGGCAGCGGCAGGTCGGGCGGTCCGGCGGTGCCGGGCGCTTCGGCCTGGAGTTCTTCGCCCGTCCCGGGCAGAGCCCGGAGGAGCAGGGGCGCGAGGCGGCGCGCCTGGCGATCGGGATGCTGCACGCGGTGGAGGCGCCGGCCGGGCCGATGGAGGTGGTGCTGGGAGCGGGCGAGTCGGGGATCCTCTTGCACGAGGCGGTGGGCCACGGCCTGGAGGCCGACTTCGCCCGCAAGCGGACCTCGAACTATGCCGATCGGATCGGACAGCCGGTCGCCTCCTCACTCTGCACGGTGGTCGACGACGGCACCCTCGACAACGCGCGGGGCTCGATCAACGTCGACGACGAGGGGAACCCGGGACGTCGCAACGTCCTCATCGAGAATGGCGTTCTCGTCGGCTACATGCAGGATCGCCTCTCGTCGAAGCACTTCGGCCTGGCGCCCTCGGGGAACGGCCGCCGCCAGAGCTTTCGGCACGAGCCGCTGCCCCGCATGACCAACACCTTCCTGGCGCCGGGGCAGGACGATCCGGAGGAGATCATCAAGTCGGTCAAGCGCGGCGTCTACGCCAAGCGGTTCGCCGGGGGGCAGGTCAACATCTCGAACGGCGACTTCGTCTTCGCCTTGACCGAGAGCTATCTCATCGAGGACGGCAAGCTGACGGCGCCGCTCAAGGGGACGAACCTGATCGGCAACGGGCCGGAGGTGCTGCGCAACGTGACGATGCTGGGCGCCGACTTCGAGCTGTCGCAGGGGACCTGGACCTGTGGCAAGGACGGGCAGTCGGTGCCGGTCGGCATCGGCACGCCGACCATGAAGATCAAGAGATCACCGTCGGTGGGACCAAGACTCGATGAATGACCCGATGAGCTTGCCAATGAGGTCCCGATGAGCGCCGCGCGCGTCGACCCAGCGGGGCGGCGTCTGCCCGACCCCAAGACCTGCCAGCGGCTCGCCGAGCAGATGCTGGCACTCACGCTCAAGGCCGGCGCCGACGGCGCGGAGGTGCTGGTGCGAGACGGCACCGAGCTCGAGGCCAAGGTCCGGCTGGGCGAGACGGAGCTGATCAAGGAGGCGGGCAGCCGCGCGCTGGGGCTGCGGGTGCTCAAGGACGCGCGCTCGGCCGTCACCTACACCTCCGACTTCACGCCGGCGGCGATGGAGCGGTTCGCGCGCGAGAGCGTCGAGCTGGCGGAGCTGTCGGAGGCCGATCCGTCCGGCGAGCTGCCGGCGCGCGAGGAGATGGCACGCGAGCTCCCCGACCTCGATCTGTGGGACGAGTCGGTGCTGTCGCTCGACGTGGCCGAGGGGCTGCGGCGCGCCCGCGCCGGTGAGGCGGCCGCGCTCAAGCTCGACAAGCGGATCACCAACTCCGACGGCGCCGTCTTCGGGCGCAGCGTGGGCGCCTCGGCGTTCGCCACCTCGGCGGGGTTCTCGGGCTCGGCGCGCGGGACGCACGTCTCGTTCGCCGTGGAGCCAATCTGCGACGACGCCGACGGCAAGAAGCGCAACGGCGTCTACTGGAGCGCCTCGCGCTTCGCCGCCGGCCTCGGCGATCCGGAGGCGATTGGCCTGGAGGCCGCCCGCCGCACGCTGGCCAAGCTGGGCGCGCGCAAGATCCCGACCGGTGCCGCGCCGGTGGTCTTCTCTCCCGAGGCGGGCCGCGGCCTCGTCGGCCAGCTGGCCGGCGTGCTCTCCGGCGGCGCGCTCTGGCGCCGCAGCACCTACCTCGCCGGCCGTGACGGGACGGCGGTCGCTTCGCCGCTCTGCGAGCTGGTCGACGATCCGCTGATCCGGCGCGGGCCCGGCTCGCGCGCCTACGACGGCGAGGGGCTCCCCAGCCGCACCAACGTGCTCATCTCCGAAGGGATCCTGCGGACCTTCCTTTGTGACGTCTACGCGGCGCGCAAGCTCGGGCGCCGCTCGACTGGCTCGGCGACGCGCGCCATCGGCGGCAGCCCGCACGTCGGGGTGTCGAACCTGATCCTGCGCGCCGGCCGCACCCCCGCCGCCGAGCTCGAACGCCTCGAGCGCGGCCTCTACGTGACCGATCTGATGGGCTTCGGCTTCAACGCCGCCACCGGCGACTACTCCCAGGGGGCGGGCGGCTTCTGGATCGAGCGCGGCGAGCGCGCCTTCCCGGTCACCGAGATCACCGTCTCGGCCAGCTTCGACGACCTGTGGAAACGGGTCGACGCCGTCGGCGACGATCTCGACACCCGCTCGTCGGTGCAGTGCCCGACCTTCCGCGTCTCCGAGATGATGATCGCCGGAAGCTAGGCTCAAGCCTGGGCCCAGGCTTGAGCCCAGACCCAGCTCCTGCCAAGGACTAGGGTGACGTCAGGGTGGTGGCCCACTGGACCAGGCAGTTCCTCTGCATGGTCGTCAGCGGAAACGGAGTGTCGAAGGGCATCTGGGCCCCGCACGGCGGGTTGGTCATCGAGACCTTGTCGATGAGGAGGCCGGTGGCCGGGTTCGAGCCCGCGTTCAGGTACGGCGTGGGGTTGCCCACGCACATCGATCCGTTGTCCGCGGTCCCCACTGACTGGACCCCGACCAGGCGCGACCCGATGTTGGCGTCGACGGTCAGGTCGAGTCCACCGGCCGTGCCGTCGTTGTCCGTGCCCGGGATGTGGCAGAAGGTGGTCGCGCAGTTGACCGTGACGATCGAGGCGCCGTCGTTGTCGCCGGTGCAGTTGAGAGGCGTTCCGCCGCTGCCTGTCGCTCCTCCGGTCGAGCTGCCGCCGGTCCCGGTGCTGCCGCCGGTCCCGTCCTTGACCACCGCCGGATCGGAGTTGCCGGCACAGGCCCCCAACATCAACACGGATATGAACGCCCCCGCGGCGCCGACCACCCCAACCCATCCCGAGACTTTGCTGCGAATGGATGACTGCATAGGATTGGTTTCCTTTCGTCTTCTTAATGGGGGGCGAAGCCGAAAAATGGGCGCCCGCGCGCATTTTTTTCTGGATGCCGGAGCATGGGTCGGCTCCGTCGGCGGAGCCGACGCGCCCCGCGTGGCGCGATGAGTCGGATCGGGACCGTGATTCCGATCCCGCGCCGTGGCCCAGCTCTAGTCGGTGCTTCGGACGTGAGGCGCCAGCGTCTCGATCACGAAAGGGTGCAGTGGGCCGTTCGAGGCGACGATGCCGCGGCGGTTGTAGAGATCTTCCCGGTCGTAGACCAGCGGCTCGCCGTCGACGTCGGTCATGTTGCCGCCGGCGCCGCGCAGGATCGCCTCCGGCCCGCAGGTGTCCCAGATCTTGGTCCGACCGCCGGTGTAGACGTAGAGGTCGCGGACCGCCTCGCTGACGAGGCCGATCTTGAGCCCGACGCTGCCGACGTTCATCTCGTCCTCGATCTGCAACGCGCGCTTGATCTTGTCGATGCGCGGCGTCCGATGCGTCTTCGACGCCACCAGCCGGATGCCGGGCGCGTGCGCGATCGTCGAGGTGTGCAGCGGCGTCCGCGCCCCCTCACTGTCCTCGACCCAGGCGCCGCCACCGACGATCCCGCCGTACACCTTTTCGGAGAGAGGGTGCGCCACCGCGCCGACCGTGGGGCGCCCGTCGATCACGAGGCCGATCATCACCACGAAGCCGGTGTCACCCAGGATGAAGTCGCTGGTGCCGTCGATCGGATCGACCATCCAGATCCGGCTGCGTCCGAGCCGCGCACCCGAGTCCGGAACCTCCTCGGACAGGACCACGTCCTTGGGGAACGCCGCGGAGAGCCGCTCCAGGATCAGGGTGTTGGCGGCCTTGTCGGCCTCGGTGACCGGCTCGTTGCCGGGCTTGCTCTCGATGTGCAGGCGCTTGCCGCGATAGCTGCGCACCAGCACCGCCGCCTCGCGCACGATCTTCGCCGCGGTCTCCAGCTCGGCGAGGTGGTCGCTCATCGGACGCCGCTCTTGGCCAGATCGCGCGTCAGCGCCGAGCGCCCGGCCAGCAGCACCAGGCCCGCCAGGAATGGCAGCGTCACCGTGATCAGCACCGGCAGCTTGAGGCCGATCCGGTCGGAGGCGAAGCCGATGACCGTCGGTGATGCCGCGTCACCCAGCAGGTGAATCGCCATCGTGTTCATGGCGAAGCCCCACCCGCGCAGCTGCGCCGGCAGGACGTTGGCCATCGCTGCGTTGAGCGGTCCGGTGTTGAGGAAGAGGAAGGTGAGCGCCACGAACATCGCGGGCCAGAAGATAGCAGGCGAAGGGGCGACAATCCCCGCGACCGCGAAGGGAACCGACAGAAGCAGCGAGGCGCCGGCCAGCAGGAAGTGACCCGACGGATGGCGGGCCGCCAGCCGATCGCCGAGCCGCCCGCCGATCAAGGTTCCCACCAGGCCCGCCGCCGCCAGCACTCCGCCGAACATCAGATCGGCCGAGGCGAGCGGCAGGTGGCGCACGCGCACGAAGTAGGTCGGCATCCAGGTCGCCAGCCCCCCGACCACGAAGGTGTAGATGATCTGCGCCGCTGTGTTGAAAAGAAAGCTGGGGATGCGGAGCAGCGCCCCGAGAGACGGCGGGGAGGGGAGCGCCGGCGCCGGGCCGCCCGAACCCTTGCCGGACGCGTCCCCCGATGCGTCTCCCGATGCGTCTCCCGATGCTTCGTGGACGTCCAGCGCGCCGCGCGGCGGATCGCGCAAGAAGAGCAGGGCGAACGCCAGCGCCGCGCCGGGCGCTCCCGCCAGGAAGAAGGCCCACCGCCAGCCGAAGCGCGCGTTGATCGCGCCGCCCAGGACGTAGCCCAGCGCCGAGCCGACCGGGATGGCGGCGTAGAAGATCGCCAGCGCCCGTCCTCGTCGGGCCGGCGGATAGTAGTCGGAGACGAGGGACGGCGTGATGACCACGTAGCTCGCCTCCCCGACGCCGGTGAGCGCGCGGGCCACCACCAGCGCCAGGAAGGTCGGCGCCAACCCGGACCCGAACGTCGCCAGGCTCCAGACGAGGACGCCGACGGCGGCCAGCTGGAACCGCGGTTTGCGATCGGCCAGCCAGCCGGCCAGCGGTGAGATCAGCGAGTAGGAGAGGATGAAGAGCGTCGAGAGCGATCCGGCCTGCGAGTCCTTGAGGTGCAGCGCCGCGATGATCGAGGGCATCACCGCCGCCGGGATGAAGCGGTCGAGATAGTTGAGAAAATTCAGGCCCGTGAGGATCGCCAGCGCGGCGCTGGGCGAGGGGAGGATCCGCCGAGGCATTCCTCTGCGTACCACGTCGCCCGGACGTGGTGTAGATTCCCCGCCATGCCGAACCTAAAGGACATTTTGTTGGTGCCGGGGAACCGCCCCAAGGTGGTCGCGGACGCCGGGAAGCTGATCGAGGAGGAGGTCGATTCGAAGGGCGGACTCTCGGGGTTTGCGGTGAAGGCCGCCTTCGCCGTGGTCAAGGCCGTCAAGCCGGGCTTCATCGGCGAGGCGGTCGACCACATGCTGGACGACTTCGTGAACCGGCTCGAGCCGTTCTGGGCCGACGCCCAGGCGAAGAACGAACCGATCGGGGCGCTCATGAGCGCGCGCGCAGGTCAGGTGGCGGACGCGCTCCTCACCATCAGCGACGAGCGGGCCGCGCGCTCGTCCAACGGCACCCTCAAGAAGACCTATGAGAAGCTGCGCCCGACCGGCAAGAAGCACGTCGAGGCGGCCGTACCGCGGGTGGGGCGTCTCATCGCCAAGTACACCAGCGCCGCCACCTAGCCGCCACGGGGTCGCGCCTGCTCGGCTCGCGCGACCCCTGGTTCCGGCCTGCCGGCCTGCCGTCTAGTTGTTGCTCTTGGTGACGGTCGGGCAGCCGCCGATTCGCGTCGGCGCCACCGCCACGTCGTCGTACCAGACCTGGCGCGCCGGGCCGTGGTAGGCGTCGAACCCGAACTTGAAATAGGTGAGCGCCTCGGTCGAGCCCGGGTAGCCGGTGGCGTCGATCAGCTGGACGTTGTTGATGAAGAGCTGCTGCTCGCGTCCGGTGCCGTTGTACGAGATCTCGACGCACTCCCAGGTCATCGCCGGCAACGTGTAGAGGTTGGTGCCGCCGCCCGAGAGTCTTCCATAGCCCGTGGGCCACTGATCCGAGTCCGAGGTGTTGAAGGCGACCCCCACGTCTTCGGCGAACTCGATCATGAGATCGTTCGGGCCGTCGCCGATCGAACCGCCCGCGAAGGCGTTGTGGTTCATGCCCCCGATCGGCATGTCGCTCTGGATCCAAAAGCGCACCCAGAACGCGCCCGCCGTGGCTGGAACCGCCAACATCTGGTACGCGCTGCCGGAGGTGCCGCTGGACGTGCTGTTCTTCACCAACAGCGACGAAGCTCCAGCGTGGTGCTGGGTGGTGTCGATGGCGAAGTCGCGGCTCCAGTCGCCGGGGGCCGCGTTGACCATGTAGACCGAACCGGCCGGCTGGCCCGCGGTTTCGAAGCCCGAGCAGAAGGTGGCGTTCGATGGGCAGCCGCTGGTCCCGGCGGTGCCGGTCGTTCCACCGGAGCCGGTCGCGCCACCGGTGCTCGATCCGCCCGTGCCGGCGCCGCCCGTGCCCTTCGAGCCCGCCGCGCCGCCGGTGCCCGGGTTGCTGCCGCCGGTGCCCGTCGTACCGCCGGTGCTGGTCGTGCCGCCGGTGCCCGTAACGCCGCCCGAGCCGGTCACGCCGCCGGTCCCGACATTGGTCCCGCCGGTGCCGTTGGCGGTGCCGCCGGAGCCGGTGTTGGTGCCGCCCGTGCCCGTCGCCCCACCGGTGCTGCTCGTGCCGCCGGTGCCGGTGCCAGTCGATCCGCCGGTGCCGGTGCCACCCGAGCCTCCGGCACAGGCAGCGGCCGCCGAGATCGCCAGGGCCAACAGGACGAGGGAACGTGAACCGGGTCTTCCGTCGCGGGGGCGTACGTCCATCTAAGCGTCTCCAGTCTAGAGGGGAGGGGCAGAGGGAAAGGGGACCGCCATCTTACCCGAGCCGCCATTTGTTGAGTACGTCGCTCGAGTACGGCCTCCGCGCGGACGCGCCGCGCTACGGGCAGGAGAGGGGGCTGGCCGAGATCACGACGTCGTCGTACCAGACGGTGGCGCCGTTGGGATTGAAGGCGAAGTATCCGAACGAAAACGAATTGAAGGCCTCCGTCGCCGGCGCCCAGGCTGCGGCGTTGATGATCTGGGTCGCGCCAGAGAACACACGGACGTTGCCGGTCGTGCCGTCGAACTCGGCGGTCAGGCAGTGCCAGCTGTTCGCCGACAAGGCGCTGTCGACCCCGCAGGTCGTCCCCGTCGGATAGAGCATGCCGCTCTTGTTCAGCAGGACGCAGCCGTTCTGTTCGGAGAACTCGACGTAGTTGCCCGTGCCGTAGACCGGATCGGTTCCCGCCCCGAAGAACGAGTTGTGGTTGGGCTGTCCGATGGCCATGTCGCTCTTGACGTAGAGGCGGACCCAGAAGGTCGCCGGGACCGCGACGACCAGCGTGCGGACGCTGACCGCGCTCGCGGGATCGATCCTCAACGATTGCTGTCCGTCGAACGGGCCGTCGCCCGCGTCGAGATCCATGACGGCGTTCGCGCCGCCGAAGGTCGCCCCCGGTTCGTTCGGGTCCTCGAAGGTCGCGGTCCCCACGGGATCGCTCGCGGGAGGGCCGCTCGCCTCTTCGAAGTCGGCACAGAAGATCGCGCCCGACGGGCAGAATCCGCTGGTCGTGCCGCCTGCGCCGGTGACGCCGCCCGCGCCGGTCCCGGTGGCCCCGCCGGTTCCCCGCGCTCCAGCCGCACCGCCCGTCGCTCCGCCCGCGCCGCCCGTCCTGCCTGCCGAGCCGACTGCACCGCCGGCGCCGGTCGAGCCGCCGACGCCGGTGCCGATGAGTCCGCCGGCTCCCTTGGCACCCCCGGAGCCAGCGCCGATCGCGCCTGCCGCGCCGGTCGCGGTCGAGCCGCCGACGCCGTTGAACCCGCCCGACCCGATGCCGGTCAACCCGCCCGTCGCCGAGGAGGCATCTCGCGGAACGCTCCCCCCGTCCAGCGGCCCGCTCGTGCCGCCCGTTCCGTTCGTCGCGCCTGTTCCGGTCGTGCCGATCGCGCCACCTTCGGCCGACGATCCCCCGTCGCTGGAGCCCATCGAGCACCCCGTGCCGAGCGCGCAGACGGTCACCGTCAGCCAGATAAGAGAGCTCGAACCGAATCGTCGGTTGCTGCGACCTGCGTGCATAAAGTGTCTGTCCAGTCTAAGCGTGAGCCAGCAAAACATCGATTTTAGCCGAGCGGCGGGGCCCTGAGGCCGCGTTCTGCGCGGGGTGGTCAAATAGTTGGGGCCGAGCGGTGCGTGGTGGCGATCGACCGGAGAATTCGGGCCACCGCCTGCGTTGCGCGGTGGCCAGCGAGAGGGCTCCCGCCGGGACGAACGCCGTGGCGGTGGGCCCCTCGGCGCCGGCGTCGGCAGAGGTGCGGCGACGCAGATCGCCCCTTGACGCGTCCTGTACGATCAGGCAAGGTTCCCCGGCTTTCGGAACTTGGTGCGGGGTGGAGCAGCCTGGTAGCTCGTCGGGCTCATAACCCGAAGGTCGCGTGTTCAAATCACGCCCCCGCTACAACAGAACCGCGGACTTCCAGCAGGGAGTCCGCGGTTTTTGCGTTGCGCGAGGGGCCGCACCCACCGGCGGTCACGCTGCCTCGCGACCACCTGAGCGCAATCAGAAGATCGCCAGCCCGACCAGGATGGAGGCGGCGTTGGCGACGGCGGAGATTCCCAGCGCGCGGGCCGAGGAGAGGCCGGGCAGCACCACTGCGTAGAACGCCGCTTCGGCCAGCCAGGCCCACAGCTCCGAGAGGGCCAGGGACGATCGGCCGGTGAGGCCGACCAGGCGCGGGAAGACGAACCAGACCAACGGATGCGTGACGAGCTGGGCGAAGATCGCGATCAGCGCGCGGCGCCAGGCCGGCGTCGGATGGCCGCGGGTCAGCGCCACGACGATGGGGACTTCGACGGCCACCGTCGCCAGAAAGGCCATCAGCCAGGCATGGGGCGTCGGCATCGCGGCGCTAGCGGCCCCGGACGAACAGAAAGGCGCCGGCCGCCAGCTCGAGGTAGCCGTGGAAGCCGGAGAGGGACAGATAGAGCTGGCGCGTCCGGGCGGCGTCGACGAACGACGCCGCCAGCACGACGCAGGCGATGAGCGCGGTGAGGCCCAGCCAGACGGGGCCGACGTCGCGCAGCAGCGAGCGCAGCGACATCCGAAACGAGAGGGTTCCCTGCCCGCGCAGGTCCTCCTGCGGAATCCAGGCCAGCCAGACACTGTAGTGGACGGCCTGAAGCATCACGAAGGCCAACCCCAACCCGAGCGCGGTTCGCGGCGGCATCCAGCTCGGCCAGGCGAACAGCATCTCGTCGACGAAGCGGGCCGCACCCGGGCCACCAAGGTGGACCGCCGGGAGGACGCAGCCCGAGACGCAGAGCGCGACGGCCAGCGCGAGCAGCGCCACCGCCGGGAGCGCGAAGCGCCGGCTCCGGCGAAACAGCAGCAGCCAGAGGCCAATCCCGATCAGGTTGTGGAGGTGGGCGAAGAGGAGTCGCGCCAAGGTGGGCCGCGCCAGCGCCGCGCCGAGCGCGATGAGAATCGCCGGCGTCACCAGCAGCGCGCGACGGATCGACCGGGACGAGGGTGACGCGGCGACGGCAGCGCCCACGCCGCCGAGCGCCCAGGCCCAGCCGAGGCCGACCTCCGTCGCGGCAAAGAAGGGCCAGTGGCCGGGGAGCGCCGCCTCGAGCCCACGCAAGGCGAAGAGCGCCAGGCAGCCGGCGCCGAGGGCGGTGACCCACCAGCGCGGCAGCTCTCTGCGGAGCACCAGGTAACGCACGTCGCTGGCCACGTGCGCGACGCCGAACAGCGCCGGTCCCACCACGAACAGCACGCCGGGGGCCAGCAGCGTGAGCGCGAAGGCGAGGCCGACGCCGAGCAACGCCTGCGCACGGACCCGAAGATCGCGCTGGGTCACCAGCGGACCGGCGATCGGCGAGCGGGAGAGCCCGACCAGGAGCGCGCGTCGCAGCCGATCGAGCGGGTCGAGCGCGCGGTCGAGCAGCGGCGAGCTCGCCACCGCGGATGAGAGCGCGCGGGTGGGCATCGGGCTAGCGCCGGCGCTTGCGGCGGCGGTCGTAAAGGAGCGCGAGCATCCCGACCGCCAGCAGGGCCAGCGCGATGGCGCCCGGACCGGTCGCGCGCGGCGCGACATCGCAACCGCCGCTGCTCTTGCAAGACGGACAGGCGGCGGCCCCCGTGCCGCTCTGGCCGCCCACGACGCCGCTTCCCCCCGAGGCGTTGCCGCCTCCGGCTCCGGCGCCTCCGACGCCGCTGCCGCCCGAGGCGTTGCCGCCTCCTGCTCCGGCGCCTCCGACGCCGCTGCCGCCCGAGGCGCCTCCGCCACCCAGGCCGCTGCCTCCGGCGCCGCCGCTTTCACCCGCCGGTGGTCCGGTCGGCTTGGCCGGCGTGGGCCCGGCGCAGACGAACTTGGTCGATGAAGTGTTGCAGTAGGCCTGCGTCGACGAGCACATGCCGCCGTCGCCACAGGCCGTCCCGAACTTGCTCGGTTCGCAGCCGGCGTCGGGCGCCGACAGAATGGCCGGGCAGGCGTCGCACTTGTAAACGGTCATGCCGGTGCCGCACGACACCGCGTAACACTGGCCTCCGCCCTGGCAGGCCTTCCCGACGTCCCTGGCGTCGCAGGTGATGAGGGCGTCGAACGCGGCGCAGGTCGGCGCGACGTCGGCCCGGCTGGGGAGCGACCAAAGCGTCGCGGCGATCAGAATCAGGCCCCTCACCCAGTTTGAGCTGGAAGTCTTTTCCATCTGGCTCCTTGGAGCATCGCTCATGCCACGCCCAACTACCTTAGATCACGATCCGCCGGGGTCGTCCAGGCATCAGATTTTCGACGCCCACCGACACGGATGCCGTGCCGATTCATCCGCAGCAACGGGTGCCGGCCCAGTGTCCTTTCGGCGCGCAGCCTCGTTGACGTCCGGCGTCTGGCTGCGGCCGATACCCAGCTCCGGGATCGATGCGCGCTTCATGCAGGGCGTGCCCGGAACTGCCGCGCGTCGAGGCGCGCTGGCATCGCGACCGCTGGGTGCTGGTGCACTGGCACAAGCACACCGACGGCGACTGCGTCCGCGCCTTCACGATGCTGGAGCTGGCGGGCGATCGACCCCGAATTCCTCGTCGACCTCGCCGGCGAGCTCGGCCTGCCGGTGCGGATCAACGGCAGCCGCTGGTGGCCCATCTAGCCGCGGTGAAGGAGGCCGCGCGCGCTCTCGAGCCAAGTCGAGATGGGCGGTGTGTCCCGAAGCAGCCACCCGATGCCGCACAACAACGCCAGCGCGGCGAGCACCAGCCAGATCCGGAGACCGCCCTGGCGCTCCGGTTCCTCGAGGTTCGCTCCGGCGGCGTCGGGAGCGGGACGCCCGGGCGCCCCGAGAGCCGCCGACCGAAGCGGCGTTGGGTTGCCGCCCGTGGGTGCGACCGCGTCGCGTCCCGGCGAGGCCGCGGCCTCGAAGGCGCGGGCGAAAGCCCTGATCGTCGGAAAACGGTCGGCGCGGTGCTTGGACAGCGCCCGCCGCAGCACCTTGTCGACCTCCGCCGGGAGGCGCGGGGCGCCGGGCCCGACGGGCGTGGGCACAGCCGAGATCACCTGGTTCAAGATGGCGTTGACGTCCGGGCCGGTGAAGGGGAGGCAGGCCGTGGCCGCGAACCAGGCCAGGCAGGCCAGCGACCACTGATCGCTGCGGTGATCGATGGCGTCCTGGCGCCCCTCGGCCTGCTCGGGCGCCATGAACTCGGGCGTGCCGAACACGGCCCGGGCGACGGTGAGCTTGGTCGCCGACGTCTTCAACACCTTCGAAAGGCCGAAGTCCACGACCTTCGCCAGCACGCCGCCGTCGGGGGCGCGCACCAGGAACACGTTGTCCGTCTTGAGATCGCGGTGGACGATGCCCGCGGAGTGGGTCTCGGCCAGGGCCGACGCCACCTGGTTGACGATCTGCACGACGGTCTCCAGCGGCAGCGCCCCCACGCGCTCCAGGCGCGTCTGCAGATCCTCACCGTCGAGCAGCTCCATCACCAGATACGGCTGGCCCGCGGGCGTGGTGCCAAACCCGAAGACGCTGACGATGTTCGGGTGCGCCAGCTCGCTGGTGACCTTCGCCTCGCGCCGGAACCGCATCGCCAGCTCCGGGTAGGCCAGGAGCTCGCGATGCATGACCTTGACCGCCACGCGCTTGCCGGCGCCGGTGTGGTGCCCCTCGTAGACGGTCCCCATGGCCCCCTGGCCGAGCAGGCGGGTGAGGCGGTACGTGCCGTCCAGGACGGTGCCGGCGGGCAGGATGTCGGGGGAATCGGTCAAGGAACGACTTGGTCGGTGAGGTCGAACATGAGACGTCGCAGTTTGGAAATATTCAAGCTTCTCACGGCGCGGCAGATGGATAGCCTCTGCCGGGCATGTCGTTGACGTTTCCGCTCTGGTTGGCCCAGCAACACCCGCAATTCGCGCAACCAGGCGCGCAGGCCGGCGCGCACGCCGTGCTCGCGCTGGCGGAGGGGGGCGCGACGGTGCCGTTCATCGCCCGCTACCGCAAGGAGCAAACCGGGAACCTGGATGAGGTGGCGATCCGTCAGGTGCTCGACACCAAGGAGCGCTGGGACGACCTGGTCAAGCGGCAGGCCTTCATCGTCGAAGAGATTGGCCGGCAGGGGAAGCTGACGCCCGAGCTGGAAGCGCGGATCCGGGGGGCGTTCGATCCTGTCGCGCTCGAGGACCTCTACCTTCCTTACAAGCAGAAACGAAAGACCAAGGCCGAGACGGCGCGCGAGGCGGGGCTGGGGCCGCTGGCCGACTGGCTGTGGGACTGCGGGCACGGGGCCGACGCTGGCGGCGAGACCCCCGAGGCGCGCGCCGCCGCCTTCGTCGACGCGGAGAAGGGCGTCGCCGACGCAGCCGCGGCGCTGGCGGGCGCCTCCGACATCGTGGTGGAGCGGCTCTCCGAGGACGCGGGCTTGCGCCAGCAGGTGCGCAGCGCTTACTTCGAGCGCGGCTGCGCGCGCACGCGCAAGGGCGACAAGGCCAAGACGCCGAGTCGGTTCGAGAACTACTTCAGTTACCAGGAGCCGGTGAAGGAGCTGCTCAAGCCAGCCAGCTCCCACCGCTACCTGGCGATGCGGCGCGGCTGGATGGAAGAGGAGCTGGTGTTGACGCTGGGCGGCCGCCTCGGTGAGGACGGCACCACCGATCCGTTGATGGACGAGCTGCTGGCGGCGTTCGAGGGCGCGGCCTGCCCCTCAGGATCTACGTCCGGGGCCTCATTTCCGGGCGCGCCGCTGCTCAAGCGCGCGGCCCGGCTGGCGCTGCGCGTTCACGTGGCGATGTCGATCGACACCGAGGTGCACAAGGCGCTGCGCGAGGTGGCCGACGCGGCGGCCATCACGGTGTTCGCCGAGAATGTCCGGAAGCTGCTGCTGGCGGCGCCCTTCGGACCGAAGCCGGTGCTGGGTGTCGATCCGGGGCTGCGCACCGGCTGCAAGCTGGCGGTCATCGACGCCACCGGGCGGTACCTCGGCTCGGGGCTCATGCACCTGGAGACGCCCGCGGGGAAGGCCGCCGCCGCGCCGATCCTGGCCGACCTGGTGAAGAAGGGGGGGATCTCCGCCGTCGCCGTCGGCAACGGCACCGCCGGACGCGAGACCGAGACCTTCGTGCGCGAGGCGCTGCGCCACTTTGCGCTGGAGGTGCCGGTAGTGATGGTCAGCGAGGCGGGGGCCAGCGTCTACAGCGCCAGCGACGCCGCCCGCGAGGAGTTCCCCGAGCTGGACGTCACCATCCGCGGGGCGATCTCGATCGCCCGCCGGCTGCAGGATCCGCTGGCCGAGCTGGTGAAGATCGATCCCAAGAGCATCGGCGTCGGCCAGTACCAGCACGACGTCTCCGAGACGGGCCTCCGGCGCAGCCTGGAGGCGGTGGTCGATTCGTGCGTGAACCAGGTGGGCGTCAACGTGAACACCGCCTCGTACCACCTCCTGGCGCACGTCTCGGGGATCGGCCCCGGCCTGGCGCGCGCCATCGTCGAGCATCGGTCCAAGGCGGGCCTCTTCAAGTCGCGCGACGGCCTGCTGGAGGTGCCGCGGTTCTCGAAGAAGGTCTACGAGCAGGCGGCTGGGTTTCTGCGCGTCCCCGACGCGGCTCACCCGCTCGACAACACCGGCGTTCACCCGGAGCGCTACGGCGCGCTCGACAAGCTGGCGTCGGAGCTGGGGGTGAACACCGCCGCCCTGCTGGGCGCGGGCGTCAAGCTGGTGAAGCAGGCGCGCGGGTTCAAGGAGGAGGTCGGCGCCTTCACCTACGACGATCTGATTCGCGAGCTGGAGAAGCCGGGGCGCGATCCGCGCGACGGCTTCGTGCCGTTCTCCTTCCGCGCCGACATCCACGAACTGAAGGATCTCCAGCCCGACATGGTTTGCCCGGGGATCGTCACCAACGTGACCAACTTCGGCGCGTTCGTCGACATCGGCGTGCACCAGGACGGCCTGGTCCACATCTCCCAGCTGGCCGACAAGTTCGTGAAGGATCCGCGCGAGGTGGTCAGCGCCGGCGATCGCGTGACCGTGCGCGTGCTCGAGGTGAAGCTGGACAAGAAACAGATCGCGCTGACGATGAAGAGCGAGCGGACGCCGTCCACGTCCGCGCCGCGACCGTCGGACAACGAACGGCCCCGCAACGGGGATCGCGCGTCACGCCCCGCGCCGTCCGCGCCCCCCAAAGCGCCCGCTCCGTTCAACAACCCGTTCGCGGCCGCGCTCGCCAACAAGACCAAGCGGCAGTAGCTCTCTCCGCACTGGCTCGACGGCGAGCGCAGTCGCCGGTGGGCGACCGGGATCGACCTAGCGGCGCTTGACCATGGCCTTGGCGGCGGCCAGGCGCTGTTCGAGCTGCCGCACGGTGGCCATGCCGATCCGTTTGATCCCCACTTTTCTGTTCAGCACCGCGTTGATGTCGGCGTGGGTGCGGCCGGTCAGGTGGACGAGGTCGATCACCGCCTCGCTGTTCTGCTCGCGCAGCTGTCGGCGGCGGGCCAGGGCACCGCTCTTGGCGGGGGCGACGGGGATGGGATCGGCGACCGGCGGGGGGACGCGCCCGAGCGCAGGGGAGGGGCGCAACAGCGTGGCCCGCGGCGGACCGGTGAGCTCGGCGGCGCCGACGAAGTCGGGGATCTCGCCGTTGGGGTCGAGGTCGGCGTCGCCGTCCGCCTGGTAGATGCGGGGCGCCTCGAGGGGGCGGCCGTGCTCGTCGAGCGGCGTGGCCGAGATCGGCGCGAACAGCGAAAGTTGCTCCGCCAGGTCCCGCTCGGTCTCGGTCTTCTTGCCGGGAGCCTCGCCGTCGCGCTCCCCTTCGAACCTGTCATCGGTTCGCGATTCCTTGCGCAGCGAGTGGCGGCGCTGCTCGGCGATGCCGGCGCCGAACTTTCGCAGCCGAACGTCGTCGGGGATGAACATGTAAGCCGCCTGCTTGGCCAGCCGGGCGTTCCAGCGGACCAGACGCCCCACCGCCTGCCGAAAGAACAGCTCGGTCACCGTGTTGGTGGCGTAGACGCCGACCCGGAGCCGCGGGATGTCGACCCCCTCCGAGACCATCCGCACCGCCACGATCCAGGGCGCAATGCCGTCGGCGAACCGGCTGATCTTCTCGGAGGCGGCGGGATCGTCCGAGGTGGTGACGGTCGGCGAGACGCCCAGCCGCTCTTCCATGATGGTGGCGATCGCCTTGGCGTGCTCTTGATCGATGGTGATGGCCAGGCCGGCCGCCCTGGCGTCCTTCTCCCGCAGGTGCATCAGCTGCGCGTGCGCCTGCGCCAGCACGGTGGGCATCCAGTCGCCGGCCACGTCGAGGGCGGTGCGCAGCCGCTGGCTGGCCAGCTCGCGGGCCAGACGATCGTCGAAGGTCGCCTCGTAGGAGACGCCGTCGGGCGCGGTCCACTCCATCCGCCCGTTGATGCGCGGAAAATAGACCGGCCGCACGACCTGGCGATCCTTGAGCGCGTCGCCGTATCCGTACTCGAAGTCGGGCTGGGCCAGCTCGCCGACGTAGTTGATGAAGGGGATCGTCCGCTGGTCGGAGCGAAACGGCGTGCCCGAGAGGCTCAGCCGCCGCCAGGCCGGATCGAACGCCTGGCGGATCGCGTCGCCCCACGACCGGCTGTCCCCCGCGTGGTGGATCTCGTCCAGCACCACCAGCGCCTGTCGGACCATGGGCCGGAACGCCGCCGGCCCCGCGGCGACCTGCTGATAGGTGACCACCACGCCGTGCGCGTCCGAGGGCAACCCGCCATAGCCGACGCTCCACTCCGGGTCGAGGTGGATGTCCAGACGCTCGGCCGCCTGGGCCCACTGATACTTGAGGTGCTGCGTGGGGACCACCACCACGATCCGGCGGATCGCCTTCGACACCAGCGCGCGCCGGCCGGCGGTCAGCGCGAAGGTGGTCTTGCCGGCGCCGGGTGTCGCTACCGCCAGAAAATTCGGCGCGCCGCTGGCCTCGAACTGGGCCAGCGCGTCCTCCTGCCAGGGGCGCAGCGGCACGCCACCGCGGTCGGCGCCGCGCGCCGCGTATTCCCCGGCGGAGATGCCCTCAGCGAGGGGATCTCCGCCGTCGGTGGGGTCGGTGGTGTGGAAGAGAGACAAGTTCGAAGGCCGGCAGGAGGCGAACGGAGAGCCCCTGACGCACGGCAGTCTGAACGTCCTGGCCGCACATCAACAGCTAGACATTCTCCTCCGCGGTTGCCCTCGCGCCGGCACCGGCGACCGGGCCTACCGGCGAGAAACGGCGAGCGCTTTCAACCTGCCGAGCCCCGCCTCTGCGGCCAGGCCCGCGAGATAGGCGATGCCGATGGTGGCCAGGCAGGTCAGCGTCGCTCTGGGCGGGCCGCCGAGCCCGAGCTCCATCGCCACCGCGGTGAGCGGCAAACGGTAGCCGCCCGCGATGCCACCCGCTGCGCCCGCCGCGCCGGCGAGATCGTTCCCCACCCCGAGGCCCGGGGCGAACACCCGGCCGGCCAGGTCACCGACGGCGAGGAAGGGGACGAAGACGCCGCCGCAGCCGCCCGCCGCGACCGCCGCTGTGGTCGCCACCGCTCGCAGGAGGCAGACAGCCAGCAGGGTCAGCGGAAGCGCATTGACGCTCTCGGCCCACAGGATGGCGCCGCCGCCCGGGCCAGAGGCGGCCGGGGGGGCCGCGAGCCGCACGAGCACCAGCGCGGTCACGGCCGTCGCCACCCCGCCCAGCGCCAGCCGGACGATCGGAGAGGCCTTCCATTTTTTGGCGCGATAAACCGCGACCCCGGCCGTCGAGCTGATGGCGCCCGAGGCGAGCCCGATGAAGAGCGCGGTGAGCACCGCCTGCAGCAAGCTGACCGGGGGCTCCTTCGGCACGATGAGGCGGATCAGGTTGAGGTGGAAGGTCAGGTTGATCGCCCAGCCGATGAATCCCCCGAGCAGCGCCGCGGTCAGGCGTTCGCCGCTCACCGGCGCACGCCGGCGCCGGCCGATCTCCAGCATGAAGGCCGTCCCCACCAAAGGGATCGCCATGAGCGCAGCCACGCCTGCCGCGCCGCCGGCGAGGGCGGCCGGCCGCAGAATCCGGCGCCAGCCGCGGCCGCGATCTCCCAGGCAGTCGCCGGCGGCCACGCCCAGGTACGCGGCGGGCGCCTCGGTCCCCATCGCCACGCCCGAGCCGACGGTGGCCAGGATGGCGATCAGGCGAAGCGGGGCCAGCCGCCAGGGGAATCGCTCCTCTTCGCCGGCGCAGTTCACCACGTCGGCGCTGATGTCCGCCCGGGCCGCCTCGGGAGAAAACGTCAGCCAGGCGTGCGCCTTCCGTTCGGCGGTCGTCGTGCCGCTCGTGCCGATCCCGTGGAGCACCAGCACGGCGACCGACAGCCCGACGAGGGGCGCCACGATGATGAACCAGGTCTCCTGGCGGGCGACGAAATCCATCCCCGCCTTGAGCACCAGGGTCACGCCCACCACGAAGAACCCACCGACCACCCCGCCCAGGAGCGCCCCGAAGGCGGCGGTGCCGAGGCGCGACAGGCGCGCGCCGGCGCCCGCCGCCGAGCGCCCCGCTGCGAGCGGAGCGCCGCCGACCTGACTATCGTGGGAGCGCGGGCGCATCGGCACGACCCAGCTGCTCGCGATTGCCGAGCGTGATGAGGGTGTCACCGGCGGCGACCGGGGCGCCGTCATCGGGGTTGAAGGCCAGGCTTCCATCCGGGCGCTTGATGGCCACCAGGACGAGCCCCACCCGGGAACGAAGGCCGCTGGTCCCCACCGTCTTGCCGTCGAGCGGGCTCCCCGGACCCACCAGCTGCTCCTCCATCCGCAGATCCGGGTGTCTTTTTCCGGTCGCCTCCTCGATGAAATCGAGCAGCGCCGGGCGCAACACCGCCTGGGCCATGAGCCCGCCCGCGATGGCGTGGCGCGAAACGACCCGGGTGGCTCCCGCGCGCTCCAGCTTGTGCACCATGCTCTCCTCTTCGGCGCACGACACGATCGGCAGGTGGGGACACAGGAGGCGCGCGGTCATGGCGATGAGGACGTTGTCGGAATCGGTGCCCGAAACCGCCACCAGCGCGCGGGCGCGCGCGATGCCGGCGCGACTCAAGCTGGCGTCGGCGGTCGCGTCACCGATCAGGAGAAGAGCGCCCGCGTCGCGGGCAGGTTCGAGCGCCGTCTCCCGGCGATCGATGAGCACCACGGGGACCCCGCTGCCCAGGAGATCCGCGCAGACGTGCTGGCCGATGTGGCCGTAGCCGCAGACGATGACGTGCTGCTCGAGCGCCTCGATCCGCTTGCCCATGCGCCAGCTCCACCAGAAGTTACGCAGCTCGCCGGTGATGAGGGTGCTGAGGAGCTCGGTCACGGCGACCGCCACGGTGAAGATCCCCCCCAGCGCCAGCGCCATCGTGAACAGGTGGCCCGAGGTCGACAGGGTGGCCGTCTCGTTGTGACCGATCGAGGTCAGCGTAATGACAGCCACGTAGAACGAGTTGAACCACGACCACCCCTCGAGAAAACGGTAGCCCACCGTGCCGATGCCGATCAGCACCGCCGGCACGCTGCCAAACACCAGCAAGCGCAAAGGAGGCGGAAGCTTTCGCGGCGGCGGAGACGCCACATAAGGTAGGTGGGGCCGGGCAGACCGCTGTCAACATCGGTGCCCGGCCGCCCGCTGTCGATGCAGGGCGGCTCCTTACGTGCGTCGAGGGACTGGCGCTCTGCGCGGGCGATCCTCAGGTTCAGCTGGAGAGAACCGAGATGGCGAGGACGGCGGGGAAGGAATGAGGGTCGGTCGGAGCGCGGCGGCGGTCGCTCTTTGCGCCACGCTGCTCGCGGGGCACGCCATCAGGGCCTCGCTTTCACTCCCACCTCCCTCTCTGCTTCCCATTCCGCTGGTCTCGCAAGCTCGTCCATGGAGCTGCGGAGCCGCGGCGCTCATGTCCGCGCTCCTCTACTTCGGCGTCTACGACGATCCCGAGTCGACCCTGGACGCGGAGCTCGGCGTCACGGCCGAAGAGGGGACCCGCGTCGACAGCATCGTCGCGGAGGCACGCCGGTACGGATTGCAGGCCGACGCGCGGGTCGGCCTCTCCTTCGACGATCTCGATCGCGGGTTGTCGCGCGGCGACGTGGTGATCGTGGCCCTGCAGGCCTGGGCGACCAAACCGGTCACCGACTGGCGAACGAACTGGGAGGACGGTCATTACGTCGTCGTCGTCGGCCTCTCTCGCGATCGCGTCTACCTCATGGATCCCTCGGTTCGCACCGGATACGGGTACCTCACGCGCGACCAGTTCCTGCAGCGCTGGCACGACTACGATCTCGACCGAGGCCGCCGAATCACCTTCGAAAGGCTGGGCATCGTGCTCCGGGGAGAGCCGCGGCTCGCCCGATACCCCGCCGAACCAATCCCCATCGAGTGACCTGCTTCGCACGGGGATGCCCGGCGAGGTGGCCGCTGCGCTCGTGACCTTGTGGAGAGAGGTCCGGGAAGGATGCGTCGACCTGGTCACCGACGTCGTCGCGCGCGTCACCGGCGGCAAGCCGAGCAGCTTCGACGCCTGGACGCGCGACAACGCCCAGGCATTCCGCGGGGACGACGTCGGCCGCGTCGGATGACCAGGTCGGCGCCCGAGTGAACGGGCGGTGGCTGGCTACCCGGCGGGGGAAAGCTGACGCGGCCGTCGCACGAAGAGGAACGTCGCGAACCCCAGCGCGGCGGCCGCCAGGGACCAGTGGATCCCGGTCAGGCTGCCGACCAGCCCCACGGTGATGCCGCTGAAGGCCCGCAGGCCGAGGGCCGCCATGTTGAAGAGGCCGAGGACCCGGCCGCGGGTGGCGTTGGGCGCGTTCACCTGCACCAGCGTCATCGCCATGCTGCTGAACGACAGCTCGAAGAACCCGGCGGTGAAGAGCAGCGCCAGGGCCAGCGGGTACGTTCGCGTCATCGCGAAGCCGATCAGGGCCGCGGCCCAGAAGGTCGCCAACCGGAACGCCGACGCCAGGCTGGTCGGCAGGAGGCCGCCGCCGCTCTCCAGGAGAAATCCCGCCAGGAGCGCCCCGGCCGCGTCGGCCGCCAGGAGGGCGCTGTAGGCGGTCCCCGGATCGCCATGCCCGAGATCGTGCGCGAACCCGGGCATCTGCGCCTGGTAGCTGTTGCCGATGAAGAACGACGCGCCGCCGGCCAGGGTCAACATCCCGGCGATCACCGGCAGCCCGCGCACCTCGCGAAGGGTCGCCAGGATGTCCTGGAGACCGCGCACCGCCCGCCTGGGCGGCGCCTTGTCGCCCCGAAAGTGGCGGCCGTAGGGCGCGCGCCACAACCAGATGATGAGCGGCAGGTAGAAGGCGGTGTTGAGGAAGATCCCGCGCGTTGGCCCCAGCTTCAACATGATGAGGCCGCCCACCGCCGGGCCGACCAGCACGCCCAGGTAGCGCCCGGTGGCGTTGAGGCGCACGGCGCTCGGCAAGAGCTCGGGGCCGACGATGTCGTGGAGGAGCATCTGGCTGGAGGTCTGCCACAAGACGCCCGCGCAGCCGTGCAGGACCAGCAGCACCATCGCGTCGCCCACGCGGAGCGTGTCGGTCACGAAGAAGTAGCCCCACCCGAGCGAGACGGTGATGAAGAGGACCATCCCGGTCTGGATGATCCGGCGGCTGTCGAAGCGGTCGTTGAGGGCGCCGACGCCGACGGAGAAGGCCAGGTAGGGGATCCAGTGGGAGAGCACGGCGAAGCCGCCCAGGGCCGGGGAGTGGAACTTCTGGAACGCCACCCAGTAGCTGATGACGTGCTCGATGTTGTCGGCCATCATCGCCAGCACATAGGTGATGAAGTGGGCCCGGTAGCCGGGCAGGCGCAGGGCCGCGAAGGCCGGTGGCTTGGCGACGGGGGTGGGGCTGACAGCGCTGGCGCTCATGTCGTGGCCAGCAGGTCATAGAGCTTGCGGCGCGCCTCGACGACGACCGCGGTGGCGCGGCTCTGCTGATCGGTGGTCCCGACCGCCGCCACCTGCTTGGCCGCCATCTTGAGCGCCACCACCGCCTCGCGCAGGTCGCCGGCGCGCTCGTCGTAGGCGCCCTGCCAGGGCGAGCCCTCGCCGCGGCCGGCCCGCTCCTTCTGTTCGGCCTGCCCGCGCCGGGTGAGCGTGTAGATTCGCTTCCCGTCGCGCTCCTCCGACGAGACCATCTCCTCGTCGGCCAGCAGCTGCAGCGTCGGGTAGATCGACCCTGGGCTGGGGCGCCAGGCCCCCTGGCTGGCCTTCTCCAGCCGCTGCCCCAGCTCGTAGCCGTGGGCGGGCCCCTCGGCGAGGGCCATCAAGAGGGCGATCCGCACGTCGCCGTGGCGGAGGCGGCCGCGTTCGCGGCCGTGGTGCTCGCCGTGGTCGTGGACATGGCCGTGTCGAGCGCCGCGTACGCGGCGGCGTTGATCGGGAAGGGGTGAGGAGAGTTCCGGTGGAGTGCGAGATCGCATGCTATTGCGATATATCGTATTCATACGCGATAGGATGTCAACCCCCATTGGATTTAGGTGAACTTCCGAGACTTTCATGGGGGTGGCGGATGGCATGCGGCACGGTGGTGTGGCGCCGAGCTGCGGTTGCCGCAGCAGGTGGCTGCCATTCCTGCAGTCGGTGACGTCTCCCGGCGTCTCGTCGGCGGCGCTCGCCCGCGAGAACGCGCGCGTTTCACGATCTGCGCGAACTGGCGCGACCGCTGCAGAGGGATCGCTCCGCGTCCGGTTCGTCGGGCGCTGAAAGGAAACGATTCATGAAGTTCACCCACCTCGCGTTCTGTCTGTCGTCGTTCATCGCCATCTCGCCCGGCAGCGGGGGCGTCACCGCGCGCGCCGCGGACTGCCCCGAGCCCCACCACGGTCCGCCCCCCGAGGCCTACGAGGCCTGCAGCCAAAAGAAGTCCGGCGACACCTGTCAGGTCACGCTCCACGACCGGACAATCTCCGGCCTCTGCGCGGAGGCGCCCGACAAGCGGCTGGCCTGCCGGCCGGACCACCCGCCGGGCCCGCCGCCCGATCAGGCCAACCCGTAGCGCTTCAGCTTTTCGTAGAGCGTGCGGAGGCCGATCCCCAACCTGGCGGCGGCGAGGCGGCGGTTGCCGCCCGTCGCCGTCAGGGCCCGCTCGATGGCCTCGCGCTCCAGCTCCGACATGGTGGTCGGAGCCGCTGCGCCCCCGCCGGTGCCGTCGGTGTCGGGCAGGAGGGCCAGATCGTCCGCGCCGATGTCGGCCCTGTCCGCCAGGATGGCGCTGCGCTCGAGGACGTTGGCCAGCTCGCGCACGTTGCCGGGCCAGGCCGCCGCGGCGAGGGCGCCTCGTCCGTCGTCGGTGAGTCGCAAGTCCGGTCTCCCCAGCGTGGCCGCGATCTGGGCCAGCAGGCGATCCGCCAGCGGGCCGATGTCCTCACGCCGCTCGCGCAGCGGCGGCAGCTGCACCGGGAACACCGAGAGCCGGTGATAGAGATCCTCGCGAAAGCCTCCGCGCGCGATCATTCCGGTCAGATCGCGGTTGGTGGCGGCGATCCAACGAACGTCGGCCTCGACCGTCTGATGACCTCCCACGCGCTCGAAGCGGCGCTCTTGCAGCACGCGCAGCAGCTTGGCCTGCAGGCCAGCGGCAAGCTCGCCGATCTCGTCGAGAAGGAACGTCCCCCCCTCGGCCAGCTCGATGCGGCCGCGCTGCCGCGCGTGCGCGCCGGTGAAGGCCCCCCGCTCGTGGCCGAAGAGCTCGCTCTCCAGGAGCTCGGCCGAGAGCGCGGCGCAGTTCACCGCCACGAAGGGGCCGGCGGCGCGGGCGCTCCAGCGGTGGACCGCCCGGGCAGCGATCTCCTTGCCGGAGCCGCTCTCACCGAGGAGCAACACGGTGGCGTTGGTGGGGGCCACCTTCCGCAGGGCCTGCTCGATCGGCCGCATGGCCGGCGCGCCGTACCCGAGCGGTGGTTCGGACCCCACGTCGGAGATCTCCACCCGCGCGCGCAGCCGCCGGCGCTCCAGCGCGCGGGCCACCGTCAGGCGCAGCTCGGCCGGGCTGCCCACCGGCTTCTGAAGATAGTCGAACGCGCCTTCTTTCATGGCCTCCACCGCGCTCTCGATCGATCCGTGCGCGGTCAGCACGATCACCTCCGTCTCCGGGTGATCGCGCCGGATGGCGCGGAGCAGCTCCATCCCGTCGACGATCGGCATGCGCAGATCGGTGATCGCCAGATGGAAGGCACGCTGGGCCAGCGCGGCCAGCGCGGTCTGGCCGTCGCCCGCTTGCGTGACGTCGTGGCCCACGGCCGACAGCGCGTCAGCCAGGAAGGTTCGAACCCCCTCTTCGTCGTCGACGACCAGAATGCGTGCGCCGGGCAGAGGGCTCTGAGGATCTGGTTTGCTCATGTTCGTCGCTGCGCGGGGAGCCGAATGCTGAAGATTGCCCCACCACCGGGCGCGTCGTGCACCTCAATCGTGCCGCCGTGCAGATCGACGATCCGCTTGACCAGCGCCAGACCGAGCCCCGTTCCCCGTGTCTTGGTGGTGTGGAACGGCTCGAAGATGCGCTCGCGCTCGCCGGGCGAGATGCCGGGGCCGCGATCCTGTACGCTGAAGACCAGGTCGTCGCCGACCGTCACCACCCTGGCGGTCACCCGCGCGCCCGGCGGCGTGACCGCCAGCGCGTTGTCGAGCAGGTTGATGAGGACCTGTTCCACCCGTGCCGCGTCGAGCTCGAAGCGCGCCGGTGCGCCGTCGATGGTCTGATCAATCTGGCCGGTCGCGGTCGCCTGCGCCGCACGATTCAAGATCCCGACCGGATCGGCGGGGGCGATGTGGAGCGCGCCGTCGCGCGCGAAGACCAGCAGATCGTTGGTGAGCTGTTCGAGCCGAACGGCCCCCTCCACGACGCGGGCGACGCGCCCGGCAGTCTCCGCGTCGGTGGCACGCTCGGCCAGAAGCTGCGCGTGGCCCTTGAGGGCGGCCAGCGGGTTTCGGATCTGGTGCGCCAGCACCGCCGACATCTCGCCCAGCCGCGCCAGATGTCGCTGCGCCGACAGCTGCGCTTCGGCCTCCTCCGCGCGGCGGGCTTTCGACCAGAGGATCAGGGCGGCGGCCGTGAGCAAGGCGGCCGCGCCTGACGACAGCCACAGCACGGCCAGCGCCCGCCGCACCGCCTCCTCGGATCCCAACGGCTCGAACTCGATGACCAGCTGCCCGTGGCGTGGTCCGTGCGGCGGACCGTGCCCCGGATCCTCCCGCCGATCCTGCCCCCGATCCTGCCGATCGAGGGGCCCGTCGAACGGTGGCGGGCCGGGTGGCCCGAAATCCTCCGGCGGCGGCCCCTCCCGTCGCCAACCTTCGGGCGGTGGTCGGTCTCGGGGCGGCCCGGTCGGGCCGGCCATGCGGACACGTTCCCGACCCGACACCGGCGTGCCGATCGCCGCCCGTGCGCCGGCCAGTCGTGGCTCGCCCACCTCGGCCACCACGACGTCGTGATCGACGAGACCGACGTAGCGCAGCCCGATGGCGCGATTGGCTTCGAGGGCTGCCTGCAGCGCCGCGCGCTCGGGACGGGAACGGGGCTCGAACGCGCCATCCAACCTGCGCAGCAGGTCGATCCCCTGACGCTCGGCGACCACGGCCGCGGCGTGCTGCGAGTCCCGATAGGAGAGGCCCGAGCTGGCGACCAGCACCACCCCCAGGGCCAACGCGACACCGAGGGGACCGGCGCGATCGATCGAGCGCCTGAGCTTGGACTGGGGCGAGGCCATCTGGGGATGCTCCACGAGTCTCGCATGGTGGCGAGCAACCGGCGTGCCGGGCCGTGCCGGTCTCTCCACGGCGCCTCAGCCTGGTGGTCGTGCGGAATCCGCACGCGCGGTGCGGATCCAGCAGCGCCCGTCGGCGCGCGACACCGCGTGTGGGCCGATCGCCGGTCTGTCGCGCGCGGCACGAAGTGTGAAGACCAGCTGTCGTCGAGAGGAGCTGACGACATGGAGAAGACGAAGCAGGAAGAGGTCGAGGACCGGGCGCGACGCAGGGTGATCGGGCTGTTGGTCGGCACCGGGTCGATTCTGGCTTTTGGCTGCGGCGACTCGTCGGGCGGGCGCGACGGTGGCGCCGACGCCAGTGCCGGCGCGGGTGGCGACGCCGGCGCCCATGCCGGTTCCGGCACCGACGCGGGCGCCTGCAACGTCACGCCCGAGGGGGAGATCGGCCCGTACTTCGCCGACGACAGCGATCCCCGGTTCAACCGCAGCAACATCCTGTCGAACCTGGACGGCAGCGCGACGCAGACCGGAATCGCGCTGGCGCTGACGATCATCGTCGTCGACGGCAAGAACGGATGCGTGCCGTACGCCAACGCGCAGGTCGACATCTGGCACTGCAACGCGGCTGGCGTCTACTCCGACCAGGCCGTCGAGAGCACGTCGACCGAGACGTGGCTGCGCGGATATCAGGTGACCGACGCCAACGGCCGGGTCTCGTTCGCGACGATCATCCCCGGTTGGTACTCCGGCCGCACCACGCACATCCACCTGCGCGTGCGATCGTCGTACAGCCAGGCCTCCTCGACGAGCGACGGCACGAACACCACGCAGCTGTTTTTCGCCCAGACCTTCATCGACGCGCTGGCGACCGGCGTCGCCCCGTACAGCGCCGAGGGGACCAATCCGACGACCAACGCGGGCGATCGCGTTTACGCCGAGCAAACCAAGGGCGCCAACGTTCTGGCGTTGTCCGGCGACAACACGACGGGCTACACCGCGGCGGTCACCGTCGTCCTGCCGATCACCAGCTCGGCCACCGGCACCTCCACCGACGGGGGACCCCCGCCCGGAGGCCCCGACGGCGGTCCCGGTGGTCGGCCCGACGGTGGCCCGCCCGGAGGCCCCGACGGCGGTCCCGGTGGTCGGCCCGACGGTGGTCCGCCCGGAGGCCCCGACGGTGCCATGTTTCCCTAGACCGCTTTCAAATTGACCCGAGGGAATAGCCTGCGAAGGTGAGCCAGGCTCTGACGTCGGCGTTGGAGATGGTGGTCATGGCGAAGGCGACGGCGTCGTCGAAGGCCTCTCGGGAGAGCGTGGGCAAGCGTCGGAGGAGGTCCTTGAGCTTGGCCCACGCCTTCTCGATGGGGTTGTACTCGGGGGAGTACGGCGGAAGGAAGAGGGCCTCCGCGCCAGCGGCGCGTATCGCCGCGAGGGCCGCTGGGGCCTTGTGGACGCCCAGGTTGTCCATCACGACGATGTCGCCGGGCCGCAGGTTCGGGACGAGCTGCTGCTGGACGTAGGCCAGAAAGACGTCGCCGTCGGTGGGTGCGTCAATCGTCACGAAGCCGCGCCAGCCATCGAGAGCAAGAGCTCCGATCATCGTCATCGTGCACCAGTCCCCGTGTGTCGCTTTTCCCGGCGCTTTCTCACCGATCGGCGCCCAGCCGTAGTTCGGGGGCGTCCCCAATCGGAAGCCGGACTCGTCGAGAAAGATCAGCTTCGTGGGGTCGAGCTGGTGCTGCTGAGCGACGAAGGTCGCCCGCTTCGCTTGGACGTCCCAGCGTTCTTGTTCGCGGGCGACCACTGCTTTTTTTTATGAGTCCACCCGCAGGCGCGGACCGCCAGCCACATCGTTCCTAGACTCACCCGCTTCCCTGCGTGCTCCTGCCACGCCGCGATGCGGTCAATCAGTCGCCCATCCGGATTTGCTGCCAGGTGTTCCCGCAGCCAGTCCAGGTCGATCTCTCGCTTCCGGTTTCCGCCTCTCGGCTTGTGCTGAACGTCGCCTGTCTCTCTCTGTCGTCGCAAAAGACGACTCACCGTCGCCTCGCCCACTCCGAACAGTGCCGCCGTCGCCGCGTAGGAACCGCTCTTCTTCGAGCGATACGCCGCTACCAGGCGCCTCCGAAGATCGATCGATGTTTCCGCCATCCCGACGTTTGATCACGCCTGATCGATCGGGTCAATTCAAAAGCGGTCTAGATGACCAGGTCCTGAACCCCCGATCGCGTGTTAGATCGGGCGGCGAGGCCGACTTGGACAAGCTGACGCGGGAACAGATGATCGCGGAGTTCGGGGAGACCGGGGTGCAGAACCCCGCGGTCGTCGATCTCATCACCCTCGACAAGACCACCGACACCGTCGTGCTGGTCATGGTGGAGCGTCGCCCCTGGAACGCCGCCCGCGAACAGTTCAAGCAGATCGAAGAGAAGCTCAACCGGTACATGGGCTACGTGCTGGACGGCTTTCTCGCCGAGCAGTACCCGCAATACAGGGGCAAGGCGGTGCAGATTCGCCTCGACTGCGCCGAGGCACCGCACGGAGAGGCGGTGCGATTCGTCGAGGCGATGACCCACGCGACCCAGAGTCACGGCATCCGCTTCTCGATCGCCGTGCAGCCGCCCACGTCTTAGCCCGGCCGGTTCGGTCTCGCGCGAGGCGCCGAGCGTCGGAACGTCAGGACGTCAGTTGAGGCGTTCGCGCCGGTGGCGCGGTCCCCAGATCGCGTCCCACCCCGCGCGGTACGAGTTGCTGGCCACCTGGGCGGGCCCGTGGCTCGCCCGCGCGGTCGCGCCAACCGGGGCCTCGAGCTCGGTCTTGGCATCGAAGAGAAACGGGAAGTCCTTGCGTGGCCGCATCGAGATCACCTCTCCGGTGATCGGGCGTCCCTCGGCGAGGGGTTGGACCACGGCGGCCTCGATCGGAGCGTCCTCGGAACGTCGCCGCAGGATGTGGAGCCCCTGCTCGTCCTTGCCGCAGACGATCGCCACGTCTCCGAGCGTCTTCTCAACCGGCCGTGGGCTACGCTGCTTCGAGGCCACGCCCCAGTGTGCCACCGATTCCCGATCGGCGTGTGCGATTCCTTCGCTGTTTCCTGGCCGACGCCGGCCCTAAGGAAGCGTCGGCGGCGCGAGCACGTCGGCGGTCGGGAGCGCCGATCCCAGCGACTCGAGGAACGCCACCAACGCGGCCTGCTCGTCGTTGGAGAGATAGAGCGGCTTGAACGAAGCGGCCGGGTCGCCGGGCGTGTTCTCGTCGCTGATCCCCTGGTTGTAATGCCACACGACGTCGGCCAGAGTGGCGATCGAGCCGTCGTGCATGTAGGGGGCCGTCAGCGAGACGTTGCGCAGGCTGGGGGTCCGGTAGCCGCCGATCGGTCTCGCCGGCGGCGCTGCGGGTGGGACGTAGCTCAGGTCGTCGCTCCAGACCGAGCTGCGGAGGAACCCGTTGGCCGTCAGCTTTTGCAGGCCGTCGGTGGCCCCGAAGGGGAGGCAATTCTTCGTTCCGGTCGGGTGATCGGCGTCGATCGTGCAGTCGCAGACGCCGCCCGACGGACAGTCCTCGACCGTCGGGACCCCGGCCCCGATCTGGCCGACGCCCACGTTGTGAAACAGGCTGTCGGAGAAGAGCGGGGTGTTGTGGCAGTCGCTGCAACCGGCCTTGCCGACGAAGAGCTGCGCGCCGATCTTCGCCGGGCCCGAAATCTTGGTCGATGAATCGCCGTAACCTGCCTGCAGATCGGCCACCCACTCGTCGAACGGAGACGGACCGAGGATCAGCGTCCCCTCGTAGGCGGCGATCGCCTTGCCGAAGTTGACCAGCATGCGCGTGACCGCCGTTTGAACGTCCGGGTCCATGCAATCCCAGGCGTCGCCGAACGGCTCGCTGGCCAGGCCCGGCTGACAGCCAGCCGTCTTTCCGGGCTTCCCTTGCAGCGGAACCACCGGCCAGCAGCTGTCGACCGTGCCCGTCGCCGTGGTGGTGGCGCCCCGACAGCTGGCGGTGGGGCACACTCCGTTCACCGGCGGCGGGCACTGCCCGGTGGCGTCGACCATCGCCTGGACACTGGACGACGATCCCCCGAACGGTGGGAGCGGATCGGCGAAAACGTTCGGGTAAGGCTGGTAATTGGCCGGGGGCGTCGGGGCCGGGACGTAGTGATCGTTGATCAACCAGGCCGTGTGCAGGCGGTTGCCATTGGTGGTCAGAGGGTTCTCGTTGTCGGCGACGACCTGGGCCCATAACGAATCGACGCGGCCGTTCCAAAGATGCAAGGAGTAGAACGCGGAATCGAACGTCGGGAGCGAGTTGGCGTAGGTCCAGCCGGCGCCCACCGACACGTCGCCCGGCGTGCTGGCTGGATCGACGCTGCCATGGGCGTGATCGTGGCAGCTGACGCAGGCCACGCCCGCGCTCTGACCGATCGCGGTGCGTCCGAACGGCATCGTGCGATTGAGGCCGTCGAGCCAGGTCGAAGGGCCAGAGAAACGGGTGTCGAAATAGAACATCTTTCCGAGCGCGATGGCGTCGGGGTTCGTCGCGTAGGCGTTGCTGTTGTCGGCCGGCGGCGTCGACGGCAAATTGGCCAGCGCGGCCACGCGCGCGAGATCGGTGTCGGACCAGCCGCAGGTCGCGTTGCTGCCGCAGAAGAAGCTGCTGGCGTCGCACCCCGCGACGGCGACGATCGCCAGCGCGACCGCGCCGCCCGCCAAGTCCGATCGCGTTGTTGCCTCTCTCCGTCGCATCGATCTCCTCGCTCTCGCAGCGTCCCTTCGGTCGTGTGAATGCGTCGCTTGAGGCCGGCGCAATGTCGACATTGCACCGACGCGCATGTGCATGTCGGAGACTCGTTGCGCGTGGGTTGTACCGGTGAATACCGTCGCTGGCGGTTCAGTTAAGTTCCAATTTTCGGAGTCGATGAGTTTCGATCCGATGTCGATCCACGCGCACGCGGCTCCGCACATCGCTTCGCAAGTCGCCGTGGACGACAGCTCGCGAATGGCGTCGCTGTCGGTGTGCAACCGACGACAAACCGCGCTCGCGGACATGTCAGAGACTGCCGCGCGAGGAACTGTGGTCGACCTGACGCTTCGTGATCTCCGAGGGCGATTGTCGGTTTCGTCGCTGGAGTTTCCGCTCGCGATCGCGTTCGATGGCAGCGGAGAGCCGTGCAAATGACCGGCCCCGCAGCGCAACATGCGTGGTCCACCCACATCCGTGCGGTGGCACCGGGCGCCGCGTTGGCTCTCATCGTGGGGGGAGCCGCGCTCGAGTTGCAGCGCTTGTGTCCGGCCCGCTGGGCGCTCCCCGACGTATTGGTGGCGCTGATCGTCGGCTCGCTCGTCGTCAATTCGCCCCTCTCGAAATGGTTGGGGTTGGCGGCGCACGATCGGGGCCGCAATCGTTACGGGGCGGGGCTGACGTTCGTCGGCAAGGTGGTGCTGCGCGCGTCGGTGGTGCTGATGGGGCTGCGGATCGAGGCGCGCCTCTTCGAGTCGCGGCAGCTCATGGCGATCGCGCTGGGGCTGGTGACGGCCTTGCCGACGACCTTCTTCGTCACGCGCGCGCTGGCGATCCCCCTGCGCGTCCCCCGGCGGCTGGCCAACCTGATCGCGTCGGGGACGATGATCTGCGGAGCCTCGGCCATCAACGCGGTGGCGCCGGTCATCGGTGCGCGGCGGCAGGAGCAGGGGGTCGCGCTGGCGACGATCTTCCTCTACAGCGCGGTGGCCCTGGTGCTGTTCCGGGCCATCGCCGCGGCGGCCGGTCTCGACGCCCACCAGGGGGGGATCTGGAGCGGACTGGCGGTGAATGATCTCGCCAGCGCCGTCGCGGTCGGCGCCCAGATGGGGACTGGCGGCGCCGAGATGGCGGCCGTCAGCAAGTCGGCGCGGGTCCTGATGCTGGCGCCGGTGCTGATCCTGTTTTCGCTCTGGCGCGCCGATCGGGCGAGGGGCGGGGAGCGTTCCGTCGGGCTCGGGCGCACGGTGGTGGGCCACATTCCGGGCTTCGTCGTGGGGTTCCTGATCCTGGCGCTGGTGCGCGCCGCGGGCGATCGGCTGTTCGGACAGGCGGTCGGCTGGCGCGCCACGCTGGCGGTCGATCGGCAGGTGGTCGCCTTCGCGACGGTGACCGTCTCGGCGGGCATCGGCCTTCATCTCGAGCTCAAGGGACTGCTCTCCGCCGGCGTGCGGGCGGTGGTCCTGGGGGCGGCGGCTTGCGCGACGATGAGCGGTCTGACCCTGGCGTTGATGGTCGTGGCGAGCCGCGGGGCGCGTGGCGAGCTGGCCTTGATCTCGGTGGCGTCCGTGGGTGGTTCGTTCGCCGTCTGGCAGCTCCTGCGCCGGACGCGCTCGTTCATGGTGATCTCCGCCGAGGTGTCGCGCCGACATCGCGCGATGACCGCCAGCGGTCCGATTCTCGTCCCGGCGACCGCCTCGGCGCTGACCGCCAGCGGCGCACACCGGCACGCCTCGGCCACCGGGGAGCACCGGCGGCCATGACCTCGTCGTTCGTTCGTCGACACTCAATCATTGCCATCAAGGAGGACACAATGCGCGTCACGCGAAGGTCGGTCAGAACCCGTTCCGGGCTCGAGGCCCTGGTCTTGGCGATCGCGTTGGCAGGCTGCAGCACCGGTCCCGATTCGGCAGCGAACGTCGAAACGGAGAGCAACAGCGGCGACCTGGCGCTGCGCGATCCTTTCTTCATGACGCCCATCCGCGCGCAGGTGGTGGCGCAGGGAATCCCCGGGGCGGGCGCCATCACGCAGGTCGGCACCTTCCACCGCGGAAGCCCGATTCATGACAAGGCCACGCTGAATCCCGCGATCGCGCCGGGGATGGTCCTCGATCCCGCGCGCCTGCTCGTCGCCAGCTCGTCGAGCTTCGGCGCCACGCTCTCGCGACCGGCCGAGGCGCCGGGCGGCGTCCTTTCGCTCGACGTCAACCACGGTCTGGTCACGGTGGCCCCCGATCTGGCGACCGCCGGGGGACAGGCGGCCAGCGCCGATGGTCTGGCGCAGATCTACGCCAACCAGGACGCCGCCTTCCTCAACAGCGTCAACAATCCGACCGCCGCGACCGCCGCGTTGCCGTCGTCGAGCCTGCCGCTCGGGCTCTCGATCAACAGCGGCAACGGCCGCCCCTGGATCGCCAACGCCCCGACCGGCGCGAACGGAGCGGGGACGATCAGCGTCGACGATCCCAGCGGCGCTCCGCTGGCAGGTCCCCCCAATCCGGTCGCGGGCGGCGTCTTTTCGGGCGACGCGACCAACCGCAGCAGCGCCTCGACCGAGGGACTCGACCACGGGGCCGTCGGCACCGCCATCCTCAGCAAGTCGCCCGACGGGACCGGCAAGGCGGTGTTTCTGGCCGCCGAGGCTGACGGCAGCATCGTCCAGGTCCATGTCCTCAAGGGGGTCGATGGGCTGGCGCCGGCCGGGACGTTTCATCCGCTCACCAATCTGACGGTGGCCGCCACGCAATCGACCTCGCCCGACGTCGTCACCCGTATCGGGATGGTCTTCAACTGGGTGCCGACCCGCATCGCCTACGTGAGCGATCCGCTGGCCAACCAGATCGTGGCGCTCGACATCAGCGATGACGGCACGCTGTTCATCGCGGGCGCGCCCCGGTTCATCCGCTCCCCCTGGTTCAATCGACCGATCGACATGGCCCCGGCGGTGCGAGAGGTCTCGAGCGACAACTTCGCCAGCAACACCACGCTGGGCGGCGGTTCGGACATTTACGTCCTCAACCGCGGCGACAACAGCATCGTGCGCATCAACCAGGCCGGCCAGGTGCTGGCCGCGCGCCGCATCCAGGCCGCCCTGCCGTCCTTTCGCGTGAACGGCATCGCCGTCTCGGAGAACGCGCAGACGATCTGGGTGACGGCCGTGATGGCGGGCGGGAACGGCGTCGTGCTGCAGATGCCGGCGTTCGGCGCGGGGTTCGTGACGCCGACGATGGTGATTCACGCGCTCCAGGGGGGCGCCACCACCCCCTCGGCGATGGGCGCCGACATGTTCGCCACCGAGCTCTTTCCCTTGCAGGGCCTCGGACCCTTGTTCAACGGGCGCTCCTGCGGTGACTGCCACAACGCCCCGCTCGAGGGCGGCATGGGCGCGACGGCCGACACCTTCGTCACCCGCGTCGGCCGGATCGACGGCGGCGTGTTCGACGATCTGAGCGGTCACGGCGGCCCGGTGGCACGTACCCACTCGATCGCTGGCCTGGGGTTCTTCTGCGGCTTGCCGACCGGCGTCCCCCCGCTGGCCAACCTGACCTCGAAGCGGAGCGCCATGACCCTGCGCGGGACGGCGCTCATCGACTTCGTGCAGACGCCTGACATCCTGACGGCGCAGGCGGCCGAGCCGGCCGAGGTGCGCGGCACGCTGAACGTCCTGCCCGACGGGCGGCCGGGCAAGTTCGGCTGGAAGGCTCAGTTCGCGACCCTGATCGAGTTCATGGGCGACGCCTTCACGCACGAGATGGGGATGACCAATCCATTGGTCCCCGACGACGAGGTCACGGGCTGCGGCGCCAACTTCTTGAAGCCGGAGATCGACGCGCTGCCGCTGCAGACCGTCGACACCTTCATTGCCTCGCTGGATCCCGCGGTGCCCGACGCCAGCTGCACCTCCGCGGCGGGGGCGACCACCTTCGCGGCAACCGGCTGCGCCGGCTGCCATACGCCCTCATTGCCGGGCCCGGGACGGACGATCAACCTCTACTCGGATCTGTTGGTCCACGACATGGGGCCGGCGCTGGCCGATGGGTTCGTGGCCGGCTCCGCCAGCGGCAGCGAATGGCGAACGGCACCGCTGTGGCGCGCCTCCGAGCGCGTCCACTTCCTGCACGACGGCCGCGCGACCAGCATCGCCGACGCCATCGCGGCGCACGGCGGTCAAGCTGCCGCCGCCGCCGCCGCCTACGCCGCGCTCGATCCGGCCTCGCAGCAAGCGCTGCTGGCCTTCCTCGGCTGCATCTGAAGTTCGGGGGCACGCCGACGCCCGCCCGCGATCAATGGCGCTGGCGGTCGGCGTCGTCGTTTGTTGCGATTGAGCTGCCCGCTGAATGAAACGTTCGCAGCGGCGACGCTACGAAGCGTTCGCCGCATTACGGGTCCTGAGATCGCTGTTTTGTCTTTGCCAATCAAGGCGTTAATGCCAGTTACGGAACCTTCAGTCTTCGTGGATCGAGCCGATGTCATGGGTTCTCAATGATGCCCCGATCGCGACGGATCACGCCTTTGGTTGCGGGCGTTCTTCTGCTGGTCGTTGGTCGCGCGAAGGCGGCGCCCGACGACCAGGCGCCGGCGCCGGTCGAGTCGGTCGAGCCGGCGACGGCCGCGCCCGAGCCCGCGCCCGCCACCGCGGATGAAGCGCCCAGCCTGGTGCTGCCCGACGACACGCACGACGAGGGTCACGAAGATCCCATCGCCAAGATCTCCGAGCTGGAAGCGCGTCTCGACCAGATGCAGTCGCTGGTCGCCAACCGCCAGCCGCGGGTCATTCTGGGTGGCTACATCGATCTCGGGTTCTTCGCGACGCAAGGGAACGGGTCCGGCATCGTCCGCGATCAAGGGAACGTTTACTTTCCGCAATACGCGGGGAAGTACGGCTGGGTGTTCCTGGGCGACATCCTGGCCACCCCCATCAACACGCGCGGGGAGCCGGCCGACCTGGGCGATGCCACCGGCGCGGTGCCGCGCAACGACGCCATCCACTCCGGCGGAGCGCCCAGTTTCATCGTCAACGAGATCAACATGAAGCTGACCTCCGGTCTGGGGCAGAGCGCGATCGCCACCGCCAGCCTCAACTTCACGCCGCGCACCGGGTCGAACTTCAACCTGGGAGACGTCTTTGACGTCGACCTCGCGCAGCTGGAATGGATGCCCACCCGCTCCCAGAGGACGTCGATCTTCGTCGGCAAGTTCGACTCTGTGCTGGGCATCGAGTACCGCGAGCGGAAGTCGGACCAGCGGTATGGCATCACCCCCTCGCTGATCGCGCGCTACACCACCGGGACCGCGATCGGCGTCAAGGTCCGCTCTAAGTTCGGTCCGGACGATCTCCTGGTGCTGGCGGGAGCGGTCACCAACGGATCGTTCACCACCGAGCAGTTCTTCTTTTACAACGAGACCGACGTCAACCTGGGGAAGACGGTCAGCGGACGGCTCTCGCTCCACCCGCCATTCCCGCTCGACATGGAGCTGGGGACCTCGGGATCGTACGGGCCGCAGGACCGCTCGCCCAACGACGTCGGCAAGATGTGGTTCTGGGGCGTCGACTACCAGCTCCATCTGCGCCGCGCCGATCTTCGCGCCGAGTACCTGCGCGGGGCGTCGCCGGGCGACGCGGTCAACCAGGTGTACGGCCTGCAGCTCCACGGTGGCGGCTATGTCGAGCTGGCGGCCTATCTGCAGGCGCACCTGGGCGTCATCGGGCGAATCGAATATCGCGACGCCTTCATCTGGCTGGGCGACCCCAACGCGCCCGGCGGCGCCGACCGCGCTTACCTGACCAAGGGGTGGCGGGCCACGGGCGGCGTCCACGTGAACTTCACCGATCGGATCATTCTCAAGCTCGAGTACCTCCACAACGGTGAATACGGGGGCGTCCCGCAGATCAAGGACGACGTCTTCACATCGTCGCTGGTGTTGATTGACTGACCAAACAAACGAAGCCATCGCGAGGCGCACCATGGAGAAGACGTCGAGACCAATCTGGACCGGCATCCTGAGCGGGCTGCTGATCGCCCGGCTGGCGGCGCCGGCCTGGGCCCAGAACGGGCAAGACGCCAAGGCTCCGGAGGGACCGCCGACGCGCGCCGAGCTCGCCAAGCTGCAGAACGACGTGCGCGAGCAGCGGCAGCTCATCATCCAGATGATGCAGACCGAGCAGCAGCGCTACGACATGCTCTTGCGGTTGCTGCAAGGGCAGGGGGGCGGCACGCCGCTGCCCGGTGTGGCGGCCGCGCCCGCTTCGGCGCCCAGCGAGCCCGCTGCCGAAGCGGCGTCCGAGAAGCAGGCGAAGAAGTCGCCGGCCGCCACCGCGGCGGCCGATCGGCGGCCGGGATCGATCGAAGGCAGGGTCACCGTGACCGGCGGGTCGCTGGAGGACGTGTACGTCTACGTCGAAAACGTCAAGATGCCGCTCACCCACCACAAGGTGGTGGAGATCAAGCAGGAGGGCCGGCAGTTCAGCCCGCGCGTGGCGGTGGTCCAGACCGGGACCAACCTGATGTTCCCCAACATGGACGCCGTCTATCACAACGTCTTTTCGAACTCCCCGCGCAACAGCTTCGATCTCGGCACCTACCAGGCCGGCGACAAGGCGCGCTCGGTCACCGTGACCGGTCCGGGCGTGGTCGACATCTTCTGCAACATTCATCAAAAGATGTCGGCCAAGGTCCTGGTCGTGCCGAGCGTGCTCTACGCCAAGGTGCGCCCCGACGGGACGTTCCGGATCGAGAACGTCCCCCCGGGTGTCCGGCGCCTGGTGGCCTGGAGCCCCGAGACGAAGGTGGAGTCGCAGAGGGTCGCCGTCAACGGCCCCACCACCGAGGTCTCGTTCACGCTGGAGCACGAGGACCCCTCGGCCCACGCCAACAAGTTCGGCCAGGCCTATGGCTCGTACCGTGACTAGTCGGGGTCGCTGACGTCGAGGAGAACCATGCGGAAGACACGCCTGCTGTTGGGGATCGCGCTCATCGTCGCCGGGACGGCCGTGGGCGTGCTCGGCGTGCGTTCTGTTCTCGGCGATCAGGCGCGCGTGCAGGCGGCGCTGCTCCGGAGCGCCACCGGCGAGGCCGACACTCGCGGCGCGACGGAGAAGAAGTCCGCCGAGAAGGACGTCTGGGAGGCGGCCCGCCTCGAGCCGCTGGAGGCGGCGCTGCGGGCGCGCGTCGATGGACCGACGCTGGTCGATCTGTTCGAGAACGAGGACTGGTGGCGCCCCTACCGGAGCGAGTTTCCGGTGGTGCGCGTGCGCGTCGGCGACAAGACCACCGTCAGCCGCGGCCCCGACGTGGGGCGCAGCGACGAGGAGGTCGTGGCGGAGGCCCGCAAGCGCCAGATCGCCTCGGCGATCGTCGACGTCGGCGGTCAGAGCTACGTGATGGCGGCGGCGCACCTCCCCGGCAGCCCCGAGCTCGATGCGGTGGTGTTGCTCGGCCGCCCGGTGACCCTCGCCGCTGCCGTCGCGCCGGCGGTCGTCCCGGGCGCCGGCGGAGCGCGCTTCGCCGAGCACCCCGGGTGGTGGCTGCTCGCGCTCGGCGTCGCGCTGGGGGGCGCGGCGCTGGTCGTCTCGGGGCGACGGAGCCCGGACGTCGTGGGCGCCCCCGGCGCTGTGGTTGTCGGGGAGATTCCGCATGAGCCGACGTCGAAGTTCGGGACGCCGGCCAGGCCGCGCGCGCTCCCGGCAGCTTCCGAGCTGGTCACCGCGCCCGAGCTCCGCCCGGGCCGCATCACCGACGGCAAGGCGGTCAGCATCCGCAGCCCGCAGGGAGCGGCGGCGAATCTGGCGGTCGCCCGGCAGACCGGACCGGTCGGCGTGGGCGCGATCTTCGGGCGTTACAGGCTGGTCGATCGCCTGGGCGAGGGGGGGATGTCGGAGCTGTTCGTCGCCGAGGTCGCGGGCGCCGAGGGGTTCACGCGGAACTTCGTCCTCAAGCGCCTGCGCCCCGAGCTGGCCCGCGAGAAAGAGGCCGTCTCGCAGTTCATCGACGAGGCGCGGATGCAGGCGGGGCTGGTCCATTCGAACATCGTTCCGGTGTTCGACTTCGGCGTGGTGGCGGGCGAGTACTTCATGACCCAGGAGTACATCGTCGGCCGCGACCTGGCCCGCTTCGTGGGCCGTTACATCGAGCAGCATGACGCGGGCCTCCCGGAGGCGATGGCCTACTACATCGCGCACGAGACGCTTCAGGCGCTGTCCTACGCGCACGAGCAACGCGACAAGGTCGGCTCCCCGATGGGGATCGTCCACCGGGACATCTCGGCCAGCAACGTCATGGTGTCGCTGCTGGGCGAGGTGAAGCTCTCCGACTTCGGGATCGTGAAGTCGAACCGCCGGGTCAGCAAGACGCAGGTCGGGATGGTGAAGGGCAACGCGAATTTCATGTCCCCCGAGCAGGCGCGCGGACAGATGGTCGACCACCGCAGCGATCTCTTCTCGCTGGGGCACGTGCTTTACTACTGTCTCGCCGGCGAGCTGCTCTACACCGGCGAGAACGATCTCGACGTGCTCTACCGCGCCGCCAACGGGATCACGTCTGACGATCTGACGCGCATTCGCAAGCTGCCCGATCCCGCGGCCTCGGTGCTGGAAAAGGCGCTGGCCTTCGAGCCGGCCGAGCGGTTCCAGTCGGCCGCCGAGTTCGCCGACGCGCTGGCCGCCCACGCCAGCGGGGGCAAGGGCGCCACCGCGCGCATGATCCAGCAGATGTTCGGCGACGAGCTGCGCCGGCAGACCGCTGGTGCCGCCGGCGGCACCGGCTAACCCTGGCGGGCCGACGAGGCCGGCCCGGTCGATTCTCCTGGAAGTGGGTGGGGCGCCGAGCCGCCAGCTTCGGTTCCGCCCGCCGCCCCGCCTGCTAGGGTAGGGGGATGGATCTCGGCCTGCGTGGAAAGACCGTTCTCGTCACTGGCTCGACGGCAGGAATCGGCTTCGCTTCGGCCCGCCGCTTCGCGATGGAGGGGGCCTCCCTCATCATCAACGGGCGAAGCCAGCGGAGAGTCGACGCCGCCGTGGAGGCGATACGCCGGGAAGTCGACGGCACCTCCGTTCGCGGCGTGGTGGCCGACGTCTCGTCCGCGAGCGGCGTCCGCCAGCTGACCGAGGCCGTCGCCTCGGTCGACGTGCTGGTCAACAATGCCGGCATCTTCGACCCCAAGCCGTTCGAGGCGATCGAGGACGAGGAGTGGATGCGCTTCTTCGAGACCAACGTGATGAGCGGCGTTCGTCTCTCTCGGCACTATCTGGCCGGCATGCTGGCCCGGAACTGGGGCCGCATCCTGTTCGTCTCCAGCGAGTCGGCCCTGCAGATCCCGGTCGAGATGATCCACTACGGCATGACCAAGACGGCTCAGCTGGCGGTCGCCCGGGGTCTGGCGGAGCGGACGCGCGGCACGGGGGTGACCGTCAACAGCGTCCTTCCCGGCCCGACGCGCTCCGAGGGGGTGGCGACCTTCGTGCGCTCGCTCGCCGCGCAACAGTCGGTGACCGAGGCGGAGGTCGAGCGGGGCTTCTTCGCCAGCGCTCGGCCGACCTCGTTGCTCGGTCGGTTCGCCGATCCCGACGAAGTCGCCAGCATGATCGTCTATGTGTCGAGCGTGGCCGCCAGCGCGACCACCGGCGCGTCGCTTCGGGTGGACGGTGGTGTCGTTCGGTCCATCGCCTGAAGGCAATCGGATGGCCGCCAGGACCCTGAGCCCCAGCCTCCGAGCTGCGGCCAGGCCGGCGCCGTTGTTGCACAGGGCCTACGGACTACCCCGAAAATCACGAATCGTCGAGTGAGCTGCGGCATCTCTTCAAGGCCGGTCCCGCCCGTGCTTTCTCGACCTGTCACAAAAACCATCAGCTGTTTGAATTCTAGACAATGTGGATAGTCCGCCTCGCGCTCCGTCGCCCATACACCTTCGCAGTCCTCGCGCTGGTTCTGCTGATCCTGGGACCGCTGGTCGCGCTCACCACGCCGACCGACATCTTCCCGAACATCAACATCCCGGTGGTGGCGATGGTCTGGCAGTACACCGGCCTCTCGCCCGAGCAGATGGCCAACCGGATCGTCGTGCTCTCCGAGCGGTCGCTGACCACCACCGTCAACAACATCGAGCACATCGAGTCGCAGTCGCTGAACGGCATCGCGGTCGTCAAGATCTTCTTCCAGCCCAAGGTCAACATCGCCGCCGCCGTCGCGCAGGTCACCGCCATCGCCCAGACCCAGCTGCGGCAGCTTCCCCTCGGCACCACGCCGCCGCTCATCCTGCAGTACAGCGCCTCCAGCGTCCCCATCATCCAGCTCGGCCTTTCCGGGCAGGGGCTGTCGGAGCAGCAGCTCAACGATTACGGTCTCAACAACATCCGGACCCAGCTGGTCACCGTCGACGGCGCCGGCATCCCCTATCCCTACGGTGGCAAGCAGCGGCAGGTGCAGGTCGATCTCGATCTGCCGGCGCTGCAGTCGAAGGGGCTCTCGCCGGCCGACGTGGTCAACACCATCGCGGCGCAGAACCTGATCCTCCCCTCGGGCACCGCCAAGATCGGGCCCTTCGAATACCAGGTGGAGACCAACAGCGCGCCGCTCAAGCTCGAGGAGCTGAACGGCCTCCCCATCCGGGCCTCGGGCAGCAGCGGCGCCATGGTCTTCATCCGCGACGTGGCCCACGTGCGCGATGGCTTCCCGCCTCAGACCAACATCGTGCGCGTCGACGGGCAGCGGGCCTCGCTGCTCTCGGTCATCAAGACCGGCGACGCCTCGACGCTCGACATCGTTCAGGGGATTCGCGACAAGCTGGAGGTGATCAGACCGCAGCTGCCGCAGGCGCTCAAGATCACCCCGCTGGCCGATCAATCGGTGTTCGTGCGCGGGTCGATCGACGGGGTCGTGCGCGAGGCGATCATCGCCGCCTGCCTGACGGCGGTCATGATCCTGATCTTCCTGGGAAGCTGGCGGAGCACCGTCATCATCGCCGTCTCGATCCCGCTGGCGATCCTATCGTCGCTGATCGCGCTCAGCGCGCTCGGCGAGACGATCAACATCATGACGCTGGGGGGACTGGCGCTGGCGGTCGGCATCCTGGTCGATGACGCCACCGTCGAGATCGAGAACATCAACCGCAACGTCGGCCAGGGCAAGGAGGTGGAGCACGCCATCCTGGACGGTGCCCAGCAGATCGCCGTCCCGGCGCTGGTCTCGACCATCGCGATCTGCATCGTCTTCGTGCCGATGTTCTTCCTCTCCGGCGTGGCGAAGTTCCTGTTCGTGCCGCTGGCCGAGGCGGTCTGCTTCGCCATGATCGCCTCCTACATCCTGTCGCGCACCGTGGTGCCGACCATGGCCAAGTACCTCTTGCGCGGCCACGAGCACGAGGCCGCCGCCGCCGAAAAGGCCAAGACCAGCCGCAACCCCCTGATCCGCTTCCAGGCCGCCTTCGAACGGGGATTCGAGAGTTTTCGGGGCGGCTACCACCGCATCCTCGAGCTCTGCGTGGCGCACTCCAAGCTCTTCCTGGTCGGCTTCGTGGGCCTGGCGCTGCTCTCCGCGGCGCTGCTCTACCCGTACCTGGGGCAGGACTTCTTTCCGTCCGTCGACAGTGGGCAGTTCAAGCTCCACGTCCGTGCCCACACCGGAACGCGCATCGAGGACATGGCCAGCCTGTGCGATCAGATCGACCGGACCTTTCGAGAGATCATCCCCAAGGACGAGCTGGTCACCATCATCGACAACATCGGCCTGCCCTACAGCGGCATCAACACCACTTACTCCAACTCGGCGCCCGTCGGGCCGGCCGATGCCGACATCCAGGTCTCGCTCGCCGAGAAGCACCGCCCGACCGCCGAGTACGTCCAGCGGTTCCGCGAGCTCTCGCACCACCGCTTCCCGGGCGTCTTGTTCTACGAGCTGCCGGTCGACATGGTCACCCAGATCCTGAACTTCGGACTGCCGGCGCCGCTCGACATCCAGGTGGTGGGGAACGACCTGGCCGGAAACCACGCCTGGGCCGAGCGGCTGCTCGACAAGATCAAGACGGTGGCTGGTACTGCCGATCTGCGCATCCAGCAGCCGTTCGACAACCCGTCCCTGAAGATCGATGTGGACCGCACCAAGGCCCTGCAGATGGGGCTCGCCCAGCGCGACGTCGCCACCAGCCTGCTGACCGCCACCAGCGGCAGCTCCCAGACCTCGCCCAGCTTCTGGCTGAACCCGCAGAACAACGTCAGCTACAACATCGCGGTTCAGGCGCCGCAGTACGCGCTCGACAGCCTGCAGGATCTGGAGAACATCCCCATCACCATCCCGGGCCCGGGCTCCCTCGCGAATGCCGGGCTGGCGGCGACGGCGCCGACCTTCACCACAGGCAAGCCGGTCCAGATCCTGGCCAACGTCGCCTCCATCAACCGGGGCGCGGTCCAAGGCACGGTCTCCCACTACAACATCGCGCCGGCCATCGACATCTACGGCAACGTGGTCAACACCGATCTGGCCAGCGTCGACAGGAAGATCGAGAAGCTCATCGCTGACGCCAAGAAGGAGCTGCCGCGCGGCTCGCAGGTCTTCGTGCGGGGGCAGGTCCAGACCATGCGCAGCTCGTTCATTGGTCTGGTGGCGGGGCTGGCCTTCTCGATCCTCCTCGTCTATCTGCTGATCGTGGTGAACTTCCAGTCCTGGCTCGATCCCTTCATCATCATCGCCGCCCTGCCGGTGGCGGTGGCGGGGGTGGTCTGGTTCCTGTTCGTCACCCACACCCGCATCAGCGTCCCGGCGCTGACCGGCACGATCATGTGCATGGGGGTGGCGACCTCGAACTCGATCCTGGTGGTCAGCTTTGCGCGCGAGCAGCTGCACGAGCTGAAGGGCGACGCGCACGCGGCAGCGCTGGCGGCCGGCTTCGTCCGATTCCGCCCCGTGATCATGACGGCGCTGGCCATGATCATCGGCATGATCCCGATGGCGCTGGGCCTGGGCGACGGCGGCGAGCAGAACGCGCCGCTCGGCCGCGCGGTCATCGGCGGCCTGCTGTTTGCCACCGTCTCGACCCTGTTCTTCGTCCCGACCTTCTTCAACGTGCTTCACGGGTGGCTGGGGCGCCGCAAGAGCCACGACCAGCCGCCCGCGGGCGCCGTCACCGCCCCCGCAGGAGAATCTCGCTCATGAGTCACGATATCGCTCCTCCCAAACCGGGCGAAGGTCCACCTCCGCTGAGCGGCCGCAAGGCGCTGGTCCTGATCGGGGCGCTCATCGGGGTGGCCGTGCTGGTCGCCATCCTCGGCATCGTGCCGCGCGTTCGGGCCCGCACGACGCTGCAGCAACAGACGGACGCGCTGGCGGCGCCCGACGTGCTGGTCGCTCCGCCCAAGCTCGGGAAGGTGGGACAGGAGGTGGTGCTTCCCGGGAACGTGCAGGCCTTCACCGACGCGCCTATTTTCGCGCGGACCAGCGGCTACCTGAAGTCGTGGAGCTTCGACATCGGCGCCCACGTCAAGAAGGGGCAGCGGCTGGCGGTGATCGCCAGCCCGGAGGTCGACCAGCAGCTGCAGCAGGCCCAGGCCGACGTGGCGACCGCCAAGGCCAACTCGAAGTTCGCCGAGACGCAATCGACCCGCTATCAGGATCTCCTCAACGAAAACGCGGTCTCCAAGCAGGACACCGACAACTTCCGGGCGCAGGCCAACTCGACCAGCAATCAGGTGGCGGCCGCCCAGGCCAACGCGCGCCGGCTGGCGCAGCTCACCAGCTTCCAGAACGTCTTCGCCCCCTTCGACGGGGTGATCACCGCGCGCAACGTCGACATCGGAACGTTGATTGACGCGGGCGCCGGCAGGGAGCTGTTCCACCTGGCCTCGGACGATGTGCTGCGCGTCTACGTCAACGTGCCGCAGGTCTATTCCGGCGGGATGGTGCCGGGGGTGAAGGCGGGCCTCACCGTCCCCGAGCATCCGGGGCAGGTCTTCCAGGGGAAGATCGTCCGCAACGCGCAGGCGATCGATCCGACCTTCCGCACGCTGCTGGTGGAGGTCGAGGTCGACAACCACGACCATCGCCTTTTTCCTGGGGCCTACGGGCAGGTCCACTTCAAGATCGACACCGGGAACCCGACGCTGGTGCTGCCGGTCCCGACGCTGATGTTTCGTTCGGAGGGGCTGCGGGTGGCGGTGGTGCGGGACGGCAAGGCCCGGCTGGTGCCGATCACCATCAGCCGCGACGACGGCAAGACCGTGGAGGTGAGCGAGGGGCTGCAGCCCTCGGATCTGGTGGTGCAGAACCCGCCCGACTCGATCATCGATGGCGAGGCGGTCCACGTGGTGGCGCCCGAGGCCAAGAGCGAGACCACGACCGGCTCGAAGACCAAGACCGAGACCAAGACCGAGACCAAGACCGAGACCAAGACGGATGGCGCCAAGTAGCACTCTGCGGATGGGCGCGCTGACCGTGGCCGTCCTTTGCGGCTGGGCCGTCGGCCCGTCTGGCTGCAGCGTCGGTCCGGACTACAAGCGCCCCGAGGCGCCGGGCTCGGCGGCCTTCAAGGAGCAGCCACCCCCCGGGGACTGGAAGCAGGCCCAGCCCGCCGACGGCGCGCTCCGCGACAAGTGGTGGCAGGTCTTCGGCGACGCCCAGCTCGACGCGCTGGAAGAGAAGATCAACGTCTCCAATCAGACGCTCAAGGCGGCGACCGGGCAGTACCTGGCGGCGCGGGATCAGATCCGGGTGGCGCGCGCCGCCTACTTCCCCACGCTCGGCGTGGGCGCGTCCGCCTCGCGCATCCGGCTGTCGAAGAACCAGCCCAACACCCTCATCGGCACGACCAAGTTCGACTACAACCTCCTGGCGTTGCAGGGGCAGGCGCAATGGGAGCCGGATCTGTGGGGGCAGGTTCGCCGCACCGTCGAGCAGGCGCGCGCCGACGCCCAGGCCAGCGCCGCCGATCTGGCCAACGTCGCGCTCAGCCTGCACGCCGAGCTGGCGCTCGACTACTTCCTCTTGCGGGGCCTCGACACCCAGAAGCAGCTGCTCGACACCACGCTGAAGAGCGACGCCGACGAGCTGCAGCTGGCGCGCGTGCGGTTCGCCGGGGGCGTCGCCAACGCCGTCGACGTCGCCCAGGCCGAGACGCAGTACCTGCAGGTGAAGGCCCAGGGGATCGACGTCGGGGTGATGCGCGCCGAGTTCGAGCACGCCATCGCCACGCTGATCGGCGTCCCTGCGGCGACCTTCGCGCTGGCGGCGAGCCCCCTGGCGGCGAACCTTCCCGTCGTTCCGCCGGGCGTTCCGTCCGCCTTGCTCGAGCGGCGGCCGGACATCGCGGCGGCCGAGCGGCGCCTGGCCGCCGCCAATGCCCAGATCGGGATTGCCGTCGCCGCCTACTACCCGAACATCATGCTGAGCGCGACCGGCGGCTTCGAGAGCGGCTCGCTGGCGAGCTGGCTGCAGATCCCCAGCCTGTTCTGGTCGCTGGGCGCCTCCGCCCTGGAGACGCTGTTCGACGCCGGCCGCCGCCACGCCCTCACCGATCAGGCGCGCGATCTCTACGAGGGGCAGGTGGCCACCTATCGGCAGAGCGTCCTGGGTGCGTTTCAGGAGGTCGAGGACAACCTCTCCACCCTGCGGATCCTCACTGACGAGGCGGAGGCGCAGGGCGCCGCGGTCGAAGCCGCCCGGCAATCGCTGGCGCTCAGCAACAAGCGCTACAAGGGCGGCGTGACCACCTATCTGGAAGTGTTGACCGCGCAGACGATCCAGCTCAGCAACGAGCGCACGCAGGCGGACGTCGCCACCCGGCGGTTCACCGCCAGCGTTCAGCTCATCCGGGCGCTGGGCGGCGGCTGGACCAGCGAGCAACTGTCGACCCGTTGACGGGCACGTTGCGGATCGTGACGGGCGACTTCAATCCGGGTCGCCAAGCAGGGGTGGCGCCGGTGCAACGTTCGAGATCGCATTGAGCCTCTGACACCCGTTCGAGCCTCGAAGCCGGGGCGGTCCCTCTTCGGCCGGTGTGTGGGTGTAAGTGCCGAAGCCCTCGTGCCCCACGTACCCCCTTCGCCTCTTCGTGTTTGTCCCGGAAGCGGCTTCGTTCTGCCGGATCCGAGTTTCGAAACTCCCGGCGAGCAGCCTCCACGGATCATGGTTGTTTGAAACGGTGTTTCTTCCTTGTTTCAAAGAACAGTGATGGTTGAGCCGGAGGCGAGTTTGTGAAACCATACCAACCGTGAACGGAGCGGCCGGGGCAGCGCAGTCGTCTTTGGTCTTGGTCGTTGACGACGAACCGGCAATCGCGCGGGCAAACGAGCGGGTTCTGGCCCGGGAGGGCCACAAGGTCACAATCGCGGCCGGGGGGCGGGAGGCGGTCGACATGGCGCGGTCGACGAAGTTCGACGCGATCGTCAGCGATCTGGCGATGCCGGACCTGGATGGACGGGCCCTGCTGCGCGAGATCCGGGTCTCCGATCTGGACGTCCCGTTCGTGTTCTTGACCGGAAGCCCCGATCTTCAAAGCGCGATCGAGGCCATCGAGTACGGCGCGTTTCGTTATCTCATCAAACCTGTCCCGTCCGCGGAGTTGGTCGACGTGGTCAACCGGGCCGTTCACTGGCATCGCTTTGCCGTCGCCCGCCGGGAGGCCGCTCCGGAGCTGGGTGATCAGCCGATCGGGGATCGGGCGGGGCTCGAAGCGCGGTTCGGAGCGGCGCTGGGGCGGCTCTGGGTCGCCACCCAGCCCATCGTCTCCTGTCGCGATCAGTCGATCTTGGCTTACGAGACCTTGATTCGCACCGAGGAGCCGACGTTCCGAAGCCCGCCCGATCTGTTCGACGCCGCCGAGAAGCTGCAACGAACGGAGGAGATCGGGCGCCGGATCCGCGGTCTGGTCGCCCAGCTCATTCCGGCCGCACCCAGGACCGCGGCGATCTTCGTCAATCTGCATCCGGCCGACCTCGAGGACGATGAGCTGTCGGCCGCGGAAGGCGTGCTGACGCCGTTTGCTGAGCGGGTGGTTCTGGAGATCACCGAGCGGGCCGCGCTGGACGGGATTCGCGGCTGCCGTGAACGCGTGGAGCGGCTTCGGGCGCTCGGCTTTCGAATTGCCATCGACGACCTCGGCGCGGGCTACGCGGGGCTGTCGAGCCTGGCGGCGCTGGAACCGGACGTCGTCAAGGCGGACATGTCGCTGGTTCGCGGCATCGAGGCGTCGCCGATCAAGCAGAAGCTCATGCGCGCCGTGGTGGCGCTGGCCAACGATCTCCGGGTCCAGCTGGTCGCCGAGGGGGTGGAGACGAGCGCGGAGAACGAGTGTGTCGCGGCCCTGGGCGCCCATGCCGTGCAGGGCTACTTCTTCGCGCGCCCGGCGCGCGGGTTTCCGGGGCTCATCGACCGAATGACCCGCTCATGAGCGAGGCAGCTGGGCTTCGAGTCGCCTCCGCGCGGGCAGCGGGCTCTCCCCTGGCGGAGAGAATCTTCGCCGGTGGAGGTGAGATGGCGGGTCTCATCCGCGCCACCGACTGGTCGAAGTCTGCGCTCGGCCCGGTGGAGAGCTGGCCGCAGAGCCTGCGGACAGCGGTGAGCATCTGTCTCGACTCGCGGCACCCCATCGTCCTTTGGTGGGGGCCCGAACGCTGGATGTTCTACAACGACGGCTACCGTCCCATGCTGGGGGCCAGCAAGCACCCGCAGTTTCTGGGAGCCCGCGGGCGGGACTGCTGGGCGGAGATCTGGGACGTCATCGGCCCCATGATGGAGCAGGTCATCGAGACCGGTGAAGCCACCTGGGCCGAGGATCTGTTTCTGCCGATGATGCGCTCGGGATATCTCGAGGAGGCGTACTTCACCTTCTCCTACAGCCCGATCCGGGATGAGACCGGACGGCCGAGCGGCATCTTCAACGCCTGCACGGAGAGCACGGCGCACGTCCTCGGAGAGCGTCGGATGAAGCTGCTGCGGGAGATGACGGCAGAGGCGCGCAGCGGCGAGGAGGCGGCACGGCGCTGCGCGGAGGTCCTGGGTCGCAACACGCGCGACGTTCCTTTCGCGCTCATCTATCTGCGCGACGCCGACGGCCGCCACCTCCGGCTGGCCGGTCACGCCGGGCTCGCGCCGGGCCTGCCGGCCAGCCCTGCGCTCGTGGAGCTGGGGCCCGACCACGGCCCCAATGACAGCCGACAAAACGACGGCCAAAACGACGGCCAAAACGACGGCCAAAACGACGGTCAGAGAAGCGGGTGGCCGTTCGAGCAGGTCCTGACGCGTGGGCAGCCGCTGTTGGTCGAGGAGCTGGCGGCGCGGTTCGACGGTCTGCCCAGGGAGCCCTGGGGCGAGCCCGCCCATCAAGCGATGCTGCTCCCGCTCTCGGGCGCCGGGCTGCCCGGTCCAGGGGGCGTCCTCGTGCTCGGGGTCAGCCCGCGGCGGGCCCTGGACGAGGCTTACCGGGGATTCTTCGAGCTGCTGGCGGCGCAGGTCTCCACGGCCGTGTCGAACGCCCGCGCCTACGAGGGGGAGCGGGAGCGCGCCGAGAAGCTCGCCGAGCTCGACCGCGCCAAGACGGCTTTCTTCAGCAACGTCAGCCACGAGCTTCGCACGCCGCTCACCTTGATCCTGGGCCCGCTCGAAGAGGCGCTGCGCGACCCGACGAAGGCGCTGGGCGGGGCGCCGCTGGAGGCTGTTCAGCGCAACGCGCTTCGTCTCCTCCGGTTGGTCAACGATCTGCTGGACTTTTCGCGGGTCGAAGCGGGCCGGCTGCGGTCGACCTTCGAGCCGACCGATCTCCCCGCCCTCACCGCGGGGCTGGCGGGAGGGTTCCAGTCGCTCGTCGAATCGGCGGGCCTCCAGCTGGTGGTCGACTGCCCTCCGATGGCCCACCCGATCCTGGTCGACCGCTCGCAGTGGGAGAAGGTGGTGCTCAATCTGCTCTCGAACGCCTTCAAGTTCACCTTTGCCGGCACCATCGCGGTGGAGCTGCGCGCGAAGGGCACGGAGGTCGAGCTGTCGGTGAAGGACAGTGGCACCGGGATTCCGGACCAGGAGCTGCCCAAGATCTTCGAGCGGTTTCATCGCGTCGAGGGGGCGCGCGGGCGCAGCTTCGAGGGGACGGGAATTGGGTTGGCGCTGGTCAAGGAGATCGCCCGACAGCACGGCGGCTCCGTCCGCGCGGAGAGCGCCCTCGGGCGAGGGAGCACGTTCGTCGTCACCATCCCGATCCGCCAGGCGGGACGCGCCGAGGCGGCGATTTCCGCCGAGGGGGGCATCGCGGACGACGGTCGGGCCACCGCCTTCTTGAGCGAGGCGGCGCACTGGGATGGCGCCGCGCCCCAGGAGTCGACCAACCAGCTGGTTGAAGGATCGGATTCGGCGCGGATCCTGGTGGCGGACGACAACGCCGACATGCGGGCCTACCTGGTTCGGTTGCTCGCGGAGCGCTGGACGACCGAGGCCGTCGCCGACGGGCAAGCGGCGCTGGAAGCGATCCGGCGCGATCCCCCCGCTCTGGTGCTGAGCGACGTCATGATGCCGCGTCTCGACGGCGCGGGACTGTTGCAGGCGCTTCGCGCCGACCCGAGGACGAGCACCATCCCCGTCGTCCTGCTCTCGGCGCGGGCCGGAGAAGAGGCGGTCGTGGCGGGGCTGGAGACCGGCGCCGACGACTATCTGGTCAAGCCGTTCTCGGCCGCCGAGTTGATGAGCCGGGTGGGAACGCACCTGGCGCTGGCCCGCACCCGGCGGGCCTGGGCAGCCGAGCTCGAGCGGGCGAACGGCGAGCTCGAAGCCTTCAGCTATTCCGTCTCGCACGATCTCCGGGCGCCCTTGCGTGCCATCGACGGTTTCAGCAAGGCGTTGCTCAGCGAGCATTCGTCCGCGCTCGACAGCCAGGGGCGGCACTATCTGGAGCGCGTTCGGGCCGCAACCCAGCGGATGTCGGCCCTCATCGAGGATCTGCTCAACCTCTCTCGCATCACGCGGGCGACCCTCCGGCGCGAGCCGGTCGATTCTCACGGGCCTCGCCGCCGGCGTCGTCGAGGAGCTCCGCCGGCGGGACCCTGCGCGCGCGGTCGTCGTCGACGTCGCCCGCGGGCTGACGGCCAGCGGCGACAGGCAGCTCTTGCGGATCGTCCTCGAGAACCTCCTGGGAAACGCCTGGAAGTTCACGGCCCGGCGGCCCGAGGCGCGGATCTCGTTTGGCGCGGAGGTGGGGTCCGGGGCGCCCGCCTTCTTCGTGCGCGACAATGGCGCGGGCTTCGACATGGCCTACGCCGACAAGCTCTTTGCGCCGTTCCAGCGCCTGCACAAAGCCTCGGAGTTCGAAGGGACCGGCATTGGCCTGGCGACGGTTCAGCGAATCGTCTCCCGCCACGGAGGGCGCCTCACCGCCTCGGCCGAGGTCGACGTGGGCGCCACCTTCTCGTTCACCCTGGAGGAGCAGGGATGACCCCGGGGCAGAGCATCCTGCTGGTCGAGGACAACGACGACGACGCCGAGCTGACGCTCATGGCCTTCCGGGAGGCCAACGTTCTCAATCCATTGATTCGTATCGACGACGGGGTCGAGGCGGTCGACTACCTGCTGGCGCGCGGAAAGCACGCCGGACGCGCGGGCGAGGAGCTGCCAGCGGTCGTGCTGCTGGATCTCAACCTGCCGCGCCTGGGAGGGATCGAGGTGCTGGCCGCCATTCGAGGAGACGAGCGCACCCGCCATCTGCCGGTGGTGATCCTCACCTCCTCGAGCGACGACAAGGACCGGCTCGGCGCCTACGCCAACCGCGCCAACAGCTATGTCCAAAAGCCGGTCGACCACGATCGGTTCGTGACGGCCGCGCGCCAGCTCGGCCTCTACTGGACCTTGCTCAACCTCCCGGCGCCGACGAGGGTGCGGTGATCGAGCCGAGACGGTTGCGGGTGCTCCTGGTCGAGGACCAACCCGACGACGAGGAGCTGGTCATGATGGAGCTGCGGCGCGGCGCCTACGACGTCGTTCACGAGCGCGTCGAGACCGACCTGGCGATGTCCGCCGCGCTCGAGCGGGAGAGCTGGGACATCGTCCTCTCCGACTTCGCGATGCCCCGGTTCAGCGGTCCCGCCGCGCTGGCCTTGCTGCGCGGCAAGGGGCTGGACGTTCCGTTCATCATCGTCTCGGGCACCGTCGGGGAAGAGGCGGCCGTCGCCGCGATGCGGAGCGGCGCGAACGACTACGTCTTCAAGGGGAGCCTCGGCCGCCTGTGTCCGGCCATCGATCGCGAGCTGCGCGAGGTGGCGATGCGGACCGAACGCCGCAAGATGCAGGAGCAGCTGCTGATCTCGGACCGCATGGCCTCGGTCGGAACGCTCGCCGCCGGCGTCGCCCACGAGATCAACAACCCGCTCGCTGCCGTGATCGCCAACCTCGAGCTCATGACCAAGGACCTGGCCCGGCTGGCCGAGGAGCTCGACCTCGGAGATCGGCTGCTGGAGATCCTGGACGAGCTCCGCGACGCGCGCGAGAGCGCCGATCGCCTGCGGCACATCGTGCGCGACCTGAAGATCTTCTCGCGCTCGACCGGCGAAGAGCGCCGCGGGCCGGTCAGCGTGAAGCGTGTCCTCGAGTCGTCGCTCCGGATGGCCTGGAACGAGATTCGCCACCGGGCGCGCCTGGTCAAGGACTATGCCGATGTCCCGAACGTCGACGGCAACGAGGCCCGTCTGGGGCAGGTCTTCCTGAACCTGATCGTGAACGCGGCCCAGGCCATCCCGGAGGGGAACGCCGAACAGAACCTCATTCGCGTCTCGACGGAGCTCGACCGGCCATCGGGCCGGGTCGCGGTGGAGGTGCGAGATTCGGGCTCGGGAATCCCGGCGGAGAACCTGACGCGCATCTTCGACGCCTTCTTCACCACCAAGCCGATCGGCGTCGGCACCGGCCTCGGCCTCTCGATCTGCCACAAGATCGTGACCGGGCTGGGCGGCGAGATCCAGGTGACGAGTGAGGTCGGCAAGGGGACGGCCTTCCGGGTGCTGCTCCCCGCCACGCCGGTGGAGGCCTCCCTCGAGCCTCGCCTCTCGACCGTCGTGCCTTCGACACGCCGGGGCCGGGTCCTCATCGTCGATGACGAGCCGACGGTCGCCAGAGCCCTGGGGCGCGTCCTGGAGCACGAGCACGAGGTGACGGTCGCCGCGACCGCCGCCGACGCCCACCAGCGGATCATCGCCGGCGATCGATACGACGTCATCCTTTGCGACCTCATGATGCCGCAGATGACCGGGATGGAGCTTCACGCCCACCTGCTTCGAGAGGTCCCCGACCAGGCCAGGCAAATGGTGTTCTTGACCGGCGGAGCCTTCACGCCCGGGGCCCGGGCGTTCCTGGATGGGGTCCTCAACCAGCGCATCGAAAAGCCTTTCGACACCCAGCACCTCCGCTCGATCCTCAACGACCGCGTCAAGTAGCGTCCGCGAAGCGGGTGGCGCCCGGCCAAGGGCATCGTCGACTGTCGGTTGTCAGAGCGCAGTTGCGTTGCGCGCCAGCGCAACTGTTTCGCCGCCCGCCGCCCAGGGCCGCCGGTCGAACCCGCCGAAGAACTGGAGGTCGCCGAACCCGGCGCGCGCCAGGAGGTGCTCCAGCTCGAAGCGATGAAACCAGCGCAGCTGGATCTCGCCGACGCCGCAGAGCTCGGGTGCCGCGGAGGCGAAACGAAAGGCGATCGTCATGATCTGGCGCGACGGGTCACGCCTCACCGTGTCCCAGCGCTGAACCTCGCGGCCGGCGTCGTGAAAGGTGGCCGCCAGATGCTCCGGCTCCTCGAGGCGCGTGATGTGCGCCAGCTTGGGGTCGAAGACGTCGAGGGCGAAGGTTCCGCCCGGCTCCAGATGGCGGCGCACGGCGGCCAGGGCGGCGAGCTGGGTCTCCACGTCCAGGAGATGCGAGAAGGCCCGAAAAGGGCAGGTCACCAACCGAAAGCGCCGCTCCGGCAGCTCCAGGCGTTCCATGCGGGCCTCGACGAGCTGGAGACTCGGAGGGGTCGACTTGTGGCGCAGGACCGCCAGCATCGCCGGTGAGGCGTCGACCCCCACGCAGTCGATGCCGGCCTGGGCGATCGGCAACAGCGTGCGTCCGGTCCCGCACCCGAGCTCGAGGACGGGCCCACCCGAGGCGCGCGCCAGCGCGCCGTAGAAGGCGATATCGCCCGAGGGGTTGCGCATGACTGCGTAGAGCTCGTCGTAATGGCGGGCGATGATGCTCTCGTAGCTGTCGATCTGGGGCAGGGGCGGGGGCACGGGCGTGAGCGTATTCCATCCGTTCTCATCGGGCGAACGGGTTGACCGAAGGAAGGCGCGGCCCCAGATGAGCACCGAGGCGATCGGCGCAGTAGAGTCCGAGGACAACAACCAGGAGCGTGGGCGATGCAGTCGCGTTTGTTGATGACCTTGGAGGTTGTGGTCGCGGGCCCGCAGAAGATTGGCGCGGTGCCGCACGGGACGCGTGTCACCGCGCCGATCGCCGGCGGCCACTTCGAGGGCCCGCGGCTGCGGGGCAAGGTGCTGCCCGGGGGCGGTGACTGGACGCTTCTGCGGGGGGACGGCGTCCTCGAGCTCGACCTGCGCGTCACGCTGGAGACCGACGACGGCGCCCTCATCCACCTGGCATCGTTCGGCCTCCGGCATGGGCCACCCGAGGTGCTCGCGGCGCTCGGGCGCGGTGAGACCGTCGACCCCGCGACCTACTACTTCCGGACCACGCCCCGGTTCGAGACCGCCCACCCGAAGTACGTCTTCTTGAACCGCCTCCTCGCCGTTTCGACCGGCGATCGGCGCCCCGCCGGCCCGATCTACACCATCGAGGAGATCCTGTGAGCGGCGCCGTGCGATCGCGTCCGCTGATGACCCTTCGGCTGAGCACGGCGCCCACCCAGGAGATCGGCGCCGGACCTCACGGCAAGCGGATCACCTTTCCCATCATCGGCGGGAGCTTCGAGGGCGATCGGCTGCGCGGCAAGGTGCTGGCGGGAGGTGACGATTGGGGGGTGGTCCGCTCCGACGGCGTGATCGAGCTCGACCTGCGCGTCACGCTGGAGACCGACGACGGCGCCCTCATTCACATGACGTTCGAGGGGATGCGGTACGACGCGGCGCCGGGAGGTCCGTACTTCCGCACCCTGCCGCGCTTCGAGACCGCCGACCCCAGGTACGCCTTCCTGAATCGGCTGCTCGCCCTGGGCGTGGGCGAGATTCGCGCCGATGGGCCGGTTCACCTGATCGAAGAGGTCTTGTGAGTCGAACCGCGTTCGTTCTCGTTCCCGACGAGCAGGGCCTTCAAGCGCTGTCCGGCGCGCCCGATCTTGTCGCGCTCCGGTATGACGCGCGACAAAAGCCGACGGCGGAGCAGCAACGAGCCACGGTGATGGTGACCGGTGTTTTGGAGATCGAGCCGGAGGTCGCCTACATGCGCGCACTTCCGCGGTTGCGGCTGCTGCAGACGCTCAACGCCGGCTTCGAGCAGTGGGTCGGTCACCTGCCGCCCGGGGTGGCGCTGTCGAACGCGCGGGGCGCGCACGGGCGGTCGACCGCCGAGTGGACGGCCGCAGTCCTGCTCGCGCACTGCCGCGAGCTCACCCGGTTCGCGACCGCGCAGCGCGAGCGGAGATGGGACCATCACGAGACCGCGTCGCTGGAGGGCAAACGCGTCGCGATTCTGGGGGCCGGGGACATCGGGACGAATATCCAGCGAATGCTTGCCCCCTTCGGCTGTCGGCTCATGCTGGTCGGGCGCCGACGCCGCGACGGCGTGGTCACCATGGACGACTTTCGCTCCGCCGCCTCCGGGCAGGATGTGGTGGTCCTCGTGCTGCCGGTGACGCCGGAGACGCGCGGGCTGGTCGACGCCAGGTTCCTGAACAGCCTGAAGGACGGCGCCGTTTTGGTGAACCCGGGGCGCGGGTCCCTGGTGGTCACCGACGACCTGCTCCGGGAGACGCAGGCCGGCCGCCTCCGCGCCATCCTCGACGTGACCGACCCCGAGCCGCTGCCGGCGAGTCATCCCTTGTGGACGTCGCCCGGCGTGACGATCACGCCGCACGTCGGGGGGAACACGGAGGGCGCCTGGGCTCGGGCCTGGGCGGTGGCGGCGCAGCAGATCGGCCTCTTCGCCCGCGGCCAGGCCCCGGCCAATCTCGTCATCGTCCCGCCCGGGTGGACCAGCGCCGCGCAGGCTCACAGCAGCGCGTAGACGCAGAGGACGACACCGAACAGCGCCACGGCCACGCCGATCGCTACGATCTCCATCGCCCCGACGGGGATCGGCTGGCCGGCCAGCAGGGCCCGGCGGATGCGCAGGTAGCGGATGACGCCGATCGCCTCGGTGATCGCGCCCAGGAGGACGAACGCCGCGCCGATCAGGTCGCCGCCGAGGGCCGTCCACCGCGGCTCGCTCCTTCTCAACCAGAGGCTGGTCCTGGAGATCACGAAGCCGAAGGTGATCAGCGAGACGCCGGTGCGCAGCCAGGCGAGCAGCGTCCGCTCGTTGGCCTGCAGCATGCGCGGATCGTCGATCACCTCTCTCGGCTGTGTGTCCGCGATCGGCGGCGGGCAAGCCGGGAGAAACCTGATTCGGGGCCCCACGGCGCGCGCAGATCCGGTAGGGTCGACCGATGGGTGAGCTCGACGAAACGGCGCTCGAGCGGCTGATCGCCGCCGGCTGCGGCGGCTGCGGCGGCACGACGCTGATCTTCGAGACCTACGTCGACGGCGTGATTACCTTCCTGGGCGGCGAGCCGGTCGGGCGCGTGAGCTGGGCCTACGACGGCGAAAAGTTCGTGGACGGCGTCTACGCCGTCACCTGCGCCGGGTGCCGGCGCCGGCTCTTCGGCAGCGACCTCTGCCCGCGCTGCCATGCGCCCGGCGGCCTGGCCCGCGCGCTGGCCAGACCGAATCAATGGCCCGTCCCGGCGGCCTGCGCCGACCCGGACTGCGGCTGCGAGGAGCTCCGCTACCTGGCGTTTCTACCCGCCCGCGTCTCCTACGAAGGAAAGCGCGCCGACAGGGCGCGCAGCTCGACCGAGCCGCACGACGACGGCTTTCACGGCGTCCGCGCCGAGTGCCGTGCCTGCCGGAAGACCGTGGCCGCTCCGACGGACCGCTGCCCGTTGTGCGAAGCCCCTGGTCCGCTCCGGCCGCGTCCGGGCTGACACCGACCGGCCGCTCGTCGATCGGCGACGCCGATCGCTTACGATAGCGGGAGATGTTCACCCGACTCGTTCCGTTGGCGCTCAGCGGGGCCCTGCTGGCCGCCGGCCCTCTCCCTCCCACGCCCGGCGCCCCGCTGGGGACGCTCCGGCAGCAGGTGCGTCGCGCCAAGCCAGAGCTCGCGGTCCACCCGACGCTGGACGATTACCAGCAGTCTCCGTTTCAACCGTCCCAGATCGTCGAGCGGGTTCACCTTCTGGAGAGTGATCGAGGCTGGGCGGAGCTCTGTCAGGAGTTGACGCTGCTCCCCGACGACGAGCTGGAGCTGTTCGAGGACGAGATCCGCAAGCCCGAGCACGCCAGGCATCTCCCCTGCGCGCCGGCGCTGCTGCTGCGCACAGCTGCTTACTGGAAGGGTGCGGAGAAGCGGCTCGCGCTGGCGCACCCCCTCGGCGCCGTGGCGACGTTGCCGAGCGTCGCCGTCGTGGTCGACACCAGCCGGGACGGGATCCTCCACGACGGCGATCTGCCGGCGGGCCAGATCGCGCTCACCTTCGACGACGGCCCGCACGTCACCCGCACGCCGCGCGTCCTGCAGATCCTGGCCGACGCCGGGATCAAGGCGACGTTCTTCGAGATCGGCCGAAACGCGGCGGCCCACCCGGAGATCGCGCGGCGGGTGCTGGCGGGCGGCCACACCATCGGGTCGCACACCTTCAGCCATCCCAACATGTCGCGCCTCGCCGAGCCGCACGCCGAGGTGGAGATGGAATCAGGCGACGCCAGCGTCTCGGCGGCGCTGGGGCTGAAGCCGGGCGAGCTGCCGTTCTTTCGCTTTCCGTACGGGGCCAAGACGCCGCAGGAGCAGAACTTCGTTCAGAAGCACGGCAACACCACGGTCTTCTGGAACATGGACTCGCAGGACTGGAAGATTCGCGATCCCCACGCGCTGTTCCTGAACGTCCTCGCCGAGCTCGATCGCGCCCAGCACGGGATCATCCTCTTCCACGACATCCACGAGCAGACGGTGATCGTTCTGCCGCACCTGCTCGCCGAGCTGCGCGCCCGCCAGATGAAGACGGTCGTCTTCGTCGCCGCGCCGCCCAAGCCGGGAACGCCGCCCCCCAGCCTCCCCTGGGAGCGCTAGTCAGGAGGGCGTCGCCGCCGGGCGACGGTGAGCGCAGCGAACGACAGCGTGGCCCGACGACGTGGCGCTGAAGGCGCCCCAGGCCCTACTCGCCCGGCGGGTCGTAGTGGCGGGCGGCGCGCTCGCCCGGGCGGGCGGGGAGCTCCTCGACGAACAGGTCGTGCGGATAGCAGTAGCCCCACTCTTCGCCGGGCTCGTACGAGCGGATCACCGGGTGCTGCGTCTGGTGGAAGTGCTTGGTCGCGTGGCGGTGCGGCGAGTTGTCGCAGCAGCCGACGTGGCCGCAGGTGAGGCAGAGCCGCAGATGGACCCAGACGCCCCCGGTGGCGAGGCACTCCTTGCAGCCGTGGCCGCTCGGCTTGGCGCCGGCGGTGCGCTTCGACGCTTGGTCCAGGTGTTCGCAGGAATCGGGCATCTCATGACCTCGTTGGTGGTTGGGCCGCGCCGGGCGACGGGCGGGCGTTCTGGTTTACCGCGTTCGCCTGGATGGTTCCGTCGTTTCGTTCGAGCCGCGCACGCTCCCACTTCCCGAGCTCCGCGGCAGCCTCGTAGGTGCTTTGCAAGAAGGCCAGGACCGCCGCCGAGGGATCGGGCGCGCTGCGGACCGCGGCGTAGGGGAGCACGAACTCGCCCAGCGCCGGCTCGAAGCGGGCGGCGGCGGGCTGAACGGCCGCCTCGGCGAAGCCGGCGGGGGCCGGGTAGGCGTAGGCGTAGAACGCCGCCTCGGGAAACCGGGCGTCTCCCGCCCAGAAGCCGGCGCTGCTCACCTCTTGCGAGTACGCCTCCTGCATCACCGCGTCGCTGACGTGGGGGATCCCGCCGGGGTGCAGCGGAGCCGGGCGCCCCGAAAAGCGCGTCGCCGCCAGATCGCCCGCCCCCCAGAAGAAGTGGACCGGGCTGGCCTTGCCCTGAAATCGCCCGCGAAACTGCTTGAGCAGCCGATCGGCCTGGAGAAGCGCGCGGAAAAATCGGTTCGCCCAGTCGCCGTCGTAACGACAGAGGCGCGCGTCCCGATCGAGCAACACGCGGTCGGGGATCTCCACGGCCATGGGCGAGATCTCCACCCGCACGCCGAGCTTCCCGAGGAGCCGCATGTAGTCGGCGTAGAAGGTCGCGAGCGGCTGGTCGCAGAGGCTCATCGACTCGATGCCTCCGTCGCTGGTCCGTGCGACCAGGCGGTGGTCGATGAGATCGAGCTCGACGTCCAGGAGGCGCTGGTCGACCGGCATCGCGGTGGTGGTCAGGCCCCGGGCCGTCAGCCGCAGCGAGACCTGCCACCAGTGGTTGACCATCGGGGAGAGCGCCAGGCGCGTCTTCCCCAGGATCTGTCCCCAGAAGAGCAGCGACTGGCTGGTCTCGGCGCCGCCGCCGATGTCGAGCCGCGGCCAGGGATCCTGGCCGCGCGTGGGGCTGCCGGAAGCGGTCGTCGTCGTGGAGTCGGACATGCGCGTCAACCTAGGTCCAGTCGCCCTCGAGCGGGAGGCCTCCGGCCTCCCAGTCGATGAGACCTCCCGGGTAGTGGCGGACGTTCTGGTAGCCCTGCGCGCGCAGCTTCTGGATCGTCGCCAGGCTGGCGTGGCAGTCGAGGTTCGAGCAGTAGACGACGATCTCCTCGTCCTTGCCGAGCGCGGCGAACATCTCCTCGGGGGTCTTGAAGTGGATCGAGCCAGGAATGTGCTTGGCTCGAAACGCCCAGTCGCTGGAGGCCATCACCAGCTTGAACGGCTCGTGCCGTTCGAGCTTGGCCCGCAGCTGCTGCCGATCGAGATCGGTGGAGGCTGATTGGGCGCCGGCCATTTCCCCGTGACTTACCAGGCCGGCGCCCGCGAGTCGACCGTCGAGCTTCGGACCGTCAGCCTTTGAGGAAGCTGAGCAGCTCCTCGTTGACCTGGTGCTTGAGCGTCGTGCACATGCCGTGCGGCGCGCCCTTGTAGATCTTGAGCGTGGCGTTCTTGATGATCTTGGAGGAGAGCAGGGCGGAGGCGCCGATGGGGACGATCTGGTCGTCGTCGCCATGCAGGATCAGCGTCGGCACGTCGAACTTCTTCAGATCCTCGGTCAGGTCGGTCTCGGAGAAGGCCTTGATGCAGAAGTAGGAGGCGGGGAAGCCGGCCAGGCTGCTTTGCAGCACGAACGACTCGCGCACCCCTTCCGACACCTTGGCGCCGGGGCGGTTGTAGCCATAAAACGGCAGGCTGAGATCCTTCCAGAACTGCGGTCGGTCGGCGACCACCGAGGCCCGCAGCTGATCGAAGACCTCGAGGGGCAGGCCGCCCGGATTGGCCGCCGTCTTCAGCATGAGCGGCGGAATGGCGCCGATCAGGACGGCCTTGGCCACCCGCTTGGTGCCGTGGCGGCCGATGTAGCGGGCCACCTCGCCGCCGCCCGTCGAGTGGCCGACGTGAATCGCGCCTTTCAGGTCGAGCGCCGCGGTCAGCTCCGCCAGGTCGTCGGCGTAGGTGTCGAGGTCGTTGCCGTTCCAGGGCTGGCTCGATCGGCCGTGGCCGCGGCGATCGTGGGCGATGCAGCGATAGCCGCGCGAGCAGAGATAGAACATCTGGTCCTCGAAGGCGTCCGCGCTGAGCGGCCAGCCGTGGCTGAAGACGACCGGCGGTCCGCTCCCCCAGTCTTTGAAGTAGATCTCTGTCCCGTCCTTGGTCTTGATGGTTCCCATGGACGGAAGATATGCGTCGGCGTTCGGCCGCTGGAACCTCGGTGAAATCCCTGGTTTTCACCACCTCGAGCGCGGGGTGCGATGGCGGGGCGGCGACACTTGTGCTACAAGCTTCCACGTCCTTTTTTGGTCCGGGTTTTCGTCTCTGCGTCGGAGCTTCGCCTGCCGTTCGTTCGAGGTCGATCGTCGGCACGCTTGAGGCTCTGCACGGCGGCAGTTTCCGCCGGGTTTCACGCAGGAGAATCGAACACATGGGTAGACGTCTTTATGTTGGCAACCTCTCGTACAACACGACCGAGCTCGAGCTGAGAGAGGTCTTCGGGACCATCGGCACGGTGGCCGAGGCCAAGGTCGTGACGGAGCGCGAGACCGGTCGTCCGCGCGGCTTCGCGTTCGTCGAGATGAGCACGGAGCAGGAGGCCAAGGCGGCGGTCGAGCAGCTGAGCGGGCGCGAGCTCGGTGGCCGGACGATCAACGTCAACGAGGCTCAGGAGCGCTCGGGCGGCGGCGGAAGCCGTGGCGGTGGCGGCGGCGGTGGTGGTGGTGGCGGCGGTCGGGGCCGCTGGTAGTCGCTCGCAGGCACCAATAGCCTGCGTCTGATGGGCGTCGCGACGAACCGCGGGTGAACCGCGTGGCGTCCCGGCGCCCGTCTTCATTTTGGGCCAGCGGCGCGATTTTGAGCCCCGCCTCTCGACGGCGCTAGCGAGGCGCCGCGCGCAATCCTTTGGGGACCAGGATTCGCTCGAGCAGATCGAAGAGGCCCTGGACGACCAGCGCCAGCGCCGAGGCCGGGATCGCCCCCTCGAGGATCAGCGACACGTCGTCGAGCCGGATCCCGGCGAAGATCGGTTGGCCGAATCCGCCCGCGCCGACCAGCGCGCCCAGCGTGGCGGTGCCGATGTTGATGACGGCCGCGCTCTGGATGCCGGCCAGGATGGTCCCGAAGGCCAGCGGCAGCTCGATGCGCCAGAGGATCGCGCGCCGCGAGAGCCCCAGCGCCTCCGCCGACTCGCGCAGCGGGCCCGCAATGGAGGTGAGGCCGGCGTAGGTGTTGCGCACGATCGGAAGCAGGCTGTAGAAAAACAGCGCCGCGGTCGCCGGCCGGGCGCCGATGCCGAGCAGCGGGATCATGAAGACCAGCAGCGCCAGCGAGGGGATGGTCTGGACGACGCCGACGGCGGCCAGCACGATCTCTCCCAGGCGCCGGTGGCGCGCCGCCAGGACGCCCAGCGGCAGCGCGCAGAGGATGGCCGCCAGCAAGGACAGGGAGACCAGCGCCAGGTGCTCGCGCGTTCGACGCCAGAGGGCCGGCCAGCGCGCCTCTTCGGCGCGGGCCGCCCGGACGCCGAACCGCTCGGTGACGAAGTCCGCGGCCACGGTCCGCTCGGGGACCTTGTCGAGCTTCACGCGGGCGTTGAGGCGCATCATGGTGGCGTCGTCGATCTGCCCGGACAGCCGGCCCAGGGCCGCGAAGGCGGCGGGCCAGCGCGCCGCGGCGTCGCGGCGGTAGAGGAGGATCGCCTGGTAGCGCGGGAAGAACCCGCGATCGTCGACCAGGACGCGAAGCCGATCGCGGGCGATCTCGGCGTCCGTCGAATAGATGTCGGTCACGTCGAGCGCGCCGGTGGCCAGGCCGCGGATCGCCAGCTCGTGATCGAGCCCCTGGACCCGCCCGTCGGGGAGCGCGTAGCGCGCCGCCAGGCCGGGCCAGCCGTCGCGCCGGCGCAAAAACTCGTTGCTGAGGTCGATGCGCAGCTCGGGGTGGCGGGCGAGATGGGAGATCGCGCGGATGCCGAGGCGCGCCGCCGTCTCCTCGCGCATGGCCAGCGCGTAGCGGTTGTCGAACCCCAGCGGTCCGATGAAGCCGAGCCCGCGCGCCGCCAGCGTGGTCCGCAGCGCCTCCAGGTCCTCGCCGGCGGCCTGCTGGCCCCTCAGGATCTCCTCGCGCAGCGTGCCGGTGTACTCGGGGTACAGATCGAGCGCGCCGCCGACCAGCGCGTCCCAGCAGAGGCGCGTCCCCCCCAGCGCCCGGCGATCCTCCACCGGCGCTCCGGCGGAGGCCGCCAGCAGACCGGCGACCTCGCCCAGGATCACCGACTCGGCGAAGGCCTTCGAGCCCACGCGGAGCGGCGGCGCGGCGGCGGCGCGGGCGGCGCCGAGCGCGACGACGACGAAGAGCGCCAAGGCCGCCGCGCGCGTCACGGAGACCCCCCGTTCCGGGTGACCGTGAGGCGCCGCTGCGCCTCCACGAAGTGGGTGACGAACGGCTCGGCCGGCGCGCGCAGGAGGGTCTCGATCGAGCCCTCCTGGACGACGCGCCCCTGCCGCAAGAGGACCAGCCGCCGGGCGAAGAACGCCGCCTCGGCGAGATCGTGGGTCACGACGATCACCGCCTTGTCGAGCCGGGCGAAGACGGCCGACAGATCGTCCTGCAGCTCGGCGCGCACGAGCGGATCGATGGCGCCCAGGGGCTCGTCGAGGAGCAGCAGCGCGGGGTCGAGAAACAGCGCGCGCATGAGGCCCACGCGCTGGCGCTGTCCCCCCGAGAGCTGCGCCGGGTAACGTTCGAGGGCGTCGGCCGGAAAGCGGGTCAGCTCGACGAGCTCGCTGCGGCGCGCGTCGATCCGCGCCGGCTCCCAGCGCAGGTGGCGCGCCATCAGCTCGACGTTCTGCGCGGCGGTGAGGTGCGGGAAGAGGCCGCCGTCCTGCACGACGTAGCCCATCTGGCGGCGGGCGGCCCGCACGTTCGACCGATCGAGCGGCGCGCCGCGGAACCGGACCAGGCCGGCGTCCGGCGTCAGGAGGCCCAGCGCCAGCCGCAGGATCGTGGTCTTGCCCGAGCCGCTCGGGCCGATGAGGCCGACGGTCTCGCCATGGCCGATCCGCAGATCGAGCGCCGACAGCACGGTTTTCCCGTCGTACCGCTTGGTCGCCCCCTGGAGCTCCAGGGTGGGCGCCGGTTCGATGATGGGCTGCCCGGCGGCTCCGCCGTCGGCGGTCTCCGGGAGATGGGAGGCTTGAGAGCGTTCGGGCATGGCGGGCGGGTCGCGACCGCCAGCTTAGACCACCAGGAGGCCGGCCGCGCCCGCCAGTGCCGCCAGCACGGCGCTGGCGAACATCAGCGTCCGGAAGGCCGCCACGTAGGCGGCCGTGAAGGCGGCGTGCAGGGGGGCGCGCAGCGCGGCGGGCAAGGCGGAGAAGTCGGCGCCACCCAGGCGAACGCGCTCGGCATCGACCGCATGCGCGCTCGACGGAGCGAGCGAGAGCGGGGCGAGCGCGCCGTCCAGCGCCCGATTGAACCGGTAGACGAGCAGCAACCCCAGCGCCGCGACCGCCAGCAGCCCGGCGGTCCTGGCGACCGCGTTGTTGATCCCGGAGGCGACGCCGGCGTGCCGCGGATCGACGGCGCCCATGACCGTCGCGGTCAGGGGCGCGACGGTGAACCCCATCCCGAGGCCCAGCGTCAGGACGCCGGGGAAGAACGTGCTCCAGTAGCTGCCGCCGACGCTGGGTCGGGCCAGGAGCACGAACGCGGCGGCGACGATCAGCGGTCCGCCGCAGAGAAAGGCGCGCGGGCCGAGCTTGCTCGCCAGCGCGCCGGCCCAGCGGCTCATCGTCGAGACGAACAGCACGAAGGGGAGCAGCGCGGCGCCGGCGGCGGCCGGGGCGTAGCCCTGCACCTGAATCAGGTTGAAGGGCACGAAGAAGAGGGCGCCGCCCAGCGCCGCGTACAGCAACAGCGTGAGCAGGTTCGTCCCGCTGAACCTCCGCGAGTGAAACAGCGCCAGCGGGACCATCGGTGAGGTCACGCGCGCCTCCACGACGACGAAGGCGACCAGGGCCGCGGCGCCCAGGCCCAAGAGCGCCAGGGCGCGGGGGGAGCTGATGCCGGTCGGCCCGGCGTCGATGAGCGCGTAGACGACCAGGCCGAGCCCGAGCGTCGCCAGCGCCGCGCCCGCCAGATCGAGCCGGGCCGAGGCCTGCGGATCGCGCGACTCGGTGATCCGGCGCGCCGCCAGGGCCACCACCACCGTCGCGATCGGGACGTTGAAGAAGAAGAGCCAGCGCCAGGAGGCGTGCGAGGCGACCCAGCCGCCGGCCACCGGCCCGGCCGACGCGGTGATGGCGCTCCAGGCCGACCAGGTGCCGATGGCGGCGCCGCGCTTCTCGGCGGGAAAGCTGGCGCTGATGAGGGCCAGGCTTCCCGGGACGAGGAGCGCCGCGCCCGCGCCCTGAATGGCCCGGGCGGCGATGAGGAGCCCGATCCCCGGCGCGGCGCCGCAGGCCGCCGAGGCGATCGCGAACATCACCACCCCCGCCGAGAAGACCGCCCGCCGTCCCAGCCGATCGCCGAGCGCGCCGCCCACCAGGACCAGCGACGCCAGCAGGAGCGCGTAGGCCTCGACCACCCACTGCAGCTGACCGACCGTGGCACCCAGGCTCCGCTGCATGACCGGGAGGGCGACGTTGACGACCGTGCTGTCCAGGAACGCCATGCTCGATCCCAGGATCGCCACCACCAGCGTCCAGCGCGGATCGTGGGCGGAAGGAAGGCCGGTCGCTTCGCGCATCGCCGGCCTAGGATAGTCGACCGGCCAGGGCCTGGTTCCCGGGGCGGGGCCGACTTACTCTTTTTGCGCGGAGGGCCCACATGCTCGGAGACAGCGAAGCCATCGCCACCATCGCGGTGAAGGATCTGACGGTCGCCAAGAAATTCTACCAGGAGGTGCTCGGTCTCGAGCTGGCGCGCACCACCGGCAGCGAGGCGCTCACCTTCAAGACCGGCCGCTCGGAGCTGATCGTCTACCGCTCGCAGTACGCTGGCAGCAACAAGGCGACCGCCGTGAACTGGCGGGTGGGGGAGGAGATCGAGGCCATTGCCAAGGCGCTCGTGGCCAAGGGGGTGGTGTTCGAGCACTACGACCTGCCGGGCTTGACCCAGAAGGGGGACGTGCACGCCTTCGGCGAGTTCAAGACCGCCTGGTTCAAAGATCCCGACGGCAACATCATCGCCCTCATGAGCTTCTAGCCGGCCGCTCTCCCTCTCCCGCTTGCGGGAGAGGGCCGGGGAGAGGGCCCGCTATCTCCCCTGCGGGTCGCGGCCCAGAGTCCAGGCGGGCGCGTCGCTGGCGGGGAAGGTCTCCTCGCTCGCCTCGTCGACGATTCCGGCGGCGGTGACGCGGGTGTCGATGGAGATCGGGTGCTGCAGCGTGCGGGAGACCGGACAGTGTCCGGCGGCCCGCTCCAGCGTGGCCCGCTGGGCATCGTCCAGATCGCCGCGCAGCACGATCGCCACCCGGAACAGATGACCCCCCGAGCCGCGCGACTGCGTGACCCGCACGTCGAGCCCCTGGAGCGGAATCTTGTGCTTCTTGGCCGACCAGGCGACGGTCATCGCGGTGCAGGAGCCGAGGGCGCCGGCCAGCAGGTCGTAGGGGCTCGGCCCGGCGTCTCCGCCGCCCTCCAGCGAAGGGAGATCCGAGACGAGCCGGTGCGGGCCGATGGAGAGCGTTTGCCGGTGGTGGTCGCCGGTCGCCTCGACGTGCAGCTCCCGGAACAGCTGGTGCTCGATCCGCTCCTGGCGGGCGGCGCCGTCGATGGCGGCGGGCAGCGCGCTCGAGGCGTCCTCGAAGCGGACGCCGTTCACGAAGAAGGTGGGCGTCGACAGCACGTGGCTGTGCCAGCCGGAGACCTCCTGCGCCCGCACCGCGGCGCGGTGGACCCCGGCGTCGAGCTCCCGATCGAAGCGCGCCAGGTCGAGGCCCAGCGTCCCGGCCAGCCGCGAGATCTCGGCGCGCGACAGCGTTGACTGGTTCTCGAACAGCAGGTCGTGCATCTCCCAGAACTTGCCCTGCGCCCCGGCCGCCTCGGCCGCCTCCGCCGCGATCTCGGCGTGCGGGAAGAGGTGACTGCGCGGGTTCGCCCGGAAGACGAAGCGCAGATCGGGCCGGCGCGCCAGCAGCGACTTGATCATCCCGTAGGACTCGCCGCACGAGGGGCAGGCGAAGTCCCCGAACTCGACCAGCGTGACGGTGGCCGAATGGGGGTCGGCGGGCCCGCGGACGTGGTCGGACGCGCTGACCGGGTCGGCCAGGAAGGTCGGGTGGTCGCGATCGAAGTAGGCCATCGTGCTCTCGGTTCTACGCTAGGCGGCGCCGACGCGCGATCGCCGGCGTGGCGGCACCCGGGCCAGAAAGAGGCCGAACCACCCGCGCGCGTCGTGCCACTTCGTTTCGGGCTTGAAGCCCGCGTCGACCAGCAAGCGGCGGAGCGCCGTGCGCGTGAGCTTGTAGCTCGACTCGGTGTGGATACGCTCGCCCCGGGCGAAGGCGATCTTGGCGCCCAGCGCACGGATCGGCACCGTCTGGGCGACCGTGCTCTCCAGGTAGAGCTCCATCCGCGAGGCCGCCGCGTTCCACTTCACCACGTGACGGAAGCGATCGAGCTCGAACGCCGCCCCCAGCTCGCGGTTGAGACGGGCCAGCACGTTGAGGTTGAACCGCGCCGTCACCCCGGCCGCGTCGTCGTAGGCGGGCCGGAGCAGCCGCGGCGACTTGGCCAGGTCGGCCCCCAGCAGGAAGGCGTCTCCGGGCTCCAGCCGGGCGCGCACACCGGCCAGGAGAGCACGCGCTTCGGACGGATCGTAGTTGCCGACGTTCGAACCGAGAAAGACGACCAGCCGGCGCTCGGCCGAGCGCTCGGGGAGCACCAGATCCTCGGGATAGCGCGCCAGGATCGGCCGCACCCGCAGCCGCCGAAAACGGCGCAGCTCGGCGCTCGCCAGCCGCAGCGCCGTCGGGGAGACGTCGACCGGGGTGTAGAGCGCGGTCGGCTGCCGGGCCAACAGCGCCTCGAGCAAGAGAGAGGTCTTGGTCGCCGAACCGGCGCCCAGCTCGACGATCTCGAGCGGCAGTCCCGCGGCGGAGACGATCTCGTCCGACGACGCCGCGAGGATCGCGCGCTCCGTCCGCGTCAGGTAGTACTCGGGCAGCGCCGTGATCTCCTCGAACAGCGCGGAGCCGGCCTCGTCGTAGAGCAGCCAGGGAGGCAGGCTCTTGTGCGCCTTGGCCAACCCCGCGCGGACGGCCGCGGCCACCGCCGCCAGAGTGGCGGATGCCTCGGGCGTCGCCACCACGTCGAGCCCCGCGCCATCGATCCCTGCGCCGTCCATTCCTTCGTCCGCGGCCGTGGTCGTCAAGCTGCCTCTCATAGATCGCGCGCCAGGCGGATGCCACTCATCTGCCAGCGCGTGGCCGGCGGGAAGAAGTTGCGGTAGGTCGCCCGGACATGACCGGCCGGCGTGAGGCACGACCCGCCGCGCAGCACCATCTGGTTGCTCATGAACTTGCCGTTGTACTCCCCGATGGGGCCTTCCGGAACCCGGTAACCGGGATATCCGCTGTAGGCGCTGCGGGTCCACTGCCAGACGTCGCCGAACATCCCCGCGCCTTCCGCTGCGCCCGCCGGGTGCAGCCGCTCGGATTCGACGAAATGGCCCTCCAGCGCGGCGCGGGTCGGACCCGCGGCGGCGGCGTGCTCCCACTCCTCCTCCGTCGGAAGGCGCGCGCCTGCCCAGCGCGCGTAGGCGTCGGCCTCGTAGTAGCTGACGTGCGCGACGATCTCGCCGGGGTCGACGGGGCGTCGCCCGGCCAGCGTGTAGACGAGCCAACCCGTCTCGCCGCCCTCCCTCGGGTCACCGCCGCGCTCGGACTCCTGCCAGTAAAGCGGCGCGCGCCAGCGCTCGCTTTCGACCGTCCGCCAGCCGTCGGAGAGCCACAGCTCGGGGCGCGCATAGCCCCCGTCGCGCATGAAGGCCAGGTACTCGCCGCAGGTCACCGGGGAATCCGCGATCGCGAACGGGTCGAGGAACCAGCGGTGGCGGGGACCCTCGTTGTCGAAAGCGAACCCAGCGCCTTCGTGGCCGATCCAGACGACGCCCCCGTCGAACGTCCGAAAGGCGCGCGGTGGGGCCGTGGTCGCGCCCGGGGCCGGCGCGGCGGCGCGGTAGGCCGGCTGCAGCGGGTGCGATCCGAAGGCGTGCTTGATGTCGGTGAGCAGCAGCTCCTGGTGCTGCTGTTCGTGATGGAGGCCGAGGGTGATCGTCGAAGCGACCACAGGAGCGACGGTCCCTGGCTCCAGCAGTCTTGCCATCGCCTGGTCGACGTGGCGGCGATAGGCCTGGACCTGGTCGAGCGACGGGCGGGAGAGCTCCCCGCGGCGGGCCCTGTCGGGCCGGGGCCCGACGCCCTCGTAGTACGAGTTGAAGAGGAACTCGAAGCTCGGGTCGAACGGCCGGTGGTCAGGCGCGTGCGGCTTCAGCACGAAGGTCTCGAAGAACCAGGTGGTGTGGGCGAGGTGCCACTTGGTGGGGCTCGCGTCCGGCATCGACTGCACCCCTTGGTCCTCGGGCGAGAGCGGCGCCGCCAGCTCCAGCGTGCGCGCGCGGACCGCGCGGTATTCGTCGAGGAGCCTCATCTCCGCACGCTCGCCAGAATGATAGTGATGATAACGCCTGTCAGCCAGGTTGTGGGCAGAGCCGAGCGTTCGCCGGAAGTTCCTTACAGTTCTTGCAGCGCGCGGTGAACCAGCTGGACGCAGATCGAGCCCTCGCCGACGGCCGACGCCACGCGCTTCACGCTGTTGGCGCGCGCGTCACCGACGCAGAACACGCCGGGGATGCTGGTCTCCATCAGGTACGGTCGCCGCGGGAGCCGCCACCCGGCGGCCTTCAGATCTTCGGGCAGGAGATCGACGCCCGTCTTCACGAACTTCTTGTCGTCCAGCAACAGGCAGCCCGCGAGCCAGTCGGTGTTGGGATCGGCGCCGGTCATGGAGAAGACGTTGCGGATGTTGCGTGTCTCCTGCTCGCCCGTGTCGAGGTGGCGCCAGCGGACGCTCTCCAGGTGATCGTCGCCCTGCAGATCGTCGATCGAGCGGCGGGTCCGCAGCGTGATGTTGGGGCTCGACTCGATGCGCTGGATCAGATAGCGCGACATGCTCTCGGCCAGGCCGGGGCCGCGCACCAGGACGTGGACGTGCGAGGCGAGCTGCGAGAGGAACACCGCGGCCTGCCCGGCGGAGTTCCCCCCGCCGACCACGACGACGTCCTCCCCCTGACAGAGCTGCGCCTCGAGGTGCGTGGCGCTGTAGAAGACGCCCACCCCCTCGAAGCGCCCCAGCATCGGCAGGTCGAGCCTCCGGTACTGCACCCCGGTGGCGATGATGATCGCGCGCGTGCGAAGCTCCTGCCCGTCGGCCAGAAAGATCCGGTAGGGGTGGCTGTCGCAATCGAGCCGCGCGACGTCGCGGCCGACCGCGATGTCGGCCCCGAACTTCTCGGCCTGCGTGCGCGCCCGTCCGGCCAGGGCCTGGCCGGAGATGCCGGTGGGGAAGCCGAGGTAGTTCTCGATGCGGGAGCTGGTGCCCGCCTGCCCGCCGGCCGCGGTGCTGTCGAGGACCAGGACGCCAAGGCCCTCCGACGCGCCGTAGACCGCCGCCGCCAGCCCCGCAGGACCGGCCCCCACGATGATGACGTCGTGCACCTCCTTCGCGTCGAACGATCCGGCCAGCCCCAGCGCCGTCGCCAGCCCTTCGAGCGACGGGTTCTTGAGGACGTGGCCGCCGCGGCAGACGATCACCGGAACCTCCGAGACGCCGATGTGAAAGCTGTCGAGCATCGCCTGGACGCTGGGGTCGGTCTCCACGTCTTGATAGACGAACGGCTGACCGTTGCGGCTCAGGAACTCCCGGATGCGCAGCGTGTTCGCCGAGTGCTGCGAGCCGAGCAGGATGAGATCCGACCCCTCGGACAGCAGCGCCACCCGGCGGAGGATGAAGGCGCGCAGGAGGATCTCGCTCAGCTCGGAGTCGCGCTGCACGAGCAGCCGGAGATCCTGGCGATCGACGGCGATGACGGCGCCGGCGTCCTTCACCCGGCCGCGGACCAGGCTCCGCCGCGCCGAGAGCATGTTGATCTCGCCGGTGAACTGCCGGGGACCATGCGTGACGACCGGAAGCTCGCGATCGCCGACCGGAAGCACGACCTCGATCGTCCCCTCGAGCACCACGAAGAACCGGGTGTTCTGCTCGTCGACGTCGAACAGCAGCTCGCCCGCCACGATTTCCCGCCGCTTGCCGATGGCGGCGACCCGCGCGATCTGCGCGTCGGTCAGCTCGGGGAACATCTGCGCAGAGCGGGCCAGCATCGGATTGGGGTTGGGCGTGGGACTGGGATTGGCCATCGCGCCGGAGGATAGCCGAGCCGATCGGCCCGCGCCCGTGGGCCGCGGCCTCATTGTCAGCGGCCGCGCGCTCGGTTATTCTGGTTCTCTCGTGACGACGTTCAATCGCTGCCGGCTCCCGATGATTCAGGTCACCCGTCTGGGTGGCCTGGCCGGGCTCCGTCGCGGTTGAACGTTAGAACCGAGACGACCCCGGCCGACGGCCGGGGGTCGCTCGGTGGCTCTCGGTCTTCGGCTCTTCCCGGAGACGACGATGAGCCAAAACAGACTGGAGAACGGTAGCCCCGGCGCGGTCCCCGTCCGGATCGCGCTGCAACCGCAGGCCCACGCCGGCCAACGACATCGACGGCGGGCTGGGGGGGCCGCTGGGCCTCTCGCGGACTTACTGGATGCTCTGGTGCGGGATGCTGCTCAACCGGCTGGGCGGCACCATCTTCCTGCTGCTCGGCCTCTACCTCACGCGCGAGCGCGGCCTCTCCCCCGAGCTCACGGGCCTGGTCATCAGTCTGTACGCGGCGGGCGGGCTGCTGGCCGGACCGCTCGGCGGCGCCTCGGCCGATCGCCTGGGCCGCCGGCCCACCCTGCTGGTCGGGATCGCGGGCTCGGGGACGTCGATGCTCGCGCTCGGCTGGGCCCGTTCGACGGCCGCGATCGTGGCGATCGCACCGGTGCTGGGATTCTTCACCGACGCCTGTCGCGCGCCCTTGCAGGCGGCGGTGGCCGACGTGGTGCCGCCGCGCGACCGCGCGCGCGCCTACGGATTGCTCTACTGGGCGATCAACCTGGGGTTCGCGGCGGCGGCCTCGTTCGGAGGGGCGCTGGCCGCGCATCACTTCGGCCTGCTGTTCGTCGTCGACGCGCTCACCACCTTCGGTTACGGCGCCTTCGTTCTGCTGGGTGTGCCGGAGACACGGCCTCCGCCCGTCGTGGCCGAGACGAGGTCGCCGGGGGGCCTCTTCAACCTGCCAATCCACGACGCTCCCTTCGTGAGGTTCGTGCTCGTTCAGATGCTGTTGTTGCTGGCGTTCGTGCAGGTCGTCGTCACATTGCCGCTCGACATGCAGGCACACGGGCTCGGGATGGCCCGGATTGGCCTGCTGCTCGGGCTGAACGGCGTCTTCATCGTGATCGGGCAACCGCTCGCCTTGCGCCTGCTGCGCCGCTTCAGTCACCTGCAGTGGCTGGTCGCCGGTGCGGTGCTGACCGGGATCGGACTGGGGACGAACGCCCTGGCGGGGCAAGGGCAAGGGCATGCCGGTACCCTCGTCTACCTGCTGGCGGCGGTGCTCTGGACCGCCGGCGAGATCGGCGTCTCCTCGTCGTCGCCGGCGCTGGTCGCCGATTTCGCCCCCGCCGATCGTCGGGGTGCCTACCAGGGGACGTATCAGCTCGCCTGGGCCGTCGCCTTCTCCGTGGCGCCGACGCTGGGGTCGCTGGTGCTCGCGCGCCTCGGGGCTCCGGCGCTCTGGCTCGGCTGTCTCGCCCTCTGCCTGGCCGCCGCGGCGCTGCATCTCGAGAGCGCCGCGCCCGGCCAACCCTCGTGATCGGCGTCGGATCGCCGGTGGGGGGGGTTCCCAGAAATCTTCGGGTGCCTACTTTCTACCGCGAATTGGTGCGCCAGCGGTGCGCTCGGCGGCTCGTTGCCCAAACATGAAAGCTCGTGATCCGTCGAAACGCGGGACGGCCGTCTTGGTCGTGGCGGTCGTCGTGGCCATCGCCGGCGGCGCGCTGACCAGCCGGCTCAGCGTGAAGAGCGACCTTTCGTACCTCCTGCCCGAGTCGACCCCCTCGGTGCGCCAGCTGCGGGCGCTGGAGAAGCGGGCGCGCATCACGGCGACCTTCATGCTCGGGGTCGAGAGCGTGGATGTCGCCGCGCGCGCCCGGGCGGGCGCGGCGTTGCTCCGGCGGATTCAGGCGCTCGACGCTCCGGCGCTGGGCATCGGCGGCGTGACCTCCGACGACGGCACCTTTCGCCGTTACACCTGGGACAACCGGTTCCTGTTCGCGGACCTCGCCGATCTCGCCGCGGCGCGGGATGCCCTGCGCGCCCGCATGATGAAGGCCAATCCCCTCTACGTTTCGCTCGACGATGAGCCGGCCGACCAGAAAAAGTCGGGCGGCGACCGGTTGGACGAGCTCCGCAAGAAGCTGGACGAGGCCCGGGAGAAGGCTCGCCATCCGACGGCCCTGGTCTCGGCCGACGGGCGGCTTCAGCTGATCATCGTTCGGGCCGCCTTCAACGGCGGCGATCTGGACAGCGGGGCGCGGCTGGCGGACGCGCTCCAGCGCCAGATCGACGCGACGCTCGCCGAGACAGGCCCCACGGTCACGGTCGGGATGGCGGGGGACGTCATCCGCGGCCTCGCCGAGCAGCACGGGCTCATCGCCGGGATGACCATCGCGACCCTGCTGACGCTGGCGGCGGTGCTGGCGGCGCTGCTGCTCTACTTTCGCTCGCTGGCCGGGGTGCTGGCGCTCGGCTGGTCGCTCACCGTCGGCGCGCTGGTCGCCTTCGCCTTCACCGACCTCACCATCGGCCATCTCAACATCGCCAGCGCGTTTCTCTCGTCGATCGTCATCGGCAACGGGATCAACTTCGGGATCATCTACCTCGGCCGGTATTTCGAGGAACGCCGGGAGGGCCATCCCGTCGAACGCTCGCTGGAGATCGCCAGGAGCGGGACGATGCGCGCCACGGCGGCCGCCGCGCTGGCGGCTGGCACCGCCTATCTCTCCCTGGCCGCCACCCCCTTTCGCGGCTTTCGCGACTTCGGGATCATCGGCGGGATGGGGATGGCGTGCTGCTGGATCTCCGCCTACACCGTGCTCCCGGCGGCCCTGGCCTTGGCGGAGCGGCGGGGATGGATCCGGGTTCGTCCCGAGCCGGCGGCCATCGGTTGGTTCGAGCGCGCGCTCCCCAAGCGCCCCGGCCCCGTCCTCGCCGTGGCGGCCGTTCTCTTCGTCGCCTCCGGGCTGGGCGCCTGGCGCTATCTCACCCACCAGCCGCTCGAGACCAACCTGCGGAACATGGCCAGCACCAACGCCGAGCTCGATCGCGGCAGCGCGCTCATGGACAAGTTCGACCGGGCCTTCGGGCACGGCATCTCCGGTGGCTTCGCGCTGGCCGTCAATCGCCGGGACGAGGTCGCGCCTCTGGTGCGCAGGCTGCGGGCCGCCGACGAGGGGAAGCCGGAGCGCCAGCGGCTCTTCAGCCGGGTGAGCACGCTCGACGACCGCCTGCCGGCCGATCAACCCGAAAAGCTGGAGATCCTGGACGACCTCCGGCGCCTGGTCGACCGCCAGCTGCGCCACCCCGACGTCCTCAGCGACGCCGACCGGAAGACGCTGCAGGAGTCCCGTCCCCCCCAGGGACTGCGGGCGCTCGGCGACGCCGACGTCCCGCTCGAGCTCGCCTGGCCGTACGTCGAACGGGACGGCACGCGCGGGCGGATCGTTCTGGCCAACACCGGCCTCGGCATCGACTCCTGGAACACCCGCGATCTGCGGCGGTTCGCCGCCGCGGTGAGGGGGCTTGGCCTCGGCCCCGACGTGCTGGTCGGCGGCTCCGCCTTCGTCTTCACCGACATGCTCGACGCGATGGAGCGCGATGGCCCGCACGCGACCGCCATCGCCGCGCTCGGGGCCGTCCTGGTGGTCGTGGCCTTGCTCGGACCGACCCTGGCCGGGTTCGCCACCCTCTTCTGCGGGGCGTTCGGGACGCTGGCGATGGTCGCGCTGGCGGGGGTCTTCGGCCTCAAGGTGAACTTCCTCGACTTCGTGGCGCTGCCCATCACCATCGGCATCGGGATCGACTACTCGGTCAACATCATCAGCCGCGCGCGCACCGAGCCCGACACGCGGCAAGGCCGGATCGAGAGCGCCCGGACCGCCTCGGCGGTGGCGCTCTGCTCGTACACCACGGTGGTCGGTTACGGGTCGCTCTGGTTCTCCTCCAACAAGGGGATCCGGAGCTTCGGGTTCGCGGCGATGCTGGGCGAGCTCACCTGCCTGAGCGCGGCGCTGCTGATCGCGCCGGCCCTGGCCCGCCTGATCGCCAACCGCCCTCCCAAGGGGGACCGGCGTCAGCGCGCGGCGACCGCGGCGCGGACCCGGGGCCAGGCCGCGCGCAGCCTGGGCGCCAGCGTCGAGGAAGCCAGGCCGAGCAGCAAGCCGGCCGCGATGTCGGGCACCCAGTGATGGCGCAGGTAAATCGTCGACAGCCATAGCGAGATGACCAGCGGCAGGCAGAGCCAGAAGTAGAGCCGCGGGCGCCGGGGGAAAAGCGCGTCGCCGAAGCGCCAGGAATAGAACAGGGTCAAAAGCGCGATGGAGCAGTGGAGCGAAGGGAAGGCCGACCGGACGCGCAGCGGATCCACGGTGTCGAAGGCGCTCTGCTGCAGCTCGTAGAGGCCGGTCAGGGAGTGCAGCTGCGGGGGCGAGAAGCCGCCGTTGACGAGCGGGGCGTAGAAGCGCGGCGGCCCCGCCGGGAACAGCAGGAACAGCACGAACCCGATCCCCATCTGCAGGATCACCGCGGTCGACAGCTCGCGCAGGTCATGCCGGCGGCCCCGCAGCGAGAGCGCGCAGGCGACGATCATGGGCAGGATGAAGTAGAGGCCGTAGGTGAGCGACATCCAGTCGGTCAGCAGCGGATGCGAGAGGCGGCCCGCCCAGACGGTCGGCTCGAAGCCGAACAGGCGGAGGTCCATTCGATAGAGCGCCTCGTCGATCCCCGTCTTGCGGATGACGCCGGTGTACGTCTCCATGCTCTCGAAGGCCCACATGATGATGGTGAAGGGGGCCCAGTCGCGGATGACCCGTCGGGCCGCGGTGCCGAAGTCAGCCCAGGCCTCGGGCGCGCCGCGGACGATGGCGGGCGCACGACGCACGAACGCCACCACGACCAGCAGGACCAAGATCCCCCCCGCCACCAGGATCGGCCCCTTGTTCCAGACGAAGGAGGCGCCAAACCCGGCGACCAGCGCGGAGAGGACCGCCAGGAAAGCGATCGCCAGGCCGAAGTCAGGTCCGAGCGCGGCGGCGATCCGGAAAACGCCGTGGGCGTGCCGAGCGGCGACAGGCTCGAGCGAGAGGACCGGGCCGGCGCGGGATGCGATCTCCCCGGCGCTCCCTTCCGGGTTGCTGGACGCGGGCGAAGGGGCGGCGGTGGCCTGGGTGGGGATCGGCACAACCGTTAAGGGGCTGTCTCGGTCGGCCTCTGTCAACCGCCCTCGGGATGAGAAAGTGCGCCCTGTCGGTGGCCACGCGCCATCCCAGATCGCGGATGCCCGGATGTTCGAGGCGCAGAGCGGCCGCTAGTGGCGGCGGGGGGGCGCCTCGGTCGCCACCGGCTCCTCGCCGGAACATTCGGTCAACGTATAGAGGAGCGCCCCATCCTCGCAGACGTCGGTGATGCTTTCGTGCCGGAACTCGAAGTCCCTCGGAAACACCGTCTCGCCCTCGACCAAGAACGTTTCGTCTCCGTCCTGGTGAATGATCGTTCCGATGGTCTCTCCCCTGGTGGTGATGATGAGCAATCTTTCATGATCCATGGCCGGCCTCCCTCTCGCTCCTGCCCATGATTCTCCCACCGCCCGGCGGAATTGCAGGCTCAGCGCCGGCCGACGAGCCCAGCCGTGAATCCCCGCAACCCAACCGGTCCGGTCAGGAGCTGCAGGAGAGCATGGAGCAGCCCGCGCGGTGGCGGGCCCAGTCGGGGCGCCTGGCGGCGTAGCGCTCGCGCTCGGGTTGCTCGCCGTAGGGGTGTCGCAGGAGATCCAGCAGCTCGAGCACCGGGGCGGCGTCGCCCTTCTCGGCGGCGTCGATCGCCTGCTGGGCGAGGCAGTTGCGCAGGATGTACTTCGGATTGACGCCGTCCATGCGCTGCTTGCGGAGCGCGGGCGGCGTCGCCTCTGTACGGACGCGGGCGCCGTAGCGACGAAGCCAGCCCACCGTCCGCGCGCGCACGTCGCCGGTGAGCTCGTCGGGCCTGTAGTGAGCGCCGGCCAGCGGTGAGAGCAGGGCATCGTCGGCCGCTTCGGGAGCGAGCTCCACGGGAACGTTGGCCAGACCCCGAAAGAAGAGCGTCAGGTCGGTCTCCGTCAGCGCCAGCACCTGGAAGAGCTCGTCGACGAGAGGTTTGTCGGTCGTGGTCAGGCCCAGCTTGGCGGCGTAGAGGCGGCTCTCCTCCGCCGCGTACGTCTCGGTGTAGGCGACCAGCGCCTCCTCGAGCGGCGGGATGCTGCCGATGAGCGGGTAGAGCGCCTCCGCCAGCTTGATCAGGTTCCACTTGGCCACGCGGGGCTGATTGGCGAAGCGATAACGGCGCTCACCCGCGTCGGTGGTGTTGGGGGTGAAATCGGGGTCGTAGCTGTCGAGGAACCCAAACGGCCCGTAGTCGATGGTCAACCCGAGGATCGACATGTTGTCGGTGTTCATGACGCCGTGAACGAAGCCGACCCGCATCCACTGCGCCATGAGGACGGCCGTGCGGCGGCAGATCTCGGTCAGCCAGGCGGCGTAGGTCTCGGGCGACGGCGCGCCCAGCTCCGGGAAGTGATGCCGGAGGGTGTAGTCGGCGAGCCGGGTCAAGAGCTCCACCTCGCCGCGCGCGGCGAACAGCTCGAAGTTGCCGAAGCGCAGGAACGAGGGGGCGACGCGGCAGACGATGGCGCCTGGCTCGGCCCGCGGGTGACCGTCATAGAACATGTCGCGCACGATCTGGTCGCCGGTCGCGACCAGGCTGAGCGCGCGCGTCGTCGGAACGCCGAGATGCGCCATCGCCTCGCTGCAGAGGAACTCGCGGATCGACGAGCGGAGGACGGCGCGACCGTCGGCGGAGCGGGAGTAGGGCGTGGCGCCGGCCCCCTTGAGCTGCAGCTCCCAGCGCTGGCCGGCCGCGTTCACCACCTCCCCCAGGCTGATGGCCCGCCCATCGCCGAGCTGGCCCGCCCAGGTCCCGAACTGGTGCCCGCCGTAACAGGCGGCGTAGGGCTCCATGCCCGCGAGGAGGGCGTTGCCCGCGACGACCTGCAAGAACGTGTCGGACGCGCACGCAGCCTCGGACAGGTCCAGCAGCCGGGCGACCTCAGGCGACCAGGCGACGACCCGTGGCGCGCTCACCGGAACCGGCGCGATCGGCGAGAAGCAGGCGCCGCGCACCCCGCGCACGGCCCGCAGCGTCTCGGCCTCGCCGGGGAGCTCGCGCACGAAGCTGTTGTCGAAGCGCAGCGCGGGAAACGCCCCCCCCGGCTCCAGCCAGACCGGCGCCTGCCAGGGCGTCTGAGGTTTGGGCCAGCTCACAGGCGTCGTCTACGCTTCGTCCGGCTCATCGAGGTCCTCCGCCGCCAGCGCGTCGATGTCGGCCAGCAGCGCCGTCACGCTGGCCGCGCCGAGCGGCGTGCCGTCCACCGTGGCCATGGCGAAGCCGAGCTCGCACTTCTGGCAGCGGTTGAGACAATCCTTCACCACCGGCGTGTGCTCACGCTCCCTCAGCTCCGCAAGGAAAGGGGCGAGTGGCGCGCCCAACCGCTCGAGAGACTTCCTGCACAGCTCGACCTGCATGCTGGTTGCTACCCTACACGCTGCCGGCGGTCCTACCAGCGGCCTTGGACGTCCTTCATGAACGCGTAGGGATAGCCGAGGTCGAAGCGCGAGGCCTCGTCGAGGCGCGCGATCTGCTCGGGCCCCAGCACCAGGTCGGTGGCCTTCACGTTCTCTTCCAGCTGCGCCAGCGAGCGCGCGCCGAAGATGCAGGAGGAGACCTGCGGCTGTGCCAGCAGCCAGGCCAGCGACACGGCGCCGGGCGTGGCGCCGGTCTCGGCGGCGACGGCGCGGACGGCGGCCAGGATCTTCCAGTTGCGGTCGTTGTTGAAGCCCGCCATCCGATCCTTCCACTTTTCCAGCCGCGCCCCGGCCGGCGGCGGCTGATCCTTGTCGTACTTCCCGCTCAGAAAACCGCTGGCCAGCGGCGCCCAGCAGAGGATGCCGAGCCCCTGCGCCCGGCAGAGCGGCACGTGCTCGCGCTCCAGCTCGCGCGCCACCAGGCTGTACTGCGCCTGCAGCGTGACGAAGGCGGAGAGGTTCCTGGTGCGGCTGACCCAGAGCGAATCCATCAGGCGGTAGGCCGCGTAGTTCGAGCAGCCGACGTAGAGGACCTTCCCCTGCGTGACGAGATCGTCGAGCGCCCGGAGGATTTCATCCTCCGGTGTGTCGAGGTCCTGCATGTGAATCTGATAGAGGTCGATGTGATCGGTGCGGAGGCGCTTCAGGCTGTGCTCCACGCAGCGCATGATCCGGTAGCGGGAGGCGCCGGTGCGGTTGGCCCCTTCGCCCATGGTGAAGCGAAACTTGGTGGCGAGGACGATCTCCTTGCGGCGCTGATCGCGTTCGATCCAGGCTCCGATGATCCGCTCGCTCAGGCCGTCTTGCCCGTAGACGTCGGCCGTGTCGACGAAGTTCACGCCCAGCTCCAGCGCGCGGTTCAGGATGCCGAACGACGTCTTCTCGTCGGCGCCGACCTTGTGCATGAACGACTTCTCGTCGGCTTCGCCGAAGGTCATCGCCCCCAGGCAGAGCTCCGACACCTTGACGCCTGACGCTCCGAGCTTTCTGTATTTCATGATCTCGTCTCAACCTTTCGATTCCCAGGGCTCGCGGCCCGGCGGGCCGCGCGGCGCGGAAGCATACACGCCGCCCGCGCGTGTCGAGGAGCAGGCGTGGCGCAATCTCGCTGGACCATGGTTTTCGCGAAGCTGGATCTCGAGCGCGGGGCGCGACCCCGAGCGCATCAGCGAGGCGGTCGCCGCCCGCGCCCACCCGGAGGGAGTGTCCTGGGCGCTCGGACGCCGGCCGAGCGGGCAGCGAAACCGGCGGCGTGACGGTGACTCAGGCGCCCCACTGGGGCTCGGGCAGCTCCTTGAAAGCCGCCCGAACCCCTTCGCTCCACTTCTTGCTGAGCGCGCCGAAGTAGGGGTCGCCCTGTTCGAAGCGGCGGCGCTTTCGGACCACCAGGGCGTCGCGCTCGTAGCAGAGCAGGTCGATGGGCATGGCGACCGAGAGGTTGCTCCGCATCGTCGAATCGAACGAGACCAGCACGCACTTGGCCGCGTCGCTCAGGCTGGTGGAGGGGGAGATGACGCGATCGATGATCGGCTTGCCGTACTTGGCCTCGCCGGTCTGGAAGAACGGCGTGTCGACGCCGGCCTCGATGAAGTTGCCCGCGGCGTAGATGCGAAAGAGCCGCATCGCCTCCCCCTTGATCTGGCCGCCGAGGATGAAGGAGGCGTTGAAGGAGAGATCGTGCTTCTCCAGATGCTCGCTGTCGCGGCGGTCGATGGCCCGCATGGCGTCCGAGACGACGCGCGCCACGTCGAACATCGTCCGGGCGCTGCGGATGGTGACCGTGGGCGCGGCGTCGGCCGCGGCCTCGGCCGCCGCGTCGGCCTCCTGCCGGAGCAGGCTGATGACGGCCTGGGTGCCGGCCAGGCTCCCCGAGCTCAACAGCACCAGCACGCGCTCACCGGCCTCCTCGAACACGGTCATCTTGCAGAACGAGGCGAAGTCGTCGACGCCCGCGTGGGTGCGCGAGTCCGATCCGAGGACGATCCCGTCTTCCAGCAGCACGCCCACACAGTAGGTCATGCGCGCAACCTACTCTCGGAATGCTCGCCGCGCGAGGGGGCGCTCAGGAGACCACTTCGTCGGTCCAGACGCGAAAGGTCTGCAGGGTGTTGGGTCCGAAGGTCGTGGAGATCGCCACGTCGGCGGCGTCGCGGCCGCGCGCGATGAGGACGCGTCCGATGCGCGGGGTGTTGTTGCGGGCATCGAAGGTGTACCAGTTCGACCCCAGATAAGCCTCGAACCACCCGGCGAAGTCCATCGGCGCCGGATCCTTGGGAACACCGATGTCGCCGAGATACCCGGTGCAATAGCGGGCGGGGATGTTCAGGCAGCGGCAGAGGGTGATGGCCAGGTGGGCGAAGTCGCGGCAGACGCCCCTGCGCTCGTTGAAGGCCTCGAAGGCGGTCTTGGTCGAGCGGGCGAACTGATAGCCAAACTGAATGTGCTGGTGAACGAAGTCGCAGATCGCCTGCACGCGCCCCCAGCCGGTCGGGGCGTTGGCGAACCTGTCCCAGGCGAACTGGGACATCTTGTCGGTCTCGCAGTAACGGCTTCCCAGCAGGTAGACCAGCGTCTCCTCCGGCAGCTGTTGAACGGGGTGCTGAATGGCCGAGGGGACCACCGGCTCGCGCTCGCCGCTGTCGTAGATGGTCGCGTCGCTGGTGACGCGAAAATTCCCCGCCGGGGCGACCAGCCGGGTGCACCAGTTCCCGAAGCCGTCCCGGTAGGCGGCCATCGGGACCGAGGGCGTCGTCCTCATGTGGTCGGGCTGCACGAGATCCGAGACCCGGCTGTGGTGCACGTTGAGGGTCAAGATCATCGGCGTCGGTTGCGGTATGGCGTAGTTGAGCTCGTATCCCAGGCGGATCTGCATCTTGTTCCTCATCGTGGTTGTGGTGCGTGGCGCGTCGATGATTCCTGAATGACGAGCGGGAGGAGCCGCGCGAGCCGCTCGGCCCACGCTGCTTGCCCGCGCTCGTCGGCGATGAGGTCCTGTCGGATCTCGATCTCGACGTGGGGAATCCCGCGCCGCTCGCCATGATTGACGACCGAGTAGTCGGTCAGATCGCCGACCGCATAGGGCTGGTTGTCGCCGACGACCAGATCGCCTTCGTCCCGGAGCGCCTGCAAGAGCGGCGTGGCCACCCGCGAATCGCGGTTGTAGAGCACGCCGACATGCCAGGGCCGAGCTACTTCCAAGAACATCGGCGTGAAGCTGTGCATCGCGATGACGACGGTCAAGCGTCCCTCCGCCTGCCGCCGATCCAAAGTCGTTCGAATCTCGTCGTGGTAGGGGTGAAAGATCTCTCTGGCGCGCGCCTCGGCCGCGGCCGGCGCCACGTTCTGATTCCCCGGGATGATGGTCTTCTCGCTGCGGGGGGTGATTGAGTCCGGCGCGTCAAGAGGACGGTTGCAGTCGATGACCAGCCGGGAGTAGCGCTGCCACACGGTGTGCGCGCCCAGCGCCTCCCCCAGCCGGCGCGCCACGCCCACCGCCCCGATGTCCCAGGCGATGTGCCGCTCGAGCTCGGCCGCGGGCAACCCCAGATCGCCGAGCGAGCGGGGAATCAGCCTCCCGGCGTGATCGCAGATGATGAGGAAGGGCGAGGGGCCATCACCTCTGGCGACCTCCAGCGGAGCGACCTCATCCTCGGCGAGCAGCATCGGCCCATCATGGCCGAACCGGGACCGAGGGGGGCGGCGATTCTGGCAGCGGCCAGATCTTCGAGATCAGCCAGGTGACCGCCAGCCCCAGGAGGCAGCCGAAGAAGACCTCCGCCACCCGGCGCAGGCCGATCTCGACGGAGACCTCCTTCGTGTGCCGCTCGAGCCCCGAGGCGACCACGATCGCCGCGGTGATCGGCGCCTGCCGCCACATGACCGGCACCCGCACGATGTAGCTCGAAAGAAAGGCCGTCGCCGCCAGCGCCATCGGCAGCTTCCAGTCCCGCGCCTCGCCCAGGATCAGGAAGGCGAGGCCGGTGGCGCAGCCGAGCGCAGCGTTGGTGATGCGCCCGCGAACACTCTTGAGCGCATCGCCGACGTGCGGATCGGTCGAGGCGAGCATGGCGCTGATGGCCCAGATCGGATTGAGCCCGGCCCACTTCCGGATGACGACCCAGAGCAGGCTGGTGGCCACGAACACGTTCAGCGCGAGGTGGACGCCGCGGAGGTCCCCCTTGATGCGCTGTCGGATGGGGCCCATGGCGACCGGTCGGTCGTGAGCTACTCGTGGGAGGTGGGCGGGTTGCCTTTGAGGCGGTAGACGATGCCGGTCTTGGTGGTCCCGAGGGAGAGCCAGTCGCTGGCCGTCTCCTGCAGCAGGATGAAGAGCTGCTCCGCCCGCTTCATCGCCACCGCGTGCCGCTCGTCCCCGCGGTCGAACTTGCACTGGTAGGCGAACTCGCCCACCAGCTGCTTTTCATCGCCGCGGTCGCGCCAGACCGCCACGTTGGCCTTGGCCTGCACCCCCTTGCCGAAGTCGAGCATCCCGATGTCGAGGAGGACCTCCTCGACGGCCGTGTGGTTGACGATATCGATCTTCTCGCCCGCGGTCGTCTTGATGCCGCGCAGAGGCGGCAGCAGGCGGATGAGGGTGGCCATCGCCGCCTTGTCGGCCGCGTGAACGTGGCTGAGCGGAAACTGGGCGTTGTGCGAGTAGAGCATGCGCACGCCGCCCGGCTGGTCCTTGAGCGGCAGGGCCTCCGCCTTGAACTTGATCCGGTGGTCGCCGGCGATCTGCGGGCGGACGTCCATGTCGGCGCACTTTTGCAGATCCGGGCAGCGGAACTTGAAGACGATCTCGGGATCGCCCACGGCGAATCCGTCCACGTACTCGGTCCGGCGGCGCAGGATGAAGGCGTTGTTGTAGAGCCGGAAGTCGGGCGTATCGAGAAAGAGGACTTCCCGGATGCGGGGCTTCGCCTCCCTGAAGGCCTTGCGGGAGAAATCGACGCCCGCCTCCTTGGCGGTCCGTTTCACCAGGCGGGCGAAGTCATCGAAGCTTTCGACGGAGGTGAAGCGGTCACCCTTGAGGATGATCTTGGATTCGACGTACTGGACGCGATCCAGCGGGTGGCCGTCGCTGTAGCGCTGCTTCTTGCGCGTGGACCGCGATCGTGGCGTGGCCTCGCTCGTCGACACCGTCATGCCGCACCCCCGGCCAAAAACTAATCACGCGCAGGTGGCTCGCCCCCGGCGCCGCCGAGATCACCTGTGGGGCGGCGCCTGAATCGCCTGCCGGCTCCGCCGGATGCGCCTCCACTCGACACACCGCCGCCCGAGGGTCGATCCTCTATATTTGCGGCATGCCCGTGGCAGACCCGACGCGACCCCCGGTGGTCTATCTTCCCGGAGCGGGCGGGCTGGCGGCGTTCTGGCGCCCGGTGGCGGAGCTCCTCCGGCCCCGAAGTGAGCCGCTGCTCGTCGAGTATCCCGGCTTTGGAGAGACGCCGCCCAACCCCGCCGTTCGCAACGTCGCGGATCTGCTCGACACGCTCCTCGAGCGGTGGCCCGCATCATTCGATGTGGTGGCCCAGTCGATGGGCGGGGCCTTGGCGCTTCGTCTGGCGCTGACCCATCCGGCGCGGGTGCGCCGACTCGTCCTGGTGGCGACCACCGGCGGCATCGACGTGCGCCGTCTCGGCGCGGCGGAGTGGCGAGGCGGCGACTGGATCACGCAGCGCCCGCAGATGCCGCGCTGGTTCATCGACGATCGCAGCGACCTCGGCGCGCGACTGCCGAGCCTGCGCGTGCCGGCGCTGGTGCTCGTCGGCGACGCCGATCCGCTGGCGCCCCTCGGCGTCGGCGAGTATTTGCGCGATCAGATCCCGGGCGCCCGCCTGGAGATCGTCGAAGGCGGCACCCACGCCATGGCCGAGGAGCTCCCCCAGCGCATCGCCGCGCTCATCGATCGCCACCTCGGGTGAGCGGTTGCCCGTCATTTGGCATCGTCATTTGCCGTCGTCATTTGCCATCGTCATTTGCCATCATGGCCGGGCGTGGTATTCGGCAGGAATGAAGCGATTCGGTTGGTCGATCCTGTTCGTCCTCGCTCTCGCCTGCGCGCTGGTGAGCGCGCCTGTTTCTGCCGGTCCGATCGAGCCGTTGCCGTCGGCGCCACCCCCGGCGGCGCCTTCCGCGCCGGCGGACGTCGCGGCGCCGCCCGCCAGCGCCAAGAAGACGGCCAGCGGCCTCGCCTCGAAGGTCCTGTTCAAGGGCAAGGGGAGCGCGCACCCCGGGCCGCACGACAGGGTGACCGTGCAGTACACGGGCTGGACCACCGACGGGAAGATGTTCGACAGCTCGATCCCGACCGGCGAGCCGGCCCGGTTTCCGCTCGACGGCGTGATCAAAGGGTGGGGCGAGGGGCTGCAGCTGATGGTCAAGGGGGAGAAGCGGCGCTTCTGGATCCCGGCCGAGCTCGCCTACGGCGACACGCCGACCCGGCCGGGCGCGCCGACCGGGATGCTGGTCTTCGATGTGGAGCTGCTCGACTTCGTGAAGCTCGCCGCGCCACCCGAGACGCCGGCCGACGTCGAAGCGGCGCCGAAGGACGCCAAGAAGACCGCCTCCGGGCTCGCTTACAAGATCCTCAAGCACGGCAAGGGGAAGGACCACCCCACCGCCGACAGCACCGTCGAGGTCCACTACACCGGCTGGACCACCGACGGGAAGATGTTCGACAGCTCGGTGGTGCGGGGCGAGCCGGCCACGTTTCCGCTCGGCGGCGTCATCAAAGGTTGGACCGAGGGCCTGCAGCTGATGGTCGTCGGCGACAAGGCCCGCTTCTGGATCCCCGGCGACCTCGCCTACGGCGATACGCCGAGCCGCCCGGGTGCCCCGGCGGGCACCCTGGTGTTCGACGTCGAGCTGCTGTCGATCAAGTAGCTACGCGCAAGTAGCTACGCGCAAGTAGCTACGCGCAAGTAGCTACGCGCAAACAACGACGCGCCGGGAGCTACCCGCGCGTCGCGGCGCGGGGGAGGCCAGCTACGGCGCCGGCTGCGTGACCGTGCTGGCGTCGAGGCTGACCGCCGTCTGCGCCAAGAGCCTGCCCGTGATCGAGGCGCCGGTGCGCAGGTTGATCATGGTCTGACAGAGGACGATCCCCTCCAGGTGCGAGGTCGTGCCGAGGTCGACGCTGCCGGCGACCTGCCAGAAGACGTTCTTGGCCAGCGCGCCCCCGGTGAGGTGGACGCTGACGGCGCTGCTCACCGTCAAGTTCTGGGCGATCTGGAGGATCCAGACCGCGGTCGCGCTTCCGTTGAGCGTGAGATCGGTCGGAATCTGCAGGCCGGTGCCCCACTGGTAGACGCCCGGCGGGAGCGTCATCCCGCCGATGCTCCCGGCCCCGAGCTCGGTGACGCTGGGCGCGCGACCGGCGGCGTCGGTGAAGGCGAGGCCCATGTCGGCGATCGCCGTGGTCAGGTTCGACGGCGTGGGGACGGCGTCGTCGGCCGCGTAGATCTTCCCGGTCACCTGCGTCGAGGTGGCGAAGACGTTGGTGGCGTCGGCGATCAGCGAGAAGTTGGTGATGAAGGTGGCCGCCATGGGGCTGAGCCCCAGGTCTCCCGTGACGACCGCGGGCGGCACCGTGGAGATGGCGCTCTCCGCCAGGATCACGTAGTTGCCGGCGGTTCGCAGATTCACCGCCAGGGCGCTCCCGCCGGCCGGCGCGCCGCCGGTCCCACCCGTCCCGCCGGTCCCACCGGTCGCGGCGCTGGCGCCGCCTGCCCCTCCCGTCCCGGTCGGTCCTCCGTCGCTGGTGGAGCTGGACGACCCGCAGCCAGCCGCACAGGCGAGCAGCAGCAGGACAGCGGCGGTTTTAGGAAGACTGGAATTCGCGATGTCGTTCGAGGCTTTTTGCATTTGGACCATCGATAGCGCGAGCGTGACGTCCGCGATGTCGGGAAGCCCCCACGCCCCGCGTAGTGTTTCTCCCGAGCCGGGGGCCGCTTCGAGCACGTCTTGGCAGCGCTGCCGGTCGGACTTACCAGTCATTGTCATGGAAGCAACGGGCAGTGAATCCTCCGCGGGGCTCTCGGCGAGCCAGCTCTCGGTCCTGCGCGGGCGCCTCGAACGCGCGCGCGACGAGCTGCGGGATCGCATGCGGCGCGAGCAGGCCGTGGCGCTGCAATCTGAGAACCTCCCCGAGCCGGTGGATGCGGCCGAGCAGACACGGGAGCAGGACGACGCCATCCTCTTCACGCAGCGGGACGTCACCTTGCTGCACGACATCGAGGACGCGCTGGCCAAGCTCGACACCGGGAAGTATGGGCTGAGCGAGGTCTCCGGGCTGCCGCTGGGGTTTCGACGGCTGCAAGCCATCCCCTGGGCCCGCACCGCCGCCGACGAAGACGACGGCGCGCCCGAAGGATAGGGACGCAGGATCGGACCCGAGCAGGACGACCGAGCCCAGGACCGGGCTGCTGAGCGCAGCGGGGCCAGGAACGGGTGTCCGGCTGTCCGCCTGCGTCGAAATCGCCGACTCCGACAGCGATTTTTTGACGGGAATTCGTGCGTGGAGGGGCGTTTCCCCCTAGTACGAGGGTGTGCGAAATGTAATATCGCACCATACATCTTTGAAAACTGTAGTTGGGGGAAACGTGAATCGCTTTGCGGGTGGAATTGCGCTTCTGGTGCTGTTGGCGTCGGCCTGTTCGAGCTCGCCGGGATCGGGGGGCCGTCCGGACGGGGGCGGAGGCGCAGCCGGAGGCGTAGGCGCTGAGGGTGGTCAGGGCGGGGCCGCGCGACGGCCCGACGGCGGGACCGATGCGGGGTCGGGCGGCGCGGACGCTTCCTGTAGCACCGCGACCCGAGACAACGGCCTCGCCTGCACCTGCTCTGCGCAGTGCAAGAGCAAGTTCTGCGTCGAGGGTTACTGCTGCAACACCGCCTGCCAGGGAACCTGCGAGACCTGCGCGCAGACGATGTCGCTCGGCATGTGCACGATGGTCGCCGCAGGCGTCAAGCCGAGCGACCCGACGCAATGTCAGCCCGACCCGAAAGGGAGCTGCGGGAAGGACGGAACCTGCGACGGCAAGGGAGCCTGCGGGCTCTATCCGCTCAACACGGTCTGCACCCCGGGCACCTGTCAGGGCGCCGAGGTCGCCGGCACGTTCGTCTGCGACGGCAGCGGCGTTTGCCGCGCGGGCGCGATCACCGTCTGCGCGCCCTTCCTTTGCAACACGACCAGCAACCAGTGCAAGGCGACGTGCAGCTCCGACGCGGACTGCGTCGCCCCCGTCAAGTGTCTGGGCGGGAGCTGCGGACCGAAGGCCCCCGGCGTTTCGTGCAGCGCCGATGCGGAATGCGACTCGAAGCATTGCGCCGACGGGGTCTGCTGCAACACCGCCTGCGGTGGGGCCTGTCAGTCCTGCAATCAGGTCGGATCGCCTGGTGTCTGCACACCGACCCCCGCCGGCCAGTCACACCCGCTCTGTCCCAAGCAGGACCCCACGACCTGCGGAACGACCGGGATGTGCGACGGTCAGGGGGGCTGCCCCCTCTATCCCGTCAACACCGCCTGCGGCCCGGCGGTCTGTGTCGACGCCACCTCCGGCAAGTCCACGCAGACCTGCGACGGCCTGGGGACCTGTCAGCTGGCCAAGACGTTCAGCTGCGGAAACTTCGCCTGCGCGAACGGCGCCTGCACCGAATACTGCTCCAGCCAGGCCGACTGCGCGCCCGGGCACAGCTGCACGGTGCCGACCGGGGGCACCGTCGGGACCTGCGGGAAGAAGGTGGACGGCCAGACCTGTACGGCCGACGCCGACTGCGTGAACGGGCACTGCGCGGACGGGGTCTGCTGCGCCACCACCTGCACGGGGGCCTGCCGCAGCTGCGCGGTTCCCGGCTCGCTCGGCACCTGCACGTCGATCGCCGCCGGCGGGGCCGATCCGCATGGTGTCTGCACGGACGCGACGGCTGCCACGTGCGGCACGGACGGCAAGTGTGACGGCGCGGGCGCCTGCCGCAAGTACCCGGCAGGCACCGTCTGCGCGCCCGAGAGCTGCTCGGGGAGCAACTACACCGCGCAGTGGACCTGCAACAGCTCCGGCACCTGCACGCGACCGGCCGCCACCACCTGCGGCCCGTATCAGTGCAACACCAGCGCCTGTTACACCGCCTGCAGCAACGACGCGCAGTGCGTGTCGCCCAACACCTGCGGAATGAACGGCGTGGCCGGCTCCTGCGGCACCAAGCCCAACGGCCAACCGTGCGGAAACAACAACCAGTGCACGAGCGGGCAGTGCGCCCAGGGCGTCTGCTGCGGAACGGCCTGCAACAGCGCCTGCCACGCCTGCAACATCGCCGGCAGCCTGGGAACCTGCGTGGGCATCACCGCCAGCTCGGATCCCCAGTCGATGTGCGCCCTGCAAGACCAGTCGGGCTGCGGCACGACGGGACAGTGCGTGTCGGGGCAGTGCGCGAAGTGGCCCGCCGGGACCCAGTGCAAGGCGGCCACCTGCTCGAACGGCACCCCCACGACGACGCTCACGCCGGCGGCCAAGTGCGACGGCGCGGGCAATTGCGCCACGGTGGCCACCATGAGCTGCCCGGGGATCTGCGCCAACGGCGGCTGCGGGTTCCAGGTTCAAGGCGGCGTCTGCGGAGCGACCAGCCAGTGCGCCTCCGGGTTGACCTGCGTCAGCGGCATCTGCTGCAACACCGCCTGCACGGGGGCCTGCTCGTCCTGCAATCTGACGGGCAAGGTCGGGACCTGCTCGCCGGTGGCCTCCGGGAAGGTCTGCCGCGCCGCGAACGGCGCCTGCGACGTGGCCGAGACCTGTAACGGGACGTCACTCGACTGCCCGGCCGACGCGCTGGCATCCGCGACGACCATTTGCCGGGCGGCGGCCGGCGCCTGCGACGTGGCCGAGAAGTGCACCGGCACCTCGGCGGCCTGCCCGGCCGACGCGCTGGCGCCGTCGTCGACGGTCTGTCGGGCGGCGGTGAGCACCTGCGACGTCGCGGAGACCTGCACGGGAACCTCGGTCAACTGCCCGACGGACGCCTTCGCGTCGTCGTCGACGGTCTGTCGCGCGTCGACGGGGACCTGCGACGTGGCCGAGAAGTGCACCGGGACCTCCTCCGTCTGCCCGGCGGACGGCTTCGCGCCGTCGTCGACGGTCTGTCGCGCGTCGACGGGGACCTGCGACGTGGCCGAGAACTGCACGGGTGCCTCCTCGACCTGCCCGGCCGACGCCTTCGCGCCGGCGACCACGGTCTGCCGTGGGGCGGTGAGCGTCTGCGACATCGCCGAGAAATGCACCGGGACCTCGGGAGCGTGCCCGGCGGACGTGCTGGCGCCGGCGACGACCGTCTGCCGCCCCTCGGCAGGGGCCTGCGACGTGGCGGAGAATTGCACCGGGACCTCCACGGCCTGCCCGGCGGACGCGCTGGCGCCGGCGACCACGGTCTGTCGCGCGCAGAACGGCGTGTGCGACGTGGCGGAGAAATGCACGGGGAGCTCCACGACCTGCCCGGCGGACGGCTTCGCGTCGTCGACGACGGTCTGCCGACCGTCGGCAGGCGTGTGCGACGTGGCGGAGAATTGCACCGGGACCTCGACGGCCTGCCCGGCAGACGTGCTCGCCTCCTCGTCCACGGTCTGTCGGCCAGCGGCGGGAGTCTGCGACGTGGCGGAGAGCTGTACGGGGAGCTCGGCCGCCTGCCCGTCGGACGGCTTCGCCTCGACCAGCGTCGTCTGTTCTCCCGCGGCGTGCAGCGCGGACGGGTTCTCGGCCATCCCGGCGAGCAGCTGCAACGGCCTCAGCAGCGCCTGTCCAGCCGTGACGCCGACGATGTGCCCGACGATGTGCGACCCGGTGGCGCTGACCTGCATCTAGCCTAGGGGCGCTGAGGCTGGGGCGCGTCGACTCTCGGGAGACGGACGATGAAGGTCGACCCTCGTCCGAGCTCGGTCTCGACGGAGAGGGTGCCGCCGCTCGCCTGGACGACCCGATTGACGATCGACAGTCCCAGGCCCGTCCCCGGGAGCTCCTGCGTTCGCGGCGAGCGATAGAACGGTTCGAACACCCGGCCCGCGTCGTCCTTCGACATCCCGAGGCCGTTGTCGGAGACCCGCAGAATCGTACCGGTCGTCGACCGCGCCTCCTGAGAATCTCCACCTCCGGGGTGGCGTCGGGACGCTGGTACTTCATGGCATTCTCCGTCAGGTTGGCCAGCACCTGTTGCAGCAGCCCCTCGCTGCACGACACCGCGGCGGGCGTCACCGCCACCCGCAGTCGCCCCCTGGCACCCTCGAAGCGCGCCGCGAAGTCCTCCTGAATCTGGGCCGCCACCCGGGCCGGATCGCAGGAGCCGCGCACCTGCCCCTCGACGCGCGAGAGGGTCAGCAGATCCTCGACCAGCGTCTCCATGCGACGCACGCCGCGCTGGAGGAGGTCCGCCGGCCGCGCATCGGGGGGGACGATCGACGCGAGCTGGTCGGACGCCAGGTGGATGACCATCAGGGGGTTCCGAATGTCGTGCGCCACCCGCCCCGCGAAGGCGTCGAGCTCGCGGTTCCGGTCTTCGAGCAGCCGGGCCCCGCGCGCGGCCTCCTCTTCCCGATGGGCGACCCGGCGCTCGGCCCAGGTTCCCACCCCTGCGATCCCGGCGATGGCCAGCAGCCCGGCCGCCAGGAGCGTGATCATCAGGCGGCGCCGGATCGCCAGGACCGCCGCCAAGCTCTGCGTGGCGCCCGTGTCGTTGATGGAGATGAGGCGGTCGAAGTCCTGGCTCACGCGGGCGAAGAGGCCGGTGGTCTGCTCCATCGCCCACCGGGCCTCGGTGTCCAGGTTCTCCCGGGAAAACGCCACCACGCGCGCGATCGGACCGTCCAGGTTCTTCAGATCTTTTTGTGCCTGGGTCCAGGCGGCTCGCTCGCCGGGGAGGCTGACCCAGGGCTCGTAGGCGCGCGCCGTCGCCGCGATCTGCGCTTCGACGGAGGCGATCTGCGTCTCCAGGCGCGCCCGGTCCGCGGCCTCGGAAGCGAGGATGTGCTCGTTGACGAGGATCTCCTTCGTCTTCACCTCGCTCTCCAGCTCCCCCAGCAGACGGACGCTGGTCAGCATGTTCTGCACGATGTCGCGCGCGCTGTCTTCGAGCCCGCGGATCTGCGCCATCGCGAAGGCCGTCACGACGAGCACGACGGTCGCGACGAGAGCGAACGCAACGCGCACCAACTGGCGGCTCGTCCTTACATCCACTGCTGACCTCCGCGCCTGGGTCAACCGACTGTCCGGCCGCCCAATCACAGGCAACTGTAGTGTGCCAATCGCTGGTTTCAATGTGCGGGCTCGCACTAGGCCCAGGTATAGTTCCAGGCATGGCGGCAGCGGGTGAGACGTATGAGCTCTTCTATTGGCCGTCGATCCAGGGGCGCGGCGAGTTCGTGCGGCTGGCGCTCGAGGCCGGGCGCGCGCCCTACGTCGACGTCGCGCGGCTGCCGGCCGCGGAGGGCGGCGGCGTGAAGGTGCTCACGGCTCTGCTCGCCGAGACCTCGGGCGGCGGCCCCTTCTTCGCGCCGCCGATCCTGCGCCACGGCGGCGTGACGTTGTCGCAGACCGGCGCCATCCTCCAGTACCTCGGGCCGCGCCTCGGCCTGGTCCCCGAAGACGAGGCGAGCCGCCTGAAGGCCAACCACCTCCAGCTGACCATCTCCGACTTCGTGGTGGAGGCGCACGACGCGCATCACCCGATCGCCTCCAGCCTCTACTACGACGATCAGAAACCGGAGGCCTCGCGCCGGGCGGACCTGTTCGTGAAGAATCGGATTCCGAAGTACCTCGGTTACTTCGAGCGGGTGCTGGAGACCAACGCTGCCGCGGGCGGCCGCCACGCGGTCGGGGCCGCGCTGTCGTACCTCGATCTCTCTCTTTTTCAGATCATGTCCGGCCTGGGGTACGCCTTCCCCCGCGCGCTCGCCAGGATGGCCACGGCCGGCAAGCTCCCGCGCCTGCTCGCGCTGCGTGACAGCGTCGCCGCCGTCCCCGCGGTCGCCGCCTACCTGGCCTCGCCGCGCCGGATCCCCTTCAACGAGCACGGCATCTTCCGGCGCTACCCGGAGCTCGACCTCTAGGGCGCTCGCCGTCGCCTGGCGCCATCCTCCGAGCCCGGACGGGAATACCGGGATTCTAGATCGTAGAATGGCGGACCACCGTGAGCACTGAACCGAGGCAACCGACGCAAGCGACGCTCGACAGGAAGGGGCACACCCCCGAGCGCGCGAAGCTCCTGATGATGACGGCGCTGCGCGGGCGCGACGCCAAGCTGACCCGCGCGGACGCCGTCGTCGCCTCGGGTCTCTCCGAGGAGGAGGCGGGGCAGGCGCTGACCGCGCTGCTCAAGGAGTACCGCAGCCACCTCAGCGCGACCGAGAGCGGGGAGCTGCTCTACGAGTTCGATCCGGCGTTCGAGCGGCGTGACGCGCTGTCGTGGCGCGAACGGGCCGCCGCCGTGGGGAGCCGTCTCTGGACGGGCTTCAAGTTCCTGTTCAAGGTGGCGATCGTGACCACGCTGGTCAGCTACTTCGTGGCGTTCGTGGCGATGATGGTGGCGATGATCTTCGCGCGCAGCGGCTCGTCCGATCGTGACGACGACGGCGGCTTCGGCTTCGACGGCCTGCTCTGGTTCTGGGGGTGGGACATGGGCGCGAACGGCTATGGCCGCTCGCGGGCCCGTTTCGCGCGGCCCCCTCGCGAGCCGCTCTACAAGCGGGTCTTCGCCTTCGTGTTCGGGCCGCCCAGGCCAGCGGAGGATCCGCTGGCCGAGGAAAAGCAGATCGTGGGCTACATCCGGGCGCAGCGCGGGCGGATCGCCGCTGTCGACCTGGTGCGGCTCATGGGGTGGACCTTCCCGCGCGCCGAGCAGGAGGTGACGCGGCTGATGATCGACTACGGCGGCGAGCCGGAGGTCACCGAGGAGGGCGTGGTTCTGTACACCTTCAAGGCGGTGCGCAAGACCGCGGGCACGGGGAGCGCCCTCGAGGCCAGCGCGCCCTGCTGGGCCCCGGGGCGGCTGGAGAGGCCGGCGCCGCTCACCGGCAACGACCCGGGGACGAACGCGATGATCGCCGGGTTCAACGGCTTCAATCTGCTGGCGCCGTTCTGGATCGTGCCGGCGTTCGAGGCACGCCTCCACGTCTCGCTGGCGGGCTGGCAATTCCTGCTCTGGGACTTCCCGCTGGCGTTCTCCGCGCTGTTCTTCGCCATCCCCGCCGGACGCTGGCTCAAGGCCCGCCGCGAGGCGCGCCGGCTCCGCGCGCGGAACGAGCGGCGGGAGCTGCTGGGCCGGATCTTCGCCCGCACGCTCGCGCGGCCGCGGGAGGAGCTGGCCCCCACGCCCGAGCTGGCGGCCGCGCTCGACCGGGAGCTGGTGGCGCTCGGCGGCGACATCGCTTCCGAGCCCGACGAGCAGGGGCGCGTTCTGTACACCTTCCCGCGCATCGAAGAGGAGACCGCCGCGGTGGTCCGGGCGCGGGCCGCGGCCCCCAGCGCCGAGCAGGACGCCGGTCTGGTGATCTTCTCGTCCGCCGACTAGCGGCCGGGGAATTCGCTGGTGTCGGTGCTGCGGTGCGCGCCGACGAAAACGGTCGGGCGCACCGTGGCGTCGTCCGACGCAAGCGGCGCTTCCCTCACGTCCGGGTCGTCCTTCAAGAGCGGCTCGCCGCGCGCGGCGCCCCCGCGTGGGCCCAGCGCCTCACGCCACATGATGGCGCGGACGGTCTGCAGACTCTGACGCCCCGGCGCCGACTCGACGATATCGGCCAGGTCGAGCACTCCGGTCAACTTCTCCTCGGCGTCGATGATCACCAGGCGGGCCTTCCGCTCGGTGGCCATCAGCGCCTCGGCCTCGCTGACCTCGGCGCTCTCCAGGAAGGTGAGGGCCGGCGACGACATCACCAGCGCGGCGGACGTCGTGTCGGGATCGAGCTTCTTCGCCAGCGCCCGCGTCGTCAGGTCGCGATCGGTGACGACCCCGATCACCCGTTGCTCCGCGTCGCAGATGGGCAGGAAACCGACACCCGTCTCCGCCATCACCGTGGCGGCCTTGCGGATGGTGTCCTTCTCGGTCAACCACTCGACGTTCTTGTTCATGATGTCGGAGCACTTCATGGGGCACCTCCAGAGGTACCAAGATGATGGCCACGATTCGCCGCGGCACAATCGGCAGCGCGCAGGGATCTGGGGGCCATGCGGCGATAGCGCCCGGCGCGCACGCCCGCTCACGTCATGCTCGAGCTTTCGCGGGCCTTCCTGCGCGGGCGCGCGCAGACGGTCCATGCGCCCTTCAGCTGCGCGCGATCGGTCAGCCCGCGAGGCGGGAGGCCAGTGCCTCCATCGCGTGCGCGAGCTTCACGTCCAGCGCGGTGATCCCGCCGGCGTCGTGGGTGCTGAGGTCGACGCGCACCGTGTTCCAGACGTTGAACCACTCCGGGTGATGGTCCATCCCCTGGGCGACCAGCGCGGCGCCGGTCATGAATCCAAACGCGGCCACGAAATCGGCGAACTTGTACTCACGGTGGAGCTTGCCACCCGCCAGCGTCCACCCGGGCAGCTTCGACAGGGCGGTCGCGATCTCGGTCTCACTGAGCTTCACGGGGTTGGGCGTCGGCGTCGGCATGGGCTCACCTCGGCGAGAGTGTAATCACGGGGCCTTCGAGCGCGGCGCGCCTGGGACCTTGTGGTGTCATTTCAGCTAGTTGAAAAAAGATCACTCCGCCCGTCGATCGACGGGAGGGCGGTTCGTCGTGTCAGCAGGAGCCGGCAAGGGGCCGGCCAGGAACCAATTCGAACCGGAGGATCGTCATGGAGAACGTGCTCAACCCAACCATCTCAGTCGGCGCCCCGAGTCCCGTCGGCGCGCCGAGCTCGCGTGTCGTCCGAACGTCCCGGACCGGGCTCTGGATCGGCCGCGTGCTGACCGGGCTCTGCGCGGCCTTCCTGCTGTTCGATGCGCTCGGCAAGCTGCTGATGCTGGCGCCGTACGTCGAGGGGACTCTGAAGGTCGGCTACACGCTCGGCGTCCTCCGCCCGCTCGGCGTGGTGCTCGCGCTCTCGACGCTGCTGCACCTCCTTCCGCGCACCCAGCTCACCGGCGCGCTCCTGCTGACGGCCTACCTCGGGGGAGCCACGGCCACCCATGTCCGGATGGGCCAGCCGTTCTGGTTCCCCGTGGCGATGGGTGCGATCCTCTGGATCGCCTACAGCCTCCGCAGCCCCGGCCTGCGCGCGCTCATCCTCTCGTCATCCCACCTCCGCCAGACGCGCCAAGAAACCCACTGAGAAACCCGCCAACCAAGACCGCCAGAAGACAACCAGGAGACGACCATGCGCTTCATGATCATGCACAAGAACGATCCCAAGACCGAGGCGGGCGAGAAGCCCCCGATGGAGCTCGTCGAGAAGATGGGGGCGTTCATCGGGGGACACGCCAAGGCCGGCAGCCTCATCGACGGCGCGGGCCTGGGCGCAAGCGCCACGCGCACCCGGCTCACCTTCCGCGACGGCGCCTGCACGGTGAAGCACGGCCCTTACCGCGGCGAGCACGAGCTGCCGTCGGCGATCCTGCTGTTGAAGGTCAAGACGCGCGACGAGGCGATCGGCTGGGCCGAGCGTTACGGCAAGATCCTCGGCAGCGGCGAGATCGAGCTGGGGAAGGTCAACGAGCCGTGGGACATCGGTCTCATGCCGGCGCCCGAGAACCCGCCGCTGCAGATCCTTCTCATCGACAAGGCCGACGCGGCGTCCGAGGCCGCCGGCCGCAGCAGCAAGCAGAAGGCCGACCTCACGCGGCTGCGAACCGAGATGACGAAGGCCGGCGTCCTGGTCCGAACGACCGGGCTCGACCCGAGCGCGAAGGCCAAGCGGCTGCTGTTCAAGAACAACGACCTGCGGGTGGTCGACGGTCCATTCTCCGAATCGAAGGAGCTGATCGGCGGCTTTGCGGTGCTGGAGCTGTCCGGGATGGACGAGGCGATCGCCATGTGCCGGACCTACGCCGCGATCCTGGGCGGCACGCTGGAGATCGACGTCCGGCCGCTCGCGGCGGTGGAGGCGTAGGTAGCCGGCGAGACCGAGGAGCACATTTGCGCCGACCAGGCGCGATCTGTCGAGGCGGGTCTCGTCAGCTGGCGTACGGGTTCGATCGGAGTCTCCGAAATTCAGAATTGTGCCCGAATCTCGGAGACCCCATCGCTCGCGGCGCTGTTGGTCGTCGCGCTACTGGCCGTGGCGGTCGTCGTGGTGGTGGTCGTGATCTCCATGGTCGCCGTGCTCGCGATCGCCGTACTCACCGTGGTGATCGGCTACAATCGAACATGCGCTTCATGTCGCGCCTGGCGATTGCGGCGGCGGTGGTCGTCGCGCTGGTGGCGGGGTGCTCGGGCAGCAGCAGCAACAAGGACGGCTCGGCCAGCGGGTTCGGACCCTCGACGAAGCTGGTCGACCTCTCGCGCGCCGAGCTCATTCAGCTCTGCGCCGAGGAATCCGCGAACGGAACCGGCACGGTCTCCTGCGGCGCCGACGGGTCGGTGAACGTCACCCCGCCGGGCGTGTGCACCTCCATCGCGTCCGACTGCACCGCCACCGTGGCCACCTCACAGGCGTGCGCGGCGCTGCTGAACGCCGACGCCTGCAACCCCAAGCAGCTGAACGCCGACATGAAGTCGCCCACCTGCCTGGTCATGCTGGAGTGCACCCACAGCCTCTGCACCAACGCGATGTGCTTCTGCCCCGACTACAACAGCCTCAACACCTGCATGTCGACCTGCAGCCGGTTCACCCCCGGCCTGACCACCGCCTGCGCCACCTGCATCGGCGGCCTCTTCAACGGGACGTCCTGCCCCAACTTCACGGCGCTGACGGCGCCCTACGACCAGTGCACGGCGGTGTGCGCGCAGAGCAACGGCGGCGGGTGAAGGTCCGCGCGTTGGACGAGTCAAACGGCGGCGGGTGAAGGCCCGCGCGTTGGACGAGTCCAACGGCGGCGGGTGAAGGCCGCGCGTTGGACGAGTCAAACTGATGAGGCGGCGAGCGCGCCTCGCGGCTCAGAGCGCGAGGCTCTCCTTCAGCAGCGCCAGACCAAACGCCCACTGGCCGTCGGCGGTCCCGACCTTCAGCTCGCCGGTCCGCATCCGCTGATAGAACTCGCCGAGCGTGAGCGTGGAGTCGAGCCTCTCCGCGCCGGTGGCGCCGGGGTGCTTCATCTGCCGCGCGACAAAGAGCTGCATCGTCCCGGCGAGCGCGGCGGCCAGCCGGCGGCTGTAGAGGAAGCGGTCGGGGAGGGCAGTCGCAGGTGCGCCGTCGTAAGCCGAGAGCAGGGCACGACAGGTGCCCTCGTCCATCCGCAGAAACACGGCGAGCACCGCGAGATCGTAGAACGCATTCATCGGCCCCGCGGCGGCCCAGTCGAGGACCAGGAGGCGCTCGCCGTCGTAGATGAAGTTCGTGGGGTTGAGGTCGTTGTGTCCGAGGACCAGCGCGCCGCGGTCGGGCGGTGGACTCTCGGTGAGCGCGCGCTGGATCGCGCTGGCCGCGAGCTCAGGGAGGGCAAAGCCGGTCTGGAGACCGGCGGAGAGCTGGGCAAGAAACGTGCGGGGCTCGCGGACGCGTGCCGCAGACGGAACGGGGAGCGCATGGATCCGTCGCACCGTACGACCGAGCAGGCTCAGCGCCGCTTCGCGGGTGCCCGGATCGAGATACAGAGCGGCGAACGAACGATCGGCGACGAAGGCAGTCACAACCGCGCGCCGCGCCTCATCGACGTGAACGATGGCAGGCGCGAGCCCCGCGTCCGCGGCCAGACGCTGGATCTCGAGCGCACTCCGCCAGTCCCCGCCATCCTCGGCCGGGCCGGCAACCTTGAGCACGAACGCCCGGCCGTCGCCGTCGACCCGGTAGACGCCTGCGCCCGAAAGGCCAGCGGCGATCGGGGTGATCGTGGTGGTGGGGCCTCTGAGATCGGGGGGCAGGGACTCTTCGAGGACCATTCTGGGCGCCGTTATACGCCGGTCGTCGTGTCGGGAGCCCATTGTCGTCCATCTCGCATTGCTGGTGCGCCAAACTCGCAGGGTACGACCCTCGGCACCGCCGTTGTGACGAATCCAGATCCGAGGGTCGGCGGTCAGGTTTCCGTCGGACAGAAGATCACGATCTCAGGCCAGCGCTTCTGAAGCCCCTCGAGCGCGATTGGCTCGTGATTCTTCCGGCTTGGCTAGCCGGACGCCAGAGGCGTGAGCACTATCTTCCCCTCAACCGTCCCCTCAGCCAGCATCTCCATCGCCCGCCGCGCCTCACCGAGCGGCAACGTCGCACTCACGACCGGCTCCAGCTTCTTCTCGGCGATGAGCGCAAAGATCTTCGGCAGGTCTTCGCGCAGGGGCTTCGGGTTCTTCCGGTACAGCATCGTGATCCCGTAGAACGCGCCGCGCCGTCTGCGCAGCCGCGCGCCAACCAACAGGTTCCCGAACATCAGCAGCGTCGCGGCCGTTCCCTTGACGCCCATGAAGCCGTAGCCGACGACCGTGCCGCCGGTCCTCGTCGCGCGGATGCAGAGCCCGATGTTGGCGCCGCCGACCGCATCGAACGTGCAGTCGACGCCGCGCGGTTCCAGCTCGCGCACCAGGCGATCGAGGCGCCCCGCGCGGTAGTCGATCGGGATCGCGCCCAGCTTGCTCACCGTCTCGTGCTTCTTCGCCGAGGCGGCGCCGTACGTCTTGACGCCCGCGAGCCGCAAAATCTGCAGCGCCGCGGTGCCGACGCCACCCGCGGCGCCGGTGACCAGCGCGGTCTGGCCGGACTTCACCTTCGCCACGCGGTGGATCATCTGCCAGGCGGTGACGTAGTTCAGGATCGCGCCCGCCGCCTGGACGTCGGAGACGCCGTCGGGGATGGGCAGGAAGTGCTCGGCCTCGCGCACGACCAGCTCGGCGAAGCCGCCGTAGACGGTGAGGGCGGCGACCCGCTGGCCCAGGGTGAAGCCGGTGACGCCGGGGCCGATGGCGTCGACGACGCCCGCGATCTCGTAGCCCGGGACGACGGGGATCTTGGGGACGTAGCGGTACTTGCCGGCCAGGAGCATCAGGTCGGTCGAGCCGACGCCGGCCGCATGCACGCGCACGCGCAGCTGGCCCGCGCGCGGTTCTTCGACTTGCTGCTCGATGCAGGTGAGCGCCTCCGGGCCGCCGGCCTTCGTCACCATCATCGCCCGGTACAGTGCCGTCATCGGGGCTCAGCATGACCTCCCGGATGCCATGGCGCGAGCTTTGACAGGCCCGTGGCGCGTCTTGGATGTGCGAAACGAGGCGCAAACTGATCGTGCAGATGCAGATGTCGATCGGTGGATTCGTCGGACGACACCAACCCTGCTCAGCGCGCGCGCCTGTGAAATGCCGGCAGGGTGAGGTCGCTCTGCGACGGCACGAATCCCGCGACCGTCCCGTGCGGCGGCACCCGCAGCGGCCACGCGGTCATCAAGGTGGTTGGGTCCCAGTAGACCTCCGGGAGCTCGCTCGCGGGGTGCACGGAGAGCGCGAAGTGGAGGTAGCGGCCGGGGTGCTCGTTGCCGGTGTCGCCCACCAGGCCGATGAGATCGCCGGCTTTGACGGGGGCGCCACGCACGATGCGGCGCGGGACGGCCGCCAGGTGATCGTAGTGGGTGAAGACCATGCCGCCGAAGTGGGCCAGGCGGACGTAGACGTCGCCGCGCTCGTCGCCGGCGAGGTGCTGGACGCGATCGACGACGCCGTCGTGCGCGGCATAGACGTGCTCGCCCCACAGCTCGCCGCCCAGATCGACGCCGCACTTGTCGGGGGCGCGACAGACGGGGCCGGGGCGGTTCGCGGAGGGGCGGGTGGTGAGGATGCGGGCGTCGGCGGCGGGCGCGCGGCGCGCCGGGCCGGGCAGGGGGTAGGCCCAGGTGGTGTGGGCGAAGGCCGTCTGCCAGTCCTCGTCGGTGGGGGGCCAGGCCGGGCCGAACATGGGGGGCTCGGGACGCGGCTCCCGGGGCGGTCGGTACTCCGGCGGGTCGAAGGAGATCGACTGCGGCTGGGGCAGGCGCACCCGGTGCCAGAGCTTCGGCGCGCCGACGACGATCACCGCGACCGCGGTCGCGCGCAGCAGCCAGCGCCGGCGCACGGCGGCGCGGGCGAGCCGGCGCCGCTCCACGTTCGCCACCAGACAGACCTGCGAGCAGTGCACCTCCTCGCGCCGGCCGCGGAGCAGGACGAAACGTTCGCCGTCGCGGCTGCCGTCGCCGGCGGCATGAACGGCGCCGCTGCCGTCGCTGGCGCCCTGACCGTCGCCGAGCTCGGTCTTGCACACGACACAGACGAGCGTGGCCATCGCTTACTCGTCCCCCGTGTCCGGGGGCGTGGTCTCGGCCCCGCGGTCGGCCGGCGCCGGCGCCGCGTCGCCGGCGCCGCTCGCCTCGTCCGACGATTCGCCCACGTCGCCGGCGGCGCCGTCGTCGGCGGCCGCGCCGGCCACATGAGAGCCGCCGGGCCCGCCCCCTTTCAGCTTGGCGAGCTTCGCCGCCTTGCGCTTCTGCGCGGTCGCCGAGAGCAGGGGCGCCGAGCCGAGCGGCATCCCTGGCCGGGCCAGCGTGGTGACCAGGCCCGCCTCGCCGCCGTCGACGGGGACGCGCACCGGCCACAGCGCGATGAGCGGCTCCGGATCGAGGTAGCGCTCCGGCCCGTCCTTCCACGGCCGCACCGAGATGGCGAAGTGCAGGTGCGGCGCCGACTCCTTCACGCCGGTGTCGCCGAGCAGGCCGATGACGTCGCCGCTCTTGACCTGCACGCCCCGTTCGAGACCGTTCGGGATCGCCGCCAGGTGGAAGTACCACGTGAACACCGTGCCGTCCCGGTGCGACAGGCGGACGAACTCGCCGCCGCGATCCGGGTTGGCGTTTCTCTGCACGAAGTCGACCACGCCTTCGTGGACGGCGTGGACCTGCTCGCCCCAGATCTCGCCGCCCAGGTCGACGCCGCAGTGGCCATTGCGGCACTCCGCCGGACGCGCGCCGGGCCGCACCGCGCCGAACACCCGCGAATCGGCGCGCGGCATGCGCCGCACCGGCCCCGACAGCGGATGAATCCAGGCGTCCTGCCCCAGCGACGCCAGGAAGCTGGTCTCCGTCGGTGGCCACTCGGGACCGAACCACCCCGGAGGCAATGGCGGGGGACCGAGGGGTCGCGGCGCAGGCAGGGGCGCGGGCCCAGCGTGGGCGAGCCGCCAGTGGCCGGGCGGTCCACCGTGCGGCGTCAGGAAGACGCTGCCGAGGATGACGACCCGGGCGGCTCGGGCCGTGCGCCGTCGCTGCTCGGCCCACCGCAGGTGGCGGCGCGCGCGCGTGAGCTCGCGAAGGCAGGCCGCCGAGCAGAGGACCACCACCGATCGGGCGTCGACGTGGGCATAGCGCGTGGCCGGCAACGGCCCCTGGCAAACACCGCAAACGGCGCTGCCCTCGGGCAGATCTGAATACGCCTCTTCGGGATCGATCATGGCGGACTCACGGCCCCGCAACGCCCAGCGAACTGGCCATGGTACCAAGTTCCCGTCCCGCGCGGGCGCCTGGCAAATCGTCAGCGGCCGGCGATGAAATATTTGTAACCTCAGCCAGAACGAGGCATCGATGCGGGATGCATCGACGCTCATTGGCTTTCACGGTGACCGCGACCCTCGCGCTGCTCTTGATTCCTTCAGGCGTTCGTCTGGCCTCGGGAAAGACCGTCGGCCCGCCCGAGGTCGCCTGGAAGGACATGACCTTCGAGCAGAAGAAGGCCTACATGAAGGTCTCCGTCACCCCGACGATGAAGCCGATCTTCCAGGCGTTCGACGCCAAGGAGTTCAAGACCTTCACCTGCGTCACCTGCCACGGCCGGGACGGCGCCGACCGCAAGTTCAAGATGCCGAGCAATGACATCCACCCGCTGCCGAACACGCCGGAGGCCTTTCAGGCCAAGATGAAGGCGGAGCCGACCTGGCCCAGGTGGACGGAGTTCATGGCGCAGAAGGTGGAGCCCGCGATGGGCAAGCTGCTCGATCTCCCCGTCTTCGATCCCAAGAACCCGGTGAAGGGGGCCTTCGGGTGCGCCAACTGTCACAAGCTCGAAGCCGCCAAGCCCTGACGGCGCGGGGAAGCGCGGGTGTCCGATGGGCGCGTGCCGCGACGCCGCCCGTCGCCTAGGCTTGCGGCACCGCGAAGGAGACACCCATGCGAGCCGCCGTTCTCACCGAGTTCAACAAGGATTGGCAATTCCAGACCCTGCCCGATCCGCGCCCCGCGCCGGGGCAGGTGTTGATTCGCATTCACGCGAGCGGCATGTGCGGGACCGATCTGCACGCGCACCACGGGCACCTCGGCGCGAAGACGCCGATCGTCCTCGGGCACGAGCCGGCCGGCGAGATCGTCGAGCTCGGCGCCGGCGTGCTGGATCTGAGGGTCGGCGATCGCGTCGGCGTGTTCTGGAATCAGAAGGGGGACGGGCGCTGCGCCGTCTGTCAGGCGGGGCGGCCCGATCGCTGTCCGAACGCGCAGAGCTGGATGCACCTCGGGGGCGCCAATTCGGAGTTGATGCTGGCCTGGGCGTCGGGCTGCGCGCTGATCCCCGACGGGCTCTCGTACGAGGTGGCGGCGCCGCTGTTTTGCGGCGGCTACACCGTCATGAGCGGCCTCCGCAACGGCGATCCCAGGCCGGGTGAGCGGGTGGCGGTCCTGGGGATGGGCGGGCTCGGGCACATGGCGCTTCAGCTGAGCAAGGCCGTCGGGCTCGAGACCTTCGCGATCACGGGGCAGGCCGACAAGAAGGCGGAGCTGATGGGCTTCGGCGCCGACGAGGTGCTGCTGGCGGGCGACGATCCCGGCAAGGCGCTGCAGGCCGCGGGGGGCGCGGACGTGATCCTCTCGACGACCAACTCGGCCAAGCAGATCGCGGCGGCGTTCGCCGGCCTGCGTCCGCAAGGCCGCTTCGTGAACATGGGCGTGCCGGACGGGCCGCTGATGATCAATCCGATGCACCTGATGTGGGGACAGCGCCAGCTCCGCGGCAGCTCGCAGGACGAGCGCTCCGATCTGTTCGAGACGCTGACCCTCGCCGCCGCCGGCAAGGTCAAACCGAAGATCGAGCTCTATCCCCTGGCGCGCGCCAACGAGGTCCGCGAGCGGCTGGAGGCCGGCAAGGTCCGCTACCGCGCCGTCCTGCAGCACGCGGTCTGATTCACCGGCGGGCAGTCACCGCACGGCGTCGCCGAGAACGATGTGCAGGCGGCGCAGGAAGTGGGGCTCGGAGCTGTCACCCCAGCCGTGGTTGATGTAGCGGACGGTCTTCGTCCCGTCGACGATGAAGAAGCTCGGGATGATGGTGCAGCCCCAGCGCCGCCTGAGGCTGGCGGACGGATCGGTGACCACCACGGCCCCCTCGGGCAGCGGGTTGGCGGCGATGAACCTCTTGATCGCCGCCGCGTCGTCACCGGCCTCGACCAGCACGAACCGGAGGCGCGGGCCCAGCGTCTGGCGAATGGCGCCGAGCTCGCGCAGCGCCCGGTGACAGGGGCCGCACCAGGTGGCGAAGAAGGCGACCACCACCACGTCGCCCTTCGACCAGTCCTCGGCGACGGCAGCGCCGTCCGGCGTCACCGCCTCCAGCTTGGGGGCCGCGTCACCGACGGCGACCGGCCGTTCGACCGGGTCGGCGATGGGTTCGGCATGGGTTCCGGCGACGGGTCCGTCGACGGCCTCGGATTGCAGAGCCGCCGCGAGCACTGCGGCCGTCAGGAGCGCATGCATGTCCGACCGCGGCGGGCGTTCAGCCGCCCTGGATCGTCACCGTGATGTCGAAGGTCCCATCCGTGATGACGTCGGTGCCGCCGTCGCCGGTCACCGTGCCCGAGAAGGTCCCCTTGGCGTGCTCGGTCCCCGCGCTGTCCGTGGTGAAGGCGATGGTGATCGTGCAGTCCGACATCGCGGCGAAGCCGCCCGACTTCAGGCCGGCCACCTCGAGCATCACGTTGGGGGCGGTCGATCCATTCCCCGTCTGGCAGCTGTAGGTCCCGCCGAGCGGTCCGTTGTAGCTCGACAACGCGATGTCGATGACGTGGGCCGTGGTCGAGGGGGCGTCGATCTCGATGGTGTCGGCCAGCGTGGCGGGGTTGCGCTGGGCCAGGACCGACCCGCCGCACTCGAGCGTCCCGTTGTCCCTCCAGCTGAGCGTCCCCGTGCTGGTGATGCCACCGATCTCCACGAGCGCCGGGCAGGTCGTGGCGCCGCCGTCGGTGTTGCCCGACGTTCCACCGCCGCCGCCACCGCCATGCCCGGCCACGCCCGAAGTTCCGCCGCTGCCGCCGTCCGATGTTCCGCTGCTCGATCCGCAGCCACCCAGCGCCAGCAGCAACCCGACACTCACAATTGCTCTCGCCATCGCTTTCACTTTCCTCCGGCCCACTCTACCAGAGGCGGGGATCGTGATATGGCGGTCAAGTGAGATTGCTCGCGCACTTGAGCCCCTGGATCTATCTCGTCGCCGCCGGTGTCTTCGAGATCGGATTCACCACCTTCATGAAGATGTCGAACGGCTTCCAGGTCTGGAGCTACAACCTCGCCTTCGCGGCCTGCGCGCTGCTCAGCTTCGGTTTCCTGAATGTGTCGACACGCGATCTGTCGCTGGGAACGGCCTACGCCGTCTGGACCGGCATCGGGGCCTTCGGAACGGCGGCGATCGGCATGCTGGTGTTCAGCGATCCGGCGACGTTCTGGCGAGTCCTGTTTCTGACGACGCTGATCGGGTCGATCATCGGGCTCCGGCTGGTTTCGTAGCCTCTTCCCGCTGGTTGAACGGCCAGATGTGGTTGTCGGTCATGAGACCGACCAACCCGGCGAGACCCAGGATCCCGAACAGCACCAGCAGCCAGGGGACTGATTTCGGTGGGACCTTGGTGATCGCCATGCCGGCGACTCTAACAGACCAGTCGCTGCCGGCCCCGCGGGTCATCAAAATGTTACCCGATTCGCGTCGGCGATGGCCGGATGGCGGTTCCGCAGGGGCGTCTCACATTGTATGGTCGCGAGGAGAACCGACATGTCTACAAAGCTCAAAAACCGGCCGGCCTGGTCGGCCCTGTCCGCACACCATCAGAAGCTGGCGCCGCTGCACCTGCGCGAGCTGTTCGCCAAGGATCCGGGGCGCGGGGAGCGCCTCACCGTCGAGGCGGTGGGGATCTTCCTCGACTACTCGAAGAACCGCGTCACCGACGAGACGCTGGCGCTCCTGGGGAAGCTCGCCGACGAGTCCGACCTGCGCGGGCAGATCGACGCCATGTTTCGCGGCGACAAGATCAACGTCACCGAGAACCGCGCGGCGCTTCACGTCGCCCTGCGGGCGCCGCGGGGATCGTCGATCGTGGTCGACGGCGAGAACGTGGTGCCACACGTGCACGCCGTCCTCGACAAGATGAGCGACTTTGCCGACCGCGTGCGCAGCGGCGCCTTCACCGGCCACACCGGCAAGCGCCTCAAGAACGTGGTCAACGTCGGCATCGGCGGCTCCGACCTGGGACCGGTCATGGCCTACGAGGCGCTTCGCCACTACGCCGACCGGGCGCTGACCTTCCGGTTCGTCTCCAACGTCGACGGCACCGACTTCGCCGAGGCCACCTGGGATCTCGACCCGGCCGAGACGCTGTTCGTGATCTCCTCGAAGACCTTCACCACGCTGGAGACGATGACCAACGCGCAGACGGCGCGCGCCTGGTCGCTGGCCGGCCTGGGCGGCGATGTCCGCGCGGTGGCCAAGCACTTCGTCGCCGTCTCCACCAACGCCGAGAAGGTCTCCGCCTTCGGCATCGACACCGCCAACATGTTCGGCTTTTGGGACTGGGTGGGCGGCCGCTACTCGATGGACTCGGCCATCGGGCTTTCGACCATGCTGGCCATCGGCCCCGAGGGATTTCGGTCGATGCTGGCCGGCTTCCACGAGATGGACGAGCACTTCCGCACCGCGCCCTTCGCGCAGAACCTGCCGGTTTTGAAGGGCCTGCTGTCGCTCTGGTACAACGACTTCTTCGGTGCCCAGACCGTGGCGGTGCTGCCGTACGAGCAGTACCTGAAGCGGTTCCCGGCCTACCTGCAGCAGCTGACGATGGAGAGCCTCGGCAAGCACGTCACCCTCGACGGCGCGCGCGTCGAGTTCGACACCGGGCCCATCTACTGGGGCGAGCCGGGGACCAACGGCCAGCATTCGTTCTATCAGCTGATTCACCAGGGGACGCGCCTGGTGCCGGTCGACTTCATCGCCTTCGGGCAGACGCTGAACCCGCTCGGCAACCACCACGATCTCTTGGTGGCCAACGTGTTCGCGCAGGCCGAGGCGCTGGCGTTCGGAAAGACCGTCGCCGAGGTGTCGGCCGAGGGGACGCCGGCCTGGCTGGCGCCGCACCGCGCGTTCGAGGGGAATCGCCCCACCAACGTGATGCTGCTCGACCGGCTGACGCCCGCCGCGCTGGGCAAGCTGGTGGCGCTCTACGAGCACGACGTCTTCACCCAGTCGGCCATCTGGGGCATCGACCCGTTCGACCAGTGGGGCGTCGAGCTGGGCAAGGTGCTGGCGCAGCGGATCATCCCCGAGCTGACCAGCGCCACCGAGCCGGCGCTGGCCCACGATGCTTCGACCAATGCGCTCATCCGCCGCTACAGAAAGATGAAACAGAGTTGAGAATCGAACACATCTCCGTGGGCGCCGATCCCCCCAACGAGGTCAACGTGATCGTCGAGGTGCCGGTGGGCGGCGAGCCGATCAAGTACGAGATGGACAAGCACGCCGGGACGCTGGTGGTCGATCGCTTTCTCTACACCTCGATGCGCTACCCGGGGAACTACGGGTTCATCCCGCACACGCTGTCGGGCGACGGCGATCCGCTGGACGTGCTCATCGCCAGCCAGCGCGCCATCGTCCCCGGCGCCCTCATCGCCGTCCGCCCGATCGGCGTCTTGCGCATGCAAGACGAGGCCGGCGTCGACGAGAAGGTGATCGCCGTGCCGGTCTCGCGGCTCACGCGCCGTTACGACCAGGTCTCCGACTACAAGAATCTCCCCGAGATCACCGTCAAGCAGATCCAGCACTTCTTCGAGCACTACAAGGATCTCGAGGACAACAAGTGGGTGAAGCTGATCGGATGGGGCGACGCCGCCGAGGCGAAGACCGTCATCCTGGAGAGCATCGCCCGGGCCGGGGCCAACCCGCAGCAGGGGGCCTGACCGACCGTCCGGGCGCGCGGCCGGGACTCAGGCCGCCGCTGACTTGGCCCCCTCGATCATCGTGGCCGCGAGCAGCTCGTAGACCGCCGTCCAGGCGGCCTTGACCTCGGGCGTGAAGGCGGCGCCGAGGCCCTGCTCCAGCGTCCAGAGCAGCGCGCCCCCCACCGTTTCGTAGTCCTCCTCCTCGGCCCCGTATCCCGCGTGTTTGCGCCCGAGCGCCTTGACCGCCGGCACCAGCTCTTCGAGGTCATCGAGCTTGCCGACGCAGTAGCCAAGGATCTGCATCAGCTTTTTTCCCTGCTCGCGAATGTCGGTCCTGAACAGCGGCCGGAGCGAGGGATCCATCTCGAACAAGCGGCCGTAGAACAGCGCCGCGGCGGTGTCCGCGATCGGCACGACCTTGGCGAACGTCTCCTTGACCAGCGATTTCTGATTCGTCGTCATGCGGAGGCCCCTTTCTCGACTGAGGGCAGTCTCGGCGCAAACGGGACCGACGTGTGGTTTCCGATTCGCTCGATTGCGGTTAAGCGGTTCCGCAGATCCGGTATCCGGAGATCGGGGTTCGTTTCGCTCGCGCCCGCTCAGTGGTGCGGCGGCGGCGGCGCGGCCGCGGGCAGCAGGCCGGGCGCGGTGACGACGGGATATTTCGCCTGCTGCCAGGCGAAGACCCCCTCGTCGATGACGGCGGTGTGCTTGTAGCCGCGCTTGCGCAGCTCGGCGACGACCTCGCCCGACACGTGGTGGGGACAGGCGCAGTAGGCGAGGACCCAGGTGCCGTCGTTGGGGATGTCGTCGAGGGTCCGCTTGTCGTAGTAGGGCGTGGAGATCGCCCCGGTGATGTGCAGGTTCAGCCAGTCGGAAGGGGCGCGCGCATCCGCGATGATGAGCCGCCGCTTGGCGTCGAGCGCCTTCTTCACCTGCTCGATCGAGACGTAGAGATCCTCCTTGAGGACGAACTCCGGCGCCTTGCCCCTCGGGTTGAGCACGATCGGGCCCTGGCGCGGCGGCAGCGGCGCGGCCGGCTGCGCCACGGCGGACGGGGACGGCACCACCGGGACGGCCGGCGGCACCGCCATCGAACGCACGAAGGCGACCACGTCGTCGATCTGCACCGGGGTGAGGGCCCCCTTCCAGGGGACCATCGACGTCGGCGCCCGGCCCCTTTCGACCGCCCAGTGCAGGAAGGCGTCGGTGGCGGTGGCGAGCAGGACCGGGTTGGCGAGGTGGACCGCGCTGCTCCGCTGGGTCGGCGTCCCGTGGCAGCGCGCGCAGTTGGCGTCGTAGACCACCTTGCCGCGCTTGACGTCGCCGATGACCGGGCCCTCCGGCAGCGCGCGGAGGGCCGGCCCGCCCTCGCGCAGGAAGGCGATGATGGCGTCGACCTCCGGGGGAGCGAGCGGCCCGCCGAGGAGGCTGGCAAACGCAGCCATCGCCGTGCCGGGGCGCCCGCGGCTGATCCCGGCGCGGATGAAGGCGTCCGACGCGGACTCGAGGAAGGTGACGGTGCGCAGCGACGGCGCGTTGTCAGCGACGTAGCCGTTGGCAGCCGGACCGTGGCAGGTGGCGCAGTACCTGGCGTAGCTCTGGCGACCCTGCTCGACGAGGGGCGAGGGCGCCGGCACGGATTGGCGGGCGCAGCCGGTGGCCGGCGCCAGGGCCGCGAGGGCCAGAAAGCCGCCGGCGGCGGCGAAGACGACGGGGGAGCGCATGCGGGGCTCCCTTCTACCTCGGCCGGCCCCGCAGATCCGCAGCCGATCGCCAGGAGGCGCCCGCAGCACCGAAACGGCGACTGTCGGTGGGCGTTCCCGCGACACGCGGGGCAGTCTATCGCAGCTCTCGAAGCGTGAAATACGAAGCGGCACGTCGGGTGCCGCGCCTGAGCAAACCAGCCTCAGGCGCGCGGCACCTCGGTGCCGGAATTACACCAGCTTGACGCCGCTGGCCTGGGGGCCCTTCTTTCCCTCGACGACCTCGAACTCGACCTTCGAGCCCTCCTGGAGGATGGCGCCGCCGGTGTCATTGGCGTGGACGAACACGTCCTTGCCGCCGCCCTCTGGCGTGATGAAACCGAAACCCTTGGCTGTGTTGAAGAACTTAACCGTACCTTTTTGCATTTTCTCTTTTCCTTTTTCGCCGCCCAGTTTCCTGGAAGCGAAACGTTTTCTGCCGCACAACCCCGAAGTGAGGCCAGAGCGGTTGGGTGACCGTATACCACGATAGTTATCGGCAACCGCCAAGGGGAGAGCACTGGACCCGAGAATCAGGGGTTTGCTGGTCTGTCGTCAGGGCCCTATCAGCGCCTCGATTCGCAAGATTTTCCCCATCGAAGACGCGGCCTGGGCGTAATCCATGGCGGCAAAGACGTGCGATTGCTCCATCGAAAACCGGTCGGGCCGGCGCTCGAGCAGCCGCACGTAATAGTCGAAATAACGCCCCTCCGGCACGGTGCCCTTGCCCGAGAGGGCGTAACGCACCACCGCGTGCAGCGCGAAACGATCGGGGAGCGGCTCTTGAATCAGCCGCCATTGCCGCAGGCAGGCCAGCGCCGCCGCGCCCGCGCGGCCGGCCTGGGCCAGCGTGGCCAGCGCCCGCGCGTCCATGTGGTCGCCGAGGCAGTGGGCCAGCACGATCAGCATCCGCTGGGCCGCGCGCGGCAGCCGGCGCCAGGCCCACTCCACCACCAGCTGGACCTCCACGACGTCGTCCTCGTGGGCCATGACCCGCACCCGCGAGATCCCCTCGGCCGTGAGCCAGGCGCCGAGCTCGTCGACGGTGCAGGCGCCCGCACCGACCAGCGCGTCGGCGATGTCGAGCGCCAGCGGATTCCAGCGCAACGGGCTGGTCAGCGCCGCGACGGCCGGGAAGGCGTTTCGCCGCGCCTGCACCAGGGGGGCGATCACCGGGAAGATCGCCACGCCCGCCAGGAGGCAGCGGCGCGCGGTGATGAGCCAGGTCACCGGCACCCCGTCGAGCGCGTCGAGGAAGCGCGCCATCGCCTTGTCGTTCTCGTGGTTGTCGAGCACCACCAGCATCGGCCCGCGCGCGGTGAGGCCGCGGCGGACGCTGTCGATGAGGGGGTCGCGGGCCACGCCCAGCTGCAACGCCAGCATCTGCAGCAGGGTCCGGTGGTCCCAGCCGCCGACGCGCAGCCAGGCGGCGCCGCCCGGGTATCGCCGGCGCAGCTGGTGCGCCAGCGCGGCGGCGATGACCGACTTCCCGCTCCCGCCGCCGCCGACGAGCGCCAGACGTGACACCCGACCGCTGGTGATGGCCGCCGTCAGCGTCGCCAGCTCCGTGCGCCGGCCCTTGAGGCGAATGGGCGAGGGGAGCTGCAGCGAAAATGGAGACGAACGTTCGGTAGGGGCGCGCACGCGCCCATCTAGCCGGCGAATCACCGACGAGGCAAGGACGGTCTTGGCGCGCCCGCGCGGCGGCCCGGTGTCCTCCAGGTTCTTTGAGCCTTGTGGAGATTGGCCGCGGCACTAACTTCCGTCCGGATGACGCCCGGATCGACCCACGACCGACGGCCGCTGGTCGAGGGCGGCCTCATCACCGGCCGCCGGCTGGTGTTGGCCGTGGCGGCGCTCGCCGCCCTCTGGTTGGCGGCGCAGCTGAAATCGGTGATCGTCGTGTCGGTCGTGGCGCTGGTGCTGGTGGGGACGCTGAATCCCCTCACCGGGTTCCTGCAGCGCCAGGGGCTCGGCCGGACCTCCGCGGTCGGCGTCATCTTCGCGGTGGCCGTCGGCGTCGCCGTCGCGCTCGGCCTGGTCACGGTCCCCGCGCTCATCGCCCAGGCCCAGAGCTTGATCCAGGCCGCGCCCGGCATGCAGCTTCACCTGGCCAGCCTGCTCGAGCGGTCGCGCGTGCTGGAGCCAGTCGCAGGGGCCATTCGCAACGCCAACCTGCAGGAGCTGCTCCTCCCGACCAGCAGCCAGGCCCTCTCCTATTCGTCGGATCTCGTGACGGGGATCGGGTGGGCTCTCACCACGCTGGCGCTGGCGTTCTACATCCTCGCTGATCCCGAGACGACCCAGGCTGCGCTCTACGGCCTGGTTCCACGCCGATTCCACGTCCGGCTGGCGCGCATCATGCTCAACCTCGAGACGATCGTCGGCGGCTACATGCGCGGGCAGATCCTGACCTCGGGGTTGATGGGCGTCGTCATCTATGTGCTCCTCCGCGTCCTCGACATCAAGAATCCGCTCCCCCTGGCGGTGTTCGCCGGCGTCACCGACGTGTTGCCGTACATCGGGGGCATCCTGGCCGTCATCCCGCTGGTGGCGGCCGCCGTTCCGCACGGCTCGGTCAGCGTGGTGGTGGTGATCGCCAGCGTGGTCGTCTATCAGGAGATCGAGAACCGCCTCATCCTGCCGCGGGTCTACGGTCGCGTGCTGCGCCTGCCGGCCTGGCTCATCACCATCGCGCTCCTGGTGGGCGGCGAGCTGATGGGAATCGTCGGCGCGCTGCTGGCCCTGCCGGTGACGGCCGGCGCGCGGATGATCCTCAAGGAGCTGCGGGTCGAGCTCCCGGGCGCGGCGACGATCGCTCCAGAGATCAGACAGCGCGACGAAGAGGTCGAGGATCGCTACAGCGAGCTGGCGGCGGGAGCGGGCGCCGGAACGTCGGCGGGGATCGCGCTCGAGATCGCCAACCAGGTCCTGCACACCCCCATCGACCGGCTCGAGGTGCCCGAGTAGGGCGACCTCGGACGAAGCCGTTCACCTGTCCCGCCTGCCTGTCGGAGCCTGCGCGGGAGAAGATCCGGTTCGGTCACGAGGTGGTCGAAGCGGAGAGTCGCGCTAGACTGCCCCACCCCGATGACCGACCAGCGCAAAGCCCCACCGCCGGATGAAGACTTCGCCTCGATGTTCGCGGCCTCCGAACGAGACGGCAAGCAGGCGCGCCGCCCGACGTTTGCGATCGGCGATCGGGTTTCCGGGAGGGTGGTGTCGGTCGGGCAGGAGGTGACGGTCATCGACCTCGGCGGTGGCGGCGAGGGGACCCTGGAGACGCTGGAGCTGCGCGATCCCAGCGGACAGTTGACGGTCGAGGTCGGCGACGTGCTCGAGGCGCGGGTGGTGGCGCAGGGAGACCGTCCCGGGTTCGTCTCGCTGCGCCGGGGCGCGGGCCACGGCGCCGGCGGCCGCACCGGCCTCGAGGAGGCGGCCGCCACGGGTCTGCCGGTCACCGGGGTGATCACCGCCGTCAACAAAGGGGGCGTGGAGGTCGACGTGGCCGGCACGCGCGCCTTCTGCCCGCTGTCGCAGCTGGAGCTGCGGCAGGTCGTCGATCCGGCCGCCTACATCGGCCAGCGGCTGGAGTTTCGGGTGACCCGCTACGAGGACGATCGGCGGGGCGCCAACGTCGTGCTGTCGCGGCGCGCGCTCCTGGAAGAGGCGATGCAATCGCAGGCGGCGGAGACGCGCAGCAAGCTGGTGGTCGGCGCGGTGCTCCCCGGCGTGGTCACGGCGCTCAAGGACTTCGGGGCGTTCGTCGACGTCGGCGGGATCGAGGGCCTGCTGCCCGCCTCGGAGATCGGCTTTCAGCGCAACACGCGCCCCTCCGACGTGCTGACCGTGGGGCAGCCGATCACCGTCGCGGTGATGCGGGTGGAGAAGCGCGATGATCCGCGGCGGCCCGAGCAGGTCTCCTTCTCGCTCAAATCGCTGGAGCGCGATCCCTGGCAAGACGCGGCGGCCGAGCTGCCGCCCGGGACGCTGGCGCGCGGCCAGGTCACCCGCGTCGAGCCGTTCGGTGCCTTCGTCGAGCTGCGTCCGGGCGTCGAGGGGCTCTTGCACGTGAGCGAGCTCGGCGGCGGAAAGCAGCTGCGCCACGCGCGCGACGCGGCCAAGCCGGGCGACGTCCTGGAGGTCACGGTGCTCTCGATCGATCTCGAAAAGCGGCGCATCTCGTTGGGGCTGGGGGCGCGCGAGGAGGGGGTCGACGACGAGGGGCGCGCGGCGGCGGCGCGCGCCTCCGGCAAGGGTGGCGGAATGGGCACGTTCGCGGATCTGCTGAAGGGCAAGCTGCCGACGCGTTGAGGGTCGCGGACGGGCCGCGATCCTGGCGAGCGCGCTACCGTCCGCTGAGCGCCAGCGGGACCTGGGTCTCGTACTCGACCGGCGAGGGCGGGAACGCCCAGCGTGAGACGGTGTCCTTGAGACAGGATTCGAGCGCGCCCGTCGGCAGCGGCGGAGCGACCGAGACGTTCGTGACCCTGCCGGTGGTGCCGACGTCGATCGAGACGGTGACCTTGGCGGTGCCGAGGTTCGGGTCTTGCCGGAGCGCCCGCTGGTAGCAGCGCTGAAGGTCCGGGCGTCCATGCTTGATGACCCGGGAGAACGCGGCGCCGGTCGGCCGCGGCGTCTCGGCGCGGCGCGCCTCCACGCGGTGTTCAGCGGGCGCGGGCATCGGTTCGAGATCCCGATTGCCGTCGACCAGGAAGGCGCCGCCGGACAGCGCTGGCGCCTTCGCGACCCGAGCCTCGCCCGTGCGATGGAGACGGCGCGGCCGGTCGCCGCGCTCCTGCGGAGCCCCGGCGGCAGGCGCGGGAGCTCCCGGCGCGCTCCAGGTCACCAGGGCTTCCTTGACGGTGGACTCGACATTGGCGAACTCGCTCCCGGCGTCGTGACCAAGCTGGATGGAGCGCTGGGCCGCGGCCCGGGCGTCTGGATAGTCGCCGCGCGCGGCCAGCAAGGAGGCCTTGATCCAGAAGCCGTACCAGGTCTCGCGCAGGGCGAGAGACTGGTTCGCATACTTGAGCCCGGCTCCAAAGTCCTTCTTCTCCAGCAAGTAGCGGGCCGCCTCCGCGTTCGCCTGCCAGGCGCTGTCGAGCGTCTGCATGGCCCCCGCCACCTGCTCGTCCGTGCGCAGCCCGATCGGAATGCGCACGCGCGTGGTCGCCCACTCGAGATCCATGGTCGCGCGATCGTCGGTGAAGTCCGAGAAGACGAACGCCAGCCGTTCCCGCGGCGCGCTCGCCTCGGCGTGCGCCGTCACCCGGGCGACGTCGAGCGCCGGATTGCGGCTGTCGGCCCGCCAGAGCTTGGTCTCTCGGTTGAGGATGATCGTCCAGTCGCCCTTCGAGGGGATGGCCAGGAGCGCGTAGGTGCCAGCGGGGATCGCCGCCTCGCCAACCACGACGTCTCGGCTGAAGGCGATGGTCGGCGCGGCCCCGTCGCCCACCAGCCAGACGGCGCCCGGCTTGATGACCGAGCCCCAGAGCGGGCGTCCCGCCACCGCCGGGGTGGTGTAGCGGATCGTGATGTTCGTGAGGCCGATCCACTGCGACACACTCGCGTAGGGGCTGCGGCTGGGGAACGGCACCTCCGCCGCCGCGGCGCCCAGCGGTGGAGCCAGCGAGAGCGCGAGCGCCCAAAACAAGAACGGTCTCGATCTCCACATCGCGCGCCTCCCGCGCACATCTATCTCGGGCGGGCGGCCGCGAATGCGACGGTCGCGTATCGATTGCGTGACGGGGCCGGCCGGCGGAGAGAGCCAGCAACGACGAGCGCGCCGCGGGCGATCAGGCAGTCGTGGGGACGGTTGTGAGCGCGGCGGTGACGGTCTTGCCGCCCGCCGAGGCGATCCAGTCGGCCGTCTGGACGCTGTCCGGAATACCCAGGCCCGCGCCCAGCGTCTTGGCCGCGGCGACCATGGTCTGTGCGGCCGGGATGTCGCCCCCCTTCGTCGCCGCGCCCGTCGCCGAAGCGATGTCGCTGGCCGAGTAGCCGCCGTCGTTGCTCGAGTCGGCGGCCACCCCGCCGATCACCGACGACTTGAAGTTCTTGCCCACCATCACCGAGACGTTGTGGTTCCCCCAGTGGTCCCTCCCGGTCCGCGACGTCACCTTGGAGATCCCCGCCAGGTTGCGGCCGAAGACGTTCCAGAACGCGAAGGTCACCTGGTCGAGGAGGCCGAGGCTGGCCAGGACGCCGTTGGCCGTGTCGTTCATCAGCAGCTTGTTCATCGCGGTGATGCCGCTGACGTGCTGATCCGACTCCGCCTGCAGGTTGCTGTCGGAGTGGTTGTCGCCCCCCATCGAGATGTGGACGGTCACCACCGGCGTCACCTTGGCGGCGATGAGCGCGCCCGCCGCCCACAGCTGGCCGTTCAGGTCGTTGGCGGTGATGTTGCCGAGCGTCGTCGCCAGCTGGCTGGCCAGCGAGCGCACCTGTGTCTGCGACGTCGACAGCGCGTCGAGGAACTGCGCCTGCACGCTCCCCGCCGGATACTCGCTCTTGAAGAGCGCGTTCAGGCTGTCGAGATCGGTGTCCCGCTGTGTCTGCAGGCTCACCAGCGGATCGTTCTTGGTCCCCGTCAGCAGCGTCTTCAGCTGCATCGGCGTGATCGAGGGGAGCGTGCGCCCGGAGAAGCTGACCAGCTCGCCGGCGTTGCCGCCCGCGCCGACGGCGATGGGCGCCGTCTGCACGGTGCCGAAGCAGGCCGCCAGGTGCTTGGCGAAGGCCGAGACCATCATCTCGCCGCCCGCCGTCGCCCCCAGCATCTTCATGACCTTGGGCTGGTCGCCGTGCACCACGGTGCCGGTCATGTAGTGGAAGAACGAGGCCCGCGCCAGCACCGACGAATTGAGGCACCCCTTGCTGCCGCCGCTGGTCGTCACCGAGGGATCGGCCCAGGGGAGCGCCGCCCCCAGCATCTGGCCGCCCACGCTCACCTTGGTCGCCGTCATCTCGTCGACCGACGGGTGGATGAGGTCGGTGTTCTCGTAGGTCCCCGGACAGTTGCAGTTGACCGGATCGCCGTTGCTGGAGGTGCTGAGGATCAGATACTGGTTGTTGTTCTGCGCGTTCAGCATGCACTGCAGATCCTGCGCGGTGGCCCGGCGCGGGTTCAGCAGGAACCAGGGGGGCAGCCCGGTGGCGAGGGCGCGCAGGCCGATGTAGCCGGTCCCGAAGAGCCCGGCGAGGAGGCTTTCCCGTCGTGTCACTGGCTTGGAGATGGACATGGGGCAGGCTCCTTTAAAGACCGATTCCGAGGGAGGAGGGGGACTCGCAGGCCAGGACGAACGTCGAACGGACGGCGTTCGTCTGGGCCGACCCGCCGCCGGTCGTCTTCGCCTTGGCGGCGGCGGCGCAGTGGGTCTCGAGAATGCTGAGCGCCTGGCCGTGGGCCGGGTCGCCCGGGTTGAGCCCCATGACCTGCTCGACGAGCTTCGTCAGAAGACCGTCGCCGTTCGCGCAGCTGGTGGTGCTGCTGGTGTAGGGCCCGCCGGTCACGTCGACCACCAGCTTGGCCACGTTCTCGCAGAGCTCCTCGGTCGCCGCGCGGTAGAAGAGATCGGGGTAGGCCGGGGTGACCGGCGTCTGCGAGCCGCGGCTGAAGGCGTCGGCGGCCACGCTGCCGGCGATGGTCAGCGTGGTCGACTGGGCCGAGGTCGGCACCGCCACCTGCAGCGCGCAGACGTCGCTGACGCCCATCCGGTTCGACAGCGCCGCGCAGAAGTGGGCCTGGCGCGAGATGCTGATGGGGACGGTCTCGTTGCCGCTGGAGTCGGCGGGGTAGGTGGCGGTGGCCGCCGCGCCGGTGACCAGCGCCGACGAGAACAGCTCTTTGACCAGAGACGGGAAGTTGTAATTGCTGCTCACGAAGTCGGCCACGACGCCGCGAAACATCGGGTCGCCGGGGGAGCAGGCGTTGGAGTTGGCCCAGAAGCAGAGTTGCTGGGCGACCGAGAGCGCGAACAGCGGCAGGGGACCGCTGGCGTCGGTGGTGTCCTGATCCGTCACCTGCAACAGCAGCGGTCCCAGGTCGGTCATGCTGGTCCCCGCCGAGGGGCTGGCCCAGTTCACGTCGCCGAAGGCGAACGCCGCCTGCAGCGGCGCCGCCGGGCGCGGGTTCGGCTGCGAGCCGCTGAACGGATTGGCCACGAAGTCGTTGCGGTCGTTGAAGTCGTACTGGTTGCCGAAGAACATCCGCATCGGGTCGAGGCTCTTGTGGCAGCCGTAGCACTCACCCGACGTCGTCGTGTGCGAGGAGGCCAGGCCCACCTCGCTGAGCGGCGTGAGGTTGTTGTCGCTGGTGAACGACTGCCCCAGCGCCGCCATCAACGTCTGGTTCATCGTCACCCGGTGCTGGTTGCTGTCGTTGGTGTTCCAGAGCGCGAGAAAGGCCGGCGTGGTGTAGAAGCCGATCCGGGGCATCGCCAGCTTCACCGTGGTCAGCGTTCGCAGCGTCGGCAGATCGTACGGCTGCACGTAGGCGTCGCTGCTCGCCTTGGGCGCGATGGTCACCCAGCGCCAGTCGGCGACATCGGCGTCGGTCATGTACGGCTTCGACGGGTGCTCCCAGCAGTCCGGCTGTCCCAGGAACGGGTAGCGGGGTGTGTAGCCGATGAGGCGCTGGAACAGCTGCGCGTAGCCGCCGGTCGGGTTGCTGAAGCCGCCGCTGCTGGCGCCGCCGAAGGTCACCACCGTCTTGGCGGTGCCGACCATGTCGCCAACCCCCTGGCAGGTCGGCTGCAGCAGGAAGCCGCTCGACGAGGTCGGCTTCTCGTCGTCGAAGGTCATGTAGTTGGGGCTCTGCGGATTGAGCGAATCGGTCAAGGGGATCGTGTTCACGTAGTCGAGCTTCCACTGCAGCTTGGTGGTGGTGTTGGCCCCGCCGCTGAAGTTGTAGGGCTCGTCGTCCGGCATCTCGATCTGCGTGTAGAGGCTCAGGAGGCCGGTGGTCATCACGAACCGCTTGGTCGTGAGCACGTCGGAGAACGGCTCCGTCCCCTCCTTGACCATCTGCCAGGCGGTCAGCGCGAAGCTGTCCTGCAGGTTCTTCACCAGCTTGAAGTAGACGTCGTCGCCGACCGCGCCCGTCCCGAGCGGCCCGAAGTCGAACCCGCCGTTCTCGAGCAGCTGCGGCTTGAAGTCATCCGTCGGCGTGAACCCGACCTGCTGGAACAGGTTGCGGAAGAACGGGATCATTTTCCCCTGGAAGAGCGGCTGGTAAGTCGAGCCGGTCTCCCAGGAGATGATCAGCTGCTGCAGGCCCGCCGGTCCCATCGTCTCGACGGTGCTCACCTCCGCGTCGGAGCAGGGCATGCCGACCAGCAGGTCCTTGATCTTGCGGCAGGTGGGGGCGGCCAGGGCAGGCGTGAACGTCGTCGGAGCGACCGTCACGCCGCCCGCGTCGGCGTTGCTGCCGGCGTCGGGGGTGATGGTCGTCGTCCCTCCCGCGCCCGTGCTGGACGAACCTCCGGTCCCGCTGCCCGACGCGTTGCCGGTTCCGGTGCCCGAGGAGCTGCCAGTGCCCTTTCCGGAGGAATTGCCGGTGCCGGAAGAGCTGCCGGTGCCTCTGGACGAACCGCCGGTGCCGGTGCCGGTGCCGGTGGAGTTGCCGGTGCCCGTTTCACCTCCGCCGATCTTGCCCGAGCAACCGTATCCGAGAAGGGCAACGAGGGAGGCCACGAGCGGGGCAGCGAAGGCGAGGCTCGTTCGCCTGAATTCGTTGGTCAGCATGTTCCCTCCGAGGGGCTCGAGCGGCGGCGCTCATGATTGGGAAGACTCCGCAGGAGGAAGCCCGTCACACGAGAGGATCCAAAACCCTGCGGGTGTGCAGTAGCGGTCCCTTCCCGGACAAGCTCATGTCGCGAGCGACTTTCAGCGTTATTTCTCGCGAAAAACTTCGATGAATGTCGAGAGGCGCCGATCGGCGCCGCAACGCCTGTTGCGCAACGCTTGCTGCGCAACAGCTACCCCCAGTTGTCGCTCACGCGCTCTTTGGCAGAAGCCCCGCGAGGTGGGAGCTTGGGGGCCTCCGTCCGTCGACGGCGCGGACGTCCGGTCTGGACGTCCGCGGACGACTTCGAACGCTGTTTCGGGCGAGCAACGAGCGACAAGAAGCCCCGTCTCGCCCTTGGCCTCTGGCGCGCGCCTTGCTCCTGCGCGCTGCGGAGACCCCATGCGAATCACGACGTCCGCCCTCCTTCTTTCCCTCTCACTCCTCGTTTCGCTGCTCCCTGCCACAGCCGGAGCGGAAACCGCGATGACGGTCGGTCCTTCCAGGGCCGTGGGCAAGAACATGCTCTGGAACGGCGCGTTCGACAGCGCGACGCTGCGCCCCTGGAACGTGGGCCTCGATTCGCCCGACACGGGACGGGCCGCGGTCACGAACCACGAGCTGTGCGTCCAGATCGATCACCCAGGGCCGAGCGCCGCCAGCGTGGTGGTCCGACAGCGGCCGCTCGCCCTCGCGCGCGGGCATCATTATCAGCTGCGGTTTGCGGCGCACGCCACCAAGCCGACGCGCCTGCGGGTGCGGCTCAGCAAGATCAACGCGCCCTACACCGAGCTGTGGGCCGGGACGGCCGAGGCGGCGCCCGAGGCGCGCAGCTTCGCGGCCACGTTCGACGGCGCCGTCGACGAGGAGAACACCGAGCTGGCCATCGATCTGGGCGGCGCGCTGGCCGGCGCGGTGCCGCTGACCGTCTGCCTCGACGACGTCGAGCTCAATGACCCGCGGGCGGAGCTGCCGGTCGAACGCCTGAATCCGCGGGCGCTCCCCCAGGTGCGCGTCAATCAGGTCGGCTACCTGCCGGGACTGCCCAAGATCGCGACGGTGGTGACGCGCGCGGAGGGCACGGACGCGCCTGGCGATTGGCAGCTGGTCGACGCCCACGGCCGCCTGCGCGCCAGCGGGAAGACACGCCCGTTCGGCGACGACCACTCCTCGGGCGAGCGGGTCCAGCAGATCGATTTCTCCGCGGTCACCGCGATCGGCGCCGGCTACAAGCTGCGCGTGGGCAACGACGAGAGCGTTCCGTTCGCCATCGGCGCCGACGTCTACCGGCGGTTGAAGTACGACGCGCTGGCGTTCTTTTACCTTCAGCGCAGCGGCATCCCCATCAAGATGCCCTACGCGGGCTCGCCCGCCTTCGAGCGCGCGGCCGGCCACCTCGGTGACAAGAGCGTCGGCTGCGCGCCGGAGAGCCCCTGCAGCTATTCGCTGGACGCCAGCGGCGGCTGGTACGACGCCGGCGATCACGGCAAGTACGTGGTCAACGGCGGCTTCTCCGTCTGGCTGCTGCAGAACGAATACGAGACGCTCGCCCGCTTCGGCACGACGGCGGCCGCCTTCGGCGACGGGAAGATGAAGATCCCCGAGTCGACGAACGGGCGCCCCGACCTGCTCGACGAAGCGCGCTGGGGGCTCGATCTCTTCCTGCGGTTGCAGGTGCCGGCGGGACAGCCGATGGCCGGGATGGTTCATCAGAAGGTTCACGGAGACAGGTGGTCCAACATTCCCACCTCGCCCGCGCACGACGACATCAAGCGCCACCTGCGCCCGGTCAGCACCGCGGCGACCTTGAACCTGGCGGCCGCGGCCGCGCAGGCGGCGCGCCTGTGGCGAAAGCTGGATCCCGCCTTCTCGGCGCGCTGCCTCACCGCCGCGGAGACCGCCTTCGCCGCCGCCAAGCGAAATCCGGCCGTGCACGCCGAGCACGACACCCCGGGCGGCGGCGCCTACGGCGACGGCGAGCTGGGGGACGAGTTCTACTGGGCGGCGGCGGAGCTCTTCATCACCACCGGGAAGCCCGAGTACCGGGGCGAGCTCGTCCAGTCGCGCTTCCATGCGCCGAAGACGGGCGCGGCGGTGATGGCGGGGAACGTCGGCTGGGATCACGTCGCGCCGCTGGGAAAGATCAGCCTGCTGGTCGCTCCCAACGCCCTGGGGGACGACGCGCTCGCCGAGCAGCGACGCCAGATCCTCGCCGCCGCCGATCACCTGCTGGCGCTCATCGGCACGCGCGGTTACCGCGTTCCGATGGCGTCGGACAGCGTCTACGTCTGGGGTTCGAACGGCGGCGTGCTGAACGCGGCGGTGGTCCTGGGCATCGCTTACGACCTGACCAGGGACCGCAAGTACGCCGGCGGCGTGGCCGATTGCATGGACTACATCCTCGGGCGCAACCCGCTGGCGCAGAGCTACGTCTCCGGGTACGGCACCTACGCGATGCACAACCCCCACCACCGCGTCTGGGCCCACCAGAAGGATCCGGCGCTCCCCGAGGCGCCGCCGGGGGCGGTCGCCGGCGGCCCCAACTCCGCGCTGCAAGATCCCTACATCCGTAAGCTGGGTCTCGGCGGCTGCCCGCCCGAGACCTGCTACGTCGACAACATCGAGTCGTACTCCACCAACGAGGTGGCGATCAACTGGAACGCCGCGCTGGCCTGGACCGCCGCGTTTCTCGACGACGTCGGTCATCAGGGCGGGAGTCCGCGCCAGGCCGCCGCCGTCCAGTAGCGCCCGCAGCGCCGAGTGGGGTCGATCACCGAGCTTGCACCGATTTGGCGGGTCCGCCGCCGGGCGAGTAGGCTGAGCCGATGGCTGCCTGCGAACGCTGTTCGGCGAGCCTCGATCCCGGCGCGCGCTTCTGCGGCAGCTGCGGCGCGCCGGCCGAGCCGGGCGACGTGCCCGAGGAGCGCGATCCCTGGATCGGACGGGTGGTCGAGCGCCGCTACCGGGTGGTGTCGCGCCTCGGTTCGGGCGGCATGGGCGTCGTCTACCAGGTCGAGCACCTTCACCTCGGCAAGAAGGCGGCCATGAAGGTGCTGACCCCCGACGGCGCCGCGCAGCCCGAGATGGTGCGGCGCTTTCGCAACGAGGCGCAGGCGGTCAGCAAGCTCGACCACCCGAACATCGTGCAGACCTTCGACTTCGGCCAGAGCGACGGCGCCCTCTACCTTGTCATGGAGTACATCAACGGCGAGGATCTCTCCGCGCTCATCCGGCGCGAGGGGCCCTGGACCTTCGGGCGGGCGGCGCGCCTCTTCGTGCAGGTCTGCGCTGGCCTCGTCGAGGCCCACGAGGCGGGGATCGTGCACCGCGATCTCAAGCCCGAGAACTTGATGGTGGTGAAGCGCCGCGACGGCTCGGAGCACGTCAAGATCCTCGACTTCGGTCTGGCCAAGCTGCGCGAGCGCGCGACCGACTCCGATCGTTCGTCGGTCAGCTCGGGCGGCCAGGTGATCGGGACGCCCTACTACATGGCGCCAGAGCAGGTGCGCGGCGAGCCGCTCGACGCGCGCGCCGATCTCTACAGCGTGGGCGCCACGCTCTACCGGGTGTTGACCGGCGTGACGCCGTTCGACGCGCCGTCGCCGATGAGCGTGCTGGCCAAGCATCTCACCGACGAGGTGGTCCCCCCGTGTGCGCGCGCGCCCGAGCGGGCTCTCCCCCCGGAGGCGGATCGGATCGTGCTGCGCGCGATGGAGAAAGCGGCGTCGGATCGCTACGCCTCGGCGCTGGAGATGCGCGACGATCTCGAGCGCGCGCTGAGCGAGACCGGCGCGGGCGCGCGTGCGTTCTCGTCGTCGTCGTCACCGTCATCCTCGCCACCGCTGGCGCCGCCGCCGTCACCGGCCGAGCGCGATCCGGTTCCCCTCAGCCGCGCCGACGCTCTGACCGTCCCGATCGACGACTCCGACATCGTCGGCTACGGCGATCGGTTGAGGAGGTCCGACGTCGACGACTACGAAGGAGGGCTGCGGCGCCGCCGCCTGATGACCCGCTTCTTGTTGCCGCTGGCCGCGGCTGCGGTGCTGGGCGGCGCGGTGGCGCTGTGGGCCCGCTTCGGCGGTGAGCGCGCCGAGCTCGTCGAGCGCGAGCCCAACAACACGCCGGGATACGCCAACCTGCTCCCGCTGGGGGCCCCGCTGCGGGGGACGATCGGAAAGCTGAACGCCGACGGTCATGGCGACGTCGACTACTTTCGGGTCCCGGCCGGCAAGGGCCTCCGGGCGGTCGACGCGCGGCTGGAAGGGATCCCCAACGTCGATCTGGTGCTCGAGATCTACGATGCCGAGGGGCGCCGCCTCGCCAAGAGCGACGAGCACGGACGGGGTTGGGGCGAATGGCTGCAGCCGACCACCATCGGCCCGGGCGAATCCTACCTGGCCGTGCGCGAGGTCTGGATCCAGGGGACGAAGCCGAGCGAGGAGGCGGCCGATCCCTACACGCTGACGGTGCGCTGGGGTCCGCCGCAAGCCGGGTGGGAGAGCGAGCCCAACGACTGGCCGGCGGCGGCGACGCCGCTGCGGGCGCCAGGGCGCCTGCGTGGCTACCTGGGACGCGCCGACGACCAGGACTGGTTCGCGATCACCGTCGACCACGACGGCGCGTTGACCGGATCGGTCAGTGCGCCGTCGGGCGTCGACCTCGTGTTGATGCGCGATCCTGCGGGGAAGCGGCCGATCGACAGGCGCGGCGCGGGCGGGTCCGAAGAGTTCGCGGTCGAGGCCCACGCCGGAACGCCGGTGCTGATCGGGATCGCCCGCAAGCTCCCCCCGGGCGTCGACGTGAAGGCCCAGCCGCTGCAAGGGCTCGACGATCCCTACGAGCTGAAGGTCGAGCTCGGGCCGTGATCGTGGAGCTCGTCCGCCCTCGGCCGGCGTTCGTCACGGCGAACGCTCGCTAGGGCAGGGCGGTGCGCGCGCTGGCGCTGACCGGTTGGCTGCCGTCCACGGTGATCGAACCGTCGGCGGCGATCGTGACGAGATAGTGCTGCAACGGATCGCGGGCGGGCCCGTTGGTCACGGCGCCGTTGCCGTCGAACGTGGAGCCGTGGCAGGGGCAGTCGAGGCCCGCGGCGATCGTCTTCGCTCCATCGTCCAGGAAACATCCTGCGTGGGTGCAGATGGCCGACATGGCGTAGACCCCCTGGCCATCGAGGCCCACGGCGATGTTGGACATCAGCAGCAGCGCGCCGACCTGGAGCGCGGAGACGTTGCCACCGCTGACCGGACCGGTCGGGGGGAGCCGGTCTGCTGGCAGGAGGCGAGGCCCCCCACCACGACCAGCCCCGCGGAGGAGCCGATGACCTGGAGGACGCACCGACGGTTGGGCTGGGCGCTCATGATGCTGACTTGGTTGCCGTCGGTGCGTCATTCTTCGCCGCCGGGCGAAATTTTCGCGCGACCGTGAAGGATTTCGTCGCCGCGGGCACCAAAGGAACATGGCGTGGAGCGCTCAGCCAAACCGCCGCCTGGCGACGGCGCTCGTTGCGGCGGGGCTCGGTTGCCTCGCGGGGCGAGCCGGGGCTGCCGCGGAGTGTCTCCCTGCCGTCCTGGTGCACGGTCCGGCGCAGATTCGAACCGCCATCACGGTTGAGCTTGCCCGGGCCGGAGTTCATGTGACGCCGCCTCCGGGATGCGTCGCCGAGGACGTGACGGTGAGCGAAGGAGGGACGGGCCTGACGCTGTTGATGATCGACGCCTACGGCCGCGTCACCCGGCGGACGGTCAGCGACGTACGCGCCGCCGCCGCGGTCATCGAGTCGAGAACCGGCGTCGACCTCCTGGTGCCGTTGCTCCCCGGGGCGGAGGCGGTGTCCGACGAACGCGACGCTGCGGACGACGGCAAAGACGACGGCAAGAACGACGGCAAGGCCGAAGGCAAGAACGACGGCAGAGACGGAAAAGACGGCAGGGAGCTGCTGGTCCAGGCGGCGCCCCGCGGGCCGGCGCCCGAGGCCGTCGCGCAGGCCGCACCGGTCTCCGAGGCGCACCCAGCCACCCACGGCGTCACCCTGCTCGTGGCGACCGAGATGGCGGCGGGCTCCGACGACTCGGGCTGGGCGGGCCTGTCTCTTTCCGGCTGCGTCACCCTGGGACCCATCTGCCTCGGCACGTTGCTTCGCTTCTGGCACGACCTCGACGCCAGCGACGAGTCCGCCAACGTGCTCCACAAACGCGATTCTGGTGAGGTCGCGGTCTCCCTCGATCTCCCGTTCTCGCGCGGGCGTTTCGCCTTTCGGCCCGGCGTCGAGCTGGGCGTCGGCTGGATCCACATGGGGGGCTTCGGCGCCCACGCCCAGATGCTCGACGACAACGAATTCGACCACGGCGACGTGAGCGCCGGCCTCCACCTGGCCGCGTCGCTCCCCCTGTCGCGGCGCTGGTCGATCGAGGGGGGGCTCGGCGTCAGCGTCGCGCTGTTCGCGCACCAGGCGCCGTTCTTCGTCAACGGTGTGACCCTTCCGGGAGAGCCACTGGCGTACGGTCTGGCCACGCTCGGCTTTCGATATGGAGTCCCACGAACGACGGCGCGAACAATGGGTCGAGGGGAAAGCTGGTCCCGCTGCGTCGCCTCGATGGGCTTCCCGCCGAGATGTCGGACGAGGCTCTCTTGGCCGCCTGCGCGCTCGGCGACCGCGCAGCGCTCGGCGCGCTCTACGATCGGCTCTCGCCTCACGTGTGGCGATTCCTCTCTCGCCTGGCGGGCAGCCAGCTCGAGGAGCTGGAGGATCTCGTTCAGGCGACGTTCATCGCGATTCACGCCTCCGCGGCGACCTTCAAGGGAACGGCCCTGGTTCGCACCTGGGTCTTCGCCATCGCGGCCAACGTGACGCGACGGCATGTGCGCGGTGAGGTTCGGCGTCGGTCGGCCCTCGAGCGCCTGGCGAAGTTGCCCGTTCTCCCCTCGGGCCGACCCGACGAGTCTCTCGAGCAGCAGCAGCTCATGCAGCGAATGCGAGAGGCGCTGGCGGCCCTTCCGCATGACCTCCGCGTCGCCCTGGTGATGTGCGACCTGGAGGACATTTCGGGGCGAGAGGCAGCGGCGGTGCTCCAAATCCCCGAGGGGACGCTCTACCGACGGGTCCACGAGGCGCGTCGCGCGCTCGGCGTCCTGGTCGAGGAGGGACGCCCGTGAGCGCGTCGCCTGCCGACGTACGCCGCCCGCGCACCGAGCGCGAGCTCCTGGCGATCGCCAGGCAGCTCCCCGTGCCGGTTCTGTCGGAAGCGCGTCACGAGGAGCTGCGCACGGCGCTCCTGGCCAGTGTGGGCGACGGCGCCGGCAGCGCGGGCCCCGTCGGTCAGGTCCGCGCCAGAAGCAGGAGACGAACGGGCGGTCTCCCCGGCCAGGGACGGCAGAGCCTGCTGCTGGTGGCGACCCTTCTGCTGGCGGGAGCCGGCATCGCAGCGGCGGCCTGGCGAGTCGGGACGCGCGCCGCGCCGGCGCACCAACTGGTCGAGGTCGCCGCGCCGGCCAGAATGGTTTCGCCCACGGGCTCGCCGATGGCTTCGCCCGGCTTGGCCCCGCCCGGCCTGGCTTTGCCCGCGCCCCTCGAGGCCCACCAGACGCCCCCGCGCTCGCCCCGCCGGCTGGCGCTCACCTCCGGGGCCGCGCGCGAATCGGGGGCGACCGTCGAGCTTGCCTTCGCGCGTGGGTGGAGCGCGCTCCGGGCCAATGACTTCGAAACGGCGGCTCAGGCCTTCGGTCGAGCGGCCGCTGAGCGAAACGACAACGGGCTCCACGAGGACGCTTCCTTCTGGAAGGGCGTGGCGCTCGATCGGGCGAACCACCCGGCGGAAGCGCGAGAGGCGCTCACCCGATTCCTGGCCCTCTATCCCGGGTCCAATCGGGCCGCAGAAGCATCGGTGATGTTGGGCTGGCTGCTCCTGCACGCGGGAGACGTCACCGCCGCCGAAGCGCGTTTCGGCGCCGCGCTCGGCGATCCCTCGGAGCGTGTTCGGCAGAGCGCGCGCGCCGGGCTCGCGGCCTCTGGCCGTCGTCACGCCGACTGACCGGTCGGGAGGTCCCCGATCCGCTCCCCGCCTGCGTCACCGCGCTCTGCGCCGCCTGGATCGCCGAGGGCGCGGCCGGGCCCGCCACCGACGGCGCCGCTGAACGATGGACGACCGCCACCCGGTGCTTATAAGGGACGCGTGAAAGACGACGGCACATCGGTGGTCACTGCCTGCAGCGCGTGCGGCAGCCTGAACCGGGTCTTGCGCGCGCGCCTGGGCGACGATCCCACCTGCGGCCGCTGCAAGGAGAGGATCTTTCCACGCCGGCCGGTCACGGTCACCGACGCCAGCTGGAAGAAAGAGGTCGAGGACTCGCCCATCCCCGTGCTGGTCGATTTTTGGGCCCCCTGGTGCGGCCCCTGCCGCGCGGTGGCGCCGGTGCTGGAGACGCTGGCCGCAGAGCGCGCAGGGAAGGTGAAGATCGCCAAGCTCAACGTCGACGAGAATCCGCAGGCCGCCTCCCGCTTCGCCGTCCAGGCCATCCCCACCATGATCCTGTTTCGTGGGCCACTGGTGGTCGAGCAGATCCGGGGCGCCGTACCCAAGCAGGCGATCGAGACCGTCCTCAACCGCGCCGCCTGAGCGGTCAGAGCAGCACGGACTTCACCACCCGCACCAGCATGTCGTTCAGCGGCACGCCGGCCAGGAGGGCGGGGACCGCCGGCGCCAGGCAGACCACCAGCAGCAGGACCAGGGAGAGGCGCCCGATCGGCAGGGGGCGCATGCGGCCGATCGCGCCGTAACTGGTGCCGAGGTCGGCCAGCGAGGAGAAGGACGGATCGCCGAGCGGCGCCGGGCTCTGCCCGCCGAACCAGCGCTGGCCGAAGAGGCGATTGTGGCGGCTGGCCAGCGCGCCGTACGTGAGCTCCCCGCGTCGCTTGGCGCGCAGGAGCTTGCGGGAGAAGAGCGCCAGCGGCCCCAGCACCATGGCCACGGTGATGACGGTGAAGCCGGCGATCTCTTCCCGGACCGGCAACATCTTCGTCGCCAGGCGGCCGGCGACGACGGCTCCGGTTGCCACCTGGAGGCAGAGGAAGGCGATCGCCGCCTGCTCCAGGAACCCCAGCCCTCCGGCCAGGTCCGGGTGGGCCGGTTCGAGCTCCAGGTCGAGGCGCGAGGTCCGGGCCATCAAGATCGCCCACACCGCCCAGCGCCAGACCCACTGCAAGAGCACGATCCGAAACAGCGGGAGGCTGAGAAACGCCACCCAACATTCGATGGCCCTCGTCTGGGTCGTCATCTGCCCGTTCGCTTGCGCCGCCGTCCCCGCCGGCAGGTGCGGCGTGAGGCCCACCAGGCCGCCGAGGCTGGAGAGCCCGAAGGCGATCGCGACGATGGCCACCGCCATCCACGTTGAATGATGGAGCTGCTCTGACCCCGCGACGATCGCCTGAAAGCGGGGGAGGTCGGCCGGCTTGATGAGCCCGCGCTCGGTGAAGCTGGCCACCGCGCTCTGCACGCGGCCGTCGACGAAGCCCTCTGCCCAGAGCAGGAGCGGGATCGCGATCAAGAAGCGGGTGTGGAGTGGGATGAGGGCGCCGCGCGCCGCGCCGAAGCCCAGCGCCAGGACGAGCGGCGGCAGGTACCCGATGAGGGCCAGCGTCAGCGCTCGGGGGAGGACCGGATGGCGGCCGCCCGCCAGGTGCGCCGCGCGCTGCAGCTCGAACAGCGGATCGCCCTCGATCAGGGAGAAGCGACCCCCGTGGGGCGGCTCGGGGCCGGGGCCCGCAAAGACCGGTCGCTTCATCCCCAAGAAGGTGAGAGCGCCGCCGCGCCAGCAGCCCTAAGGCTGAGCCTGAATTCGCAGCTAGGCGTCGCGCGCGCGTTCGGGGCGCATGCCGATCAGCAGGCCGGCCAGGACCAGGGCCGCGCCGCCCAGGTTGGCGGGCGCCAGCCGTTCGTGGAGCACGACGGCCCCCAGCGCGAGTGCAATCACCGGGACGATCACCGTGACGTAGGCGGTGCGCGTGACCGACCAGTGGTTGAGCAGCCACGACATGAGCACGTACGCACCGAGCGAGCCGGCGACGGTCAGGTAGAGGACCGGCCAGGCGGCGCCGAACGTGGCGGGGAGGGCGTGGGACTCTCCGAGCGCGAAGCTGATGGCCAGCGCGATCGGGGCGCCGATCGCGCAGCCGACCGCGTTCGCGCCAAAAGGATCCTGGCGCGGCCCTCGCTTGAGCAAGACGCTCCCCAGGCTGGCGGCGGTGGCGCCGACGAAGATGGCCCCGAGCCCGAGAGGCGCGGCGTGGGCCTGCAGCGTGGACGAGAACAGCACCGCCACGCCGCCGAACGCCACCGCGGCGCCCGCCACCTTCGCCGGCGTCAGGCGCTCGAGCCCCAGCGCACGCGTCATGAGCGCGCTCGTGAGGGGGATGGTCGCGAAGACGACGGCGGAGAGGCCCGAGGGGACCATCTTCTCGCCCCAGTAAAGGAAGGGCAGGTTGACGCCAAACTGCGCGATGCCGTAGCCCAGCGCCGCGCGCAAGGCCGCGCCCCGGGGGAGCGTGCGCCCCCGTGCCCGCGTCCAGGCGCCGAGCAACAGCGCGGCCAGGGTGAGGCGCAGGGTGGCCGCCCACACCGGCGCCAGCGCGTCGTTGCCGATGCTGATGACCAGGAACGTGCTGCCCCAGATGGCGCCGCAGGCGGCGAAGGCCATCCAGGGCCTGGCGGCTCCGGACGTCACTGCTGGGGCGGGCAGACGCTGATGGAATAGCCCGCGTCGGGCCCGCCGGCGATGACGCCGCAGGAGCCCGACATCTGGGAGGGACAGTCGAGGTCCGTCACACAGGCCTGGTAGTTGCCCGCCCCTTGGCAGGTCGGCTGGCAGTTGAGCGTCGGGACGCCGGCGGTCTGCAGGCAGCAGATCTTTCCGCTGTCGCAGTCCTTGGGCACCTCGCAGTCGGGGGCGACGTCCGGCGGCTTCTCGCACTGGTCGGGGCCGAAGTCCTCCAGCGGGACGCAGCTGAAGTAGGGCGCGATCTTTTGGGCGCAGCAGACGGTCGGCGGCTCGCAGACGCCCGCGGTTCCACACATCATGGGCCCGTCGCTCCCCCCATCTTTCTGACTATCCAAGGAGGTAAAGTCGCACTTGTGGGAGTGGGCGCCGCCGCAGCAACCGGCCAGGGTGCCCGAAAAGGCGACCGCCAGGAGCAGAGCCGCCAACAAGCTCGAGCGCGACATTCTGATCATGCTTTCACAAATTTGAGAGACAATCACCAAGCGTACCCGTTTCATTGGTGCCGCCGAGTGGTGCTTTGCTGAGCACGAATATTGCCTGACTCGCGCCGGGGGCAACCAACCAATCTGCCCATGCTCGCCCCTAAAACCATCGCACAGCAAGGAACACGCCAATTGGATTGCGGGTCGCGCCAACCTCGTAGGCGCACCCGCCGCCGTGCATTGGCCGCGGTTGTGCTTCTGGCCGTGACCGTGCTTTCGGTGGGTTGCGGCGACGTCCTGTTCGTTCCCTCTCCGTATACCCCCCAGAAAGTCGAACTGGTTTACAGCGCTCAAGAGGACATAACGATCGTGCGCTGGAGGATCTCCTCGACCGCGGCGCTCGGGGACGACCTGCACTTTCAGATTCTTGGCGAGAACACCGACAATCCGATTGATTTTTCACGGTCGCTGTTTCCGGGGGGCGCCTCGCCCTGCGCGGATGCCGACGGGGGGACCTGCTTCCAGTATGTCGTGCCCGGCCTCTACGTCCCGCCTTCCCCCCATCCGGTCGTCGCCATTCACGCCACCTTTGGGACACTCCCGGGGGAGCTGGCCACCGCGAGGACCGAGGCTCAGACGCTCACCGTGGCCCCTTTTTTCCAGCTCACCAACGATCAGGTCCACGTGGCCCTCACGGACACCGTGGTGTTCGAGCCGCCCTATGTCTACGCGCGCCCCTATGACCGGACGATGTGGCCGACCAATGGTCTCTGCGTGCCGGAGTCAGTGCCCACCGGCGTCAGCTCGGTGCCCACCGGCGTCAGTTTTTCACCGCTCGATCCCCCGGCGTACATCTTCCCGGCCGACCAGCCGCTCAGCGACGGCGGACTTTATTGCGTCGGGATCCGGCCGACCCCGTCGGGGACGCCTGCCATGGACGGGAGCGGGTGTTTGACCAGCGGCTACTGTCCCACCGTGGCGCAGGGGCGCCTCGCGACGCTGCCTCAGGTGGTGGACATGCACACGACGTTCACCCCGCCGGTCGAGCAGTCGCCGGTCATCTACCAGATCGTCTTCGACCTCGAGATCGAGGTTCCTGAGCGATGCGACGCGGCGCGGTTGAAGATCGAGGGGCTCGTCGACCAGTACATGCAGAAGACCGGCATGTACACGAAGCTGGGGACCCTCAACCTCGCGCAGAACCCCGACCCGTCTGCCGGCGCGCCCAATTGCGCGCAGTTCTCCAACGAGGCGCTGCCCGACCCGACGGACATGGCCGCTGCCGTCTTGCAGGCCGTCTCGAGCTACCCCCAGACGTACCAGCAGTTTTACTTCTTCTACTTCAACGACCAGAACTTCGCGCTGCCGAGCTCGATGACCGATTCGCTGGAGGTCTTTTTCAACGGGCTGACGGCGCCTCCGCCCTACAATCTGCGGACGAATTCCTGGCTGTTCAACCCGGGCGGGGCCATGGCCACCGGACCGAGCTGGTGGATGTCGACGCCCTGGATCTCGGCCGACGACATGACGCTCGAGATGACGCTGGCCTCGTACGTCTCGCAGAACCTCCCCTACACGAGCCAGATCTTCGATCAGAACGTCCCCGTGCCGCTGCTGTCGGCGGCCGACGCCGCCACCTACGATGGTGGTTCTTTCAAGATCTGCGACGCGAGCCCGCAGATCCAACCCGTCTACCTCACGTCCGGACAGCGTCTTTATGGCCAGAGCTGGGCCATCACGGCGTCCGACCCTCCCGGCTACTTCGTCTCGCTGTTGCCGGAGATCGAGAAGCCGGGCCCCACGTTCACGCCGGAGAGCGCCTCGGTCGACTTCGAGATCTGCACCGCGTACTGCGATCACCCGTTCGTCTCGACCAATGGAACCGGCGCGACCTCCTGGGCGACGAGCCCGTTGTGCGCGGAGACGCAATGATGCTCCGGCTCGGTTCCGCGTCGGTGCTGGCGGCGCTCATTCTCCTCGGAACCTGGCGGGCGCCGGTTCTCGCGGCCGACGCCGCGGCCCCCGGCGCCACGCCGCAGACGGTGGCGCCGCCCGCGTCGCCGCCGCCCGCGGCATTGCCGGCGTCGCCGTCACCCTTGTCAGGCTCCGCGTCATCGCGCCACGCGCCGGTGAGCGCCCTGCCGGCAAGCGCGATTCAAGAACCGGCCCCGCGGCCGGAGGCGGCGGTCCGCGTCCAGCCGCGGTTCGCGCTCAAGGCCAAGCAGCTCCAAGTCTACGGCGGGTTCGAATACCTCTCCCGGGGCGACTTCTACAACAGCCCTGGCGCGCGCGTCGGCGCCACCTATTATCTCCTCGAGCCGCTCGGTCTGGAGGTCCAGCTGGCGCACGACTGGAGCTCGCTCGACGCCACGGCCAAGCAGATCGAGGCGGACGACGGTCTTCTCCCCGACAGCCACCCGCCGGGCTGGCGTGCGCTGGTGGGCGCGCGCTACTCGATCGGGTACGGCAAGCTGATGGTGGGCGGCCTCGGCGGTGTGATCCACTTCGAGCCGCAGGCGTTTGCCCACGGAGGGATCCACGACAACGGCGGCGAGATCGGTCCGTCCACCGATGCCGGCCTCGGCTTTCTGGTCTTTCTCCTGCCGAAGCTCTTCGTCCGGGTGGACGCCGCCGTCACCCTCGACTTCGAGTCGCGCTCGGGAACCACCATCGGGGTCTGGGGAGCGCTGCCGGCGCTGAGCGCCGGAGGGACGCTGTGAGCGTGCCGCGCCGAATCTCCCCGGTCTCGATCTCGAGGACCGCGCTGCTCGCGCTCGCCCTCGGGTTCGCGTCGGGCGGCTGCGCGGCGCCGGCCCGGGGACCTCTGGCCGCGCCGCCCGCGCCCTGGGTGGGGGCACAGGTACCGGCGCCCGTCTCGCGCGAGCATCTGCTCACCGAGACCGGCGACGCGGTCTGGCGCGGCGATCTGGCGATCGCCGAGGTGGCGCTCACCGCGCTCGCCGACCGAGAGCGGGGCCAGCCGGACAGCGCGCTCGACTTCTGGTCGGAGATGCTGGCGCTCCTGCGGTGCGAGCCGCTGGGCCGCATTCCGCGGGTCTCTCCGGTCGCGCTCCCGCTGCGCGATCCCTGGATGCAGCTGCGGCGTCTGGTCCAGATCGAACGGGTGCGGCTCGCGCGGGCGCTGCCCGAGGTTCCGAAAGCGGGCCGAATGATGGCGCGCTCCGAAGGCCGGGCCAAGGGTCCCAGCGCCGCGACCAAGGCGACGACCCAAGCGACGACTGAAGTGACGACTGAAGTCACCTGGCCCATCGAGAGCGAGCACTGGAGCGACGAGCAGGCGGTTCCGGTGCTCGTGACCCGTTGCCCCCAGGCCAGTGCGATCTCTGCTCCGATGACGTCGGCGCCGGCCGCCGACGCGGAGATCGCGCTGGTGGCGGGGACCGCCGGCCTGTTGCCATCGGAGCATCCGGCGACGGCGCCGCTGCTGCTGCAGGCGGCGGTGCTGGAGATGTCGCACGGCCGGGCCACCCCGGCGGTGGCGACGCTGGCCCGGTTCGAGGCGGTCGGCGGCGCGCGCGACAACGTGCTGGCGCTGCGCGAGCGCTCCGACGCGATCTTCACCGACGCGCTGGCGGCGGTCACCGACCCGGCGGTCGCTCCCGCGGTGGCGATGGAAAAATCGCGCGCGGCGTTTCGACTCGACCTGCCGGCTGCCGTCCGTCGTGGGCTGGCGCTCCTGCTCGCCGATCGGCTGGTCGCGGCCAATCGTCCCGACGACGCCGTGGCGATCCTGGGCGCGCCGCCTCACGGTGACGACGCCATCGGCCGCTACATCGCCTTTCGTCAGGTCGAGGCGCACGCCCGCGCTGGCCGACGCGCGGAGCTCATCGCCGAAGCGCGGGAGGCGCTGCACCGGCACGGCCGGGCCGAGGTCGAGGCCGATCCGGCGCTCGGCGCCATGATGGACATGGCCCTGCGCACCCTCGAGGCCTCGCCGGTCTCGTCCGAGACGATCGAGATGCTGGAGGCGCTGGGCCCCCCGCGCGAGCGGCTCTCCCGCGCCCAGGCGTTCGCCGAGATGGCGCTGGGCGCCGGCGCGCACGCCTCGGCGATGGCGACCTACGCCTGGCTCTACGACAACGACACCGACGCCGAGCGCCGGCTGCAGCACCTGGCGCACGAGTCTGTCGCCGCCGCCCGGGCCGGCGCCCGGGCCGAGTTTGCGCGAACCTTCTTGCTGCTGGCCGGTCAGGAAGAGACCGTCGCGCGCCCCCCGCCGTCTAAGGTGAAGGTGAACGCCAAGGCGAGAGGAACGGCGACCACGGCCTCGACGTCGACGTCGGGAGGCGACGGCGGCGGCCTGATCGCCTCGGCCGAGGCGGAGGGGCACCGGACCAAGCTGCGGGCCGAGCGCTCGGCCGACTGGCAGCGCGCCCTCCTGGTCGTGGCGCGCGACGCGCTGCCGGCGCTGGTCGACAACGACGATCAGACCGATCTCAACACGCTCGTCGCGACGCTCAAGCGTCACCTCGACGAGGCGGGGCGCGGCCCCGTCGACGAGGAGCTGACCACGCTCTACCGCGCGGCCAGCGCTCACCTCAGGTCGGGGCCGCGGGCCTACGCCGAGACGGTCGGGTCGGCGCGGCGCCCCATCCTGCTCGGCGAGATCCTGATCGGCCGCAGCTACGACGTGCGTCCGCCGGCCATCGACCTGACGTCGGCGCTGGAGGAGACCGGGCCGCTGGTGTTCGTCCCCCGGCACGGCGCCGATCCGACCCCCTCGTCGCTGCGGCGCTGGCCGGGCAGCTTCCGGATCGCCTGGACCGGAGGCGGCTCGTGAATCGCTGGGCCCTGGTGCTGGCCTTCCCCGTCGCGGTCGTCCTGGAGGCCGTCGGCGCCACCGGCGCCCGCGCGCAGTCGCTGGTGCAGCAGCAGCCGGAGGACCCCTGCGAGGCGGCGCGCGCGCTCGACATCGCCGACACCACCCCGGCCGCGGAGAACGTGCGCCGGGCCTGCCGCCTCGAACGGTTCGAGGACCGCCTGGCCGCCGACCGGAGTCAACAGGTCGCCACCCAGCAGCTGACGCGGGAGGCGCGCATCCAGCAGTGGATCGATGCGACGCAACCCTGGCGGGTGACCCGCCCGCTGGCGTTCGAGGCGTTCTTCGGGACCGGTCTGGCGAGCTATGGCCTCGCCTTCTCCTGGGACTTTCTCCGCCATGCGGCGCTCGGCGTCTGGCTGGGATGGCGTCCGATCTCCTGTCAGGACGGGTCCGGGAACTCGACCTCTGCCTGCGGACGCACGGCCTACGGGCTGCGCGGCCGATGGTACTTGCTCGATCGCGACTTCACGCCCTTCGTCGACACGGGGCTCTCGTTCATGACCTCCGACCTGGCGCTGTACAGCAACACCACGCCCACCCCCGAGGGATCGATGTATCACAGCGGATCTGGCCGGGCCAACAGCGTCTGCCTCGGCGCGGGTCTGGCGTTGGGGTTCCGGTCCTTCCGGATGAGCATCGAATACGTGTTCGAATATGCGTTCTACACGGGAGCAAGCTTGGACGACGACAAGAAGGTGCCCGATCCCGTGCTGGACGAGGCGCTGAGCAGCAGCCTGCGCGCCGACCGAAACGGCATCCGCTTCGAGGTTGGATATGCGTTTTAGCCGCGCCCAGCTGGTCTGCTCGACCGCGGTCGCGTCGGCGGTTCTTTCCGTTCACCTGGGTGTTGCCCGGGCAGAGGATCCCGGCGACCCGAACGGCGGCGCTGCGCCGGCCGCGCCCGGCACCTACTCGCAGACGGAGATCGAGGGCGCGACCCGCACCCACAGGCCGCCGACCACGGGCGCACCGAGCCAGCCCGGCTCGCCTCCGGAGACCCAGACGCAGAACGGCGAGGTCCCGCAGCGGATCGATGGTGAGTTCCCGGCGCGTCCTCGCCCCGTTTATGATCCCAATGCGCCGCCACCGGGTCGGCCGCCGGTCAGGCCGGTCACGTCGACCTCGGGGACGGCGACCGGCGCCGCGCGCGTGCAGACCGAGCCGCCACCGGCGCCGCCCCAGCCCGCCTCGCCGAGCCAGATGGAGGAGCTGATCCGGCGCTCCAGCGACAACATCGATTTCTTCGAGCTGGTCGACGACATCATCGACGAGATCGCCCGCAAGCTCGCGCTCGAGGATCCCAACTTGCTGTCGCCGATGGCGATCCGCCTGGTGCGCGTGTCGGCCAACCTGCGCCCCGAGTTCGCGCACACGCTGGAGGCCCGGCTGACCGCGCGCCTCCTCAACGCGACGGCGCTCAAGATCAACCTCTGCGTCGAGTGCGAGGCGCTGCGGTCGCGGGTCGAGAACGGCAGCTGGGTCATCACCCTCGGCGCGGTGAAGCAGGAGGACTTGCGCCGGCTGGGGGAGACCACCGGCATCAAGACCTTCATGGACGTCAACTTCACCTTCAGCCCCGACCAGAACGTCATCTGGATGGAGGCGAGCGTGTTCCGCGCCTCCGACGGCAACGTGGTCTGGAGCGACGCCTACCGCTCGGACGGGACCATGACGGCGCTCCTCCGCACGGGGCAGCACATCCCGACGCGGGCCGAGCGGGCCGCCGAGCTGGAGCAGAAGATCGCCGGGCGCCCCAGCTACGGGTACGCGGCGTCGCTCGGAATGCTGCAGATGGGCTACCAGGGTCCGACAGGAGACGTCGTCGGCGCCAACGTGACGCTGCGGTTCCACGAGAAGTTCGGCGAGAACCAGGGGAGCCTGTTCGGCATCAGCGCCGGCATCTTCACCACCGGTCCACCCAGCACCAGCAAGCAGCCGCAGGCGTTGAACTCCATCCTGCTCGGCGCCTACTACTCGCACGATCTGTCAGCGCCCAACCTGAACAAGCCCGAGCTCTGGGCCTACGGCGAGGCGGGCGGGATGTTCACCGGCAACCAGGGGAACACGTTCTATCTGGAGAGCGGCCTCGATTTGCACCTCAAGTACCGGCTCTCCTTCGAGGGTGGGCTCATGTACGTCTTCCCCACCACCTATTCGGGCTACGATCTGGGAGGCTTGGGGTTCCGACTCCGGGTGGCGCTCAATTGGTGAAATCCATGTCCAAGACCGGTTTCCATTCTCCGTCCGGCGCGGTCGCCCGGGTGGCCGTGGTGCTTGCGGCGGTCGTTCTGGCGGCTGGCGCGGGCTGCGCCAGCGGCGGCGCCATGCCGGCGGACGTGCGCGTGCCGCCCGATCTGCTGCAGGGGTCGCCGTACACCGCCTCGGGTCAGCCGGGCCGGAGCCGCTACGTGGTGCGGATGACCGACGGGGTGCGCGACTGGGAGATTCAGCTCCCGGAGATCGCGACCGCCTACGAGGTCAAGGTTCCACTCAGCGGGAAGCCGGCGGCGCCCATGTCCATCGACATGGCCACGGCGACCGCCGCCGATCGCGAGATCATGGCCGACAACATGGCGGCCGCCGAGCGCGCCAAGAGCGATGCTCCCGGCCCGGACGACGCGGTCGACGAGGGGGCGGCCCATCCGACCGACCGCGACGCCAACCGGAGTCTGGCACAGAGGACCGCGCGGCCGGGCGACAAGGTCCCGGGCGCGGCCGGGACGCCGCCTGCGGCGAAGGCGAGCTATCTGCTGACGCTGGCGCGGGTGAAGGATCTCTATCGCACGCGCCATTACGAGCTGGGGCTGGTGGAGCTGGTCGATCTCGAGAGGCAGTACCCCGAAGACGAGCACATCCTCTCGATGAAGGGGTCCCTTTACGAGCGCCTCGGCAACAAGAACCTGGCGCGGGAAGCCTGGCAAGAAGCCCTGCGGCTGAACCCCTTCAACCTCGCGGTGCTGGAGGCGCTTCAGCGCCTCGGAAAGTAGAAAGGGAAGATGCACATCATCATCGGGCTGGCGGGATTGTGGGCGACGCTGGTCTCCACGCGCAGCCACATGCCGAACGGGTTCACCGGCTTCTTTCACCCGGCCGCGCTCATCCTCTTGCTGGGGGCGCCGCCGTCGATCCTGCTGGTGGGGCACGACGTGCGCGAGATCTGGCGCGGCGTGGTGACCCTGGCCCAGGCGCTGCGCTACAACGCGCGGCGGGCCGAGTCGCGCATGATCGCCGATCTCTATCGGTTCGGCCGCGAGCTCAAGCAGGGGCGAACGGTCGAGGCCTCCAAGGTGCTCGCCGAGGCCGAGGATCCGCTGCTGCGCGAGGTCGGTCCGTTGTTGCTCCAGCCGGGCGGCGGCGCCGATGCGCGCGAGACCGTGCTGACGCTGTCGTACGCGCGCCTGTCGCAGGTCAAAGAGGCGGAGGAGGTGTTCCGCTTTCTGGCCCGCACCACGCCGGCCGTCGGCCTGATGGGGACCATCGTTGGCCTCGTGAACATGCTCATCAACCTGAAGAACTTCGAGCAGCTGGGCCCGGCGATGGCGGTGGCGCAGCTGGCGACGTTCTACGGCCTCATCCTGGCGTATGCGATCTGGTCGCCGTTCGCCAAGCGGATCGAGAACTACGGACGCAACCTCTCGGTGTCGGCGCGCCTGCTCGAGCGCGGGCTCACCAGCATCGCCGAGGGGCGGTCGCTCTACGACCTGCGCCTCTTGGCCGGCGCGGGCGGCGGTGCCCCCTCCGCCGCGGAGGCCGCGTGATCGGCCTCGAGACCGGCGGCGGGCCCGGCGGCGGCGCCAAGCGCTCCGCCAAGGCCAGCCCCAGCCGGGGCCCCGATGCCAGCGATCTGCTGGCCTACGGCGAGGAGGACGACACCTCCTGGCTCATCCCCTACGTCGACGTGGTCAGCCTGTTGCTGGCGTTTCTGATCCTGGCGCTGGCCATGTCGAAGGTGAACCTGCGCAAGTTCGAGATGGTCTCCGCGGCGATCTCGCATCAGGCACCGCCGCCCTCGCTCGACGTGCTGAAGGAGAAGATCGACGCGGTGATCGCGGCGCAGGGGCTGACCCAGCAGGTGAAGACCGTCGTCGACGACGAGGGGCTGCGCATGGAGCTGAAGAATGCGCTGCTGTTCGACAGCGGCCAGGCCGACATCACGCCGACCGGGCGCGCGGCGATCGATCGGGTGGGGAAGCTGCTCCCCACCATCGACAACCGCTACCAGATCGCCATCGAGGGGCACACCGACGATGTCCCGATCCACACGGGCCGGTTCGACTCGAACTGGGAGCTCTCCTCGGCGCGGGCGATCAACGTGCTCAAGTCCTTCACCGCGGCGGGGGTCAGTCCGCAGCGACTCTCCGCCCAGGGATACGCCGACACGCGGCCGGCCACGCCCGTGCAGGGCGATGCCTCCGCGCAGACGCGCGCCCGCAGCGAAAATCGCAGGGTCGTGATTAGGGTCCACTAGCTGGGAGTGGTTTCATGAAGCGCATCATTCATATGAGAACCGGGATGGGGGCGGCCGCGGTGGCGCTGGCGACCCTGTTGGCGGCGGGCTCCGCGCGCGCGGAGCGGCGACCACCGTTCGGCAACGACGCGCAGCTGCTGGAAGCGAACGTGCGCGATGAGGTCACGCGGCGCATCGCCCCGGTGCTGGAGGAGATGGCGCCCGGCCAGGCCGAGCTCAAGTACGTCGACGTCCGGGTCAATCGCCCCACGGCGCTGCCGGCCGGCGCGGCGCCCGGCTTCGAGGAGCTGACGCCCGGGACCGAGTTCGTGGCGGAGCGGGTCGAGGTGGCGGTGACGCTCGACGCCAAGCTCCCCGCCCAGTTTCGCAAGGACCTCAAGAACCTCCTCAAGAGCAAGCTCGACATGCTCGACGTTCCCGTCGAGATCACCGAGAGCGTGATCGCCTTTCCGACGCCGCGGCCTCAGCCGCAACAGCGTGAGATGTCTCCCTACGCCTATCCGCCCCCGCCCCAGCCGGCGCCGCAGCGTGAGCGGGAGCAGCCGGCGCCGCAGCCGTACCCGATCCCCCCGCCGCCGCCCGCGCCGGCCGTCGACAACGGGACGCATGGAATCCCCTGGGTGGTGGCCATCGCGCTCGGCGTCCTGGGCCTGCTCATCGGGGCGCTCGGCTTTGCGCTGCTGAGCGCGCTCGCCGACCGGCGCGCCCGGCGCAACATCCAGCAGGGGACCGCCCCCGATCGGCGCGGCGAGGCCTCCGGTGCCGGCGCGCTGCCGGCGGCGGTCGATCATCTCCCCGAGGTGCGGCGCGCCCTGCGCGAGGATCGGGTGCTGGCCCGGCGCGTGATGGGGGAGCTCCTGCGCGAGAACCAGATCGAAAAGGTCGCCGTCGCCGTCGAGCTCATCGGCCCCGGCGTGGTGGAGGATCTCCGCGGCGATCCGGCCTGCGCCTCGGCGTTGCGCGAGGCCGCTGCGCTGCTCGTCGACGGACGGCCCCGCTCGGACACGCGCGAGATCGTCGACCAGCTGCACCGGCGCATCCTCAAACACCGGATGGTCGGCGCCGACGATCCGGTCGAGCAGGAGTTCGCGTTTCTGCTCGGCGTGTCGCCGGCGCGGCTGGCCGCGGTGCTCGACCCCGAGCCGCCCAGCGTGCGGGCGGCGGCGCTGCGCTACGCGCCCGCCCATCTGCGTTCGACCTATCTCGAGTCGCGCTCCACCGGCGAGCGCGCGGCGCTGGCGGCGGCCATCGCCTCTCCCAAGTCGCTCTCGAAGGAGCACCTGCTCGACGTGGCGGCCACGTTGCGGGCGCGGGCCATCGAACAGGCCCACCTCGACTCGGGCCAGACCGGCGACATCGATCTGGCGGTGGAGCTGGTCGAGGAGCGGCCGATGGACGAGCAGGCCGAGATCCTGGACGCCATGCGGCGCGCCGATCCGGTCAAGGCGCGCGCGATCGAGGCCGCGCTCATCACCGAGCAGTCGTTCGAGCTGGTCTCCGAGGAGGTGCTCGGGGCCACGGTGGTGGGGGTCCCGACGGAGATCCTGGCGCGCTTTCTGCGCACCGCTTCGGCGACGGTCGCCTCGCGCACGCTCTCCACGCTGCCACGGACGGTGGCCGCGGCGCTGGAGGAGGATCTCTCGCTGGTCGTCACGCCGACGCCGCGCGAGACGGCCGAGGCCCGCCGCGCGCTCTACGCGGCGCTGCGACAGACGCTGCGCGCCCGTGGCCTGCAGGCGCCCCAAACGTCGCACGCCGAGAGTGGAAAGTCCGGCAGTGGCTCCGCGACGGCGAAGGACAAGGGAAAGATGGTGGCACTATGAAGACCCGATCGCTCCTCTTGATTCTGGTGCTGGCGGGGGCCGGTTGCACGATCATCACGCCCGCCAGCCCCGACGGCGGGATGACCAAGAAGATCTACATCCCGGTCCCGTTTCCCGTCCGCCCCGACGCGCTGCCGCAGCCACCTCCCTTGACGGCGAGCATCCTCTTCGTCGCCAACCTCGCGCGAACCTCGGTGAACCTCTCCAACCAGTACGCCGGGATCATGACCGGCTTCATGAACTACCTGGGCTCGCGGGGGCTCTCGATCGCGAACATGGGGCTCATCTCGACCTACGGTGACGAGTTCGGGCCGCGGCTGCTGCTCGGCCGCCAGGGCTCGAGCTCCAGCCAGTCGCTCCCCCCTGCGCTGGCGCTGCTGGGCCTCCTGGGGGCAGACGCGGGGCTCAGCAACTACCAGAGCCTGCTGCCGATCATCGCGCCGACGCTGGCGAACATCGACGACGCCGACCTGCCGCTGGCGCTGCAGATCCTGGCCGGATCGGGGAACTTCGACGGCGACGGCCAGTCCTGCGAGGCGAAAAACCTGATCGGCTTCGGGCAGGGCCTCGACTCGGCCGCGCTGCCGGCGGGGCAGGGTGGGATCGATCGCAGCGCCTTCTTCGACAGCCCCCGCGATCTGTTCATCGTCGTCTACCTGCAGCCGGTCGCCCGGCGCTGCGCGCTGCCGAGCGACGCTTGCAACGTCAACGGCCGCTCGCCCACGGACATCTTCCTCGACACCGACGCCTCCGGCGGCGTCACCTGGCTCTCGTTCTCGAGCGGCACCAGCATCTCGCCGTCGCAGGTGGTGCAGGTGGCGATCGCCACCGCCGAAGGGCAGAGCCAGACCGACTTCGAGGCCAAGTGCAAAGCGGTGACGGGGTTCCCGCTCAACGTGCTCGACGACATCGGCCCGTCGCCGAACCTCTACTTCACGCCACTCATGGCGGCGCTCAACGCCGCCAATCCCGGCACCGGGCAGAGCGCCGATTTCTGCCAGCTCATCGGTTCGATGCCGGCCGCCGCCATCCAGCAGCTCGGCAGCAGCGTCGCCACGCTGGCGACGAGCCACTGAGCGATCGACGCAGACACGCCATGGCACCCTCCGCCGATCTCCCCGCCTGGTTGCGCCATTCCGGCGGCGGCGCGCCGGGCCGGCGCGGGGGCGGTCGACCGCGCGGGCCGGCGCTGGCGGCGCTGGCCCTCCTGCTGCTCGCAGCCGGCGGCGGCGCCGGCTACCTGCTGGCTCTGAGGCGCGCGGTTCCCGCGGTCACCACGCCGCCCGCCGTCTGTCCCCCCACGGTCGCCTGCGTCGCGCCGCCGGCGGCGAGCGGCGGCGGCGGCGCCATCGGCGCGTCGCACGTCGCGCGGCATGGCAAGGTGGGGCGCGCCGCCCTTGCGGCGCTCACGCCGCTGCCCGCCGGGAAGCCGCTCGAAGAGGGGGAGCGCACGAAGGCGTTGCGCGCCTTCGCCGCCGAGCGGGCACCCGAGCTGCGCGAGTGCCTCGACGATCCCGATCGCGGCCCACCGCTCGAGCTCGGCGCCGCCTTCGAGATTGGCGCCAACGGCGCCGTCGAGCTGGTGCAGATCCTGGGCGCCGACGGTGCGGCCCGAGACGTCCGCCACTGTTACAGCAGTCATCTCAAGAAGTGGCGGTTCCCGACCGAGCTTCTGCGCGGCGAGGAGAAGCTGCTGGTCAACTTCGTGCTTTGATTTTACGGGGGGTGGCTCGCTGCCGCTCGCACCCCTTTGATTTTACGGGGGGCGGCTCGCTGCCGCTCGCACCCCTTTGATTTTACGGGGGGCGGCTCGCTGCCGCTCGCACCCCCCGGTCCCCCCTCGCTCCGCGTGGCAGAGCCACGCTGCGCTCGCTCTCGCGTCCGCCACGCTGCGCTCGCTCTCGCGTCCGCCACGCTGCGCTCGCTCTCCCGTCCGCCACGCTGCGCTCGCATCCCCGTCCGTCACGCTGTGCTCGCTCTGCCCGGTCCCCCTCCGCTCCGCGTGGCCAAGCCACGCGGAGCTCTCGCTCGTTAAAATCGAGAGGCTCTCGGTCAGGTCCGGTTTGGCAGTGGCGAGCGCGGGCTCAGGGGGCGTCGAAGGCGGCGCCGTCGACGGACTGGCAGCGCGGTCCGTACACTCCGCCCTCGGCCAGGTAGACGACGTATGGCTCCCAGATGCCTCCGGCCGCGCGACAGGCCTTCTCGCGCGTGCAGTCGGACGCCGAGACCGGGTTCGCGTCGGGGCGTCCGCAGAGGCAGGGGTCGGGATTCTGGCTGGGGCAGTTGCCGCCGTCTGCCCGCGCGTCGGCGCCGCCGTCGCGCCCGGCGCCACCTTGCCCGGCGCCTCCGCCCGCGCCGGCCGCGCCACCGTCGAGGTTGGCGGATCCGGCCGCACCACCGGCGCTTGCGCCAGCCGCTCCGCCCAGCCCCGCGTTGCCGCCGGCGGCGCCCGCGGCTCCTCCGCGACCGGAGTTTCCCGCGGCGCCGGCAATGCCTCCCTGGCCTGGTTGGCCGCCGCCGGAGCTACCGCCCGTGTTGCCCGCGCGATCCTTGCCACCATCGGTCGCGCTCCCACCTCCCGATGAACCGCCACAAGCTGTGACGGCCAGGACGAGCGACGCAACGAAAGCGGCAGGTAATCTCATCGCCTGAGACTAGTCCAAGGCGGCGCCCACACCTATGACGAGGGACACGACCCTCCGGGCGCGCGCGAAGAGAGCTGGACTGTCAGCTTCGCCGCTGGCACAGGCGCGCTGTTCCGCCTCGAGGCTACTTGGTGGCGTTGTAGAGCTGCATCACCGCGGCCGGCGAAAGGACGTGGTTGTACATGCGCACGTCGTCGATGAGGCCACTGAAGTTGCCGGCGCTGAAACGGCCGTCGGCACCGGTGCCGATCCAGTACTCCGCGGCCCAGTTGAAGCCGCTGCACCCTTCGCCGCAATTGTCGGTCAGCGTCGAAGAGCTGGCGTCGGGGCTGCCGTCGATATAGGTCAGGAAGCCGTTCGACTCGTCGAGGACGTAGGTCATGAGGTGCCAGTTGCCGTCGTTGACGGTCACGACCCCTGTCATGTTGACCTCGTGCCAAGCGTTGTACTGCAACGTCGAGCCGGTTCCGCTGCCCACCACGCGATCGTAGCCCGAGCCCCAGGCTGCGTTCCCCTCCACGACCTGCAAGCCGCCCGGGCCCGTGGTGTTGGTCTTGAACCACATCGAGAAGGTCATGTTTCCCTGCGGGATGGCGATGCCGGTCCCTTGGTTGATGGCGTTGTTGGGGAAGGGGACGCGGATGTAGCCGCTGCCCGCCAGGGAGATCGCGCCCGAGCCTTGCTTGCCGGCCGTGGGAAGGAAGGTGACGTTCCCCTGGACGAACCCGGGGAGGTTGTTGGGGCCGCTGTCGGCGGCCTTGGTCGAGCCCGGGGCGTCGTCCATCTTCCAGTAGCCGATGAGCCCTTGCGAGAGGTTGGCGGTGCAGACGGCCGAGACGCAGGTCTCCCCGAGCGCGCAGGACTTGCCGCAGGCGCCGCAGTTGGCGGCGTCGCTGTCGGTGTTGGTCTCGCAGCCGTCCGACTGGGCGTGGTTGCAGTCGGCGTAGCCGGCGTTGCAGGCGGTGAGGAAGCACCCCCCACCGGCGCAGGCCGCGGAGCCCTGCGCGAACGCACAGCCGTTGCCGCAGGCGCCGCAGTTGCTCGGATCGAACGAGGTGTTGGTGCACAACCCGCCGCAGGCCGTCTCGCTCCCCGAGCAGTTGGCCTGGCAGACGCCGCCCATGCAGGATTGGCCGGCGCCGCAGACGTTGCCGCAGCTGCCGCAGTTGGCGGTATCGGTGGCGAAGTTGGCGCAGTAGGGGGTGCCGCTCGTGGGGGTGCACTTCGAGAGCGCGCCGCAGGTGAGCGTGCAGCCGCCGCCGCTGCAGACCTGGCCGGCGCCGCAGACGTTGCCGCAGCTGCCGCAGTTGGCGTTGTCGGTGGCGAAGTTGGCGCAGTAGGGGGCGCTGCTCGACGGCGTGCAGGTCGAGAGCGCGCCGCAGGCGATGGTGCAGACGCCGTTGGTGCAGACGTCGGCGCCGGTGCAGGGATTGCCGCAGGTGCCGCAGTTGGCGTTGTCGGTCAGCGTGTTGGCGCAGTAGGGGGCGCCGCTGGTGGGAGCGCAGGTGGTGAGCGCGCCGCAGGTGAGCGTACAGACGCCGTTCGAGCAGACGTCGGCGCCGGTGCAGGGGTTGCCGCAGGTGCCGCAGTTGGCGTTGTCGGTCAGCGTGTTGGCGCAATAGGGGGCGCCCGTCGACGGCGAGCACTTGGTGAGCGCGCCGCAAGAGAGGGTGCAGACGCCGCCGCTGCAGACTTGCCCCGTGCCACAGACGTTGCCGCAGGCACCGCAGTTGTTGCTGTCGGTGGTGGTGTTGGCGCAGTAATCGCTGCCGGACGACGGTGAGCACTTGGTGAGCGCGCCACAGGTGAGCTCGCAGCTGCCGTTGGTGCAGACCTCACCGGTGCCGCAGGTGTGACCGCAGGCGCCGCAGTTGATGTTGTCGGTCTCCGTGTTGGCGCAATAGGGAGAGGCGCTGCTGGGCGTACACTTGGTGAACGCGCCACAGGTGAGCGTGCAGGTGCTTCCCTGGGCGGTCATGGCGATGGCGATCTGCGTGTTGTCGGCACCGGCGGCGTTGGTCGCCACCGTCAACGCTCCGGTGAGGACGGCGCCGACGGCGCTGGTCGTCGGGATGATCCCGGCCACGATCGTCAGCTGTGCGGTCGAGCCGGGGGCAACGTCGCCGGTGAGGGAGCCGTCGGCCGCGGCCCCCTGCAGCGAGAAGGTGCCGCCCAGATCGATGGCGGCGCGGTAATGGAGACTGGCGGTTCCCGTGTTGGTGAAGGAGAAGGGAAGCGTTCCGCCGGCCGCGCCGCAGTCGATCGCTCCGAAGTCGATCGGGGTGGTGGGAATGGTCGTCGCTGGCGCCGGGGGAGGGGGCGGGACGTCGATTCCGGTGTCGACCGCCCCCGCGTCCGTGGTTCCGCCGCCTGCGCCGGCCATCGCCGAACCGCCAGCACCGCTGCCTCCGCCCGTCGCGCCCCCGGCCGCGCCGCCGCTGCCGCCGGTCGCCTGGCTGCCGGCCGCACCGCTCACGCCGCCCGTGCCGACGCCGCCGCCCGACCCGACGCCGCCGCCCGTGCCGACGCCGCCGCCCGTGCCGCCGCCGCCGCCCCCGCCCGTGCCGCCGCCGCCGCCCGTCCCGACGCTGCCGCCTCCCGAGCCGCCGGCCAGCCCACCCGTCCCGGTCGTGCCGCCGGTCCCTGACCCACCCGCGCCGCCTGTCTGGGCACCGCCGGCGCCGGCGGCGCCGCCCGAGCTTCCGGGGGACGCGTCGCCGCAGGCAACCAGGAACATGCCACTCATCGCCAGCAAGGCGAGACCTTTGGTGAGCCTGAGATTGGTGCGCATCTGTTGCAGACTCATCGACGAAGCGCTGCGTCTTCTGAAGCGCGACGCTCCGGCGCTACATGCAGGTGCCGGAGACGCACTGCTGGGTGCCCGAGCAGGGACTTCCGCAGGCACCGCAGGCGGTGTTCTGGCAGACGCCGCCGCCGCAGCTGGTGGTCCCCGTCGGACAGCCGGTGCAGACGGAGCCCACGCAGGTCTGACGCGCGTTGTAGAGCAGCGCGATCTCACCCGCCGAGAGGACGCGGGTATAGGCGCGGAGCTCGTCGATGGTGCCGGTCAGAATGTTGTTCACGCCGCTCGGCTTGGCGTTTTGGATCTGCGTGGTGAGGAAGTCGCTGTTGCCCGAGGGCCAGTAGGTGATGTCCGAGGACTGCGACACCGCGCCGTCGACGTAGAAGATCTCCTGGCCGGTGCCGGCGGCGCCTCCGTTCGGATCGTAGGTGATCGTGAGGAGGTGCCAGGCGTTCAGCGAGACCGTCGCCGACAGGGGATTGTTGTTGGCCATCGACCAGAGCCAGCCGTAGACGGTCGACCCGGCAATGCTCAGGAAAGGCATGTTCCAGTTCGTCCCCGGCAGGGTGTCGGTGACGCCGAAGATCGGCCCGTTCGTGGTGGAGGTGGCGAAGACCCAGGCGCTGGCGGAGAGGGGGTTGTTGTTGCCGAACCAGCTTCCCAGCGTGGCCGTCATGTAGCTGGTGCCGTTGAACGCCAGCCCGTTGCCCGCCTCGCCCGTCACCCAGCCGGGGCTGCTGTTGAGCGTGGCGGTGTGGTTGTTGCCGGATGAATCGGCCGACGTCGACCCGGAGCCCTCGTCGAGGTGCCACAGGCCCGCCATCCCGCTGCCGCAGGAGGCGCAGGTGACAGCGCCGCAGGGGGCGCCGCAGCCGCCGCAGTTGTTCTGATCGGAGGTGGTGTCGACGCAGACGGTGCTGCAGTCGGTGCCGCTGGCGCAGCCGCAGCTGCTGGAGATGCAGCTCTCACCGCCGGAGATGTTGCAGCTGGTGCCGCAGGCGCCGCAGTTGCTGGCGTCGATGGTCTTGTCGGTGCAATCGCCGCCACAGAGCGACTCGCCGCCGGTGCAGCCGCCGCAGATCGACGACGAACAGGTCTGGCGGGCGTTGTAGAGGATCGAGATCTCGGCGGCGCTGAGCGCGCGGCTGTAGGCGCGCACCTCGTCAACCTTGCCGTTGAGGAAGCTGTTGGTGACGGCGCTTGGCCTGGCGCCGGGGATGGTGGTGGACCAGGTGTCGACCTGGCCCGAGGGCTGGTAGGCGCCGGTCGCGGTGCCGGCCAGCGCGCCGTCGACGTAGAACCTCTCCGTCCCTGACCCTCCCGACGGCGTGTAAGTGATGGCCAGGAAGTGCCAGGCGTCGAGGCTGACGGTGGCGGCCAGCGGGCTCGAGCCGCCGTCGATCCCCGGGACCCCCCACAACCATCCGTAAGCGGTTGAGCCGGCGATGCTGAGGAAGGGCATGTTCCAGCCGCCGCCCGCCGGGATGGAGGTGACGCCGAAGACAGGACCGTTGGTGGTCGCGGTGGCGTAGACCCAGGCGCTGGCGGTGAGGGCGGCGTTGGTGCCGAAATAGCTCCCCAGGTTGGCGCTCACGTAGGTAGAGCTGCCGTCACCCGCGACCGCGTCGCCGGAGTAGCCTGTGGTCCAGGTCGCGCCGGAGAGTGTCGCCGTGTTGCCGTTCCCCGACGAATCGGCCGAGGTCGTGCCGGACCCCTCATCGAGGTTCCAGTGCCCGATGAGCCCGCTGTCGATGGCGGCGCTGGTCGGCATTCCGCAAGCGATGCCACAGCCACCGCAGTTGTTGGGATCGTTGGAGGTGGTGGAGCAGACGCCACTGCAGTCGGTGCCGGTGGTGCAGGTGCAAGTTCCCCCCACGCAGGTTTCGCCGCCGGCGATGTTGCAGGCGTGTCCGCAGCCGCCGCAGTTGTCGATGTCGGTCGACGTGTCGGTACAGCTGCCGCTGCAAGCGGTCTGGCCCCCGGAGCAGGCCGCGCAGGTGCTGGCCGCGCAGGTGAGCCGCCCGCCGTAGAGCGCGGTGATGTCTGCGGCGCTCAGAGTCCGGTTGTAGGCGCGCACCTCGTCGACCTTGCCGAGCAGGACGCTGTCCATGGCGCCTCCGTTGGGCTTTGCGCCGGCGATCTGCGTGGTGAAGACGTCGCTCGTTCCAGACGGCTGGTAGGTCCCGGTGGCCGAGCTGGAGACCATGCCGTCGACGTAGAAGATCTCCTGGCCGATCCCCGCGCCACCACCGTTCGGATCGTAGGTGATGGCCAGGAAGTGCCAGGCGTCGAGGGTGACCGTCGCCGCGAGGGGGCTGCTGGCCGGGTCGGTTCCGGGCACGCCCCACAGCCAACCGTAGACGGTCGAGCCGTTGACGCTGAGGAATGGCATGTTCCAGCCGTTGGTCCCGGCGATCCCGACCACCGGGCCGCTGGAGCTGGCGTTGACGTAGGTCCAGGCGGAGACCGACAGGGTGTTGTTCGCCCCGAACCAGGTCCCGATGTTGGCCGCGACGTAGCTGCTGGTGCCGTTCCCCTCGACGGCGTCGCCGGAGTAACCGGTGGTCCAGCTCGGGCTGTTGAAGAGGGTGGCCGTGTTGCCGTTGCCGGACGAGTCGGCCGAGGTGGTGCCGCTCCCCTCGTCGAAGCGCCACAGGCCGAGCAGACCCGTGCCGAGCGAAGCTCCGACATCCTGCGCGCAGGTCGTGCCGCAGGCCCCGCAGTTGGCCCCGTCGGTCGTGGTGTCGTCGCAGGTGATCGGGACGACCACCCCCACGATCAGGAGCCCGTTCGCGCCGGCGCCCATCGTGTGCGAGAAGGTCAATCCGCTGGCGCCCGACCCGGTGGCGGTCGCGTCGACGGCGACGCCGCCCGCGCCTGCGGCGGTCCGGGGCGAAAGCAGCCCGCTGGCGGCGACCGCCAGGGCGTAGAGGACGACCAGCGCGGCGAGCCGCTTCCGCCGCCGCACGCCGGCGACCAGGCCGAGCGCCAGCACCAGCTGCAGCAGCGTGCTGCGCGGATCGCGCGCGGCGACCGTGCACCCGCCCGCCCCGGCCGATTCTGCCGGCGCCTGGCCGCCCGCGCCGGACCAGCTGCTGGCGGCGCCGCCGGACGAGCTCGCGGCCGCGCCGCCCGTTGCGTCGATGGCGCCGGCGGGTCGTGGGGTGACCGGACCGTACCAGCTCATCGAGCCGTCGAGGCCGACGTCTTCGACCCAGTACGACACCGCGCCGTCCCAGCCCGCCGAGGCGTCCTTCCAGGAGAACGACGACGCTCCCGTGCCGAGCGCGCCGCCGGCGATGACCGAGGCGTTCAGCCGGACGCGGCCTCCGGTACCGTCGCTGCGGTAGACGTAGAATCCCAGCGACGACGGCTCATAGCCATCGCTCCACTGGACCAGCACGCCGTCGGGCTGCAACGTCGCGGTCAGAGCGCTCACCGCGACGGCGGTCAGTGCGGTGGAGGCCTGGATGGGGACCGCGATCTGGGCCCAGTCGGCGCTGGGGATGGTCCAGGACATGCTGATCGACGTGGCGCCCGCGCCCGGCGCGGTGCTGGAGCCGAGGACCACCTGGTCGAGGCCGGTCGCGGTGGTGTTGGTCTGGCGAACGGTCTGGGTCGCGCCGGCCACGGTCGGTGGGGTGGTTCCGACGGCGCCGACGACGTCGAACAGCGGCTCGCCGACCGCGCTGGTGGTGGAGACCGACGTGGTCGTGCCGGTGCCGATCGCCGAGACCGTGGTGCCGAGGGGGGTGGTCTGGTTGACGCCGGTGAACGACATCGAGGTGGCGGTGACCGCGTCGGCGTTGGGCGCGGTGACCACCACGTTGTGGACGCCGCTCGTCGGCGCGACCAGGTACCAGAGCTCGCTGCGCACCGTCCCGTTCGTCGAAGCGCCGGCAAAGGTCAAGGCCGCGCCGTTGTAGGTCACGCTGGTGGCGGAACCGCAGGCGGTGGTGGCGCAGGCGGCGGCCTGGACGGCGGCCGGCCAGGCGATGGCGAGCGCCAGGACTCCCCCCGAGACGCCGAACAGAGCTCTCCTCCGAGTCATCTTCACCCGAAATCGGTCGAGCTGCCGCCTGGCCTTAGCGGTTGGTGACCGAATTCGCATCTTTAGTCCGTCAGGGGACTCCCGATGTGGGGAACGCATGGCGCGCTGGTCTCTCGTCGTGGCCGGCGCGTTCGGCGCGTTCGGCCTGCCAGCGACGCCCGCGGCATTTGCGGCCAGCCCGGGCGCGCCGAGCCAGCTGGAGCTGGCCGCGATGCCCGCCGTCAAGCTGGTGGTGACCTCGACGGGGTGGCAACACGTCTCGCAGCCGGCCCTGGTCGCGGCCGGGCTCGCTCCAGGGGTCGACCCGGCGCAGCTCCAGCTCTTCGCCGACGGCGTCGAACAGGCGCTGTCGATCACCGGCAACGGCGACGCGGTGTTCGACAGCGGCGAGGCGATCGAGTTCTACGGCCAGGGGCGCGATACGCTCTGGACGGGGGCGCGCACCTACTGGCTGGTCGTCGGACCGGGGACGGCCGGCAAACGCGTCCCCCTCTCGGCGTATCCGGCCAGCGGAGCGGCGCCCCAGGATTTTCCAGGTGCCGCGGTGCTGCGCCAGCGAACCAACTACTTCGCGGCGCTGAAGAACGGCGAAGCCAGCAACTTCTTCGGCGACGTCGTCGGCCCCGCCGGCGTGACCGAGTCGGTGTCGGTCACTCACCTCGACGGGGCGCAGCCGGCCGGGCTGCAGGTCGTCCTGCAGGGGGTCACGGCCGGAGACCACCAGGTGGCGATCTCGCTCGACGGCCAGCCGGTCGGCGTCTGCGCGTTCGCCGGGCAGGACTCCCAGACCTGCGCGCTCTCGCCGGTCAGCGTGCGCGAGGGGGCCAACGACGTTCTGCTGGTCGGGGAGGGGGATTCTCCCGACGAGTCGCTGGTGGCCAGCGTGGAGATCGACTACCAGCACCTGTTCGTCGCCGACGGGAACGCGCTCAACCTGACCGCGCCGCCCGCCACGCCGATCGCCATCGCGGGGTTCTCGTCGTCCGACGTGCGGGTGATGGACGTGACCGATCCGACCAGCCCGATCGAGCTCGTGACCAGCGTGGTCACCGCCGGGTCGAGCACCACCGTCACGGTGAACACACCGGGGGAGACCTCCTGGCCGGCGCTGTACGCCTTCACCGGCGCCGCCGTCGTGGCGCCCTCGTCGGTCACCGCCAGCCGGCCGTCCCGCTGGACGGACCCGCGCGCCGGCGAGATGGTGATCCTCTCGAACGCTCTCTTCATCGACGCGCTGGCGCCGCTGGTGACGGCGCGGCGGCAGCAGGGCTGGTCGGTGCAGCTGGTCGACCTGCAGGACGTGTACGACGAGTTCGGCGCCGGCGACAAGACGCCCTTCGCGGTGCGCGATTTTCTGCAGGCGGTTCACGGCAGCTGGACGCCGGCGCCGCGGTTCGTGCTGCTGGTCGGCGACGCCTCCTTCGATCCGCGCAACTTCCTGGGGCAGGGGGACTTCGACTTCGCCCCCACCAAGCTCGTCGACACGCAGCAGATGGAGACCGCCTCCGATGGCTGGTTCGTCGACTGGGACGCCGACGGCGTCGAGGACATCGCCATCGGACGACTCTCGGTCCGCACGGCCTCGGAGGCGTCGACGGTGGTGGGGAAGATCCTGGGCTACGGCGGCGCCGCCGACCTGCCGCAGGGCGGGCTCTTCATCGCGGACGCCGATGAGACCGGCCTCTCGTTCGAGGAGGACAGTCAGGCGAGCGCGGCGTCGGTCGCCGGCTCGATGCCGACCAGCAATTTTTTTCTCAGCCAGCCGAGCTCGACGGAGGCGGCCCTGCTTCCGCTGCTCGATGCCGGGCCGTTCCTGGTCAACTACATGGGCCACGGATCGGTCTCGGTGTGGGATGGCCTCTTCTCGGGCAGCGACGCCGCGGCGCTCACCAACGCCCCCCTCTCCATCTACGTCAGCATGAACTGCCTGAACGGTTTTTTTCAGGACGTGTACACCGAGAGCCTGGCCGAGACGCTCACCAAGGCGCCCGCCGGCGGCGCCGTCGCCGTCTGGGCCTCCTCGACGCTCACCTCGTTCGACCAGCAGGGGGTTCTCGACCAGGCGTTCGTCGCGCGCTTGACCCACACCTCGCTCGGCGAGGCCGCCATCGCGGCCAAGCACGCCATCACCGACGTCGACGCGCAACGGACCTGGATCCTGTTCGCCGATCCGACAATTTTTGGCCTGCCCACGCCGCCGCCGGCGCCGGGCGACGCGGGCCTCGGCCCCGACGGGGCCGGGACCGACGCCGCCGGGCCGGACGCCGGGGTGGTCGCCGATGCGTCGGTCGCCACAATGCCCGACGCCGGTCGGGGCGACGGTGCAAGCGGCCACGGCGGCAGCGACGGTTCCCAAGACGCGGCCTCGCTCCTGCCTCCCAGCGGCGATGGCTGCGGATGCGAGCTTTCGGGGCGGGGGCGGCCGGGCCAGCTCGTGCTCTGGGCCCTGATGGCCTCCGGCGGGGTGGCCGGGCTGCGACGTCGGAGGCGCCTCGAGCGTCGCCATCTTGCTGACGCGGCTCAAGGTTCGAGGGCAGACAGCTGATACTATGTACGTGTTGAGCACCGAAGGCATCTCGTCTGCCCGCTTCCCTCGCAAGGCCGAAGGCTTCGTCAGCCGCACGATCGCCGACGACGTCATCATCGTTCCTGTCCGCGGCGGCGTCGGCGACCTCGAGTCGATCTTCACCCTCAACGCGGTGGGCGCCTCGATCTGGAAATGGATCGACGGGAAGAGCTCGGTGCAGGCGCTGGCGGCCGCGCTGTCGCGCGAGTACGAAGTCAGCGAGGCCGAGGCCGCCGCCGACGTCCAGGAGTTCGTGGCGCTGCTGCTGGCCAAGGGTCTCGTCAGCGAGGTCTCCCCATGAACGCCGCGCTCCGGAGCTACGGCGACTTCAGCGCGCAGATCTACCGGCGGGCGCGAGGCGGACGCCTGCCCACCAACGGCACCATCGAGCTCACCCACCGCTGCCCGCTGGCCTGCGCGCACTGCTACAACAACCTCCCGGTCGGGGACGCGGCGGCGCGCGCGAGCGAGCTGTCGACCGCCGAGGTCTTCCGGATCATCGACGAGATGGCCGACGCCGGCTGCCTCTGGCTGCTGCTCACCGGCGGGGAGATCCTGGCCCGCCGCGACTTCGTGGAGATCTACCAGCACGCCAAGCGCCGCGGCCTCCTGGTGACGCTGTTCACCAACGGCACGCAGCTGACGGCGGAGCTCGCCGACATGCTGGCCGAGTGGCGCCCGTTCGCCGTGGAGATCACCCTCTACGGCCGCACGCGCGAGACCTACGAGCGCCTCACCGGCGTGCCGGGCTCGTTCGATCGCTGCATGCGCGGCATCCGCCTGCTCACCGAGCGCGGCCTGCCGCTGCGGCTCAAGACCGTCGCGGTGAGCATCAACCGCCACGAGGTCCCCCAGATGCAGCAGTTCGCCGAGGAGCTGGGGGTGGAGTTCAAGTTCGACGGGATGATCAACGCCCGCATCGACTGCTCGCACAGCCCGCTCGAGGTGCGGCTCTCCCCGGCCGAGATGGTCGAGCTCGACGTCCTCGATCCGGTGCGCCGCGCCGGATGGGCCGAGCTGGCCTCCCGGGCGCGCCCGGTGGTCGGCACCCGCGACAAGGTCTACCAGTGCGGCGGCGGCATCAATTCCTTCGCCATCGATCCCGAAGGGAAGATGAGCATCTGCGTGCTGTCGCACAGCGACCAGTTCGATCTGCGCCGGGGGAGCTTCAAGGAGGGGTGGGAGGGCTTCCTGGCCAAGGTGCGCGACAAGACCATCACCCGCCCGACCAAGTGCACCGACTGCCACATTCGTTCGCTCTGCTCCGCCTGCGCGGCCACCAGCGAGTTGGAGCATGGCGATCCGGAGGCGCCGGTGGAGTTCTTCTGCGAGGTGGCCCACCTGCGCGCCCGCGTCGTCGGCTTCACGCCGCCGGCGCATGGCGAGTGCGCGTTCTGCGAGGGCGGCGCCCACCACGAACGCCTCCTGCGCGCGGTCGACAGCGTGCAGGCGGGCCAGGCGGCCGCTGGCGCGCTGCGGCCCCTGGCGCGGGCCAGCTCACTCAAAGTCTTGAGCACCGCTTCGTCGTCGTCTTGTTCGAGCGGTGGGTGCGGTGCCTGTGGCGCCGCGGAAGGGACATAGGAGCATCGGATGACACCAGAGTCTCCACCGGAGCCCGGCTCCGGACGAAAACCGTACGAGAAGCCGACGCTGTCGCAGGTGGCCTTGCGCCCCGAAGAGGCCGTGCTCGGCAACTGCAAGACGATGGGGGTGGCGGGACCAGCGGAGTCCGACTGCACCTCGCTCGGCGGCTGCATGACGTTCGGCTCATGAGCGGAGCGTTCGCGCTCGACATCGCCGGAATCAAGATTGCGCTCTCGTCCGGGGCGGAGGATTCTGCCGATCGCCGCCGCGGGCGCCGCCGCCAAGTTCGTCTCGGACGCCGAGCGGCCCGAGGTGCGGATTCGCGCCGACTGGGGCGACCCGCGCGAGCCCGACGCAAGCGATCTGCTGTTCGATTCGGGCAAGGGGCTCTGGCGCCTCTACCGCGGCGGCCTGGGCCTTCAGTTCGTGTTCACCTCGGCGCCGCTCGGGACGCGACCCTACCAGATGGCGTCGTTCAGCCCGGACTTCACCGAGGGGGAGGTCTCGGTGCGACGGGAGGTCTTCGCCGGGCGGCTGCCGCTCTACCCGTTGCAGTATCCGCTCGACGAGCTGGTGATGGTGCACCTGCTGGCCCGGGGGCGCGGCGTCGCCATCCACGGCAGCGGCGTGGTCGACGCCGACGGCCGCGGGACGCTGTTCGCCGGCCAGTCCGGCGCAGGCAAGACGACGATGGCCCGCCTTTGGCTCCCCGAGCCGGGCGTGAAGATCCTGAGCGACGAGCGCGTCGTGCTGCGCCAGGAAGGCGATGTCGTCTGGATGTACGGCACACCCTGGCATGGGGATGGGCGCATCTCGAATCAGGGGCGCGCCCCGCTCGATCGGATCTGCTTTCTGCGCCACGCGCCCCGCAACCAGATGACGGCGGTGGCGGCCACCGAATCGATCGCGCGCCTCTTCGCCTGCTGCTTTCCGCCGTTCTACGACGCGGCCGGCCTGGACGACATGCTCGGCTCCCTGGAGCGCATCGCCGCCCGCTGCCGCTCGGTCGAGCTCGGCTTCGTTCCGGACGCGGCCGCGCCGGCGTTCGTCCGCAGCAACTGAGCGCGCAGCGACTGGGCGCGCCGCAACTGGGCCGGGCGGCAAACCGAGCGCGCGGCAACTGGGCTGCGCGGCAAACCGAGCGCGCCGCAAACCTGAGCCGGGCGGCAAACCGAGCGCGCGGCAAACGGGCCGGGCGGCAAACCGAGCGCGCGGCAAACCGAGCGCGCGGCCAACTGAACCGTGCACTCCTGGTCGAGGCGTGTCTGAAATGTGACACCCGCGTCCGTCAGATCTCCGCCGCGGTCACGAGCGAGAATCGCGCGCCGATCGTTCATTTTCTCGACGGAAACTCCGATGTGTTGAGGCGTGAGATCGAGTCACGGCCACAGCGCTCTGCATCGAGGGGCCTTCGCATCCGTCGTCGAAGGGTTGCTCGCTGAAGGGATCGGCGTTCGATTCCGCGCCGGAGGGCGCAGCATGACGCCGACGATCGAGGACAGCGAGGTTCTGATCGTCGCCCCGGTCGCCGCCGCTGACGTCGATGTCGCCGACGTGGTTTTGTGCCAGACGGGATCGCGGTCGGTGGCGCATCGAGTTCTCTCCATCCAAAAAGACGCATCCCGTGCTCCCCGCCTGACCTTGTGCGGAGACGCGGCGCTGGAGATCGACCGCCCCGTGACCGCCGCCGAGGTTCGTGGCCGCGTGATCGCCGTGGAGCGCGCCGGCCGGCGCGTCGACCTCGAAGTGACGGCGGGGCTTCTCGGTCGCCTGGCCGTGGTCGCCGCGTTCGAGCTTCGCCGCTCGCTCCGGCGCTGGCGCGCCCGGGCCTGGCTGGGCCCGATGGCGCCCACCCGCGCGGCTGGCTGATCTTTCCCGGCGCGCGGGTCTCGGTCTTAGAGCGACGGACCGGCGTAGAGGGTCGCGGTGAGGCCGGCGTCGGCGCCGCAGAGGATCGACTCCAGGACGCGGACCGTCTGCAGGGCAGGAACGAAGAAGGGGGGACTGGACCCCGCGCAGGCCAAGCTCCCATTCGCAGTCGTCGTGACGTCGAGGGTGTAGGGACCGCCGGCCGCGATGTTGGCCAGGCTCAGGGTGATCTCGCCGGATGAATGACTGAGCTGCAAGGTCAACGATCTCGGTGCCTGCCCATCCGACCAGAGCCGAACGGTCAGCGAACCGAAGCTGGCCACCTGACCGGTCACCGTGTCGATCGGCAGGCCTATCGTCAGAGTGATTGTGCCGCTCTCGGAGACCGAGGGTTGTGACGCGTCGGGGACCTCGAGGTTGTCCGCCAGCGAACCGTCCTCGACGTCACCGACGGAGGCTCGGATCGGCGGGGGAGCTGGGGGGGCGGCGTCGGCGGAGTCCCGGCCCACCACCGAGGGAAGATCGGTCCCCCAGCATCCGCCGGCGGCCAGCACCCACAGGCTCGCGCACCACCGGAGGGTCCTCTGCCTCACGGTGGCCTGGCGTGGGCGGATCCGCATCGCGCGCGGAGCTTAGGTCTTCGTGACCAGGCGCGATCTGCCAACTCCGAAACGCGTCTGTGTGACCGGGGTGTCAGGTTCGTGACGGAGCGGCCGCGGGGCCGCCGGCGTTCCGAGAGGTGGGCGGCGCGCACGCCCGCCGGCGGTGGATGTGACCGCGCCGCTGGCCGATTTCGCCCGGCGGGCCGACCGGCGATGGGCCAGGCTCGCGTCCCGGGTGGGCGGGGCCTGACGTCGGTCGTCGTCCACCGTGTGGACCTCTTCGTCGAGGGGCTCCCTCTTGGCGAGCGCTCGCTGGCCGCCGGCGCCGCTGCCGCGTTCTGAGCTCGACCCAAGTCGGCAGAACGGCAGAACGGCAGGGCGCGCCGCCGCCGCCAGCCCCGTCAGGGCTGGGCGTGGGCGCCCAGCCGGCGCTCGAGCCGACGGGCGAGGCGCGTGAACGGAAAGCCGAGCGCGAAGTAGAGGGCGGCGCAGAGCGCGCCGGGGACGATCCAGCCGCGGTTGTCGACGGCGGTGATCGTCATGCGCTTGGTCAGCTCGACCACGGTGAGGACCGAGACCAACGAGCTGTCCTTGAGCAGCGAGATGAAGTCGTTGGTCACCCCGGGGAGAGCCAGGCGCAGGGCCTGCGGCAGGATGATCTGGCGGAAGGCCGCGCGGCGGGGCGCGCCGATGGCCAGCGCCGCCTCCCACTGCTCGCGCGGCACCGAGGTGATCGCCGCGCGGTAGATCTCCGCTTCGTAGGCCGCGTAGTTGAGCCCGAGGCCGACGACCGCGGCGGTCCAGGGGCCGAGCGGAAGAATCCCCGCCAGGCCGTAGTAGAGGAGATAGAGCTGCAAGAGCACCGGCGTTCCGCGCACGATCTCGACGTAGATCGTCGCCAGCGGCGCGAGCCGCGGGCTCTCGAGACGGACCAGCGCCAGCGCCAGCCCGAAGGGCGCGGCCAGCGCCATCGCCGCCAGAGAGATCAGCAGCGTCACCAGGGCCCCGTCCGCGAACAACAGGAGCTGCGGCAGCGTCAGCGGGAGACGGGCCGCGCCGCCGCCGGCGGCCACCACGGCGGGTGGACTGGCGCCGCCCGGCGCGGCCAGCGCCCGCTCGCGCTCGCCGTCGATGCCCCAGCGGGCCAGCGTTCTTCGCCAGGCGCCCGAGGCGATCATCTCGTCGAGCGAGCGGTCGAGGGCCGCCCGCAGCTCGGCGTCGGCGGGGCGCACGGCGATCGCGTAACGCCCCTCGGCGACGTCGGCCACCGCGGTCAACGTCGGATGCCGGCCGACGTAGCGGGCGACGATGATGTCGTCGAGCAGCACGGCGTCCGTCCGACCGTGCTCGAGATCCACGAACTGTTCATCGACCCCTTCGTAAGGGACCGGGACGGCGCCCGTCTCGCGCAGCAGATCCCAGGCCTGCGTGTTGGCCAGCGTTCCGACGCGCAAGTTGCGCAACGAGCGCAAGTCGCGCACCCGAGCGTCGCCGCGGCGGCCGACCAGCCGCTCGCCGAAGATGTAGTACGGGCGGGTGAAGCTGACGCGGGCCGCGCGCGCCGGCGTCACCTCGATGCCGTTGAGCGCGACGTCGAAGGTCCCCCGCTCGAGCGAGGGGATCAGCGTCGGCCAGTCATTCTGGACCATGCGCGCGCGCACCCCCAGCGAGCGCGCCAGGGCATCCGCCAGGTCGACCTCGAAGCCGCTCAACGCCCCTCCGCGCGCGGGGTCCTCGTAGGCGTAGGGCTCGCCCCCCTGTTCGTCGGCGCCCCAGAGGAGCTCCCCGCGCGCCGCGATCTGCGCCAGAGCTCGGCCATCCGGCCGGTCACCCGTCCGGTTTTGGGCCGGCGCACAGGCCCCCATCGCCGACACGAGCGCCGCAGCGCACGCCAGGGCGATTGCGGGCACCCGGGAAGATTCCGCTTTTCGTAACAGCTCGACCAGCGACGTTACGAGACTTTCTTAGACGGGGGAACATTTTCCCGCGGAACCTCGCGGTTTTGGTGGCCCGGCGGGCTGGCACGGGGATTGAAGAGCAATGGCGTCGACATGGACGAGAACTCGGGACACGCAGGACTCTCCGCCGCACGAGCGGCATGGTCGAAGGGGCGGCGCGGGGAGAGCAGAGCTTTTGTGGCGGCGACGACGGGCGTTGGGGCAGTCGGGCTGAGCGGCGGGGAGTCCTGTGTGCCCCGGGTCGGCGATCTGCCGATCCGGGCCGTTCCGGTCATCCCGGCCCACCTGTCGATGGCGGCGGCACGCAAGATCGCCGAGCTCAAGCGGGCGAACGTTCTTTTCGTCGAGCGTGACGGTCAGCTGCTGGGGACGCTGGACGAGCACGAGCTGGTCGAGGCCTCCGACGAGGCCGGCGTCGCCCACTGTCTCCGCTCCATCGAGCTTTGCCTCGGTCCGACGACCACGGCGGAGCGTGCCCAGGAGCTGTTCGTCCGTTCCCGGACCTCGGCGCTGCCGGTCGCGGCCGGCGCCTTCCTGCTCGGCGCCGTGTCCCGGGCCGACGTCGAGCGCGCGCTGCGAAGCCACCGCGCGCCCAGGCGCCGCGAGGCCTTGACCTCGATGCGCGCGACCGCCTGACCTGCTTTAGGGGCAGTTCGGCGGTCGTCCACCGCCTTTTGCTTCGTTCGGCCTTCTCGTGAAAGCGCAAGAGGCGCTTGCCAAGAATTTCGTCGCGGTTTTGTACAACACGCTTGACGTTTTTCTTGAGGAGTGATCAGCAGGCGGTCAATGCTACGCTCACCGTTTCCCAGACCTTGGGGGCGAGTGATCATGGCGTACATGACCGAGAATCAGGCTGAGCGGGTCGAGAAGGAGCTCCCGGACGTCCTCCCCGCGGCGCCGGCGGGCGTCGCGCTCGGGAACGGCGACTCCGCGTCGAACAAATCGTTCGCGCAGGAGCTTCTGGCAGCGCTGCTTCGCTATCGCGACGGCGACTTCAGCGCCCGCATGCCGTCCGACGTGCTCGGCGTCGAGGGGAAGATCGCCGACGTCTTCAACGGGATCCTGGCCGTCAGCGCGCGGCGGACCTCGGAGACCGTCCGCGTCTGCCGCGAGGTCGGCAAGAAGGGGAAGCTCAAGGAGCGGATGCAGGTCCCGGGGGCGGTCGGGGGATGGGCCGACGACATCAGCGCGCTCAACACGCTGATCGACGATCTCGTCTGGCCGACCACCGAGGTGACGCGCGCCGTGGGCGCCGTGGCCAAGGGCGATCTGTCGCAGGCGATGGCGCTGGACGTCGACGGCCGGCCGCTGGAGGGGGAGTTTCTCCGCTCGGCGCGCCTGGTGAACAAGATGATCGACCAGCTCTCGGTCTTCTCGTCCGAGGTGACGCGCGTGGCCCGCGAGGTCGGGACCGAGGGGAAGCTGGGCGGCCAGGCGCAGGTCAAGGGGGTCTCGGGCGTCTGGAAGGATCTGACGGAGTCGGTCAACCAGATGGCCGGCAACTTGACCGCCCAGGTGCGCAGCATCGCCGACGTGACCATCGCCGTGGCCAGCGGCGATCTGTCGAAGAAGATCACCGTCGATGTGCGCGGCGAGATCCTGCAGCTGAAGGAGGCCATCAACACCATGGTCGATCAGCTGCGTGCCTTCGCCTCGGAGGTGACCCGCGTGGCGCGCGAGGTCGGGACGGAAGGGAAGCTGGGCGGTCAGGCCGTCGTTCCGGGCGCCGCCGGCACCTGGAAGGATCTGACCGACAACGTGAACGCCATGGCCTCCAACCTGACGGGGCAGGTGCGCAACATCGCCGAGGTGACCACGGCGGTCGCGCGGGGAGACCTGTCGCGCAAGATCACGGTCGACGTCAAGGGAGAGATCCTGGAGCTGAAGAACACCATCAACACGATGGTCGATCAGCTGAACGGGTTCGCCTCGGAGGTGAGCCGGGTGGCCCGCGAGGTCGGCACCGAAGGGAAGCTGGGCGGGCAGGCGCAGGTGCCGGGGGTGGCGGGGACCTGGAAGGACCTGACCGACAACGTGAACTCGATGGCCTCGAACCTGACCAACCAGGTGCGCAACATCGCGGAGGTGACCACGGCGGTCGCGCGCGGCGATCTGTCGCGCAAGATCACCGTCGACGTCCGTGGCGAGATCTCCGAGCTGAAGAACACCATCAACACGATGGTCGATCAGCTGAACGGGTTCGCCTCGGAGGTGAGCCGGGTGGCGCGCGAGGTCGGGACGGAAGGGAAGCTGGGCGGGCAGGCGCAGGTGCCGGGCGTGGCCGGCGTCTGGAAGGATCTGACCGACAACGTGAACTCGATGGCCTCGAACCTGACCAACCAGGTGCGCAACATCGCCGAGGTGACGACGGCGGTCGCGCGCGGCGATCTGTCACGCAAGATCACCGTGGACGTCAAGGGGGAGATCCTCGAGCTGAAGAACACCATCAACACGATGGTCGATCAGCTGAACGCCTTCGCCTCGGAGGTGACGCGGGTGGCCCGCGAGGTCGGCAGCGACGGCAAGCTGGGCGGCCAGGCCGCCGTCCCCGGCGTGGCCGGGACCTGGAAGGATCTGACCGACAACGTGAACGCCATGGCCTCCAACCTGACGGGGCAGGTGCGCAACATCGCCGACGTGGCCACTGCCATCGCCAACGGCGATCTGTCGCGCAAGATCACGGTCGACGTCAAAGGGGAGATCCTGGAGCTGAAGAACACCATCAACACAATGGTCGATCAGCTGAACGCGTTCGCCTCGGAGGTGACGCGGGTGGCGCGCGAGGTCGGCAGCGACGGCAAGCTGGGCGGTCAGGCCGAGGTCGAGGGGGTGGCCGGCGTCTGGAAGAACCTCACCGACAACGTGAACTCGATGGCCTCGAATCTGACGGGGCAGGTGCGCAACATCGCCGAGGTGGCGACCGCCGTCGCGCGCGGCGACCTGTCGCGCAAGATCACCGTCGACGTCCGGGGTGAGATCCTGCAGCTGAAGAACACCATCAACACGATGGTCGATCAGCTGAACGGGTTCGCCTCGGAGGTGAGCCGGGTGGCGCGCGAGGTCGGGACGGAAGGGAAGCTGGGCGGGCAGGCGCAGGTCCCGGGTGTGGCCGGCGTCTGGAAGGACCTGACCGACAACGTGAACTCGATGGCCTCCAACCTGACGGGGCAGGTGCGCAACATCGCCGAGGTGACCACGGCGGTCGCCCGGGGAGACCTGTCGCGCAAGATCACGGTCGACGTCAAAGGGGAGATCCTGGAGCTGAAGAACACCATCAACACGATGGTCGATCAGCTGAACGGGTTCGCCTCGGAGGTGAGCCGCGTCGCGCGCGAGGTCGGCACCGAAGGGAAGCTGGGCGGCCAGGCGCAGGTGCTCGGCGTCGGCGGCGTCTGGAAGGATCTGACCGACAACGTCAACTCGATGGCGTCGAACCTGACCAACCAGGTGCGGAACATCGCCGACGTGACGATCGCCGTCGCCAAGGGCGATCTCTCACGCAAGATCACGGTCGACGTGCGCGGGGAGATCCTGCAGCTCAAGGACACCATCAACACGATGGTCGATCAGCTCAACGCCTTCGCCTCGGAGGTGAGCCGGGTGGCGCGCGAGGTCGGCACCGAAGGGAAGCTGGGCGGGCAGGCGCAGGTGCCGGGCGTGGCCGGCGTCTGGAAGGATCTGACCGACAACGTCAACTCGATGGCCTCCAACCTGACCGGTCAGGTGCGCAACATCGCCGAGGTGACCACGGCGGTCGCGCGCGGCGATCTGTCGCGCAAGATCACCGTCGACGTCAAAGGCGAAATCCTGGAGCTGAAGAACACCATCAACACGATGGTCGATCAGCTGCGCGCTTTTGCCTCCGAGGTGACGCGGGTGGCGCGCGAGGTCGGCACCGAAGGGAAGCTGGGCGGTCAGGCCGACGTCCCAGGCGTGGCCGGGACCTGGAAGGATCTCACCGACTCGGTCAACGTCATGGGCGCCAACCTGACCAACCAGGTGCGCGGGATCGTCAAGGTCGTCACCGCCGTCGCCAACGGCAACCTGCGCCAGAAGCTGACCGTCGAGGCCAAGGGCGAGGTCGCGGCGCTGGCCGAGACCATCAACAACATGACCGACACGCTGGCGACCTTCGCCGAGCAGGTCACCAACGTCGCCCGCGAGGTCGGCGTCGAGGGGCGCCTGGGCGGGCAGGCCAACGTCCCGGGGGCCTCGGGGACCTGGAAGGATCTGACCGGCAACGTGAACCTGCTGGCGGCCAACTTGACCACCCAGGTGCGCGCCATCGCCGAGGTCGCCACGGCGGTCACCAAGGGCGACCTGACCCGCTCGATCCAGGTCGACGCGCGCGGCGAGGTGGCCGAGCTCAAGGACAACATCAACACGATGATCGACAACCTGCGGGCGACCACCGATCGCAACCAGGAGCAGGACTGGCTGAAGACCAACCTGGCCAAGTTCACCAGCATGCTGCAGGGGCAGCGTGACCTGGTCACCGTCGGCAGGACGCTGCTCTCGGAGCTGTCGCCGCTGGTCGAGGCCCAGCAGGGCGTCATCTACCAGATGGAGCGCAACGAGCCGGGCGAGGTGGGCGAGACCGACGAGCCGCGCAAGCTGCAGCTCCTGGCTGGATACGCGCAGCGGGAGGATCAGCCGGAGCGGATCATCAGCGGCGTCGGTCTGGTCGGTCAGGCCGCGGCGGAGAAGCAGCGCATCCTGCTCAACGACGTGCCGCCCGGCTACACCCGGATCCACTCCAGCCTGGGGACGGCGCCGCCGCAGAGCATCCTGGTGCTCCCGGTGCTGTTCGAGGGGGAGACGATGGCGGTCATCGAGCTGGCCGCATTGCGCCCCTTCACCAACACCCACCTGGCGTTCCTCGATCAGCTGACCCAGTCGATCGGCGTCGTGCTCAACACCATCGAGGCGACGATGCGCACCGAGAACCTGCTCATTCAGTCGCAACAGCTCACCACCGAGCTGCAGACGCGGCAGATCGAGCTGCAGCGCACCAACGAGGAGCTGGCCTCCAAGGCCAAGCAGCTGGCCGAGCAGAACGAGGAGGTCGAGCGCAAGAACAAGGAGGTCGAGCAGGCGCGGCGGGCGCTCGAGGAGAAGGCCGCGGAGCTGGCCCTCACCAGCAAGTACAAGTCGGAGTTCCTGGCCAACATGTCGCACGAGCTGCGGACGCCGCTCAACTCGATCCTCATCCTGGGCCAGCAGCTGGCCGAGAACGTGGGCGGCAACCTGACCGTCAAGCAGACCGACTTCGCCAAGAACATCCACTCGGCGGGGACCGATCTGCTCACCCTCATCAACGACATCCTCGATCTGTCGAAGATCGAGTCGGGGACGGTCACCGTCGAGCCCGAGCAGATCACCTTCAACTCGCTGCGGGAGAGCGTCCACCGCACCTTCCATCACATCGCGGAGACCAAGGCGCTCGGCTTCAACGTCGAGATCGATCCGGCGCTGCCGCGGGTCCTGATGAGCGACTCCAAGCGCCTGCAGCAGATCCTCAAGAACCTGCTGTCGAACGCCTTCAAGTTCACGGCGCAGGGCTCGGTCTCGATGAGCGTGCGGCACGTGACGGCGGGGTGGTCGCCTGACCATCCGGTCCTCTCCTCGGCGGGGGTGGCGGTGGCCTTCGCCGTCACCGACACCGGGATCGGGATCGCGCCCGAGAAGCAGCGGCTCATCTTCGAAGCCTTCCAGCAGGCCGACGCCGGGACCAGCCGCAAGTACGGCGGAACGGGGCTGGGGCTGGCCATCAGCCGCGAGCTGGCGAACCTCCTGGGCGGCGAGATCCGTCTCACCAGCCAGCCGGGCGAGGGGAGCGTCTTCACGCTCTACCTGCCGCTCACCTACACCGGACCGGCGCGCAGCCTCTCCGCCGCGGCGTCCACCACGGCGCAGGCGCCGATTCCCATGCTCTCCGTGGTCAAGCCGGAGGAGGGGATCCTCGACGACCGCGAGGAGATCCGCGAGGGGGACTCGGTCCTCCTGGTGGTGGAGGACGATCCGCACTATGCGCGGATCCTGCTGGGGATCGCCCGGGGCAAGGGGTTCAAGGGGATCGTGGCCCAGCGCGGCCAGGTGGCGCTCAGCCTGGCGCGCGAGTATCGCCCCACCGCCATCACGCTCGACGTCTTCCTGCCCGACATGCTGGGGTGGACGGTGCTCAGCAACCTGAAGCTCGATCCCGCCACCCGGCACATCCCGGTCCAGATGCTCTCCGTCGAGGAGGAGCGGCAACACGGCCTCTCGCACGGCGCCTTCTCTTATCTGGCGAAGCCGGCCACCACCGACGAGCTGGAGGGGGCGATGGACCGGCTCAAGCTGTATCTGGCGCCGCACACCAAGCGCCTCTTGGTGATCGAGGACAACGACCGCGAGCGGGCCAGCATCGTCGAGTTGCTCGCCCACGACGACATCGAGATCGAGAGCGCCGGGACCGGCGCCGAGGCGCTGGCGCGCCTGCGCCAGCGCGCCTTCGACTGTTGCGTCGTCGATCTGCGGCTGCCCGACATGAGCGGCTTCGAGCTGCTGGAGCGGCTGCAGGCCGAGCCGGCCCTGCGGGAGATCCCGGTGGTCGTCTTCACCGGCAAGGAGCTGGCGGGCGAGGAGGAGGCCCGGTTGCGGACGGTGGCCAAGAGCATCGTGCTCAAGGACGTGCAGTCGCCCGAGCGGCTGCTCGACGAGACGGCGCTGTTTCTCCACCGGGTGATCGGCGATCTTCCGGAAGAGAAGCGGCGGATGATCGAGCGGCTGCACGGGTCGACCGAGGTGCTGCGCGGCCGCAAGGTGCTGGTGGTCGACGACGACGCGCGCAACATCTTCGCGCTGACCACCGTGCTCGAGAACCAGGAGATGGAGGTCCTCTCCGCCACCAATGGCCGCCAGGCGATCGAGATCATCAACGCCACACCCGAGCTCAGCGTGGTGCTGATGGACATCATGATGCCCGAGATGGACGGCTACGAGACGATGCGCGAGATCCGCAAGGACCCCAGGTTCCGCACCCTCCCCATCCTGTCGCTCACCGCCAAGGCGATGAAGGGTGACCGCGAGAAGTGCCTGGAGGCGGGGGCCTCGGACTACATCGCCAAACCGGTGAACACGGACCAGCTGCTGTCGCTGCTCCGGGTCTGGCTCTACCGCTAGATGCCGCAGATGTCCCGCCCCATCGACATATTGCTGGTTGACGACGAGGCCCGGAACCTCGACGCGCTGGAGGCGATCCTGGAGAGCCCCAACTACCGGCTCCTGCGGGCCCAGGACGCCGATCGGGCGCTGCGCCTGCTCCTGGAGAACGACGTCGCGGCCATCGTCCTCGACATCAAGATGCCGCAGGTGGACGGCTTCGAGCTGGCGCAGATGATCAAGAACACCCGGCGGTTTCGGGAGACGCCCATCGTCTTTCTGACCGCCCACCTCATCGACGATCAGCACATGATCGCCGGCTACGACGCCGGCGCGGTCGACTACCTGACCAAGCCGGTGAACTCGCAGATCCTCAAGCACAAGGTCGCCGTGTTCGCCGAGCTGTTCCGCAAGACGCGGGAGCTGGCCGAGCTGAACGAGAAGCTGGAGGAGCGGGTGAAGGAGCGCACCCTGGAGCTCGAGCGCTCCGAGGCGGCCCTGCGGGCGGCCGCGCAGCAAAAGGACGAGTTTCTGGCGATCCTCGCCCACGAGCTGCGCAACCCGCTCGGGCCCCTGCGCAGCGGCCTCGACCTGCTGCTGCGCCGGAAGGACGCCGAGCCGGTCATCGCGCGCACGCTGGGGACGATGAACCGTCAGCTCCACCACATGGTTCGCCTGATCGACGATCTGCTCGACATCTCCCGGGTCAGCCGGGGATTGCTGGAGCTGAAGAAAGCGCCCGTCGATCTGGGCGAGGTCCTCTCCACGACGGTCGAATCCTTGCGTCCGATGTTCGAGCAGCACCACCAGCAGCTGGCGCTGGAGAACCCGGAGACGATCGAGGCGCTGGTCGATGCCACGCGGGTGGCCCAGATCGTGACGAACCTGCTCACCAACGCCTCCAAGTTCACGCCCGAGAACGGGCGGATCACCATCGCGCTCTCGCGCGACGACGATCGGGCGCTGATTCGGGTCACCGACACCGGCGCCGGGATCCCGGCGGATCAGATCGATCGCATCTTCGGAATGTTTGCCCGGGTCAAACGGGCCGATGCCGACGGGCCCGTGGGGCTGGGCATCGGGTTGGCCCTGGCCCGGCGCCTGGCGGAGATGCACGGTGGTGAGCTGAGCGTCGCCAGCGCGGGTGAGAACGCCGGGAGCACCTTCACGCTTTCGCTTCCCGCGTCACCGAGGGCGCCAGTGTCGATCGTGCCGCTTCAGCAGCCGAAGGAGACGGTCGGCGTGACGAACGGTCTTCGCATCGTGATCATCGAGGACAACGAGGACGTCGCCGAGTCGCTCAAGGATCTCCTCGAGGACACGGGCCATACGGTCTGGGCCGCCCTTTCCGGATCGGACGGAATCAATCTGGTTCAGCAGGTCCGCCCCAACGTCGTGCTGTGCGATCTCGGGCTACCCCACATGGGCGGCGTGGAGATCTGTCGCCGGATTCGCGCTCTGCCCATCGCCAATCCTCCCTTGATGGTGGCCATCACCGGTTGGGGGCGCGAGGAGGATCATCGCCGCACGCGCGAGGCGGGGTTCGACCACCACCTGGTGAAGCCGGTGGCGGTCGACAGTCTGGACAAGGTTCTGCGCACGGTCACCGCCTGACCCAGGCGCGAGCGCGACCCGAGCGGCCGAAGCGGACCGGGCGAATCAGGAAAAGAGCGTGCGGGGGACGGCCTTGACCAGAGCTTCCTTGAGGAGGCCGATCCTGTTGCGCGCCGCCAGGAGCTGCTGGCGAAGCGCGTCCGTCTTGCGGTGGAGCTCGTCGAAATGGGCGCTGCGCGCGTCGTTGGCCAGCCCCTCGCTGCTGGAGACGACGCTGGCCATCCTCTCCTCGATCTCGCCCAGCTCCGACAGAAGCGAGGAGACGTCGCCCTCCGTCAGCCCCTGCTCGCTGAGCTTGCGCTGCGAGGCCAGCCGCTGGGTCACCGTGTTGAGCTCGGCGGCGTCGACCCCGATGGCTTCGAAGCGGCCCAGCAGCACCGCGTACTCTCCGCTCCGTGCCTGAATCTCCAGCGCCCGGGTGCGCACCAGCTCTGCCTGTCCCTCCTGCGCCGCCCGCGCCGTGCCGAGCGCGCCGATGAGCGTCCTGGCCCGAGACTGCAGATCCTCCTCGCAGTCGGCGACCTCCTTGAGGGCATCCGCGGCGCGCCCGAGGCCGTGGCTGGAGTCGAGCGCGGCGCTTCGCAGGCCCTCCGCCAGCGCAGCGAACCTGCGCAGCGATTCGTCGAACGCCTCCGCCGCAGCGACCAGCGGTGACGTTTCAGGCGGCTTCTTGTGGGGCATGGTCCTCGCGCGACCTTAACATCGGGAACATCGGACGGGTGGCGTTGCCGGCCGCAACGGCCCAGGGTCGGGCGTCGGCGGGTCGACGGACCGATATTGTTGTACAAGATAATCGTCGCGCGTTAGCTTGGGTTTGCCGCCACGCGGTCTCCTCGACGAATGAAGCGCGTCAGTCTCCCGAGCAAGGTCCGGAACAAGAAGGCCGACCTCGTCGGCGTCAAGAAGGTCAGGAGCTCGGCGAGAGGCCGGAGCGCCATGAACCTGCAGCAGCTGCGCGAGCACGTCCGCAAGACCCAGGGAGACGTCGCGCGCAGAGCCGCCGTCACGCAGCCGCAGCTGTCGCGGATCGAGGGTCGTCGCGATCACCTGGTCTCCACGCTGCGCAAGTACGTCCGCGCCCTGGGCGGCGACATTCGCGTCGTCGCCGAGATCGGCGTCGAGCACATCGTGCTCCTGGACGTCTGACGGGCGCTCATGCTGTTGAGGGTATATTCCCTTGACGGCCTGGAGACGACCCGACTAACCTCAGCCGTGTCGGATGAAGACGATGGACGCATCGAGAGTCCGCGGTGGATTCGCCAGCGTTCTCGAGGCCGTGCGTGAGACGGCCGAGACGGTGGTGGTGGTGAGGTACGGGCGTCCCGTCGCCGCCCTGGTTCACCTCGATCGTCTCACGCGCCGGGAGCTGCGCGCGCTGGAACGAGACGATCAGACCGGGTCGAGCGGCGACGAATCGCCTCCCTAAGGCTCGGTGCGCCCGCCGCTGTCCGGGCGCTGCTTTTCGCTCTTCTTGTGCCCCTTCGGCTTCGCGGCCTGGGCTCGTGCCGGCTTGTCGGTCTGCGCCTCTTGCGAGGGCGCTCGGCCCCCGTGGAGCTTCTGGCAGTCCTCGAGGTCGGTGAGATCCTGCTTAGGGATGATCACGGCGACGGTCTTGTTGTAGCGGGTCAGCTTGATCCGTTCGCCTGCCGCCGAATCACGGAGCACGTTCGCGAAATCCTTGCGGGCCACTGCGGTGGGCAATCGCTGGGTCATCTCTCTCTCCTTTGCAGCAGCAAGAGAATGCAGGGTTCATGCCTGAGCTGGACCACGGCAACCATGCGTCGTTGCCCCAATCCTGGCACCGTCTGGTAGCAGTGCCAGGCCCAGATGGGTAACGCGGCGGCCAGCCGTGAGCAAGCATACGTCTGTCTGCCGGCTCGGCCCGTAGATCCGACATGCCCTCCCACGTGCGAAGAGTCTCCCGGTTTCCGGTCGCCTCGCCGATCGTCGCTCTCTGCCTGGTTGCCGCCGCCGGGTGTGGCTTCTCCGCCGGGTCTCGTTCGGTCGCGCAAGGACCCGGCACGGGGGGAAGCGATGCTGGAACCTCGAGCGGGCTGGGCGGCGCCGGCCGAGGTGCCTCCGGCGGCGCCACCGGAGGCTCGAGCCCCGATGCCGCTGGCCCTGGGGCAACATTCTCCGATTTCCCCGCGACGCCAGTGGTCGATCCGTCGGCGCCGCCCAACGCCGCCGCGCTGTTCGACGGCAGCACGCCGCGCAGCGACGGCGCCCCTTGCGTCACTGCGCCCATCGCCGGGACGTTGATGCCGCGCAACTGGCTGCGGCCGCGCTTCGAGCTCAGCGCCGCCGCCGGCGAGAACCTGTTCGAGATCGATCTCTCGGTGGTCGGGTTCGCCCACACGCTCCGGATCTTCACCGCCAACCCGACCTACGCGCTCGACGCCGCGACCTGGGACGGGCTGCGCGGGTCGGTCATCGACAAGCCGATCACCGTGACGATGCGCGCGTTGACCCTCGACGCCGCCGGCGCGGTCCAGCTGGCCCCTTCGGCGCCCGCGACCTCCACCTTCACGATCGCGCCGGTGGAGGCCCCCGGGAAGATCGTCTACTGGGCGCTGGCGGACGACATGGGGACCAAGGTCGGCTCGCTCAAGGGGTTCGGCATCGGAGAAGAATCGGTGGAAGACGTGCTGGTCCCCAGCCAGGTGCAGACGCGCGCCTCGAACGACACCTGCATCGGCTGCCACGCGGCGACGCCCGACGGAAACTCGGTCGGGTTCAACATGGGGCCGAACAACTACTTCAACCAGCTCTCCAACGTGACCGCCGGCGCCGTGGGCGTGACGCCGTCGTACGCCACGCCGGCCGCGCTGGCGACGATGCAGACGCTGCACGGCATCCCCGCCTATTCGACGTCGCACTGGAGCGACGGCGATCGGATCGCGCTGCTCAGCGACACCGGGACGTTGCACTGGGTGGAGGTCGACGGAACCACCAGCGGGACGCTGGCGCGCACCGGCGACGCCCAGAAGGCGACCGAGCCCGCCTTCAGCCACGATGGAAAGAATGTGGTCTACGCCTCGGCCACGGCGATCGTCGACGGCCGCCTCGACACCGGCCCGGCCGACCTCTACACCGTTCCGTACCAGAACCGCGCCGGCGGGACCGCCACCCCGCTGCCCGGCGCGTCCGACCCCAACTTCACCGAGTACTACCCGGCCTTTTCGCCCGACGACACCTTCGTCGCCTTCACGCGGGTGCCTGGCTCCGAGTCGGCGTACAGCAATCCCGACGCCGAGGTCTACCTGCTGCCGTTCAACGGCGGCGTGGGGGGCACGGCGATCCGCCTGGCGGCCAACGATGCGGCCGCCTGTCAGACGACGACGGTGAGCCCCGGCCTCACCAACGACTGGCCCAAGTGGTCACCGCAGGCGGTCACCGCCAACGGCAAGACCTACTACTGGCTGACCTTTTCGTCGAAGCGGACCGGCTCGGGCAACGCGCAGCTCTACATCACCGGCGTGGTGGTCGACGAGGTCGGCCAGATCACCACCACCCCGGCGCTCTATCTGTGGAATCAGCCGTCGAGCGACGGCAACCACACGCCGTCCTGGGACGACTTCGCGATCCCCCCGATCACGCTCGGCTGACCGACCCCGCTCCCCAGCCAGCGGGCGATGGTTCCGCGGATCAGATCCTCGGCCTTGGGGACCGCGCTCTTGACGACGGGGCTCAATCCCAACCGCTCGCCCACGAACTGGGGTTCGCAGCCGACGAGCACGATGGGGGGAGACTTGCCGCCCAACGTCCAGGCCGCGGTCACCACCGTGGTGATGCTCATCCCGCGCGTCTCGGGCAGATCGCGCGGTGGGGCGCTGGCCAGCTCGGAGACGTCCATCAGGTAGATCGTGCCGGGCGCGCCGCCACGCCGGACCGCATCGATCACCAGCAACAGGTCGGGGCGTTCGAGCATGGCGTAGGCGAGGTGCAGCGAACGGATCCCCACGTCGGTGACGGTGACGCCGTCCGGCAGGGGATAGGTTTCCAACCGTCGGGCGACCTCCACCCCGAATCCGCCGTCGCCGTGAAAGACGTTGCCGATGCCCGCAATCAAGATCCGCGCGCTCATTGGACCTCCACGGTTTCGATTTGCAGTTCCTTGCCACCCACCACGTCGATCTCCCGGCTGCCGCAGGCGCAGGGATCGACGAACGTCTCCATGGCGACGTCGGCGCCGCAACGGCGGCAGTGCCCGCGGCCGCGAACCTCGTCGATCTCCAGCTGCGCGCCATCCAGCGCCGTGCCGCGCGCGCAGATGGCAAAGCAGAACTGGACCGTCTCGGGCAGAACCCCGGCGAGCCTTCCGATCTGGATGCGGAGGCGGGCGACGCGCGCGGGCCCAACCCGCGACTCCACCGCCGCCACCACCCGCCCCATCAGGGCCAGCTCGTGCATGGCGCCCAAGGTACGTCGTTGGGAACGGCGGTCAATTCGCCGCCGCGACTTTGGGGATCTCCCCTATGTGGCCCAATTGCCGGCGATGGCGCCGCCGCGGGCGAGCGGAGCTATCTGTTCTCACCGAAGCCGACGCCCAACAGAACGTAACCGCCCGTCAGGCCCGCCGCGGTGGCTCCGTTGACGGTGGCGTCGAGCCCATGAATCATCGCGCCGGCTTCCACCAGCGCGCGCACGTGGCTCACCTTCGCGGCGGTCGGAAGGAAGATCCCGAGCCGGCCGCCCGCGCTGGCGACCGGCGCCGAGCCCGAGCTGGCGACGGCGTTCGCGTCGCTCGTGTTCCCGGCCATCCAGGCCCAGCCGAAACGGCCGCAGGCTGCCAGGTCGACCACCAGGTGCCCGAGCGTCAGGCGCGGACCCACCGCCAACGTTGCGGCCAGCATCCGGGTGCCGACGTCGCCGAGCGGGATCGATGGATTGCCGGCCATGAGGTCGACGTCCAGCGCCCCCTGCCAGTGGCCGCGTGCCACCGCCACGGACGGGCGCACGCCCCACAAGGTCATGTTGTTTCCCGGGTGGGTCTCGAGCTCGACGATCCCGGAGATGAAGATCCAGGGGACGCGCGGTCGGGGCACCCCGCCGGAATCGCCCGTGCCGGCGCTCGAGGCGGGTGGAGGTGCGGGCGCGGTCACGGCCGGCGCCGCCGGTGGCGAGGCGGTCGCAGAGTGCGCCAGCTCCGCCACGGCCAGGGCGAGCGCCCGCGGCCGCGCCTCGAGCGGGACGTCGCCCAGGCCGACCCGCCGTGCCAGGTCGGCCGGGCGGCCCGGATCGCGCACCCGAACGTCGACCGCGGCGGCGCTCGCGTCGCACGGGTCGATCGAGAGCGTGACCCGCAGCGCGACCGAGACAGCGATCAGGATCGGTAGCCGGAAAGGCCGCATGGGCCAACTTATCGCATTTGCGACTCGACGATGCTGCGGAACGCCGAGCGACAGCGCCAGGTTGAGCGCCGTCGCGGCCCTGGCGGGCCGGTTCTACGAACCCAGCTCCAGCCGGCCGAGGGCGAGCGCGGCCAGCGGCGCCCGCGGATCTCCCGGGAGCTCGCGGAGGATTCGTTCGAGGGGGGCTGTGCGCCGTCTGTCGCCGAAGAGGTCGGCCCGGTCTATGATCGCGGCCTCGCGATGTCGGCTTCCCTCGAACCCGCTCTCATCGTGCACGGCGGTGCCGGCGATTGGTCGTCCGAGGACGGCGAGGGCGAGGCGCTGGTGGCGGTCTGTGGCGCCGCCGCGCAGGCCGGCTTCGAGATTCTCCGCGCGGGGGGCTCGGCGCTCGACGCGGCGACGGCCGCGGTCGTCGTTCTGGAGGACGATCCTCGGTTCAACGCCGGGACCGGGTCGGCGCTGACCGTCGACGGCGAGGTCGAGTGCGACGCCTCCGTCATGTGCGGCGACGGCCGCGCCGGCGCCGTGGGGGCGCTGCGCGACGTGAAGAACCCGATCCGGTTGGCGCGCCTGGTGATGGAGAAGACGCCCCACGTCCTGCTGGTCGGCGCGGGCGCCGGGGCCTTCGCCGCCGAATGCGGTCTGACCCCGCTTCCGCCCGGAACGCTGGTGACCGAGGGGATGCGCGGCAAGTGGCGCGCGGCCGTGGCCCGCGCGGCGGCAGCGCCCTCCGGCGGTACGGTCGGCTGCGTGGCGCGCGACGCCGCGGGCCGCCTCGCCGCCGCCACCTCGACCGGCGGGACGATGCTCAAGCGACGCGGGCGGGTGGGGGACTCGGCGCTGATCGGCGCCGGGACCTACGCCGACGACGGCGCCGGAGCGGTCTCGTGCACCGGCCACGGCGAGGCGTTCATCAAGGCCGCCGCGGCCAGGCAGGCGGTCGAGGCGCTGCGGGCTGGCCGGTCTCCGACGGAGGCCGCCCGAGACGTGCTGCCGGCGGTCCGCCGCCAGGGCGGCTCCGGCGGGCTCATCTGCGTCGACGTCGCGGGGAGGGTCGGCTTCGCCTTCGACACGGCCCGCATGGCCCACGCCTGGATCGAGGCCGGCGGGCGCGCGGGGGGCGGTTTTCGCGGCAGGTGAAGCGCGTGGAGAGGCAGCGTGCCCAGCCCGGCAAGCTGGGGCTGTGGTCGGGGATCGGCCTGGTCGTCGGCAACGTGATCGGCGTCGGCGTCCTCACCAACACCGGCTACATGGCCCTGCAGCTGGGGCCACGCGCCATTCTCCTCGGCTGGCTGGTGGGGGGCGCGCTGGCGATTGCCGGCGCGGCTTGCTACGCCGAGCTGGCGCGGGCGATCCCCCGCTCGGGTGGCGAGTACCGGTATCTCTCCGAGCTGTTGCATCCGTTCTTCGGGACGCTGTCGGGGTGGACCTCGCTGCTGGTGGGGTTCTCGGCGCCGGTGGCGCTGGCGGCGGCGACGGCGGGCCCGTTCGTCGCGACGCTCGTCCCTGCTGCGCCGCCGCGGCTGACCGGGGCCGCGCTGATCGTCCTGGCGACGGCCTCCCAGGCCTTCGACGCGCGGTGGTCGAAGCGGACCCAGGACGCGCTGGCCATCGTCAAGGGGCTGCTCCTGGCCGGCTTCATCGTCGTGGGGGTGGCGCTGGGCGCCCACGCCGTGCCGACCTGGCGGGCGCCGGAGGCCCCATCGACGCTCCCCCTCGAGCCGTTCGCCGTGTCGCTGGTCTACGTCGCCTTTGCCTACTCGGGCTGGAACGCGGTCGCCTATGCCGCCGAGGAGTTTCGCGATCCCCGGCGGACGGTGCCCCGCGCGATGCTCTGGGGGACGGCGCTGGTGACGGTCGTCTACCTGGTCGTCAACGCCATCTTCGTCGCCAACCTGTCGGGCCAGCGCCTGGCCGGCTGGCTGGGGCAGGACACCACGCGGATCACCCTGGCCCATCTGTTGATGGAGCAGCTGGCGGGCGCGGGCGCGGCCCGGGCGACGTCGCTCTGCGTGGTGCTCTCGCTGGCCTCGTCCGTGATCGCGATGACGATGGCCGGCCCGCGCGTCGCTTCCGCCATGGCGGAGGAGGGGTTCCTGCCGCGGGCACTGGCCGGTCGCGCGGGACGCCCGCCGGTCTGGTCGGTGTTGCTGCAAAGTGCCCTCGCGCTCGCCCTCCTGGCGACGAACAGCTTCGAGGCGCTGCTCCGTTCGGTGGGCGCCATCCTGACCCTGGACTCGACCCTGACCGTGGCGCTGGTCTTGCGTCTCCGTTTCGGGCGGACCCAATTTCCCCGCCCGTCACCGGTCGTGGTCGGCGCGGCGATCGTCTACCTGGCCGGCGCGGCGTGGATGCTCTGGTACACGCTCACCGACGATCCGCGGGCGTTGCTCTGGCTGGCCGTGGTGGCGGTCGCGGCCGCGATCGCCTACGCGAACATGGTGCGGCGCCGGCCCGCGGTCTGACCAGCCCAATCTGCTCGAACCGGCTGGGCACGCTACCTTAGAATGACGGTATGGACGCTTCGGCAGCCCAACGTCACCGCCAGCGGCTGCTGGCGCTCAAGGTCGAGATCCTGGCCGCGGGCGACATCGAGCCGGAGGCGGCGCGCGAGGACGACACGGCGGTCGGCAACGACGAGGACGCGCAACCCCTGGCCGAGATGTCGCAGTCGATCGCCTCCTCGCGAAACCGCAACCGGGCCGGCGTGCTGGCGCGCGTGCTGGCCGCGCTGGCCCGGCTCGAGGACGATCCGGACGGCTTCGGCAACTGCGCCGAGTGCGACGAGCCGATCGCCGCCAGGCGGCTCGAGTTGATGCCGTACGTCGAGCTTTGCGTCGAGTGCCAGCAGGCGAAGGACGGTTCGCCTCGGCAGGGCGGGCGGCGGCACCTCAGAGACTTCCGGTAGAGGTGGAACGCCGGTGGGAGGTGGGTGGTCGTCCCACATCGGTCGTGCGCAAGGTCGCAGCCACCATGTAGGTGTGCTGCCGCCAGAGTGGTTGCAGCTGGGTATCACACCGCGTTTCCCGTCGGTGAGGAGCAATGCACAATTGACCTCGAGCATGCACGGCGCTAGCGTTAACCACTCTCAGCGGCCTCTCTGCCTCCCGCTTTTGTCGCCCCCTCGGAGGTCTGATGCAACGGTTCTCTCTCCTTGTAATTTCTTCCACCGTGTTCGCCTTTGCCGGTGGTTGCGCTGGCCGTGGTGATCAAAATTTCATCACGGGGACAGGGGGAAACAGCGGCGGCGGAAGCGTCACCGGCACCGGCAGCGGCGGCGGAAGCACCAGCGGCACCGGCAGCACCACCGGCGGCGGAAGCACCAGCGGCACCGGCAGCACCACCGGCGGTGGAAGCACCAGCGGCACCGGCGGCGATGGAACGTCGACCGGGACCGGTGGCGCGAACGCCGCCGACGGCGGTGTTCAGCTCCTGCCGAGCGCGCTGGCGGACCCCGATCCCTGCACCAGCAATGCTCCGGGCCCGCGGAAGATCTGGCGGCTCTCGGCCCCGGAGTTCGCGGCCAGCATTTACAGCATCTTTGGTGACACCGCCAACGCCGCGCCGGTGGCCACCGTATTCAGCGATACGGCGGTGCTCGGCTTCTCGATCGATGCCAATGGGCTTCTCGTTCAGGGCCTGAACGCCTCGCAGCTCGAGGACAACGCGGAGGCGGTCGCGGCCTGGGCGGCGTCCGCTGGCAAGCTGGCGCAGTTTGCCAGCTGCGCTGCGACGGCGACGGGGGCACCGGCGTCCTCATGCGCCACCTCGTTCATCCAGGCCTTCGGTCGGGTCGCGTTCCGCACCACGCTGGCGACGGGCGACGCGCGCCTCACGACCTACAGCAAGCTGTTCATGGCGGGCAGCTCGAACTCGGACGGCGCGCAGGCGGTCATCTCCGCGATGCTGCAATCGCCGTACTTCCTTTATCGCCTCGAGCTCGGCAAGCAGAGCGGGAGCAGCTTCGCGCTGACGCCGTACGAGGTCGCCACCGAGCTCGCCTACACGCTGACCGGAACCACGCCCGACAGCACGCTCCTGACGGCCGCCGATTCGGTCAACTCGGGGAGCACGCAAATGTCGGCGATGATCGACGCGCAGGCGATGCGGCTCGTCGGCTCGAGCTCGGCCAGCAACTCCACGGCGGTGATGGGCTTCATGAACGGCTGGCTGGGGCTGCCGCGGCTCTTCACGACGGCCAAGGACACCACCGTCTACACCATATCGGCGACCACGCAGAACGAGATGCAGACGGAGTCGCAGGATCTCATCATGGAGGCGTTCAACGGCAGCGGGACCTTCGGCTCGGTGCTGACCGCCGATCACTCGTTCTTGAACAAGGACCTGGCGACCTTCTACGGTTTTCCGACCAGCGTGACCAACGGCCTCGGGACCTCGTTCACCAGCGTCAAGTACACCGCGCCGATCACCCGCGATCCGGGGCTGCTGGCGACCGGGACGATCCTGAACGGCTACGCCCGCCCCAACACCGACTCGCCCACCCAGCGCGGCCACCTGGTGCGCTCGCGGATGCTCTGTCAGAACATCAACCCGCCGCCGGCCGGGCTGAACACCACCTTCATGCCGTCGACGACCGTCGAGACGACCCGCGATCATTTCATCAACGAGCACGAGCAAGGGGCCTGCGCCGGCTGCCACAAGGCGATGGACTGGATCGGCTTCGCCTTCGAGAACTACGACGGATGGGGGCGCTACCGCACCACCGACAATGGCCTGCCGACCGTCGACACCGCGATCATCTACTCCTCTCCCGACGACGGGCAGGATGACCCGGTGACCGGCCTCTCCGGCGCGGGGAGCCTCCCGGCCTATCTGGCCCAGAGCAACACGGTCACCCACTGCATGGAGAGGTACTGGACCTACTACACCTACGGGTCGAGCTCCTGGGCGCAGGATGGCTGCACCTACGACGCGATCTACAACGAGTCGCAGACCAACGGGTTCGGGCTCAAGAGCGTGTTGATGGCGATCCTCCACGCACCCAACTTCACGACCCGCGTGCAGGACCAATAAGGAGAACGACGAGACATGCCTAGCCGCAGACAGTTCGTGGGCAGCGTCGGCGCCAGTCTCCTGTTGGCGCCGTTCATCAACATGGGGCTCGCGCGGAAGGCGCAGGCCGGCAGCAAACAGTCCAAGCGTCTCCTCGTCTTCTGCACGATGGGGACCTATCCGCCGCTCTGGACGCCGACCGTGTCGGGCGAGACGATCACCGCCTGGAGCGCCATGACCCAGCCGCTGTCGGCGGTGGCGAGCAACGTGGTCCTGGTCGAGGGGATGCCGAGCGGCAACCCCAACGACAACCACGGCAGCTCCGACAGCCTCACCGGTCAGGGGTTCGGCTACTACGCCGTCAACAACGTCCCGGTCATCAAGATCTCCGTCGATCAGTTCGTGGCCAAGAACCTGGTCGCCGCCGGGATCAACCGACCGATCGGCTCGCTGCTGCTCGGGGCGAACGCCAACGAGAGCGGGGGCCTCTCCCAGTTCTACGGCGGCTCCAACGGCGGGAACCTCCCCACGATCAGCTCGCCGCTGTCGGCCTTCAACACCGTGTTCGGGACCGCGCTCCCCACCGGGATGTCGGCCTCGTCGCTGCTCACCCGCCGGATGAGCATCCTCGATACGGTCTCCGCCGAGATCAAATCGCTCGAAGGGACCCTCGGCAGCAACGAGAAGGCCAAGCTCGACCAACACCTCGACTCGATCTCCCAGCTCGAGAACAAGCTGAACGCCAGCACGTCCTCGTCGGGCGGCGGGTGCACCAAGCCGTCGACCCCGGGCGCCGACAGTACGATTCAGGTGATGGGCGACCTCGACGCGCTGGCGGCCAACCTGCTCCACCAGCAGATCATCGTCAGCGCCTTCGCCTGCGACTACACGCGGGTGGCCTGTCTCGAGTACGGCAACGATCAGAAGCTGATGGTCAACGCGCCGTCCAGTTACAGCCTCCCCTACGACGATCAGCACGGCGGCTACATCCACAGCGGCGCCGCCTCGAACTACGCGAACCTGGTGAAGTTCGAGGCCTACCTGGCGACCCAGTTCGTCAACCTGATCAATGCCCTGAAGGCGATCCAGGACCCGCTCGATGCAACCGGTCAGACGACGCTGTTCGACAACACCCTCATGATCTGGGCGCGCGACATGGGCGACGCCCAGAACCACAACCAGCAATCGATGCGCTTCGTCCTGGCCAGCGGCAACGCCGGCTACCTCAAGCTCGCCAGCGGCGGGCGCTACGTGAAGTCGACCGAGCGGCACGAGCGCATCCTGCTGAACGTCTGCGACGCCTTCGGGATCACCAACTTCACCGGCTTCGGCGATCCCGGCCTGACCGGCGCGAGCAAAACGCCGCTCCCGGACATCGCGGCCTAGTCGCCTGTCGAGAGGAGCTCGGTCGGCCCTGCTCCGGCCGACCCCGGGCGCGTGTTAAAACGCGGGGGTCATTCGTTCGGCGCTCTCGATCATCGTCGTCTGTCTCGCGCTGTCACTGGCGCCGCGGCCGGCCAGCGCCGAGGCCGCCGACGACGATCTCGCGTCGATGCCCTACGCGACGCCGCGCCAGACGCTCATCCCCGGGACGCCGGGGATGGCCGGCGGCTTTCACCTGATGGTGAACGGGTTCGCGCACCTCAACAACCCTGGCCTCTCGGGCTACACGATCGACAACCCCGGCACCCCGCGCACGTTCGACGCCGGGAGCACGCAGCCGCTCATCACCGACGACTGGGTGATGGCCTACGGCCGCGAGGCCCACGGCTGGGTCGAGGGGTTGCTCATGCTCGACTTCGAGCCCGCCACCGTCGGCCCGGCCGGCTACCCGGAGCTCGGGCAGTCGGGCGAGGGGCTGTGGGACGCGCAGCATTCGCACCAGTTCCTGCACCAGGCGGTGATCGCCTTTCATCCCCTGGCCGGCACCGCGGGCGGCGCCGCCAGCATGATGAGCGAGGGGGCCTACGATCTGTCGATCTTCGGAGGGCAGGGGAGCGCCACGATCGGCCCGCCCATCTTCATGCACCGCGCGAGCAACCCCGGGCCGACGGTGCCCCGCAAGCATCACAAGGGGGAAAACCCGCACGAGACGTTCCCGGTGTTCGGCGCCGCCTTCCGCTACGGCGCGACGACGCTCGAGGCGTCGCTCTTCAGCGCCAAGGAGCTGACGCCGGCCGACACACGATGGGCCCCGCATCCCGGGACCCCCTCGTCGTACGCCGCCCGGATCCGCCACCTGTTCGCGGGGACGGTCGAGGCCCAGTTTTCAGGCGAGCGATTGCGCGACCAGGGCAACGGTGAGCCCGACGCCACGCAATGGAGCGCCAGCGTGACCGCCTGGGGATTCCTGGGCGGCTGGCGGCTCGACGGGCTCGTCGATTGGGCGATCGACGTCCCCGACGTGGGCGCCAACGCCAACGGTGCGCTCGCCGAGCTCGCCGTGCGCGACGCCTCCCTGCGCGACGTCTTTTGGGGGCGCAGCGAGCTCAACCAGCGCGAGGAGCCGGCATCGCGCGGCGGCATCGTCAGCAGCCCCTGGCTGTTCGAGACGTTCGGGTACGAGCGCGTCATCGCGGGCGGTCACCGCAAGGGGCTGCAGGTCGGCGTCTACGGCGAGGGCACCTTCATTCACATCCCGGCGGAGCTGCTGGGCCCTCCCCCCTACTATCCCTCTTCGACCGCGGTGACGCTGGACCTCGGGCTGCATCTGTTCGGGATGTGGATGCTCGACGGCAGCTTCCGTCGGATGGAGATGTGAGAGCGACCGCCTGAAATCGTGAGCCGCCGCCCGTGATCGTCGCCGCACGCAAGATCGCCCTCGCAGTGTTTGGCAATCGTTGCTCCTGGTGATTGCTGTCACCTGCAATTTATTGATTCCGCGAGCACAATGATCTGGTTTTCGACGGTTGCGGTGTCTGGAGCCTTTGAGTCTCATGCGGCGTCTTGCAATAGCTTGGCTGACGTTGCTGGCGACGGCGGCGTCCTGCACGAGCGGGGGAAGCGCCAGGCCCAGGTCCGACGGCGGAGCGCCGCAGACGACGCTGGACGCGAGCCGCCTGGACGGCGCACCGCCGGACGTCGCGGCACTCGCTTTTCAGCCTGACCCTCCCACGGTCTACCTCGCCAAGGTCAAGAACCTGCTGGTGGGGCTGCCGCCCACCAGCGACGAGGTCGCCGCCGTCACCGCGGATCCGACGCAGCTCAAATCCTTGGTCCAGGGCTGGATGCAGCTGCCGCAGTACGCCTCGAAGATGCAGCGCTTCTTCGAGCTGGCGTTTCAGCAGACCCAGGTGACGTCGGCCGATTATGCCGATCAGGTCTATCCGAAGCAGCTCGACGAAAACGCCGCGACGACGCCGCTGCTCCTGCAAAACCTCCAGGAGAGCTTCGCCCGCACGATGCTGGCGCTGATCGCCGCCGGCCAGCCGCTCACCGCGGCGACGACGACCAATCAGCTGATGATGACCACCGCGCTCAAGGAGCTGTATTCCTTCCTCGACGTCTGGGAGGTGGACGACAACAGCACGGTCACCGACCGCTTCAAGAAGGCCAACCCCAAGCTGCAGATCACCGTCGAGACCGCCGGGGGCCCGATCCCCATCGCCGAGACGCTCGACCCGACCAGCGCCAACTACATGCACTGGTACAATCCGGACGCCGCCACGGAGGATTCGGCGATCGCCGGCTGCGCGATGGATCCGATCGTTTATCCACCGAGCGCCTTCACCTTGCACTGGCTGCTCTACGGTACCCTCGACGGTCGCAACCTCGCCGACGGCACCAACTGTCCCAACGCCAACGGCAGCGCGACGGCGGCGCAGCTCGCGGCCAGCGACTTCACCGACTGGACGCTGGTGACCATCCGCCCGCCCAAGAGCGGCGAGGCGGTCAGCACCTTCTACGATCTGCCGGCGCTGCGGAGCGCGACCACGTTGGTCCTCTCGATCCCGCGCGTCGGGTTCTTCAGCACGCCGGCCTTCTTCGCCAACTGGCAGACCAACACCAGCAACCAGATGCGGGTGACGATGAACCAGACGTTGATCGTGGCGCTGGGGGCCTCGGTCGACGGGACCGATCCGACGGCGCCGCCGACCAACCCGCCGCCCGGGCTCGACACGGTCCATGCGTCCAACGGGGCCTGCGCCCACTGCCACGTCACGCTCGATCCGACCCGCTCGATCTTCGCCGCCAGCTACTCCTGGAACTACCATGACCAGCTCGACACCACCTGGTCGGGCCAGCCGGGCGAGTTCATCTTCCAGGGGGTGGTCCAGCCGGTCGCCAGCATGGCCGACCTCGGCAGCACGCTGGCCGCGCACCCCTTCTTCGCCGCCGCCTGGGTGGAGAAGCTCTGCTACTACGCGAACTCCGGCCCTTGCGACGCCGCCGATCCCGAGTTCCAGCGCCTGGTGTCGCTGTTCAAGAGCTCCAACTATTCGTGGAACACGCTGGTCGCCGAGCTGTTCGCCTCGCCGCTCACCACCAACGCGACGCCCACCGAGACGACGACCGCGCACGGAGAGACCGTCGCCGTGTCGCGCCGCGACCACCTCTGCGCGGCGCTCGACAACCGGCTGGGGCTGAACGACGTCTGCGGCCTCCAGGCGACCACCAAGAAGCAGATGACAGCCACGGTCCCGCAGATCGTCAGCGGCCTGCCGTCGGACGGCTACGGCCGCGGGTCGACGATTCCCGTCCTGCCCAATCAGCCGTCGCTGTTCTATCGCGCGGCGACCGAGAACATCTGCGCGGCGGTGGCCGCTCAGGTCATCGACGTGGCGGCCGCCAAGCAGACCGACGCCGGGACGTACTGGTCGAGCGGCGATCCCGACGGCGCCATCGCCGATTTCGTCTCGACGGTGATGGCGCTGGTTCCGGCCGATCCGCGCTCCGCTGCGGCCAGCAGCCTCCTGCACGCCCACTTCACGGCGGCGATGCAGCAGGGCGCCACCGCGACCGCCGCGCTGCAGTCGACCTTCGTCGCGGCCTGCCTGGCGCCGTCCGCCGTCTCGATCGGAATGTAGGAGACAGAAGACCCATGATCACCCGCCGCCAAGGAGTCAAGACGACGCTCTTCGGAGCGGGGTTGGTCGGGCTGCGGGCGCTGGCGACCGGCCTGCCGCCTTCGTTCCTGCTCAACCCGCGGCGCGCGTTCGCCAGCGGGGACGCCTCGATGTGCGGAGCGAACGCCAAGGCCCAGTACATCATCTTCAACACCTCGGGCAACGGCGATCCGATCAACGCCAGCGTCCCAGGGACCTACGACGATCCCAACATCGTCCACAGCGCCGATCCGTCGATGGCGGCGACCGCCTTGACGCTCAACGGTCAGAGCACCACCGCCGCCGCTCCCTGGGCGACGCTCCCCCAGAACGTGCTCGACCGGACCTGCTTCTGGCACCTCATGACCAACACGCCGGTGCACCCGCAGGAGCCGAACGTCCTCAAGCTGATGGGCGTGACGGCCGCGGGCGAGATGCTCCCCTCGCTGCTGGCGCGGCAGCTCGCCCCCTGCCTGGGCACCATCCAGTCGCAGCCGATCTGCATGGGCGCGACGACGCCGTCCGAGGGGATCTCCTTCGACGGAGCGCCGCTCCCCATCATTCCCGCGCTGGCGCTGAAGGCGACCTTGACCAGCGCTCCGGGCGCGCTCACCAACCTGCAGGCGTTGCGCGACCAGACGATGAACCAGCTCTACGACCTCTACAAGAACGGCGCCAGCCCCGCGCAGCAGGCCTACGTCGATTCGCTGGTTACCTCGCAACAGCAGGTCCGCAACATCAACCAGAGCCTGCTCGATGCGCTCGGCTCCATCACCGACAACACGGCCAACTCGCAGATCCTGGCGGCGATCACCCTCATCCAGATGAAGGTCGCCCCCGTCATCTCCATCCATATCCCCTTCGGCGGCGACAACCACCGCGACGTGGGGCTGGCCGCCGAGACGGCCCAGACGGTCTCGGGCGTGGCGACCATCGCGTCGCTCATGCAGCAGCTGGCGGGGGCCGGCCTGTCCGACCAGGTGACGCTCATGTCGCTCAACGTCTTCGGTCGCACCATTGGCCCCGGCAACACCGACGGCCGGCAACACAATCCCAACCACCAGGTGTCGATCACCATCGGCAAGCCGTTCAAGGGCGGGATCATCGGCGGCGTGGCGCCGGTGGCGGGCGACTACGGCGCGCTGGCGATCGACTCCAAGTCCGGCGCGGCGTCGGCCAGCGGCGACATCTCGGCGGTGAACAGCCTGGCGGCGTTCGGGCAGACGATGCTGGCCGCCGTGGGGGTGTCGTCCGCGACCATCTCCAGCGACGTCGCGACCGGTGCCGTCGTCACCGGCGCGCTCGCCTGAGAAATGTTCATTCGAACTTGTGGGCGTCGGCGGTGGCCCAGGCGGCCGGCCACGGCGCGAGCGCGTAGAGCGTTCCGTCGCCGCCATCCTTGCTCGCCCAGCGGCTGTCCTTCATTGCCCAGCGCGTCCCGCTGTTTGCCAGCTTTCCGACCCGCAGGGTCAGCGCGGCGCCGCCCTCGAGGGTGATGCGGATGACGCCGCCGGCTCGCTTGGCGTCGTCGATGCCGGCCTCGGCGCGGCTCACCCCGTCGCCGAAGTCCTCGGCGGCGAGCGCCCGGTAGTCGCGCAGGAGATTTTCTATCTTCGTCGCGTCGAAGCCGAACCATGGCTTCGCTCGACCGAGGTGGCCAGCCGGCTTCGGTCTCTGGCGCGTGGCCAGCCACCGCCCGTCAACCTTCGCGAAGGTGAGGTCGCCCGCCGGGTTGCTGATCTCGATTCCGACGACGTGCTCGGGGGCGAAGTTGAAGATCGACGTCTCGCGCCAGTCGTGCAGCGTGCGCGTGAACAGAAAACCGGCGTAGCCCTGCGGCCCCCAGTTGACGAGGGCGAACATCCCATCCCGATCGGGAAGACGGACCAGCTGCCCGTCGGTGCTTCCCTTGCCGCAGAACAGATCGACGACCTTTTCCGCCCCTCGCCAGGCCACGATGTGCAGCGCCTTTTCGTCGGTGAGGTCGTACTGATCGTAGTAGCTGGTGCCGGGGTCGAGCTGCTTCCAGAGGTGGAGCGTCTCCAGGTTCTGGATCGCCTCGGCGACCTTCGCGGAGCTGGCCTCGCCCACGATCGGCGTGGTCATCTCCCAGCCGGACCCGCGTCTCTCCATCGTGAGCCTGAGGCTGCGTGCGCCGGCACCGTCGCCGGTGTGGTCGGCGGCGGGGTCATCGTCGTGGTCGGCGGGTCGGGTCAGCTCGATCTTGGTGAGCCTCTCGGCGTCGGCCCTGTCCAGCGCGATGGCGGGAAGCGCCGGCGTCGCCGGTCGAACCGCGACCGCCGTGGTCGCGCTCCGTTGGTGTCTGATGAGACCGAGCCCAGCGGCAGCGAGCGCCACGCAGCCAGCCGCCGCGACAATCTTGTGCGCTGTTCTCATCCGGATCGTCGACGAACGCCCAGCGCGCCTCCGCGCCCGGCGTCGTCTCAACCCATTCGAGGATGCCTCAGCGGGCGCGCTTGCGCGACCGCAAAGCAGTCAGCCCGAGCAGCGACAGCATCATCAATCCAGCGAAGTTGCCGCCGCCGGCCGGGCCGGTGTCGCAAGAGCATCCGCTGGCGGTGTCGGTCTCGCCAGTCCCGCCGGTGCCCGTGTTGGACGAGCCGCCCGTGCCGGTTGCAGTGCCGGTCCCGCCCGTGCCGGCCGAGGTCCCGCCGGTTCCGTTGCCTCCGCCCGACCCGGTCGCGATGCTGCCGCCGGTGCCGCTGCTCCCGCCCGAGGCTCCGCCGGTGCCGGTCGTGCCGCTCCCGCCGGTTCCCGTGGTGGTGGTGCCGCCGGTGCCGGTCTCGGTCGTTCCGCCAGCCCCATTGGCACCGGCGGTGCCGGTCCCGCTGGTCCCGCCCTTCGCGCCGCCCGCGCCGCCCTTGCCGGCCGCTCCGCTGGTCCCGGTGCCCCCGCTGCCGGTGGTGCCGCCCGTGGCCGGCGTCCCACCTGTCCCGGTGGTGCCGCCTCCCGTGCCGGTGCTGCCGCCGGTCCCGGGGCTTCCGCCCGTGGCGGCGCCATATTCAAACGCCCCCAGATCGGGTGCTTTGCCGACGTACGGCAACCCGACGTCAGTCCCCTTGTCGATGAGATCGCTCCCCGCTGCCAGGTGCAGGAACGTCAACACCGGCAGGCTGCCGTCGGCCTGCCGCGCGCTGGCCATCCCGGCGAAGCTGGTGGTATCGGTCGGCAGCACGCAGACCTTCCCGCCCGCGGAGTAGGCCGCCGGGCAGGAGGTGGGCGGCGAGAGAGTGGTGTTCACGAAGTCGGCGGCCGAGACGGTCACTCCGGTGCTCGAGTCCCAGGAGTTGAACTTGTCGTCGATCGGACCGCTGTTGCCGAAGTCGCTGGTCAGCGTCTTGCCGAAGGCCAGGTTGTTCCGCAAGAGGCCGACCGAAGAATCGACCGTCCCGATCAGGCCCAGCATATCGAAGTCGACGCCGTTGTTGTACGACGTGTTGTTGTAGAAGATGGCGTTGACGGGACCGTGGTTGGCGTAGACGCCGTTCGCCTTGTTGTAGAACGAGACGTCGAACCGGATCACGTGCTGGGGGGGCGTTGCCGGGACGTTCGTCGCCGGGTCGCCGTAGCCGCCACCCTTGAACCCGTTGCCGTTGCCAGCGCTAAGGGCGACTGGCCCGATGGCGTCGGGCTTGTACCCTTGATACCAGGCCCAGGAATACTCGACCGTGCAGGCTTCCTCTGAATTGATGAAGTCCCAACCGTCGTCGCTGTTCCACCAGGCGCGGCAGCCGTGGAAGATGTTGCCGGTGTTGCCGGCCTTGTTGGGGTGGCAGCCGAAGCCGTCGGCGCTCTGCCCGTCGCCGTTGGAGGTCAGCGTGTCTTCATTCTCGTGCGAGTCGCAGTTCAGGAAGGTGTTGTTACCCCCCGTCAGCAGGAAGAAGCCGGGGCCCATGTTGTGGTGGGAGTTGATGAGCTCGAACTTGTTGTTGCTGCCGCCCGTGATGTACACGCCCCACGACTCGTGGTTGTCCATGTTGAGCTGGAGCGTCCCCGTGATCTCCAGCCCCTTCAGGTAGAGGTAGCTCCCCTCGACGCGCACGCTGGAGTGCCGGCAGTTGTAGTTGCTCATGTCGGTGATGCCGGAGAAGTCGAACACCGGGGTCTCGCCGGGGTAGGCCCAGTAGTTGATCATGTTGCCCGAGGTGCCGCTCTTGCTGAGCACGACGGCGTCCACCGTGGCAGTGGTGCTCCCGCCGCAGGTGTTGGTCGCGCTGGTGTACTTGTAGGTCCCGCCGCGAAAGTAGACCGTGTCGCCGGCGGCCGCCGCCGTCTGGGCCCGCGCCCAGGTGGCGAACGGCGCCGCCATCGTGCCGGCCGCCGTGTCGCTGCCGGTCGGCGCGACATACCAGGTGGTCGCCGCCGAAGCCGCCAGCGGAAACAGCAGAACCAGCAGCGCGCTTCCGATCGTCGTTCGGCGGCTCATCGTCATTTTACCTCTTCGGTGCCGTGGGGCAGGGGGACTGGGGCTGACTGAGAGGTGTCGGCAGACCCGTCCGCCGGTTCTCGAGAAAGGCCCTCTTCGCTTTAGGGGCGGGGCGGGCCCGATTGGTGCGTCCTGGGAAGAAATTGACGCACCGCCCGGAGCCGCGTCCGCCTCCAGCACGACCGCGAGTTTGAAGGCTAATTGATGTGGCGTGGGATTCCGTGATCTTCAATCTCACGCGCCAAAGAAGCGAGCTGCGAACGCTGGGAGTGGTTTCAGAGCCGAGTCGGCGGATTCGACCAGGAACAGATCACGGCGATTGTCGTGTTCGTCAGATTCCTCAGAGAACAGGAGAGGGAGGACTGGAGAGCGATCGGAAAGGATCCGCCGGATGATCGCGTTCTTCCATCCTTGGAGTATTGGGAAGCGAGAGCGCAGAAGAAATCATCCTGAACGGTCTCGATAGTCCTGACAGGCCCTCGATCTGCTCCGGTTGGGCTGAGAGACCGATCCGAAGGCAGTTAGGTCGCCAAGCGATCTGTGTGCCCTGACATCGTGGTATTCGCGTCTTCGATTCGCGCTCGCGCCGGCGCTGCCGCCGGTACTCCCGGATCTGCTCGATCCCGCTCCGCCGCTCCCGCCCCTGTTTCCGCTCACTCCTGCGGTGCCGGTCGGATTGGAGGCGCCCGACTCTCCCATGCCCGACCCGCTAGTCCCAGCGGCCCCGGATGAACCTCCGCATCCACTGACCGCCATGGCGATCTCCAGGAACCCGAACAGAACGGCACGACGCATCGGCTCTCCATTGGTGAAGGAGTCAGCTCATCGACAGCAGGCGAGAAACATTTGGCCGCCGACCACGATATGAACGGCCATGCATGACCGAGTCGACTGGTCCTAGTTGCTGCGCCGTTCGGTGAGCCTCCGGACACTCACGGGGTATGAGGGCCCCTTGCCGTCCGATCGGCGGCTGCGTGTTCGTTCTCGCCTCGTGGATCCTGGGCTGTGCGCCCAACGTCGGTGGCGGGCCGGGAACCGGCGGGGAATCGGGCATATCTGGTGGCACGGGCGGTCGTCTGACTGGCTCCGGCGGCGTGACGAGCACAGGCGGCGTGACTGCTGCCGGGGGCGCGACGGGGACGGGCGGTTCTCCTGCGACGGGCACGGGTGGTACGCCCGCCCCCGGCGGCGCAACCGGCACTGGTGGGGCGACTGCGACAGGCGGCTCGACCGGTCACGGCGGGACGACCGGCACCGGTGGCACGGCCACCGGCGGAACCCCCGGCGCCGGTGGCGCACACGCGACCGGCGGCACTCCTGGAACGGGCGGGACGACCACCTCCGGCTCCGGCGGCGCCGGCACCTCCGGCACCGGCACCGGCGGCACCACCACCGGCCCCATCGACCTCACCGGACGCAAGGCGCTGCTGGTCGTCGACTCGCCGAGCAGCATGAGCGACGGCGAGACCATCGTCGAGGAGGTGCTGCAGGAGCGCGGCATGGTCGTCACCGTCGGTGCCTCCACCGGGCCGGCGTCGCTGGCGGCGGGCCAGAACGTCGTCGTGGTCTCCGATTCCTCGGGCGCCGGGGACTTCGTGCCGATCTTTGGCAGCGTCGCCGTGCCGATGATCGTGTTCGGGAACTCGGCGTTTCAGACGCTCGGGTGGACGGCCTCGTCGTCGGCCAAGGGGACCGTGGCCAGCACGACCAACGTCAGCGTGGGGAACGTGTCGACGCCGCTGGCCTCCGACCTGACGGCCGGGGTCAGCTTCGCGCTGATCCTCTCGACGCAGAGCACGTCGCTCTACTGGGGGACGCCGGGGGGCGCGCCCATCAACGTCGCCTCGGTCATGGGCGCGCCGACCGAGCTCATCGACTTCGCCTACGAAAAAGGCTCCGCGATGGCGACCGGGACGGCCCCGGCGCGTCGGGTGGGGCTCGGCTGGAAGACCAATGCCGTTCAGAACCTCACCATCGACGGCTTCAAGTTGTTCAGCGCGGCCATTGATTGGACTGCTGGGAGCAATTGACCATGAACCGACCTCATTTCGTTGCGGGCGTCGCGTTGCTGTTCTCGCTCGGGTGCGCCGGGGTCAAGTCGGGCGTTTCGACCGGCGGCAGCGGAGGGCAGGGGGCCAATGTGGGAGGCGGTGTCGATGGGGGAAACCACCCGACCGGCGGCGGCGGCTCCGGCGTGACGGGCACCGGCGGGTCAGCGGTCATGACCGGCAGCGGCGGCTCGAGCGGCGACGCCGCCTGCACCTCGACCGTCACCTGCACGCCGGCCGGCGGCGAGTACTGCGGCACGATCGGCAACGGCTGCCCGGGCGGGTCGATCAACTGCGGCGCCTGCCCTGGCGACGAGACCTGCGGCAGCCAGGGGATCTGCCTGGGCGGCGCGAGCTGCGTGAAGCTGACCTGCAGCTCGGGCAGCGCGAAGTACTGCGGCACGATCGGCGACGGCTGCGGCAGCTCGGTCGACTGTGGCGCCTGCCCGGGCGGGCAGACCTGCAACGGCGGCGTCTGTGTCGTCTCCGGCTGCGTGCCGGCCACCTGCAACGCGGGCGGCGGCGCGCAATATTGCGGCGCCATCGGGGACGGTTGCGGCGGCTCGCTCGACTGCGGCGCCTGCACGGGGGCCAACACCTGCGGTGGCGGCGGCATCACCGGCGTCTGCGGCGCCGTCAACGCCAGCTGCGCGCCGGTCAGCTGCACCCCCTCGGGCGGGCAGTACTGCGGCGTGATCGGGAACGGCTGCGGCGGGACCGAGGACTGCGGCGCCTGCGCCAACGGGATGGCCTGCGCCACCACCGGCACGCTGGCCCACGTCTGCCCTTCGACCGCGACCACCTGCACCAACCTGCAGTGCAACCTCGATCATTGCAGCGGCACCGCCGAGACCTCGATCAGCGGCACCGTCTATGACCCCGCCGGGCTCAATCCGCTCTACAACGTGCTCCTCTACGTCCCCAACACGGCGGTCGATCCGATCCCGCAGGGTGTCTCCTGCAACACCTGCAACTCGCCGATCTCCGGCACGCCGGTGGCGGCGGGGCTCAGCGACGCCACCGGGCACTTCGTCATTCACAACGCCCCGCACGGCACCAACGTTCCGCTGGTCATCCAGATCGGCAAGTGGCGGCGGCAGGTCACGCTCGCCAAGGTGACCGCCTGCCAGGACAACCCGTTCAGCGACCCCACCACCTTCCGGCTGCCGCGAAAGCAGAGCGAAGGCGACCTGCCCCAGATCGCCATCTCCACCGGTCATGCCGACGCGCTGGATTGCTTCTTGCGCCGGGTCGGCATCGACGACGCGGAGTTCACCGCCGACACCGGCACCGGCCGCGTGCACATGTACGCCGGCGGCGACGGGATGTCGGCCAACGAAGGGTCGACCACGCTGGCCTCGGGCGCGACGCTGGCGAACTCGTACAGCAAGCTCTTCCCCAGCTTCGCGCAGATGTCGAAGTACGACATCATCGTGCTGACCTGCGAGAGCTCGCAGCTCGCGGACTCCAAGGATCCGTACCTGCTCAACATGAAGCGCTACGCCGACAGCGGCGGTAAGGTCTTCGCCGAGCACCTCCACTCGTACTGGATCAACAAGGGCCTGCCCCCCTGGCCGGCCACCGGCGCCTGGGCCCAGAGCGTCCTGCCCGATCTGGCCGATCCCTCCAAGGGCGACCCGCCGGTCACCGAGTACGTCGACACCACCTTCCCCAAGGGGATGGCGATGGCCGACTGGCTGGTGACCACGAAGGCCTCGACCACGCGCGGCCAGATCTCGGCGGCGGCGGTGGAGAACTCCATCGACAGCGTGAATCCGCCCGCGCAGCAGTGGCTCCACACCGCCAGTCCGACCAAGGCGACCACGCAGTACATGTCGTTCAACACGCCGGTCGAGGCGCCGGCCGCCAACCAGTGCGGCAGCGTCACCTTCACCGACGTGCACGTCGCGGCGGGGGACACCTCGCACCCGGAGATCGCCTTCCCGATGGGCTGTCAGGCGACCACCACGATGACGCCGCCGGAGCTGGCGCTGGAGTTCATGTTCTTCGATCTGTCGTCCTGCGTGACGGTCCAGACCGGGACGCAGATGCTGCCGCCGATCCCGCCGCCCGGCTCGGCGCCGACGCCGCCGGCCGCGGCCGTTCCGCCGCCGCCGCCGCCCCCCCCGCCGCCGCCCCCGCCACCGATCGTCATCGACCGGCCCTGACGCGCGGGGCGGTGCCTCGAGGTCCTGGAGGTTGCTGGCGGTTACTCGAACGCCGCGGCCAGCCGCCGCGTCATGTCCCGCAGCGCCTGATCGACGTCGGCGCCGCGCTGCGAAGAATAGGGACAGGTCGGGCCGCAGGCCGGATCGGGCGAGAGCCCCTCCAGCGCGAAGCCACAGGAGCCGTGGTCCCCCTGGGGCGCGCGCTCCGTGAGCCAGACGCCGATGCCCCATCCGAGGCTCCCGGTGCGCGTCGACGTCGTCTGTCGGGGCGGGCCGACGCGGGGTGTGTAAAACACGCTCGGGCCGAGCACGTTGCTCATGCGGACGTAGGACGCGTCGAAGAAGACGCGATCCGCGGTGCTGGCGCAGTCGAGCGTCGTGGCCGCCGTTTGAACCGTGAGGTGCAGTGGCTTGGCCTCGTAACAGGCCGTCGAGGAGAGCCCCCCGATGGCGATGGCCAGCGCCGCCTGGTGGAACAATGAACGCGAGCGCGACATCCGTTCGTGCACGCCTCATTTTATCCGAACTGAGCGCGGTTTTGGCAATCGCGTGCTGCTCGCGCGCAGCGGCAATGAACGGCCGAGCTTCTGCGGCGTCCGGTCGCCGCGCGTCATCGCGTCAGCGCGTCAGATATTGGGATTGGGCATGGAGGCGGGCCTAAACGCCGGGCGTGAACTTGCTGAGGTCGTGGATCCCCAGCTCTTTCTCGAGCTCGCCCACCTCCGCGAGTGATCCCTCGAAGCCGCCGCCGCCCAGCAACTTGTGCTCCTGCGCCTCGAAGCGATCGCCGAGACGGTCGAGCTCCGCTGCGGTGTAGAGCTGGCGGAAGGCAGGGAAGAGCTCGGTGTCCTCCCAGGCGGCGTGGGGGGCATACATGCGGATGAAGGCCTGGAGGTTGGCGGTCAGCGACTGGCGCCGCTCCGGCCCCAGCGACTTCTGCCTGGTCGCCTCGCGGATCGCGTCGGTCACCTTGCGCCCGGCCGCGTGCTGGATGCGCAGCACCTGGGTCAGGTCGACGAGCTTCCCGGCTTGCTCGAGCTTGGGGAAGACGAAGTCCTCTTCCAGCTTCTCGTGATACCCCTCGACGAACCGGTGAACGATGTTCGCGGCGCCCGCAATCACGTCGACCATCGCCGCGTCGCCCGAGGGCAGCTTCCGGATCGCCTCCTCGTAGACGAGCAGGAGCCGTCGCAGCACGCCGTGCTCGCGCATCAGATCCTCGGTGGGGGGGACGTCGCCGCCGGCACCGCCATGCCTGGACTCGGCGCCCGCGGCCGCCGTCGAGATCAGCACGGCACCGGCGCCGGCCACGCCCACCAAGAACTCCCGGCGCCCGTCACGGCCCCCGTCCTGCCGCCCGTTCCCCCGATCATGCATGGGGAGAAGTATAGACACGGATATGTTGGGGGCGATGTCCGCGCGGCCGTCGAACCCCAGCAGGCGACCGGCCGCAACGACGACATCGACGAAGGCGAGATCTTCACCATGGTTCGGTCGACGAGAAGAGCGGCGAGCCGATCAACAACCACCAGCTCATCTGCGACGAGCTCGGCGTCTACCTCGGCCAGAAAGTGGGGAATCCTTGCGACGACCTTTGCCGTTGGCCGTCCCGAGGACGCTCAGTCTTTGCGGCCCTGACCGCCGCCCTCGGTCCAGAGGCGGTATCCACCCTTGATCGCGTCGGCGTTGGTGCAGCGGCGGGCCCCCTTGGGGAGCTTCTTCAGATGCTTGGCGTTGCCGCCGCCGAGGACCAGATCCTCGGCCTCGAGCGCGATCGCCAACCGGTTGACGACGTCGGCCACGTCGCGCCGCCATCTCTTCCTGCCGCTGCGTTCGAGGCCGCGCCGCCCGACCAGGTCCTCGTAGGTTCGATCCTTCTTGTAGGGGAGGTGGGCCAGCTCCATCGGGACGACCACGCCGTCGGCGATCATCGCCGACCCGAGGCCCGTCCCCAGCCCCAGGAAGAGCATCCGCCCCCCCTGGTACGCGCCGAGGGCCTGCATGGCCGCGTCGTTGATCAGCTTCACCGGTCGTTCGAAGGCGCGGGCGAAATCGAACTTGACCCACCCGCGTCCGAGGTTCGCCGGCTCGGCGGCGATCTGTCCGCGGAGGACGCGCGTCGGAACCCCGATCGACACCACGTCGTACTGCCAATCGGTGATGAGATCTCCCACCTCGCGCACCATCAGATGGGGCGTCATCCCGGGCCCGGACGGGAGCTTGCGCCGCGAACGCTGTCCGGTGGCTTGCGCTTTGACGTGGGTCCCACCCACGTCGATGACCAGGATCTTCATGTGATCACTGGGAAACTACCATACGGGACCGCGCCGGTCGGAGCCCCGCCTGCGGGCCGGGTCAAGCTCTGCCAGAATCTGCCGAAAAGGCGAGGGGAGGCGGAAGATGGCCATGTTCGCAAAAAAAGAGAACTGGGAGCAGAAGGTCGCGGCGGAGGTTGGTGGTCCTGCACCGGCCCCGCTGCCGGCAAAACCGGGGCAGCCCCTCAAATACGGGATCGCCGAGACGATCCATCTGATGCGGTCGCTGCCGGCCGATCAGAACGTCGAGCTGGTCGTGCGCGTCGTGCGCGCCACGCTGGCGTCGCTCAACGTGCGGCTGCCGGAGATCATCGAGGACGCGACCCGCAAGGAGAAGTTCACGCGGGATCGCATCGCCGACTTTCACGCGAAGAACGCCGAGCTGGAGAAGCAGCTCGAGGCGCACCGCCAGGAGATCGCCTCGCTGGAGGCGGATCTGAAGGAGACGACGGAGGTCAAGGAGCGGCTCCAGCTGGCCGAGGGATCGGCCCCGGCGCCGATGCCGAGCGCGGTGAGCGTCGCCGCCGACAAGATTCCGATGACGACGATGATCGGCACGCCCGTCGCGGGCTGACGGTCGACGCAGACTACCGCGCCGTGCCCGGGCGGATGGTGGCAATGTTGGGCGAGTTGGCGTGCCCGTTCGCGCCCACCACGTCCTGCCGGCCGTCGCGCGCCTCGACGTAGTAGTGCAACACCTTCCCCGCGATCTTTCCGCCGGGAATCAGCGCCGTGTACCACCCCTTCTTGGAGCGATCCATCGTGCTGGCGTTGTACACGACGGCGCCGCCCGAGCGGTAATAGAGCGCAACCACCTTGGCGTCGAGCCCGGCGCGCGGCACGCAATGGACGAAGAGGTCGGCGCCCGGCGCGACCTCGTCGGGGACCGTGCAGGCGATCTGCTCGGAGATGTGCGCCGGCAGCTCGGGCCCCTCGGCCAGCTTCTCGCGCGCCGTTCGCTCCTGGAGCTCCTTGTTCTTGCGTTCGGCGTCGCGGGTGTCGGCCTCGCGACGCGCGGCGGCCAGCTTCTCCTTGGCCTCGCGCTCCTTCTTGGCGTCGTCGCGCGCGGCGGCGAGCTGTCGGTCGGTGTCGGCCTTCTGCTTGGTCAGCTCCAGCAAGCTGCGCTTCGCCTCGGCGAGCTGCTTGTCGCTCTCCCCCTTCTGCTGTTGGAGCTTCTCCCTGGCCTCGCGCTCCTTCTTGGCCTCGTCGCGCGCGGCGGCGAGCAGCCGGTCGGTGTCGGCCTTCTGCTTGGTCAGCTCCAGCAGGCTGCGCTTCGCCTCGGCGAGCTGCTTGTCGCTCTCCGACTTGTCGTGCGCCAGCTTGTTGCTCGCTTCGCGTTCTCTCTTCTCGCCGGCCTGGCTGGCGGCCAGGTCCTCGACCAGCTTCTCTTTTTCTGAATCGCTTCGCCCCGAATCGCTTCGCGCGGGATCGCTTCGCCGCGAATCGCTTCGCGCGGGATCGCTTCGCGCGGGATCCCTTCGCGGCGCAGACTCCGACTTCCCCGCCGGGGCGGGCTTGGTCAGCGCGGCCGGTGTGACCTCGTCCGCAGCTGCTTGCGCCGCGGGCGCTTCCGGCGTCTCGCTCTCCTGATTCTCGGCCCGGTCGAAGGCTGCCAGGACTGCCTTGGAGGCCATCGTGGGTGGGACCTGAATGGCGGGGCTGATGTCCAGCGCCTTGGCGAAGCACTTGATGCCCTGCCCCTGGTCCCCGAGACCGGCGACCTCCAGGACGCCGTAGAGGACGTAGACCTGGGCGACCAGCTTCTGAGCTCCGAGTCCGTTGTCGTCCGCCAGCTTCAACGCCTGCTGGAGCTCGCCCTGCGTCTTGTCGAGCTCTCCGTCGTCGTAGGCACCCGCGGCCGCCTGATAGTGCGCCTTGATCTTGGCGAGGATCGCCTTCTGATCGGCGGCCTGGGCGACGCCCAGGTGCAGGTCGAAGAAGGCGCAGGTCAGCGCCACCCCCACCGTCACCAGAGGAACCAGAAAAAAGGTAAACGCCTTGCTCATCGGTCGGGTCATGCGCGTTCGGGCCCCTCGAAGCGGGGCCCGGTCAGAGGGTGAGTGCATCGTATATGCAGTTGCTCGTCGAACCGAAACGGGCTCGCGAAAACCGATCATCGAGCTCGCGCTGGCGCGCGGGCGCTGACGCTCACCGTTCCGGGTCGCGGGCGCCGACGCCCGCCGGGGCCTAACTTCGCTGGGCGGGCCGGGTCCACCCGGGCGGAGGTCAACATGACGACGAAGTTCATTCGCACGACGCTCTTCGGTGTGGCGCTCGCCACTTCATCGCTCGCGTTTGCACAGAGCACACCGCCCCCTCCGCCACCGCCGCCCGGCGGGGGCGGGTCGGGCGACTTCGCGAAGGTGCGCGAAGCCTGTCACGAGGACGTCGAGCGTCTGTGCAAGGACGTCAAGCCGGGGGAGGGGCGCCTCCGCGAATGTCTGCGCGCGCACAAGGACGAGCTGTCGGCCGGATGCCAGACGGCGATTCGCGAGGCGCGGGCGCATCACCACCCGCGTCCCGATGGCAACTGAGGCAACGCTTCGCGGCGCCGCCGTATCGAAACCGTGAAGGAGGACTGTGATGGGAACGCTGCCGATCTCCGACGTGATGGCGCGGCCCGCGGCCGATGCCGCGCACGGCCCGCATGGCCGTCGATCGGACGTGCTGCTGGTCGAGGACGACGAGCTGGTGCGCTACGCGCTGCGCCGCCTGCTGGTCGGCAGCAACCGGCCCTGTTTGGCGACCTCTTCGGTCGAGGAGGCGCAGCAACTGCTGGCGAGGCACGAGCCGTCGCTGGTGTTGACTGACCACAACCTCGGCGGGCGCTGGACCGGGATCGATCTCCTGGTCTGGATGCGCAGGAGCGCCCGCCTGTGGGGGATCCCGATGCTGCTCATGACGGGCGACGATCCGGAGGAGATCCGCGCGCGGCTCGCGGCGGCCGGGCTCGGCGACGTCGAGGTCATCGCCAAGCCCTTCGAGGCCGCCGAGTTGGTCGAGAAGCTCGCCCAGCTTCGGCTTGGTCAGACCTAGGCCGCCGCCGCCTAGCGGCGGCGCTTCCGGCGGCCGACCAGCAGGAGGCCCACCACCACACCGAGTCCGAAGAGGCTGGTGGGCCTGGGTGCCTGACCGACCGCGCAGTCGCAGCCCGACGAGGCGTTCGATTGGCCGCCGGAACCGGCGGCGCCCTTGCTGCCGCCGCCCCCGGTGCCGAGCGCGCTCCCGCCCGCGGCTCCCCCTGCGTCGGTGGCGCTCGTCCCGCCGGCCGCACCACCTGCGCCCGCTCCACTTCCGCTGGAGCCGCCGGTCGCCGCGTCGGCGGTTCCCCCGTCGGGGCCGGCGTCCGGCAGAACTGGCGAGCTCACCATCGTCATCGATGTCGCGGGCACGGCCGTGGCGTTGTTGGTCGCGGCCAGCGTGGCTGTGTCGGACAGGAGGCCCACCACCGCGTTGCTCCCGATCCGCACGACCAAGGTCACCGAGCCGCTGGCCCCGGAGGCGAGATCGCCCAGGCTCCAGCTCACGGTGTTGGCGCCAGCGTCGTAGCTTCCCCCGTTGCTGGCCGAGATGAAGCTCGAGCCGATCGGCAAGGGGTTCGTCAGGGTGGCCCCATGTGCAGTGTCGGTGCCGTGGTTGGCGAACGCCAGGGTGTAGGTCAGCTGGTTGCCCGCCAGCACCGGGTTGGGCGCTCCCGTGTTCGTGAGCGACAGCGTCGGCGCGCTCGCCACCGAGGTGGTGGCCATCGCGGGTGCGCTGGCGACGCCGGTGGCGGACAGCGTGGACGAGGCGGTCAGCGAGGTCGCGTTGGCGAGCGGCGCGGCGACCTGGACGGTGAAGGCCACGGTCCCCTTGATACCAGCCGGTACGCCCCCGAGGTTGAACGTCACCTGGTTGGCGCCGCTGTCGTAGGTCCCACCGCTCGTCGCCGAGACGAAGGTGGTGTTGCTGGGGACCGCGGCGACGATCGCCGCCGCGGCCGCCGTGTCGGTGCCGTTGTTGGCGTAGGCGAGCGTGTAGACCAGCTGGGTGCCGGCGGCCACCGGGTTGGGCGCACCCGTCTCCGTCAACGAGAGCACCGCCGTGCTGGTGACGGCGACGGTCGCGTTGGCCAGCACGGTGGGCGCGTTGCCGGTCGACAACGAGGCGGCGTCGGTGAGCACCGTGCCGTTGGCGATCGGGCTCGCCACCACGACGGTGACCGTCACGGTGCCCGAGGCCCCGGTGGCGATCGACCCCAGGCTCCAGGTCACCGCGTTGGCGCTGGTGCTGTACGTGCCGATGTCGCTGGCGGTCTGGAAGGTCACGTTCGCCGGAAGGGCGTAGGTGATCGTCGCCCCCGAGGCCGCGGCGGAGCCGGTGTTCGCGAAGGCCAGCGTGTAGACGAGCGTCCCTCCGGCGGCGACCGGGTTGGGGGCTGGCGTGTCGGTCAGGCCCAGCACAGGCTCGTAGAGCACCTTCGCCGAAGAGGTGGCGGTGACCGGGGTGTTGTTGGTGGCCGAGAAGGTCGCCAGGTCACTGAGGATCGTTCCGTCGGCCAACGGGGTCGCGACCTGAACGACGTAGGAGACGCCGCCCGAGGTCCCCATCGCCAGCGCCCCGAGGTTCCAGCTCACCTGATTCGAGGTGCCGTCGTAGGTGCCGCCGTTCGAGGCCGAGACGAAGGTCGTGTTGGCGGGAAGCTGATCGACCAGGGTGGCCATCCCGCCCACGCCGGTGCCAGAGTTCGCGTAGGCCAGGCTGATCGTGAGGGAGGCGCCGGCCATCACAGGATTGGGCGCGCTGACCGATTCCAGCGTGAGGACCGAATTGCTGACCGTGACGTTCGTGGTGGCCGTCGCCGTGGTGGCGCCCGTCGCGGTGAGGGTGGCGACGTCGGACAGCGGCGTTCCGTCCGGGAGCGGCGCGTTGACCTGAACCGTGAGCGACACAGTTCCCGAAGCACCCACGCCCAGCGCGCCGAGGTTCCAGTTGACCGCTCCGCTGCTGAAAACGCCCCCCGCGCTCGCCGAGACGAAGGTCGTGTTGTCGGGGATCGAGGCCGAGAGCAGCGCGCCGGCCGCCGACGACTGTCCGGTGCTCTCGTAGAAGAACGTGAACGTCAGCTGACTGCCGTCGACCACGGGGCTGGGCGAGGCGCTGCCGGTCAGCAGAAGGCTCGGGCTGCCGCAGACGGCGGGGACCAGCGTGAGGTTCGCCGCCGAGATGTCCTGCCAGGTCGAGCTCAAAGGGGAGAGAAACTGCGCGTTTCCTGCGCCGTCGCAGCAGTCTTCGAAGCCAAAGACCTCGACGATGTGCGTGCCCGCCGACAGGTTGGCGCTGCCGGCGAGGTACTGAGTGGGATCGACGAAGGCTCCGCCCCACCAGATGTCGGTCCAGCGCGCCTGCAGCTCGACGCCGTCGAGCAGCAGGGTTCCGCCCCATCCGAAGTCGGGGCCCCAGCGGAACGACCAGAGACCCGCCTGCGACGGCGCCACCACGAAGATGGCCGATTCGTGGAACGCGATGTTGGACATCGTTCCGCCGCTGAGCTGGTTGTTGACGCCGTCGAGGGTCGCGACCGTGTGGCAACCGTACCCGGTCGTCGACGCGGGCAAACTGTCGAAGGTGGCGATGGCGGCTGCGGTCGAACCCGGCGATCCTCCTGCTGGGTAGCCGGTGGTGTCGTAGAGAATTTGTGCCCTGGCCGGCGCCGAGAGCGCCACGAAAGCCAGCGCCGCTCCGAGGAGAGAGGCCACCGAGACTCGCAGAGAGTGTGAAGGGAAGATACGGGCCACCAGGGCTCCTCAGGCAAGGGTTTTTACTGAAAAATCGATTATTTCCTGCCAGAACCTGAGGCTGGATTCTACACGAAGCAAGAACCAGGACCCAATGAGCCGCGGCTGCCGGCCACCCGGAGGGGGAGCGGCGCGGCGTCGCCGAGGGGCGTGAGCGGCTTCAGCGGGGCGGGGGTGGGCGGCGCAGATCGAGCGTGAGCGGGAAGTCGGGGTTGTGCTCCTCGGGCGGCGCCTCCTGCGCGCCCGGCGTGTGCCCGAAGGGGGTGAAACGGGCGATGCGCCGCCCCTCCGCCTCGAGCGCGTTCGTCGGCAGCCGCTCGTGCGAGAGGCCGCCCGGGTGGGCGACGTGGTACGTGCAGCCCGCGATGGCGCGGCCGGTCCAGCTGTCGATCAGATCGAAGATCAGGGGCGTGTGCACGCCGATGGTCGGGTGCAGCGCCGAGGGGGGCTGCCAGGCGCGATAACGCACGCCGGCCACCGCCTCACCGGGCGAGCCGGTCGGGTGGAGGGGGACGCGCCGACCGTTGCAGGCGATCACGTGACGGCCCTCGATCAGCCCGGTCGTCTTGACCTCCAGCCGTTCGACCGACGAGTCGACGTAGCGGGCGGTCCCGCCGGGACCAGGCTCCTCGCCGAGCACGTGCCAGGGCTCGATCGCCTGGCGCAGATCCAGGGTCACGCCGTCGGCGGCGATGGTGCCGGCGAGCGGGAAGCGGAAGTCGCGATGGGCCCGGAACCAATCGGTCGCAAATGGGTAGCCCGCGTTGCGCAGATCGTCGAGCACGTCTTCGAAGTCCTGCTCGACGAAGTGGGGGAGGGTGAAACGATCGACGAGGCCCGTCCCCCAACGCACCGGATTCCGCTGGTAGGGGGCGCGCCAGAACCAGGCCACCATCGAGCGGAGCAGGAGCTGCTGGGTGAGGCTCATCTGCGCGTGCGGCGGCATCTCGAACGCACGCAGCTCGACGAGACCCAGGCGGCCGGTCGCGCTGTCGGGGCTGTAGAGCTTGTCGATGCAGATCTCGGTCCGGTGCGTGTTGCCGCTGACGTCGACCAGCAGGTTGCGGAAGATGCGATCGACCAGCCACGGGGGCGTCGGCGTCTCCGACCCTTGGCGGCGCACCTCGCCGAACGCCAGCTCCAGCTCGTGGACGTTGTCCTGCCGGGCCTCGTCGAGGCGCGGCGCCTGGCTGGTCGGCCCGACGAACATGCCGGAGAAGAGATAAGAGAGCGATGGGTGGTTGACGAAGTAGCCGACCAGGCTGCGCAGCATGTCCGGCCGCCGCAGAAACGGACTGTCCGAGGGCGTCGCGCCGCCGAGGACGATGTGGTTGCCGCCGCCGGTTCCGGTGTGGCGCCCGTCGAGCATGAACTTCTCGGTGCCGAGGCGACAGAGGCGCGCCTCTTCGTAGAGCGCCTCGGTCATCTCGGTGAGATCGCTCCAGGTGCGCGTCGGGTGGACGTTCACCTCGATGACGCCGGGATCGGGCGTGACCGAGAGGCGATCGAGTCGGTAGTCCGTAGGTGGGTGGTAGCCTTCGATCCGCACCGGTTGCTTGCGGGTGTGGGCGACGTCCTCCACGGCGGCCACCAGCGCCAGGTACTCCTCGAGCAGCTCCACCGGCGGCATGAAGATGTGCAACATCCCCTCGCGCGGCTCGACGCAGAGGGCGGTGCGGACCACGTTGCTCGGCACCGGCTGCTTCGTCTTGTCGGGCGTCTTGTCCGGCTTCGGTGCGGGCCCGCGGCGAATGGTCGTCCCCAGCGGCGGTCGGGCCGCCAGCGGATCGCGCGCGAAGATCTGCATGCGGTCCCCTTCCGACTCCCAGGGGAGGCCGTCGAGCGGCAGCCGATACCCCATCGGTGAGTCGCCGGGCAGCAGGAAGAGGTGCCCTTCGCGCATCGACCAGCGGCCGCTCTCCCAGAGGACCAGATCGTCGAAGGTCCGGGGGCGCAGCGGCAGGATGTAGCCCGCCACCTCGCCGAGCCCGGCCCCGAACACGCGCGCCAGCCGGGCGCGCTCGATCGGATCCTCGAGCTTGCTCTCCAGCACGTTCACGTTCACGGGGAGTCGGCGCTCGCGCCACAGATAGTAGAAGGCGTCCTCGTAAGCGGGCTGCGCCAGCTCCTCGCCGAGCCCGAGCCGATTGGCGAGCGCCGAGACGAACCCCTGCGCGGCCAGCCGGTCGGCCGGGCTGGTCGGCCGGCTCGGGTCCGGCTCCAGGGCGAACAGCGTCGGGTCGGTCCAGACCGGCTCACCGTCGCGCCGGAAGTAGATGGCGTAAGCCCAGCGGGGGAGCGGCTCGCCCGGATACCACTTGCCCTGGCCGTGGTGCATGAGGCCGCCCGGCGCGAACCGCGCGCGCAGCCGCCGTGCCAGCTTGTCGGCCAACCGCCGCTTGCCGTCGCCGAGCGCGGCGATGTTCCATTCGGGCGCGTCCCGGTCGTCGATCGAGACGAAGGTCGGCTCGCCGCCCATCGTCAGCCGGACGTCGTACCGCTGGAGATCCTGATCGACCCGCGCGCCGAGGGCGTTGATCGCCGCCCACTGGTCCTCGCGGTAGGGCTTGGTGACCCGCGCCGTTTCAACCACGCGCTGGACGCGCATGGCGAACGTGGCCGTCTCCTCGACCTTGTCACCCTCCTTCCTGGCGTTGAAGGTGAACGAGCCGCTGATGGCCGCCGCCGTGGTCGGCCAGGCGGTGGCGGCCAGCGGGATGTGCCCCTCTCCGGCGAGCAGGCCGCTGGTCGCGTCGAGGCCGATCCAGCCGGCGCCGGGCAGATAGACCTCCACCCAGGCGTGCAGATCGGCGATGTCCTCCGAGACGCCGGCCGGGCCCCCGTCGAGCGGCTTGACGTCCGGCTTGAGCTGGATCGAGTAGCCCGAGACGAACCGCGCGGCGTAGCCGAGGCGGCGCAGGAGCTCGACCTCCAGCCAGGCGAAGTCGCGGCAGGAGCCGTGGCCTCGAACCAGCGTCTCTTCGGGTTCGAACACCCCTGGCTCCATCCGCAGGTCGTAGCGAAGCCGCTGGGAGATGTCGCGGTTGATGTCGACCAGCACGTCGATGTTGCGGCGTCCCGGGCGCGCGTACTTGCCGTGGATCTCTTCGATCAGCTTGCCGAATCGCGCCTCGGGCGCCGACTGCATGCTGTAGGGCGCCAGCTCCCGGGCCAGCGAGGCCTCGTAGCGGAACCCGTAGTTCTCCGCGTATTCCTCGACGAAGAAGTCGAAGGGGTTGAGGGCGATCATCTCGGCGACCAGATCGACCTCGACGGTCAGCTCGCGCGCCGGCTTGTTGAAGACGAGCCGCGCCTGGTAGTTGCCGAAGGGATCCTGCTGCCAGTTGAGGAAGTGGTCCTTGGGCGTGACCCGCAACGAGTAGGCGAGGATCGGCGTGCGGCCGTGCGGGGCAGGGCGCAGGCGGACGACGTGGGGCTGCAGCGTGACCTCGCGGTCGTAGCGGTAGCGGGAGGTGTGGGTGAGACCGACGCGGATGGCCATGGAGGAGGGGGACCTTACCAGGCCTCAGGGGCGCTCGCCGAGCAACCCGAAATCGGTCTTCACCGGGGTGAGGCCCCAGATCTCGGCGGCGTACTGGCGGATGGTCGCGTCGCTGGAGAAGCGGCTCGACCCAGCGATGTTGAAGAGCGCGCGTCGCGACCATTCGCGCGCGTCGCGATAAACCTCGGCGGCCTCGGCCTCGCGCGACACGTAGCCGTCGTAGTCGATGCAGACCATGTACGGATCGGAGTAGCGGAGGCCATCGAGGATGGGCCGGTAGCGGTCGCGCTCGCCCAGGCTGAAGAAGCCAGATTCGATCAGCTCCATCGCCTCGGCCAGCGCCGGGGTGCGGGCGATGTAATAGCGCGGGTCGTAACCGTGGGCGCGCGTGGCCACCACCTCGTCGGCGGTGAGGCCGAACAGGAAGAAGTTCTCGTGCCCCACGGCGTCGCGGATCTCGATGTTGGCGCCGTCGAGGGTGCCCAGCGTGAGCGCGCCGTTGAGCGCGAACTTCATGTTGCTGGTGCCGGAGGCCTCCTTGCCCGCGGTGGAGATCTGCACCGACAGATCGGCCGCCGGGATGATCGCCTGCGCCAGCGACACGCCGTAGTTCGGCACGAAGGCCATCGCCAGCCGCCCGTGCATGGCCGGGTCGGCGTTGATCACCGCCGCCACGTCGTTGAGCAGGCGAATGTGCAGCTTGGCCATCACGTAGCCGGGGGCGGCCTTGCCGGCAAAGATGTAGGCGCGGGGGACCGTGGCGGCGCCCGGGTTCCGTTTCAGCTCCAGGTAGTGCGCCACGATCTGCAGGCAGGCCAGGAGCTGCCGCTTGTACTCGTGGATTCGCTTGACCTGGATGACGAACATCGCGTCCGGCGGCAGCTCGACGCCGGTGCGTCGCCGGATCAGCTCGACGGCGTCCCGCTTGTTGGCCTGCTTGACGGCGTGGAGCGCGTCGAGGAGGTCTTCATCGTCGGCGAACGATCTCAGCGCCTCCAGGCGCGACAGCTCCGGCTGGTCGATCCAGCCCGAGCCGATCTTGCTGGCCAGGAGACGGGTCAGGCGCGGGTTGGCGTGCAGGATCCAGCGCCGCGGCGTCACCCCGTTGGTCTTGTTGTTGAACTTCTCGGGCCAGAGCTCATAGAAGTCGTGCAGCAGCTCCGCCTTCACCAGATCGGAGTGGAGCTTGGCGACGCCGTTGACGCTGTGGGCACCGACCGTGGCCAGGTGGGCCATCCGCACCTGCTTGCCGTGCGACTCGTCGACGATCGACATGCGCGCGATCCGGTCGTTGTCCCCCGGCCAGCGGATCTGCACCTCGTGCAAAAATCGATGGTTGATCTCGTAGATGATCTGCAGGTGCCGCGGCAAGAGGCGCTGGAAGAGAGCCACCGGCCAGCGCTCCAGCGCTTCGGGCAAGAGCGTGTGGTTGGTATAACCGATGGTCTTCCCGGTGATCGCCCAGGCCACGTCCCAGTCGAGCCCCTCCTCGTCGAGCAGCACGCGCATCAGCTCGGCGACGGCGATCGACGGGTGGGTGTCGTTGAGCTGGATGGCGAACTTTTCGGGGAAGGCGTCGAAGGTCGCGTGCTTGAGCTTGTAGCGGCGGACGATGTCGGCGATCGAGCAGGCGACGAAGAAGTACTGCTGCTTGAGCCGCAGCGCCTTGCCCTCCTCGCTCTGGTCGTTGGGGTAGAGCACCTTGGAGATGTTCTCCGTATCGATCTTCTCCTCGACGGCGCGCCGGAAGTCCCCTTCGTTGAAGAACTGCAGGTTGAAATCGCGCGTGGCGCGCGCCGCCCAGAGCCGCAGCGTGTTCGCGGTGTCGGTCCGGTGGCCCACGATGAACGAGTCATAGGGAAGGCCGATGACGGCGCTCGTGTTGACCCAGCTGGCCCGCGTCCGTCCGTCGCGGTCTTGATAGAAGACGACCTCGCCGCCAAAGCGGACGGTCTGAGCCTCCTCATGGCGGGGGAGCTCCCAGGTGTTGCCCAGCTGCAGCCAGTTGTCGTGCTGCTCGACCTGGCGCCCACCTTCGATCTTCTGCTCGAACATCCCGAAGTCGTAGCGGATGCCGTAGCCGATGGCCGGCATCTCCAGCGTCGCCAGCGAGTCCATGAAGCAGGCCGCCAGCCGCCCGAGGCCGCCGTTGCCGAGCCCCGGATCCCCTTCGCACTCGAGGACCTGTCCCAGCTCCAGCCCGTAGTCGGCCGCCACCTCGACGGCGGCGTCGTAGAGGCTCATGTTCATGAGGCAGAGGCCCAGGCTGCGGCCGGTCAGGAACTCCGACGAGAAGTAGCAGACGCGCTTGACGTCCTTCTCGATGTACGTCCGCTGGGTGGCCAGCCACCGGTGGACCAGGCGATCGCGAACGGTGTGGGCGAAGGCGTTGTAAAAGTCGAGCGCGGAGGCGTCACGCAGCTCCTTGGCGCCGGTGTGCACGACGTGCTCGAGGACGGAGGCCCGAAAGTCGGCCGCCAGCAAGCTGGCGCGGCGACCTGATGTGGCCCGCCCGCGGGGATCTGCTTCTTCCTCGCGACGCGGCTGAATTCCAACGGTCATTGGCGGTGATTCCACCATATGGGGGGGGTCGTCCGGGTTTCGGTTTTGTCTGGATTTGATGAACGACGCAGGGCGCCGCCCGGAGGTGTCAAAAATCGAACGTCCGCGACCGAACGCTGAAGGCGCGGCGCCTGGGCTGGTCTGTGGCGACCGCTGATGCCTCGGTCGGTGGGGTGGGGTTCGGGTATGCTCGGCCCATGCCCGACACCCGCGATTGTGACCTCCGCGATGTCAAAGCCGAGCCGGGACTCCCCGCCTGCGCCATCGACCCCGATACGGAATGCCCCGTGTGTGCCGGGCGCGGCCGCCGGGTCAAGATGCTGCCGGTCAAGGCGCACTACCAGTGCCCGGAGTGCCGCTACTTCGACTCCTGCTGCATGTGACCGTCCCCGCGGACGAGGTGCGGCGCCGGATCGAGGCGCTGTGGCGGATTGAGTCGCCCAAGCTCTACGCGGGGCTGGCGCGCCTGGTGCGCGACGTCGGTCTCGCCGAGGAGCTGGCGCAGGACGCGCTGGTGGCGGCGCTCGAGCGGTGGCCGGAGTCGGGCGTTCCGGAGAACCCGGGCGCCTGGCTGATGACCACCGCCAAACACCGCGCCATCGACGAGCTCCGGCGCGACAAGCTGCTCCTCGGCAAGCACGAGGAGCTGGCGCGCGCCGTCGCGTCGGGGCAGGAGGAGCGAGGGGCCGAGCTGGAGGCGCGCATCGAGCGCGATCTCGACGAGGAGAACCTGGGGGATGATCTGCTGCGCCTGATCTTCACCGCCTGCCATCCGGTGCTGTCGGCCGAGGCGCGGGTGGCGATGACGCTGCGCCTGTTGGGCGGCTTGACCACCGCCGAGATCGCGCGCGCCTTCTTGGTTCCAGAGCCGACCATCGCGCAGCGGATCGTCCGTGCCAAGAAGACTCTCGGCGAGGCGCAGGTCCCCTTCGAGGTCCCGCGCGGCGCCGACCGGGTGGCGCGGCTGGCCTCGGTGCTGGAGGTCATCTACCTCATCTTCAATGAAGGCTACGCGGCCACGGCGGGCGACGACTGGATGCGCCCCGAGCTGTGTGAGGACGCGCTCCGCCTGGGGCGCGTGCTGGCGGGGCTGGCGCCCGACGAGCCCGAGGTGCACGGCCTCGTCGCGCTGATGGAGATCCAGGCCTCGCGCGCGCACGCCCGGCGGGGGCCGACCGGAGAGCCGATCCTGTTGCTCGAGCAGGACCGTTCGCGCTGGGATCAGCTCTCGATCCGCCGCGGCCTCACGGCGCTGGAGCGGGCCGAGGCGCTCGGCGGCGCGCGCGGTCCCTACGCGCTGCAGGCCGCGCTGGCCGCCTGCCACGCCCGCGCGCGGACCGCCGCCGACACCGACTGGGCGCGCATCGCCGGCCTCTACGGCACCCTGGGCGAGGTCGCGCCGTCCCCGATCGTGGAGCTCAATCGCGCCATCGCGCTGGCGATGCTGTTCGGTCCCGAAGCCGGCTTGAAGGTGCTCGACACGCTCAAGGACAATCCGGCGCTGGCCGGCTACCACCTCTTGCCGAGCGTGCGCGGCGATTTTCTCACCAAGCTGGGGCGCTTCGACGAGGCGCGCGCCGAGCTGGAACGCGCCGCCGCGCTCACCCAGAACGCCCGCGAGCGCGCGCTGCTGCTGGCCCGCGCGGCGGCCTGCGCAGAGGCCGCCGCCGCGCCGCGCGCCTGACCAACCTCGCCCTCCTGGAGCGGGGGGCCGAGGTCGTCGCGGGGCTGCGGCCGTCGGGGGCCGCACCAGTGGTAAGGTCCGGCCGTCGGGCCGGAATGACACCGAAGGCACACGCCGCAATTCCCAAGCTGCGTCTGGACGCGCTCACGGACGGCGTGTTTGCCGTGGCCATGACGTTGTTGGTGATCGACCTCCGGTTGCCGGAGGGCTTCCACCCCCGCGACGGACGGGAGCTCGTCCACGGCCTTGCGGCGCTGGGCAATCAGGCGCTGGTGTACGTCGTCAGCTTCTACGTGCTGGGGCTTCGCTGGTTCGGGATCGTGCGCAGCTCGCCCCGCGGCGAGGAGGTCAACGACCGGTACACGCGCACGGCGCTGGTCAACCTTTTGCTCACCACCTTCGTCCCTTTCACCACCATGGTGGTCGGGCGATACCCCTCGTTCGTTCCGGCGGTGTGGGGCTACGCGGTGGTGATCATTCTGATGGCGGTCACCGCTCTGCGCATGATTTCGCTCGAGTCAATCGAGCCGAGCGTGGCGCGAAAGGCGCGGACCAGCCTGTCGATCTTGATCGTGGCCGCGGTGGTGACGATGGTCATCAGCCTGATCGCGCCCAAGCGGGCGCTGGTCGGATACCTGGTCAACCTGCTCGACGAGCCGCTGCGCCGGCTGATGCGCAGGCGCGCAGCTCGATCAGAGCGTCCGTGAGTCTGGATTCGCCCGGTCTCTGTGAGCCCGGGGCAGGGGGCGACCCCGCGGGTGTTTTGCCTCCGGGTCGCGACTAGACTGCGACCATGAAGGTCATCCTGACCGGTGCCACGGGTATGGTCGGCGAAGGCGTGCTGCTCGAATGCCTGGAGAACCCGCTCGTCGAGCGTGTGTTGTCGGTCTCGCGTCGCGCGTCCGGCCGAACGCACCCCAAGCTGAGCGAGCTCCTGGTGCCAGACTTTCGAGACGTGAGCGCGGTGGAGCCGGCGCTCACCGGCTACGACGCCTGCTTCTATTGCGCCGGGATCAGCTCGGTCGGAATGAGCGAAGCGGACTACACCGTCGTGACCTACGATACGCCGGTCGCGTTCGCGACCAGCTTGCTGCGCCTGAATCCAGGCATGGTCCTGGTGCACGTCTCGGGCGCCCACACCGACGGCACCGAGCGGGGCAAGGTGATGTGGGCGCGCGTGAAGGGCAAGGCGGAAAACGCGCTCATTCGTCTGCCCTTCAAGGGCGTCTACAACTTTCGGCCGTCGCTCATGAAGCCGACGGCCGGCCAGAAGAACATCAAGGGCGGCCGCCTGCTGGTGGTGATCTATCCACTGCTCAATCTGTTCTTCCCGGGCATGCGGCTCTCGGATGTGGGGCGCGCCATGATCAACGCGGTCCGCTTCGGTGCGCCCAAGCCCGTGCTCGAGGTCGCCGATATCCGGCAGCTCGCGGCGCAGCAGTAGCCAGCAGAAGGGAGCCAGCCGACGAACGGTCAGTGCTCGCCGTCGCTCTCCTCCATCTTGCGGACCACGGTCGCGATGGTGGCGGCGTCCAGCTTGGCTCTCTTCATCAGCGCCGTGGCCCGCTCGACGTCGTCGGAGTCGACGGCGTCGAAGAAGTCCTCCACCTTCCCGATGGCCGCCAGCTGTTCCAGAACCAGCGTCCCTTCGAAGTCCGCATCATCCATGGCTACCTCGGCAGGGGAAGGATGGCCTTCTCATAGGGGAAGCAGAGCGATGCCGGCAATCATCGAGTCGAGCACCGAGACGACCAGATGGTTGTCCCCGCTGGCGAGCCAGCGAGCAAAGTTGTCGACCGTCTTGTTCTGAAGCCAGGACTCGAGCGTGACCGGATCGTTCTGGTGGTCGGCGACGCAGAGCCGGGTGATCGACTCACGGACGACCGCGACGGCAGCCTCGGCGTCCTCGGGTGCCGCGCGGCGTACGGAGACAGCTGTCATCGGTCGTCGAGTGTACAGCTGATTAACTTGGGCGCCGCGAACCGAACGGCGTCAACGATGTCCCTGGACACCGTAGTCGTCCGCTGCAATTCCGAGATGGGCAGACCCGGCGCACGCGGGTCAGAACGTTTTGCGCATCGGAACAGAGTCGATGCTGACGCTTCCGGGCAGCGTGTCGCTGCGTCGCCCAGTCGCAACATACCCGTGCCGAGCGTAGAGCCGCTCTCCGGGCAATGTCGCGACAAGCTCGGTGACAACAAATCCCGTGGCCCTCGCCTCACGTTCGCACAATGTGAGGAGGCGACTGCCCAAGCCTCGCCTTGCCCAGTTCGGATGAACGAAGAACGCGCGGATCCGCGCCGCCTCTGTGCGCGGGTCGAGCAGTCGTGACTCACGCTGGACGTACGCATCGCCTCCGAACAACGTGGCACGAAGACCCCAGCCTCCGCAAAGAACCAGTTCGTTGTCCACCTCTCCCACGAAGTAGGTCCCATCTCGAATGATCTCGGTATCCACACCCCATACACCAAGGAGAGCCGCCTCGATCTGCTCGCCAGTGTAGTCGCCCGCGCCGAGTATTCGCGCGGATGTCGCAATGAGCGGCCTGATGGCCGGAACGTCGGCAAGTGTCGCCCTCCGGATCCGCACGGGATCATCACACGCATCCAACGAGTCCGCGGTCGTCACGCTCTGCCGACGATACTGCCGTTCAACCGCGGGCGCGAGAGGGAGCGCAGCGACCGACCCGCCCGTCCGTCTGCAACGGCCGGTTGCTCACGTCATCGAAATGCTCAGGTGGCACGCAGGCGTTCTACCTCTTGCGGTGCTTCGCGAGAAAGTCTGCAATGCTGCTGGGTCCGCGGACGGAGCCCTCCAGCCACTGAGTCTGCCATTCCGCTATTCGCTCGGTCTTCTCCCAGGTGAAGGTTCCAGGCGTCGGTTCGTTCACAGATTCACGTTGACGGATGAGCACCAGGGGCTTTTCGGCGCCGGCCGTATGCGTCGAATATTCCAGCGCGGTCTCATAGCGCGCGAAGGCTGCGTAGTAGTCCGCTTCGCCGGCCAATCGTCGAGCTCCCCGCTCAGGATGCAGCCAGACGCGGTACTCGAGAACCTCATCGTAGAAGTATCCGGCGCCTGACTTCGTCTGCCCTGGGAAGGTTCCGATGCGAGCCGGGTCGATAGCTAGCGGGAAGTCGGTCGCGCCAGCTACGCTGCGATCGAGGTACCCGGCCGAAAACGGTCGAACGGATTTACAGGCAGTGAAGGCAAGGGAGCCGAGCGCAAGCATCTGCAGCCACCGCCGTAGAGGCGGGCGCGGCGGACCGACCGAAGGACCCTGCGTGTGCCCCATTCCGTCGTTCCGCCTGGCTAACGTCGTGGCGTTAACCCGCGGGCCGAAGGCCCGTCGGGTTCAACGCCAGGTTATGCGGGCCCCTCGCGCAGGTCACTGAGGACCGCATCTTCAGCACCTGACCAGGATAACAGCTTCATGTCGCTCGGAATCGTCGGGGCCGTGAGTTCGTCAAGGATTTCTTGCCTATCTAGGAGGTCAACGACTCGATACGGCATTCCGTCGGCGATGGTCGGCAGCTCGGCGAGCACGACCTCCCCATCGGTGATGCGTTCCAGGTAGTCCAGCATCCGGCGTAGGCCTACGTCCGGGTCGGGGTCCCAAAGATCGGCATGAGAGTGCCACCCGCCGAACTCCAGCGTCGGAACGGAGTTCTCGTCGAGCCAGATCGCAAGTCGGCGTCGACGATCGCCCGTAGGTGATGGAATTGTAACGCGGAGGCACCACCTTCCGGCGGCGCGCTCTTCCATCAACAGGTTCGCGACATGTCCAGTCGGATGGTCCTTGAACGCCGCGAGCACCCGGCGCGACGCTTCGTCGAGCTTCGAGGGGTCGAGTTCAGCTGTCCGCGGCTTCATCCCAGCTCCGCATAACTCCTATTAAGCAGATAGCATACCTGTTGTTCCAGCAAGCTGGGAACCCAACGGTTTGAGCGATCTCGCGTTGTTACGGCTGGGAGCATTGACTCAGTCACGAACGCTTGCTGGATAACGCAATAAGAGCAGCACGTGCGTTGCCTCGAACGAGGGTGCGCTTGGCTCACACGAAACGCGCCCACCCGGTTCTGTGCGCCGCCTTGTAGCCGCGGTACCAGCGGCAGACGGGGTAGAGGATTGCGATGACGGCGGTGGCGCCCAGGTAGGTGGCGCCGAGTCCGAGCTTTGATTGGACGCCGAGCAATCGCGCGCTCTGAACGAGCAGGGGGAAGTGCAGCAGGTAGAAGAACATCGGGGTTTGGCCGAGGACCATGAAGAGGCTGTTGGGGCTGGGTGTGCGGAGGGCGGCGAGGCGGAACATCGCGGCCAGGATCAGGGCCATGAGTCCCAGTTCCAGCGCGTCGTAGGTGATCGACGGCGGGTACTTGCTGACGTGCAGCCACTGCAGCGGCGCCAGCGAATCGCGGAAGAGGTGCATGTTGCCGTAGCCGTCGATGCCGCGCAGGACCGCGAACAGCACCAGCGCGGCGACGCCGGCGCGCGCGAGGTCTCGGCCCGCGGTGGCGCGGGCAGATGGGGTGGTGACGAGGCGGCGGCCCCAGGACCACCCGAGCAGCAGGAGGGCCAGCCAGTGGATGGTCGGGTAGGCGATGAGCAGGCGCCCGTAAGACCCGCCGGTGAACAGCAGCTTGGGCAACAGCGACGTCGGCATGCCGTTCCGTGTCGCCGCGCCGACGACGAGCTCACTGGTCGCGATCAGCAGCAGCGCCGCGATCGGCGCGGCGCGGTCGGGCAGCCGCCGGAGCGGGACCATGAGGACGTAGGCGGAGCCGATTCCGTAGAGGACCTGAAAGATGAAGTGGCCGTGGCCCATCACGAAGAACGAGACCCAGAGCTCGAAGGCGGCGATCACCACGCCGCGCACGAAGATGTAGCGATCGATCGCGGCCGGCCGATCGCCGCTGGCCTCCTGGCGCGACACCGTGAAAGCCAGGCTGGTGCCGGCCAGAAAGAGAAACGTCGGCGCGCACAAATGCGTGATCCAGCGGGTGAGGAACTGCGCCGCCGGCAGCGGCGTGCCCGGGTGCCACAGGAAGGTGGCGTCGGTGAACATCCGGCCGGCGTTGAAGGCGTCGGAGCTGTGGTCGATGGCCATCAGCACCATGACCAGGCCCCGCATCCAGTCGAGCGCCACCAGGCGCGACGCCGCCCGGGCCTGCACGGCGTCCGCGGGAGCGGCCCCGGTCATGGCGGCGTCACGGCTTGTGCTCGGGCGGGGGCGGAGGCGAGACCGGCCAGCGCGTCGGGCGATCGGCCACCACGTAGGCCATCGTCGCCATCGCCGCGACGTTGCGGCCGAGCGCGGCCGGATCGATCTTCTCCAGCGTGTCGGCGGCGGAGTGGTGGACGTCGAAGTAGTGTGTCGGATTCGGAGAACAGCCCCAGCAGCGGCACGCCGGCCGGGCGCAGGGCGTTGATGTCGGCGCCCGAGAACCCCGTGTCGATCGACGTGGCGCCCAGCGGTGCCAGCAGCGTGACCAGCTCGCGCGCCTCGGTGACCGCCTGCGGCCCGGCGTCGATCCGGAAGCCGAGCGGGGTGCCGGCGCCCACGTCGGTCTCGAAGGCGGCCACGTGGTGGGAGAGCTCCTGGGCGTGCGCCTCCGCGTAGGTCTTGCCGCCCTGGGCGCCTTCCTCTTCGGAGGTGTAGAGCACCGCGCGGATGGTCCGCCGCGGGACGAGGCCGAGGCGCCGCAAGGTCGCCAGCGACTCCATGACGATCGCTACGCCGGCGCCGTCGTCCTGGGCCCCTTCGCCGACGTCCCACGAATCGATGTGCGCGCCGATGACGACGATCTCCTCCGGCTGCGCGCGGCCGCGCAGCTCGGCCAGCACGTTGAAAGAGGGTGCGTCCGGGCGGGCGCCGTCTTCCAGGACCAGGTGGACGGTGACGGGCCCGCGCGCGGCGAGGCGCGCCAGCAGCGCGGCGTCCTCGACGGAGAGCGCCGCCGTCGGGATTTGCGGTCCTGGGCCGTAGTGCATCTGCCCGGTGTGCGGCGCGCCGAGACTGGCCGACGCCAGCGAGCGCACCAGCGCGGCGACCGCGCCGAAGCCCGCCGCACGCGTCGCCCCCTCGGTTCGGTAGGGGATCGACTTGCCGTAGCCGGCGGCGGCGTTGTCCGACACCGGGAAAGCGTGGTTGAAGAGGACGATCTTCCCCCGCACGGACGTGCCGAGCTTGGCCAGCTCGTCGAACGACGAGACGGCCACCACCTCGGCGGTCAGACCGCCGGGCGGCGTGGCGACGGTGCCGCCCAGCCCCAGCACCGCCAGGCGCCGCGGCGCCGGGGTGACGATCTCGGCCGACTCCTTGCCGCGCTGCCAGATTGGTACGCGCACCGGATCGAGCGCGACGTTCTCTTGCCCGTCGGCGACGAAGGTGTCGTGCGCCCAGACGATCGCCCGCTCCAGCGCCGGCGAGCCGGTCATCCGCGGCCCGAACTGGTCGGCCAGCGCCGCAACCCGCCGGTAGGCGGCCTCGCCGGAGAGGTTGGCGGCGGCGATCCCGCGCGCGACGTCTCGGTATGCCGCGACGTCGGCTTGGGCGGGCGTCGCGGCGCCCCGATGACAGGCAGGGATGGACGCCGCCATCAGGGCCAGTGCCGGTCCAGCGGCGCAAAAAGAGATGAAACGCACGGCGGGTACGATACGGGCGAAGCGCGCCCGGGTGCAATCCGCGCCGACGGTGGCGCAGGACTACTGCGTGCTGCCGTTGACCAGCGTCGTCACGCTGTCGGCCTTCAGCGTGATGGCGCCGTTGGCCATGTTGCCCGCCGAAATGCAGTCCTCGGTGGCCGATGTCCGATAGGCGTCGAAGGTCTGTGGGAGGTTGGCGCCGCCGATGGTCAACGTCTTGTCGCTGGTGTCGGTGTTGATCGCCACGATCGTGAATGCGCCCGAGCCAGGGTTGGTGAACGCCACCAAGAAGAGGGTGGGGTCGGTGGTGGTCACCTGGACTGACTTCGCGCCAGGACGGATGTAGCGGTAGAAGTTCTTCGAGACGTAGTAGCGCTTGCCGAGGTACTGCGTGCCGCCCATCAGCACGGATTGACTGGGCGGGCCGCCGAGCGCGCTCCCCTGCCACCAGATCCAGGCAGAGACCTGTCCGTAGCTGAGCGCGGCATAGATGGCGTACGCCAGATTGCGCGCGCCGTTGCTGTCGGCCCAGTTGTCGGTGTAGCCGGAGGTCTCGCTCATCCAGGTGGTCTTGGAATGCGGAGCGTCCCAGTTGGTCCGCACGAAATTCCAGTAGGTCGCGAGCTGCGAGGAGGCCGTCGGCGCGACCCCGTCCTGGTAGCCGTGGTAGGCGAGGATGTCCAGGTTCCCCCATCCGCTCGCGTCCATGTACGCGGAATAGAAGTAGGGCTGCCCCTCGAGCTGGAGCATGTTCTCGGTGCCGAAGATCTTCACGTTGGGATCGACCTTGCGCACCGCGGGAACGACAGCTTCGATCAGCTTGGCGTAGGAGTTCAGCTTGGCAGCGGTGATGTCGTAGACGCACGAGTTGTAGGTCTCGACGAACATCGGCTCGTTCTGCGGCGAGAGCGCGTAGAGATTGATGCCTGCGTCGGCATAATCCTTGACCCCTGCTTCGAGCCACTGCGCGTAAGCGGCGTACTGCGACGGGTCCAAGGTCCCCCCGTTCTTGAGGCCGCCGGGGTTGGGCGTGCAGGGCTTGGTTCCGGCTTGCACGCTGTCGACCGTGCACTTCATGCTCGACGGCGGCGACCAGACGGTGAAGACGAACTTGAGTGGGACGTTGGCCGCGTCCGCGACGGCCTTCAATCCCTGGACCACCGGCTTCTGCTTGGCCCAGTTCGCGTCCTGGTTCGTCTCCTCCGAATAATACTCGTTTCGCCAGATCGTGATCCCCAGGTCGTTGACGACCAGTTTCCCCCAGGCATCAGAGTAGAGGTTGCTCGCGTCGGACCACCAGACATCCTGGGCGCCGAAGAAACCGAAGCCGTCGATGGTCTGGAATTGCGTCTTGGTGTCGATCGTGACGTTGGGCGTACCGAGAACGACGGGTGTACCACCGGTGCCGCTCGAGCCTCCAGGGCCCTTGGCGCCCGCGCTGCCGGTCGCGCCTCCGGTTCCGATCGCGCCGCCGCCGCCTGTAGAGCCGCCCGTGCCGGTCGCGCCGCCGGTGCCGGTCGCCCCTCCGGTGCCCGTCGCCCCGCCAGTGCCCGTCGCGCCGCCGGTGCCCTTCGCGCCGCCGCTGCCCGAGCTCGCTCCGACGGTGCCGGCAGCCCCGCTGGAACGCATCTTGTTGTTCGAGCTGCAGGACGTCGCCGTCGCCAACACCGCGAACACGACGATCGATAGAACCCGGATCTGGCCTTGGGGCATGAAGCACCTCCGTGAGAGCACAGGATGGCGGCCCGCGCCGACCCCTGTCGCCAGGAAATTGTACGCCAGTTGGCGATCCGCTCGGCAAAAGAACGAGGCGCGTCGCCAGAAATTCCGGGCGGACAACCGGCCACGGACTCAGCCATGAACGACGCGGAACGGACCCCGCAGGGTCGAGCGCGAAGCTCGAGCGGCTCGGCCGAGCTGTCGTTTCCCGACCCGTTCGGGCGGTCGCCGGGTATTCTTCGCGGCCTCGTGATTCGCCTCGATCAGATCAGCAAGCAGCACGGACCGCAGATCCTCTTCGTCGACGCCTCGGCGGCGCTCTTCCGCGGCGAGAAGATCGGCCTCGTCGGGCCCAACGGCGCCGGAAAGTCGACCATCTTCCGGATGATCATGCGCGAGGAGACGCCGGACGAGGGGCAGGTCTCGGTCGAGAAGAACATCAGCATCGGGTACTTCAGCCAGGACGTCGGCGAGATGAAGGGGCTGCCGGTGGTGGCCGAGGTGATGGCGGGCGCCGGCGCGGTGTCGGAGGTCGCCGCCGAGATGAAGACGCTGGAGGAGGCGCTGGCCGATCCGGCACGCGCCGACGAGATGGACAAGATCCTGGCCCGCTTCGGCGAGGTGCAGGCGCGCTTCGACGAGCTCGGCGGCTACGCGCTGGAGGCGCGGGCGCGCGAGATCCTCGACGGGCTGGGGTTCTCGCAGGAGGTCATGGACGGCGACGTCGGCAACCTCTCGGGCGGGTGGAAGATGCGGGTCGCCCTGGCGCGCATCCTCCTCATGCGCCCCGACGCCATGCTGCTCGACGAGCCCTCGAACCACCTCGATCTCGAATCGCTGATCTGGCTGGAGGGGTTCCTCAAGGCCTACGAAGGCGCGCTCCTGATGACCTCGCACGATCGCGAGTTCCTCAACCGGATCGTCGGGCGGATCATCGAGATCGACGGCGGCGTGCTCACCAGCTACTCGGGGAACCACGACTTCTACGAGAAGCAGCGGGCGCAGAACGAGGTGCAGGCGCAGGCGGCCTACGATCGGCAGCAGTCGATGCTGGCCAAGGAGATGCGCTTCATCGAGCGCTTCAAGGCGCAGGCGGCCAAGGCGTCGCAGGTGCAGTCGCGGGTGAAGAAGCTGGACAAGATCGAGAAGGTCGAGCCGCCCAAGCGACGCAAGGCCCTGGCCTTCGAGTTCCCTCCCTGCGCGCGCTCGGGCGAGGACGTCGTCAAGATCGGCGGCGTCCACAAGCGCTACGGCTCCCGCGTCGTCTACCAGGGGCTCGACCTGGCCATCCGCCGCAAGGAGCGCTGGGCGATCATGGGGGTGAACGGCGCCGGCAAGTCGACGCTGCTCAAGCTGATCGCCGGCGAGACCAGGCCCGACGAAGGGTCGGTCTCGGTCGGGCCCAGCGTGAAGCTCGGCTACTTCGCGCAGCACGCCATGGACATCCTCGACCCCGAAAAGTCGGTCTACGCCACGCTGGAGGAGTCGTTCCCGCTGGCCAGCGTGGGCGCGCTGAAGACGCTGGCTGGCTGCTTCGGCTTTTCGGGCGACGACGTCGACAAGACCTGCCGCATCCTCTCGGGCGGGGAGAAGGCGCGTCTGGTGCTGGCGCGCATCCTCTACGCGCGGCCGAACTTCCTGGTGCTCGACGAGCCGACCAACCACCTCGACATCGCCACCAAGGACATGATCGTCCGCTCGCTCGCCGACTACGACGGGACGATGCTGTTCGTGTCGCACGATCGCCAGTTCCTGGCCAAGCTGTCGAACCGCGTTCTCGAGCTCGGACCCGACGGCCCCACGTTGTACGGCGGCGGCTACGTCGAGTACGTCGCGCGCAGCGGCCACGAAGCGCCCGGCCTGCACTGAGCGCGCGCAGCACTGAGCGCGCGCAGCGCCGAGCGCGCGCAGCTCTGATCGATCCGCGGCGCGAGTCGGACTATTGTTCGGCCATGCCGCCCGCCGCCGTCGCACCCGATCTGTGGTCGCACGTCCATCGCCAGCGACTCCTGGGCGGCGCGCTCATGCAGGCCTCGCTCGGCTGGGTCCTGGCCTGATGGCGCTCCCGGTTCCGCCACCGGTGTTGCCGATGCTCTCCAAGCGGATCGCCGAGCTTCCCCAGGGCGACGGCTGGATCTTCGAGCCCAAGTGGGACGGGTTCCGTGCGCTGATCTTCCGCGACGGCGACGACATCACGATCCAGAGCCGCGACGAAAAGCCGCTCAACCGCTACTTCCCCGAGGTGGTCGAGGCGCTGATGGCGGCGCTGCCCGAGCGCTGCGTGCTCGACGGCGAGATCGTCCTGGTGCGCGGCTCCGGGCTCGACTTCGAGGTGCTGCAGCAGCGCATTCACCCCGCAGCCTCGCGCGTGAAGCTGCTGGCCGCGGAGATCCCGGCCTCGGTCGTCTTCTTCGATCTGCTGTGCGACGGCGATCGCGATCTGCGGGGAGTCCCGTTTCGCCAGCGGCGCGCGCTGCTGGAGGCGCGCCTCGGCGGCGCGAAGCCCCCGATTCACCTGACGCCGGCCACGACCGATCGGGCGCTGGCCGGGGATTGGTTCAAGCGCTTCGAGGGGGCCGGCCTCGACGGGGTGATGGCCAAGCCAGCGTCCGGCCTTTACGAACCGAACAAGCGGGTCATGTTCAAGGTCAAGCACGAGCGCGAGTGCGACTGCGTGGTGGCCGGCTTCCGCTGGCACGCCAAAGGCGGCACCACCACCGAGAAGACCGCCGTCGGCTCCTTGCTGCTCGGCCTCTACGACGGCGCCGGCAAGCTGCAACACGTCGGCGTCGCCGCCAGCTTCACGGCCGCCAAGCGCGTCGAGCTGGTCGAGCTGCTGGCGCCGTACCGCCAGAACGCGCTGGTCGACCATCCCTGGAAAGAGTGGGCCGCCGCGCAGGAGCTCGACGAAGCCGGCCACCGCGTCCCCGGGGTGAAGAGCCGCTGGAGCCAGGGGAAGGATTTGTCGTGGGAGCCGCTGCGCGCCGAGCTCTGCGTGGAGGTCGCCTACGAGCACATGCAGGGATCGCGCTTCCGCCACACCGCCCACTTCCGGCGCTGGCGGCCCGACAAGAGCCCACACGACTGCACGTACGAGCAGCTCGAGGTCGTGGCCCCGCATGAGCTGGCCGCCATCTTCGCCGCCGGCCGCTGATTTCGCGGGCCGCGGGGCGCCCCCGCCATAAATCGACGGCGACAGCCATCACCGGTGCGTTTTTTTTGCGACCGATCGCGGCCCTGTCGGCACTAACGACTGTCGAGCCATGGAAGACCAGGAGAGAGCGCTCACCGAAGACGCCGTCGCCCCCCCGTTCTCGGAGCTCATCAGTCGTTGGCTGGATGAAGGCGAACGGCTGAGCCAGGCCATGTCGGCGTCCAAGGTGGCGGCGGCGTGGCGGGCCGAGACGCCGTTCCGGCAGGCGCTGCTGCGGCTGCGCGCGGGCGTCGAGCGCCATCGGTTGGCCGTCCTGATCTGCGTGGGTTTGCTGCCGCTCGCCCTGTTCCTGGCGACCCAGCATCATTCGACCCGGCATGGGGCGCCCCTCCCCGTCGTTTCAGCGTCGGCGAGCGCGCTGGTCCCGAGCACCACGAGGCCCGCGCCATCACCGCCAGCGGCGGCCGGTCACGAACTGCCGGTCGCGGCGGTCGGGCTGTCTCCGGTCGCTCGCAAGCCGGCGGTGACGGCGCCCCCAACGCCGCGGGCCGTTCCCAGAGTGGCGGTCGCCGTCCCCAAGACGCCGCCGGCCGTTCGCAGAGCGACGGTGGCGGTCCCCAAGACGCCGCTGGCCCTTCGCAGAGCGACCGTGGCGGTCCCCAAGACGCCGCTGGCCGTTCGCAGAGCGACCGTGGCGGTCCCCAAGACGCCGCCGGCCGTTCGCAGAGCGGTGATCGCGGTTCCCAGAGCGCCCCCGGCCGCTGGTCCCGCGGTGGTCGCGGCTGCCAGGACGCCGCAGGCCGCTCGCCCGGTGGTGGTGGTCGCGCCTCCCCCGGCGCCGCCGGTTATCCGCAAGGTGGCGCTCGCCAGTCCCAAGGCGCCCCAGGTCGCGCCGAGAGCGGGCGCGAGACCCCAGACGTCGCCGACCGCTCGCCCGGCCACCGTCGCCTCCCCCAAGGCGCCAGGGTACCGCCCCGGCCAGTAGCGGGACCTTCGTCCGTCGGCCGCGCCGCGCGGCCGATCAGGCGCCGGGATCGTTTTCGCCGCGCGCCCGCGCCTCGGCCCAGCGCCGGCGCCATTCTCGCGTCGGATCGTCGTCGGGGTCGGGCGTCTCCTGCGGCGGGCGTGTCCCCTCGGGGACATGGCGGAGGTTGATGCGGACGCGCGTCCAGGTCGACGAGCGGCCGCGCATGGCGTCGATGAGAACGTCGTCGACGGCGAGCAGCGCCGCGGCCTCCGGGTGCTTCGCCTTCCAACGTTCGAGGCCCTCCAGCGCCGCCTGTTTGTCGGGCGAGTTCGCGATGGTGATGAGCGGCATCTTCGAGGCACGCCGCCCGGGCGCGGGCTCCGCCCTCGTCTCGGTTGGCTCACCGCCGGCGTCGCGCGCCACCGCGGATCTCTTTTTTGCGGCGCCGCGCGCGCGTGACGGCGCCACCCGCGGCGCTTCCCCTTCGGTCTTGCGGAAGTGGGGCGGCCAGGGGGCGTCGCCGAGGCCGGCGGCGTCGTCGCGCGCCGCGAGCGCGAGCAATCCGTCGAGGCTTCCGGCGGCGGCGTCCATCCCGGCGTGCGGATCGGGGCGGGTCGCGAAGCGCGCCGGCATCGTGGCCACCGTGAAGTCGGCCGGGTCGCAGTCGGGGACCTCGCTCCAGTCGAGCGGCGCCGAGACGCGCGCGTCGGGGAGCGGGCGGATCGAGTAGGCCGAGCAGGTGGTCCGGTCCTTGGCGTTCTGGTTGTAGTCGAGGAAGACGCCGTGGCGCTCTTCCTTCCACCACTTCGAGGTGGCGATCTGCGGGGCCCGCCGCTCGATCTCGCGCGACAGCGCCAGCGCGGCGCGACGCACGTCGCCGAAGCTCCAGCGCGGATGGATCCGCGCATTGACGTGGATCCCACGCGAGCCGCTGGTCTTCGGCCACCCCCGCAGGCCCAGCTCCTCGAGCAGCGCTTTCACCTCCAGCGCCACGCGGCGCACGTCGTCCCAGCCGACGCCCGGCCCGGGATCGAGATCGACGCGCAGCTCGTCGGGGTGGTCGAGATCGCCCGCCCGCACCGCGTGCGGATGCAGCTCGAGGCAGCCGAGGTTCACGATGAAGGCCAGGCCGGCGGCGTCGTCGACCACCACCTCCTCGGCCGTCCGCCCCGAGGGGAACGACAGCGTGACCGTCCGCAGCCAGTCGGGGCGCTTGTCGGGGGCGCGCTTCTGGTAGAAGGCCTCACCCTCCGCGCCGTCGACGAAGCGCTTGAGGACGATGGGGCGATCGCGGATTCCGCCCAGCGCGCCCTCGGCCACCGAGAGGTAGTAGCGAACCACGTCCAACTTGCTGAGCTTCGCCTCGCGCGTGAAGTAGGGCTTGCCCGGGTTGGTCACCCGCACCTCGCGGCCGGCGACGGTCAGGGTCTCGGCGGCGTCCGGCTTCTTCGCCGCTTGCTTCGCCTCTTGTTTCGCCGCTTGCTTCCCCTCTTGCTGGGCCACGCGCCAAGGCTACAACGACTTGGCCTCGGTCGTGCGGCGGAGCAGGGTGCCGAGCAGCGCCGCGCCGGCCAGCGCGATCACCGCCAGCCCGTACTCGCGCGCGGTCACCAGCAGGCCGCCGCCGTGGACGACGCCCAGCCCGGCGAGCACCGCCGGGGCACCCATCGCCAGGTAGGCGACGACGTAGAGGACCGACAGCACGCCGGCGCGCTGGTGCGCGGCGGCCAGCGGAATGACGCTGCGGATCGCGCCTTGAAACGTACCGCCGAAGCCGACTCCGGCGATGGCGGTGCCGACGAAGAGGACGCCGACGGAGGCGCGGGCGATCGCCAGCAGCGTCACCGCCACGCCGGCCATGAGCGTCGCGGTTCCGAACAGCGTCAGAAAGCGCGCCGAGCGCTGGCGGGTCAAAAGGACGGTGAGCGCACCGCTGCCGGCCATGGCGAACAGCACCAACCCCCCGAGCGCCGGCGAGCTCGAGCCGACGAGCCGGCGCACCAGGGTCGGCCCCAGCGACCCGTAAAACCCCACCAGCGACCAGGCCGCGACCAGCGCCGGCACCGCCAGCAGCATCGGCACGCGTGCCTGCGCGGGCAGGTGAAACTGGGGGCGCAGCGAGGCCAGCGCGCCGGGACGCGGAGTCACCGATTCGGGCATCGCGGCGACGCCCACCGCCTGGGCCAGGAAGATCACGCCGAGCGGCAGGTAGATCAGCACGGTCGGCGCGGGGAGAAACACCACCATCAGGCCCGAGGCCAGCGCACCCGTCGCGGTGCCGAGCATCGGTCCGACCGCGTTGGCCAGGGTCCCCTTGGCGCGATCGAGATCCAGCATGCCCGCGCCGACGGCGCCCGCGGCGGCGCCGGTCGACAGCCCCTGAACCACCCGCGCCAGCACCAGCGCCCCCACCCCGTGCGCGGTGGCGAAGATCGCCATCGTCACCGCCTGGAGCAGGGTGGCCGCGAAGAGGATGGGACGGCGGCCGACGTAGTCGGAGAGGCTGCCGACCACCAGCAGGGCGGCCAGCACGGCGAGCGCGTAGATCCCGAAGACGACGGTGATGGTGATGGGCGAGAAGCCCCAGGCGGCCTGGTAGAGCGCGTAGAGCGGGGTGGGCGCGCTGGAGCCGGCCAGAAAGAACAGGATGATCGACGCCTGGAGGTAGAACGCGGCCCGCCTGGAGAGCCGGGGGAGCTGCCAGGCCGCGCGGGAACGGCTGGGGACGAGCGGGGCGGGGACGCGGGCGGCGGCGGTGGCTGGGGTCGACATCGGGAGCTCCTTGGCTGGGTCGATTAAAAACAGACCGGTCTGTCTAGTGACTTGACGATAAACAGACCGGTCGGTATAGTCAAGGCATGTCGACCGCGAAGTTGCAGGGCTCGGCGCACGACCGGCTGCTGGCCGCCGCCAACGAGCTCTTCTATGCCGAGGGGGTCCACACGGTCGGGATCGAGCGGGTGATCGAGCGGGCCGGCGTCGCCAAGGCCTCGCTCTACAGCACCTTCGGCAGCAAGGACGAGCTGGTGCGTGCCTACCTGAAGGGGCGCGCCGAGACGCGACAGCGGCGCATCGCCGAACGGCTGGCGCTGCACGAGGATCCCCGGGAGCGGATCCTCTCGATCTTCGATTTCATGGGTGAGCTGGCCGCCTCGCCCACCTTCCGCGGGTGTGCCTTCCTCAACGCCACCGCCGAGGGGCCGCGCGGGGAGACCAAGGTGACGCGCATCTGCGCCGACCAGCGCGCCTGGACGCGCGGTCTCTTCGCCGAGCTGGCGCGCGACGCCGGGGCCGGCGATCCCCAGCGCCTCGCGGACCAGCTGATGCTCCTCTACGACGGAACCACGGTGGGTGGCTCGATGGACGGCGGCCCGGCCGCCAGCCGCACCGCGCGCGCCATGGCGGAGATCCTTCTCGAGGCGCAGGCGCCGGCCGGCCGACGCGGCAAACGAAGCGCCACCTCCAGGAAGTAACGCCACCTCCCTCGGCGGCGGCGCTCGGACGAAAGGCGCCGTCGCCGCGCGCGGTTCGCGTTAAAACCCCGGCATGGCCGACAGCAAGCAGGACGTGCTCGACATGCTGCGCGAGCTCGCCGAGCTCACCATGCTCGACGAGGGGGACCCCCAGTCGTTCCGGGTGCGCGCCTACGAGAGCGCCGCGCAGGCGATCGCGGCGCAGGCGACCGATCTCGGACGGCTGACGGCGCGCGAGCTGCAGCAGATCGAGGGGATCGGCAAGAGCACCGCCGAGAAGATCCGCGAGCTGTTGGAAAAGGGGAAGGTCGAGAAGCTGGAAGGCCTCCGCCAGAAGCACCCGCGCAGCGTGGTGGAGCTGCTGCGGATCCAGGGGCTCGGCCCCAAGGCGCTCAAGCGGCTGCGGGCCGAGCTGGGGGTGCAGTCGATCGAGGATCTGCGGCGCGTGCTGCTGGAGCAGAAGCTGCGTGCGCTCTCGGGGTTCGGCCAGAAGTCCGAGGAGAAGCTGGCGCAGGCCCTGGCGCGGCTGGAGGCGCAGGGGCCGATGGAGCGCACGCCGATCTCGGTGGCGCTGCCGCTGGCCGAGCGGATCGTGGCGCACATGCGGGAGCTCCCGGGCGTCACGCACGCGTCGACCTGCGGGTCGCTGCGCCGGTTCTCCGAGACGATCGGCGACGTCGACATCGTGGTCGCGGCGGCCGCCGCCGAGCCGGTGATGGAGGCGCTCTGCTCCATGAGCCTGGTCGACCGGGTGCTCGGGCGCGGTGAAGCGAAGACCAGCGTCGTCACCCGGCGCGGCACGCAGATCGATCTGCGGGTGGTGGCCGAGAAGCAGCTCGGCGCGGCGTTGCTCTACTTCACCGGCTCGAAGGGGCACAACATCAAGCTGCGGCAGCGGGCGCTGGCGCGCGGTCTGACGCTGAACGAATATGCGCTGTCGGAGATCGAGGGGGGCCGCGTGGTCGCCTGCGAGACCGAGGAGCAGATCTACCAAGCCCTCGATCTCCCCTTCATCCCGCCCGTCCTGCGCGAGGACTGCGGCGAGATCGAGGCCGCCGAAAAGGGCGCGCTGCCGGCGCGGATGCCGCCGGTGATCGGCGACTTCCACGTCCACACCACCGTCTCGGGCGACGGCCGCTCGCCGCTCGAGGAGGTGGTCGCCGCGGCGAAGGCGCGCGGGTACCGGGTCCTGGCCATCACCGATCACGCCGAGGGGACGCTGTCGGGCGTCAGCCGGGAGAGGCTCCTCGAGCAACGCGAGCACTTTCGGGCGATGCAGGCCGAGCTGGGCGATTCGCTGCGCCTGCTCCACGGCGTCGAGCTGAACATCGGTCCCAACGGCGAGCTCGACTACGACCTGGAGTTCCGGCGCGGGTTCGACTGGTGCCTCGCCTCGGTGCACGACCACTTCGAGCTCGATCGCGCCGCCCAGACCAACCGGGTGGTCACGGCGATGCGCGATCCGGCGGTGCGCATGATCGGCCACCTCTCGGCGCGCATGATCGGCGGCCGCCCCCCGATCGATCTCGACATCGACGCCATCGCAAGCGCCGCCGAGGAGACCGGCACCGCGCTGGAGGTGAACGGGGCGCTGCCGCGGCTCGACCTCTCGGTCGAGGCGCTTCGCCACGCGCGCGCGCGCGACGTCACCTTCCTGCTCACCAGCGACGCCCACCGCGCCGAGGAGCTGGAGCGCGCCCGCTTCGCCGCGCTCAACGCCGAGCGCGCCTGGGTCGATCCGGCGAAGGTGGCCAACACCTGGGCGCCCGAGCGGCTCCTCAAGTGGATCGCGGACGGCGCCCCGAACGCCGGCTGAGGCTGGCGCTCACCGCCCGCGCTTCGCGTCGACGCTCCACGGTCCGGCGCCGGCGGCCGAGATGTAGAGCCAGATGAAGCAGTAGAGGACGGTGGCCACGCCGCCGTTCGCGGCCGGCCAGAAGCCCTTCGGAAAGTGGACCTGGAAGTAGGCCACCGCCATTTCGCCGGCCAGCAGAAAGGCGATCGGTCGGGTGAAGAGGCCGATGAGGACCAAACCGCCGCCAATGAGCTCCAGGATGCCGGCGACCCCGAGCTGAGAGGCCAACCGCGCCGTGCCGCCGCCGGGGAGCAGCGCCATCGGAAACGCGAACAGCTTGGCCGCGCCGAACTGCATGAAGATGAACGCCGCGACGATGCGAAGGACGCTGCGCAGCTCGGGCGACCGGTCGGCCCACTTGTCGGTGATCTTGTTTGTCTTCATGGGGAACGGAGCATGGATCTCGGGCCCACCCGACGCCACGTTCGACGGCGATGTCGTGGTCAGGTGGCTACTGCGTATTGCGCTGCCAGGCGCCAAAGGGACCGACGATCCAGCGGTCGTGCGGGCCGAAGACGAAGCTGTAGCCGCCCTCGTCGTAGTCTTGCGGATCTGGGAACATGAACGTCGTGGGTGAGGAGGGGCCCGAAGCGTCGGACCAGCTGGTCCCGTCGAAATGGTAGTAGCCGACGAGATTGGACAGGAGCACATGGGTCATGGCCCAGACATCGTCGGGGGCCAGCTCCCAGACGCGGAGAATCTGGTAGTTGGAACCGTTGTCGACGATGGTCGTCGAGAGCGCGGTGCCGTCGAAGTGGGCGACGAAGCTGCTCGACGAGTTGCCGGGGAACCGGTCGTCGCCGCCCGACAGCCAGACGTCGTCTGGTCCCAGTCCGTGAATGTCGTAGACGGCATAGGGTGCGGTGAGATCGGGCAGGGGCTGGGGCTGGAAGATCCCACCGTCGAAGTGGAGGAGCGTGGAGGTGTGACCGCCGATCCAGACGTCGTCGAACGACGCCGTGAACACCGACTCCAGATCGACCGCGGTCCCGGCCTGCAACGACGCGAGCGACTGGCCGTCGAAGTGCAGCAGCGTCCCCCCTTCGCCGACGATCCAGACGTCGGTCGGACCGGTGCCCCAGACGTCGGTCAGATTGGCGGTGACCGTGGTCGGGACCTTGGCGACCGACTGGCCATCGAAGTGCAACACGGTCCCTTGCTCGCCGACCGCCCACATGTCGTCGGGCGACGAGCCCCAGACGCCCCGCATGACCAGCGAAGTGTATTGCTGCTGGGCTGCAAAGCTGACCGTCGGCGTCGAGGTGAGCGTGAGGATGTCCCCGCCTTGTCCCACCGCCAAGTCTCCGAAAGTGGGAGTCCCCGCGACGAAGCTCACCGGCGTGGGCGCATTGGGGTTCGCTGTCCAGGACGTCCCATCGAAATGCGCAAGGTACCCCTCTGCGTCGTCCGTCGTTCCAAAGCTCGTGCCAGCGGCCCACACGTCGTGGCTCCCGCCGGCTCCCACTGCCACGGTGCTCACGGCGACGTGTGAGATCGAGGGTAGCGCGACAGCCAGACTCACGGACCAGGCACTCCCGTCAAAATGATAGACGTCGGTGGCCGCCACCCAGACATCGTTGGGTCCGGCCACCGCGACGCTCGTGGCCTCCGGTGCGCCCGTCACGGTGGACCAGCTCGTTCCGTCGAAGTGCTGCAGGCCAAAGTTGGCTATCCAGACATCGTCGGGGCCACTGCCGGAAATCGACGAGCTTTCGAACCCAATATCCACCACGGTCGACCAGCTGCTGCCATCCCAGTGGTATCCGCCGATCCCACTGATCGCGTACACGTCGTTGGGGCCACTCCCCCAGATCCCCTGGACCTCTTCTGCGTTGGCGAAGTTGGCCGCGACGGTGAAGGACTGGCCGTCCCAGTGCCCGATCTCCGCCCCGATCGCGCCGGCTCCCCCCACCCAAACATCGTTCTCGGAGGCGGCCCAAATTGCATCCGTCCGTTGCAGCGGGGAGCTCACTGCCGTCCAGGCACCGGAGGCGAAGTGCAGGAGGGTGGGACCGTCTCCGCCGATCCAGACGTCCGAGCTGCCCGCGGCGGCGACGGCCAGCCAGTTGTCGCCGCTGGGGAGCGGGTCGTACCAGCACCAGCCGCTCGCGTCGCAGAGGCTGCCGGGGGACACGCTCGCCGCGGGTGAGACGAAGATTGGCGCCGGGCCGCCTGCTGCACCACCAGCGCCAACGCCCGATCCGCCGACGCTGCCAGCGTCGGGATTGGTGGCGCCAGCGGCGCCGGCCGCCGCGCCGCCCGCGCCGGCTACCGGGCCACCAGCGCCGGTGCCCGACGCACCCGCGCTCGCCGAAGCGTCCCGAGCGGGACCGGCATCGGCCGAAGCTCCGGCCGCGCCGGTCGAGCCTGGTGTCGGGCCGTTGCCGCAGCATCTGAGCCCGAATCCTGCGCTCATGAGCATCCCCCACGCGATCCAGCTCTGTCCCGCCATGATCCCCCCCCGTCAATTCGAACGACATCCTGTCCATATCAGAAGGATTTGTGCCCGTCGAGCCTGAGAGCCGCAAAACCCGAGAGCATGCCGGAGGCGCACGGTCAGCGTCGGCGGATCCGCTTCGGCAGACCGGCGGCACGCAGCGCCCGCTCGCCCATCTTGCGGAGATGCGCGCGCGCCTCTGGTGGATCTTGGATCTCGAACTCGATCCCCAGCGTCGACATCCAGACGGCGAGGCCATCGAGCGACGGTACGCCGGCGAGCAGCTGGCAAGACCGCGGGCCGACGCTCTCCAGCGTCCCGGTCGCCGGCGAGATTCGCTTCGCCATCTCGGCGATGGGCGCGTGCAGGAGGACGCGCGCCCGAACGGGGTAGGGGCCCGACGACACTGAACGCGCAACGTAGGCGGCGAGCCCGCCGTCGGGCAGGCTGCGCGGAAAGAAGCGCGCGCCCGGCGTGACCTTCGCCTCGATGCGGTCGACCCGGAAGGTCCGCCAGTCGGCGCGGGTCAGATCCCAGGCCACCAGGTACCAGCGCCAGCCGGTGTGGACCAGGCCGGCCGGCTCGACCCGGCGGCTGGTGCGCGCGCCGTCGTTGCCCTTGTAGCCAAACGCCAGCCGCGTGTGCTCGCCGGAGGCGGAAGCGATGGTGGCCAGCGTCTGCCCGTCGACGGTGGGGCCGCTGCGGGCGAGCGGGACGATCGCGGCGTGCAGCGCGGCGAGCCGGCGGCGCAGGCGCGCTGGCAACACCTGCTCCAGCTTGGTGAGCGCGCGCAAGGCGACCTCTTCCATCCCGGTGACGCTGCCGGCGGCGGCGGTGCGCAGGCCCAGCGAGACAGCCAGCGCCTCCTCGTCGTCGAGCAGCAGCGGCGGCAGCTCCGTCCCCGCGCCCAGGCGATAGCCGCCCGCCACGCCCGAGGTGGAGTGCACCGGGTAGCCGAGGCTGCGCAGCCGATCGACGTCGCGGCGGAGCGTGCGGGCGGTGACCTCCAGCCGCCTGCAGAGCTCGCCCCCGGTCCAGGACCGGCGCGACTGGAGCAGCGTGAGCAGGCGGAGCAGGCGGACAGAGGTCCCGATCATGAGGAGGAGGATCGCATCCTATCGAGGACCGAATCTGTCCTCAATGGAGCGTAGGGTGCTTTCCGTCGGATCGGCGCGAAGTCAGCGCAACAGCCCACCAGCAGGAGCGAACCATGGACATCCACGCGAGCAACGAAACCACCAAGAGCAAGACCGAGAAGAGCTACGCCGGGAGCTGCCACTGCGGCGCGGTGCAGTTTCGGGTCACCGCCGATCTCGCCGCCGGGGCGGGGCGCTGCAACTGCTCGATCTGCACGAAGGTCGCGCAGACGGGCGGGATCGTGAAGCCGGAGGCCTTTCAGCTCGTCTCCAGCGAGGAGAGTCTGTCGTCTTACGAGTGGGGCGGCCGGACCTCGAAGCGGTTCTTCTGCAAGACCTGCGGCATCCACTGCTTCGGTCGGGGCAGCCTGCCCGAGCTCGGCGGCGCCTACGTCTCGGTCAACTACAACTGCCTCGACGGGGTCGAGCTCGGCGAGCTCAAAGTCATCTACTGGGACGGTCGCCACAACAACTGGCAGGCCGGCCCGCGCGACAGACCCTGGGACATTCTGAGCGGCCCTGCGGCGTAGCTTTACTGATTCTGTTTCTGCTGCTTCTTTCTTTTCGGCTTTTGTTGGGGTGGCGTCTTCGAGTGGCCGGCCAGGAAGTCTCCGGCCCGCGCCATCATCGCGGGGGTCGCCACCTGGTGCCCACCGCCATGAACGGTCCAGAGCTCGACGCTGCCGTGCGGACAGTCGGCGTAGCTCTCGATCGTCGTCTCGGCGCCGGGGAGCCGTGGATCGAGATCGACCGCCTTCGTCTTTGGTTTGGCCTCGGTCGGACAGCCGAGCCGCTCGGCCCACCCGCGGAAGGTCTCCGGCGCCGAGGGGTGCGGGTCGGCGGCGCGGTTGTCGAGCACGTGCCCGCCGGCGTAGCGGACGATCGGATCGGCGTCGCCGTGGATCTCCAGCACGGCGATCGTGGAGACCGGCGCGCAGGCCTCCTCGGGCGCCCGCCCGGCGCCCCCGATGCTGACGATCGCCGCCAGCCGATCGTCCATGTAGCAGGCCAGCCGGTGGGCCATGAACCCGCCGTTCGAGAATCCCACGATGTAGACGCGCGCCGGATCGATCTCCGGGCGCTGCGTCCAGTGGTAGATCAGCGCCTCCAGCCGGGCGACGTCGTTGACCGCCTTGCCGTCGAAGTTGCAGCAGGCGCCGCCGGCGTTCCAGAACCGCCGCCCCTCGCGGTCGAGGTTGCCGTCCGGGGCGACCAGCACCATCCGGTGGCGCTGGGCCAGCGCGCGGATGTCAGGGCTGGCCAGCGCCTCGGCGCCAGAGCCGCCCAGACCGTGCAGGTAGAGCAGCAGCGGCAGCCGCTCGCCCGGGGCGCGGTCGGCCACCGGCAGCACGTGGACCTCGGGATCGGCGGCGGCCGCCCGCGCGCAGACGGCCAGCGACGACAGGATGATGAGCCCCCGGGTCATCGTGCGCGTCATCGTGGTCGCTGGAGCATCGCACCGTTTTCGCGATAGCCTCCCCGAAATGAGCGTGGCGCGCCTTCACCTCGTCGATGGGACGTACGAGCTCTATCGCGCGCACTTCGCGCCACGCCCCGAGCATCTGGATCCGAGCGGTGCCGATCGCAAGGCCACCGTGGGGCTCGTCGCCTCGATGCTCGCGCTCCTCTCCGAGGCGGACGAGGCGGTCACGCACCTGGCGGTGGCGTTCGACAACCCGATCCGTTCGTTCCGCAACGAGCTCTTCCCCGACTACAAGAGCGACGAGGGGGTTCCCCCGGAGCTGCGCGCGCAGTTCGATCCCGTCGAGGAGGCGGTCCGCGCGCTCGGGGTGACGGTCTGGTCGATGAACGAGCACGAGGCCGACGATGCGCTGGCCACCGGCGCGCGGCGCTTCACCGACGAGGTTGGCCAGGTGCGGATCATGACGCCCGACAAGGATCTCGCGCAGTGCCTGCGCGGCGAGCGGGTGGTGCAGGTCGATCGCCGGCAGCGCAAGGTCACCGACGAGGTGGCCTTCCGGACGGCCCGCGGTTACGGACCCGCCAGCGTGCCCGACTTCCTGGGGCTGACGGGCGACACCGCCGACGGGATCCCGGGGCTGCCCGGGTTTGGCGAGAAGGGGACCTCGCTGCTGATCGGCGCCTACGCGCACATCGAGGCGATCCCCGACGATCCCTCGCGCTGGACGGTCAAGCCGCGCGGCGCGCTGCAGCTGGCGGCGACGCTGGCCGCCCAGCGCGAAGAGGCGCTCTTCTATCGGAAGCTGGCGACGCTGGTCGACACCGTACCGCTCGCCCAGTCGCTCGACGATCTCCGCTTCCGCGGCGTCCCGCGCGCGCGCTTCGAGGCCTGGTGCGACGCCGTTGGCGCGAACACGCTCCGGACGGCGCCGCGGCGCTGGGCCGACGAATGAAGGGGCAGGCGGCGTTGGAATTCACCAAGGAGAGACGGCCATGATCATCGGGGCGCATACGATTCTCTACAGCAAGGACCCGGACGCGGATCGCGCCTTCTTGCGCGACGTGCTCGGCTTCCCGCACGTCGACGTGGGCGGTGGCTGGCTGATCTTCGCGCTGCCCCCGTCCGAGGTGGCGGTTCACCCGGGCGACGCCGGCGGGCGGCACGAGCTCTATCTCATGTGCGACGACGTCGAGGCGTTCGTACGCGAGATGGCGGCGCGAAACGTCGCCTGCGGGCCGCTGACCGATCTGCGTTGGGGCCTGCTGACGGAGCTGGTCTTGCCGGGCGGCGGTAAGCTGGGCGTCTATCAGCCGCGCCACGCGCGGCCGCCGCAGCCGGACGCCGGGGCCTCCAGCCCAGCCCTGCGTTAGTTTCCGACCGGGGCGGTCGAGGGGACCCGGGTCGGCATCAACGAGGCGACGCCGTCACCGAGCGTGACGCTGTTGCCCGACCCCGAGAGATCGATCGAGCTGCCGCCGTTGATGGCGTCGTCGAAGGTCCAGTAGGCGACCAGGCCGGTCTGCGCGCCCGCCGGTGTGTGCGCCATGTCGGCGGCGACCTGCGCCGGGGTGCGGGTCAGCGACCAGACCCGCACCTCGTCCATCAGACCCTGGAAGAGGTTGCCGGAGCCGTCGGTCCCCAGCCAGGCGGAGGTCGGCGTGCGATCGTCGGCGGGGACCGTTTCGGAGTCGACCTGGGCGCCGTCGACGTACAGCAGGTGCGTGGTGCCGTCATAGCTGTAGGCGACGTGGTGCCAGGTGCCGGCGGCCGGCATGGTCGGCGCCTGCACCAGCACGCGATCCGTGTAGACCCGCCAGGCGGCCAGCGCGCCGTCGTGAATCCCGACCTGCACGCCGCTCTCGAAGTCGGTGCGCAAGACCAGAAAGTCCTGGGTGCCGCTGGGCGCCGCGTAGTTGATCCACATCTCCAGCGTCTGCGGCCCGCCGACGAAGCCGAACCCGGCGTCGCCCGCGGTCGCGTACTCGTTGTCGCCGTCGAAGCTCAGCGCGTATCCGGCGGCGCTGCCGTCGACGATCGGCGGGATGTCGAAGGTGAGGCCGTCGCGCGTCGGCGCGCTTCCATCAGCGCCCGGCGACTTCTCTGACCCGCCGCCGCAGGCGGCCAGCAGGGCGCCGGCGGCCCCCAGCATCAAGACGATCGACAGCGCGCGTCCCAGGGACACGGGCACGATCGTACGAGAGCGGCCCCGCGCGAACAAGACGCCGCGGCGGCGTCCTAGCGTGCGGGCCGGGCCAGAACCCGCTCAGCGGTCGAGCGAAAGCGACCGCCCGGGTACTCTCTCAGGTAGCGGTCGGCGAAGGTGGCGGCCGCCGGGCTGTGGCGCGCGTCGGCCGCCTCGATCGAGAGCGCGACCGCTTCCTCGGCCAGCGCGCCGCGGGGATGGGTCCGCAAGTAGACGGCCAACAACCGGCCGGCGCGCTCCGGATCGCGATCCTGGCGCAGCGCCTGGATGGCCGAGACGACCAGCGACGGATCCTCGGACTTCAGGGTGCGGGCGCGATGAACGGGGGGAGCGGGGGGCGGGCTCTCGAGCGGCGCCTCGGGCTCGGCGGGCGCCTCGAGCTCGGCGAGCGGCGCCAGCTCGGCGCGTCGCGCGACATGGCGGACGGCCGGCGCGGGCGTGGGAGCGATCGCCGCCGGGTTCGTGGCCGACATCTTGAAGTGGAGGCCGAACACGGCCGCCGTCGCCGCGCCGGCCATGAGCAGAACGCCCGCGGCCATCGCGGCACGGACGCCGAACCGGACGGTTCGCCGCCGCTCGTGGTTGCGGCTGTAGACGGCGCTGAGCGAGCGCCGCTTCTGCACCTCGGAGATCACCAGGGGCTCGCACGCCTCGACGAGCTGGGCCAGCTCCGCCTCGGCTCGCGTGGACGACCCCTTCTTTTGAATCAAACGCTCCACCTTCACCGTCCTCCACCGAGCTTGTGACCCGCCTGGTCGCCCTCGTTCTGTGGGCCGTCGGCCTTGGCCGCCGACTCGAGCAAGGTCGTCATCTTCTTGCGCGCGCGATGGATGCGCGCGCGCACCGTGTTGGTGGGGACCGACTGCATCTCGCTGATCTCTTCGGCGGTGTAGCCCTCGATCTCGAACAGCACGAAGGCGGCGCGCAACGGATCGCTCAACTTCGACAACAGGCGTTCCAGGTTTCGTTGCCGCTCGCGCGTCTCCAACATCATGACCGGTGTTGGCTTGCCCGAAGGAACCTCGGACGAAAGCGCGATGCTTCGCCGGAAGATGTACTTGATCCAGACCAGGCGCCGGTAATCCCGCACCTGATGCGCGGTGATGCGATAGAGCCAGCCGGCCAGGTTTCGGCCGTCGAAGTCGTGCAGCCGCCGGTAGACGACCACGAACACCTCTTGAATGAGATCGTCCTGGTCGGCGGCCGGCCCGCCCAGCGCGCGAATCCAGCGCGCCACCTCGGCGTAGTAGGCGTCGTAGATCGCCTGGAAGCTGTGGACGTCGATGCCGGCCGGTTCCGCAGGAACGTGCGGGATCCCCGGGCCGCGCCAGGCAGCTGGCTGTCCCGCGGTGGTCCGTGTCTGGGTCAGCTTGAACGTCATGGCCAGAGGCGACGGAAAGAGACCATGAGCTTAACCGAGCGGATCGGCCGAGTCACCTCTGGTCAAACGTCGCGCGCGCCGCGCCACGCTTTTGCGCCGTGAGGTGTCGAAAGAGCGTGCCGGCGTGTGCCAATTTGCGGAGCGGTTCCCCTTTGCCTGTCCCGGGGGCTCTCCTCGGGGTTCTCCTCGGGGCTCTCCTCGGGGTCAAAGGTCCCCGGTCGGTGTCACGCGGGTCAGGCTCACCGCGGCATCGTCGACGTAGATGGCCGACTCGGCCGGCGAGAGCCCGAAGGTCTTGCTGGAGACCGTCCAGTAGACCGTGCCGTTCGAGCCGAATGGACGTTGGATGTCGTAGTTGAGCTGCCCGTCGAGCCACACGGTGAGCCGGCCGCTGTCGTCGTTCACGTTGCGATAGAAGGCCTCGATCTGGAACCACTGACCGACCGGGACCAGGATCGCCGGATCGGGCGTGGGCGAGCGCAGGTAGGCGGAGCGGTGGTCGTAGACGCTCAGGATCAGGTCGCCGTTGGGGAGGCTGCGCAGGTCGATGTCGATCAGCTGGCCAATGACCCCGGAGTCGCCGCTGGTCGGGACCTGGAACTCGACGATCGACCAGTCGGCGGTCGTTTGATAGGCGCGGGGCAGATAGAGCCAGGCGCTGTAGTACGCCTCGGCGGGATAGTCGTCCTCGCGCCAGAGGTGCGCGTCCTCGGGCATCGACAGGGCGCCGTTGGTCAGCTTCACCGAATACCGGCCGCTGTGCGCGAAGTCGGTCGAGACCGCCACCGAGGTGTCGGGCATGTCCGCCGCCGCGCCCCCTTTGCCCCCATCCGTCCATTCGCTGAGATCGCCGGTCTCGTGGCGCGCCGACCAGAGGATGCTGCTCCCCAGGGTGAGGTGCGGGTTGCAGGCCGGCAACGCCAGCGGCATCAGGGCCAGGACCAGCAAGCTGAGTGGCCCGCGCAGCACGCGGCCAGTCTGGCCGATCGTTCCTCGCGCGGCCATCGGTCGCGCGGCCATTGGTCGCGCCGCCATCATGGCTGCACCGCCAGCCCGAGCGTGGCGCCGATCCAGAACGCGGGCGTGTGTCCCACCGTCCCCTGCGGCAGGAGCGTCAGGTCGTAGGGCCGCGGGAAGGCCTCCACGTGAATGCCGGCGATCCCGAGCAGCCGATCGCTCACCCGTCCCGCGTGCATCACCAGGCCGGCGCGCGCCCCGAGATCGAGCCGCGTTCCCGCTTGCGGCTCGGGTGTGTTCTTGCCCATGTCGCGAAAGATCGCGCCCGCCACGCCGAGGTCGGCGACCAGATCGAGCGCGGCGCGGGTCACCAGCGGAAGCCGCAGACCGAGGTCGAACGGGAGACGAAGCTCCGTCGCGCTCACGCCGAAGTCGATCGAGCCGGCGGCGATCCCGACCGCGCCGACCGGCCCCAGCCGCTTCGGGCCAGGCGCGACGCGCAGCTCGCCGCCCAGTGCGACCGCCAGCGGCGAGCCGGAGCGCGGCGCGAAATCGGCCAGGGCGGAGAGCTCCAGCCTGACCCGCCGCGGGGGCAGCGGGGGCGGCGGCGGTGGAATCACGACGACGGTCGGGTGCGGCGCGGGCGGCGGCGCTGGTGGTGGTGCCGGCGGCGGCGGTGGTGGCGGCAAGGCGTCGAGAAGGACGTCGGGCGGCATCAGCGTGAGCACGATGAAGACGGCAGCGAAGCGGGCGCGGTGATCGCAGTCGTGGGCCAGGTCGCGGTAGACCCGCAGCCGAGAGAATCCCGGGCCCGTCGCCCTTGGCGTTCACCGACACCCGGTAGGTGTCGCCCAAATCGGAGACCTCGGCCCTCGCCGACGAGGCGAACCGATCGAGATCCTTCGCCGCGACGATGGAGGCGATCGCCGCCGAGATCGCCTCGCTGTTGGGGCAGGTCCCGCTGACCGTGATGGCCACCGGCGGCTCGACCGGCGCGGTCCGCTCGGGCGGCGACGAGGGCACCGGCTGCGCCCCCTCCGGTGGCGGCAGCGCCTGCGCGCGTGCCCCGCTCAGCAGCAAGCTGCCGACCGCGGCGAGCCTGACCAGCCCCAGGCCTGGGAGTCGTTGCGCGCGCGGCGTCATGGCCTGGTCCCACCGCGAAGAAAGAGGGAGGTCCCGTCGGCGATGGCGACCGGCTCAAAGCCCGCCTGGAGGCGCAGCCGCGAGGCGGCGGGTGCGTCGGCGATGACCAGTGCCGGCAGCTCTCCCGCTCCCGACGCCAGCTGGGTGCCGAACATGAACAGCCAGTCGTCGGTGACCGTGACGCCGAAACCATGTTTGACGAGCGTCACGATGATTGCGGCCGCGCGCGGCCACTCGTCGTGCGCGGCGATCTCCAGCCGCAAGCGATCGATCCGGGCGCGGCGCAGGAACGTCTCCGCGTCGGCGGTCAGCTTCTCCGTCGGAACGTCGCGACCTCGGATCATCGGTTTGTCGCCTCCGGCGGCCAGCGCCAGCGCCAGCACCGGTAGGGCGACCGCCAGCGCGACCCGGTTGAGGGGCCGACCGCCGACGGCCGCCGGGAGCAGCGCCGCGGCGACGGCGGCCCAGGCGATGAACCCCAGCACCGAGATCCAGGCGGTGAGGTGAGCGAAGATCTCGCCGCGGATCTCATGCACCGCGCAGGTGGCGACGAGCAGGGTCGCGACGAGGATGGCGGCCCCGAGCGACAGCGCCGAGCGACGTCTATCGATCGTCGTTGGGGATCCGACGACGAACAGCTCGCGGAAGCAGAACAGCGTACCGGTGGCCACCAGGTAGAGCGCCGCCGGCGTGAACCCGAGGTGCGTCTGGACGATCGCCGAGGCCACGAAGGCCACCGCTGGAAGCACCCCGAGGGCGCCAGTGCCGAGACGGACGCAGAGGAACACCAGCAGGGCCAGCGGCAAGATGGGCGTCATCGGGTTCCATTCCCAGGAAAGGGGGAAGGGCGCCGCAATTGTCTCGTAGACCGCCAGCAGCACCGCCACGGCCAGCGCAAAGAGATCGCCGCGCAGCCGGCGGGCGGTCACCACCAAGGCTGTGGCCGTCGCGAAGTTGGCGATCAGCACGAACAGGCTCAGCGCGGGGCCCCGCTGATGAAACAGCTGATAGAGCGGGACGGCGAGATAGAAGAAGGCGGGGCCGGGATGGCTCCACTGGAAGCGCGAGTAGGGGCCGAGCAGCTCGCGGCCCTGCGCGGCGAAGAGGGTCCGGAGCTCCAGGACGGCGCCGTCGCCGGTGAACATCACGTCGGGGACGCCGTGTCGCAGAAACTGCAGGGCGCCCGGCAGGAACGGCGCCGCCGCCACGGCCAGCAGGAGGAGCAGCCAGCGGCGCGCGGCCAGGGCGGCTCCGAGCGCCCGCCAACCGGGCCGGTTCAAAGGCCCAACACCCGCTTCGCCTCGGCGGTCGGGTCGGCGCTGGAGCGGGCCTCCAGCGTGTAGCGCACGCGCAGAGAGGCGCGCTCGCCGATCCGCAGGTCGCGGAGCGGCGAGAGGAGCTCCAGCTCGACGTAGGGGAGCGCCTGGTCCGAGCTGGTGTAAATCTGCGCCTGCATCCCGTCCGGCCATTCGCCCGGTGGATCATGCGGGCCGGTCACCGCTTCGATCAGGAGATGCGCAGCGCTGCCGACCCAGAGCAGCGCGTCGCCGTCGCTCCCCAGCATGGTCTTGGCGGCGGGCTCGCGCGCCAGCGACAGGAGGCGCCCCGCAACCCGCAGGTCCTTCGGCCGATCGGGGAGCCGCAGCGCATAGCCGCCCGGGAAGGCCGAGTGCGCCGGGAGCCGCATGAACAGGCGCTCGGGCGAGGCCAGCTGCGTGATGGTCCAGACGCCGACGCGGATCGGCTCCCCGGCCATCTTTTCGTAGCAGGTCTCGATCGTCACGATCGGCGCGGCCGGATCGAGCGCGATCGTTCGTCGCACCCGCACGCCGTACGCCGGATCGACGGTGGAGAGGAGCTCCACCGCGTCGCCCGCGCCACCTCCGACCCTCGAGCTGCTGACGATCCTGGCCTCGAACGGCGAAGCGTCGAACGTCTCGGGCGGCGGCCACCCCTTGCCGACGATCGCCTCCCAGCGCGACTGCGGCGCCGGCCAGGCCTTGTCGCCGCCCAGGTTGATCCAGCCGTTCTCGTCGCCGCCCAGGCCCGGACCGATTCCGGGATGGCTCCAGAAGGGCCCCTGCGTGGCGGCCCCGTCACCGCTGCGCAGCGCGAGCTGCATGACCCGACCGATGGCGGGGACGACGGTCACCTCCGCGGCGCGGTTGCGCAGCAAGAGGGCGTCCCAGCCATGGAACGAACCCTTCCTGATCGTCACCGCCGGCGGCGAGGCCGGCGCGGCAGGCGAGCGGACCGCGGGCGATTGCCCGCCGGGCGATCGCCCCGCGCATGCGGCCAGGACGACGGCCAGCAGCACGAGCCCGAGGGCGAGAAGAGAGAGAGGCATGCGGCGCTTCCGGGAGAGGGACATCATCGTCGGCGCCGCGCGGGGACCGCAAGCCTGGCGGAGGGAGATCTCGCTGCTCACGCGCGCAGACCCTCGAGGAGCGCGCTCAACCGATCGACGGTCCAGGCCATGTCGTGTGTGGCCGCCCAGCCGCGCGCCGCACGCACGCGGCGGCTCCAACCGTCGGCGTCACCGGCGATCCCGACGATGCGGTCGGCGACGTGCTGGGGATCGCCGGTCCGTACCACCACGGCCACGGTCTCGCCGAGATCGGCGATGTGTCCCACCGGGGTGCTCACCTGCAACACGCCGCACATCGCCGCCTCGGTCAGCGAGCGGTTCTGCCCTTCGGAGAGCGACGTCAGCACGAACATATCGGCCCAGCGGTAGTGATCCGGCATCTCCCCGAACGGAACCGCGCCGGTCAGCTCGACGGCGCCCTCGAGCCCGAGCTCGCGGATCAGGGCGACCAGCTGGCCACGCAGCGATCCGTCGCCGACGATCCGCAGCCGCGCGTCCAGCGCCGCCGGAAGCCGCGCGAACGCCCGCAGCAGCGTCGCCTGGTCCTTGACGCCGGTCAGGTTCCCCACGTGGAGGATCTTGAGCGGCTTCGTGCGCGGCTTGGCTGCGAAGGGGAACAGCGCGGCTTCGGCGCCGATCGGGATCACCTGATCGTCGGGCCGCGCGAACCCACACCTGGCGAGCGCGTCCAGCTGCGATTGCGCCACCGCCACCAGCGCGTCGGCGCGCCGGCAGGTCTCGATGACCAGCCTGCGGCTGAGCGGTTGGCCGAGGTGTCCGTAGCCGATGCTGGGGACATCGGCGGTCTCGGCCCCCAAGAGCATCACCGCCGCCGGCAGGCGCAGCGCCCCCGAGAGCCCCACCACGAATGCGCCGATGGGATAACCCCAGAGCGACAGCGTCCGGTCGTAGCGGGCGGTCAGGTGATCGGCCAGGAATCGTCGCGCCAGATCGAGCCAACGGGCACCCTTGACGTCGACGGTGGCGGACGGGGCGCGGAGACGGAAGCCCTCCGGCGCGAACCCGGGATTGACCGGCGCCAGCGAGTAGAACGTCACCTCGAATCGCTCCGCCAACGAAGCGACCAGCGAGCCGAGGGCGGGCAACCCTTGCGAAAAGACCCCCACGCCGATCCCGCCGGGGGCGAAGATCGCCAGCCGCTTGCGACTCATGAGGGCGCGCCAGTCTGCGAGACGGTCATCCGAGGGGCATCCTACGCCGGGGCTCACCCTCCGAACGGGGATGTTGGCCTCGGCCCGGCGTCCGGGCGGTGAGCCTTGAAGTAGAATCGCCCGAGGTCCATGAGCGAGATCAGTGTCGTCATCCCCACCTGCAACCGACGGGAGCGGGTGCTTTCGTTGCTGGGGGATCTCGAACGCTCGACCCACCGTCCGCTGGAGATCCTGGTGATCGATTCGAGCGATCGCCCGCTCTCGCCCACCGACCTGGCGCCGTTCGGCGAGCGGGTGCGCTGCTTCGAATCGCCCAAGTCGGTCTGTGTGCAGCGCAATCGGGGGATCCAGGAGGCGCGCGGGCGCTGGATCTTCCTCTGCGACGACGACGTCGAGGTCCCCGCTGACTATCTCCAGAAGCTGACCGCACATCTGGCCGCCCGCCCCGAAGCCGGCGCCGTCTCGGGGCTGTTCCTGGAGAAGGTGGGCGGCAAGTGGGTGGGCCAGTTCCCCGTCACCTCGCTGACCTGGCTCTGCTGGGTGCGGCTGTTTCGTCTGGGGCTCTGGGGCGAGATCCAGTGCCCTGGCGCGCTCGGCGAGCTGCTGGCGCAGCACTATCGCCGGCGCGGGAATCACATCTCCAGCGCCGGCTGGCCCGTGCTCACCGATTTCAGCGGGCCTTTCTTCAAGACGCCGGTCTACTCGCTGGGCGCGGCGCTGGTGCGCAAGGAGTGGCTCGTCGGGTCGCCGTTCGACGAGGGGCTCGACCGCCACGGTTACGGCGACAACTTCGGGGTGGCCATCGGATTTCCGGCGGAGGGGATCCACGTGGTGACCGAGGCCTTCGTTCACCACCACAAGGCCGAGACCGAGCGGCCCCGGGCGACGATCGGCTATTCGAAGCGGGTCCTGGCCCTCGATCGGTTCATCGCCATGCGGAGCGAGCTCGCCGGCGTGCGCCGGAGCTGGCTGCTCTGGTCCCTGCTGGGAAACGCCCTCTACCAGGCCGGAACGCGGAACCTCGAGATGTGTTGGTCCAGCCTCAAGACGTTGTCGATCGTGCTGGCCGGCCGGAATCCCTACCGCGTCGAGGGGGCGTGAGCGTGGCGCCGGGCGCCGTCTTGCTGGTCAACCCGCGCACGGGGGTGGCGAGCAACGCGCGCATGCCGCTGTCAATCGTCCATCTCACCGCCGTGCTCGAGGGGCGTTGGCCCTGGAGCATCGTCGACGGAAACCGCCTCGCCGATCCGACGGCGACCACGCTCCGGCTGCTCGGCGACCGCCCGCACGCGCTGGTGGGGCTCACCGTGATGCCGGGGCCGCAGGTGATCCCGGCCATCGAGATGTCGGCGGCGATCCGGGCCGCGTTCCCCGAGGTCCCCATCGTCTGGGGCGGGTACTTCCCGACCCTCTATCCAGACGCGGCGATCAACGCCCCCTACGTCGACTACCTCGTGCGCGGTCAGGGGGAAGAGACCCTGGTCGACCTTCTCTGCCGCCTGCCCGACGCCGGTCCGCCGGCCGACGGAAGCTCTGCCCGCGATCTCTCCGAGATCGGCCAGATCGCCGGCCTCACCTGGAAGCAGGACCACCGGACGTTTCACAATCCCGATCGCCCCGCACTCCCTCCGGGCGCGCTGCCGGTCATCCCCTACGATCGGATCCCGGGCATCAGCGAGTACATGCGCCCGAGCTTCCTGAGCGCGCGCACGACGGTTCACCAGGCGGCGCTCGGCTGCCGGTTCAAGTGCGAGTTCTGCGGTGTCGTCTCGATGTGGAACGGCAAGACCCTGCTGGAGGCGCCCGAGCGCCTGCTGCACGCGCTCGGGACCCAGCGCGAGCGCTGGGGCGCCGACGGGGTGCAGTTCTTCGACCACAACTTCTTCGATCGCGAGGAGACCTCGGTCCCGATCCTCGACGTGCTGGGGCAGCTCCAGATGCCCTGGTGGTGCTACGCGCGCACCGACGCGCTGGCCGGCTTCGGCGCCGCGACCTGGGAGAAGATCCGCAAGAGCCGCCTGCGCATGGCCTACGTCGGCGCCGAGGCGGCCAGCGACGAGGCGCTCAAGCGGATGCGCAAAGGGTCCCGCGTCGAGCACACCATCGAGGTCGCCCGCCGCTGCCGCGAGTATGGCGTCATCCCGGAGTTCTCGTTCGTGCTCGGCGGGCCGGACGATCCGGAAGGGGAGATCGAAGAGACGTTCGAGTTCGTGCGCCGGCTCAAGACGCTGAACCCCGAATCGGAGATCGTCCTCTACTTTTACAGCCCCACGCCGCAGCGCCGGAACTCGGCGCTTCCCAAGGGGGGTGCGACGCCGCGGCTGCCGGTTCTGCAGAGCTACGGTCCCTCCGGCCCGGCGCTCCCCACCACGCCCGAGGAGTGGACCGAGCCCCAGTGGGTGCGCTGGGTCTGCCACCACGACGCCCCCTGGCTGACCCCCCGCATCCGCCAGCGGGTGAACGACTTCGCGCGGGTGATCGCCTGCCGCTTCCCGACCGTGCAGGACGCCCGCATCTCCGGCGCGTCGCGGATGATCCTCAGCAATCTGGCGCGCTGGCGCTACGCCACCCGCCGCTACGACAACCCCTGGGAGCTGCGCGTCGCGCGCCGTCTCATCCGGTTGCGCGAGCCTCAGAACGAGAGTCTGTAAATCGAGGTCCCCGGCCTGAATGCGGGTCACCTTCGTCAACTATCCGTACGCCGCCGACGTGGACCGGCCGGAGGTGCTCTTGGACCGTTATCCGGTCCTGACGGGCTGGGCCCAGGCCGTCGCGGCGGCGGGCGGGCGCTCCGTCGACGTTTCGGTCGTGCAGCGGTTCTCGCGGGACGCGGTGGTGCGGCAGGGGGGCGTCGCTTACCACTTCGTCGCCGAAGGGGCGCCGGAGGCGCAGGTCGATCGACTGTGGGCGCCCCGGATCGTCGAGCGTGTCGTCGCCTTGGCGCCGAACGTCGTCCATCTGCATGGGCTGCTCCCGCTGCCGGTTCGCCAGCTGCGGTCGAGGCTGTCGCGGACGACCGCCGTGCTGGCGCAGGACCACGGTGGCGCCTACGAGGCGCCCGGATTTCGCAAGTGGAGATGGCGCACCTTCAACCGTCTTGGGCTGCGCGCCGGGGACGGGTTCCTGTTCTCCGTCCGCGCGCAGGCCGCGCGCTGGATCGAGACGGGCGTCATCGGCCGCCAGCAGCCGATCTACGAGCTCATGGAAAGCGGCTCGACGCTGCCGGAGACGCCTCCCGCCGCGGGCGCGCCGGCGCGGATCCCCGGCGCGCCGGCGCTCCTCTGGGTCGGTCGTCTCAACCCGAACAAGGATCCGCTGACGATTCTCGACGGTCTCGAGCGCGCGCTCCCGGCGCTGCCGGACGCGGCGCTGACGCTGGTGTTCGGCGAGAGCGAGCTTTTGCCCGAGGTGACGCGCCGGATCGCGGCTTCGCCGCTGCTGTCATCGCGCGTCCACCTGGCGGGACGGATCGCGCATGCCGAGCTGCCCGCGTTCTACGCCGGCGCGGATCTGTTTCTGCTCGGCAGCCACAGCGAGAGCCTCTGCTTCGCCCTGGTGGAGGCGCTCTCCTTCGGCGTCACCCCGGTCGTCACCGACATTCCTTCGTTCCGCGCGCTGACGGACGGCGGCCGCGTCGGCGCGCTGTTTCCCGTCGGCGATGCCGGCGCGCTGGCAGCGGCCTTGATTCGCCTCGGCGTCGCGGCGAGCGACCGCGCCGCCCGTCGCGCCATCGTGCGCGCGCACTTCGAAGCGACGCTCAGCTGGCCGGTGCTGGCCCGTCGGGCGCTGGAGATCTACGCCCAGAGCGTGGCCGCTGCTCGCGCGCTGAACTGGCTCAAATGAGCGATCGAAGGCGCGCCCAAGCCCGGCGCCCGATCCAACCCCGGGGTTTCGGTCTCGGCGCCGTTCGGTCGTGGAATCCTCGACGGCTGAAGTCGGTTTCGATCCCATGCTGCCCGAAGAGCGGGATGACCGCCTCCTCTTGCCACCGTCCTTCCACGACGCCGGTCGGGAAGTAGGGAACGAGCGCCGCAGCGCCGCCGTTGAGCGCGTCGGGGTTCACGCACAGAAAGCTCTCCCGGATGCGGTGGGATCGCTGCGTACCCCAGACCTCGAATTGCCAGGGGTTCTCGTGACGACGGAGGTGGCGTCGAAGCACCTGCGTACGCCAGAGCCCCGCCTGCAGGTTGATTCGAAACGCGGCTCTCTGATCGACGGCGCAGAGCAACGGATCTCCGGGGAGCGGGCGCCACGGCCTCTCCATCGAGAACGGCGTCAGGCTGATGTGGCTATGCTCTTCGTCGATCATCCGGCGCGCGAGGCTCACGATCTGCGCGACGTCAATCGGCGCCGAGACAAAGTAGTCCTCCTGCAGATAGAGGATCACCTCGCTGCCGACCAGCTCGAGGCAACGCAACAGGCAGTCGCCCCAGGCGGGGGAAGCCTGCCCGTCGGCAAGAGCGACACGCGACGCCCGAACCTCGAGCCCCGGCCAGGCGAAGTCCTTTTTTTCGGTGTTGAGCAGGATCGGATAAGGACAGCGGGGCCAGAACTTCGAGAACAGCGTGAAAAATGGCCGCCAACAATCCTCGTAACTGTCCGTCGAGTTGACCAGCACCGTGAGCGCGGGAGCCTTGGTCGCGCGTTCCTGGTGCGCCGAGGGCGGCGAGCTCGACATCGACCCATCTAAGCACCAAGCATCCGGGCAGACCACTTCCGGGTTCCCCATCTGTCCTCGGTCGGTCGTCACTTGACGCCGTGCCGAGCCGGCCTGATGGACGCCAACCCCCGGCGGAGCTAAGGTCCCTCGCGTGACTTTCAGGGCGCGCCTTCAGCGGCGGCTGGGACGGGCGGCGCTCCGCGCGCACTTTCTCCTCCTGCAGCGGCAGCGCCACCGGCGGCTGGTGCTCGAGCAGCTCGGGGGCGTCTCGCTGGTCGTCCTGCCCGACGTGTTTCATCCCGGGCTGTTCTTTTCGTCCAAGCTGCTGGCCGAGGTCGTCGGGCGCGAGCCGCTCGAGGGGAAGTCGGTGTTGGAGGTGGGGACCGGCAGCGGTTTTCTGGCGTTGCTGGCGGCGCGGCGCGCCCAGCGCACCGTCGGTACGGACATCAACCCGGAGGCGGCGCGCGCGCTCAGGATCAACGCGCTCCTCAATCACCTCGAGGACAAGGTGGAGGCGCGCCAGGGCGATCTCTTCGCGTCCGTGACCGGCGAGCGGTTCGACGTGATCATCTTCAATCCGCCCTACTTCGCCGGCGAGGCCAAGGACCTCTGGGAGCACTCCTGGCGCGACGTCAACCGGGTGCGCGCGCGCTTCGTCGCCGAGGCCGCCCAGTACCTCCGGCCGGGGGGCCGGGTGCTGGTTTCGGACTCCGACATCGCTGTCGACCGACTCGATCAGTCGTTCGCGGCCGCGGGCTTTGAAGTCACGCCGCTCCGGTCGCGGACGGTCATCTCGGGCGAGGTGCTGACCGTCTTCGCCGCGTCGCTTCCGGCTTCGGCGCGCTGAATTGCTCGCTCACCAGAGGCGGGAGCGCAGCCCCGTCTTGATGTTGCAGACGCAGCGCTGGCAGGTGGCGTCGTCGGCGACGGTCAGGGTGCGACGGAAGGCCGGCATGGCGTCGGTCATGATCTCCCGGAGCGACCGCTGCCGGATGTTCCCCACCGGGCCGTGGAAGAAGCAGGGGCGCACCGCCCCGTCCGCGCCGATGTAGACGCTCATCCAGGGCGCGTTGCAGGCGACGGAGGCGAACGGGCCCAGGCCCAGGTGAGCGGCGTAGTAACGCACCAGACGCCGCAGCCCCGCGGGCCCGGGCGTGGCCCGGCCGTCGGCCAGCTCACGCGCGTGAGAGCGGATGACCGAGGCGACGACCCGATCGAACTCCTCGACCTCACCCGCGTCGAGCAGGAGGTCGCGCGCCGGTGAGCTCTCGACCGTCGGCAGTCGCTGGACGCCGCGATTGAACGAATCGGGGCCCACGTCGGCGGCCAGGAACGAGACCTGCGGGATCCCCATCTCCAGCGCCTGGTCGATGATCTGCGCCAAGAACCGGAAGTTGTGCCGATGCAGGGTGCTGCGCGCGCGAAACGGGACGCCCGGAGCCAGCGCACGAAAGGCCTTCACGCCCCGGGTCAGCGCCGGCAGCCCGTCGACGCCACGGACCTGGCGGTAGAGCTCCCGGGAGTGGCCGTCCAGCGACACCGTCACGTCCACGAATCTCTCGGCCACCTCGCGCGCGAACCGCTCGAGCGCGAGGCCGCTGGTCAGGAGATGAAGGTTGATTCCGCGGGCGCGAAACAGGTCGGCGATCTGCATGACGTCGGGCCGAAACAACGGTTCGCCGCCGGTGAAGACCACCACCCGCGTCCCGAGATCGTGGAGCTCGACCGCCAGGCGTTCGATCTCCTCGCGCGCGAGATCGCCGGCGCCGTCGGCCTGCCAGAAGTCGCAGGAGAGGCAGTGAGAATTGCAGCGGGCGGTGACGCCAAACAGGACCAGGGGGAGGGCGTGCGTACGATCGGTCACCTCGCCGAGCTTGACGAGCAGGTTGGTTCGCAGCCGCTCCATCGAAAACATGGACCCTTCTTTGATAGCACCCTTCTGGACAGGCCAGGTGACGCTGGCCGGTGCCTCGGGCAGAATCGCCGGACGTGTCGACCGCCGCGCCCGACCATGATCGCAACTCGCTCCCAGCGCCGCCGCGTCCGCTGCGGCGGCTCCTCGCCACGCGCTACGTGACCGCGCTGCGCGAGGGGGGCTCGGTCCCGGCGGTGGTCGAGGCCGACGACGGCGCGCTCTACGTCGCCAAGTTCCGGGCCGCCGCGCAGGGGGGACGCGCGCTGGCGGCGGAGCTGATCGTCGGCGAGCTGGCGCGGGCGGCGGGGCTGCGCCTTCCGGAGCTGGCGCTCATCGAGATCGACGCCGCGCTCGGCCGCAGCGAGCCGCACATGGAGATCCAGGAGCTGTTGATCGCCAGCGCGGGCCTCAACCTGGCGATGGGGTATCTGGCCGGGGCCGTCGGCTACGACGTGGCGGCGGGGCGGCCGATCGACGGTGCGCTGGCCTCACGGATCGTTGCCCTGGACCTCTTCGCGGTCAACGTCGACCGCACCGCGCGCAACCCGAACCTGCTCTGGCAGGGGGGCGAGCTGTGGCTCATCGATCACGGCGCCGCCCTCTACTGGCACCACGGCTGGGACGGCCAGGGTGCGAATGACGAGAACGAGCTGGTCACCACGGCGGCGCGGCCGTTCGGGCGCGTCGGCGAGCACGTGCTGTTGCCGTTCGCCGATCAGCTGCCCGCGGCGGGCGTCGCACTGGCGGCGGCCCTCGACGACCAGCAGATCGCGCGCGCCGTCGAGGCCGTCCCCGATCTTTGGCTGGAGGGCCCGGGCAGCGACAAGCTGCGGCCGGCGTACCGAACCTGGTTGCGCGCCCGGCGCGCGGCGTTGCCGAAGCTCCTCGACGAGGCGAACCGTGTCCGAGCGTCGCGCGTTTGACTATGTGATCGTGCAGGTCGTGCCGCGCGTCGATCGCGACGAGCGGCTCAACGTCGGCGTGATCCTGTTCTGTCCGACCACCGCGTACCTCGGTTGCCGGATCGCGCTCGACGAGCGGCGGCTGCGCGCGCTGGCGCCGGAGGTCGACGTCGCGGCGCTGGCGAGCCAGCTCGAGGCCGTCCGCGCCGTCGCCGCCGGCGAGGTCACCGCCGGCCCGATCGCGCGCCTGCCGCCCTCGGAGCGGTTTCACTGGCTGTCGGCGCCCCGCAGTACGATCGTGCAGCCGACCTCGCCTCACGCCGGCCTCTGCGAGGATCCCGCCGCCGCCCTCGACGACCTGTTCCAGACCGCCGTGGCGATCTAGAGGTATTCACACAGGTAGGCGGTCGGCGTTTTGGCGCGCACGTCGAACCCGGCGCCGCCCGCGATCTCGAAGGCGGTGCCGGCCGGGTAGGGCGTCCACTCGGTGCCGCCGTCGGGCTTGACCGCCAGCTCGCCGCTGATGACCGTCATCCGCTCGGGGGCCTCGGTCCCGAAGTGATAGCTGCCGGGGGCGATCACGCCGACCGTCGCGCGCCGCCCGTTGCGCTCGAAGCCGACGCTCTGCACGTTCCCCTCGAAGTAGCTGTTGTGTTTCAGCGCTGTCGTGGACATGGCGGCGGACTATAGCGGATGTCGCCGCCCCCAGGCCGAGATCATCGGCGGCTGCGCCAGGTCGAGGCGGCCGGCGGCCACGCTGGCCAGGTGCCGGTCGATCTCCTCGGCGGTGGCGATCCCCTTGGCGAGCAACTGCGCGCGCAGGAACTTCACGGTCGCCAGCTCCAGCGGGGCGCAGGCGGGCAGGGCGACCGGGAAGTAGGCGTCGGCCGCCACGTCGGCCAGCCCGGCCGCCCGCAGGAGGCGCGGCAGCTTGCGCCCGTAGCCGAGGTCGACCCCGCGCTCCGCCAGCAGCGTGCGAAACCCGGTCCGCAGCTTGTTGGCCAGCAGGTCCTCCGCGCTCACCGGATCGAGCACGCTCAGCGGCTGCAGCGCCGGATCGGCGTCCTCGACCAGCAGCCACCCGCCCGGGCGCAGCGCCCCGATCATCGATCGCAGCGCGCGCTCGCGATCGGGCAGGTGCACCAGCACCAGCCGGGCGTGCACCAGATCGAACAGCTCGTCGGGTGGCGCGTCGCGCACGACGTCGTGGCGCCGCACCTCGACGGGCGCGCCGGCCGCCGCGCCTGCCCAGGAAAGCTCGATGTCGGTGGCCAGCACGCGCCCCTCGGGTCCCACCCGCGCCGCCAACCCGCGCGGCACCGACGGACCGCCGGCCCCCACCTCCCAGCAGCGCCACCCGCGCGCGATGCCGAGCGCGTCGAGGTGCCGGAAGGTGATCGGATCGAAGAGCGCCGACAGCGCCGCGATCCGCTCGCCCGCTTCGCTCACCCGGTTGTCGAGGAGGTAGTCGTCGCTGCTCACGCCCGGCCTCGGGCGCAAGCTTACCTGGAAGTGTGGGCCTCTTCAGGCCTGCTTCGGGACCTCGTCGAGCGCCGCCATCTCGGCGTCCGTCAGGACGATGCGCGCGGCGGCGACGTTCTCTTCGAGGTGCTCGACACGTGAGGTCCCGGGGATCGGAAGCATCACCGGGCTCTTGCGGAGCGTCCAGGCGAGCACGATCTGGCTGACGGTGCCGCCGTGGCGCGCGGCGATCTTGTCGAGGCTCGAGCCCGGCTGCGCGAGCTTGCCCGCGCCCAGCGGAAACCAGGGGATGAACCCGATCCCCTGGCGCTCGCAGTGGGCGATGACCGCCTCGCTGGTGCGATCCAACAGGTTGTAGCGGTTCTGGACCGTCGCCACCGGAAACACCTTGGAGGCCGCCTCGATCTCCTCGACGGTCACCTCGCTGAGGCCGGCGTAGCGGATGAGCCCCGCGTCGAGCAGCTCCTTGACCGCGCCGAACTGTTCGTCGCGCGGGACCTTCGGGTCGATGCGGTGGAGCTGCCACAGATCGATCCGCTCGACCCCGAGCTGGCGCAGGCTCTTGTGCGCCTGCTGGAGCAGATACTCGGGACGCCCGAGCGGGACCCAGCGATCAGGCCCCGTGCGCGCCAGCCCCGCCTTGGTGGCGATGCGCGTGTCGCCGTAGGGGTGAAGCGCCTCACGAATGAGGCGCTCCGCGACGTCCGGTCCATAGGAGTCGGCGGTGTCGATGAAGTCGATTCCCAGGTCGCGCGTCCGCTGGAGGGTGCGGATGGCCTCCCCGGGGTCCGCGGGCTCGCCCCAGATCCCAGGTCCCGTCAGGCGCATGGAACCAAACCCGAGGCGGTGGATGGGCAGCTCGCCGCCCAGGTGGAAGGTCCAGGCCTTCGAAGCTTTGGGTTCGCTCATGCCATATTAGGTTGCGCACGAAACCCGGCTGCGGCCCGGCCTGACCTGGGCGAAGCGACATCTCATTTCTGGCGCTCATTCTCGCATTTGTGGCGCATTCGGGGTGCTTCTGATAGGGCTGAGTGTTCTCGGGAATATGAAGATCTGCTCACCTTGACGCGGCGGCGACGCGTGGACTGGCCGATCATTCTCGGGCCGACGGCACCGGTCCCGAAAGTGGTGGATCGATCTGCCCGCGGCAAGCTCGCCTCGCTGCTGGCCGCGTTCGACGAGATCCATGCGCTCGACGATCCCGACCAGATCCTGCGGCGCGCCGTCGAGCTCACCCGAGAGCGGATCGGCCTCATGCGGGCCGGAATCTTCGTGCTCGATCGGTCCCGCAATTTGATGCTGGGGACCTGGGGGATGGACCTGCAGGGGACCATCGTCGACGAGCACCACATCATGTACGACATGAGCGACACCGATCGGGAGACCTTCCGCCGCTCGGAGGCGGAGGCAGCGCACTTCACGGTCTACGAGAACTGTCCCATCGTCGAGCACCACGCGGGGGAGACGCGCATCGCCGGCCGCGGCTGGGTCGCCTGTACGCCGATCCGTTCGACCCGGGCGCCGATCGGCATGATGTTCAACGACGCCGCCCTCACCGGCGCGCCCGTCGACGAGGCCAAGCAGGCCCACGCCGCCATTCTCTGTTCGCTCCTCGGCACCGTGCTCGATCCCGTTCGCGGCTCGCTGGGGCGCGGGTCGACACCGCCCGGTGAGTCGCCCGGCAACCGGCTGGTCGCGTCGACGGTCGGGATGCTCTCGAAGGATCCGGCGATGGGGGGCAAGGAGATCGCCTCGGCCCTCGACATCAGCCTCAGCCGTCTGGCGCGCGTCTTCAAGTCCGAGATGGGGATGTCCCTGGTCGAGTACCGCAACCGGCTGCGGCTGGACCGGTTCTCGGTGCTGCTCGACCGCGGGCGCACGAACCTGCTCGAGGCAGCTCTGGCGGCGGGCTTTGGCAGCTACGCCCAGTTCCACCGGGTGTTCCGTGCGCTTCGCCACGTGACGCCGCGCGAATACCTGCGCCGGCAGACCTGATCGCGCCGATTCGTGCGATCATCGGGGCGATGGTCGCCCCCCTGACCAACGGAGCGCCGAGGCGTGGGCGAGCGTCCACGCTGCGCGCGGCGATGCTGGCGCTGGTCCTCGCTGCCGGTTGCGCGAGCGGCAAGAGCGTGGGAACGGACGCCGCTGCGGGGCCGGGGAGCGGGGGGAGCTCGACGGGCGGCGCCCCGGCGACGGGCGGTGCGGCGGGCGCGGGCGCTCGTCAGGGGACGGGAGGCAATGCGGGCGGCGGCCACACGGGCAGTGGCGGCAGTGGGAGCGGCGGCCACGGCGGGGGCGGAGGCTCGCTCGACGTGGGCGGCGCCGGCGGACGCGGTGGCTCGCCGGGGGCCGGCGGCGGAGGGGGCGCTGCGGGAACCGGTGGCGCCGGAACCGGTGGCGGAGGCGCGGCCGGGATCGGCGGCGCCGGCGCCGGAAACAACGGCAACGGCGGAACCCTGCCTGCGGCGCCAGCCTGGTCCTGGACGGGCGTCGTCGGCACCGGCCAGAGCCTGGCGGTCGGCGGTCATGGCAACGCGCCGGCGATGACGATCGGCGCCACCACGCAGCCATTTCACAACCTGAAGCTGTCGCTCGGCAACGCCACGGTGCCGCCGTTCAAGCTGCCCAACTCCGCGCTCTCGATGGTGCCGCTGGTCGAGCCGCTGCGTGCGATCACGACCACCTACCCAAGCCCGTACCCAGCCAACATCTACGGCGAGAGCTTCCACACCGCGATGGGCGATGAGCTCACCTCGCTGGTGATGGCCGCCGCGAGGAGCGACTACATCAGCGCGCAGACCGAGGTCGGCGAAGCGGGTCAGCCGATCAGCGTGATCCAGAAGGGGGCCACCGACACCGGGACCACCGGGCGCGCCTACGCGGCCTCGCTGTTCGAGGTGGGGGCGATCGCGCAGCTGTCCAAGGCGCAGGGGAAGAGCTACGGCGTGGGCGCCATCGTTCTCACCGCGGGCGAATCGGACGCCGCCAGCGCGACGTTCGAGGCCGACATGCTGGCGCTCTGGTCGAACTACAACCAGGATCTGCCGCCGCTGACCGGACAGACCTTCGCGATTCCGATGCTGCTCTCGCAGCAGCACTCCAATCCGATGGACGCCGGGTCGACCTCGTCGGGCACGCTCGCGCAGTGGAAGATCGGCGTCGATCATCCCGGCGACATCATCTGCATGGGGCCGAAGTACCAGTACTCCTACGTCAGTGACTACACCCACCTCATCAACAAGGACTACGAGCGGCTCGGCGAGAAGTCGGCGGAGGTCTTCTATCAGCGGGTGGTCCTGGGCAACGCCTGGCAGCCGCTGCAGCCGACCAGCGCGTCGCGCAGCGGCCGGGTGATCACGGTGAGCTTCAACGTGCCGGTGGCGCCGCTCGCCTGGGACACCACCCTGCCGATGCCGCACCAGGCGAGCAACACCGCCTGGGCGCAAGGCAAGGGGTTCGAGGTGTCGAACGGAACCACGCCCGTCACCATCAGCAGCGTCGCCATCTCCGGCAACAGCGTTCAGATCACCGTGGCGAGCGATCTCGCGGCGTCGGGCGTGACCGTCGCCTACGCCTTCACCGCCGACGCGGCGCCGCGCACGAACGGGACCGTCCGCTGGGGCCTGCTGCACGACTCGGATCCGCTGGTGGGCTACCTCTCCGGAATGCCGGGGCAGAACTACGCCGTGGCATTCCAGATGACGGTTCCGTAGCGCCTCGAGGTGTGGGCGCTGACGCCGCCCCGCCAGAAGTCGCGGGCGAACCTCGACTCACTCCCGGAGGTCACGCCGCAAACGCGCGCCCCTCAGGGGAGCGTGAGGCCGACGCTGGAGCTGAGCAGGGTCGATGGCGCGCCGGTGGCGCCGATGATCTGGCTGTCGATCTGGACGTACATGTCGGGTTGGGTCACGAAGGCCGCCGCCTCCAGGCAAACGAAGAATCGCGTCAGGAAGCTTCCGCAGCCGCCGACGGCCACGCCGAACATCGGCACCCAGGCAGAGTTGTCGGCGGGCGGAGCTTGGAACTCTACGGAGCCTGGGACCGTCGCCTGCAGATAGTTGATGCCGGTGAGCACCGCCGCGAACGGTTCGAACGGACCCATCTGCAGCCGGAAGCGGAGCTCCAGCACGGCGAGGGCCTGAACCAAGGCCGCGCTCCTCCCGTCGTACGGCCCCAGCGACGTATTGAACGGTCCCGCGAAGCTCGCGACGACGAGCAGGTGCGGCCCGATGATCTTGCCGACGCCGATCGTCAGCCCGAACGCCGGACCGACCCCCGGCTGGTCGCCCCTGGGCGAGCCGAGCAGCGCCACCCCCGTCGACAGGGTCCAGCCCGGCGGCGGTGGCGGCGGTGGTGGGGGTGACGGCGGGTCTTCGTCGTCGCGGGCGGGGCCCCTCGGCCCGCGTGGCGCCGGGCGCTGGCCGGTGAGCCGAAGATCCCGCAGGAGCTCGACGGCGCGCACCGCCAGAACGGCGGGATCATCTCCGCCGTCGCGCGCCAGCACCCGGACGTGCCGGCTCAGCTCCAGCCCGTCCGAAAGAATGGTCCGAACGCCGATCTCGACGATGCCGTCGTCCCGCCGCGCCAGCGAGATCGTGGCGGTCGCCTGGGCGTCCGGACAGGCGCCCGGATCGGTCTCGGTCGGCGGACAATCGACGAACTGCCCCTCGAGCCCCATCGCGGCGAGCTCGGAGCGGAGCCGCGACCCGGCCTCCGTGAGCACGCTGTCGCCCAGCGGCGGCCTCCTCACCCCCACGATCGAGCTGGGGGACGGCGCGGGCCTTTCGGTCGGCGTCGGCGCCGGCGCCGCGAGGGACGGCTCGCCGGCGGCGGCCATCATCAGCCCGACCCAGAGGGCGCCGGCGCCAGGGGCGATCACGGAGCAATCACGCGGCAATCATGGAGATTGAAGAATGGCCCGGGCGTGAAGCAGATAGGTGCCGTCGGGGAAGCGGCGGAGATACTCGCGCGCCAGCTCTCGCGCCGCCGGTCGCCCGGAGAGGCGCGCCACGCCAATCATCTCACGCCCGAGCGCCTCGGCCGCGTAAGGTCCTTGCGGCTGCTCGGTCAGGTAGCGCCGGTACCAGTCAAGCCCGTCGGCCGCGGCGCCACGATCGTCGGCCAGGCGCCCGAGAAAGAAGGCCGCCGCGCCCGCCGCGGCGCTGCCGGGGAACCGCGTCCGCTGGGCCCGCAGCACGCGCTCGGCCAGGTAGGTTCGGCCCGCGTAGCGGGCGGCGTCGGCCAGCGCCACCAACTCGGGAGCGTCGGCGTCGGTGACGGCGGCGTCGAGCCCGTGCGCCACCGCCTCGGCCACCACCCCCTTGGCGTCACCCGCCGACACGCGCTCCGACCAGCGCTGCGGCGCCCAGTCGGCGTTGGCGTGCGAACCGGCGGCGGCGACGGCCACCGCGCGAGCCGGCCTCCTCACGGCGCGCGCCGGGGCGGGGGGGCGCGTCGCAGCCGGCGCCGGCGCCTCGGCGGGCAGCCGCGCCTCGACCGACGTCGGTGCCAGCGACGCCGTTTCGCGCGGTGCTGCCGCGTCGGGCGGCGCTGCCTTCTCGGGCGGCGCTGCCCCGGGCGGCGGCACGGCCAGGACGGGCGCCACGGTGGTGCCGACGTTCTCGTCGATCCGCAGCTCGCGCGTCGCCAGCCGCGCCGTCAGATGCTGTCCCGGTCGCAGCGTGGCGTGCTCGGTGAGCATCGGTCCGCTCACCCGCACCGAGCCCGACTGCAGCCGCACCTCGACGATCTCGTCCGCGCTCGACCAGCGGACGTCGAACACGGTCCCCGTCACCTCGACGACGTAGGGCCCGGCCTCGACGCTCCAGGCGGCGCGCGGCAGGTGCATGACCGAGAAGTGCGCCGCGCCTTCGTCGACCCGCAGCCGCGCGCCGTGCGGTCCCGGCGCCACCACCGACATCCGCGCCCCCGCCGCCAGATCGATCCGCGTCCCGTCGGAGAACTGGACGGGGGCGCCGGCGTTGGCCGCGCCGCGGATGTAGCCGCTCTCCACGATCGCGCCGCCACCGACGTCGAAGGTGAGCGCCCGGCCCGAGCGCCAGTTGTGCAGGCCGAAGAGCACCGCCACCGAGGCCGCGCAGAGGCCCAGCCCGGCCACCGACCAACGGAGGAGACCGCGGCCGCGGGGCTGCGCCCGTCGCTGCTCGAGCCGGTGCCAGGCGCCGGGCCGGGGGAGCTCCGCGGCGTCGGCGTCGGCCAGGCGCCGCGCCTCCTCGGAGAGCGCCGCCAGGATCCGCGCGTCCCTGTCGTCGGGCCGGTTCACGGTTCGTCTCCGCCGGCGAAGCGTATCAGCGCGGGCTCGCTCCGCAGCAGCACCGCCACCCGCTTGCTCGCCCGGGCCAGCCGCCGCTGCGCCGTGGAGATCGACACCCCGTGCGCCTCGGCCACCTCGGCCAGCGTCCGCCTCTCGATCGTCCGCGACACGAAGATCGAGCGCTCGCTCTTGCCCAGCCGCTCGAGCAGCGCGTAGTAGCGCGCGACGGCGGCGCGCGCCTCGACATCCGGGCCCGGCACCGCCATGTCGGGCGCATCGCCGGTCGGCGTGAGGCGCAACCAGCGGCGCCGGTGGCGGCTGGCGAGCTCGCCTTGCACGACCCGGACGCAGATCCCGAACAGGAACCCCCGGACCGCCGCCGGCTCACGCAGCGTCCGGATCCGTCTGTAGAAACGAAGGAAGACCTCCTGCAGCAGATCCTCCCGATCGGGGCCGGGGCCGAGCAGCCGCGCCAGCGTCTGGGCCGCGCCGGGCGAGAAGCGGTTCCAGGCCTCGAGCTCCGCCTGGCGCTCGCCGCGCCGGAGCGCCTCCGCGATCTCCGCGTCGGTCGGCTCGCCGCCCGGCCGACCGGTCGCGCTGCCGCGAATGACGCGAAAGGAGGTCGTGCCCATCACCCTGACCCCATAGTGCGGCAGGGCGCCAAAAGTTGGTCAAAGATCGCGCGATCTCGAGTTAAATCAGTCGGATGGGGCGAAAGGCCGGGGCCGCGCGCATTGCCGGGATCGGGACGTCGATCTTCACCGAGATCACCGCCCTGGCGGTCGAGCATGGCGCCGCCAACCTGGGACAGGGGTTCCCGGACTTCGCCGCGCCCGAGTTCGTCAAGGAGGCCGCGGCGCGCCACATCCGCGAGGACCACAACCAGTATGCCGCCAGCGCCGGCCTGCCGCGCCTGCGCCGGGCGCTGGCGGACGACCACCGGCGCCGCTGGCCGGACGGCCCTGTCGTCGATGCGGACGCCGAGGTCACGGTGGCGAGCGGCGCGACCGAGCTCCTGCACGACGCGCTGCTGGCGGTCATCGACCCGGGCGACGAGGTGATCGTCTTCGAGCCCGCCTACGACGCTTACGGTCCGGACGTGGCGATGGCGGGGGGGACGGTCCGGGCGGTGCCGCTGGCGGCGCCCGACTGGCGGTTCGAGCCGGCCCGCCTCGCGGCGGCGATCGGCCCGCGCACGCGGGCGCTCATCCTGAACTCGCCCCACAACCCGACCGGCAAGATGTTCCGGCGCGAGGAGCTGGAGGCGATCGCCGCGCTCTGCCAGCGCCACGAGCTGCTGGTCGTGGCCGACGAGGTCTACTCGGAGCTGGTCTTCGGCGCGCCGCACCTCTCGATCGCCACGCTGCCCGGGATGTACGAGCGGACGATCACCATCGACAGCATGGGGAAGACCTTCAGCGTGACGGGCTGGAAGGTCGGCTGGGCCATCGCGCCGCCGCCGCTCACGGCGGCGCTGCGCGCGGTCCATCAGTTCGTGACGTTCACCAACGCGGCGCCGTTTCAGGAGGCGCTGGCCGACGTGCTGCCGATCGCCGCGCGCGACGGCTACTACGCCGGCCTCCGCGCCGACTACGCGCGCCGCCGCGACCTTCTGACGACGGCGCTGCGCGCGGCGGAGCTGGCCCCGCTGCCGATCGACGGCGCTTACTTTCTTCTGGCGGACCTTCGCGCGCGCGGGGTCACCGACGATGTCGCCTTCTGCCGCCGCCTCATCGCCGAGGTCGGCGTGGCGGCCATTCCCACGTCCGTCTTCTACACCGACCCGGCCGCCGCGCCGCCGTTCGTGCGGTTCTGCTTCGCCAAGAGTGACGAGACGCTGCGCTCGGCCGCCGCGCGCCTCGGGGCCCGCCCGCTGCCGGCCCCGTGACATCCCGGCCGACCGACGGCGAGCGGCTTCGTGCGCGGGCCGCCACCGGCGAGCGGTCCAGCACGGGTCAGGCGACGAGGCCCGTGATGCGTCAGGTCTGGCGCCACCTCGGCTTTCTGCACTGGCCGGTCGCCGTCGCCGCGATCGCGCCGCTGCTCCCGCCGGGGTTGGAGGTCGATGCGTTCGACGGCGTCGCCTACCTCGGCGTCGTCCCCTTCACCATCCCGCTGTCGCGCACGCCGCGGCTGGGACTGCCGGTCGCGCCGGCGTTTCACGAGCTGAACCTGCGCACCTACGTGCACCGCCAGGGCCGCGATCCGGGGGTCTGGTTCTTCAGCCTGGACGCGGCCAGCCGGCTCGCCGTCGCGGGCGCGCGCCTCGGCTATCACCTGCCGTATTTTCACGCGCGGATCGCGCTGGAGCTCTCCGAAGGGCCGACGATCTCTTACCGCTCACGCCGCCTCGGCTCCGAGCAGCCCGCGGAGTTTTCGGCCCGGTACGGACCCGCCGGTCCGGCGGCGCCGGCGGCCGTCGGATCGCTGGAGTTCTTTCTGGCCGAGCGCTATCTCCTCTACGCCTGGAACGGACGCACGCTCTCGAGCGCCCGCGTCCATCACGCGCCGTACCCGCTGCAGCCGGCCGCCGCGTTCCAGGTGCGGCAGTCGCTCACCACCGCCGCCGGCCTCCCGCCGTTCGCCGAGCAGCCGCCGCTCGTTCACTACGCGCGCGAGATCGACGTCCGCATCGAACGCCCGCGCCGCGTCCCGAGGTGACTCGCCGGCTGGTGCGGATGGCTCGCTTCAGTGCGCCAGATCCACGGCCAGCTTGACCACCACTGCCAGCACGACGACGAGGACCACGGCGCGCACCAGCCGGTCGCCGTTGCGCACGGCCAGGCGGGCGCCCGCCGCGGAGCCGATCACGCTGGCCACCGCCATCGGGACCGAGATCCGCCAGATGACGGTCCCGCGCCAGGCGAACAGCAGGAATGCGGCCAGGTTCGAGGCGAAGTTCACCACCTTGGCGTTGCCGGAGGCGCGGGTCAGGTTGTCGCCGAACACGGTGGTGAACGCCACCACCAGGAGTGAGCCGGTTCCGGGTCCGAAGAAGCCGTCGTAGGCGCCCAGGACGAGCCCGATGGCGACGAGGGCCAGGCGCGCGACCAGCGTCGAGAGCCTGCGTGGGCGTGGCTCGAGGTTGCGCCCGGCCAGCAGGAATGCGGCGGCCGCCAGCAGCAGCACCATGACGATGGCGCGCAGCGGACCGAGGGGAACGGCCAGCAGAGCCCGGGCTCCGATCGATGAGCCCACGAACCCGGCGGCGAAGCCGAGCGCCGCGCGCTCGCGGTCGAGCGACTCCTGGTGCCAGTACGAGGCCACCGAGGTGAAGGCGCCGAAGACGGCCTGCGCCTTGTTCGTCCCGATGGCGAGCTGCGGAGGCAGCCCGGCTGCCAGCAGCGCCGGCAGGGTGACGAGACCGCCGCCGCCAGCGATCGCGTTGACGAAGCCGCCGAGCCCGGCGATCGCGGAGAGGAGGGCGATGGCGGCGGGTGACAGCACCAAGACGGGCGGCGAGAATACCCGTCCACGGTCGTCCGCGGGCAGCTGGTCGACGTCCGATCAGCGTCCGGCGGTCGAGCCGACGAAGAAGTTCCTGACCGCCATCCGCTTGCCGTCGGGGCCGAAGAGCTCGACCGTGTAGGCGCCCACCTCGAGCCGATGCTGCGACCAGGTCCGCCACCGCCGGTCGTCGCCGATCGGCATGTAGTGGCGCGCCACCTCGACACCGTCGTGGGTCCAGACATGTTCGATGAAGCCGGCGCCATGTCCGGACACGTCGCTGTGCGCGTAGACCTCCTCGCCGGGAGCGAAGGACTCGCCGGGGCGCGCGACGGCGGCCAGCTCGCGGTTGATGATCCGGCGGCCGATCTCCAGCGTGGCGGCGGGAAAGGCGAACCGTTCGCCCGGAAAGGCCCGGGCGGCCATGATGAACTCGAGTCCGGTCATGGCCGAGTGGTACTGCAGCTGTCGTGCCGTCGATGTCGGGCGCGCAACCGCGGGGCATCGCCGCGGCACCGCCGGGCGCGGCGAGCGATCTATAGTTTAAATATCTGTTCTATAGAATAGATACGCTAGACCTTCACAGTCTTCCAGCGCCCGCGGCGGAAGAGCGTGATGGAGACGACCGCCACCGCCGAGAACGCCGCGGTGATCGCCACATAGACCCCCGTCGGCCCGAGCCCGAAGCCGCGCGCCAGCAACAGCGCGAGCGGGATCTCGCCCAGCCAGAAGCAGCCGAGGTTGATCGCGGTCGGGGTCCGGGTGTCCCCGGCGCCGTTGAACGCCTGCGTGACGACCATCCCGTAAGCGTAAAACGCAAAGCCGGAAGCGACGATGCGCAGGCAGCGCCCCCCCTGCGCGACCACGGCCGGGTCGGGCGTGAACAGGCGGACCACCATGTCGCCGAACAGCACCAGGAGCACACCAATGATGCCGAGAAAGACGAAGTTGTAGAACGCCGCTCTCCAGACGGCTAACTCGGCGCGCGCCGGGTTGCCCGCGCCCAGGTTCTGCCCCACCAGCGTCGCCGCCGCGTTGCCGAGCCCCCACGACGGCAGGAGCATGAACATCACCACCCGCATGGCGATCGTGTAGCCGGCCAGCGGCACGCTGCCGAAGGCCGCCAGGATCTTCACCAGGCCGATCCAGCTGGTGAACCCGATCAGCGTCTGCACGATGCCGTCCTTGGCCAGCCGGAAGATCGTCTTCAGCGTCTCGGGGTCGAGGCGGAGCTGCGCGCGCCGCACCACCAGGCGCCCCTGGCCGCGCGCCAGCGCCCGCAACAGGAAGAGCACGCCGATGCTGCGGCCTATGGTGGTCGCCACCGCCGCGCCGGTGACGCCGAGCCGCGGGAACGGCCCCAGCCCGAACACGAACAGCGGGCCCAGCAGGATGTTGATCCCGTTCGCCAGCCAGAGCGCGCGCATGGTGATGGCGGCGTCGCCCGCCCCGCGGAATCCGGCGTTGATGAGGAACAGCAGGAGGATGCTGACGTCGCCCACCAGCATCAGACGTGCGTAGCCCGCGCCGACCGCCATCACCGCCGGCGAGGCGCCCATGGCGGCGAGCAGCGCCGGCGCGAAGAGACCGCCCAGGACCCCCAGCACGGCGGCCAACCCGAGGCCGATGAAGATCGCCTGGGCGGCGGCGCGCGAGGCGCCCTCCTGATCCTTGGCGCCGATCCGGCGCGACACCACCGCGCCCACGCCCATCGCCATCCCCATCCCGATCGCGTACACGACGGTCAGCAGGCTCTCGGTCAGGCCAACGGCGGCGACCGCGTCGGCCCCCAGCTTGGAGACCCAGAAGATGTCGGCGATGGCGAAGATCGACTCCATCACCATCTCCAGCACCATCGGGACGGCCAGGAGAACGATGGCGCGTGCCAGCGGCATCGCGGTCAGATCGCGGCGCGACCCGCTCAGCGCCTCGCGCACGAGCGGCCAGAACCGCTCCTGTTGCTGGGCGCTGACGGCGCTGGCCGATTCTGGTTGTTCGATCTGCGGACTGGTCATCTGGCTCTCCATCCGATGCTGCCGGGTGCTGCCGGCGGGAGGAGCCACAGATCGTCAGCGACGGACTTTGACGATCCCCGGCTCATCCGGCCCGGGGTCGTCTTCCGCGAGTGCTACCCGCGCAGGACCCGGCCGGCACCGTCGACGACGGTGCGCGGGAACGGAATCATGACGGGGTGCTGGCTCATGGCGGGAGGAGAAAAATACGCGGCGGTGCCGGGGATGACAACCCCCAACTTCGAGGGTGCCTTCAGTCCGGGGACGTGGTGGGGTTGGCCGGGACCAGATCGAGCGCCACCGCCGCGCCGTGGATGACCGCCGCGATCCGGACGGCGTCGTGCACCTGGTCCTCCGAGAGGCCGCCGGCCAGGACCACCTTCTCGTGGGCCTTGAGGCAGCTCTCGCAGCCGTTGATGGCGCTGACCGCCAGGCAGAAGAGCTCGAAGTCGAGCTTGCTGCCGGCCGGCTTGGCGATGCGGTTCATCCGCAGCCGGGCCGGCTTCTCCGAGTAGACGTCGCGCCCGATGAGGTGGCGGAACCGGTAGTAGACATTGTTCATCCCCATCAGCGCGGCGGCGGCGATGGCGTCATCGACCACCGCCGCTTCGGTCACCGCGCGCGCCTCGGCGAGGACGGCGTCGCGCAGGCGTGGGTTGCGCGACGCGACGGCTGCGGCGACAGCGGTTCCCCAGCGCTGCGCGGGCGACAGGCTGCTCTCGGCCAGCACCGATTGCAGGTTCAGCTTCAGATCGCGCGCGGCGTCGGGGATGGCGTCGCGCAGCTCGTCGAGCGCGGACATGGTCAGGCGACCTGCAGGGTCGCTTCACCCTTCTGCCAGTTGCAGGGGCAGAGCTCGTCGGTCTGCAGCGCGTCGAGCACCCGCAGCACCTCGTCGACGTTGCGGCCGACGTCGAGGTCGGTCACCGAGACGAAGCGGATCACGTTCTCCGGATCGACGATGAACGTGGCGCGCATCGCCACCCCCGCGGTGGGGTGCAGGATGCCGAGCGCATTCGACAGGTCGTGCTTGATGTCCGAGAGCATGGGGAACGGCAGGTCCTTGAGGTCGGGGTGGTTCTTGCGCCAGGCGACGTGGACGAACTCGTTGTCTGTGCTCACCCCCAGCACCTGCGCATCGCGGTCGAGGAAGTCGCGGTTCTTCTTGCCGAACGCCGCGATCTCCGTGGGGCAGACGAAGGTGAAGTCCTTGGGCCAGAAGAAGACGACCTTCCACTTGCCGGGGTACTCGTCGCTGGTGACGTCCTGGAACTCCTTGCCCTTCTCCAGGCTGACGGCCGCCTTCAGTTTGAACGCTGGAAACTTGTCTCCGATGGTCAACATGTGTGCCTCCTTGGTCGCTACAGTGTCGCCGGCCGGCTGATAGTGCCAAGACAACGTTTGTATCCATGTCATAGTTTTTGACTATGACGACGAAGCGCCTGGCCCCACCTCCCTTCACCACCCGGCAGCTGCAGTATGCGGTCGCGGTGGCCAGCGCGCGCAGCTTTCGCAAGGCGGCCGCCCTCTGTGGGGTGTCGCAGCCGTCGCTGAGCGCGCAGCTGGCCCAGCTGGAGTCGGCGCTGGGCGTGCGCCTGTTCGAGCGCGACCGGCGCCGCGTGCTGCCGACCCCCGCCGGCGAGGAGGTCGTGGCCCGGGCGCGGCGCCTGCTGGCGGAGACCGACGATCTCGCGGACGCCGCCCGGCGCCTCGGCGATCCGCGCACCGCCCGGCTGCGCCTCGGGGTCATCCCCACGATCTCCCCCTACCTGCTGCCGCGGATCGTGCCGGCGCTGCGCCGCGCGCAGCCGGGGCTGGTCGTCCGCTGGACGGAAGAGAAGACCGACGTGCTCGTGCGGGCGGTCGAGGAGGGGGCGCTCGAGGGCGCGCTGCTGGCGCTGGAGGCCGATCTCGGCGATCTGGCGCGTGAGCCGGTCGGGCGCGATCCGTTCGTGCTGGCCACGGCGCGCGCGCATCCGCTCGGGCGCCGGACCGCGCCGGCCGAGATGAGCGAGCTCCGCGGCTCCGACGTGCTGCTGCTCGACGACGGGCACTGCCTGCGCGAGCAGGCGCTGGCGGTCTGCGCGCACGCCCGCACGCACGAGCTCGACTTCCGGGCCACCAGCCTCTCGACGCTGGCGCAGATGGTGGCGGCCGGCGCGGGCGTGACGCTGCTGCCGCGGTTGGCGGTGGCCACCGAGAGCCGACACGCGGCGCTGGCGATCCGGCCGCTGGCCGACGGGCGGGCGTTCCGGACGCTCGGGCTCTGCTGGCGCCGGACCTCGCCGTTCGCGCCGACGCTGAGCCAGATCGCCGCGCTCATCCGGGAGCTCGCCGGGGAGACAGCGGCGGCCGAGCTTCCAGGCCCGCGGCGCGCCCGCTGAGCTGCACCTTGCGGGTTTCCCTTACGCTCCCACCTTCCGTAGGCGAGGCGTGCGAGACGCCCGCTGAGGAGGAGCCATGACAATCGTTGTCGGGACGAGGTTCTTGCGCTATGGGCTGATCGCGGGCGGTTTGCTGGTGGCCGACGGGAGTGGCCGCGCTGCGGATCCTCCCAAGACCTCGACGACGGCCGACGTCCTGGGGTCTTTGCACGAGGCGGATCAGAAAGAGATCCAGGCCGGCCGCATCGCGCAGAAGGATGGCCAGTCGAAGGCCGTCCAGGATTACGGAAAGATGCTGGTCAAAGACCACACGGCGGCCGACGACCGAGTCGCTGCCCTGGCTCAAAGCGAGCACGTCGATCTGGTGGCGGCCACGCCGGCCCTCGGCCCCAACGACATGGGGACGATGGCGACGGGCCCCGACTTCGACAAGAAGTTCGCCCAGGAGATGCTCGACGATCACCGCAAGGCGATCGGGGCGCTGACGGCGGCGCGCGACAAGACCGCCGACCCGCAGCTGCGCGAGCTCCTGACCGAGCTTCTTCCGACGCTGGAGAAGCACGCGGCCGCCGCGGAGAAGATCATCGACGCCGGGTTCGGTAAATAGTTCGGCTCCTTGGCGGCCTCGATTAGGGCGCGCCCGATGTCCTCGGTGGTGAATGGGGACCTCCCGACAGCAGCTTGACGATCGGGAAGAGCGGGGTGGTGATCGCGTAGAGGGCGCGATGGAGCGGCGTGCGTGACCTCACCCCGTGCATCGGCTGGATGAAGCCGGGGCCGGAACCGACGCCGCTTGGCTCAGTGCGGGTCGTCTGCCGCGGGCGGGTAGGGGGCGATTGGCGTGGCCGGCGGTGGGGGGGCGGGCAGGCCGGGCGGTGGCGTGGCTCCGCCGGGCGTCTCCGCGGCGACCTCGGCGCGCTTGGCGGCGCCGGGGGGCATCGCGCTCGGACGCTGCGAGGGCGGCGGCGGCACTTCGCCCGGGGCGCGGGCGCCCGAGGCTTTCCCCTCCTCGGAGGCCGCTTCCAAGATGGCGTTGATCTCGCCGCCCATGATGAAGATGAAGGCGGTGATGTAGAACCAGGTCATCAGCAGGACGACCCCGCCGATCGAGCCGAAGGTGACGTTGTAGCTGCCGAAGTGGCCGGCGTACTGGCTGAAACCCCAGGTTCCCAGCAGCCAGACCAGCGTCCCCACCACCGAGCCCGGCGTGATGAACCGGAACTCCTGCTCGACGTCGGGGAGCAGGTAGTAGCCGGTCGCCGCGCACGACATGATGAGCACCGCCGTCACCGGCCAGCGCAGCCAGCTCCAGACGACGACGTAGGCGGGGGCAATGTGAAGCTTGTCCGCCGCCCACAACCCGACGTTGCCGCCAGCGATCAGGGCCGCGATCCCGAACAGGATCAGCGCCGCGCTGCTGATCGTCATTCCGAATGCCAGCAGCTCGGTCTTCCAGAAGGGGCGCGACTCCTTGACGTCGTAGGCGAGGTTGAGCGCTCTGCGGACGGCGTCCACGCCGCGTGAAGCGGAGTAGAGCGTGCCGGCCAGCCCGATGGTCAACAAGTGGGGCCGCGGGTGCGCCACCAGGGCGCGCAGGTTCTTCTCGATCATGCTCATCGCCATCGAAGGGACGAGCGCGTGGGCCCGCGCCAGCAGGGTCTCCATCGAGACCCGAACGTTCGGGATGTAGGCGGCCAGGGTGGCGAGGAAGAAGAGAAAGGGGAAAAGTGAGTAGACGAAGTAGTAACCAAGGACGGCGGCGGTGTCCGAGACGTTGTCGTGGCTGTACTCGCGGTAGACCTCCTTGAGGAAGTCCTTCCAACCCAGCCGCACGTGCCCAACGGATCGCCGCATCGCGTTCGCCCATGAAGCTAATGGCTGAGATGGCTCGGGCAAGCGCCAGAATGTCTCAGCTCGGCCGTTTCAGGGGGCGCGGGCGAGCACGACGTGATCGCTGAAGGGGCGCTCGAGCGCGCGGGTGACCCGCCACCCGCAGCGCGCCGCCAGGGCGCGGAACGCCGTCAACCCGCGCGGGCGGGTGGCGGCGCGGCTGGTCGCCCGCAGGCGCTGGATCGGCTCGTCGGCCCGGGTCACCGAGCCGACCATGACGAAATGGGACGGCGCCTCGTCGCGCAGACAGTCGAGGTTGGCCTCGATCTCGGGGTCGGTCCCGTATTCGAACAGCCCCCCCTCCGATGACCCGGCGATCACCGCGGTGCCGATGCGTGCCGCCCGGAGGAGATCACGCAGGGGGCCGGTGTCGGTCCAGTCGGTGCGGACGTGGCGGAGCTGAACGTCGAGCCCGTGCAGCGGGCCACCCTCGGCGCGCAGCGCGGTCAGGGCCCGGGCGCCGAAGGCCGGGCCATCGCCGTCACGATCGAGCACGTCGATCTGGATGCGGCGGCCGTCCAGGACGCCGGGGCGATCGCGCCGCAGGACGATGAGCGCATTGAGGCTGTCCATCGCCGGGCCGCCCGCGATGTTCACCAGCCGCAGGGGATGGCGCGGGCGCGCCTCCAGCGTCGGACCAAGCGATTCGGCGAGCAGCGTCGCCATGTCCGCCAGGCGCAGCCGGACGGCCATCACCGGCAGCGCGGCGGCGATGCGGCGATCGATGGGGCGCGCGTAGGCGGCGCCGAGGTTGTCGGGGCCGAGCTTCAAGAGGTAGGTGTTCATGCCGCTCAAGAAGCTCCCCTCCGCGCCCTGGATCCCCCGCGCCAGCACCGAGCCGCGCATCAGGAAGCGCAGCAGCGGACGCCGCAAGAATCTCGGCAGCCCGGCCATCGGCTGCGGCTCGTTGAGGAAGCGCGCGACCTCGGCGGCCAGCTCCGCGTCGGTCGGCGCCAGCGCAAAGGCGGGGTGGGTCACGTCGACGACCGGCAGCTCGAATTCGTCTTTGGGACCGATCTGGCCGGCTGGGCCGAGGTGCCCGAGGGCGTAGGAGACGCCGGGCTTCTTGTTTTTTTCCTGACGGATGCTCACTCAGGATCAATACACACGATCGCGCGCGGCGTCTGTCGCTCGGCTTACAATGACGAGCGATGCGAAGCCCGCCGCTTGCACTGATCGCCGCCTGGTGCGCGCTCGCGCTCGGGGCCTGCGCCACCGGGCGCACCACCTGTCCGCCCGGGACGGCGCTCGCGCGGCAGGTTTATTCGGGCGGCGCCGAGGCGGAGTGGTGCCGGCGCCCCGACGGCGCGCGCCAGGGGCCGGAGACCCGCTTCTACGAGAGCGGCGCTGAACTGGCGAGCGGCGGCTACGTCGACGGCGCGCTGAGCGGCGTCTGGCGCTATCGCTTCAACGACGGACGCAACTGGCGCGCCGAGCGGTGGGACGACGGAGCGCTCGTCCAGGTGACGACCGATCCGGCCGTCGCCCACCTGAGCCCGGGCGAGCTGGAGGCGCTCGGCCCGACCCGCTCCGGCATCATCAAGCTGTCTTCGCACGATCCGATCCCCGGCCGCGAGACGCGCCAGGCGCGCGGGACGACGGACGCCACGTTCGTCTCGCGCTTTCCCAACGGGCGCCCGCGCCTGGCCGGCAGCTACGACGCCGCGGGGCTGCGCGTCGGCGTCTGGCGGTTCTGGTTCGAAGACGGGCGTCCGTCGCGCGAGCTCGAGTTTCTGGACGGCGTGCGCGAGCGGGCCGCGCGCGAGTGGCACCCGAACGGGACGCAGGCCGCCGACGGCAGCTACCTCGCCGGCCGGCGCGAGGGGCGCTGGAGGTTCTGGGACGAGCGCGGCCAGCTCATCGCGGACGTGTTCTACCAGGACGGCGTGCGTGTCTCGGGGCCGAGCGGCGGTGGTATGCTGCTGCGCGAGCCATGAAGCATTCGGTGACGGTCCAGATCGCGGGTGTCCGGTACGCGCTCAAGACCGACGAGGACGATCGGTGGGTGAAGGCGGTCGCGGCGCTCGTCGACGAGCGCTTCCGCGACGTTCAGAAAAAGACCCGCACCCCCGACACCCAGGCGGTCGCCATGCTGACTGCGCTGCAGCTCGCGGAGGAGCTGTTCCGTGAGCGGCGCGACACCAGTGAACTGCGGAAGAAGATTCGCGAAAAGAGTCAGTCGCTGCTTGACTGCCTGACGCACGAAGCGCGAGTATGACCCTCGATTGATTGTTCCGGTCTGCCGTTTGCCATGGGCAACCGTCCGAAGGCAGACGCGTCAATAAATAGAGCACCGGGACCCATCACTCGACGATGGCTCCCCTCACGAGTTCAGATCTCTCCGAGCAGAAGCGCGCACTCCGTCGCGAGATGAGCGCCGCGCGCGCGGCTCTGTCCGAAAACGAGCGCCGCACCTGCAGCGAGGCCGCCTCCACGCGGCTCCTGGCCCTGCCCGAGCTGGCGGCCCTCGCCGGCCTCAAGACCGTGGCCGGCTACGTCGCGGTCAAGGGGGAGATCGATCCGGCGCCGGCCCTGGCGGCGGTCGCTGCCGCCGGTGCGGCGGTGGCCTTGCCGCGGGTGGCCCCGGAGGCGCCCCGGCTCCGCTTTCACCGCGCCGACGCGGGACCGCTCGCGGCCGGGCGTTTCGGCCTCAGCGAGCCGGCCGCCGCGGCGCCCGAGATCGCCCCCGACGAGCTGGAGGTCGTCATCGTGCCGGGGTTGGCCTTCGATGCGGAGGGGCGCCGGCTCGGGTTCGGCGGCGGTTACTACGACGGCGCCTTCGGCAAACTCGGCGCCTCGGGACCGGCGCGCTCCGGTCCGGGCAAGCGCCCGGCGCTGATCGGCCTCTGCTACGACTTCCAGATCGTCGCCCGATGTCCGGCCGCCGAGGGGGACGTCCCGGTCGATCTGGTGGTGACCGACGCGCGCGTGCTGCGGCCCGCGGGCGCGGCGCGGGCCCAAGGACCGCGATGATCGCGCTGCCGGTCGCCCTCTCGCTGCTGCTCGTCGTCCTGGTGGTCGCGTTCTTCGTGGGGCGGACGATGCGTCCGACCGGGCTGCCGCACTCGGAAGAGGAGAAGCGGCGGCTGGTCGCGGCGGCCGAGGTCGAGGCCGAGTCGCTGAAGCGGCAGGCGGCGCTGGACGCCAAGGAGCTGGCCCAAAAGGCGCGCGCCGAGATCGACGCCGAGCTGAAGGGGCGCCAGGCGGAGCTGGAGAAGCAGGCGCGCGAGACCAGCGAACGTGAGCGCGAGGTCGAGCGCCAGGAGCGTCAGCTGAAGCAGCGGCTGGAGGAGACGGCCCGCAGCGAGAAGCAACTGGCGGGGCGCGAGGCGGCGGCCGAGGCGGCGGCGCGGGCGGCGGCGGCGCAGGCGGTGGAGGGGCGCGCGCGGCTGGAGAAGATCGCCGGGCTGTCGATGGCGGAGGCCAAGGCCCGTCTTTACGACGAGGTGCGCGAGGAGGCGCGTCGCGCCGCGGCCGATGAGGTGCGGAAGATCGAGGAGTCGGCGCGCGCCGAGGCCCAAGAGAAGTCGAGGATGGTGATCTCGGCGGCGGTCCAGCGCTACGCCAGCGAGTACGTCGCCGAGCGGACGGTGGCCACCGTGCCGTTGCCCTCGGACGAGATGAAGGGGCGGATCATCGGCCGGGAGGGGCGCAACGTGCGCGCGCTCGAGGCTGCGACCGGCGTCGATCTCATCATCGACGACACGCCCGAGGCGGTGGTGATCTCCTGCTTCAATCCGGTGCGGCGCGAGATCGCGCGGCTGGCGCTGACCCGGCTCATCGCCGACGGGCGCATCCACCCCACGCGGATCGAGGAGATGGTGGAGAAGGCCACCTCGGAGATCGAGCAGCAGTGCAAGGAGGCGGGCGAGCAGGCGGCCTTCGATCTGGGGCTGCCGCGGCTGCATCCGGAGCTGATTCGACTGGTGGGCAAGCTGAAGTTTCGCTCCAGCAACGCGCAGAATCTGCTGCAGCACTCGATCGAGGTCGGCTTCCTGGCCGGCGCGATGGCGGCCGAGCTCGACCTGCCGGTGAAGACCGCCCGGCGCGCTGGCCTGCTGCACGACATCGGCAAGGCGATCGAGCAGGAGGCCGAGGGGTCGCACGCCGCCGTCGGCGCCGCCGCCGCGCGCAAGTTCGGCGAGCCCCCGCGCGTGGTCCAGGCGATCGCCGCCCACCACGGCGAGGTGCCGCCGGTGGACGTCCTCGATCACCTGGTCGACGCCGCGAACGTTCTGTCGGGCCAGCGCCCTGGCGCGCGCCGGGAGATGCTGGAGTCGTACGTCCAGCGCCTCACCGATCTCGAGGAGGTCGCCCGCAGCTTCCCCGGCGTCGAGCGCGCCTTCGCCATCCAGGCCGGCCGCGAGGTCCGTGTCATCGTCGAGAACTCGCGCGTCTCCGATCAAGAGGCGCGCCTCCTGTCGAAGGACATCGCGCGCAAGGTCGAGGCCGAGCTGGCCTACCCCGGCCAGGTCCGCGTCTCCGTCATCCGCGAGACCCGCGCCACCGACTACGCGAAATGAGCGTGGGGGCTCGCCCCTCGACGGACCCACCTCCGATTCACTAGAGAGAGAGGAGAAAGGCGAGGAGGTCGGATTTCTCGGGCGCGCTGAGCCTGCTGCCGAAGTCGTGGCCCTGGTTGCTGTTGCCGGGGAGGCGGGTGTCGAAGATGAAGCCCGCCTTGCCGAGCGGGAAGCTGAGGGGGCGCTTCGACGGAGGATCGAGCAGCGCGCGCAGCGACGGGACGGAGCCGTTGTGCAGATAGGGCGCGCTGGCCGCGAGGCCCAGCAGCGGCGCGGCGCGCACCCAGGCGGCGCCGATGCGCGCCTGGCCGACGTGACCGGCGCGCGTCGGATCGGAGATTGTCGCGACGTCGATGGCGAACGGCCACTCCGCGCGCGGGACGTCGAAGGCCAGCCAGGGATCGGTGCCGATCCCGCCGGCGCGCCGATCGGCCGCGGGGTCCTGCTGGGCGTCGCCGTCGCCGTCGGCGTCGAACGGAAACAGGCGGCCCGACGAGTAGACGAGCGGCCCGAAGTCGCGGTGCTGGCTGTGGCATCCGCCGCAGAACGCGACCTCGTCGGCGGGCTGGCGGCCGCGCGGGAGCGCCGAGACGGGCACCAGCGCAGCGTCGACCGACGGCGCGCGGAGGGTCGCCCATTCGTCGAGTCGGCTGTGCGCCAGGTGGCAATGCGAGCAACGACCGAGCGGCGGCGGGTTCGTCGCCAGCGGCAGCTTGTTCTCCAGCGGCGCGCCCGCGTGACAGTCGGCGCAGCGGACCGCCAGCTTCGCCTCGAGCGGCTTGGTCGGATCGATCGGCGCCAGGATCGGTCCCTCCATCCTGGCGGCCGCATAAGCGGGCGGGGAGAGCTTCAGGATCTGGCGGTTGGCGATGGCCCCGACGATGCGCTCGCTGAAGATCTCGCGCCCGCGGGCGATCGCGGCGGGGTCTCCGGGCGGTCGCGCGAACCTGTCGGCGAGCACGGCGCGCACCGACGTCGCGGCGTACAGCTTGGGGATCGCACGGAGCGCGGTCGGCGACAGCGTGGCGTGTCCGTAGATCGCGTCGGACCAGAGCAGCCCGGGGAACGAATCCTGCTGAAGGCCGAGGGTTCCCAGGTTGCGCAGGTCGAAGAGAAGCGCGCGGCGGACCGCCCGGCGATCGGTCGTCCCGGTGGCTGCCGCGGGCGGGAGCGGCGGCGCGCCGCCCAGCGCGAGCAGGCGCTCGAGCCAGGGAGCGTCCGCGGCCTCGGAGCCGGACCAGTTCTCGAGCGCCAGCCCCGGCGCGGCCAGGATCGTCGGCACGCTGATCGGGTTGACGAGGCCGCGTGTGTGCTGCCGGACGCGCCCGGTCCCCGGGTAGCGCGCCGAGTGATAGCCGGGCACCGTCACGTCGAGCCCGAACTCGCCGGTCAGATCCTGACGCCCGGGACCCGCCAGCAGGAGGCGCGCGCGCACCGTGCGCCCCGAGGGAAATCCGCGCGCGCGCCGGTCCTCGACCGCGGCTGCGTTGCCGTCGTCCAGCACGGCCGCGGTCGCCAGCAGCAGGCCATAATCGAACGCCACGCCGGGGAGCCCGAGCACGATCGCGCCGCCGGTCGGATTGGCCTCGCCGTGGCAGAGCCAGCAGGTCATGCCGATCTGGCCGGTCGGCTGGCCGTCGGGGCCGAGCGGCTCGCGCAGGCCGAGCACGCCGGTCGAGACCGACACCCGTCCGACGCGGCCGCGCGGATCGTCGGGCGTGGGCGTCAGGCCGAACAGCCCCGGGTTGGCCAGGATCCCTCCCTTGGCGTGGATGTGGCGCGTGACGGTGGTGTCCGGCTTGCCGTCGCCGTCGAGATCGACCGGCTCATGGTCGAAGTCGATGTCGACGTCGCGGTCCCAGGCGATCCCGACCAACCGGGTCCAGTAGTCGGCGTTGGTGTTGATGAGCGGCGACGCGGGATCTCCGGGGCGCGTGCGCTCGCCCGTTCGTTCAAAAGGCCCGAGGTCTTCGAGCGCCTGCTGGCGATCCCGCGCCCGCGCGTCCGCCGGGGCCGGGGCGCGCGCCCAGCTGTCGGGATCGACCACCTCCGCCAGCAAAGCCTCAGGACCCGCGGGCGCCACCACGACCGGAGGCCCTGGCGGCGGCGGCGATGGCGAGGGTGACGGCGGCGCGCGTCGGCAAGCGCCGGTTCCCAGCGCAACGACGACGATTCCGGCCAGCGCGATGCTATTCTCCTGGGCCCGCATGCGCATCGGCGACATCGAGCTTAACCCCGGCGCACTCCTGGCGCCGATGGAAGCGGTGACGGATCTCCCGTTCCGCACCATCTGCGAAGAGCTGGGCGCCGCGCTCACCTTCACCGAGTTCCTCTCGGCTGAGGCGCTCACGCGCGGCGCCGCCAAGGCGGTCGGGCGAATGTGGCCGAGCCTGGAGGGGCGCCGCTTCGCGGTGCAGATCTTCGGTCGCGAGCCGGAAGCTCTGGCGCGCGCCGCCGGGATGGCGGTCGACGTGGGCGCCTCGATCGTCGACATCAACATGGGCTGCCCGGCCAAGAAGGTGACCGCCGGCGCCTGCGGCTCGGCCCTCATGCGCGAGCCCGAGCTGGCCGGGGCGCTGGTGGCGGCCGTGCGGCGCGCGGTGCCGGCGCAGATCCCGGTGACCGTCAAGCACCGCGCCGGCTGGGACGAGCAGAACCTCAACGCCGCGACGTTCGCCCGCAGCCTGGTCGACGCCGGCGCCGCGATGATCACCGTTCATGGCCGCACCCGCGCGCAGGGATTTTCGGGCCAGGCGCAGATGGCGCCCATCGCCGCCGTGCGCGCCGCGCTGCCGCGGGAGATCCCGGTCGTCGGCAACGGCGACGTGAAGGACGTCGCCGCCTACACCCGCATGAAGAACGAGACCGGCTGTGACGCCGTGATGGTGGGGCGGGGCGCGATGGGGAACCCCTGGTTCTTCCGCTCGCTGGCCGCGCTGGAGCGGGGCGCGCCCGATCCGGGCCCGCCAGCGCTGGCCGAGCGCGCGCGTGTCTGGCACCGCCACGCCGAGCTGGTCATCACCCACAGCCCCGAGAAGATGCGCGTGCACGAGCTGCGCAAGACGCTGGCCTGGTACTCGCGCGGCCTCTACGGCGGCTCCTCGCTGCGCCAGCGCGCCTCTTCGGTCGACGATCCGGCGGCGATGCTCGGCCTCGGCGAGGCGTTCTTCGCCGAGCTGCAAGCGGCCGAGGCGGCGGGCTCGCCCCGCCCCCTGATCGCGCCGGCCGATCCGGTCGCCAAATCGATGGCCCGGCACGGCCGGCGCGGCGGCGAGCCCACCGAGGCGGACGAGCGATGCGTCGCCACCTCCTGATCGCGGCGCTGGCGGGCCTGGCGCTCTCGGCCGCCTGCGAGGACGGCTCGCACGCCGACATCGCCGACGAGATCAACATCCTGGTGCGCCGCAATGATCAGCTGGTCCCGCCGGCGACGGAGCGCCTGGCCGCCTACAAGCGCGCCGCCATCCCGCAGATCGAGACCTCGCTGCACACCTCGGCGCCCACAGGCCGGCTGCACCTGATCGCCGCGATGGCCCGCATCGGCGACGGCGAGGCGGTGCCGATCCTCCGCCACACGGCGCTCTACGACATCACGCCCGACGTCCGCGCCGCCGCCGAGGCGGTCCTCGCGACCTGGGCCGCCGACAGCGACGCGCGCGGCGCCCGGGCACGCGACGCCATCGGCGAGATCGCCCGCAAGCGCGCCGCCGGCGAGGGACCGCTCCTCTTCGGCGACGGCGGAATTCCGGGCGCACCGTCCACCGTCGGCGCGCCGGATCCGGTCGGGTCTGGACCGAATCCTTAGGCCTTCGGCCCAAGCGGCGTGTACCCGGTCGGTATCGCAAGACGCGAGAAGAGCGGAGCGAACTCGAACCTACTGGATCGAACCGACGGGCAAGATGCCAGGCTGACTGAGCCAACTACTTCCATTATAAAAAAAATGGGAGAGCGACCCGGAGTGAGTTCGATAGAAGACCTCGACTTGCCCTGGATTCCGAGAGATCACCACTGGATCGCCAACCGCATCAGTTGCAAACGGGTTTTCCCAATCTCCGTGCCAGTTGCCATCCCACCAGGCGTGCATCAAATTATTGTTCCTATCAATCACGAAAGCATCGAGTCGGTTAGGACCCCAGGACGCGATCGCAGGGGTGCCTGAGGGCGAATTGCTACCAAGCGCGCCGGTTATTGACTCGTAACCGTTGTACCAACCACCGTTCGGTCCTGACGGTCCATTCCAAGCTACATGCGCGACATCGCCCTCGGCGGTCGTAAGGATGTCGAGTTCATTATCACCCCACGCACCGTGGGTCAGCCGAAAACGATCATGGGGAGAGGCCTGTCCATCGGTTGCCCAAACTGATCCAACCGTCCAAAACTCGAACCGAGTGGTTGCGCGCGGGAATCTGTGCAAGGCGAAGGATCGGGGTTGAGTGAAGTGTTCGACTCCCGGCGCCTCCAATCGTCGCGTCGAGTTACGCTCAGCACAGCTGGGCAACAGAGGGATGCCCAGGAGGTTGGACGTGGTTGAAGATGCCCAGGCGTCTCGGGTAGTTCCTGTCGTCCGGTGTACGGAATCGCGCGGTCCGCGGCGAACGTGACCGTCGCGGATTAGGCCGCGGCAAAGGACATCGCCAACGCCATCCTCGATCTCCCGGCTATGATCGATGTCTCGACCTCCGTTGAATGTGGGTGAGTACCGGCGGCTCCCTGGCTGGCCTGAAAATGGGTCTGCCAAGAGCCAGGTCCAGACGGAGCGAATGAGCCGCCATGACCACGAGGATCGATTGGGTGTGCCCGTTCGAACGGACCGATCTCCCCTTTCGCGCGCTGATGCGCGTCCGGCTCTCTTTGGCCGAACTGGAAATGACGGAGGCAGCGGGGGCGCCCGGGCTTCCCATCGGTCCGGCGGATACGATTGCCAGATCGATGGCCGACACAGCCGGCGGCGATTGCCAACCAAGGCGGACCGGACGTGCGTCGAGGCGCCCTGGTCGCGATGCTCGTCGATGCGGCGCTCTGCTCCGCCTGCGAGGACGATTCGCACGGCGACATCGCCGATGGGATCACCATCCTCTAGCGGCGTAGAGACCAGTAGAGATTAACTGGTGCTGCCCCGAAAGAGCACCTGGCTGCTTGGAGTAGTCTCGTGCTCTCGGCCTCGAGTAGGTGTCCTTCCGGTAATTCAGCCTCTGGCGGACGGTTTCGCGCGCGTCTTGCGTCGGCATTCCGCTGGCCATTGGGGCCGATTTCGGTGTAACCAGTGGGGTGTTAGGCTCCGAGATCCCCTCATCCAAGATGGTCGGATGAGGCCCCCACTCGATGTAAGGAGAAGCCTATTTTCATGTTGCACCGTAGCTTTTTCTCGCTTCTTTCCGTGAGCGCGCTCTCAGCCGTCCTGTCCTTTGGTTGCAAGGCGCCGGCGCGTATCGGGACCGGCTCTGGCGGATCAGGAACAGGCACTGGTGGGAGCGGATTCGGCACGGGGGGGAACGTGGGCGTGACCGGCGGCAGCACCGGCTCGGGCGGCGGCGAGGTCATTCTGACCGGGTCGGGCGGCTCGTCGGCGGGCGGGGGGGGCGGCAACAACACGGACGCGGGCGGGTCGGGCAGCGGGGGCTCCCCCACGAAGACGGCCTGCGCGTCGGCGACGACCGATCCGCTGCCGTACACCGCGGGCTACACGGCCGACGCGACGATCCGCTCGAACGCAATGTCCGTCGCCATGTCGATGTCGGACACGGAGCGCGCGCAGCAGATGAGCGGCGTTCAGCAGAGCGGGTCCGCCAACTACAACGTCTTCAATCAAGAGGACAACACGGCGCGCGGCATCCGCGGCTGGTACTTCCGGGACGGGCCCCGCGGCGTCAACCTGAACGCGACCGCCGACGGCAAGAAGGACTTCTCCACGGCATTTCCGGTGGCGATCGGGCGTGGTGCCTCGTTCGACGTCGATCTCGAGTACAAGGTCGGCGTGGCCATCGGCGACGAGATGTTGGCCTCGGGCAACACGATGATGCTGGCGCCGACCGTCAACATCTTGCGCCATCCGGCCTGGGGACGCTCCCAGGAGACCTACGGCGAAGACAGCTTTCTGCTCGGTCGCCTGGGGAGCGCGTTCGCCATGGGTCTTCAGCAGCACGTCGGTGCTTGCGTGAAGCACTACGCCGCCAACAACATCGAGGACGGCCGTGGCACCGCCAATGCCACCATCGACGCGCAGACCCTGCGCGAAAAGTACGGGCGTCACTTCGAGATGATCGTCGAAGAGGGCGGGGCCGCTTCGGTGATGGCGTCTTACAACCTGGTCAATGGCACGCACTCGACCCAGAACAGCGTCCTTCTCACCGACATGCTCCGCAGCGAGTTCGGATTCCAGGGATTCGTCCTGACCGACTGGTGGGCCATGAATGGCAGCAGCGCCCCCGGCTGCTGCAGCCCTGGCTCGGCGGCCGATCCGCTGACGACCGCGGCGGTCAACGCCGGCTTGGACATGGAGTTGCCCTGGCGTTACAACTTCCTCGAGCTCACCAGTCTGGTCAACTCCGGCGGGCTGCAGGACGCCAAGCTCGTCACGGCGACCGAGCAGATCCTGGAGCAGAAGTACCGCTTCCACGCCGACCTTACCAGCGGCTACGGGCTTCAGCCGGCCTTCACCACGCTGGACTCGAACTCGTCCATCCAGAAAAATGATCAGACCGATCCGGCGATCGGCATGAGCCACGTCCAGCTCGCCGAGCTGGCGGCGGAGGAGGGTATGGTCCTCCTCAAGAACGACAACAACACGTTGCCGATCAGCCGATCAGCCGTGAAGAAGCTCGCCGTCATCGGGGCCAGCGTGCAGTTCTCCCTGCAGGAGACCGGCAGCCAGGACTGCACCTCGAATGGGAGCACCGGCTGCTTCATCGACTTCGCCTCCAACGTCCGGACGGGCGACGCCGGGTCTTCGCGCGTGTTCTCGGATCCCGCCAAGAGCGTCGATCCGCTGGCCGGCCTGACGGCCGCCGCCAGCGGCATCCTCGTCACCGAGTACAACAAAGCCTCCGACGCGATCAGCGCCGGGTTCGACTTCGCCGTCGTGATGGCGGGCCTGACGCCCGGGGACGAAGGAGAGGAGTACACGGGGGCGGGCGATCGCACCACCGGCGGCATCACCTCGACCTCGCACCAGGTGGTCCTCAGCCTCGACCCCAAGGTGGCCTCCGGGACGCAGAACCAGCTCATCTCCGACGTCGCGGCGGCCGGCAAGCCGATGGTGGTGGTCCTGGAGGCCGGCGGCATCATCGACATGTCGTCCTGGTACTCGAAGGTCCCGGCCGTGGTGATGGCTTGGTACCCGGGCATGGTCGGCGGGACCGCGCTGGCGCGGCTCCTGTTTGGCGACGCCAACTTCAGTGGCAAGCTGCCGGTCACCTGGGACACGACCGTGAGTCACTGGCCGGAATTCGCGGACCCGAGCGGCAGCACGACGATGAGCTACTGGGTCGGCTACCAGTACTTCGACCACAACAATACGGCGCTCACGCCCGCTCAGGGATCGTTCCCGTTCGGGTACGGCCTCTCGTACACGACGTTCAGCTATCAGAACCTGCAGGTCCCCTGCTCGACGGTCCCCTCCGACGGGGTCGTCCCGATCAAGGTCGACGTCTACAACCAGAGCGCCGTCGCCGGCACCGAGACGGTGTTCGTCTTCGTGCAGTACCCCAACACCTCGGTGACCAATCGCGCCGGCAACTACAAGGAGCTGAAAGGCTTCTACCGTGTGTCGCTGGCGGCCAAGGGGACGACGGGCGACGCGAAGGAGATCACCATCCCGCTGCGGATGAAGGACCTCAAGTACTGGAACACGGCGCAGTCGGCGTGGGCCGTCGAGCCGGGCCCCGTGAATGTCATCGTGGCGCCGAACGCCGGCGCGGTCTCGAATCCGTGCACGGGCGGCGGCGGCGTGGGGTGCTCGCTCTCCGACACGTTCACCGTCACCCAATAAACAGACAGGAAACGAATGACCGACGTCCGAATCAAGAAGCAGCGGGTCCATTCGATCATCGTCGGTACCGTCGCCACTGCGCTCGCAGTCTTGGTTTGCGCCGGCGGAGCGCGCGCGAGCGACGCCGACCCGTTCGCGGAGACTCCGCCGGCGGTGACGCCCCCGGGGGGCCCGCCGGAGGCCGTGCCGTCCAAGTCGGCGGTTCCTCCGGCTCCGGCCTCGGCGCCCACCCAGCCGGCCGTCAACATCTCGCCGGGGATCGTCGAGCATCTTCCAGCGTCGGCGTATCCGGAGCCTTACACCCGAGGGCTCTACGGGGGGCCGCTGTGGCTGGACATGCAGGGGCTGCAGTGGCCGTACATGCCCCACACCGGCGTCGGGATCTCTGGCTACGGCTGGGTCGACGGGAACTACCGCCTGATTCGCAGCGGCAACCCGAACATCCCCCCGACCACACAGGAGCTGCTCGATCAGGGCCGGTTCCTGCTGCGGGTGACTCCCACCTACGTGAGCGGCGATTGGTTCGTGCAGGCGCAGGCCGAGATCGTCGCCAACATGAACCAGTACTATCCCCAGGGGACCAACGGGCTGCCGGACGGCGTCGTGGCCGCCGACGATGTTTGGGTCCGCACGGGCGGGCTTCAGTCCTGGGACGTGACGGTGGGTCGGTTTCAAGCCTTCGACGTCTATCCCCTGGGGATGGGCCTGGATCTGAACACGTACGAGCGAGGGGGCGCCTACGATCCGGTCTCGTCGGGCGGCCCCAACGGACCGACGCGGGTGGCCCAGCTCTACGCGGCGGACTTCATGCTCTATCGGCCAAACGCGCCCAAGGTGGGAGACGTGGCCTTCCACGGGTACCCGTTCCCGTTCCTGCGGTTAGAGGCTTTGGGTCAGTTCGGAAACGACGGATCGGTCAACATCGTCGGGGGTCGGCCCGCCGCCATCTTCGACATAGGTTGGTTCAAGTTGCGGGGGGCGCTCGAGTATCAGTACGAGAAGGCGATCGATTCCCAGCCGATGTTCTTGAAGACAGCGAAGAACCGCGGCGGCGCGGCCTCCGCCCAGGTCGTGCTGGCGCCGTTCGTCGAGGCGAGCGTCAACTTCGGTTATGCGGTCGTCGACCTCGCGGACTCGAACTCGCATGGTCCGGACTTCCCCGCTTCGGGCAATCGGCTCAGCTTCGGCGGGTTCGTCGATGCCTCGCCGGTTCCGGCGCTGCTCCCCAACCTCTTGGTCGGGCTGGGCGGGAACTATGCCACTTTCCAGAACTTGAACATGCCGAACAACGAGCGAACGACCAACATTCAGGTCTACGCCGCCGTTCAATACCTCTTCTATCGCCAGCTCTACCTCAAGGTCGTCGGCGCCTATGCCAAGTCTCACTTCGACAACATCGTGACCGCGAATCCCTACGACGACGACATGTTCAGCGTTCGCGTCCGCATGATGTACCTCTACTAATCTCGACGCCCCGTTAACCCGCTCCGCGCCTTCCCGTTACGCCGGCGAAACGTGCGTCGCGCTATCTGTCGACGATGAGCACCGCGGCCGCCGAGACCTGCGCGACTTGCTACGGGCAGGGGGAGATCGTCACCGATCAGGGCCCCCTCGTCTGCCGCGATTGCATGGGGCACGGCAAGCTGGCGGGGCGGCTGGAGCTGTTCGAGTGGCGGCTGCGGGAGCTCGAGCGGGGACATCTCGGCAGCGCGCACGGGTGCGAGGACGACATCCGCTGGCTGGCCGCCGAGGTCCGGCGCAGCCGGGACGCGCTCCTGCAGATCCTGGCCCGCTGCCAGGACGCCGCGGACAGCGACGCGCTGGCCGCCGAGGTCCGCCACCTGGCGAACGGCTGCCTGGGGCTCTACGCGCTGGCCGACGACAAGCCGAAGGTCTGAGACGCCGGCGGCTTGGTCAGGCCCGCGCGGTCACGCACCAGGAGCTGGTCGGCATGAAGACGCCGCCCGGCCTCTGAAACTGGGCCAGTGTCCCGCTCAGCTCCTCGATGATGACCGGGCGCTTCTCCTCCCCGAGCGCGCCCGCGTCGCGCACGATCTCGCCGGTCGGGCCGATGGCCAGCTGAAAGGCGAGCGCGTCGTCGACGGTGTCGCCGATCCAGATGTCGGCGTCGACCCTTTCGAACGCCACCTCCGACCAGCCGGCGGCCTTCAGGACCGCGCCGACCGTGTCGGCATCGGCCATCGAAAAGGGGCCGGGTCCGCAGCTCGGCGCCTCGTCCGCTGGCGGCGGCAGATACTTGCGCGCCACCTGCTTGGCCGTCCAGAAGGGGGAGTTGTCCTCGATCCGCCGCCAGACGATCATCAGGAGGCGCCCGCCCGGCCGGAGCGCGCGGCGCAGGTTCGCCATCGCCGCCGCCGGGTTGACGAAGAACATGGTCCCGAAGCGCGCGAAGCAGACGTCGAACGGCTGCTCGAACTTCACCGTCTGTCCGTCGGCCAGCTCGAACGCGGCGCCCGCGACGCCGGCGCGCGCGGCGTCGGCGCGGCCGACCGCCAGGAACGGCTCGCAGCAGTCGATCCCCAGCGCGCTTCCGGTCGCGCGGGCCAGCTCGATCGTCGTCTCGCCGAACCCGCACCCGACATCCAGCACCCGCTCGCCCTCGTGGACGGGGTGCATCTGCAACGCGCGCTGGCTGTGGACGGAGAAGCCGTCGGCCAGCACCCTCCGGAAGCGGGTGAACTTCGGCACCAGGACCTCGTTCCAGACTCCGATCGCCTCTGCGTTGGGCGCGCTTGTTTCCGCCACGTATCGATCAGAATAACCGCCGCACCTACATTGCGCACAAAGAAACACAAGGAATTACAATTCGATGACAATTGCCGCTCTACAGTGGCCCCATGACGATTTCGGGTTTGGTGGTCGGGACTTACCTGGCCGTCCTCCTGGTTCTGGCGATGTATGGCTTCCACCGAAGCTCGCTGGTTTGGCTCTACTACCGAAATCGTCACCGGCGCCCGCGCCCGCTCGGACAGTTCGCCGAGCTGCCGGCGGTCACCGTGCAGCTGCCGCTCTTCAACGAGATGTACGTGGTCGAGCGCCTGCTCGACGCGGTGGCCGGCATCCGCTACCCGCGCGATCGCTTCCAGATCCAGGTGCTCGACGACAGCACCGACGAGACGCAGGAGATCTGCAAGCGCAAGGTCGCCGACCTGGCGCGCCGTTTCCCCGAGCTGGAGGTCGAGTACATCCACCGCGTCGACCGCGGCGGCTTCAAGGCGGGCGCGCTCCAGAACGGGCTCAAGACCGCCAAGGGCGAGTTCGTCCTGATCTTCGACGCCGACTTCCTGCCGCTGCCCGACATCCTCGAGCGCGCCATCGACCACTTCAGCGACCCGCGCGTGGCGGTGGTGCAGTGCCGCTGGGAGCACGTCAACCGTGACTTCTCCGCGCTGACCGAGGTGGAGGCCCTGATGCTCGACGGGCACTTCATCATGGAGCACGCCGGCCGCAACTGGTCGGGGCGCTTCTTCAACTTCAACGGGACGGCCGGCCTCTGGCGGCGCGCCGCCATCGCCGACGCGGGCGACTGGCAGCACGACACGCTGACCGAGGATATGGATCTCTCTTACCGCGCGCAGCTGCGCGGCTGGAAGTTCGTCTATCTCCCCGAGATCGCCGCGCCGGCCGAGCTGCCGGTCGAGATGTCGGCCTTCAAGTCGCAGCAGTTCCGCTGGGCCAAGGGGTCGGTGCAGGTGGCGCTCAAGCTGCTGCCGACGATCCTGCGCTCGAACGCCACCTTCGCGCAGAAGTCGGAGGCGTTCTTTCACCTCACCAACAACCTGGCCTACCCGCTCTTGCTGGTGCTTTCGATTCTCCTCCTGCCGAACCTGGCGCTGCGGGCGCATCACGGCTGGCGCGAGGTGCTGATGATCGACCTTCCGCTGTTCTTCGGGACGACCGCCTCGGTGGCGTCGTTCTATCTGGCCTCGCAGCGCGAGATCGCGCGGATGCGCGCCCCGGGCGAGCGGAAGCGCTCCATGTGGTCGGCGGTGCGGCGCCTTCCGTTGGTGATGTCGATCGGCATCGGCCTCTGCGTGAACCAGACCCGCGCGGTGTTCGAGGCGCTCATGGGGCGCGAGACCGAGTTCGTGCGCACGCCGAAGCACGGCATCCGCGGCAAGCTGGAGAGCTGGTCCGGGAAGAAGTACCGCTCCGCCAAGTCGCTGACGCCGTTCATCGAGCTGGTGATGGCCGCCTACTTCGTGATCGCCATCGGCGTGGCCATCGATCACGGCCACTACATCTCGATCCCGTTCCTCTGCCTGTTTCTCTGCGGCTTCGGCTACGTCGGCTGGGGCTCGGTCTGGCAGGGGGGCTTCGGCGCCTCGGTGCGCGGGGCCTTCGGCCGCCGCGGCGTCACCGTGGTGGCGCCGCCGGCCTACCCGGTCGTGGCTGGACGCTCCAACGACCTCTCCGGCGAGATTGTCGTGGCCGACGCGGCGCTGGTCCTTCCGGCCAGCGCCCGCAGCGTCGACGCCTGAAGCGACGATCGCGTGGACGGAGCCGGGCTTTGATCCACCCCGCGCAGGCGGAGCTGCGCGGGGACCCAGGGCCCGGTGGAGTCCTTCGCGGGGGCACGGGGACCCTCTCAGGTCCCCGACTTGTTAGAGCGCCTTTTTGATCAGGTCTTCGATCTTCGCGCGGGGGACGGCGCCGACGACCTGACCGACGACCTTCCCCTCCTTGAAGACCAGCAGCGTCGGGATGCTGCGGATGTCGTACTGGGTGGCGACCTCGGAGTTCGAGTCGATGTCGCACTTTCCGACGCGGACCTTGCCGTCGTACTCCTTGGCCAGCGCCTCGACGTGCGGCGCGATGGCGCGGCACGGGGAGCACCAGACCGCCCAGAAGTCGACCAGCACGGGAAGTTTGGAGGCCAGGATCTCGGTTTGGAAGTTCGAGTCGGTGACCTCGACGATGTTCTCGCTTGCCATGCGCCATGGCTTAGCACGCCCGACGGTCCGGTCCAAGCGTGACGAGGGGCTCCGACTCCTGAACGCGCCGTCGCCGGCCCCGCGTGGTAAATCTAGGGTGTGGCGACCTTGACGGCGCTGGTGATCGGGGTCTACGCGCTCGCGGCCACCATCTACCTCGGCTATTTGCTGGGGCGCTCCATGAGTGGCGGCGCCATCGCGGAGCGCGCCCGCGCCGTGGGGGTCGCCCACGCCGTGCTGGCCGCCGGCGTGGGGCTGCACCTCTGCGACATCGGTGCCCGCTGCATCCACGGCGTGAACCCCATCTCGTCGACGCCGGAGGCGATGTCGCTGGTGGCCTTCCTGATCGCGGCGGGATATTTCCTGGCCTCCCTCCGCTACCGGCTGGCGGCCGCGGGCGCGTTCGCCGTCCCGGCGGCGCTGGCGTTGCTGGTCCTGGCCCGGGTCGTTCCCGCGGAGGCCGACGCGCCGCACATGAGCTCGCTCGGGCAGGTGCACATCCTGCTGGCGGTCATCGGCGTCGCGGTGTTCGCGCTGGCCGCCGTGCTGGCGCTCCTCTATCTGTTCGAGGACCGGCAGCTCAAGCGCAAGCAGTTCGAACGGATGATGGGGCGGGGGACGCCGCTCGAGACGCTCGACCGCCTGGCGCTCCGCTGCGTCTCGATCGGCTTTCCGGTGTTCACGGTGGCCATCGTGACCGGGGCGATCTGGGTGGCGCGGCTGGGCCTGGTGCGGCAGGCGGCCGCGCTGCGCCCCGAGTACATCTTCGCGCTGGCGACCTGGGCCGCGTTCGGCGTCCTCTTGATCGCGCGGGTCGGTGCCGGCTGGCGCGGCCGCCGGGCGGCCTGGCTGACGCTGGGCGGCTTCGGCGGCGCGATGCTGGTGTTGCTCGCTTACTTCCTGCGCCACGCGGCCTGAGCCATGGGCGGCACCACGATCGACCTCATCGTTCTCGGCGTCTCGCACAAGACGGCGCCGGTGGGCGTGCGCGAGCGGCTGGCGGTCGTGCCCGAGATGATGGAGAGCGTGCTCGGCGAGCTGGCGGCGCTCCCTTCGGTGCGGGAGGCGGCGCTGTTGTCGACTTGCAACCGGGTGGAGGTCTACGCCGCCATCGACAGGGACGGCGACCGCGCCGCGCAGGGGTTGGGGGAGGCGCTGGCCCGCCGCGCCGGCGTGACCTCGCTCGAGCTGGGGGCGCATCTTTATGAACGGCGCGACGCCGAGGCGGTCGCCCACCTGTTTCGCGTCGCCAGCAGCCTCGATTCGCTGGTGCTGGGCGAGCCGCAGATCCTGGGGCAGACCAAGCAGGCGCACGAGAGCGCCCGCCGCCACGGCAGCGCGGGCGCCATCCTCAACGCCTGCTTCCAGGGCGCGTTCCGGGTGGCGCGGCGCGTCCGGCGCGAGACGGCGATCGCGCGCAATCCGGTCTCCGTCAGCTCGGTGGCGATCGAGCTCGTGCGCCAGGTGTTCGGCGGCTTCGACAAGCGTCAGGTGCTGGTGGTCGGGGCAGGGAAGATGTCCGAGCTGGCGGCGCGCACGCTGCGCACGCACGGCGCCACCCTGACCGTCACCAACCGGACCCGCGCGCGCGCCGACGAGATGGCCGTGCGCTACGGCGCCGCCGTCAGCGACTGGAGCGAGCTGCCCGCCGCCCTCGGCCTGGCCGACATCGTGATTGCCTCGACTGGCGCCCAGCGTCCCGTGTTGACGGTGGAGATGCTGCGCCAGGTCCAGCGGGCCCGTCGGGGCCGCCCGCTCTTCCTGCTCGACATCGCGGTGCCGCGCGACGTGGAGCCGGAGGCAGGAAAGCTCGACGGCGTCTACCTGGCCGACATCGACGATCTGCAGAAGGTCGCCGCCGAGCACCGCGACGAGCGCAAGAACGAGGCGGCCGACGCCGAGGCGATCGTCGCCCAGGAGCTGGACCGGTTCTTGAAATCCTGGCGCGGCCGCCAGCTGGCCCCGACGGTGACGGCGCTGCGCGCGCACGTGCTGGGCCTGGCCCAGGCCGAGGCGGCGCGCACGGTCGCGGGGATGCCCGGGCTCGGTGAGCGCGAGCGGCGGGCCATCGTGGAGCTGGCCGAGTCGCTGGCCAAGAAGCTGCTTCACGCCCCGCAGATGGCGCTGCGCAACGACGACGCCGACGACGGCGTCTCGCTGGTGGTGGCGGTGCAGCGGCTGTTCGCGCTGGAGATCGGCGCCGCGGCTCCCGTCGAGGCGGACGCCGACCAGTCGGACGCGGCGGCCGTGGAAAACGTTCCGGACAAGAAAGCGGCGGGTCGTTGAGCGACGGGACGCTGATCATCGGCACGCGCGGCAGCGCGCTGGCGCGCTGGCAGGCGGACGAGGTCGACCGGCTGCTGCGGGCCGCGCACCCGTCGCTCGAGGTGCGCCAGAAGATCATCGTCACCGCCGGCGATCGGGCGCAGTCGGGCCCGCCGGTGTTGCTCGAGGGGAAGGGGGCCTGGGTGGAGGAGATCGAGGCGGCGCTGGCGGCGGGGGAGATCGACGTGGCGGTGCACAGCCTCAAGGACGTCCCCGCCGAGCTGCGCGCCGGTCTGGCCATCGTCGCCGTCCCGACGCGCGCCGACCCGCGCGACGCGATCGTCAGCCGCTCGGGCGTCGGCCTCGACGCGCTCCCCGCCGGCAGCCGCGTCGGCACCTCCAGCCTGCGCCGCGTCTGCCAGCTGCGCGCGGTGCGCGGCGATCTGACCATCGACATCCTGCGCGGCAACGTCGACACCCGGCTGCGCAAGATCGCCGAGGGGGTGGTCGACGCGGGGGTGCTGGCCTCCGCCGGTCTCGACCGGCTGGGGTTCTCCGATCGCATCGCCGAGCGGATCGATCCGGCGCGCATGCTGCCGGCGATCGGGCAGGGGGCGCTGGCGCTGGAGGCGCGCGCCGACGACCTGCGCGTCAGGCAACTGTGCCGCGCGCTCTCGGACGCCGCCGCCGAGGTGACGGTCGCCGCGGAGCGCGCCCTCCTCGCCGGGCTCGGCGTCGGCTGCCGGACGCCGGTCGCCGGGCACGCCACGCTCTCCGGGGAGCGCCTCACGCTCCGGGGTCTGGTTGGCCGCCCCGACGCCTCCGAGATGATCCATGAGTCGGTCGACGGCCTGCCTGCCGACGCGCGCGCCATCGGCGCCGAGGTGGCCCGGCGCCTGATCGCCCGCGGCGCCGGGGCGATTTTGCGCGAGCTCGAGGGGTGGTAGAGGCCCGGTCAGGGTCGACGTTTCGAGGGTCCGATAGGGCCGCCCCGGCAGAGCTCGCGGCGACGGTCTCTGTAAGTATGCGTAATTACATGTCCTCTGTCCGCGTTGCTTGACCGCGCCGCCCAGCGGAGCTATCTGCAACGGCTCCGATGACGGGTCTTTTGAGGCACAACCGGGGCGTCGACCAGCCGACAAAGCCGTCGTTGTCCCTGCCCGCCGACCCCCAGGACGTCCTTCTCGCGCCGGCCTCGCACGCTGATTTCCCGGATGTTTTGCGACGGATCGCCCGACCGGTCGCGGCGCTCTGGTATCGCGGGCGCCTCCCCGATCCGGCCCGTCATCAACAACTGCTGGCGATCGTCGGCGCGCGGGCGGCCAGCCGCGCCGGTTGTCGCCGCACCCAGGAGCTGGCAGCGATGGTGTCCGGTCACGGCCACACCATCGTTTCGGGCGGTGCGCTGGGGATCGACGCGGCGGCGCACCGGGGCGCGCTCGAGGCGGGGGCTCAGACCTTCGCGGTGCTCGGCTGCGGCGTCGACGTCGTCTATCCGGACCGCCACGCGGGACTGTTCGGCGAGATTGTCGCCTCCGGGGGCCTTCTCTCCGAGTTTCCACCAGGCACGCCGCCGCGCGGGACACAGTTCCCGTCGCGCAATCGGATCGTCGCGGCGCTGGCCGAGGCGGTGCTGGTGGTCGAGGCGCAAGCGAGGTCCGGCGCCCTGGTGACCGCCCGGCTGGCGATCGCCATGGGGCGACCCCTCCTGGCCGTTCCCGGGAGCCCCGGCACGGACGGGTTGATCGCCAGCGGCAAGGCGCGCCCGGTTTGCGATGCCGCCGAACTGCTGTCCGCGCTCGCCGGCGAAGCCCGGCCGCCCACGCCCATTCCGCCGGCGCTGGTCTCTTTGATCGATGCGCTGACCGGAGGTGCGCCGGCGGTCGAGGTCGCTCGCCGCTTGAGCTTGTCGCTGCCCGCGGCGCTTGCGCTTTTGTCCGAGGCTGAGCTGGGGGGATGGATCCTGAGGGGGCCCGGCGGCGTCTTTACACGAACAGGGGTCACGCGTGCCAACTAAGAAGAAGACCAGTACGGCCGAGACGGCAGACGAGACCGTGGCCGAGACGCCGACCAAAGCGCCGGGTAAGGCCCCTCCCAAGGCCCCTGCAAAGACAGCCAAGCCGGCGGCCAAAGTTGCTCCCAAAAAAGCGACGGCGAAAGTGACGGCCAAGACGGCCGAGAAGCCCAGCGCGAAGGCGGCGGCCCCCGCCCGCAAGACGAAGATCGCGACCAAGGCCGCTCCCGAGGTCGACACCGAGAGCGGGGAGGCCGTCGAGCGCCCGACGCGGGCCCGGCGCAGCAACGACGCGCTGGTGATCGTCGAGTCGCCCGCCAAGGCGAAGACGATCAAGAAGTACCTCGGCGCCGGCTATGTGGTGAAGGCGTCGGTCGGTCACGTCAAGGATCTCCCCAAGAAGAAGATGGGGATCGACATCGAGCACGGCTTTGAGCCCGAGTACGTGGTCATCGACGGGAAGAAGAAGGTCCTGGCGGAGATCATGGAGGCGGCGCGGCACGCGCAGCGGGTGCTGCTGGCGCCCGACCCCGATCGCGAAGGGGAGGCGATCGCCTGGCACATCGCCGAGGAGGTGCGCTCGGCCAACCCCAACATCCAGCGCGTCCTCTTCAACGAGATCACCAAGAAGGCGATCAACGAGGCCATCGGCAAGCCGATGGAGCTCGACGTGAAGAAGTTCGAGTCACAGCAGGCGCGGCGGATCCTCGACCGCCTGGTCGGCTACCAGATCAGCCCGGTGCTCTGGACCAAGGTGAAGCGGGGCCTCTCGGCGGGGCGCGTGCAATCGGTCGCGGTGCGGCTGGTGGTCGAGCGCGAGGCGGAGATCACCGCCTTCAAGCCCGAGGAGTACTGGACGGTCGAGACCGTGGTGGAGGGGAGCGCGCCGCCGCCCTTCACGGCCAAGTTCTCCAAGCTCGACGGCAAGCGGGCCGAGCTGACCAACGAGGGCAGCGCCCGCGAGGTCGTCGACATCATCAAGAGCGCCTCGCTGGTGGTGGCTGGCGTCGAGCGCAAGGAGCGACGCAAGAACCCGCCGCCGCCCTTCATCACCTCCAAGCTGCAGCAGGAGGCCTCCAGCAAGCTGCGCTTTTCGCCCAAGCGGACGATGGGGCTGGCGCAGCGGCTCTACGAAGGTGTCGAGGTCGGCGACGACGGCCTGGTCGGTCTCATCACCTATATGCGTACCGACTCGGTCCGCATCTCGGACGATGCCGCCGCAGAGACGCGCGCTTTCATCAGCGAGCGCTACGGCGCCACGTTCCTGCCCACCGAGCCGATCGTCTACAAGAGCAAGAAGGGGGCGCAGGACGCGCACGAGGCGATCCGGCCGACCAGCCTCAAGTACGACCCGGAGACGGTCCGCGCCGCCTGGGCAGGCGGCAAGGGTGGCGGGCGCGACGAGCGGGAGAGCGACGATCTCCTGCGGCTCTACACGCTGATCTGGAACCGCTTCGTCGCCTGCCAGATGGTGCCGGCGATCTTCGATCAGACGTCGATCGACATCGGCGCCGGACGGGTCGAGCTGCGCGCCAGCGGTCAGGTGATGAAGTTCGCCGGCTTCCTCTCGGTCTATGCCGAGACGGTCGAGGACGCCGCCAACGAGGACGAGACCGGCGCCGCGCTGCCGGACGTTCACCAGGGGGAGGCGATTCGCCTGCTCGAGACCAAGCCGGAGCAGCACTTCACCCAGCCGCCCCCGCGGTTCTCCGAGGCCACGCTGGTCAAGGAGCTGGAGGAGAAGGGGATCGGCCGCCCGTCGACCTATGCGGCGATCCTCTCGACGGTGCAGGACCGTGGCTACGTCGAGAAGCGCGAGGGACGCCTGCACCCGACGGAGCTGGGCGTGATGGTCAACGGGCTCCTGGTCAAGAGCTTCCCCGGCATCGTCAGCACCGACTTCACGGCGCTGATGGAGGAGCAGCTCGATCAGGTCGAGGACGGCACGGCCGACTGGGTCAAGCTGCTGGACGGCTTCTACGCGCCGTTCAAGCTCGATCTCGAGAAGGCCAAGATTGAGATGCGCGACGTGAAGCGCGAGGAGGAGGCCACCAGCGAGGTTTGCGAGAAGTGCGGCAAGCCGATGGTCATCAAGTGGGGGCGCAACGGCCACTTCCTGGCCTGCTCCGGCTACCCCGACTGCCGCAACACCAAGGAGTTCACCCGCAAGGCCGACGGCAGCCTCACCATCGTGTCGACCACCCGCCCGTCGGACCAGATCTGCCCGACCTGCGGCTCGGCGATGGTCATCAAGCGCGGGCGTTTCGGCGAGTTCATCGCCTGCTCGCGCTACCCCGACTGCAAGACCACCAGCCCGATCTCGCTCGGCGTCGACTGCCCGAAGGAGGGCTGCGGCGGCTACCTGACGGAGAAGCGCTCGAAGCGCGGGAAGGTCTTCTTCGGCTGCTCGAACTACTCGAAGACCCAGTGCGACTTCGTGTCGTGGGACCGCCCGCTGGCGCAGCCTTGCCCCAAGTGCGGCGCCAAGTTCGTGGTCCAGAAGATCTCCAAGGCCGGCACCCGCATCCGCTGCTTGAAGGAAGACTGCGGCTACACCGCCGACGCCGAGAGCCCCGAGGCGAACGAAGCGCCGGCGCCTGCCCCGACCGGCACCGGCTAGGAGGGCGTCGCCGAAGGCGAACCCGGCCCGACGACGTGCCGCCGCTGGGCGGCGTAGGCCGCCGATTCAGACGTCGCGCGCCAGTGTCGCCACGCACTCGACGTGGCGGGTCTGGGGGAACATGTCGAACGGCTGCAGCCCGAGACAGCGGTAGCCGGCCGCGCGCAGCACCGCCAGATCGGGGGCCTGCGTCTCGGGATTGCACGAGACGTAGACGATCGTGCGCGGCGCGAAGGCGGCGAGCTGGCGCAAGAAATCAGCGCCGCACCCCTTGCGCGGCGGATCGACGATGACCGCGGTGTCGGCGGCGGGGAAGGGGACGGCGGCGAAGACGGCGCCGGCGTCGGCGGCCAGGAACTCGCAGTTGGTGCGGCCGTTGCGGGCGGCGTTGGCGCGCGCCCAGCCGACGGCGCTGGAGCTCACCTCGACGCCGAGCACCCGCTCGAAGCCGGGCGCGGCCGCCAGGCCGAGGAGGCCGCTGCCGCAGTATGCGTCGACGAGAAATCGGGCACCGCCCGACGTCGCCTGGGCGGCGACGTGGGCGGCCAGCTGCGGCAGCAGGAAGGGGTTGTTCTGGAAGAAGTCGCCGGCCAAAAACTGCAGCGACAGCTCGCCGACCTCCTCGGTGATCACCGCGCGCGGATCGACGGTGACGCCCGAGGCGGCCTCGCGCACGAGCAGGGTCGCGCCCTTGCGATAGCTGGCCCAGCGGCCGAGCACCTCGGCGCGCAGCTCGGCGAGGCGCGCATTCACCGCGGGCATGGCGATCGGGCAGGTCGGGACGTCGAGCGTCCGGCGCGGAAGGCCGACTTGGAGGAAGCCGATCGCCACCGGCCGATCGGCGCGCGGGCGCGGAAAGTGCGGGGTCAGCTTCGAACGATAGCCGTAAGGGCGCGGCGAGGGCAGGCAGGGGGCGACGGTGGCCTCGGGGAAGAGCGCACGAATTCCCTCGGTCTTGAGCGCCAGCTGCGCGTCGTACGCCAGATTCTGCAGCTGGCAGCCGCCGCAACGCCCGAACAGCGAACAGAGGGGGACGGCGGAGCCGGCGGCAGAGGGAGCGGAAGACGGGACGGCAGAGGGGGCGGAAGACGGGACGGCAGAGGGGGCAGGGGCGGGCTCGGACACGCCCGCAGAGACTATCCGATCTGATCTGCCGATTCGCACGCTGCCGGTCGCTGCGCTACGATCCGTGGCGATGGAGCAAGCTCTGGCGGCGTTTCGCCAATTCCTCACCGCCGAGAAGCGGGCCTCCGAGCACACCGTGCGTGCCTACCTGCACGATCTCGGCGAGTTCCGGGAACATGCCGTGGCGACGCTGGGGCGCGCCCCGGCGCTCGACGAGCTTGACGTCATCATGTGCCGCTCCTACCTTGCGTCGCTCCATGGGAAGAACGACGCCGTGACGATCGGTCGCAAGCTCTCTTCCCTGCGCGCGTTCTTTCGGCTGGCCGTGCGCCGCCGCTTCTGCAAGGCGAGCCCGGTCGCGGCGCTGCGCGCGCCCAAGCGCGCCAAGCGGCTGCCGTCCTTCCTGGGCAAGGAGGACGTCGGCCGCCTGCTCGACGGCGGCCCGCGGTCCGACGACGCCGGGGCCGACGCCTGCGGGCGCGCCCTCGAGCTGGCGCTCTTCGAGGTGATCTACGGCGCCGGCCTGCGGGTCTCGGAGGCCTGCAACCTCGACCTGGGTGACGTCGAAATGGACGGCTCCGGCGCGATCGTGCGCGTGCGCCAGGGCAAGGGACGCAAGGATCGCATCGTGCCGATCGGATCCAAGGCGCAGCAGGCCACCGACGCCTATCTCCAGCGGCGCGTCGATCGGCTGGCTGGCACGCCGGCGGCGGATCGTCACGCGCTGTTCTTGAGCGCGCGGGGTCGGCGGCTCGGGCCACGGGCCGTGCGCCGGTTGCTGGCCCGCCGCGAGCTCGCCTCGGGGACGCCACGCGTCTCGCCGCACGCGCTCCGCCACAGCTTCGCGACGCACCTCCTGGGCGAGGGGGCCGACCTGCGCGCCATCCAGGAGATGCTGGGCCACGCCAGCCTCCGCACCACGCAGCGCTACGCGCACGTCGACATCGACCACCTGATGGCCGTCTACGACAAGAGCCACCCGCGCGCCAGAAACAAACAGTGAGGCCCCGCCCGTGAAACGACCCCGCATTCGATCGACCACCGTTCTCGCCGTCCGCCGCGGTGGCCACGTCGTTCTCGCCGGCGACGGTCAGGTGACGATGGGGAACACCGTCGTCAAGTCGTCGGCGCGCAAGATTCGGCGTCTGCACGACGGACGGATCGTGGCCGGGTTCGCCGGCTCCGCCGCCGACGGCATCACCCTGTTCGAGAAGTTCGAGGCCCGCCTCAAGGAGTACGGCGGAAACCTCACCCGCGCCGCCGTGGAGCTGGCCAAGGACTGGCGGACCGATCGCGTGCTGCGCCGGCTGGAGGCGCTCTTGCTGGTGGCCGACCACCACAAGACGCTGATGCTTTCCGGGACCGGCGACGTGATCGAGCCCGACGGCGATGCGGCGGCGATCGGGTCGGGCGGCGCCTTCGCGCTGGCCGCGGCGCGCGCGCTTCTGGGCGCCACCACCCTGTCGGCGCGGGAGATCGCCGAGCAGGCGCTGACCATCGCCGGCGACATCTGCATCTACACCAACGGCTCGCGCACGTTCGAGGAGCTCTGAGCATGTCGTCCGCGCCGCACACCAATGGAACCCCGTCCACCGCGCTCGCTCCCGGCAAGCGCATGCAGGACCTGACGCCGCGGGCGATCGTCGAGGAGCTCGACCGCTACATCGTCGGCCAGAAGGCCGCCAAGCGCGCGGTGGCGGTGGCGCTGCGCAACCGCTGGCGCCGGCAGCAGGTGCCCCCGCCGATGCGCGACGAGATCGCGCCCAAGAACATCATGCTCATCGGGCCGACCGGCGTCGGCAAGACGGAGATCGCCCGGCGGCTGGCCAAGTTGGCCGGCGCGCCGTTCGTCAAGGTCGAGGCCTCGAAGTTCACCGAGGTCGGCTACGTGGGGCGCGACGTCGACTCGATGGTCCGCGATCTCGCCGAGACCGCCGTCTCGATGCTGCGCGACGAGGAACGCGAGCGTCTCCGTCCGCGGGCGCGGGAGAACGCCGAAGAGCGTCTCCTCGATGTGCTCCTGCCGCCCACGCCGCGCGCGCGCCCGGCGGCCGGAGGCACCACCTCGACGCTCGCGGCGCCACCGTCGCCGCCGCTGCCCGAGCCGCCGATCGACAACGCCACGCGGGAGAGCCTGCGCAAGCTGATGCGCGAAGGGAAGCTCGACGACAAGATGGTGGAGATCGACACCTCCGACTCGCCGGCCTCGTTCGTCGACGTTTTTTCCGGGACCGGGATGGAAGAGATGGTCCTCAACCTGCGCGACATGATGCCGCAGGGCGCTCGCAAGACGAAGCGGCGGCGCCTGCCGCTTCCGGAGGCGCTGGAGGTGCTCACCGAGGAGGAGGCCAACAAGCTGATCGACGTCGAGCGACTGCAGAAGGACGCCATCCGCCGCGCCGAGCAGGCGGGGATCATCTTCATCGACGAGATCGACAAGGTGGCCGGTCGCGAAGGGGGCGGCCACGGCGGCCCCGACGTCTCGCGCGAGGGCGTCCAGCGGGATCTGCTCCCCATCGTCGAGGGATCGACCGTCTCGACCAAGTATGGTCCGCTCAAGACCGACCACGTCCTGTTCATCGCGGCGGGCGCGTTTCACGTCTCGAAGCCGAAGGACATGATCCCCGAGCTGCAGGGGCGGTTCCCCATCCGCGTCGAGCTGGAGTCGCTCACCGACGAGGACTTCGTGCGCATCCTGACCGAGCCCGAAAACGCGCTCACCAAGCAGTACATCGCGCTGCTCGCCACCGAGAAGGTGACGCTGGAGATCCACGACGACGCGGTCGCCGAGATCGCGCGCATCGCCACCCTGGTGAACGCGCGGATGGAGAACATCGGCGCGCGCCGCCTGCACACGATCATGGAGCGGGTGCTCGACGACCTCGCCTTCGAGGCCCCCTCGCTCGGGCAGACGAGCATCCCCATCACCGCCGCCTACGTGCGCGAGCGCCTCGACGGGATCCTCAAGGACGAGGATCTGTCGCAGTACATCTTGTAGGCCTTCGGGTGCCTACGTCTGAGGCGCCGTTCGTCGTGCTCACCTCCGCGTTGCGGCCAAGCCCTCCCATCCTCCGCGGAGGGCTGCTCGCCGCCGCTAGTGGTGCACGCGGCCACCGCCGCCGCGGGCGGGCGCCGAGCGGGCCGCAGGGGCGGGGTGAAAGGCGGGCGCCGGGTGAAAGCCGGGCGCCCCTGCCCGGGCGGCCGGAGGCGCACCGCGGAATCCAGGGTTGCCGCCCCGCATCGGCTCGGGCCCGCGTGCCGGTGCGCCGCGCCAGGCCGTCGCGCCAGGGGTGCGCCGCCATCCCTCGTTGTGCTGGGTACGCCAGACGCCCGGCGCCACCGAAGGCCGCGCGCGCCACGCGCCCACGGGCGCCCGGCCGCGGTATCCGTAGCCGTAGGCGCGATAGCCGCCGGGGCCCTGCCAGTAGGGGCGGTAGAAGACCGGGCGGCCACCGACAAACAGGAAGCGCGGGCCGATGAAGAGGTAGGCCTGGTCCGAGGGCGCCCAGTAGCCGGTGTCCCAGGCCCATTCAGCCCCGGTCCAGTCCCAGTACCCGTTGACCCAGGAATAGCCGTACCCGGGCGCCGGGGGCTGGTATTCGGGGATCGGATCGGGGGGAGGGGTGGTCGGGTAGACTGTGCCGTCGTCGGCCGCGACCGGCGCGGGGGCCGGCTCCACGTAGGCCGGAGGGGGCGGTTGCGGGCCCATGTAGCAGCCGGACGCCGCCGCAGCGGTGCCCAGCGCAAGACTGCAGACCAACCAAATCCCTCGATTCATTGACATTCTCCTGTTGGGTTTTCGCCCTACTGAACTCTACCTAAGCCGCGATCCTCTCTTAAGCAAGCGCGAGGCCGACCGATCCCCCCCATCGACGCGGGCCCGGATGTTCTTGACCCCGCGCGGTGTGACGTCTAAACAACGCGGGACCATGGAGATCGTTTTCTCCGGGATTCAGCCCTCGGGCGAGCTGCACCTCGGCAATTACCTCGGCGCGGTCCGCACCTGGGTGGCGCTCCAGGAGTCGTACCGCTGCTTCTATTGCATCGTCGACTACCACGCCATCACGCAGCCGTACGAACCGGCCGAGATGCCGGGTCGGGCGCGCGCGATGGCTATCGACATCCTGGCCTGCGGCGTCGATCCGGACAAGGCGACCCTGTTCATCCAATCGGAGGTCCCCGCGCACGCCGAGCTCTGCTGGATCCTGTCGTCGGTGGCACCGCTCGGCGAGCTCGAGCGGATGACGCAGTTCAAGGACAAGTCTCAGCACCATCCGCAGAACATCAACCTCGGTCTCCTGGCCTATCCCGTGCTGCAGACCGCAGACATCCTGCTCTACGGCGCGACGCGCGTTCCCGTCGGTGAGGACCAGCGCCAGCACCTCGAGCTGGCGCGCGAGATCGTCCGTCGCTTCAACGCCCGCTTCGGCGAGACGTTCGTCGAGCCGCAGCCGCTGTTCTCGAGCACACCCAAGATCCTGGGCCTCGACGGGCAGGCCAAGATGTCGAAGAGCCTCGGCAACACCATCTCGCTCGCCGAGCCCGAGAAGGTGATCTGGGACAAGCTCCGCGCGGCCGCCACCGATCCGGCGCGGGTCAAGCGGACCGATCCGGGGACGCCGGAGAAGTGCAACATCTTCACGCTGCACAAGTTCTTCTCCGACCAGGCGCAGCAGGCGGCCGTGCACGCCGGCTGCACCTCCGCCGGCATCGGCTGCATCGATTGCAAGAAGATGCTGTTCGAAGGGGTCAAGACCGAGCTGGCGCAGATTCGCGCGCGCGCCGACGCCCTGCGGGCCGATCCGGCGCGGGTCGAGGCGATCCTGGCGCGCGGCGCGGCCGAGGCGCGCCAGGTGGCCGCCGAGACGATGAAGCGTGTGCGCGAACGGCTCGGTCTCTACGCGGCGCGCGCATGAAACGTCTGCGGCTGGCGGCCCCGGCCTGGCTGGCCATGCTCGGGTTGGCGACCGGGTTGGCGGTCGGCTGCGGGGCCCGCGACGACGGCTCCAGCCCGGAGGCGGCCGTGCGGTCCCTCATCGCCACCGCCCGCGCCGGCGATCGCGGCGCCGTCTACGACCGCCTCGGGCCGCGCACGCGGGCGCACATCGAGGCGCTGCTGGTGGCCACCCACCGGACCGGCAGCGCACGGATGTTGGCTCCCTCCGACCTGGTCGCCGTCGGCTGGCTGCCACCGGCCTGGGAGCCAGCCGGGACGCGCGTGCTGCACCGTGACGGCGCGGAGGCGGAGGTCGAGGTCTACTCGGCGACCGGCGACCGGCAGACGGTCCACACCGTCCGCGAGGAGAAGAGCTGGAAGGTGGAGCTACCGCTCCGCTGAGGGGTCGGAGGAGGTCATCGCAGCGGCGGCTGCGGCAGCTGCGGCTGTGCCGGCCGGGTTGCGGCGCACCTGGGTCTGATCGCCCTCGGCCAGATCGGCGTCGCCGAGCTCGATGATGGCGTCGTCCAGGTTCACGTCGGCGAGCTTGATGCGCGGATCGGTGTCGGCGAAGGCGTCCCGCATGGGGCCGCGCCGCTCGCCCACCCGACGCTCGCGGGGAAAGATCCGCTGGTCGACCTTGCTGCCGCCGCGGCGGTCCTCGTCCCGGCGGTCGCGGCGCAAGGCCTGGCGCAGCTCCTCGACGGTCACCGGCACCTCGGGGAGGCGCATCACCTGCGCCGCACAGCCGTGGCAGAACGGCAGGCTGCGCCCCTGAAGCTCGACCAGCTTCAGCTGGGCCCGTCGCTTCTCGCCGCAAACGGTGCAAGCTGCGCCCCGTCCGACCGGGCGCGACTCCGCCCACCGCATGTAGCACCCCCAGCAGCGTCCTCGACGCAGCTCGGTCACGCCCGCCCCGCAGACACCGCACGGCAATGTCGCGCGTTCTACTTCAACGCTCATGCTTCCAGTAGAACGCCGGACGCGACGGGGCGCAAAAAATTTACTCGTTTTGGCCCCTGGCGCCGGTCAGACCCGGACCGTCGTCGATCGGTCGGGATTTTCGGGTAGATTTGCCCGCTCATGTCGCCTGTCGTGGTGCCTGGCTCGGCCCCCCCCTCCGCCCCCGAGGCCCCCATCTTTTTGATCGGCTTCATGGGTTCGGGGAAGACCACCGTGGGGCGCCTCCTGGCCGAGCGTCTGGGCTGGTCGTTCGACGATCTCGATGACCTGATCGTGCGGTCCGCCTGCCGGACCGTGGCCGAGATCTTCGCCGGCGAAGGGGAAGAGGGCTTCCGGCGGCGCGAGTCCGGGGCGCTGCGGACGGCGGCGGCCGGGCGGCGGTCGGTGGTCGCCACCGGCGGCGGCGCGGCGTGCCGTGAGGAGAACCTGGCCCTGATGCTGGCCTCCGGTCGGGTGGTGGCGCTCGCCGTCTCGGCCGCCGAGGCGGTGCGGCGGACCGGGAGCCGGTCGGGGCGGCCGCTGCTCGACGGGAGCTCCGATCCGCTGGCGGCCGCCACCGCGCTGCTCTCGGCGCGCCAGCCGTTCTACGCGCGCGCCCATCTGCGCGTGGAGACCGATCGCCAGACGCCCGCCGAGGCGGCGGGTGAGATCCTCGGAGGCCTCGGGCTCGGCCCGGACGCCTCTGAAAGACGAACCCAGGACAAAGAGGACAGCGCGTGAGCGATACGATCATTCCTGTCGAGCTAGGGCCGCGCCGTTACGAGGTGCGGATTGGAGATTGCGCGCCCGAGACGATCGTCAACGTGCTGGCGGCGGCCTTCGGGCCCTCGACGACGGGGGTGGCGCTGCTGGTCGACGGCGGCCTGGCCAGGCACGGGCGCACGGAGGCGCTGGTGGCGGCGCTCGTCGCCAGGCTGCCCGGCGTCAGCCGGCTCGACCTGCGCGCCGGTGAGGCCTGCAAGAGCCTGACGGAGCTCGAGAAGACCGTGGAGTGGCTGGCCGCCCGGGGCTACGATCGGCGCGCCGCCATCGTCGGCATCGGCGGCGGCGCGACGACCGACCACGCCGGGTTCGCCGCCGCGGTCTACCTGCGCGGCGTCCAGTTCGCCACGATTCCGACGACCCTGCTGGCCATGGTCGACGCCTCGGTGGGCGGCAAGACAGGGGTCGATCTGGCGGCGGGGAAGAACCTGGTCGGCGCGTTCCACCAGCCGAAGGCGGTGATCGCCGACCTGGGGTTTCTCGAGACCTTGCCGCTGCGCGAGCGGGCCGCGGGGTTGGCCGAGGTCATCAAGTGCGGGTTCATCGCCGATCCCACCATCCTCGAGCTGGTGGAGAAGAATGCCCCGGACCTTTCGCCCGAGCTGGTGCGCGAGCTGGTGGCGCGCGCGGTGCGCGTGAAGGCCGAGGTGGTGGCCGAGGACGAGACGGAGTCGGGGCGGCGCGCCATCCTGAACTTCGGCCACACCGTGGGTCACGCGCTGGAGTCGGCGTCGAACTATGGCCTGCTTCACGGGGAGGCGGTGGGGCTGGGGATGGTCGCCGCGCTGGAGCTGGGGAGCGCGCTGGGGGTGGGGCCGCGGGCGCTCGCCGAGCGGGCGGTGGCGCTCCTGGCGCGGCTGTCGCTGCCGGTCGATCTGGCGCGGCGCCTCGACGCCGAGGTCATGTCGCGCGTCACCGTCGACAAGAAGCGCCGCGGCAGCACGATCCGCTTCGTCCTTTGCCCCAAACCCGGGGAGACCCTGCTGCGCGACTTGACACCCCAGCAGATCGCGTCAGGGTTGGGCGTCCCGGAAGCTTGACCCCCGAATCCCGAGCGAGTACAAGCCCAAGGCGACCATGGCGAGCCCTTTTCGCGAAAGCATCGAGAAGCTTGTGAACGGGATCGAAGGCGCGGTGTCCTGCGCGCTCATGGGATTCGACGGCATCACGGTCGACATCTCCTCGAAGGAGGCCGCGGCCGGGGGGCCCGACATCCAGACGCTGTCGATGGAGTTCGCCCACCTCATCGCCCAGGCCCGCCGGACGCTGGAGTCGGTCGACGCCGGGGCCCTGGAAGAGTTCACCCTGCGCACCGACAAGATGACCCTGGTGGTACGCCTGCTGACCCCGGAGTACTTTCTGGCGTGCGCCATCCTGCCGACCGGCAACCTGGGGCGGGCGCGCTATTTGATGCGCCTGTCGGCCCCCGCACTCCGCGCCGATCTGTAGGCGCGCGCCGACCCTAGAGGACGCAGACTTTTCATGGCCAAAAAAGAGAGCAAAGAGAAGACCTCGGCGCGGACACTCAAGGTGGTGGGCGGCCAGGGCAAAAAAGAAAACAGCGACGGCGAGGTCGTCGACTTCGCGTCGGTCAGGGCGCTGGCGCGGATCGCCACGGAGTTCGATCTCGAGGAGATCGAGGTCAACGGCGCGGGGCACCTGCGGGTGCGGCGGGCCGTCGCCCGCGAGGCCGGCGGGATCGGAGCGGCTCCGGCGGCTTCGAGCCCGCGGCCCATCGCGCTGACGCCGCCCGTCGAGGCCAAGGGGGAGGCCGGGACGTTCGTCAGCTCGCCGTTCGTCGGCACGTTTTACCGCGCGCCATCGCCCGAGGCGCCCTCCTTCGTCGAAGTGGGAACCTCGGTGCGCAAGGGGCAGGTGGTCTGCATCGTCGAGGCGATGAAGCTGATGAACGAGATCGAGGCCGAGTCGGAAGGGCGGGTGGAAGAGATCCTCGTCAAGAACGGCGAACACGTGGAGTACGGCCAGCACCTCATCCGCGTGGCCAAGTCGTAATAAATGAGGCGCGGATCGCGTGAGGGAGGGCGAGCTTCGCTCGACCGAGCTCTTCGCGGGAGGGTATGGGAACCCTCCCAGGGTTCCCATGTCGAGGGAGGGCGAGCTTCGCTCGACCGAGCTCTTCGCGGGAGGGTATGGGAACCCTCCCAGGGTTCCCATGTCGAGGGAGGGCGAGCTTCGCTCGACCGAGCTCTTCGCGGGAGGGTATGGGAACCCTCCCAGGGCTCCCATGTTTAAGAAAGTCCTCATAGCCAACCGCGGCGAGATTGCGCTGCGGGTGATCCGTGCCTGTCGCGAGATGGGGATCCGCTCGGTGGCCGTCCACTCGACGGCCGACGCCGACGCGCTGCACGTCCGGTTCGCCGACGAGAAGGTCTGCATCGGGCCGCCGGCGGCGCGCCAGAGCTACCTGTCGATCCCGGCCATCATCAGCGCCGCCGAGGTCTCCCGGGCCGACGCGGTCCACCCGGGCTACGGCTTCCTGGCCGAGAACGCCCACTTCGCCGAGGTGGTGAAGAAGTGCGGCCTCCACTGGATCGGCCCGCAGCCCGAGATCATGCGCCTCATGGGCGACAAGGTCTCGGCCCGCGCGGCGATGGAGAAGGCGGGCGTGCCGATCCTCCCCGGCACCGGCGTCATCGAGAACGACCGCGACGCCGAGGAGGCGGTCGAGCGGATTGGGTTGCCGATCATCATCAAGGCCTCGGCCGGGGGGGGCGGGCGCGGAATGAAGATCGTCGAGAGCAAGGCGCGCCTCTCGGCGCAGCTCTCCGCGGCGCGCAGCGAGGCGCAGGCCGGCTTCAGCAACCCGAACGTCTATCTCGAGCGCTACGTCGGCCGTCCGCGCCACGTCGAGGTCCAGGTGCTGGGCGACGGTCAGCGGGCGGTCTCGCTCGGGGAGCGGGAGTGCTCGATCCAGCGCCGCCACCAGAAGCTGGTCGAGGAGGCGCCCAGCGTCGCGCTCGACGACGAGCGGCGCGGCAAGCTGCTCGGCATCGCCCGCAAGGCGACCGAGAGCCTCGGCTACCAGACCGTCGGGACGCTGGAGTTCCTGCTGGACGAGGACAAGCGGTTCTATTTCATGGAGATGAACACCCGCATCCAGGTCGAGCACACCGTCACCGAGGAGGTGTTTGGCGTCGACCTGGTGCGCGAGCAGATGAAGCTGGCGGCCGGCGAGCCCCTCAAGCTGGCCCAGGACATTCGCCCGCGCGGCCACGCCATCGAGTTCCGGATCAACGCCGAGGACCCGGTCACCTTCGCGCCGTCGCCGGGGCGGATCACCGCCCTCAACCTGCCGGGGGGGCTGGGGGTGCGGATCGACACCCACATCTACAACCAGTACCTGGTCCCCCCCTTCTATGATTCCTTGCTGGCCAAGCTGATTGTCCGGGCCGAAAACCGGCCCGCGGCGCTGGCCCGGATGCGGCGGGCGATCGCCGAATTCGTGGTGGAGGGGTGCAAGACCAACCTCGACTTCTTCCGGCGCCTCCTGGCCAATCCGGACTACGTGGCCGGTAAGATGGATACGCACCTCGTCGAGCGGATGTAGACTTAGCCGGCCGGTGCTGACGAAGAAAGACAAGCATCTCGCCGCGGCACAGAAGTTCTTGGAGCGGGGGCAGGACCACCGCGCCCTGGAGGAGTTCGCGCGCGTGGTCCAGGAGGACGCGGCCGACACCCGCACCTGGCTGAAGATGGCCGAGATCCACGTCCGCCACGGCGCGCTGGCCGAGGCGCGCGAGATCTACCTGCGCACCGCCGAGATCTACATCGGCCAGGGGTTCCTGCCCAAGGCGGTCACCGTCTACAAGAGCGTCCTCAAGCTGACGCCCGGGCTGCCGCACGTGCGGATCGCGCTGTCGGAGGCCTACCGGCGCCTGGGGATGGTGGCCGACGCGCTGCATGAGCTGGAGCTGGCGGTCGCCGAGCTGCAGCAGTCGAGTCGGCCGGCCGACGCGCTGCCGGCGCTGCGCAAGATGGTGGAGCTCCACCCGGACAACGTCGTCTCGCGCATCCGGCTCGCCGAGGCAGCGTCGCAGGCGGGGCGGACGGAGGAGGCCATCCGCGAGTTCGGGCAGGCCAGCGACCAGCTGAAGATGGAGGGGCGCGCCGACGAGTACGTGCGCGTGGCGGAGCGCCTGCTGTTTCACCGCCCCGACAACTTCGCGGTGGCGCGCGATCTGGCGGCGGCCTACATCGCGCGCAAGAACCCGCGGCTGGCGCTGTCCAAGCTGCAGGGCGCGCTCAAGGCGGCGCCGCGCGATCCGCAGAACGTCACGCTGCTGGCCGAGGCGATGGTCGAGCTCGATCCGCGCAAGGCGATTCCGGTCTGGCGCGAGCTGGCCGAGATCCACGCCGAGGCGCACCGGGAGGACGCCCGGGACGCCGCGGTGCGCGCGGCGCTGGCGCTCGATGCCACCGACGGGGAGACGCGCGAGATGGCGGCGCGCTGGGGGCTGTCGCTCGGCGCGGCGGCGGCGCGCGTTCGCCTGCCGCCGCCCAGGGTTCCCTCCGGGACGATCTCTTCGGTCGTGACCAGCGTGCAGGCGGTGCCGCCCGAGTTCGCCCCGCAGGATCGAACGGAAGGCCGGTCGGGCCTGCGATCGGGAGGCTCGGGGATGTCGCCGGGGATGTCGCGGCTGGGGACTTCCGGCGGACCTGGCGCTTCCGGGCTGACGCCCATGAGCGACGTGGCGCGCATCCTGTCGGAGGCCGACGTCTTCGTGAAGTACGGCCTCGCCGAGCGGGCCGTCGATCACCTGCGCCGGATCTTCGCGATCGAGCCGGAGCACCACGAAGCGCGCGAACGGCTGGCCGCCGTCCTGGTCCAGACCGGACGCAAGCGCGAGGCCGCGGTGGAGCTGGCCACGCTGGCAGAGCAGCTGCACGCCGCCGGCGATGACGCCGCGCCCAAGCTTGCCGAGCGGGCGCTGGCGCTGGATCCGGCCTGCGCCCAGGCGGCGCGTCTGCTCGGGCGCCGCGCCGCCGCGCCCGCCCCCGAGCCCAAGGGGAGGTCCGCCGCCGACGAGCTGGCCACAGAGCTCGAGCAGCTCGACTTCTTCGCGCAGCAGTCGCTGCACGACGAGGCGCGCGCGGTGCTGGTCGATCTGGAGCAGCGCTTCCCCGGCCATCCGCTGCTGGCCGAGCGGCGTCGCGCCTATGCCTCGGAGGGCCACGGCGCCATCCCGGGCGGTGGTGCCCCCGCGGCGCCGAATGGCCCGGTGGCCAAGCTGTCCGCGTCGGAGAACGCCGATCCGGCCACCCACGGCGATCTGGGGATCGCCTACAAGCAGATGGGCCTTCACGACGCCGCCATCGAGGAGTTCAAGCAACTGGCGGCCGACAAGACGCGCGCGGTCTTCGCCTACACGATGATCGGCGAGTGCGTCGAGGCCAAGGGGGAGCTGGGCGAGGCGGTGAAGCGCTACAAGGAGGCGCTCAACCTGCCGCAGGCCACCGCGCAGGAGTCGGTCGAGCTCTACTACCTCCTCGGCGCGGTCTTCGAGCAGCTGGGGGACATCCGCGAGGCGCTCTACTTCTTCGAGAACGTCGGCAAGCGCGATCCGGGGTTCCGCGACGTGAAGCGGCGGATCGTGACCCTGAAGACGCCGAGCGGAGCGAGGAGCTGAAGCGCTGATGTCCGAGCTGGCTCCCCTCGGCGACCGCACGCGTGATTTCTTCCGCGGTCTTCAGGACCGGATCACGGCCGCGATCGAGACCGCCGACGGCGGTGGCCGTTTTCGCGAGGACGCCTGGACGCGGCCGGGCGGGGGCGGCGGCCGCACGCGGGTCCTGGCCGGCGGCGCGCTGTTCGAAAAGGCTGGCGTGGGGTTCTCCGACGTGCAGGGGACGCTGCGGCCGGAGATGGCCCGGGCGCTGCCGGGCGAGGGGCTCGACTTCCGGGCCACCGGCCTCTCGCTCATCTTCCACCCCCGAAGCCCGCGCATCCCGACCGTGCACGCCAACGTCAGGCACATCCAGCGCGGCGTCCGGAGCTGGTTCGGCGGCGGGACGGATCTGACGCCGTACTACGTCGTCCCCGAGGACGCGACCTCGTTTCACCAGACGCTGCGTGACTGCTGCGCCAGGCACGACGCCGGCTTTTACCCGCGCTGGAAGCGCTGGTGCGACGACTACTTCTTCTTGCCCCACCGCAACGAGCCACGCGGGGTGGGGGGCCTCTTCTTCGACTACCTCGGCGCCGGGGCCGAGGCGACCGCAGGCCAGGCCGCCCCCGACCCGCCATCGCCGCGCGAGGCGGACGCCGAGGCGATGTTCGCCTTCGTGCGCGACGTCGGCGAGACCGTGCTGGCCGCTTACCTGCCGATCGTCGAACGGCGGCGCGCCGACCCCTGGGGCGAGCGCGAACGCGACTGGCAGCTCGTGCGCCGCGGGCGCTACGTCGAGTTCAATCTCCTCTATGACCGCGGCACGGTGTTCGGCCTGCGCACCGACGGGCGGGTCGAATCGATCCTGATGTCGTTGCCGCCCGAGGTTCGCTGGGCCTACGCGCAGGCGCCCGAGCCCGGCAGCGCCGAGGCCGCGTCGCTGGCGGCGATCTGCGCGCGGCACAACTGGGCCGACCTTCCGCCCGGGTAAAGCGCCCCACCCGCGGAGGGACGATCGGTCGGTCCAGCCTGCGTATCGAACTGCGTGGTCGATGCTTGCTGCACGCCCATTCGGCCGGTGACACGCCCATTCGGCCGGTGACACGCCCATTCGGCCGGTGATATGTAAGGTTCTGAGATGTTGGAAGCACCACGCGCGCGTCTGACGCGTCGGTCTTGGTGATGAGTCGAGATCCCTGGAGCTGGCTGGGAGCTGGCGGCGGCGAGAGCGCGAAGCTCATCCGCAAGGTGGACTGGGCGTCGACCTCGGTCGGCCCCGTCGACACCTGGCCGCAGAGCCTGAAGAGCCTGGTCTCCATGATGCTGCACTCCCATCACCCGATGTTCCTGTGGTGGGGCAGCGACCTGGTGCAGTTCTACAACGACGGCTACACGCCGAGCTTCGGCGTCGGCCGGCATCCGTCTGCCATGGGCCAGCGCGGCCGCGAGTGTTGGGCCGAAATCTGGCCCATCATCGGACCAGAAATCGCCGGCGTGCAGCAGGGAGAGTCGACGTTCCACGAGGACGCTCTGGTTCCGATCTTTCGGAACGGCCGCATGGAGGAGGTCTACTGGACGTACGGGTACTCGCCCGTGCGCGAAGCCGACGGCGCGATCGCGGGGGTGCTCGTGGTGGTCACCGAGACGACGTCCCGGGTGGTCGCTCTGCGCCGCCTCCGGACCGCGCAAAACGTCGCCGAGCTGCTGAGCGGCGCGGAGCACACCGACGATGTGGCGCACGCCGTGGTTCGGGCGCTCGCCGCGACGCCGGAGGACTCCCCCTGGGCGCTGGCCTTTCACGGCGACGGCAATTCCCCAGGGCGGGTCCCGATTGCCACCAGCGGCCTCGGCGCCGAAGGTGCGGCGGCCCTCTTTGCGCATCTCCTGGCACGGCTGGAAGCAGACACCGGGCGCCTGTCGCAGCACATGCTGACGCTGATTGACCTGTCCGGGGTGTCGGCGCTGCCCGGGACGCCCTGGCCTGAAGCCAGCACGCATGCCGTCGTCGTGCCGCTGCGCGACGGTCCGGGCGCGGCGCCTTACGGCCAGCTCGTCATCGGCCTCAGCCCTCGTCTTCCGTACGATGCGGCGTATCGAGAGCACGTCCTCGGCCTCGAGCGGCAACTGACCAGCGCCGCGCAGCGGATCCGTTCTCAAGGTGCGCGCCTGGCAGCCGAGGGGGCCCGCCGCGATCTCTTGCTGCAGGCCCCCTTCGCGGCGGCGCTCATGGTGGGTCCCGGATGGCGCTACGAGCTGGCCAATGAGCTCTATGTCCGCATGGTGGGCCGCCAGGTCGTCGGACGAGAGTGGGGCGCGTGTTTTCCCGAGCTGCTCGGCACGCCGGTGCAGGAGATCCTCAGGAAGGTCTACGACGGCGGTGAGACGTTCTTCGCGAACGAGCAGCTCGTCCCCTTGGCGCGAGAGAGCGACAACGTCGTCGAGGAGAGGTTCTTCGACTTCACGGTGGTGCCGATCCGGACCCAAGGCGAGGTCGTCGACGCGATGATGGTCGTGGCCGTCGAGATGACCGCCAGAGTTCAGGCCAGGCGGGACCTCGAGCGCACGGCCGCGGAGCGCGCGACGCTGGTTCGCGAGCTGGAGCAGTCGTCCCAGGCCAAGGATCAGTTCCTGGCCATGCTGGGGCACGAGCTGCGCAATCCCCTCTCCCCGATCGTGACGGCGCTCACCCTCATGGGACGTCGCGAGGGCGGGGACACCGGTCGCGAACGCGCCATCATCGCGCGCCAGGTGAAACACCTGGTTCGTCTGGTCGACGATCTCCTCGACATCTCGCGGGTGACGCGCGGGAAGATCGAGCTGCGGCGCGAGGATTGCGACGTCTCGGCGCTGGTGGAGGACGCGCTCGAAATCGTGGACACGCTCCTCAGCCAGCGCCGTCATCAGCTGCAGGTCCGGGTCACGCCGAACCTCCGCTGGCACGGTGACGGGACGCGCATCAAGCAGGTGATCGCCAATCTCCTCTCGAACGCCGCGCGCTACACGCCGGCTGGGGGCCACGTGAATCTGTCGGTCGCCGCCGACGGCGGCGAGCTCGTCATACGGGTGCAGGACGACGGCCAGGGGCTGGATGCAGAGCTGCTGCGGCGCCTGTTCGAGCCGTTCGTTCAAGGTCCCCGCGACGCCTCCCGGAGCGACGGCGGGCTCGGACTCGGTCTGGCGGTCGTGAAGGGCCTGGTCGGGTTACACGGCGGGTCCGTGCGCGCCAGCAGCGACGGTCTCGGACGCGGCAGCGAGTTCGTGGTACGGCTCCCGGGCCTCATCACGGACGCGGCATCACCACCCGGGGATGAGCGGAAGTGGGTGGCCCCGGCGGGTGCGTCCGGCCAGGTCAAGAAGCGCGTGCTGGTGGTGGATGACAACCAGGACGCCGCCGATTCGCTGGCCGAGCTGCTCGCGCTGGACGGACATGAGGTGCGCGTCGCCCACGATGGTCCCACCGCGCTCTCCTTATCCAGCGAGTTCGAGCCCGAGGTGGCTCTGCTCGACATCGGTCTGCCGGTGATGGACGGCTACCAGCTGGTGCGCTCCCTGCGCAGAGACCTTCGAGAAGGGACCTGTCGGTATTTCGCGATGACGGGCTACGGCCAGCCGGGTGACGCCGCCAAGGCCGCCGTCGCGGGCTTCGAGCGGGTCTTCGTGAAGCCCATCGATCACAATCTCCTCGAGCACCTGCTCCGGAGCGAGGAGGCCTGATGCGCCCTAGCGCCGGCGGCGCTGAGCGCGCGCTGGGATCGGCGCCGACGGTTCACCCGGCGGCGCGGTGGCCAGGGGGGAGGGGACCTTGAAGGCGTCACGGAACTGGCCGACGTCGAGGGTGAGCTGGCCGAGCAACATGTCGAGCATCGTCTCGCCGAGGCGGCAGATCTCGCCCAGGCGGACGACCCGCTCGACCACGAAGTCGGCCTCCGCCCTGGCCCGGCGGGGAGCCGACGGTCCGGCGAGCGCGGCCTGGGCCGCGCGCGCGGTCTTTTCGGCGCGCCCGACCACCTCGACCGCGGCGCCGATTTCCCGCCGCTCCCGCTCGTTGAGCACGCCGGAGATCATCTTCCAGAAGTCGGTCTCGGCCTGGTAGTGCTCGCGGCGCTGCCCGCGCACCCAGACCTTGTGGACGACCCCCCAGCGCCCCAGCGCCGCCAGCGTCATCGAGGCGCTCCCCACCGAGATCCCCAGCCGCAGCTGCAGCTCCCCCTGCCCGAGCGGCTCGCGCGACAGGTAGAGCAGGCCGAAGGCGCGGCCCATCGTGCGGGTGAAGCCCCAGAACTCGGCGATGCGGCCGCAGGCGTCGATCGCCAGATCGCGGGCGGCGGTCAGCTCGTCGTCGGTGGCCATGGTCCGACCCGGATGGTCGCCAGCGCGCCGGGGGCCTTCGGAGTCTCGGCGTCTTGACGGGCGGCCAGTTGCCCGCAGGCGGCGTCGATGTCGTCACCGCGGGGCGAGCGGATGTAGACGGCGACGCCGGCCGCGCGGAGGCGCTCCTGGAAGCTCCGGATGCGCTCCGCGGGGGGGCGCACGAACTCGGGGCCTGCAAACCCGTTCCAGGGGATGAGGTTCACCTTGGAGGGGATCCCCCGCAGGAGGCCCGGCAGGCGATCCGCGTCGGCGTCGCTGTCGTTGACGCCGCCCAGCAGGACGTACTCGAAGGTGACCCGGCGCCCGTGCGAGAGGGGAAATCGCCGGGCGGCCTCCAGCAGCGCCGCGATCGGCCAGCGCTTGTTGATCGGCATGATCCGATCACGCACCTCGTCAGTGGTGGCGTTGAGCGAGATGGCCAGGTTGGGGGCCGAGCCCTGACCGGCGACCGACTTGGCCGCCGCCAGCTTGTCGATCCCGGAGACCAGCCCCGCCGTCGAGACGGTGATCCGGCGTGGCGAGAAGCCCGCGCCCCAGGGGTGCTCCAGCAGCGCCAGCGCGCGCATCAGGTTGTCGTAGTTGTGCAGCGGCTCGCCCATCCCCATGAACACCAGGTTGGTCGGCCGCCGGCCGGCCAGCGCCGTGGCGCGGTAGATCTGCTCGACGATCTCGTCGGCGCCGAGGTGGCGGCCGAACCCCAGCGTTGCGGTGGCGCAGAACCGGCAGTCGATGGCGCAGCCGACCTGCGAGGAGACGCAGAGGGTCAGTCGGTTGCGCTCCGCGTCCTCGTCGGGGATGAGGACCGACTCGATGGCGCGGCCGTCGTGTGTCCGCCAGCGCAGCTTGCGTGTGCCGTCGCGCGCGGTCTGAAGGACGTCCAGGACCAGGGGGCGCAGCGGATGCGCCTCCGTCAGCGCCTGCCGCAGGGCGGGCGGCACGTTGACCATCTGGTCGACGGTCTCGACCGTCTTGCCGTGCAGCCAGCGGAAGATCTGCTCGGCGCGGTAGGCGGGGGCGCCCGCCGCGGTTGCCCAGGCCGCGAGCTCCGCCGGCAGCAGCCCGCGCAGAGGCGCGCCGGCGCCCGGTCGGGGGAGCTCGCTTTCGGCGGGGAGGGCTGCGGCGGTCACGGCCGCGGAGGATAACGCCGCCGGCGGGGCCTGGCCAGGGGCGTTGGCGCTCCTCGCCCCGCCCATCGCTCAGCTTGGCCCCGCTCAGCTTCGCCGGCGTCGGCGCGCGCTGATGAGGCCGAGCCCCAGAACCAGTCCCAGCCAGCCCCAGCCGTCAGACCCGCCGCCCACGGCGCAGCTGCAGCCCGACTCGCCGCCGCCCCGCTGGCCGACGTTGGTGGTGACCGACGTGCAGAGGGGTGTCCCGTCCGGACCGGGCTTCAGCGTGCAGCTCCCCAGGCCATCGGAGGTGACGGTGCACGTGTAGCAGGTGCTGGGGCAGTCGATGGTGGCGCAGGGATCTGCTTCGCAGATCTCGCTCGTGAGCGTCGAGGTGCTCGCCGCGGTCGAGACGCAGGCTTCTCCCGCCGGGCATTGGGTCGAGAGGCAGCGATTCGGCTCGCAGGCGACGGTGCTCGGATTGCAGAACTGTCCCGGCGGGCAGTACATGTTTCCACAGGGATCGGGGAGGCAGTTGCCATTGACGCAACGCTGGCCGGCGAGGCAGGTGGTCGAGTCACACAGATTGACGCACGCGCCGTTAGCGCAGTACTGGGTGGCGGTGCAGGTGACCCCCTTGCAGGGATCAGGCTTGCAGAGGCCGTCCAGGCAGAGCTGCCCAGCCTGGCAGGTGAAGCCGGCGTCGTAGCAGTTGACGCAGAGGCCGCCGACGCAGGTCTGGTGGGGACCCGTGCAGGTGACCCCCGCGCAATCGTCGACGCAAGACCCGGTGTTTTCGTCGCACATCTGGCCGGTCGGGCAGGGGGGGACGTTGGCGCAGCGCTGCGGGATGCAGTAGTTGTTCGAGCACTTGTAGCCGAGCGGGCAGGGGAACTCGCCCCCCTTGCACTGGAGCGAACAGGCGCCGTCCTTGCAGCCGTAGCCGTTCGGGCAGTTGCCGGTGGTGTCCGTCACGCCGTCGCAGTTATTGTCCTTGCCGTTGCAGATCTCCCCCGCCGAGGGGAGCACACAGCCGACGCAGACGAACCCGAGCGCACCCATGCACTGCTCATGGCCAGCCTGGCAAATGCCCACGCCGACCTCGGCCGCCGTCAAGCCGGGACAGAGGCAGGGCTGGCCGGTCTCCGGGAAGTTGCCGTCGTCGACGATACCGTCACAGTCGTTGTCGATGCCGTCGCACACCTCCGGCTGGGGCGTGCTGGTCACGTTGCACTGCAGCTTGCCGTTCTCGCAGATGATGGTCCCCGACTGGCAGGCGCCGAGGCCGTTGCCGCAGGCCTCGCCCACGCCGGGCAGCGTGCCGCCCGCCGGAGCGTTGTCGATCTGTCCGTCGCAGTTGTCGTCGAGGCCGTTGCAGACCTCTGGTTGCGGCGTCCCGATCGGCGCGTTGCAGACCGTGTCGGTTCCGGTGGCGTTGCAGACCAGGATCCCCGTGCGGTAGCAAGCGCCTATGGCGCCGTTGTTACAGGGAGTTCCAACGGCGCCCGTCGGCCAGTTGCCGTTGTCGATGATCCCATCGCAGTTGTCGTCGAGCCCGTTGCAGATCTCCTTGGGGACCGCACAGCCGCACGGTTTGCCACAGGCGTTGAGGGGCAGCCCCTCGTCGATCTGCCCGTTGCAGTTGTCGTCGAGGCAGTTGCAGGTCTCGACGGCGCAGTGCTTGGCAGCCGTCCCCAGGAGGTTGTCGGGGTCGTTGGGGTTGTTGGGGCTGATGACGAAGCTGCCGCAGTTGGGGTTGGTGTTCCCCGGCGTGCAGGTGCTGCACTCATTGGAGACGCCCTCGTCGATGAGGCCGTTGCAGTTGTCGTCCTTGCCGTTGCAGATCTCCACGGGCGGGACGTTCTGCGCGATGATCCCGACGATGGCGCTCTTGGCGGCGTTCGGATCGTTCAGCGAGACGCGGATGGAGGCGTTGGTGCCGCCGGCGGCCGCGATGGCGTCGTTGGCGTTGTCGGCCGTGGTGTCGGTGATGACGTAGACCTTGACCCCGGCCTTCGCCAGCTGACAGGCCTGGTTGATCGGGTTGAAGGCGTCGTAGTTGCCGCCGCCCGAGCAGTCGGCGTTCTTGAAGGTGTTGTCGGGCGCGGTCGAATCATCGCAGGTCTCGTCCCCGTCGGTGGCGATCACGATGACGTTGTGACGGCAGGACCCCTTCGGGTCGTTGGGGATGACCTCATTTTGGAAGTAGAGGTTCGCGTAGAAGAGCGAACGGCCGAGCGGGGTGTAGTCATTCGGGTGCAGCTCGGGATCGGTCACCGGGCCGTTGCTGGTCGGTGCCTCGACGTTGTCGATCCACTTGTAGATTGAAGCCATCTGGGTGGCGCCGGATGGGTCGAACTGCGCGGCCGTCGGCATCGTGCCCACCGCGGCCGCGGTCACGCCGACGTGAAATACCTGGGAGGCGCCGCTGGTGAACCAGGCGCCGTAGGTCGTCTGGCTGGCCGAGTTGTTCGTCGACATCAGGCAGCCGATGGGGTACGTGGTGGCGTTGTGGTACCCGGTGCCGGCCCGGTTCGGCACGGTCATCGTCTGCTGCGGGCTGGCCGAGTAGTGCCCGATCGGGTTCTGCGTTTCCGTGGTGCATTGGCCGGCGGTGAGGGCCGTGTAGGTGTTCGAAACCACCTCCGGGAACGACATGAGGCCGAAGTTCGCTTCGTCGGTCCCCACCTGCTGCAGCGCCGCCCGGAGGCCGCTCTTGAGGCTGTAGATCCGGCTGGTGGTGCTCTGGGGGCAGACCGTCGTGCCGTCGGCCTGGTTGACGAGGCTCGAGTTCTCGTGCATCGAGCCCGAGCTGTCAAACAGGAACATGATGTTCGGGCGCAGCGACTGCGCGCGCGCCGGCGTCACCGTGACGGCGACCGCGGCTGCGGCGAGGACCAGCGTGAGTCGGCTGCTCATGGGGCGCTTCCGGTTCCTCTCGGTGATGGTGCTGCGAGTCATATTGCGAGTCACGGTGGCAGCTGTCCCGGCAAGCAGCAGCGGAAACCGACCGATGGGAGACGGACGTCGATGCCCGTGTTCGTGGTGCCGCTGGTGGTGTAAGGCGCCGCCACCGAGGCGTTGCACTGCAAGCCGGGCGCGGTCGTCACGCCCGCAACGGTGAAGCTGGAGATGTCATAAGCGCCGCCCCGCATCTCGAAAAGGCAGGGGAGGGTCGTGCAGTTCGGGTTGCTGGGGGGCTTGGTGGTCGTCAGATCGGTCGCCGTCCACTCCTTCACGTTGCCGCTCATGTCGAAGATCGAGTAGTTCAGGCTCGGATTGATCGAGAAGCCCGTGCTGGTCTTGGACGAGATGATCGAGACGCAGGTGCTGTCGCTTCCGGTGGGGATCGGGGCGGCGGTTCCGCCCGTCGAAGTCAGGTAGTCGTTGCCGTTGCAGTCTCCGGGGACGTAGGTGTTGCCATACGGGAAGGTACTGACATTCACCCCCTGGCACGCCCCCTGCCATTCGGCCGCCGTACAGACCCTCCAGTTGGGCCCGAGCAATGCGCATGACGCCTCCGCCTCGGACATCGTGACGTTCGACCAAGGGAGCTTGCCTGGGACGGAGCAACCGCGGCGGGTCGAATCGAAGCCGCTGCTCGTGGCGGTGGCGTCGTAGCGGCTGGCCTCGTAGCCGTACATCGTCACGTTAACGGAAGGGACGTAGACCAACAGGTCATCCGTGGTCCGGTTGGAGAGTGAGTCGAGCTCGTCGACCAGCCCGTCGCAGTCGTCGTCGATGCCGTTGCAGATCTCCACGCCGGGCTGCTTCATGGTGCCCATGCAGCGGTGATCGGCCGGCATGCTGTTGTCGCAGACCCAGGTGCCGGTCCCCGCGCAGGGCCCGGTTCCGTAGATGCAGGACTTGCCGATCTGGAATGGCTCGTCGGTCAGCCCGTTGCAGTCATTGTCGAGCCCGTCGCACCCGAACTTGGTGTCCTCCACGACCTCATAGGTCGAGGGGTAGTTACAGGCCCACCCGTTGTATCCCGTACAGGTCGGCAGCGTCCCCGCGCAGACCCCCTTCGTGAGGCAGGTGATGGTCGGCGCGCCGAGGTTGTCGTCGACGATGCCGTCGCAGTCGTTGTCGAGACCGTCGCAGATCTCGACGCCGTTGTTGGTCTTGATGCACTCCGTCTCGCAGCCCGGTACGGTCGGATCGCGGTCGTAGAAGTTCGGCAGGCAAGCACCCTGGGTGCAGACGCCGCTCTCGCAGGTGGCCATCGCGAAGGGGAACGCACACTGGTGATTGCACCCGCCGCAGTTGTTCACGTCGGTCATGAAATCGAAGCCGTCGTCGATGACTCCGTTGCAGTCGTTGTCGAGACCGTCGCAGATCTCGACGCCGCCATTCGTCTTCGTACACTCGCAGCCGTTCGTTGGGTCCTTGTCGGCGTCGAAGAAGCCGGGCAAGCAAGCGTACTGGCACATCCCGGCGACGCACGACGGCGTCGCGTTGGGGACGATGCACTGGTGAAAGCAGGTGCCGCAGTTCGCGGTGTCGGTCTGCAGCTCGGGCGAGTTCGGGTTGCACAGGCCGAAGCCACCCCCCACGCCGCCCGTACCGATTCCACCGCCGACGCCCCCCGTCCCGCCGTCGCGACCGACCGTCCCTCCGGAACCGAAGCGGAGGTCGGGGTTGCTGACAGTCCCGTCGGTGCGGCCGCGGGCATCAATCACTCCGGCATCACCCTCGGCGATGGTCCGGAACGCGTAAAGATGGTCACGACAGCCCGTCGCTGCGACCGAAACGGTCACCAGGAAAAGCCCTAATTTCACCAAGCTAACCGACCGCCCCAGAATCATTGTGTTGCGCGACCACTATATCCCGAATCGAAGTAAGGATAAATACCGCCTTGCGAACGCTGCGCGCCAGATCGCGCAACGTTTTCGGCGCCCGCCGCGCCCCAAAACCCGGCCCCCCACCCGCACCGATGGGGCTCTCAGCCGAGGTCGAGCCCGGCGAAGAAGAACGCCAGCTCGCCACGCGCCGTGTCGGGCCCGTCGCTGCCGTGGACCGCGTTCCGCTCGATGTCGGTCCCGTACCTCTGCCGGATGGTTCCGGCGGGCGCCTTCTTCGAGTCAGTGGGCCCCATCACCTCGCGGTAGCGGGCGACGGCGTTCTCGCCTTCGATGGCCATCACCACGGCCGGACCCGAGGTCATGAACTGGACCAGCCCGTTGAAAAACGGCCGCTCTTTGTGGACCGCGTAGAAGGCGCGGGCCTGCGCGTCCGAAAGGTGCACCAGGCGCAGGCCGACGATCTTGAGGCCGGTCTTCTCGACCATCTCGATGACGCCCCCGATGGCGTTCTTGGCGACAGCGTCTGGCTTCACGATTCCGAAAGTACGTTCGATGGACATTGGTCTTTCTCTGGTGGGTTGAACGACCGGGGTCTACTGGATCGTCACAGTGAGATCCAGCGAATTGATCCGACGCGTCGGCCATTGGCGTCGGCCCTCAGAATTCTCAGCGATCGCGTCGGGAGCGCGGGAGGGTTTGGGAACCCTCTGAGGGTTCCCATCACAGCGAGCGCGTCGGGAGCGGACGAGCTTTGCTCGGCCGAACCCATCGCGGGAGGGTTTGGGAACCCTTTGAGGGTTCCCATCACAGCGAGCGCGTCGGGAGCGGACGAGCTTTGCTCGGCCGAACCCATCACTACGACACGAACTTGGCGACGGTCTTGCCGAGCTCGGCCGGGGTGGCGGCGATGGCGATGTTGGCCTCGCGAAGGGCGGCGATCTTCTCGGCCGCCGTCCCCTTGCCGCCGCTGATGATGGCGCCCGCGTGACCCATCCGCTTGCCGGGCGGTGCGGTCTGACCGGCGATGAAGGCGGCGACCGGCTTCTTCATGTGGTCCTTCACGAACTGGGCGGCCTCTTCTTCGGACGTCCCGCCGATCTCGCCGATCATCAGCACGGCCTTGGTCTGCGGATCGCGCTCGAACATGGCCAGGCAGTCGACGAAGTCGATCCCCTTGACCGGATCGCCGCCGATGCCGATGGCGGTGGATTGACCGAGACCCAATCCAGTTAATTGATGCGCCGCTTCGTAGGTGAGCGTCCCTGAGCGCGACACCACGCCCACCTTGCCCGGCTTGTGGATGTAGCCCGGCATGATCCCGATCTTGCACTCGCCCGGGGTGATGATGCCTGGGCAGTTGGGGCCGATGAGCGTCACCTTCGAGCCGTAGGCGTCGAGCGCGCGTTTGGCCCGCACCATGTCCAGCGTCGGGATCCCCTCGGTGATGCAGACGATCACCCCGATGCCGGCCTGCGCCGCCTCGAGGATCGCGTCGGCGGCGCCGGGCGGTGGGACGTAGATGACGGTGGCGTTGGCGCCGGTCTTCTTGACCGCCTGCTCGACGGTGTCGAACACGGCGAACCCTTCGTGGACGACGCCACCCTTGCCGGGCGTCACACCGCCGACGACGTTGGTGCCGTACTCGCGCATCTGCTTGGCGTGGAAGGTGCCAGCGGACCCGGTGATCCCCTGGACGATCAGCTTGGTCTCTTTTCCGACGAGAACGGACATGGCTACTTGCTCCCCTTGGCGGCCAGGGCGACCACCTGCTTGGCGCCGTCGGCCATGTCGCCGGCCGTGGTCAGCGCCAGGCCCGACTCGGCCAGCATCTTCTTGCCGAGGTCGACGTTGGTCCCTTCCAGGCGCACCACCAGCGGCACCTTCAGACCGACCTGCTTGACCGCCGCGATGACGCCGGCCGCGATGGTGTCGCACTTCATGATGCCGCCGAAGATGTTGACGAAGATGCCACGCACGCCCGGATCGGCGGTGATGATCTTGAACGCCGCCGTGACGCGCTCCTCGGTGGCGCTGCCGCCGACGTCGAGGAAGTTCGCCGGCTGGCCGCCGAAGTGCTTGATGGTGTCCATCGTCGCCATGGCCAGGCCGGCGCCGTTGACCATGCAGCCGATGTTGCCGTCGAGCTTGATGAACGACAGGTCGTAACGCTTGGCCTCGGTCTCGGCGGGATCTTCCTCTTCGAGATCGCGCAAGAGCTCGAGGTCCTTCTGGCGGTAGAGGGCGTTGTCGTCGAAGGTCACCTTGGCGTCGAGGGCCAGCACGCGCCCGTCGGTCAGCACGACCAGCGGGTTGATCTCGATCATCGACGCGTCGGTCGCGGCGAACGCCTTGTAGACCAGCAGGATCAGCTCCGCCGCGTTCTTGGCGGCGCCTCCGTGCAGGCCGAGGCCGTAAGCCAGGTTGCGCGCCTGGAAGCCGGCCAGCCCCACCGTCGGGTCGACGACCTCCTTGATGATCTTCTCCGGGTGGCTGGCGGCGACCTCCTCGATCTCCATGCCGCCCTCGGACGACGCCATGACGACGACGCGTCCGAAGCCGCGATCGACCACCACGCCGAGGTAGAGCTCGCGCGCGATGTCCACCGCCTGCTCGATGAGCAGCCGCTTGACGATCTTGCCGCCCGGCCCGGTCTGGTGCGTGACCAGGTTCATCCCGAGGATCTTCTGCGCGGTGTCGCGCGCGGCGGCGGCCCCCTTGACCACCTTCACGCCACCCCCCTTGCCGCGCCCGCCGGCGTGGATCTGCGCCTTGACGACCACGAACTCGTTGTCGGTCTCGGCGATCAGCGCCTTGGCGGCCGCCTCGGCCTCGTCGATGCTGAACACCGGCCGGCCCTTGGGGATCGGCACCCCGAACTTCTTCAGGATCTCTTTCGCCTGGTACTCGTGGATCTTCACGGCGTCACTGGGCCTTTCTTTGACTCTGGCTTGCGCGATTACAGCTTGCGCGAGGCTTCGAGCACTTCGCGCACGGCCGCTGCCGATTTGTCGAGCGCGGCTTTTTCGTCAGCCGCCAGGTCGAGCGCGACGATCTTCTCGACGCCCCCGGCGCCGATCACGATGGGGACGCCCACGTAGAGATCCTTGTGCCCGTACTCGCCGTCGAGGTAGGCCGCGCAGGCGAGGAGGCGCTTCTGATCCTTCAGGTAGGCCGTCGCCATGGCGATCGCCGACGAGGCTGGCGCCGCGAAGGCGCTGGTCCCCATCAGCTTGACGATCTCGCCGCCGCCGTTGCGGGTGCGGTCGACGATGGCGGCCAGCTTGTCGGCGGCGACCAGCTGCTTGACCGGGATGCCGTTGATGGTGGTGGCGCTGAGGATCGGCACCATGGTGTCGCCGTGGCCGCCGAGCACCATGGCGCGGACGTCCTTGACGGAGACGCCGGCCTCCTGGGCCAGGAAGAGCTGAAACCGGCCGGAGTCGAGGATGCCGGCCATCCCGACCACCTTCTTGGCCGAAAACCCGGTGACGCGCTTGAGCTCGTAGACCATGACGTCGAGCGGGTTCGACACCACGATCACGAAGGCGTTGGGGCAGTGCTGCTTCAGGTTCTCCGCCACGTTGCGGATGATCTTCAGGTTCACCGACAACAAGTCGTCGCGCGACATGCCCGGCTTGCGCGGCACGCCGGCCGTGATGATGACGACGTCGGCGCCGGCGCAGTCGGCCCAGCTCGAGGTGCCGGTGATCTTGGCGTCGTGACCGAGGACCGCGTTGTTCTGCTCGAGGTCGAGCGCCTTCCCCTTGGCGACCCCCTCCTTCTCGGGGATGTCGAACAGGACGACGTCGCCGAGCTCGGCGCGCGCCGCCAGGGAGGCCAATTCACCGCCGATGTTGCCGGCACCAATGAGGGCAATCTTCTTCCGACCGGACATGTCTGGGACTCCTTGGATGGGGCTCGCGAAAAAGGCGGGACGAGCTTAGCCCGCCTTACCCGGATCGCGAGAGGATTCGCGACCCTCAGGGGTTTTCGATGTTCTTGATGATGGCGTCGCCGAAGGCGGAGCAGCTTACTTCCTTGGCTCCCTCCATGAGGCGGGCGAAATCATAGGTGACGGTCTTCTGCGCGATGGTCTTTTCCAGCGCGGCGATGGTGCGCGCGGCGGCGCCAGCCCAGCCGAGGTGCTCGAGCAGCATGACGCCCGAGAGGATCACCGAACCTGGGTTCACCTTGTCGAGGTTGGCGTACTTGGGCGCCGTGCCGTGCGTCGCCTCGAACACCGCGTGGCCGGTCACGTAGTTGATGTTGCCGCCCGGCGCGATGCCGATGCCGCCCACCTGCGCCGCCAGCGCGTCCGACAGGTAGTCGCCGTTCAGGTTCAGGGTGGCGATCACCTCGAACTCGTCGGGACGGGTGAGGACCTGCTGCAGCGTGATGTCGGCGATGGAGTCTTTGACGAGAACCTGGCCGGCCGGCGGCTTGCCGCCGCAGTCGTCCCAGCCGATGGCGCGCCCCTCGTACTCGCGCTTCACCAGGGCGTAGCCCCAATCGCGGAAGCCCCCCTCGGTGAACTTCATGATGTTCCCCTTGTGGACCAGGGTCACGCTCTTGCGCTTGTGGAGGATGGCGTAGTCGATGGCGGCGCGGATGAGACGCTCCGACCCCTCGCGGGAGACCGGCTTGATCCCGATCCCGGAGGTCTCGGGGAAACGGATCTTCTTCACCCCCATCTCGTTCTGCAGGAAGGCGATGACCTTCTTGGCCTCGGGCGACTCGGCCGCCCACTCGATCCCGGCGTAGATGTCCTCGGTGTTCTCGCGGAAGATCACCATGTTGACCTTCTCGGGCGCCTTCACCGGCGAGGGGACGCCCTTGAAGTACTGGACCGGGCGCAGGCAGACGTAGAGGTCGAGCATCTGCCGGATGGCCACGTTGAGCGACCGGATGCCGCCGCCGACCGGCGTGGTGAGCGGCCCCTTGATCCCGACGTAGTAGGTCTTGAAGGCCTCCAGCGTCTCGTCGGGCAGCCAGCTGTCGAACAGCTCCTTCGACTTTCCGCCGGCGTAGACCTCCGCCCAGGCGATCTTCTTTTTGCCGCCGAACTCCTTGGCGACCGCCGCGTCGAGCACGCGGACGCTGGCGCGCCAGATATCTGGCCCGGTTCCATCGCCTTCGATGAAGGGGATGATCGGGTGATCGGGCACCTCCAGGTGCCCGGCGGCGTGGACGGTGATGGGATCGGCACCTGACGGAATGACTGGTTTTGCGCTGGGCATGACAAGGCTGATTAGCCTCGACCGGGGGTCCTCAACGCAAGAGAAAAAGTGTTTCCAGTCGCCCGATTTTCGCCCTTCCGGCGCTGGAGGTCGGCGCGCCGGGTTTGGGTCGGTCAGGCGGCCGACAGCAGGTCGAGCAGCGGCGCGTCCGGCGAGGCGGGGTTGACCCGCAACTCTCGGGACTTGGGATCGACCAGCAGGTCCAGCTCCTCGAGCGGAATCTGCCCGATGAGCGGCGTCGTCCCGGCCGCTTCGACGAGGGCGTTGATGACGGTCTCGCGACCCAGGATGGTGATTCGGATACCGCTGACCCAGGGGACCTCGGCGATGCGCCCATCGGCGTACCGGACCTTGCGATAGCCGGCCGGCAGCAGCCCCAGCCGCGAAACGGCGTCAGCGGGCAGCACCATCATCGTGGCGCCGGTGTCGACCAGCGCCTCGATCTCGGTGCTGCGGATGTCAGCGGCCTTCCGGTGACCACGGGTGACGTCCTCTTCGTCGTAGCTGTTGGTGAGTGTGATCTTCTGCATGACTCTCCCCATGCGAGCCTCATCGGCCCGCTCGCCCGCCTGGTTGCCCAGCGCCGGAGGATAGCACCCGCCGGTCAGCGGATTCGGGTGCCGGGCGGGACCTCGCGGTCGAGGGCGGAGAGGCCGAGCACGTCAGCGTCGCCAGCGGCCAGGATCATCCCCTGCGAGAGCACGCCGCGGATCTTGCGGGGTGCCAGGTTCGACAGGTAGATGACCGTCCGGCCGACCATTGTTTCCGGCGTGTAGGCGGGCGCGATCCCCGAGACGACGGTGCGGGTCTCACCGGCGCCGATGTCGAGGGTCAGCTTGAGCAGCTTGTCGGCCTTGGGCACCCGTTCGGCCGTGAGGACCTTGGCGGCGCGCAGATCGATCTTGGCGAAGTCGTCGATCGAGACGTCGGCCGGCGGTGCGGCGACCGCAGGCGCGGCGGTGGTCGCCTGGGCGGCGGCGGGAGCGGTCTCGGCCGGCACCCACTTGGCGATCAGCTCCGCCTGGCGTTCCGGCTCGATGCGCGGGAAGACCGGCTTCGGCTCGGTGAGCGTGCCGCCCGGCCACCCGAACGTCGCTGGCCAGCTCCCTTCGTCGGCCGAACGCCCCAGCTGGCGGAGGATCTCGCGCGAGGACGCGGGCATCGCAGGCGCCACCATGAGCGCGGCCCAGCGGAGCGCCTCGCAGCAGCCGGCCAGCACGTCGAGCAACCGCTCCTGCTCGCCGGCCTTTTGCAGCACCCAGGGCTTCTCTTCGTCGATCTTCTGGTTGTACGCGCGCACGAGCCGCCAGGTCGCCTCGAGCGCGCCGGAGGGATCGAACGCCTCCCAGGCCGACTGCGCCAACTCGAGCAGCTCCGAGGCCCCAGTGTTCTGAATTGCACGCGCCGGGAGCTCGCTGCCCACGTAGCGGTGCACCATCGACAGCGTTCGGTTCAGCAGATTGCCGAGGTCGTTCCCCAGATCCGACTGGTGCCGCTGGAACAGAGATTCATAGGTGAAGTCGCCGTCGCCGCCGAGGGTGTACTCGCGGAGGACGAAGTAGCGCAGCGGATCGACGCCCAGCTCCGCCGCGATGGCCGTCGGGTCGACGCGCGTGGCGGGCATCGACTTGGAGATCTTCTGGCCCTTCACGGTCAGGTAGCCGTGACAGAAGATCTGTTTTGGCAGCTGTAGCCCGGCGCTCAGGAGCATGGCGGGCCAGTAGACCGCGTGAAAGCGAAGGATGTCCTTGGCGATCAGGTGGTGTGAGGCAGCCCAAAATCCCTTGTCTCCAGCGCGCAGGACGGCTTCCGGGCCGCCGAGGACTGTCAGGTAGTTCGTCAAAGCATCGATCCAGACGTAGATCGTCTGCTTCGGGTCGGTTGGGACGGGAATTCCCCATTTGACAGCGGCCCGGGAAATCGAGAGCGGCTTCAGTCCGCCGGATACGAACGCGCGTACTTCGTTGAGCCTCGAGAGAGGCTTCACTGGCGGATGCCCTCCTGTGTCGTGGCCTTCGTACCAACGAAGCAGATCTTTTTCGTACCTTGGGAGATCGAAGAAGTAGTTCTTTTCTTTTACCCGCTCGACCGGCGTCAGGTGGATACGACAGAGCTTGCGGTCACCTTCGACGACCACATCGTCTTCACTCTTCGCTTCTTCGCAGCCGACGCAATACATGCCGTCGTATTCCGCCTCGTAGATGTCCTTCTGCAGCAGCGCCCACATTTCGCCGACTGCTTTCTTGTGACGCGGCTCCGTGGTCCGGATGAAGTCGTCATTGGAGATCTCCACCTCCTTCCACGTCTGCTTAAACTTCTCGGCGATGTCGTCGCAGTAGGCCTGTGGTTCCATTCCACGCTCGCGAGCGATGCGTTCGATCTTCTGGCCGTGCTCGTCGAGACCAGTCAGGAAGAACACCCGCTCCTTGGGATCCATCCCATCGGACTTGGCGCGCGCGCGGTGGTAGCGGGCCAGCGCGTCGGCGACGACGGTCGTGTAGAACGTGCCGAGGTGGGGGAGGGCGTTGACGTAGTAGATCGGGGTCGTGACGTAGAAGCGGGACATGATCCTATCGCTCGGGGCTTCGTGGTGGGGCAGGGGGTGGGGGCGCGGGCTGCAGGTCGTCGGCGGTGAAGGTCTTGGGGGGCTGGCCGTCGAAGTAGACGCGCACCCGGCCGCGCAGCACGTCGAGGTCGCCGACGCGACCGACACCGTCGGGGGTTGCCACACGCTTGCCGATCTTGGGGAGCGCGGCGGCCGCCTCCACGTAGGTCGCGTCCTCGTAGACCAGGCAGCACTTGAGACGGCCGCATTGCCCGGACACCTTGGTGGGCGCCATCGCCAGGTTCTGGTGCTTGGCCATCTTGATCGACACCGGGGCGAACTTCGGCAGGAAGGTCGTGCAGCAGAGCTCGCGGCCGCACGACCCGATGCCGCCCACCATCTTGGCCTCGTCGCGCACGCCGACCTGCCGCAGCTCGATGCGGGTGTGATAGCGGGCGGCCAGATCGCGCACCAGGTCCCGGAAGTCGACGCGCGCTTCGGAGGCGAAATAGAAGATCGCGCGTCCGCCCCGCTGGAAGTCGACGCGGAAGATCTTGATCCCCAGCTGCTGGGCGGCGGCGCGCTCGCGCGCGAAGGCCCGCGCCTCGGCCGCCCGCTCGACCGCGGCGCGCACCCGAGCGAGATCGTCCGGCTCGGCGCGACGCAGGATGCGCGGCAGCGTTGCCGCCGTCGCCGCCTTTGTCGTCCCAGGGGCCTCGGGACGCTGTGCGGAGGCCACCGCCACCGTCCCCACGTCAGTCTCCCGCCCGTCGTCGACCACGACCTGCTCGCCGTGGCGCAGCACCAGGCCGCCGGCGTCGCAGGCCAGCACGCGGCCGCGGGGATCCAGCTTCACGCCGGCGATGTTGATCATCCGGGCGCCTGGGTCGCTCACGCGCGTGGCTCCTGTCGTTCTCGTGGCCGTTCCGGCTGTCGTTCTTGCCGCTTGAGCGCGATCAGCAACCGTTCGAGCGCCAGGGTCGGATTGACGTTGACCTGCAGCGCCAGCTGCACGTCGACGATGGCCGTGACGGCCCGGCCGAGGCGGTCGAGGCCCAGCGCGGCGAGCGCTTGCGGATCCCCGACGCGCGCCAGCGTCGCCAGCTCGGGGGCCCCCGCCGCCACCGCCATCGCGTCGCGATAAAGGCCCCCGAGCAGCGCCACCAGACGGGGGAGATCCGCCTTGCTCTCTTTTTCGGCCGTGAGCGCCTGGACGGCATCGAACAGCTGGCCGGCGCCTGGCGTCGAGACCGCACGCCGGAGCGCGCCGAGCGCCTGTCCGAGGCCGCTCTCGCCGTCGCCGTCGGCCGCGTCGTCCTCTCCGCTTCCCTCTCCGTTGCCGGTCCTGGCCCCGGCCGCTTCCAGCATCCGCGCCGCCGAGCCGTCGGCCAGGGCGACCGCGATCTCGGCGCGTGCCTCGGGGAGGCCGCGCGCCCGCGCGATCTCGGCCAGCGCGGCCGGGCTGAGCGCGCGGAATCGGATGCGCTGCGCGCGCGAGCGGACCGTCGGCAGCAGCCGATCGGGCGCGCCCGTGCAGAGGACCAGGTGGTTGCCGGCCAGCGGCTCCTCCAGCGTCTTGAGGAGGCCGTTGGCCGAGCTCGGATTCATCGCGTCCGCGTCGTCGACCACGATCACCCGCGCCCGCGCCTCGTGGGGCCGGGTGCGGGTCAGGGCCAAGATGGCGCGGATGTCGTCGATGACGATCTGGCCCCCGGGACCGGACGGACCGAAGCTCGGCACGTCGGGGTGGAGGCCCGCCTCGATGCGGCGGCAGATCTCGCAAGCGCCGCAGCCGGCGCCGGGCGCGACCGGACAGTCGAGCGCCATCGCCAGCCCGAGCGCGGCGCTCCGCTTGCCGACGCCGGCGGGACCCTCGAACACGTAGGCGTGCGCGACGCGCCCGCCGGCGATCGCACGCTCGAGCGCAGCCCGCGCCAGATCCTGGCCGATGAGGTCTGCGAGTCGCACCGGCGAAACCTAACACATGGGATTGGGGGCATCGGGCCGTGATGGCCACGCGGTCGCGGCTGGGCCGCATGGTCGCCAGGCCGGCAGGCCGTGTGGTCGCCAGGGCGGCAGGTCGACATGTCCTGGCGGTGACGCTAACCTTGATGCGCGATGGGCATCCTCGGCAGGCTCTCGACTCTGATCAAGTCCAACGTCAACGACGCGATCGACTCCATGCAGGATCCAGGCAAGGGGATCGATCAGATGGTCCGCGACATGGAGGACTACGCGCGTCAGGCGCGGGCCGAGGTCGCGCGCTGCATCGCCGACGAGCGGCTGCTCGAGCGGCGACAGAAGGCCATCGAGGGGGAGATCGCCGACTGGCAGAAGAAGGCCGAGCTGGCGATCCGCGCCGGCGACGACGGCCTCGCCAAGGAGGCGCTCGTCCGCAAGGGCGAGAAGGAGACCGAGCGCGACGACACCAAGAAGGCCTTGCAGGAGCAGGGGGTCTACGGCGACCAGCTGACCGCGGCGCTGAAGGCGCTCGAGGCGCGGCTCAAGGACGTCAAGATGCGGCAGGGGACCTTGAAGGCCAAGGCGCGCTCGAACCGCGACGGGACGATGACCGCCAAGACCTCCGCGTTCGGTGAGTTCGAGCGGATGTCGAGCCGCATCGACGCCACCGAGGCCGAGGCGGGGCTCGACGACGAGCTGGGCGGGAGAACGACCGCCGGCCTCGCCGCCGAGCGACGCCTCGACAAGATGGCCAGCGACAGCGCCGCCGACGACGCGCTGGCCGAGCTGAAGCGCAAGCTCGGCAAGTGAGCCCGGGCCTCGGCGCCGCTATGGTAATCTCCGCCCGCTATGGCCAATCGGCACTCTGCGCCGGCCGGTGTTCGGGCGAATGCCGGTGAAAACACGGCGCGCGTCGTGATGCACAAGAGCGCGCTCCCCGGATGGTTCTGGGGGATGCTCGGTTGTCTGAGCGTCCTCGGCGTCGGCTTCGGCGTTCTGATTGTCGTCGCCAGGAACGGCCTTCTCGAGGGGGGCGCGGTCGGACCGGCCACCGCCGCTGCCGCCCCGACGGCGCCCCTGCCGGCCGCAGGGCCCACAGCGGCGTCGCGTCCCCGGCCTCAGATCGAACAGCTGGTGCCGCCTCCAGCCGCTCCGTTGATCCCCGCCGCGGAGCCGAAGCCGCGACCGCAACCCCATGCCATCAAGCTGGCGCGCTCACCGTCGGCCGGCCATGCGGCCGCTGCCGACAGGTCGGCCGATGACAAACCGGGCGCCGACAAGCCGGGCGCCGACAAGCCAGGCGCCGAGAAGCCAGGCGACGACAAGGCGGCCGCCGCCTCCGATGAGGCCTCCGCCAAGAAGCCGGCCGACAAGCCCGCCGCCGACGACGATCAGGTGGTCCGCCACCACAAGCCGGCCGCCTCCGACGACGACGACGACGACGACGACAACTGACGCCGGGGGCTATGCCTGTGGCGCGGCCGGGCCAGGAAACCCGACATCATTTTCGGCCGCAGCGCGCTCGAGCGCGGCGAGCCGCCGGGCGGTGACGAGGAGCAGCGTCGCCAGCAGGGCCAGCACCAGCAGCGCGGCCACCACGGCGCCGACCAGCAGTGGCCGCGTGCCGGGCGACAGTCGCAAGGGGCCGAGCGGCGCGAGCGCTGCTGCCGTCGCCTCGCCGGGATCGGCAGCGGAGGTGACCACCACGCTGACGGCGGTCGCGTCGAGGCCGGCCACGCTCCCCGCGACCAGCTTCTGGACGTCGGCCGCCGCGATCGGGGCGGCGCCGGGCCGCGCCTTGAGCAGGACGGCGGCGCGCGCCGCGCTCTTGGGCTTGACCTCGGCCGCCAGGGGGTCGCTCTCCTCCAGCACCAGGTGGACGCGCGCGCTCACGATGCCGTCGACCGTCTCGAGCGTCCGCTCGATCTCGCCCGCCGTGGCGTCGAGGTAGCGGGCGCGCTCCTCGGACGGCGTCGGGATCAGGCTCGGCTGGCCATAGGTCTCGGCGAAGCCGCGGCGCTTTTCGCGCGGCAGGCCGAGCGCGGCCAGCAGATCGACCGCGCGGGTTCCGTCGCCGTGCGCGACGCGGATCGTGTAGCTCGCGCCGCTGCCAGTGGAGGCCCCCTCGTCGGGCAGCTTTTCCGCGCCGATTCCGGCCCGTTCCAGCGCAGCGGTGGCGTCGTTGGCCGACCGCTCGTCGATCCCGTGCAGGATGTTGGTCGAGCAGGCGGCCGTCGCAATGACCGCCACCAACAGCCCCCTCGCCGCAAAACCCCGCCGCTTCATGGGCGCGTCATAACATGAAAATGCATGCCGAAACCCGCCAGAAGACCTGCCAGGGGAGCGGTCAGAATGCCCTTCAGACCTGGGTCCCCATCGTCTGTTTGACGGCGCCCACCAGCCGATCGGCCACCCGCGAGACCACCTCGACGGTCTGCGAGTATCTGGCCACCGTCGCCTGCATGGCCAGGAGCTGCGCCGGCGTGAAGGTCTTGCCCCGGGCCGCCGCCTCCAGCAGCGCGTCGACCTGCTTTTCGGCGCCGACCGTTCGCTCGAGCATCGCCCGCAGCGGGGTCGTCGCCGGACCTGGGGCCGTTCGCGCCGGTGGTGAGCTGGGGGCCTTGGAGACGGCCGCCGCCGTCTGTCCCGATGGAGCGACCGCCGAGCCCTCGTCGAGCACCGCCGTGAACGTCTTGCCCGCCCCCGAGGTTCGCGGGGCGGGCGGGGCAGGAAGCCTTCCGGACGGGGCGGGTGCGATGCGCATGGCGGGTCATCGGCTGCGCGCCCCGCGCGGTTGCGCCCTAGCCCTGGTCGTCGTCGTCCATGGCGTCGCGGAGCAGATTGACGGCCCGGGCGTGGAGCCGGCAGGCCCACGATTTGGAGAGCCCCAGCTCCGCTCCGGCCTCTTCCAGATTCTTGTCGGCGAAGTAGTACAGCTCCATCAGGCGCCGCTCCTTTTCTGGCAGCCCGGCGACCGCCCGGCGCACCCGTTGCGACAGCCGGTGGTTGTCGACGGCCACGTCGGCGGCCGGCAGGCTCTCGTCGGGGACGCTCGAAGCGGCCTCGAGCGAGGTGATGTGCACGGTGGCCACGCTCGACAGGATCTCGTGAACCTCGGCCAGCGTGGCCGCCTCGCCAGCGGTCGGGCTCGCAGCCGCTCCAGCTTGCGCCTGGCCCGCCCCCTCGCGGTCGGCGCGGTTGCGGAGGTACTCGTTGGCGCGCTCCTCGGCGCGGTAGCGGGCGTAGTCGGCGCGCGAGTACCAGCCCATGGCCCGCAGGCCGTCGTAGATCGCCCCCCGGATCCGGTAGTAGGCGAAGGTCGTGAACGCCACACCGTGGCGGGCGTCGAAGCGCTCCGCCGCCTCCACCAGCCCCTTCGAGCCATAGCCGACCAGATCGTCGAGCTCGATCGACGCGTTGAGCGTCTTCTTCACCTTGCGGGCGATCGCCTGCACCAGCGACAGGTGCTTCTCCACCAGTTGATTGACTTCCGACGCCGCCATCCGAGGTGACTAGACCAAGGGTTGCGTCACGCCGTCAAGTCCGCATAGTCTTCGCCCGTCGATGCGCAGGTATGTCGAAGCATCCGCAGCCCATCAAAACGCCGCCCGGACCGAGCGTCTGCTCGAACGGATCGTTCCCGATCCCCGGCTCCACGCGCGGTTCGTCAACACGCTGGCCCGGCTCGAGTACGTGGGGGTCCGCAAGATCCTGAAGAGCCGGCGCGCCGAGCGGCTCGACCTCGACGGGATCCAGCACATCCTCGACGAGGCGGTGCACACACTGCGGCTCAAGAAGGCGGCGGTGGCGCTGGGCCAGGCGAGCGGCGTCGACGTCGGGACCTTCGCCGGCGGGGCGACGCTGGCCGGCGAGGCGGCGGAGAACTACCTGCAGGCGCTCGACCACCGCGCCGAGGAGGCGCTCGGCGATCTCCCCGCCGCCGAGCGCGCCGAGGCGAACTACCTCCTCACCAGCGCGGCGGTCGAAGTTCGAGCGCAGGTCTTCTATCCGGTCTATGACCGGATGCTGAAGGCGCACGAGGCCGGGTTCTCGGTCGCGGCCATCACCAAGGACGAGGACCGCCACCTGGACGAGATGGCCGCCGGCCTCCACGCCCATCTCTCCGACTGGGAGCGGCGGCTCGAGCCGCTGCTGGCCGCCGAGGAGGCGCTCTTCGCGCGCTTCCTGGGCGCGGTGGAAGACGCGGTCGCGCAGCCGGCGCATGGCTGAGTGGCGGAGGCTCGGCGCGGCCGACGTCCGCGCGATCCTGCGTGACTTCGGTGTCGACGGCTACCGAATGCACCACCCGATCCCGGTGGGCACCATCAACACTAACGTCCGCGTCGAGACGGAGGGTGGGGCGGTCTTCCTGCGGATCAACGAGGGCAAGTCGCTGGACGACGTGGAGCGCGAGGCGGCCATCGTCGCCCACGTCGCCGCGCGCGGCGTCCCCACGCCGGCGCCGCTCACCTCGTCGACCGGTCACCCGTTCCTGCTCTGGCAGGATCACATCGTCTCGCTCTTCCCCTGGGTGCCGGGCCGGACGCTCGACCGCGACGAGCTGACGCCCGCGCACGCGACGGCGGTCGGCGCGGCGCTCGGCGCTCTCCACCGCGCGGGCGCCGATTTTTCGGACCGCCGCCCCGGTCGCTACGAACCGGAGGAGATCGACCGGCGGCTGGCGGGCATCGCGGCGCTCGCCCGCCCCGAGCTGGTTCCCGCGGCGACGATCCTCGGGGCCGAGCTCGGTAGCCTGGCGAACGAGCGCGCGCCGGCCCTGCCGATGGGCCTCATTCACGGCGATCTGTTCGTCGACAACGTTCTCTTTTTGCCGACGGGCGAGGCGCTCTCGGCGCTGCTCGACTTCGAGCAGGCTTCCTGGGGTCGGCTGGCCTACGACCTGGCGGTGACGACGCTGGCGTACGGCTTCGGCCGCGACGACTTTCGCCCGGAGATCACGCGCGCGCTGCTGGACGCCTACGTCGCCTCACGGCCGCCGAGCGCCGAGGAGCGGGCCGGCTTCGGCGCCGAGCTCCGCTTCGCCGCCTGCCGCTTCGCCGTCACCCGCATCACCGACGTCCACCTCAAGCAGGGCGCCGGCGCCGCCCCGGGCAAGCGCTTCCAGCGCTACCTGGCCCGCCTGGCCAGCGTCCGCGTCCACCTCGACGCCGCCGACCGATTGCTCGCTCTCTAGCGGTCTACTTTCTCACCATGTTGATGTACTTGCGGAGCGTGTCTTTGCGCTCCTCGTCGAGGTCGACGTAGCGGATCCCCATGTCCATCGGGGGCTCGCGGTTGGCCCAGACGACCTCGCCGGTCACGGCGATGGAGGCGTCGAGCTCGGGGAAGTTGAGGACCAGGTCGACCATCGTGCCGACCTCTTCGACGCCGGAGGTCTGGATGCAGACGCCCCCGAGCGAGATGTTCTGGATGCGGTGGAAGAGGAGCACCTCGTTCCCGGTGTAGTCGACGTAAGCGTTGACCTCGAACCGGGGAAATTCACGTGCGTGCTCAGGAACATCACCCATGGTCGTCACATCGTCACTATCGCAGATCCCGGTTACGGTCAAAGGGCTAGGCGATGTCCCGCTTGCCAAACTGGCACAACGTTCCAGGATCGCGCGACGAAGCGGCAGAAAACAGCGATCGCACGCCCGACAATTCGGGGGCAACCGCTGGAACGTTTCGTGCAGCCTGTCAACGGGCTCATGATCAGTCGACAGCAGACGCGCTCTGGACCCGCGGCGGCGATGGCGATCTCGCTGGTGGCGATCGCCCTGGGCGGGAGCTTCGCGGCAGGCTGCGCGCACCGCGAATACTTCCCCGGCACCGAGATCGTCCGTAGCGAGGAGAACCGCAAGATCATCGAGACCGTCGAAGAGTACCGGCGGCGGCTCATGCAGCGCAACGTGGTGGGGCTCCTGGCGCTCGCCTCGCCGAAGTATTTCGAGGACTCCGGGACACCCCGCTCCGACGACGACTATGGCTACGACGGGCTCAAGCAGGTGCTCGAGAAGCAGCTGCCGAGGGTCAAGTCGCTCCGCTACGACATCGAGTACCGCAACATCCGCGTGACCGGGACCGAGGCCGAGGTGGAGGTGTTCGTCGACGGGTCGTTCGAGATCGCTGCGCCCGAGGCGGGCGATCGCTACCGCCGGGTGAACGACTACCATCGCTTCCTGCTCGCCAAAGAGGGCGACGAATGGAAGTTCCTCGGCGGCATGTAGGCGAGACGCCGGCCGCCCCCGACGTCGTCGCCCTCCGAGAGACCCGCTCTCCGCGACTCAGTCGCAGTAGCGCTGGACCGCCTCGAACAGGCGGTTCAGATCGAGCGGCTTCATCACCAGCTCGGCGGCGTCGACCAGAACCGGGCGCTTGCCGGTCGCGGTGATGACCACCAGCGGGATGTCGGCGATCTCGGGGTGCAGCTTCTGCTCCTTGCGGAACTGCCATCCGTCCATGACCGGCATCATCAGGTCGAGGAGGATCACGCAGGGGCGCGGCGAAGCCGCCTTGAGGTGCGCGAGCGCCTCCTGCCCGTTGCCGACGCAGGAGACGTCGTAACCTTCGTCCTCCAGCACCTCTCGCAGCGAGTCGCGAATATCCGGATCGTCGTCGACGACCAAAATCCCACCGCAGTGTGCTTTTTCGGCCACGGAGCGAGTTTCCGGGCGGGAGACGCCCTTGTCAAACAGCTTGGATCACCTAAAGATGTGAAACGTTGATTCGCTCACCGCACGCGACCGTGGCCATCGCCCTCGTGCTGGCCGCCGGCGTCGCTGCCGGACCGCCCGCGCGCGCCGAGGTCCGCCCTTCGGGCCCGCTCGACACGGCGGCCCTGATCGCCACCCACTACCGGGTGGAGCCGAACCTCCTCTACCTGTCGGTCGGTGGCTGGAACGGGAAGCTCGATCTCTATCTGCCACGGCGCCCGCGCGATCCGATGCCGGTCGCGCTGCTGTTTCACGGGGGCGGCTGGGTGAGCGGCGACAAGGACGAGATCGCCCTCGACGTGCTCCCCTACCTGGCCATGGGATTCGCGGTGGCGAACGTCGACTACCGGCTGGCGCGCGTCGCCACCGCGCCTGCGGCCGTGGAGGACAGCCGCTGCGCGCTCCGCTGGGTCATCCGGCACGCCAAGCAGTACGGGCTCGACGTCGACCGGTTGATCCTGGTCGGCAGCTCGGCGGGGGCACACCTGGCGCTCATGGCGGCGCTGGCGCCGGCGACGGCCGGCTTCGACAGCCTCTGCCCCGGCGACGAGCCGCTCAAGGTGGCGGCGGTGATCAACTTCTTCGGCGTCATCGACGTCGGCGCCCTGCTGGCGGCGCCGAGCCCCCGCGACTTTGCGGTCGGCTGGATCGGCAACGCCGCCGATCCCGCAGCGCTGGCCCAGCGGGTCTCGCCCATCACCTATGTGCACGAGGGAGCGCCGCCGATCTTCACCGCGCACGGCGACGCCGATCCGGTCGTGCCGTTCGCCCAGGCGCAACGGCTGCACGAGGCGCTCGATCGCGCCGGCGTCGCCAACCAGCTCTTCCCACTCAAGAAGGGGGGCCACGGCCAGTTCGACGGCGCCGACGTTCTGCTGGTCAACCGCGCCGTGCGTGACTTCCTGCTCAAGCACGGCGTTCTCCACAAGGGCCAGTCCGAGCTCTTGCAGTAGGGACAGCGGTCGCCGCAGGCTTTGAAGGCGCGCGCCGGGCGGGCTGCAGCGCCCGCCGCGCGGGCTCGAAGCGCGCGCCGCGGGCTGGCGCGTCCGTGATAGGCTGCGCCGCGGTGGACGTCGAAGCTCCTTCGCCGCCCGACCCGCGCGTGGGCCACGTGCTGCAGGGTCGGTACCGGATCCTCTCCAAGATCGCGTCGGGCGCGATGGGCGTCGTGTATCAGGGGGAGCGCGTCCAGCTGGGACGGCCGGTCGCGGTGAAGTTCCTGCACCCCTGGATCGCCGCGCAGAAGGCCTTTCTCTCCCGCTTCGAGAACGAGGCGAAGGCGATGAGCCGCCTCGCGCACCCAAACTGCGTCTCGGTGATCGACTTCGGCATCGAGGGGGCGCCCTACCTGGTGATGGACTTCGTCACCGGGCGGACGCTGCGCGAGGTGATGCTGTCGGGGCCGCTCGCGCTGCCGCGCGTCTTCAAGATCGCATCGCAGCTGCTGGCGGGCCTGGCGCACGCCCACGCGCAGGGGATCGTGCACCGCGATCTCAAGCCGGAGAACCTCATCCTGAGCGGCGAGGGCGGTCTCGAGGAGCACCTGCGGATCCTCGACTTCGGGCTGGCCAAGCTGCGCGACGGGCCGGCGATGACCGCCGGGATGGCGGTCGGCACGCCGAGCTACATGTCGCCGGAGCAGTCGGGCGGGGGCGGCGCCGTCGACGCCCGGACCGATCTCTACGCGGTCGGCGTGCTGCTGTTCGAGATCTTCGCCGGCCGCAAACCGTTTCAGTCGGAGAACGTCGGCGAGCTGATCTTCATGCAGCGCGATGCGTCGCCGCCGCTTTTGCGCACGGTCGCGCCCGAGGCGGGATACTCCAAAGAGCTGGAGTCGCTGCTCGGCAAGGCGCTCTCCAAGCTTCCCGAGGATCGGTTCCAGTCGGCGGGCGAGTTCGCCGCCGCGCTCGCCGCGACGCCGGAAGCCCAGGGGGCCGCTCGCCCCGTCGCGGCGCCTTCGCCTGCACCGGCGGCGTCTCCGTCCCCCGCCCGCGCACCGGCGGCGCGGGTCCCGGCCAGGACCACCGTCGACACGGTCTCCGCGGTCCGCCGCCGGCTCGGCGCGGAGGCGGCCGGCGTGCCGGCGGGCGACGCGGCGGCCCCCCCAGCGACCGGCGACCGGCGCACGGCCTGGATGTTTCTCGGCGGGATTGTCCTGGTGGTGATGGTGGCTCTCTCCATTGGTCTCCGCCTGCGACACAAGGCCAGCGAGCCTGCCGAGGTGGCCACCACGTCCGGTGCGCACGTCGCGGCGTCTCCCGGGACCGAGCCAGCAGCGGCGCGGCCGGATTCCACGGGGTCACATGGCACAGCGACCGTTGCCCCGTCTCCTCCCCGGGCGCCGGGGATCGAGGACCCGCGAATCGAACAGGCGCGCCAGCTGGTGGCGGATGGCCAATCCCCCAAGGCGATCGAGCTTCTCGACCAGCTCCACGCCGAGAAGCCGGCCGACGCCGACGCCCCCTACCTGCTGGCGACGATCTATTTCGATCAACGCCGGTGGTCGGAGGGGTTGGGCGCCAGCCAGACCGCGGTTCGCTTGAATCCCGAGCTCAAGACGGACGGCGACCTCATTCGGGGGGCCATTCGGTCGCTCGTCAGCGATCGCGCCTATCCGCGCGCGCAGGCGCTTCTGCGAAGCCTGGGCGCCCCGGCCCTGCCATTCATCAAGGAGGCGGCGCGCCGGGATCCGGATCCGCGGGTTCGCCAGCGGGCCTCCGAGATCCTGGGCGGCGGTCGGGGAGGGATGTCCGGCTGGGGTGGCGGTGGTCGCCAGGCGAGCTCGAGCATGTTCAAACGGTAACTCGCAAGTTTTCGAGCCCACAAAAAAGTAACTACCCTTGCCTTCTTGGCGACTGATATTCTGCAGCGCGTGAGGGAGCTTCGGTGCGTCGCGTGGAGGAGGGTCCTTTGGCGACGGTGAGGACTGCGGACGTGGTCGTGGCGCGCCTCGAGGAGCAGGTGCGCGAGCTGCGCGCGGCGCTGGAGGACGCCGCCGAGGGGATCTGCCGGATCGACCTCGATGGGCGGGTGCTCTCCGTCAACCGCGCCTTCACCCGCCTGGTGGGGATGCCCGCCGAGCAGGCGATCGGTCGAAGCTGGGAGGCGCTCATCGCCGCCGAGGACCGGGCCGCGCTGGGCAGCGATCTGCGCGCGGTCGCCGAGAAGCTCGAGCGTGAGGTGCAGGGGGTTCGCGGCGACGGGTCGACGTTCGAGATGCAGCTCTCGATCGTGCCGGTGCTGGAGCCGAACGCGACCCGTCCGATTCTCAAAGGGCACTACTTCTTCATCCGCGACCTCTCCGACCGCAAGCGGATGGAGAACCAGCTCATCTTCGCCGGGCGGATGGCGGCGGTGGGGACGCTGGCCGCGGGGGTGGCGCACGAGATCAACAACCCGCTCGCCTACATCGTGGCCAACATCGACTTCGCCCGCCATCAGATCACCACCGTCGCCTCGCGCCTCTCCCGGAGCGCGGCGGGCGGCGGTCCGGCCCACGTGCTCGACGAGACCAGCGAGGCGCTCACCGAGGCACGCCAGGGGGCGGAGCGGGTCCGCAACATCGTGCGCGACCTGCGGGTGTTCGCCCGCGGCGACGAGGAGCAGAGCGGTCCGGTCGCCATCCGGCGGGTGCTCGATTCGTCGATCAACATCGCCTGGAACGAGATCCGCCACCGCGCCCGGCTGGTGAAGGATTACGGTGACACGCCGATGGTCGAGGGGAACGAGTCGCGGCTCGGCCAGGTCTTCCTGAACCTCCTGCTCAATGCGGCGCACGCCATCCCGGAAGGGGAGACGGAGCGCAACGAGATCCGGGTGACCACCCGGACCGACGGAAACGGCCGCGCCATCGTGGAGGTCCGCGACAGCGGGATGGGGATTCCGCTCGAGATCCGCGAGCGGATCTTCGACCCCTTCTTCACCACCAAGACGGCGAGCGAAGGGACCGGGCTCGGGCTCTGGATCTGCAGCGGCATCTTGAGCGCGCTCGGTGGCGAGGTGCGGGTCGAAAGCGAGATCGGCCGCGGGAGCACCTTTCGGGTCACGCTGCCGCCCGCCGTGATGGACTCGGCGAGCGAGCTGGTCAACGCGCCGACGCCCGAGGTCGCCGCGCAGGGCGGGCGGCTCCTGGTCATCGACGACGAGCCGATGATCCTGGGGGCGCTGCGCCGCTCGCTGTCGGCGGACTACAACGTCACCTGCGTGGGCGACGCGCGCAAGGCGCTCGAGCGTCTGCGGGCCGGGGACCGTTACGCGGTGATCCTCTGTGATCTGATGATGCCCGAGATGACCGGGATGGACCTCTTCGCCGAGATCGAGAGGTTGGCGCCCGATCAGGCCGCGCGGATGGTGTTCGTGAGCGGCGGCGCCTTCACGCCGCGCGCGCGCGAGTTCCTGGAGCGCATTCCGAACGCGCGGGTCGAAAAGCCAATCGACCTTCAGAACCTGCGCCTGCTCCTCCGCAACCTGGTCCGCTGACCGATCAGAGCGGCCTGCGAGCTCGCGTCGGAGTGACACCAGGCCCCCGCAGCCTCTTTGGGCGAGTCTCGGCTCCGCTGCGGATGCTGATCGCGTCGGGGGAGAGCGAGCTTTGCTCGCTCGAGCCCGTTGCGGGAGGGTTTGGGAACCCTCCCAGGGTTCCCATGACTACTGGCAGGTCGGGACGGTGGGGTCGCAGACCAGCGTGGGACAGAGGGTGATCACGGGAATGAGGCTGCAGGCGCCAGAGTCGCAGAAGTTCTGGGTGAGGGAGATGTTGCCGACGGCGCAGGAGCTGGCGCAGACCGTGGTCGAGGGGAGCGGGACGCAGAGGCCGCTGGCGCCGCAGGTCTGGCAGGTCGGGCAGGCGGAGACGTTGCAGCAGAACCCGTTCGTGCAGTTGCCCGTGGTGCACTGGTCACCGCTCGTGCAGCTGCCGGTCGACTGTTGTGCCACGCAGGCGCCGCTGCTGCAGTAGTTGCCGCTGACGCAGTCGGTGTCGACGGTGCAGCTGCTCGGGCAGCCGCTGGCGGTGCACTTGAGCGTCCCGGACCCGCAGGTGGTCGGGCTGGGGGTGACGCAGCTCCCGCTGCCGTTGCAGGTGGAGGCGGCCGTGAACTGCGAAGAGTTGGTGGGGCAGGAGGCGGCGCCACAGCTGGTGCCACTCGCCCGTTGCTGGCAGCCGCTGGCGCCGTTGCAGAGCCCGGTGTTGCCGCAGGTCGCGCCAACGGTGCACTGACCGGCTGGCGCCGCCTGACCGGAGGCGATCGGCGAGCAGGTGCCGGCGGTGGTGCTGTTGAGGTTGCACGACTGGCAGGTCCCGCAGCCGTTCGTCATGCAGCAGGCACCGTCGATGCAGAAGCCGCTCCCGCACTCGTCACCGACCGCGCATGCCTTCCCGAGCGCCTTCCGGGGCGTGCAGGCGCCGGCCGAGGTGCAGTAGTCGGTGGCGATACAGTCGCTGTCGGCGGTGCAGCTGATCTTGCAGCTCGTGGTCCCGCACGCGTAGTCGCCGCAGCTGGCGGTCGTGGCCGCCGGGCAGCTTCCGGCTCCCGAGCAGAACGACGCCAAGACGGCGGTCCCCATGCTGCAGGAGGGGGCGCTGCACATCACGGTGGTCGGCTGCTGCTGGCAGGCGCCGCTGCCGTTGCAGGCGCCGGTGTTGCCGCAGGTCCCGCCCGGCGTGCAGCGGGCGTGCGGGTCGGTGACGTTGCTGGCGACGTTGGCGCAGGAGCCGAGGCTCCCCGAGACGTTGCAGGCCAGGCAGGTTCCGCAGCTGTTGCTGGCGCAGCAGACGCCGTCGACGCAGAAGTTGCTGCCGCACTCGTGGTTGGTGAGGCAGGCCACCCCGTTCGACTTCACCGGGAGGCAGCTGCCGTTGGTGCCGGTGCAGTAGTTGTTGTTGCCGGTGGTGTTCACGCAGTCGGTGTCGGCGCTGCACGAGCTGCTGCAGCTCGAGCCGCTGCAGAGGTAGGGGGAGCAGCTGGACGTCGTGGCGGCGGAGCAGGCTCCGGCGCCGTTGCAGAACGCCACCGGGGTGAAGGTGGTCCCACTGCAGGACGCAACCCCGCAAGGCACACCGGTTGCCGCCTGGGTGCAGGCGCCGCTGCCGTTGCAGGTGCCGGTGTTGCCACAGGTGCCGTTGGCGGTGCAGCGGCCGTGCGGCTCGGTGACCGTGTTGGCCACGTTGGCGCAGGTGCCGGGGCTGCCGGAGACGTTGCAGGCCATGCAGGTGCCGCAGCTCGCGGTGCTGCAGCAGACGCCGTCGACGCAGTTTCCGCTGCCGCACTCGTGGTTCGACAGGCAAGCGACGCCGAGCGACTTGACCGGGAGGCAGCTGCCGTTGGTGCCCGTGCAGTAGGTGCTGGTCCCCCCGCTCGCCACGCACTGGATGTCGCTGCTGCACGAGTTGCTGCAACTCGTGCCGCTGCAAACATACGGCGCGCAGCTGGCGGTGCTCGGGGTCGAGCAGGTGCCGCTCCCCGAGCAGAAGGCGGTCGGCGTGAAGGTGGTGCCGCTGCACGAAGCGGCGGCGCAGCTCACGCCGGTCGCCATCTGCGTGCAGGCGCCGGCGCCGTTGCAGGTGCCCGTGTTCCCGCAGGTCCCGTTGGCCGCGCAGCGGGCGTGCGGCTCGGCGACCGTGTTGGCCACGTTGGCGCAGGTGCCGGCGCTGCCGGTGACGTTGCAGGCCTGACAGGTCGGGCAGCTCGCGGTGCCGCAGCAGACGCCGTCGACGCAGTTTCCGCTGCCGCATTCGTGGTTGGAGAAGCAGGCGACGCCGCTCGCCTTGACGGGGAGGCACGCTCCGCCGGTCCCGGTGCAGTAGCTGTTGTTGCCGCCGGCGGGCACGCAGTCGCCGTCGACATTGCAGGTGGTGTTGCAGCTGGTGCTGCCGCAGACATAGGGGGCGCAGCTGGAGGTCGTCGCGGTCGAGCAGCTGCCGCCGCCGGAGCAGAACGCCTTCGGGGTGAAGGTGGTGCCGGTGCAGGACGCCGCCGCGCAGCTCACGGTGGTCGCTGTCTGCGTGCAGGCGCCGGCGCCGTTGCAGGTGCCGGTGTTGCCGCAGGTGCCGTTGGCGGCGCACTGGCCGCTGGGGGCGGTCGTGCCGGTCGCGATGGGCGCGCAGCTCCCGGCCCCGTTCACGTTGCAGGCCTTGCAGGTGCCACAGGGGCCGCTGCCGCAGCAGACGCCATCGGTGCAGAAGCCGCTGATGCACTGGCTGGCGGAGGCGCAGGTCTGACCGTTCGGCTTGAGCGCGCAGCTCTTGGTCGAGCCGGAGCCCTGACAGGTGAGCGGCGCGACGCAGTCGGTGTCGAGGGCGCAGGCGGTCTTGCAAGTCGCGTTGGTCGTGTCGCAGACGAAGCCACCCGGGCAGGTCGACGAGACGGGCGCGGCGCAGGCCCCCGTGCCGTTGCAGTGCGAAACCGGCGTGAAGGTGGAGCCGCTGCAGGTGGCCGTGCCGCACGAGACGCCGGTCCCGCCGAGCTGGCACTTCCCCGCGCCGTCGCAGGCGCCGGTGTTGCCGCAGGGCGGGCTGGTCGCGCAGAGGCCGTGTGGTTCCAGGTTGCTGGCCGGCACATTGGCGCAATTCCCCGCGCTGCCGGTGATGTTGCAGGCCTGGCAGGTCGGGCAGGCGGTGGCGCTGCAGCAGACGCCGTCGACGCAGCTGTTGCCGGTGAGGCAATCGCTCGACTGGGTGCAGGACTGTCCGAGGCGGTGCTTGGTGCCGCAGAGACCGACCTTGGTGTCGCAGATCTCCACGGTGGGCGACTGGCTGCAGTCGGTGTCCGCCGCGCAGGCCGCCTTGCAGGCTGTGCTTCCGTTGCACACGTAGGGAGCGCAGGCGATCGTCGAGGCCGCCTGGCAGGTTCCTTTTCCGTCGCAGGTGCGGCCCGAAGTCAACGTCTGGCTGCCGGACGGGCAGGAGGGTGCGGCGCAGGAGGTGCCGCCGGCGTACTTCCGGCAGGCGCCGTTGCCGTCGCAGAAGCCGTCGGCGCCACAGGTGGTGTTCCCCTGGTCGTGGCAGGTCCCCTGCGGATCGGCGGTGCCGTTCGGAACGTTGCTGCAGGTGCCGGGCGCGGTGGTGAGCGCGCAAGACTGGCAGGCCCCGGTGCAGGCGGTGGCGCAGCAGACCGACTGCGAGCAGAAGTTGGACGAGCACTCGGCGGCCGTCACGCAGGCCTGTCCGGGCGGCTTGAGCCCGCAAGAGCCGTTGATGCAGACCGCCGGGGAGGCGCAGTCGGAGTTGGCGGTGCAGGAGTTCTTGCAGATGTTCGCGCCGCACTGGTAGGGGAAGCAGGGGGCGGCGTTGGGCGTCACGCAGCTGCCGGCGCCGTCGCAGGTCGACGTGCCGGTGAAGGTCGAGGACCCGGCAGGGCAGGTCGAGCCGAGGCAGGCCGTCCCCTGCACGTAGAGCTGGCAACCGCCGTTGCCGTCGCACTTGCCGTTGGTGTTGCAAGACGGGGCCAGCTTGTCCACGCACTGCCCGGTCGGATCGGCCTGACTCACCGGAACGTTGGTGCAGGTCCCGAGCGTGTTCGCGAGCGCGCACGACTGGCAGGCGCCGGTGCAGGCCGAGTTGCAGCAGTACCCCTGGGCGCAGGTGAGCCCGGCCTGGCACTCTGCCGTGCCGCCGCAGACGGCGCCCTGGCTCTTGAGCCCGCAGGAGTTCGCCGCGACCGCGCCGCAGGTGTTGGGGCTGTTGCACTGCAGGTTGCTGTCACAGGAGTCGAAGCAGACCGGGCCGTTGCAGACGTAAGGGGCGCAGGCGCGTGAATCGGGGGCGACGCACTGGCCGGTCGTGTTGCAGGTCGATGCCGCCGTGAAGACGCCGCTCACGCAGGTCTGGCTGGCGCAGACGGTCCCCTGGGCATAGGTCTCGCAGCTCCCGGTGCCGTCACACTTGCCGTTCGTGCTGCACGAGGCGGCGCCCTTGTCCTGGCAGAGGCCGCGCGGATCGGGGTTGTCGGCGGCGACGGTCATGCAGAAGCCGGGCGAGGTCGGCAAGGCGCAGTACTGACAGGTCCCGCCGCAGGCGCTCTGGCAGCAGACGCCGTCGACGCAGAAGTTGCTGGAGCATTCGCTGGCCGCCTGGCAGCTGGCGCCGAGGGGCTTGGGGCCGCAGGTCATCATCCCGTTGGTGCCCGGGAGGCAGGCGGTTCCCTGATCGCAGTCGTCCACCGTCTGGCAGGACGTGGTGCAGGCGCCGTCGAGGCAGCGGAACGGATGGCAGTCCTGGACGCCGGGGGGCCGGCAGGTGCCGAGACCGTCGCAGGTCCCCGCCGTGTTGAGGCGGTTGCCGGTGCACGACGGCTCGAGGCACTGGGTGTCGCGGGCGTAGTTGGCGCAGCCGCCCACGCCGTCGCAGGTCCCGTTGTGGCCGCAGCTCGCCACCCCCTGATCCTTGCAAACGCCGCGCGGGTCGGGCTTTCCGGAGTCGATCGCCGAGCAGGCGCCGAGCCGGCCGGGGAGGTTGCAGGCGACGCAGGCGCCCTTGCAGGCGATGTTGCAGCAGACGCTGTCCGCGCAGTTGCCCGAGATGCAATCGCCGTCGGCGCTGCAGTGGGCGCCGATTCCGACCTTGCCGCAACTCCCGGTGGTGAGGTCGCAGGAGTGCGTCGGGTCGCACTGCCCCCCTTGCGCCGAGGTACAGGACTGGAAGCACATCCCCGTGTTCGTGTCGCAGCTGTAGGGGATGCAGAGCATCTGCGTGACGCCCGCCTTGCAAGCCCCGGAGCCGTCACAGGCGAATGCGCCCAGCACCGAGTCGCCGCTGCAGGTGCCGCCCACGCAGGTGTTGCCGAGGTAGTTCTGGCAGGCGCCTGCGCCGTCGCAGAACCCGTTCATCCCGCAGCTGGGCGGGGAGTCCGCCACGCAGTCAGAGGCTTTGCGGGGCGCCGACTTCGCCGCGCGCGCCAGGCAGGTGCCCGGCGATTCGGCCGCGGTGCAGGTCTGGCAGCCACTCGTGCAGGCGGTGTTGCAGCAGACCCCCTCGACGCAGTGGTTGCTTCCGCACTCGGCGTCGCAGCTACAGGTGTCGCCGAGGACCAACGCCGGGCCATTCGCGCCGCAGGTGTTGATGGTCGACGCGTCACCGCCGTCGACGGGCCCACCGTCGGGGTGGAGCATCACCTTCTTCATGTCGGGCCCGTCGAAACTGGCGTCCTTGTGGGAGGGGGACCCACCGCCCCCACCGCCACATCCGGCCAACGCCGCCGCCAAGAACAATGCCGCTGCGATCGAAAGTAAGGACTTCATTAATGGAACTCGGCCACCGCCCCCCGTCAGGAAGCGCCCAAATTAACACGAGCGAAAGCTGAGAAGCCACCTCGAACGAAGCGCGTGCGCGGCGTCGTGGCCGGGTGATGGAGCGCTCGGGAGACAGATCTTCCCGCGGTTTCTGACCGACCGCGGCAGGCGCACTCCAGCCTGGCCGGAGACGGTCGCGGCGGCGAGTGCCAGCGGGGCGTGACGCAACGACCTTGGCGGCGGGCTCGTGATAATGTAAGTGTTTTTCCAGGAGGCCCCGTGACTCACTTCGCTTATCGTGAACGCGCCTTTGGAGGCGCGCTTGCGCCGATTTTGATCGCCGCTTGCAGCGCGCTTTTGCTCGGCGCGTTCGGGTGCAAGGCCGGCGTCTCGGCCAGCCTCGCCGGCAGCGGCGGCAGCGGCAACTTGACCGGCCAGGGGGGCTCCTCCGGCGGCAGCAAGGGGACCGGCGGCGTCGTTGTCACCAGCGGAGACGGGGGCGGCGGCGGCGACATCATGATCACGGGCGACGCCGGCCCCACGGACGCCGCCGGCTGTCAGACCTCCGACGTCATGTTCGCGCCCACCAATCCGACGGTCTATCTGCTCGTCGATCGGTCGGGCAGCATGTTCCACTGTCTGACGGCGATGCCGAACGAAAGCACGGGCGATCCGGTCTGCATGAACACCCAGACCAACACCGTCGATATGACGAACACCGAGTGGTACAACCTGAAGGCGGCGATCGAGCAGGTGCTGCCTCAGCTCGATTCGCAAGTGCGGTTCGGATTCACCACCGTCTGGGGGACGAACCCGGCGAACACCGGCGGGATGTGTCCCTCGATCCAGGGGATGCTGACCGACGCCGTGCCGCCGGCGCTGGACAACGCCGCCACCATCGCGACCAAGTACGACAGTTTGCCGTACCCTCCCGACAGCACGGCGGCGGGCGTCAAGTTCGAGTCGCCGATCAGCGAGTCGCTGGGGAACGTCACCACGGCGCTGATGGCCGATACCGATCCAGGCGACAAGTACATCCTGCTCATCACCGACGGCCAGCCGGACTATTGCGACGACTCGAACTCGCTTTGCGCCCCCGACTCGGTGGTCTGGAAACTTCAAACCGCGAACGCGGCCGGGATCAAGACGATCGTCTTCGGGATTCAGTCGACGCTGTTCGATCTGGCGCCCGGGGTGTTGCAGGCGTTCGCCAACGCCGGAGCCGGCGAGCCGACGCTGGCACCGGTGAAGGCAGGCGGAAGCAGCTTCGACTTCTACGATCAGTGCGACGGCGTCGCGGGCTGGGCCGCCGATCTCGCCGCAAAGGGGACCGCGCCCGCCCGCGGCGACACGCTCGGCACCTACTCCACGACGATGGGGCCGACCGTGCCGTATACGCCGAACGCGGCGGACGAGAGCATGCTCGTCGCGCAGCTCTCGAGCGCTCTTTCGGGCGTGCGCAGCTGCGTCTTCGACCTGTCGCAGTTCCAGATCGACACCACCAAGCTCACCGAGGCGCAGGTGTACCTCGTCGACAACGCAGGCAAGAAGACCGTCCTCTCGCTCGACTCGAGCAAGACGGACGGTTGGTACATGGACAACATCACCACCAACAGCCAGGGGACAATGACGTCGACGACCTTGGAGCTGTTTGGTGACGCCTGCTCCCAACTCCGCAGCCCGAGCACCGTCGACATCAAGTTCAACTTCCCCTGCGACCTGGTCATCACCATCGATAAGCCGTAGGAGGCCAACCGCGGGGACCGGCGTCTCAGGCGCGCCGAGCAGGAACCGTGACTGGCAATGCGTGAGCTCGCCCGGGCCCGACGGGCAGAAGCGGCCTGGCCCGGTCGCGATCGAAATCAGGGGTACCAGGCTCCGTCTGACCGAACGCTCAATAGCCTCGGTCTCTTTCGGCCGCGGCTGAGTTCCTGAAACGGCCGACGCGAGACGTGTCCACACCATGGGTCCCTCGAGGGGCGGACGCGTCTTAACAGCGGTGTCCACAGCTTAGGTGGGACCGGGTTCGGCTAGACTGTCGAAGTGACGCACTCCCTTCTCCACGGCGTTCTCGACTGGGTTGAGCTGCTAAAGCGTCTCGCAGCAGAAGCGCAGTCGGCTGCCGGGGAAGCGCTCTGTCTCGACCTGTCGCTGGCTGTCGATTCTGGCGAGGCCCTGCGACGGATGGCTGCGGTGGCGGAGTTGGCCGCGCTGTTGCGGGAGGGGGAGTCGCTCCCCTCGCTGGCCGCGCCGGAGATCGAGGCGGCGCTCTCCTCGGCGGAGAAGGGGATCGTGCTCGGAGCCGACGAGCTTCGTCCGGTCGCCGTGCTGACCGAGATCGCCGAGGGGGCGCGGCGGGCGTTCTTCGGGAGGGCGGGCGTCGACGGGTCGCGACCGGCGACGCCGGAGGTGACGGGGCTGGCGGCGAAGCTCGATCCGCCGCGTGGGCTGGCGCGGACGATCGCCGCCACGTTCGATGCCTCCGGGGAGATCAGCGACGCGGCGTCGCCGGAGCTGGCCCGGTTGCGGGAGGAGCGCAAGGGGCTGGCCGAGAATGCGCGTGGTGCGATCGAGAAGGTGATGCGATCGGATGAATACGTCTCCGTGCTGCAAGATCAGTTTTTTACGGTGCGCGCGGAGCGGTTTGTGTTGCCGCTCAAAGCGTCCGCCAAGTCACTGGGCCTGGGAATTGTGCACGACACCTCGCGAACCGGCGAGACGGTGTTCGTCGAGCCCACCGCGCTGGTCGCGGCGAACAACCGGCTGAAGGTCGTGGAGCTCGACATCCGGCGTGAGTCGCGGCGGATTCTCGAAGCCCTCACAGGCGACGTCGCGGCAGTCGCGCCCATGCTTCGCAAGACCGCGGCCGTGCTGGCCGAGCTCGACGCGCTGGCGGCGGCGGCGCGACTGGGGGTTGCGTACGGTGGCACGGCGATCTCGATCGTCGAAGAACCGATCGTGGATTTGAAAGAAGCCCGCCACCCTTTGCTGGCGCTCGCCCACGCCGAATCGGGGGCGAAGGGCGCGGTCGTGGCCAACGACGTCGCGCTCGGTGGTCCGGCGGCGCGCGTCCTGATCGTCAGCGGCCCGAACGCGGGCGGCAAGACGGTGCTCATGAAGACGGTCGGGCTGGCCGCGCTGATGGCGCGCGCGGGCCTGCTGGTGGCGGCGGCCCCCGGCAGCCGGATCGGCTTCTTCGACGCCGTGCGGGCCGACATCGGCGATCGGCAGTCGGTGCTCGGCGATCTGTCGACGTTCTCGGGGCACCTGGCGAACGTCGCCGAGATCCTGAACGCCTCCGTCGCGGGCTCCGCGCTGGTGCTGCTCGACGAGCTGATGGCCGGCACCAACCCGGACCAGGGGGCGGCGCTGGCGCGCGCCACCGCCGAGACGCTGGCCGAGCGGCCGGTGCTGGCGGTGATCACCACGCACTACGACAGCCTCAAGGCGCTGGGCGAGAGCGATCCGCGCTTCGCCAACGCGGGGATGGAGTACGACCTCGAGCGGCTGCGCCCGACCTTCCGGCTGGCGGTCGGCGCGCCGGGGCGGGCGTATGCCTTCGACATCGCGGCGCGGATGGGGCTGCCGGAGGCCCTGCTCGAACGGGCACGGACGCTGGCGGGCGGCTCCAGCGTGGGGCTGGAGTCGGCGATCGCGCGGCTGGAGGCGCGCGAGGCGGCGCTGGGACGCGACGCCGAGCGGCTCGCCGAGGCCGAAGCCTCCGCCCGCAGCACGGCGGAGGCGCAGCGCGAGGCCGCGGAGGCGCTGGCCCGCCGGGAGCGCGACCTCGGCCACAAGTCACGTGAGGCGGTCGAGGCTGCGATCGCCGAGGCGCGCGAGGAGATCCGGGGCGTGGTCCGCCGCGCGCAGGAGGGGGGCACGGCGCGCGCCGCGGAGGCGGGCCGCGAGGAGCTGGCCCGGGTCGGGGCCGCGGCGCTGGCCAGGCTGCCGCGTCCGGACGCGGCAGCCGTCGTCGAGCCGCCGGCGCTGGAGCTCGGGGCGCGCGTGCGCGTCGAGCGCCTCGGCGCGAACGGCGTCATCGCCCAGCTCCCCGATGCGCGCGGCCGCGCCAAGGTGACCGTCGGCAAGATGACCTTCGAGGTCGGGGCCGACGAGCTGCGGCCGGTCGCCGGCCCGCCGCGCCAGGCGGCCCGCGCGGCCGCCGCAGCCACCAAAGGGTCTCAGGCACCAGCGCGCGATGTGCGTCCCTCGGAGGACGCGCTGGCGCTCGTCTCCCAGGGGAGCTCGCCGACGGCCGATCTGCGCGGGCAGACCAGCGACGACGCGCTCGCCGCCGTCGAGGCGGCGCTCGATCGCGCGGCGCTGTCGGGGCAGAGCCACCTGGTGGTCATTCACGGCCACGGCACCGGCGCTCTCCGCAAGCGGGTCCGCGCCTACCTCGACGACTCCCCCTACGTCACGCGCTGGGCCCCCGGGACCTCCCGTCAGGGCGGCGACGGCGTCAGCATCGTCGAGCTGCGGTGAGCTGATCGCGTCGAGCGCTGGCCGGCTTCGCCGGCTGGAGCTCATCGCGGGAGTCTAATTGAACACACCCACCGCCAGGTTGATCGCCGTCGCCAGGATCGCGGTGTTGTAGAGAAAGGACAGCACGCTGTGGCCGAGGACGGCGCGGCGGATTCTGGCGGCTCGGGACCGAGACGTCGGAGACCTGGAAGCACATGCCGATGGTGAAGGCGAAGTAGGCGAAGTCGAGGTAGCAGGGGGCGGCGTCGCCGGGGAAGGTGAGGCCGCCGACCCCCTCGTCGTCGTCGCGGTAGTAGAGGTGCGCGTAGCGGAGGGCGTAGGCGCTGTGGGTGAGGAGCCAGGCGCTGGCGACCGCCAGGACGCAGAGCACGACGAAGAGGTCACGGACCTCGGGCGCCTGCGCGCGCGCCTGACGGAGGATGACGGCGGTGGCGAGCAACGAGACGCAGCTGGTGAGGATCACCAGGACGCTGACCGCGCGCCGGCCGGGATCGTGGGCGCCGGCGTGCTTGTGGGTCTCGTGGGGGCCGGCATGCAGGATGATCATCCAGGCGAAGGAGGCCATCACCAGCGCGGCGACGTCCCAGGCGGCCAGGAGGCGGAGGGCCAGGCCCAGCCGGGCTGGAATCAGCAACGCGGTCGCCACCCCCAGCACCGAGGCGGTGGCCAGCCGCCCGTGGGCGTGGGGCGGAACGTGACGAGGGAACGCAGCGGGTCCCTTGCTCACCCCTGGAGCTTCGCTGACCCGCGCCCTCACGTCCAGAACGGTGGCGAACGCTAAGGAATGTCGACGGTCTGGTCTTGGTAGTCCGACTGCCAGTCGTCGTCCGGATCGCTCGACACGCGCGCGGTCACGCGCCAGAAGTAGTGGCCCGCGGGCAGCGTCGTGACGGTCGCCTGCGTGTCGGTGAGGCCCGTCTGCGACAGGACGGCGCCCGTCGGATCGAACGTCGAGATGGTGTTGACGTCGAGGTCATAGGTGAACGGCATCTGGTGCAGCTGGAACGACGCCCCCCAGGAGAGCGTCACCGAGCTGGGGTTGCTCGGATCGTCGAAGGCCGGCGTGTACAGGTAAAACGGCATCGGGCGATCCAGCGTCGCGGCGTAGGTGGCGAAGGCGGCGCTGGCTGCGCTGCCGACGCGGGTGTACTCCGTCTGCCAGTCGACGACCGCTTGCGGCGTGCCGCCGTCGGCGCAAGGGAGATTGTCGAGGTCGGGCTCGACGCTGATGAACGACTGGACCAGATCGTGATACTTGGCCATCGCGGAGGCGGTCGCGCTGTCGCTGATCGTCGAGGAGAGCACCTCGATGCGCTCGTCCACGTCGGCGAGGTTCTTGGGATCGGAGAGGAAGCGCGCATGCAGCTTGACCGACCACCAGTTGGAGAGCCCCTGGCGGTAGCGGGGGAGGGTGAACTCGCCTGGCTGGCTGTACCAGTCCCAGGCCCCGTCGTAGTCCCAGGGCAAGAAGTACCATCCCTCGTAGTTGGAGGGGCTGTAGAGGATGAAGTTCTGGGTGTTGGTGTCGTAGTTGGTCATCAGCATGTTGACCGCCAGCCAGGTGATGTAATTGGCGCGGTTGAAGTACTTGGCGATGACGTCGTTGATGTCCTGGGTCATGTCGTTGACCGCGGCGGCCATCTGCTGAAGCTTGCCGACGGCCGGCGTCCCTTTCCCCTCCACCAGCAGGGCGAATTGTGTCGGATCGGCCGCCACGGCGGGATCGATGGGCTGAAAGGCGAACGTCTCGGACTTGTAGACCGTCCCCTGGGGATCGAGCCCATGCGCGGTGAGGAAGTCGGTGTCCGGCTCCTCAAGCCACTGGTAGAGCCCGTGGTCGACGCCGTTGATGACCAGATGCACCCACCCCTGTTGCAGGCTGGTGAAGTCGGAGATCGCCCGAAACTCGTCGAAGCTGATGCTGCTGCGCACGCGGGTGAGGTCGAACGGATGCTTGAGCAGGTTGATGGTGTGCGAGCCGCGCCAGGCGGGGCCGGTCTTGGTGAGGTGAACTTGGTACGACTTCTGGATCGCCATGCGGCTGGTGCTGCCGTGAAGCTGAAGCTGGGCGTTCGGCGTCGCTCCGTCCGAGGCATAGTCGGGCGCGCTGAACACCGCCGGGGTCTGGTCGTTCGACATCGTGCTCTCGATGGTGGCCAGCATCGCCGCGTCAGGCACGGTCAGGTTGACCGTCACGACGTCGAAGTCTCCCGGCGCGTAGACCGCGGCGTTGTCGATCAGCGGGGGCAGCGGGCCGGCGTCGAGCAGATTGCCGCCGTCGTCCGTGGCCAGCCCGCCGTCCGCGGAGGGTTTCACGGAGCCAGTCGTGGATCCGTCGGGATCTGACCGACAAGCCGCGCCGAAGAGCGTGAGCCCGCTCAAAACCACCAAGACGAACCGATCGTGTTGCGTCGACATCTCGTCGGCGTCCAATCCAAGGATCGTGCCGCGCGCGTTTCCGCCGGTGAGCGCAGGCGACGACTTCCCTGCGCCTCGCGAATTGTCACCCGCGCCGATTGTGACGTTACGGAAACAGGATCGTTGCAGCCGGAGATCACCCGGAGCGACTGGCGCGTGCGTTGCTCTAGGTCCGTTGCTGTCGACAGAGGATCCATTTTCTTCGAGGTGGCTCATGCGTAGGGTGGCGGAGTTGAGCGTGTGGTGTGGGATGGTCACCTGGGTGGTGATCGCGGGGTGCGGAGACAACACGGAGATCTCGCACAGCGGGGTGGCTCGGCTTGGGGCCGATGCCGGCGGCCCGAACGCGGGGAGCGCTGCGGGGGGCGCCGACGGTGGAGCGGCCGGCGCGCCGGACGGCGCCGCGGGGGTCGGCGGACCGCTCGCCTGCGCCGACCTCTTCGACCCCACCCAGGTGACCGACTACCAGGTTGAGATGACCTCCGACGACTGGTCCAAGATGTCGTACGAGTTCTTCAACTACGCCGCGCTCGGGGCTGCCGGCCAGCCCTACGACACCTACCATCCGATCGTCTTTCACTACGGCAGCGAGACGGTCAGCGACGCGATGATTCGCCTCAAGGGGCAGTCGTCCTGGCGGCACGCCGTCGCGCTCGACGGCGCGAACGCCAAGATGCAGTTCGTGATCGCGTTCGATCAGGTGAACACCGACGCCAAGTTTCACGGCGTCAGCAAGATCGTGCTCGACATGCCGCGCGACGACGATACCTTCCTGCAGGAGCGGCTGGCCTACAACGTCCTGCCGGCGATGCTGGGACGACCGGCCCCCTGCGCCAACAATGGGACCATCACCATCAACGGCGCGCTCTACGGTCTCTACAGCAACGAAGAGCACGCCGGCCATGACTACTTGAAGCGCATCTACCCCGGAGACTCCGGAGGCGATCTCTTCAAGGGGGGCGAGACGCCGGAGACCAACACGCTCGACCCCGACCTCACGCGGCTGCAAGCGTTCTGGGACTCCCACGACATCGCCTCGATGTCGGCGCTGGTCGACATGAACGAGGCCATCGCCGAGTGGTCGGCGGAGATGCTGATCAACGACGCCGACGGCTACTACGGCGGCAGTCACAACTTTTATCTCTATGACTACCCCGGCAAAGGGTATCAGTGGCTCATCCACGACGCCGACGCCAGCTTCGATTGGCTCGGCCAGAGCGACGCCAACCCGATCTACTGGTGGATCACCCGCTCCACGCTCCAGAAGCCAGGGCAGCACTACCTGATCGTCATGAACGATCCGACCTGGCGGGCCAACTACGTCGCCGAGATCCGGGCGATGCTCCCCCTGTGGGACGTGGCGAAGATTCAAGGCTGGGTTGACGCCTGGTCCGCCCAGATCGCCTCTGCCGTGGCGGCCGATCCCCACAAGGTCGTCTCCGTCGAGGACCACAACGAGGCCGTCGCGGGGATGCGGCAAGAGGTGAGCGACCGGGCGGCCTTCGTCGGCAAGTTCCTCGGCTGCGAGGACGGCAGCGGCGACGTGACCGATGCCGACGGGGACGGAACGCCCTGGTGCAACGACTGCAACGACCAGAACGCGGCGGTTCACCCCGGCGCGCCCGAGATCTGTGGCAACGGGATCGACGACGATTGCAACGGTCTCGTCGACGACGGCTGCCCGACCGTGGACGCTGGCCCGGTCGTCGGCCAGCCTTCGCCCGACGCCGGCTCGCCGACGATGTGATCCGGCCGGGCCGGCATTATCCTCTGGGGATGAGCTGGCAACTCGATTGGGGCGCCACGGTCGCCTCCGACGGAACGGTCACCTTCTCCATCTGGGCTCCGCGCGCCGGGGCGCTGGCCGTGCGTCTGCTCGCTCCCGACGGAGACCAGGTCCGCGCCGAGCTGCCGATGACGCGCGACGCAGAGGGGGTCTTCACCGCGCGCGCCCCCGCCGCTCTGGCCCCGGTCGGCAGCGACTACGTCTTTCTGCTGCCAGGCCTCGGTCCCCGCCCGGACCCGGTCTCCCGCCGACAGCCGGCCGGCGTGCACGGTCGGTCACGCATCGTCGCGACCGACGACTTTCGCTGGCGCGACGGCGGGTGGCGCGGCCTGCCGCTCGGCGAGCTCATCTTCTACGAGCTGCACGTGGGGACCTTCTCGCCCGAGGGAACATTCGCCGGCGTCGCCGCCAGGCTCCCCTACCTGCGCGAGCTCGGCGTCACGGCGATCGAGCTGATGCCGGTGGTGACCTTCCCCGGCGATCGCAACTGGGGCTACGACGGCGCCTCCCTGTTCGCCCCCCACGAGAGCTACGGAGGGCCCGAGGGGCTGCGCCGCCTGGTGGATGCCTGCCACGCGCATGGGCTGGCTCTCTTTCTCGACGTCGTCTACAACCACCTCGGACCGGAGGGGAACTACCTCCAGGACTTCGGCCCGTACTTCACCGATCGCTACAGGACCCCCTGGGGCGCGGCGCTCAACTTCGACGGGCCCGACAGCGACGAGGTGCGCCGCTTCTTCGTCGACAACGCGCTCCATTGGCTGACCGATTATCACGTCGACGGGCTGCGCCTCGACGCCATCCACGGCATCTTCGACCTCGGCCCCCGCCACCTTCTCGGCGAGATCTCCGACGCGTTTCACGCCGAGGCCGAGCGGCTGGGGCGCCGCGCCTGGCTGGTGGCCGAGAGCGATCTCGAACGATCCGCGCGTCATCCAGCCGTCCGCGGCCGGGGGCCTGGGCCTCGACGCGCAGTGGAGCGACGACTTTCACCACGCGCAGCACGCGGTCGCCACCGGCAATCGGCGCGGCTACTTCGTCGACTTCGGTCGCGCCGCCGATCTGGCCAAGGCGATCTCGGACGGCTTCGTCTACGACGGACGGCCGTCGGCGTTCCGGCGGCGGCGCCACGGCGCCCCGTCGGCCAGCCAGCCGGGCGAACGGTTCGTGGCGTTCAACCAGAACCACGATCAGATCGCCAACGCCTGCCAGGGGCGCCGCCTCGGTCAGCTGATCGGCCCGGAACGGCAGAAGGTGGCGGCGATGGTGCTGTTCTCGACCCCGGCGCTGCCGCTGCTGTTCCAGGGCGAGGAGTACGGCGAAGAGGCCCCGTTCGATTACTTCACCAGCCACGGCGATCCGGCGCTGGCCGAGGCGGTCCGTCAGGGGCGGCATCAAGAGTACCTCCATCTTCTGGAAGAGGGCGCGGACGCCGGGAGCTGGGCCGATCCGCAGGCGGAGGAGACGTTCCAGCGCGCGAAGCTGCGCTGGGAATCGCTCTCGCGCCCGCCGCACGCCGAGATGCTGGCGTTCTACCGCGCCTTGATCGCGTTGCGCCGCCGGCTGGCGCCGCTGCACAACGGGCGCAAGGATCTCACCCGCGTCAGCGCCGACGAGGCAGGCCGCTGGCTGACCATCGAGCGCGGCGACCCCAGCGGCGCGGCCACGTTCACCGCCGCCAACCTGGGAGAGCAGGCGGCGTCGATTCAACTGCCGGAAGGCCCGGGCTGGGAGCCGATGCTCTCGACCAGCGGAGACCCGGCGGCGCTGCGCTTCGAGCTCGGCGCGGTGATGTCGTTGCCACCCGGCGTCGCGCTGCTGTTTGCGCGCAACGTCTGACTTGCAAAGTGGGCCGATCGCCGGCAAACATCGCGTGATGAACGCTTCGCTTCGTCGCCTCCGCAGGGAACCCGGGACCGCTCTCTTGCTTGCCTTGCTGGCTGCGGGCTGTGGTGGAGGCTCGGGCGGCCAGGGTGGTGTGCGGCAGAGTTGCTACGCGAACGGGACGTGCAACGCCGGCCTCGTCTGCTTGAGCGACGTCTGCGTCAGCGAGGGAACCGGAGGGACGGCAGGCACACCGGCCTCGGGCGGAGCGGGCGGGAAGACGGGAGCCGCGGGAACAACGGGGGCCGCCGGGACGACGGGCGCCGCCGGGACAACTGGCGGCGCTGGGACGACGGGCGGCGCCGGGACGACGGGCGCGGCAGGAACGACGGGATTCGCCGGTGCGACGGGAGCGGCAGGCGCAACCGGGGGAAGCGGGACCGGGGGCGGCGCGGGCAAATCTGGTGCCGCCGGGACGGCGGGCGCCGCGGGAACGACCGGCGCGGCCGGAACGACGGGCGTCGCCGGTGTAAGCGGCGCGGCCGGCAGCGGGGGCGCCGCTTGTTTGGCTCCATCCAGTTACTCTCAAACGACGCTCCTGGGAGCCGACGGCCAGACGACCCAGCCGATCACGAGCGGATCGACCTCATACTACGAAGAGGCCGTTTCCGGAGGCTTGAACCAAGGGGCGATGCCAGATGTGCTCCAGATCGTGATGGCGTCGAACCAGGGGCACTTCCCAGGGAACATCACGACGGGAACTTATACGTTGACCGCAGCCGATGGTCAGGCTGAGACCTGCACCATCTGTATCCTTCTCTACGTTGCCACGACGGTAACGAATCAGATGGTCACCGGCGAGGAAGCGACCTATCTCGCGAACGGCGGGACGCTGACTCTCACGTCGGTTGCTCCTGCCGGGACCGGGACGGGAACGATTGCCGGGACCCTCACCAACGCGACCTTTCAGCAGGTGACCATCGACCAGACCAGTGGTGCTTCGACGGTCGTCGGGTCCTGCACCTCCGCCATCCCCAGCCTGACCTTCTCGGCGCCGTCTACTCTCGACCAGTAAGCGCCGGCCAGCGCCTCCGCCCCAGGCGACAGCGACGGAACGCCCTCCTGACGATCAGTGGCAGGCCTGGACCTTGGCGACGACCATGTTGGCGGTTCCGCCGGCGCTCCCGATCGTCGTTCCGGTGTTGCTGCCGCACGTCCCGCAGGTGGTGTAGCTGGCCGACTGGCCGCACATGACCTCCGCCGTCTGCGTGTATCCGCCGTGATCGCTACATCCGCAGCAGCCGTTGTAGTTCTTGATCGGCGAGACGATGGTCGCCTCGGCGATCTCTGTCTCGGCGGTCGAGAGGAGAGGGCGAATCGTGGACAGGCAGATCCCCGTCGAGTTGCAGGCCAGCGAGGCCTGCGCCGTTGCGCTGGCGCAGGTCGAGGAGGTCGCCGCGCTGCAACCGGCGGTGCAGGCATCGGGGCAGAACGTGCAACTGGCGCCGGGATATTGCGGGAACTCCTTCACCGCGGTCCCGTCACAGTCGTAGTCGAAGGTTCCAATCCCCTTGCTGGCCGCGGTGAACCATCCGGTCTGGCCCGGATGGACGCTGGCGTCGCCGTCGTCGCAGTCCGTGTTGTCCGCGACGAACCCCGCAGGGGGTGAGCCGACGCAGCCGGGCATGGCCGTCCCGGCGGCCGTCGTTCCGTTCTTGTTGCCGTAGCCGTCTCCGTCGGCGTCCTGGTAGAAGGTCTGACAGGCGACACCAGCGCCGCAGTTCATGGTGCTTGAGCACTGGCACTTGCCGGCCGAGCCCTGTTTGTTGCAGCTGTTGGGCGCGTCGCAGGCCGTGTTGCAACAAACGCCGGTCGCGCAATGTCCGCTGTTGCACTCGGCATCCGTCGCACACGTGAGCGCGTCCGCCTTGGTCGCCTGGCACATTTCGTTGTTGCCATTGCAGTAATAGCCGACGAGGCAATCGGTGTTGGCGGTGCAGGTCATCCGACAAGAGCCCGGGTTGGCCGTGAGATCGCAGGCATAACCATTCGTGCAGTCCGAAAGGCTGATGCCACAGGTTCCATTGCCGTCACAGACCAGGCTGGCCAGATCCCTGCGGGTGTTGCAGAACGCATTGCCGCAGGACGTCCCGGAGGAGGCGTAGCCGCACTTTTTCTGGCCGGTGCAGAGACCGCCGCATCTGTTGGCCATCGCGACGATGCCACCGTCGGGCGGATTGATGGCCTCGGCGTCGGGGCCGCCCCCGTCGACCGCAGCGTCCGCCCTGCCGGCGCCGCCCGCACCGCCGGCTCCACCTTTGCCGGCGCCTCCACCCGTACCGGGCGTCATCGAGAACCCGGTGCATTCGCTCTCGGGATCGGTGTTGGCCGGGTACCCAGCGCACAGGCCGGTGGTGTTCTCGAGCGCGCAGGAGGCACAGGTGTCCTGGCAGGCGTTCTCGCAGCAGACGTTGTCGGTACAGAATCCGCTGCCGCAATTGGCGGCGGTCGTGCAGTTGGCGCCGAGACCGCTCAGGGTCCCCCCCTGGGCGGTCAGGGTGATGGTCACGGCGACTGCGGCGCCCGCGATCAGAGTGACCGGTCCGCTGGTCCCCGAACCGTAGAGGTGTCCCAAAGCATCAAGCGCCTCGAACTGGAATGTCAGGGTGCCGCTCGTGACGGTGGGGACGTATTGGAAGGTGAGCTGGCCGCTGGAGATCGCGGAGCCGACGGGGAACCTCTTCGCCTGCGGCTCCGCGCCGCTGACCAGGAGCGATCCGGTCGTCACTTTTGCAAGCTGGGCAGAGGTAAGAGCCTTGGCGTTCACGGTGACGTCGACACCGAACGAGGTGGGCGCCGACGGCTTGCAGCCAGCGCCGAGCAAGCCGGCGACGGCCACCGCACCCAGGACCCCGACGCCGCCTTTTCCGAGCACCCTCATCTGAGCACCAGGCCCGCCCTGACGGGATCGAGGTTGTTCCAGGAGCCCCCACCGGATGAGAGGGCGACAGCCGCGATCACCCCTCCGGCGACCACGACGGCGGCGGCCGTCCAGAACCACCAGCGGGTGTAGATCGGATGGCTTTCAGCCGCGCTCGGGGGTGGCGGCGACGAAACGATCACCGCTGTGCCCGACGTGACCGGCGCGGGCGCCATCGGCGGTGCGGCGACCAGGGGAGCCGGGGGCGGAATTGGCGTTACGGGTGGTGGCGCTGCTGTCGGCGGAGGCGGTGCGTGGGCCGGCGGGGGAGCCGTCGTCGCCTGCGCCAGCTTTTCGATCCGCTCCCTGGAGTCCCGGGCGTACTGCGTGCTCGGGTAGAGCTTGATGATGTTGTTGTAGAGCAACAGCGCCTGCTGGTTTTCGCCGGCGAGCCGGAACGACTGCGCGGCGTTGAACAGGATGGCCGGATCCTGCTTCAGCTTGAACGCTTCCTCGTATTCGAGTGCGGCGTCGTGATATTCGCCGACCGCGAAGTGCGCCGTTGCCTTCTGGTAGTGGGCCTTGGCGTCATCCGCAGCGACCGCCGTCGCCGACGCCAGCAGAAGAAGAGTTGCCGGAACCCAGACAACCCATCTCGACCACGGGCTCGACCAGCGCTTCGACGACAAGGGCATCTCCGAAAAGGCGATGCCGGAAACTTTATCCGAAAACGGATGAGCTAGAAAGTACCCGTCGTCCGCGAGACCGCCCCTCGATCGCAACCGGGCCTACCGGGCGAGGCCGGCCCGCCCGCTCAGTGGGCGTGTTTCTTGAGAACGCCCCAGCGTCCGCTGCGGGCACGCGGGGCGTCCGACGCGGCAGGGGCCTCGTGCCGTCCTGCGACGTCCCACCTGGACGACTCGCCCTTCTTGGGCTCCTTGGCCTCGCGCGTGGCGAGCACCGCCCTGGGGCGAGCCGACGACGTCGAACGTGCTGACGAATGAACCGCCGTGGAACGAGCCGGTGCTGGCGCTGGGGCTTCGCTCTCCGTGAACGGGTCCTTCCACTTGGCCGGCTTGGCGGCCGGGGCGGCGCGGCGGTTCCCGCCGGTCGCCTTGGCGTTCTTGAACGAATCGCCGTCGTCATCCCCGTCGCGATTTCCGCGCCGCTGAGCCGCCGCAGGCTGCCGGCGGTTCACGGGGATCTCGCCGTCGAGGTCGTCGGCGCCGCTGTCATCGTGGTGCGTCTCCCGGGCAGCGACGGTCTTCTTCGGCCCGGCGGCGAACGGATCGTTCCAGTTCCCCGGCGCGGCTTGCCGTCGTCCGGCCGCTGCGGCCGGCGCGCGCGTCGCGACGGCGTTGGACCGCGCGGGCGTCGGAGCAACCGTGCGCTGCGAGACCGGAACCGTGCGTCCCACGGGCGCGGCGCCCTGGACGACGTGGATGATTCCGTCGTCGCGCTTGGGCTGGGGGCGGACCGGCATGGGCGCCTGCACGGGGGTCGAGGCGATCTCGGGCTTCGCCCACTCGGGGGTCTCGTGCTTGACGTGGGTCTCCGGCATCGGGGGCGCCTTGTCCGCCGACAAGAGGAGGCTGTCGACGTCGTCCTTCTTGGCTCGGCCCTGGCCCTTCGCCGCGGGCTTCGGCTTCTCGACCGCCAGCAGATCGTCGAGCTCCTTGTCGTCGGCCGCCGAGGCCTTGTGCTTCTTGCTGCCGGAGTCGTCCTTCAACAGCTTGTCGATGAACTTGTCGTCGCCGTGCTTGACCGGCGGCGGGGGCGCGGCGGCCGCGGCCGTCTCGAGCTTGGGCGAGACCTTGCCGGACTTCGAAGAGCTGCCCGAACCCGAGTCCTCATCGGGCAGCGTCGGCAACGCGACGTCACCGCCGCGCTTGCTGGTCTGCGGCTTCGGCGCGGTGGCTTCCTTGGCAGCCTGCGCGTCGGCCTTCTCTCTCTCTTTCGCCGCCTTCTCGGCGGCGGCCTTGTTGATGGCCTGCGCGCGCGCAATCTTGTCGAGCTCGGCCCGCTTGTCGTCGGGCCCCATCACGGAGTCCTCCCACTGCATCTGCTTGCTGATGACCTTGTCATCGCTGAGCGAGTCGCTCGACTTCGCTTTCTTCTCCTTGCCTTTGGGATCGGCCGCCCGCGCAACGGGCGACCAGGTACCGAGAGCACAGGTGCCGACGAGCGCGGCGCAGAGGAACAACTTGGACCGCATCGAAAACGACCTCCACGTGGGGGGTGGGGGGATACGAGCCTCTATTATCGGCGCTTGTCGTTATTTGACAAGCGTCTTTCGCGCAGTTTCACCCTCAGTACCCGACGTTGCCCTCATTCGGAGACATTGGAACCCATCGAGCCCCATGGAACCCGAAGTGGGTGAATGTAGTCAGGGGTGGACGACGATGCCCGACGCCACGACTGTGACGGTCTCGCCGCTGACCGCGACCTCGATGGCCATCTCCCCCTCTGCCCGAACCCGCGCCAGCCCCAGGCGCGACACGGAGCCGACGCGGGCATTCCGGCGCATCAGCGAGAAGTAGTGCGCCATGGCGTCGGTCTCGGCGTTCATCTCGGCGTAGCAGGTGCCCAGGTGGTCGATGTGCTCGCGGCTCGAGTTGTTGGTGACGACGACGCGGATCAGAGCGTCCTCGCCGCGCGGCGAGACGTCGACCTCGAGACGGGCCTTCCCGTCGGAGGCGTACTTGGCCGCGTTCTCCAGGAGCTCGTGCGCGGTCATCGCCACCCGAAACACGGCGTCCTCGTCGTCCAGCACCGGCGCCAGCTTCGCCTCCAAGAGGCGGCGCGTCGGCGAAACGATCGCCGGCGAGACCGTGAGGGGGAGAACGAGGTGCAGCGGTGTCACGGACGAATACCCTTGAGTAACATCAAGCAGGGCTCCTTGGCGAGACGTAGCGTCGCATTGTCTGGGCACGGGCTCAAATCTTGGCCTCAAATCCGACCGGAGATCCGTCGATGTAGGAGGCCCGAAGGCCCGAAAATTGTCGACGGAAGCCCCACCCAACCTCCCCGCCGAACATCCGGCGACGCCGCTCGTGCGGGGCGCGACGATCGGGCGCTACGTCGTGCTCGGCCTGGTCGGGCGTGGCGGGATGGGAGAGGTCTACGCCGCCTACGACCCGGAGCTGGACCGAAAGGTCGCGGTCAAGCTCCTGCGGGTCAAGCCTGGCAACGGCGTCTCGCTCAACGAAGGGCGACAGCGGACGTTGCGCGAGGCGCAGGCGATCGCCCGGCTCTCGCACGCGAACGTCGTCGTGGTCTACGACGTGGGGACGTTCCGCGATCAGGTCTTCATCGCGATGGAGTTCGTCGAGGGGAACACCGTCACCTACTGGCTGGCGGCGCAGCCCCGCAGCTGGCAGGAGGTCCTGCGGGTGTTCCGCGCGGCGGGCCGCGGTCTCACCGCCGCCCACGAAAAGGGGCTGGTGCACCGGGACTTCAAGCCCGACAACGTGATGGTCGGCCGCGACGGCGAGGTTCGCGTCATGGACTTCGGCCTCGCGCGCCAGGTGGCCGACAAGCCGGCGCCCGAGGGGACGCCGCCCGCCAGGCGTGCCCCCGTCGTGATGGCCGAGCACGGTCCGGGCTCGGCCGCCGCCGACGACCAGATGTCGACGATTCTGCTGAACGCGCCGCCCACCGATCCGGCGATGGCATCCGCGGCGACCGAATCTCAGCCCGGTTCGGGGATGTTCGAGCTTCAGCTCACCCGCACCGGCGCGATGATGGGGACGCCTGCGTACATGGCGCCCGAGCAGTTCCTCGGGACGGCCACCGACGCGCGGACCGATCAGTTCAGCTTCTGCGTCGCGCTCTACGAGGCGCTCTACGGCGAGCGCCCGTTCTCGGGAAACACCATGTTCGCGCTGACCACGGCGGTGGTGCAGGGGCAGGTGAAGGAGGGGCCGCAGAGCTCCAAGGTTCCGCTCTGGGTGCGCAAGGTCCTGCTGCGCGGCCTGCGGGCCCAGGCGGAGGAGCGCTATCCGTCGATGCACGACCTGATCGACGCGCTGGGCAAGAACCCGAATGCGGCGCGAGGGCGGTTCCTGGCGGCGGCCGCGGTGGCGCTGGTGCCGGTGGCGCTGACGGTGGGCGTGCATCAGAGCCTGGCCAACCACAAGTCGATCTGCGGCGCCGGCCCGGCGCGCCTGGCGGGTGTCTGGGATCTGACGGGGGCAGGGGAGCCCGAGCCGGCGCGGCAGGCCGCCATCCATTCGGCGTTTCTCCACACCGGCAAGAGCTACGCGAACGAGGTGTACGCCACGGTCAACCGGATCCTCTCCGGCTACTCGCAGAGCTGGGCGAAGATGTACCGCGAGGCGTGCGAGGCGACCAACGCCCGCGGCGAGCAGTCGGCGGAGGTGCTCGACCTCCGGATGACCTGCCTGCAGGAGCGGCTCGGCGGGCTGCGCGCGCTCACCGACGTGTTCAGCGATGCGAACGGTCAGGTCGTCGAGAACGCGGTCAGCGCGGCCAACAACCTGGGATCGCTCGATCGTTGCGCCGACGTCCCGCTCTTGCGGTCGGTCGTGCGGCCGCCCGAGGATCCGAGGACGCGGGCCCGGGTGGCGGAGCTTCGTCAGCAGCTGGCCGGCGTCAAGGCGCTCTACGACTCGGGCCGGTACCACGAGGGGCTCAAGGACGCGCCCGGGCGGATCGACGAGGTGCGCGCGCTCGGGTATCAGCCGCTCATCGCGGAGACGCTGTTCGCCATGGGGATGATGTACAGCAAGTCGAACGACGTGCCGGCGGCCGAGCGGGCGCTGGTCGATTCCTATCTGGCGGCCGACGCCTCCCGCGACGACGAGGTCAGAGCCGAGGACGCCACCAACCTGGTCTGGGTCGTCGGCTATCAGGAGGGGCGCTACGCCGACGCCCAGCGGTGGGCCAAGTACGCGGACGCGATCCTGCAGCGGCTCGGGGGGCACGTTCTCTTGCAGGCCTGGCTGGCCAACAACCTGGGAGGGCTGTTCGAGATCCGGGGCGAGCGGGAGGCGGCGCTGCGCATGCAGCAGCAGGGGCTGGCGCTCAAAGAGCGGGCGCTCGGACGCGATCACCCCGACGTGGGGATCTCGGAAGGGAACCTGGCGGTCGTTCTGACGATGCTGGGCCGCAACCAGGAGGCGCTCGAGCACGTCGACCGCTCCATCGAGATCCTGGAGAACGGCCTCGGTGCCGGCCATCCCGATCTGGCCACCCAGCTCAACAACCGGGGCGAGATCCTCAACGCGCTCGGCCGCTCGCGCGACGCCCGCACGTCGTTCGAGAAGGCGCGGATCATCTGGGAGCGCGAGCTCGGCCTCGACAATCGCAACCTCGCCTACGCGTTGACCGGAATCGGGGCCAGCTACCTCTCCGAGGGGGATGCGGCGAACGCCATCGTTCCGCTCGAGCGCGCGTTCAAGATCCGCGAGGCCCACGAGACCGATCCTTCGCGCCGCGGCGAGACCCGCTTCGCGCTGGCGCGCGCTCTTTGGGAGTCCGGGCGCGATCACCTCCGCGCGCGCTCACTCGCCGAGCAGGCGCGCGCCAGCTACACCGAGGCGGAGCTCAAGACCAACATCGCCGAGGTCGACAGCTGGCTGCAGGGCCACGGAGCAACGTGAGCGTCGCGGCGCGTGGTGGCGGCCCGCCGTCGCGGCGCCCTGGTCGCAAGCCTGGGGCCCGCTCAGTCGTTGCCGGCGTCCGGGGAGGTCGCCGGGTGGGCCGATGAGGATTGGCTGGGGCGGCGGACCGTCACGCGGACGTAGTCGTCCTTGATCTCGACGTCGGGGCCACCGGAATCGGTGAGGCTGATCTTGAGCTCGGTGCCGTCCTCCGGCCTGGCGTCCTTTTCGGCCTGATTGATCCGCACCAGCCGGAACCCTTCGCGCTCGACCCGGTAGAGCCGCATGGTGATCATCGAGGCCGCCTGGGGGAGCTTGACCACCACGGCGTGCGGACGGTTGGTCACGTGGAAGGTGGCCCCCTGGCTCGATCCCTTGAGCGGAATCAGCAGCGTCGCGCGCGGTCCATCGACGCTGACGTCGGGAAGATTCTTGCGCCAGGCCTCGCGCGCGACGTCCTTGTCGGACTGCTTCTCGCCGTTCTTGTCGGTCGCGGCGCCCGCCGCCGTCGCCGGGGCGTTTTCGGTCGCCGCTGGCTTGCGGTCGGCGTGCGGCCCGGCCGGTGACGAAGCGTCGACCGCTCTGCTGGCGGCTGGCGCATTGGGCAGGGCTGCGGGCGCTGCGGCGTCGCCGGGGCGTACGATTTCTCCGTCGGCGTGCCCGGCGGCGTCGGCCGGCCGAGCCGCGTCGGTCGCCACGGCCACCGGACCGTCGGGGCGAGCCGCCACCGTCGCGTCGACGGCCGTGGTGGGCAAAGGCGCCCGCGCGGGGACGGCGGGCGGGGGCGGGAGCGTCGGCGTCGGGCGCTGGGGGATCAGCTGCTGGCCGATGACGAAGACCGCCGCCGCGGTCAAGGCCGCCGCGAAGAGGCCGCCCGGGCGCCCCACGCCCGCCTGCGGATTGCGTTTGCCGCGGCCGGCCAGCCAGGCGCCGACCGGGCCCAGGATGCGATCGCGCAGATCGGCGTCCATTTGCATCCGTTCCAGGGTCTGTGCCGTCGCCTGCTTGGCGCCGTCGATCGGATGGGTGGCCAGAAAGGTCCGCACCTCGTCCAGGTGGCGGCGCTCCGGGAGCGTGGCCATCGACTCCACGAGCCGGCGCGAGATCATCGGCGAGTCGGCCTTGGCCCGCATCTCGGTCCAGCGCTCGCCGATCAGACGGAAGGTCGCCTCGCGCGTGGCCCGGTTGCCGAGCAGCACCCCGACGTAAGACGAGAAGTCCTGCATGGGGACCTCGGGGCCGAGCGCCATCTCCACCGTGCGGGCCGTCAGCGCGGGCGACTCCACCCGCGCCAGCGCGTGAAGGTAGCGGCGCTTGGCGGCCGGATCGGCGTCGCTCCGCGCGCGGGCCCGCAGCTCGTCGAAGCGCGCCTCGTCGGCGCCGCGCGCCGCGGCGGTCACCACGATGTCGAGCAGGTTCGGATCGAGCTTCGCTCCCGCCGCGCCGCCCTGTGCGGAGGAGGGAAGCCGCCGGGCCGCCTCGGCCACGGCGCCTGGCTCGCGCGCCAGGAGCACGAGCGCCCGCAGCAGGACGGCCCGACGCAACCGGGTCTCGTCGTCCTCGGAGGTGCCGGCGGCGGGCGCCCACCCCAGCGCCGCGGCCTGCGCGCCGAACAGCTCGGCGACGAAGGCACCGAAGTTCTCCCGATCTGCCTCGGCGAGAAAACGGTGTTCGATCACCGACAGCTTGCCGACCAGCTCGTCGAGCACGACGTGGTCGGTCTCGTGTCGCAGGCTGGCGACCAGCTCGAGGAAGGCCTCGATCGTCGCCTCGCCCGCGCGCACCAGCGCCCAGGCGTCGGAGACCAGCGCCACCCGCTCGGCCGGGCGCAGCTCGCTCACCGCCGGGAGAAGGCGCGCGTGCGTCTCGGGGGCGTAGGCGGTGCGGTAGAAGCCGCGCGCCTCGGCGTTGCCGAGGCACCAGACGACCTCACCGTCGGCGGCGAGCGGAATCCGCGCCGACTCCTCGGCCAGGAGCACCGGCTGTTCCTTGATGCCGGCGGCGTCGCGAAAGCGCAACACCACAGGAACCAGCCAGCGCGTGTCCGACCCGCGCGCGACGGCGCCCGGCTCGGCGAAGAACCGGCGCTGCCGCAGATTGACGAAGGTGCCGGTGGAATCGCGCTCGAGCGCCAGGCTCACCAGGGGATAGCCGGTCTGGCGAATCCAGCCGTTGGCCATGGCCAGGATCGGTTGCCCTGACGACTCTTCGAGCGCGCTCCAGAGGTCGTCGGCGGTGGCGTTCGCCTCGCGGTGGCGGCGCATGTAGAGGCGGATCCCGTCGCGAAAGCGCTCCGCGCCCAGGAACCCTTCCAGCATGCGGAGGACCGCGCCGCCCTTCTCGTACGTGATCGCGTCGAACGACTCGCCGGCCTCTTCGGCGTTCTTGATCTCGGCCCGTATGGGGTGGGCCGAGACCAGCGCGTCGAGCGCCAGCGCCGCCCCCTTGCCCGCCTCGAAGTCCATCCAGATGCGCCAGGACGGGCGCCAGTCGTCGACGATCTTGTAGGCCATCCAGGTGGCGAACGCCTCGTTGAGCCACAGATCGTCCCACCATTGCATCGTCACCAGGTTGCCGAACCACTGGTGCGCCAGCTCATGGGTGATCACCTCCGCCACCCGCTTCTGCACCGCCAGCGGCGCGGTGGCGGGATCGGCCAGCAGCGCCACCTCGCGGAAGGTGACGGCGCCCGCGTTCTCCATGGCGCCCGCCTCGAAGTCGGGAATGCCGATCTGATCGAGCTTGCCGAACGGGTAGGGGAGCCCGAAGTAGTCCTCCAGCCGCGGCAGCACCGCCGAGGCCGTCTCCTGCCCGAACGAGGTCAGGTGGCGTTTCTCGGCCGTGGTCCAGGTGCAGATCGGGATGTCGCGCACCCGGACCACGGCGCTCGGCACGATCGGGCCGACGATGAGCGCGATGAGGTAGGACGACAGCGGCGGCGTCGGCGCGAAGGTGACCCGCCGGCCGCCGCGCCCGTCGCTCTCGTCGTGGGTGGCGACGCCGTTGGAGAGCGCGACCGCGTCGGTCGGAACGCCCGACACCGAGACACGCCAGATCGCCTTGAAGCCGGGCTCGTCGAAGCAGGGAAACACGCGGCGCGCGTCGGCGGCCTCGAACTGGGTGACGGCCAGCGGGCCGGCCCGGTAGAGGCCGCGCAGCCCGGGGCTGAAGGCCCCCTCGTAGGCCAGCAGCAGCTTGGCGGCACCGGCCGGCAACGCCTCGCCGAAGGCGAGGGTGACCGTCTCGCTGGTCGCGTCGGCCGTTGCGCTGGCCGAGAGGCGTCGCCCGTCGGCCAGCTCCGCGGTCGCCGACGTCACGTCGAGGCCGACCGCGTGCAGGGTGAGCTCGTTCCCTGCCGAGGAGATCTGCAGGGCGATCCCCAGAGCCCCCTCGAACCGTCCCGCCGCCATATCGATGCGCAGCTCGGCGTCGTAGCTCTGGGGTTTGATCTCCGGGGGGAGGCGAAAGTCTTTTCCGAGCGTCGTCACGCGGTCCTTGGGTGTGGTGGAGCGAACGCCTTTGTACCGTAATCTAGGGACGGATGTCTCAAGCGCCTGCTCTTCCCCTTCCGCACGATCCTTATGCCCCGCTCCGACTGGTGAATTTCCGCTGGTTCGTCGCCAGCATTTTGGCCATGGCGATGGGCGCCCAGATCCAGGGTGTGGTGGTCGCCTGGCAAATGTACGCCATCACGCACGATCCGCTGGCCTTGGGGATGGTCGGCCTCGCCGAGGCCGCGCCCTTCATCGCCTTCGCCCTCTACGCCGGGCACGTGGCGGACCTCCGCGATCGCAAGCGGATCGCGCTTTTGGCCCTGGTGATCCTGTTTCTCTGCGCGGCCACGCTGGCGGTGACGAGCCTGCTCTTCTTGATGCGCGGGCAGACGGGCCGCTGGATCCGCTGGACGATCTACGCGGTGATCGTCGTCTGCGGCGGCGCGCGCAGCTTTCTGCTGCCGGCGCGCAACGCGCTCGGCGCCGACCTGGTCCCCCGCCCGCTGTTCCCGAGCGCGGTCGCCTGGCGCACCGGCATCTGGCAGGTCGCCGCCGTCACCGGTCCGGCGATGGGGGGCATCCTCTATGCCTGGGTCGGCGCGACCTCGTCGTACGCCATCGCCGCGGGGCTGATGGCCGTCTCTCTGGTCACCGTGGGGCGCATCGAGGCCCCCGCGCGCCAGCGGGCAGCGCGGGCCGAGCCGCTGGTGGCCAGCGTGCGGGCCGGGCTGACGTTCCTCTTCTCCCGTCCCATCTTTCTCGGGGCCATGACGCTCGATCTGCTGGCCGTGCTGTTCGGCGGCGCGGTGGCCCTCCTGCCGATCTTCGCCCAGGAGATCCTTCACGTCGGGCCGCAGGGCCTGGGCGCTCTGCGCGCGGCGCCGGCCGTGGGCGCGGTGTTGATGTCCAGCCTGCTGGCGTTGCGCCCGCCACCCCGGCGGGCGGGGCGGCTGTTTCTCTCGGCCGTCGCGCTGTTCGGCGTCTTCATGATCGCGTTCGCGCTGTCGCGGTCGATCTGGCTGTCACTCCTGCTGCTCGCGGCCAGCGGGGCCGCCGACATGCTGAGCGTCTACTTTCGCAGCACGCTCATGCAGGTGATGGTGCCGTCTGGAATGCTGGGCCGCGTCTCGGCGGTCAACCAGATCTTCGTCGGGTCATCGAACGAGATTGGCGCCTTCGAGTCGGGCGTGGCGGCCAAGCTGCTCGGCACCGTCTGCTCCGTGGTGGTGGGCGGCCTCATCACCGTGGCGGTCACCCTGGTCACCGCCTGGCGCGTGCCGGCGCTGGCCCGCCTTGATCGGCTGGAAGAGCAGCATCCCAGCTAGCCAGCCTTCATCCCGCGAGCCCTGTCATCCGGACCGTCTTCACGTTCACGAACTCGCGCAGGCCGTAGCGCGAGAGCTCGCGGCCATATCCAGACCTCTTCACGCCGCCGAAGGGGAACTGGGTGTCGGAGGCGACCATCCCGTTGATGAAGACGCTGCCGGCCTCGAGCTCCCGGGCCAGCCGGTCGGCTTCCTGGCGATCGCGGGTGAAGGCTGCCGCGCCCAGGCCAAACGGCGTGGCGTTGGCCAGCGCGATCGCCTCCTCGAGGCCAGCGACCCGGAAGAGGGCGGCCACCGGACCGAAGACCTCGTCGCGCGCCGCGGGGGCCGTCGGCGGCACATCGGCGAGCACCGTCGGCGGGTAGTAATAGCCGGGGCCCTCCTGCGCGCGTCCGCCGGTCAGCACGCGCGCCCCGGCGGCGACCGAGCGCGTGACCTGCTCGGCCACCCCGTCGCGGATGGCGGCGGTCGCCAGCGGGCCGACCTGCGTTTTTGGATCGGATGGGTCACCCACCACCAGCGCGGCCATGGCTGCCGTGAACGCCGTCGCGAAACGATCGTAGATCGCGTCGGCGACGATGAAGCGCTTGGCGGCGATGCAGGACTGGCCGGTGTTGACCATGCGCGCCTTCACCGCCGTGGCGACCGCGCGGTCGAGATCCGCGCTCGCCAGCACCAGGAAGGGATCGCTGCCGCCCAGCTCGAGGACGCTCTTCTTCAGATGCGCGCCGGCCGCGGCACCGATGGCGCGGCCGGCCGCCTCGCTGCCGGTGACCGTCACCGCGGCGACGCGATCGTCGGCGATGAGGCCGGCCACCGGCTCCGAGCCGATGAGCAGCGTCTGAAAGACGCCCTCCGGGGCGCCGGCGCGGCGAAACAGATCTTCCAGCGCCAGCGCGCACTGCGGGACGTTCGAGGCGTGCTTGAGCAGGCCCACGTTGCCTGCCACCAGCGCCGGTGCCGCGAAGCGGATCACCTGCCAGAAGGGGAAATTCCAGGGCATCACCGCCAGCACCACCCCCAGCGGCTCGAAACAGATCGCGTCCCGATCGCCGGCCGCTGCGGCGACGAGCTCGGGGCGCATGAACTCCTCGCCGCGCTCGGCGTAGTAGCGGCAGGCCGTGGCGCACTTGGCCGCCTCGTCCGCCGCGGCCCCGACCAGCTTCCCCATCTCCAGGGTCATCAGCCGGCCGAAGGTCTGCCGCTCGCTCTCGAGAAGGTTGCCCGCGCGCGCCACGATCGCGGCCCGCTCGCCGAGGGGCCGCCGGCTCCAGGCCCTGAACGCCGTCGCCGCGCGCCCCAGCTTGGCCTCGACCGCAGGGGCGCCCTCCACCTCGAATGCCCGCAGCCGCTCGCCGGTGGCGGGATTGACGCTCTCGATCCGCATGGTCCGTCCAATGTAATGCAGCGCAGGCGGTCGTCGACCGGGCATTCCGCGCAACCTCGAGCAGGCCGGGCCGCCGGATCGACCGGGCCCTCAGCGGCCGCCGGCGCGCGCGCCGCTGCCGCCGAGCTCGCTGAGACGGCGGCGCAGGAATCGCCCTTCGGCGTCGTTGCCGACCAGCGCCAGCGCTGCCCGGTAGGCGGCGGCGGCCTCGTCGACGCGACCGAGGCGGCGCAGCAGCTCGGCGCGCGCCGCCGGCAGCAGGTGATAGCCCGCCAGGGTTCCACCGGCGGCGAGGGCGTCGAGCCGGCGCAACCCTTCTTCGGGCCCCTCGGCCATCGCGATGGCGGCGGCGTGGTTCAGCGCGACGACCGGCGAGGGATGGCGCGCGGCCAGCAGCGCATAGAGGGCGGCGATCTCGGGCCAGTCGGTGTCGGCGGCACGCGCGGCGCGCGCATGGACGCCGGCGATCGCCGCCTGCAGCGTGTAAGCCCCGAAGGGATCGGCGCGCAGCGCCTCTTCGACCAGGGCCAGTCCCTCCTCGATCGCCCCGGCGTGCCAGCGCGACCGATCCTGCTCCTCGAGCAGCATGACCTCGCCGCTGGCGTCCACGCGCGCGTCGCGCCGCGCGTCGGTGAGGAGCATCAGCGCCAGCAGCGCGCCCGCCTCGGGACGCGCCGGCATCAGCGCGATCAGCAGGCGCCCGAGCCGGAGTGCCTCCGCGCACAGGTCGGCGCGCACCAGCGCCGCGCCCGAGCTGGCGGCGTAGCCTTCGTTGAAGATCAGGTAGACCACGGCGAGCACGGCCTCGAGACGTTCGGGCAGCTCCTCCGGATCGGGCACGCGGTAGGGGATGCCCGCGTCGCGGATCTTGCCCTTGGCGCGCACCAGCCGCTGCGCCATGGTCGCCGGAGGCACCAGGAACGCGCGGGCGATCTCCTCGGTCTCGAGGCCGCCGAGCGTGCGCAGCGTCAACGCCACCTGGGCCTCGATCGCCAGCGCCGGGTGACAGCAGGTGAAGATGAGGCGCAGCTGATCGTCCTCGACGGTCCGCTCGTCCCCCAGGAAGACGCCGGGCGCGGTGGTGGTGTCGCTCTCCGCGGCGAGCTCGGCGTGCTTGGCCTGGTGAAGCGTGGCCTGGCGTCGCTGGTCGATGGCCTTGTTGCGCGCGGTGCGAATCAACCAGGCGCGCGGGTTGTCGGGAACGCCGCCTTCGGCGGGCCATTGCCCGAGCGCCGCCTCGAAGGCGGCCGCCAGCGCATCCTCGGCCAGATCGATGTCGCCGAGGATGCGGATCAGCGTCGCCAGGATGCGCCGCCGCTGCTCCCGGAAGACGCGCTCGACGACCTCGACTTCGACCTGCATGGCGCCCCCGATCATAGCCGTGCACGCGCCTCACCTGCGCGTGCACGGCTGCCGACCCGCTGCTAGCGGCTCGGACGGGGATAGTCGGGCGGCAGTTGCATCACCGGCCGCACCTCGATGCCGCCCACCTGCGCGCCCGGGATGCGGGCCGCCAGCTTGGTCGCCTCGTCGAGATCCTTGGCCTCGACCAGGTAATAGCCGCCGAGCTGCTCGCGCGTCTCGGCGAACGGACCGTCGGTGGTCAGCGTCTTGCCGTCGCGCACGCGCACCGTGGTCGCGGTGGTGGTCGGCTGAAGCGCGTCGCCCGCCTTCATGTTTCCGCTCTTGATGATGCCCTGGGTGTACTCGTGGTAGGCCCGGAACATCGCGTCGCGATCGGCGTCGGTCGCGGACTTCATGGCGGCTTCGTTTGTGTAGATCAACAGCATGTACTGCATGGCCTCTCTCCTGTCTGCGTGGTTGAAAGATCAACGTCCCGGCAGTGAGTCGATCGAGGGGGCGCCGGATCGACAGCCGACCCTCGCTTTTTACGCGAGCAGGGCCAGCTGAGCCCCAGGCGTCCCGCCCGCCGCCACCCTCACCCGCCTTGCAGCAGAACGACGGCGAAGGCGACCGCCGAGAGCGCGAACGACAGCACGATCGCCGTGGTGTCGAGCCAGCGCGGCGTGGGGCGCCGCACCGACACCCGGACCAGGCCGATCGCCGCCCCGGCGCAGAGGCCGCCGATGTGGGCCGCGTTGTCGACCAGGCTGATCCCCCGCGCCGAGAGCGACAGCCCGACCCCGAGCACGAACAGGATATTGAAGGCGAGCGCCTTGGCGGCGGCGCGCTGGCCGCTGCGCCAGGCGAACGTGGCCGCCATCCCGATGAGCCCCATGATGGCGCCCGAGGCCCCCACCGCGACGGTCATCTGTGGGCGCCCGGCCGCCATCACGGTCGACAGGACATTGCCGAGCACGCCGGTGACCACGTACGTGGCGGCGTAGAGACCCCGGCCGAGCGCCCGTTCGGACAGCACGCCGATCTGGCCCAGCACCCAGAGGTTCATCACGATGTGCAAGAGGTTGGCGTGGATGAACGCCGCGGTGAGCCACCGCCAGTGCGACACCTCGGCGCCGCCCCCGGAGACCGACGCGCCGGCCGCGATCAGCGTGGTGCCGTCGAACGACCAGCGCCACCCCGATACCACGAACATGATGATGTAGACCGCCAGATTGGCGGCGATGAGCGCGCTGGTGACAGGCGCTTCGCGCAGACGGAGGAGCCACTTCATGGGGCGAGACAGGAATGTTTCACTGTGGAGGACCGGTTATCCAGGGGGTTACGAAGATTCGCAAGAATGCGCCTCCGGGCGGGCATCCCACTCGGCTTGACAGCTCATCCAACTCGATACAAAGGAACGCTATGAACCGGACTCGTCTGCGCCTCGTCTTTTGCCTGGCGGTGCTCGGCGCCGCGGTCGGCCTCGGTGCTCGCACGCCGACCTCGGTCTTCGCCCCGGCCACCGTCCAGGCGGCGGGCCCGGCGGTCACGCCGAAGACGGAGGCGCCCAACGAGGCGCGCGCCCTGTCGCACGCCTTCTCCAACGTGGCGAAGGCGCTCGGCCCGTCCGTGGTCCGGATCGAGGTCGAGATCGGCGGCGGGCGCGGGATGGGGCCGCACGGCCGCGCGCCGCAGATGCCGAACGACGACGGAGACGATGACGACGGCGGCGGCAACGGAAACGACAACCAGGTCCCTCCGTTCTTCCGCCACTTCTTTCAGTTTGGCCCCGGCGGTGGAGGCGGCGGGATGCCGGCGCCCGGCCCCGCGCACGGCGTCGGTTCCGGCTTCATCATCGACACGAACGGCGACGTGGTGACCAACCGGCACGTCGTGCAGGGCGCGACCAAGGTGACCGTCACCATGAACGACGACAAGGAGTACAGCGCCCACGTGGTCGGCAAGGACGCGCAGACGGACGTGGCGGTGGTGCAGCTCGATCACCCGCCCTCGAACCTGGTGGTGGCGCGCCTCGGTGACTCCGACAAGCTGGATGTGGGCGAGTGGGTGGTCGCTGTCGGCAGCCCGCTCGGGCTCGAGCAGACCGTGACCGCCGGGATCGTGAGCGGCAAGGGCCGCCCCGGGCGGCACGTGCAGATGTCCGGCCGGCGCGTGCGCGGGTACATCCAGACCGACGCCAAGATCAACCCCGGCAACTCGGGCGGGCCGCTGGTGAACCTCGAGGGGGAGGTGGTCGGCGTCAACACGCTCATCCAGGTCGGCGCGGGCGGCGCCTACGGCTTCGCCATTCCGGTCAACGAGGTCCGCCGGGTGGCACAGGCGTTGGTCAAGGACGGGCGTGTCCGCTACGCCTACCTCGGGCTCATGCTCACCGACGTCAAGGATCTCGACGACGCCCAGAAGGCCAAGCTCGGCAAGGCGGTCCCACCGGCGGGCGCCTTCGTCGCCGAGACCACACCGGGGGGGCCGGCCGGCAAGGCCGGGATGCGTCCGGGCGATGTCATCACCGAGGTCAACGGCCAGAAGATCGTCGGAGCCGGTGACGTGGTCGACTATGTGTCGAGCCAGCCGATCGGGACCCGGGTGCTCCTGCACTACGTGCGCGACGGTCGCCCCACGCAGACGCAGGTTGCGCTGGGGGAGCTCCCGGACGAGGACCAGCGGCAGACCGCCGACGTGCAAGGGCAGGGGAAGATCGGTCTGGCGGTGCAGACGCTGACGCCCGATGTGGCGGCCTCCCTGGGGATCGATCGCGCCACCAAGGGCGCGGTGATCACCGACGTCGTCACGGGCAGCCCGGCCGAGCAGGCGGGCCTGCGCCCGGGCGACGTGATCGTCGAGATCGATCGGCGGCCGGTCGGGTCTGCGGACGAGGCGGTCGCCGCACTTCATGGAACTGCGAAGAGCGGTGGGCATCTGCTGCGCGTGCGCGGGCCGAACGGGACCCGGTTCGTCACCGTCAAGTGACGGCCGCGGTCGGGCGCGGTCTGCGCCCGTAACAGCGCCGGGCGCGCCCAGCGCTTCGGGCGCGTCGATTCGGCGCCGCCCCGGGGCACGGCTGATGCTTTGCCTGACGGCGGGGATCGCCGATGCAAGCATCGTGGTTGTGTGCCGTCGCGCTCGTGGTTCTGGAAGGCTCGTCCGCCCGCCCTGCCCGTGGCCGGGTGACATCTTCGACCCCCGAGCCAGCCCCCGCGCGTGAACTCTCGCACGTGTTCGCCGCGGTCGCCCAGGCCATCGGGCCGTCGGTGGTCCGGTTGGAGGTGAGCGGGGACCGCGAGGACGCCACCGCTTCCGGTGTCATCCTCGACACGCGGGGGAACGTCGTCACCAGCAGCCACGTCTTCGACGGCTGGTCGCCGCCCCCCGGCGGCGAAGCGGACGCGATCACGGTCGTGCTCGTCGATGGGCGCACGCTTTCGGCAGAGCTGGTCGGGCTGGACGCCGGGAGCGACGTCGCGGTGGTGAGGATGCGGCAGCCGCCGGGCGATCTCTCTGCGGCCCGCTTCGGAGATTCCGACGAGGCGACGGTCGGCGAATGGGTGCTCGCCGTGGGCAGTCCGCTGGGGCTCGACCAGACGGTCACCGCCGGGATCATCAGCAGCCGGTCACAACAGGTCGACGAGGCGCGCACCAGCCCCCAGCGCCGCTATCTTCTGACCGACGCCAGCGTGAACCCCGGCGATTCGGGCGGTCCCCTGGTCGATCTCGACGGCGAGGTGATCGGCTTGACCACCGCGATCAGCGCCGGACCGGGCGGCAGCTACGGGTACGCGGTCCCGATCAACAGCGTCCGGCGCGTCGCCGTCTCCCTCATCAAGGAGGGGCATGCCTTGCACCCGTACATCGGCGTCGGCCTGCGCGATCTGCGGGACCTCGATGCGGGCGAGCGGCGCACGCTGGGGGCGATCCCCGGCAGCGGTGCCCTGGTGAGTCGGGTCTGGCACGACGCTCCCGCGGGGCGCGCGGGTCTGCGGCGGGGAGACGTCATCACCTCGATCAACGACCACGAGGTGCCGACACCGGCCGATCTGGTCGAGCTCATCGCCGAGCAGGAGGTCGGGGCGCGGGTCGTCATCGGTTTCGTGCGCGGGGGTACCAATCGGACCGTGCCTCTGTCCATCGCCGACCTCCCGGTCGTTGGACGGATGGGACGGATGGGACGAATGGGACGGATGGGACGGATGGGATCGCAGGAGGCCCGGCTGGATCCCCCGCCCGGTGGTTCGCCAGCTGATCAGCCGAGCGCCGTTTCGACCCGCCCGCTCTCCAGTCGAATCTCGGTGATCTCTGCCGGCGCGCCGAGGCGCATGGGAGGTCCCCAGTAGCCGGTGCCGCGGCTGACGTAGATCTGCGAGCTTCCGCGGCGATGAAGCCCCGCCACGAACGGCTGCTGCAGTCCGACCACGAAGTTGAACGGCCACATCTGGCCGCCGTGGGTGTGACCGGAGAGCTGGAGCCCGATCCCGAAGGGCTCGGCGTCGAGGAGCGTCCGGGGCTGGTGCGCCAGCAAGACCAGCTCGCGACCGGGATCGCGATCGAGAAGGGCGCGCCCGAGCGCCGCCTGGGGGGAGAGCCCACCGTAATGAACCGCGGAGCGATCGTCGACCCCGGCCAGATCGAACCCGACGGGTCCATTGTCAATGCGCACCCGCTCGTTGCGCAATACGCGAATACCGAGTCGATTGAGCTCGTTCAACCAGTCTTCCGCGCCAGAGAAGTATTCGTGATTGCCGGTCACGAAATACACGCCGTGCGGAGCCCGTAGCCTCGTCAACGGCTCGACGGCCGCGGCCAACTGTCCGACCGTCCCGTCGACCAGATCTCCGGTGATGGCGACGAGGTCGGGCGCCAGCGCGTTGGCGTGTTCGACGATCTGTTCCACGAAGGCTCGGCCAATGGTCGGCCCCACGTGGATGTCGGTGAGTTGAACGATTCGAAATCCATCCTGGGCGCGCGGCAGCCGGTCGAGCCGGACGCTCACCCGTCGCACCTCCACCGGTTTGGCCACCGATCGGAGCGCTGCTGCCGCCAGACCGGTGACCAGAACCCCGGTTGCGCCGGCGGTCAGCCGGGCCAGGAGCGTGCGGCGCTGGGGATCGAGCGGTTGCGCCACTGCGACGCGCCGTGCGATCGCCGCCAAAAGGCGCAACAGGTCGCTCGAAACGACGACCGTGAACAACAGAAACATGACACCGAGCCAGACGTAACCTCCCCAAACGAATCCACGGCGGAAATGGCCCTGTCCCCGCCCGAGAATCAAAGTGAGGGGGACGCTCGCTGCGAGCAACGAGAGAAGCGTGCCACCGACGGTGAGCCAGGGCGCTCCCCAGCGTGGATCGCGTATCAGACGGGCCCACAAATAGTAATGAATGCCGGCGAGCAAGCCGAGCGCGATGGCAATGAACGTAAAGAAGCGACTCACCGTCTCCTTTTGACACGGATCGACGGCGAATCAAGGCTTTTACCTTTGCATCGACGATCGTTCACAGCTAGTCTGCGCGCGCAACCAGGGGGAGAAAAAATGGCTAGAACGACCGATATTCAGGACCTCGTAGAACAGTTCGTCGATAGATTGGCTTCATTGATCGAGCAGGACACCGTCTCTCGCGCGCGCGATGCCGTGCTGACCGCGTTCGGCGGTCAGGCGCCGGCCGGATTGGCGCGTGGCGCCGGCAAGCTCGCCGGCAGTGGTCGCAAGCGGCGCAAGGGACCGATTCAGCTCTGTCCCGTGCCTGGCTGCTCCAACCGCGCCGCCCCGGTGTTCGGGATGGTCTGCTCCAAGCACAAGGATCTGCCGAAAGCCGACATCAAGAAGTACCGGGAGCAGCGCCGCGCCGAGAAGGCCAAGGGGAAGGCGAAGGGGAAGGTCGCCAAGAAGGCCGCCTGATCGGGCGCCCCGGGGGCTCGATGGACGCCCAGGGGGGCTTCGAGGGCCCGGATTTTTCACGGCCGGTGTGGCGTGCGCGCCACGTCACACCGAGCCGGCCCGGGCGCTTTCGAAAAATCCCTAGTGGTTTCGCGCCTGTGGCGTTGGCACCGCCGTTGCGATGGAGATGCGGCCAAGCCTAAGGAGGCGCGCATGGCCATCGCACCAGCAACACTCGATTTCGATTCGTTCGGCAAATTGATGAGGCCGGCCGTCCCGGCCGACGCACCCATCATGGAGGCGCTCAAGGCCTGCCCGCAGCTCGAGCGGGCACCGGCGGAGGCGCTCCGACTTCTCGCGCGGGACGCCACCCTGCGGGCGGTCGGACGGGGCGCGAACATCGCACCTCAAGGAGGGCGGCTCGACGTCGCCGTCGCCGTGGTGCGGGGGAAGGTTCGCGCGGTCTGCCGCGCCGTCAACGGCCGGGAGATCTCCATGGAGATCTTTCGCGCAGGTGACTTGATCGCCGATGGGGCGCTGGCGCCGGAGACGCCGCTCGCACACGACTGGGAGGCGGTCGAGGCCTCGACGCTCCTCATCATCCCCCGCGAGCCCTTTCTGGCCTGTCTGCGGGCGACGCCCGAGATGGCGCTGGCGCTGGGGGCTGACCTGGTGGCCCGGCTCGAGCGGTCGAAGCAGCTGGCGACCGGGCTGGCGCTGGCCGGCGTGCAGGAACGCGTCGTCTCGCGCCTGGTCGCCATCGGCCGCCAGGATGGGACGGCTGGGCCGGAGGGCTTGCTGATCCGCAACCGACCGACCCAGCAGGAGCTGGCCAATCAGATCGGCGCCTGTCGGGAGACGGTTTCGCGCACCGTCTCGGAGCTGGTCCGTCAAGGACTGCTCACGCCGCGCGGACGCTCCCTGCTGGTGAGCAGGCGGCTCGTCGAAACCGCCGCCTGAGGGGCGCGGTCGCGCTCGGCGTGTGGCCGAGCTTCGAAACGCACGGCAAGAATTGACGCTGCGTCGAGCGCGGGTGAAACTTTGCAGGGATTGGCCAGCCAACCCAAAGTCGGTGGGGCTGCGGCGGAAGGGATACGCGTCCCGTTCGCCGAAGTCGACATTCGCACCTCCATTCGTCCCACGGTCGCCGAGATCGATCTCGGTGCCGTGCAGCGGAATCAGGCGCGTCTGCGGCAGCTCGTCGGGCCGGGGGTCCGCCTGTTCGGCGTCGTCAAGGCTGACGCCTACGGGCACGGCGCCGTACCGGTGGCGCGTGCGCTCGAGCCGCTGTGCAACGCCCTGGCGGTCTCTCTGGTCGAAGAGGGTCTGGAACTGCGCGCGGCAGGGATCCGCGCCCCCATCCTCGTGCTCGGCGCCTACTACAACCGTCATCAAGACGAAGTCCTGGCCGAGCGCTTGACGCCCGTCGTCTACGATCGCGGGGAGCTCGAGAAGTTCGCCGCGGCCGCCGCGCGCCGGGGGCGTCGGGCCGACGTGCACGTCAAGATCGACACCGGAATGAGCCGCCTGGGGATCGCTCCGGCCGATCTCGAGGCGATGCTGGCGCGCCTGGCCGAGCTCCCGGCCCTGCGCCTGGCGGGGATCTGCACCCACTTTGGCTCGGCCGATCTGGCCGACGCCGGCAGCACCGAGGCGGCGCTGGCCCAGTTCGGCAAGGGGCTGGAGCGGGCCGCGCAGCTCGGCTTCCAGGGTCTCGTCAACCACGCCGCCAACAGCGCGGCGGCGGTTCGCTTCCCGCTGGCGCGCCTCGATGCGGTCAGGCCCGGGCTGGCGCTGTACGGCGCGATGCCCTCCGAGCGCGTGGCCCTGCCGGGGCTGGAGGGGGCGCTGGCCTTGCGCACGCGCGTCATGGCGGTGCGCGACGTCGCGGTCGGGGTCGGGGTCAGCTACGGCGCGCTCTGGCGCGCGGCGCGCCCGTCTCGGGTGGCGACGCTGCCGGTCGGTTACGCCGACGGTTACCCGCGCCACGTCCGCGGCGCCGAGGTGTTGCTCGCCGGGCAGCGCGTTCCGATCGTGGGCGCGGTATGTATGGACATGATGATGATCGACGTGACCGATCTGCCCGCCTCGGCGCTGGAGGGGCCAGTGACGCTGATCGGCCGCGACGGCGCCGAGGAGATCACGGTCGACCACCTGGCGCGCTGGGCGGGAACGGTCAGTTACGAGATCCTCTGCGGGATCTCGAAACGGGTGCCGCGCGTTCTTCGTGACGCTGCGATCATCTGCGGTGCCCCGACGGGCGCGCGATGAGCGCGGCGTCGACGGTCGATCCCCCCGACGGAGGGGCGGCGGCCCAGCCGGGCGTCGGCGCCGCGCTGCTGGAGGCGGCGTACGCCCCGCTGCGGTCGATCCTGACCTACTTCGGGGACCACACGCTCTTGCTCGGGAACGCGATGGCCGGCCTCTTCCGGAAGCCCTTCCGGCTGAAGCTGTTCCTCGACCAGATGCAGTTCGTCGGGGTGGGGTCGCTCCCCATCATCTGCCTGGTGGGGTTCTTCTCGGGCGCCGTCTCGGCCCAGCAGGCGATCAGCGCGCTGCGCATTTTCAACCAGGAACGCTTCGTGGGGGCCACCGTCGGTCTGTCGCTGGCCCAGGAGCTGGCGCCAGTCTTCACGGCGCTCATGATCACTGCCCGCGCCGGCTCGGGGATGGCGACCGAGCTGGGGTCGATGCGGATCACCGAGCAGATCGACGCGCTCACCACCTTCGCGGTCGATCCGGTTCAATACCTGGTCACGCCCCGGATCGTCGCTTCGGTTTTCATGATGCCGATCATGACGATGGTGTTCAACATCGTGGGCCTCATCGGCGCCTATCTCTATTCGATCTTCCTGGAGCACATCGATCTCGGCCAGTTCCTGGAGCAATTCAAGTACTGGACCGACCCCAAGGACTACATCATCGGCGCCACCAAGGCGGCGGTCTTCGGCGTGACGCTCTCGGTGGCGGCCTGCTTCCAGGGGTTCAATGTCCGGGGCGGCGCCAAGGAAGTGGGGCTTGCAACGACGAGGGCAGTGGTTGCAGGCTCGGTCTCGGTTCTGGTGTCCGATTATTTCTTGATCGATATCTTCCACATCCTTTGGCCCTATCAATCGTGAACGCGCAGCACGCCACTGTTCCGGCCGTCGTCGATCCGTCCGCGGGCGGGGGCGAGTTCGCCCGGCGCGATGAGCGCTGGCAGATTCGCGTCCGCGGGCTGCACAAGAGCTTCCCGCCGCAGCACGTGCTCCGCGGCGTCGATCTCGACATCGAGCGCGGCCGCACCAACATCATCATCGGCGGCTCGGGGCAGGGGAAGTCGGTGCTGATGAAGCACCTCATGGGGCTGCTCAAGCCCGACGCCGGCCAGATCTGGGTCGACGGCGTCGACGTGGTGCCGTTCGGCGATCAGGAAATGAGGACGCTGCGGCGGAAGTACGGGATGGTGTTCCAGTACGCGGCGCTGTTCGATTCGATGAATGTCGTGGAGAACATCGCCTTCCCGCTGCTCGAGCGCTACAACCTTCCGCGCGCGGAGGTGATGGAGCGGGTGCGCGACCTGTTGAAGCGGCTCGATCTGGAGAACGTGGGAGGCATCGAACAGAAGTTTCCGCCCGAGCTGTCGGGTGGCCAGCGCAAGCGGGTCGGTCTGGCGCGCGCCCTCATCGACCGCCCGGAGATCCTGCTCTACGACGAGCCGACGACCGGGCTCGATCCGGTGGCCACCAAGAACGTCGACGAGATGATCCGCCGCACCGCCGACGAGTTCGGCGTCACCTCGGTGGTGATCTCGCACGACATGGCCTCCACCTTCCGGATCGGCGATCGCATCTCCATGCTGGCCGGCGGCAAGATCATCGTGAGCGGCACGCCCGCCGAGGTGCTGGTGAGCCAGCAGCCGGAGCTGCGCGAGTTCGTGGAGACCTCGGGGCTGGTTGCGCCCAGCACGCCCGGCACGCCCGGATCGGGAGCGCACGCGTGAGGCGCAGCTGGGCGTCGGTGACGGTCGGCCTCTTGGTGTTGATCGTGGGCGTCCTCAGCTACATCCTGGTGCGCTCGACCTCCGAGCACAACTCCGGCTCGCGCGGCATCGCCGTCTGGGGGCTGTTTCGCGACGCCTCGGGGCTGTTCGAGAAGTCGCGGGTGCAGACCGCCGGCATCTCGGTCGGCGAGATCGGCGAGCGCAAGCTCGATCCCGAGACGGCCAAGGCCAAGATCACCATCAAGATGCTCCCGGGCATCACGCTCTATGAGAACGCCCTGGTCTCCAAGAAGTCGGCCTCGCTGCTGGGCGAATATTTCTTGGAGGTCGATCCCGGGTCGCCCTACGGCCTGGTCAACGGGCAGAAGCAGAAGATGCGGGTCCTGGTGGATGGTGACCAGATCAAGAACATCCGCGAGCCGACGGCGATGGGCGACATCATGGACGATGTCGGCACGCTGCTGCCGATCCTGCACGACATCCTGGCGGACGTCCGCAAGCTGACCTCGGGGACCATCACCGACATCGCCGACAACATCAACAAGCTGATCGAGAGCAACGCCGACACGCTGGGGCGCCTCCTGGAGCGGGTCGACACCATCGCCGCCAACGTCGAGGGGGTGACCTCGACCGAGGCGGGCGACGTCAAGGCGTCGATCAAGAACGTCCGCGACATCACCGATTCGATCAAGTCGCTGGTGGGGACCACGCAGGGGCAAATCGCGGGGACCGGAAACAAGATGCAAGGCTCGATCGATCGGCTTCAGAACACGCTCGACAACCTCGACAAGTCGATGAAGAACATCGAGGCGATCACCGAACGAATCGACAAGGGCGACGGGACGGTCGGACACATCCTCAACGACGACACCATCGCGCGCAACGTCGAGGACATCACCGAGAACGCCAGCGGCTTCATCCGCAGCGTCACCAAGCTGCAGACCATCGTCGGGCTGCGCACCGAGTACAACATCCTCTCCAACACGCTGAAGAACTATCTGTCGGTGCAGATCATGCCCCGGCCAGACAAGTTCTACCTGATCGAGCTCATCGAGGATCCGCGCGGCTACTCGAACACGGTTCTCACCGCGTCGCACAGCTCGACGAATGGCTTCGTCAGTGACATCACCACCACCACCTCCGACGCCCTGCGGTTCTCGTTGATGTTCGGCAAGCGGATCAGCTTCGGAGGGGCGACGGTCGCGGGGCGCTTCGGGATCAAGGAGTCGACCGGCGGCGTGGGCGGCGATCTCTACCTGTTCGACGACAAGCTCGAGCTGTCCGCCGACGTCTTCGGCTTCGCCCAGTCGACGGTGGGCCAGAATCCTCGCGTCAAGGTGGCCGTCGCCGGGGAGCTCTGGAACAAGACCTTCTACGCGGTGGCCGGCGCGGACGATCTCCTCAACTACCACCGCGGCGAAGCCGGGACCGGCGGCGGCTTTGACTGGTTCCTGGGCCTGCAACTCCGCTTCAACGACGAGGATTCTGAAGTCGCTGTTGCTGGTCGGCGGGGGCGCCGCCGCGGGGGCTGCCTCCAAGTAAGGTCCCGGAGCAAGCGGAAGAAGCGAGCTGAAGTCTGGGGGTTGCTGCCTTGCGCCAAGCCGCTCGGCTTGACTCCGGGGGCCTCCTTCCTATAGTAACTCACCTTTTCGACCCACCTCCGGGTGACGTGTCGCTCAAAATGCGGTTTAAAATCAACGAGATCGGAGCTGAAGGGCTTCCGCTGAGCGTGCCGGTGACATCCGATTGGATGGCCGCCGCGTGCCCCGATCTGGATGCCCACCCAGGACCGAAGGGCTTGGCCCTGCGCGGCCGGCTCGAAAAAATGGGTGAGGACTACCTGCTGCGCGCCAGCCTGCAGGGACAGATCGAGACGACCTGTGCCCGCTGCCTGGAGCCGGCCCAGGTCGGCCTCAACGTGCCGCTGGTGGTCACCTTCGTTTCGGCCGAGGCCAACAAGACGGGGGACGACGAGGACCCCGACGTGATTGCTTTTTTGGGCAACGAGATCGACGTGGGCGACGAAATTCGCGACGAGATCCTGCTGGCCCTGCCCATCAATCCGCTGTGCAAGGAAGCTTGTCGCGGGCTCTGCACCGTTTGCGGCGGCAACCGCAACCTCACCGCTTGCGCCTGCAAGACCGACGTCGCGGCGGGGGGCACGTTCGCCGCGCTCGGCAAGCTGAAACTTTCCAACTCCCAGTAGGCACATTAAGAAAGGTTTCGACCCATGGCCGTTCCGAAGAGAAGACAGTCCAAATCCCGCTCCGCGATCCGGCGCGCGCAGGTGATGAAGAAGCCGGTGCCGAACTTCGTTCCCTGCCCGCGTTGCGGCGAACCGAAGCGCACCCACCGGATGTGCGCGGGTTGCGGCTACTACCGCGACCGGCTGGTGATCGCGCCGAAGGAAGAAGAGCAGGCGTGAGTCTGGGAGCGAGCGGCCACATTCTATAGGGCCGCGAACATGCCGCGCATTGCCGTCGACGCCATGGGGTCCGACGCCGCACCTCGTGTCGAGGTCGAGGGCGTCGTGGCCGCCGTGCGCGCGCGCGGAATCGACGTCGTCCTGGTCGGTGACGAGGCGCGCCTGCGGGCCGAGCTGAAGGGGCTCGGCGCCGAGGCGGCGCGCATCGTCGTGCGCCACGCGCCCGACGTGATCACCATGCACGATCCGCCGTCGATGGCGGTGAAGCAGAAGAAGAAGTCGTCGATGCGGGTCTGCTTCGATCTGGTGAAGTCCGGCGAGGCCGACGCGGTCGTCTCGGCCGGCAATTCAGGCGCGATGATGGCCTGTGGCCTGTTCGTGCTGGGACGGCTGCCCGGGGTGGAGCGGCCGGCGATCGTGACCACCTTCCCCACGCGGGCCGGCGAGTGCGCTCTCCTCGACATGGGGGCCAACGTCGATCCCAAGCCGGCGGTGCTGGCCCAGTTCGGGGTCCTGGGATCGGTCTACGCGCGGCTCTTGCACGGCAAGACACGCCCCAAGGTGGGTCTCCTCTCGAACGGCTCCGAAGAGCACAAGGGGACGCCGCTGACCCGCGAAGCGCATCAGATCCTGGCGCGCATCCCGGCCAGCAACCCCGACTTCAGCTACGTCGGCTACGTCGAGGGGCGCGACATCTTCGAGGGGCAGGTCGACGTGGTGGTGACCGATGGGTTCACCGGCAACGTCTTGCTCAAGTGCGTGGAGGGTGCCGCGGAGACGATGCTGGGGATCGTCAAGGAAGAGGTTTCGCGCTCCGGCGTCCTGGCCAAGATCGGCGCGGCGTTGATGACCGGGGCGCTCAAGCGGCTCCGCAAGCGGACCGACTACGCCGAACATGGCGGCGCGCCGCTCCTCGGCGTCGACGGGATCGCGCTCATCTGTCACGGAGGCTCGAACGCGACCGCCATGCAAAACGCCGTCTATGTTGCCGATCGCTTCGCGCAGATCGGTCTTGGCAAGGAGCTGTCGGCCGCGGTCGCGCGCCACGCCTTTCTGGCGGAGGCGGCCGCCGCTTCGCCGCCGGGCGCGGAGGCCATCTCGTGATCCGCAGCCGCATCGTGGGGACCGGTCGGGCGGTTCCCCCCAAGATCCTGACCAACGACGACCTATCGCGCATGGTCGACACCTCTGACGCCTGGATCGTCGAGCGCACCGGCATCCGCGAGCGCCACATCCTGGATCCCTCGCAGGCGGCCAGCGATCTGGCGGCCGAGGCGGGGCGGCAGGCCTGCCGCAAGGCGGGCGTCGATCCCTCGGCCGTCGACTGCATCATCGTGGGGACCGTCACCGGCGACTGCCCCTTTCCGGCCACCGCCACCTTCGTGCAGAAGAAGCTGGGCGCGCCCTCCGGCAGCTGCGCCTTCGATCTCTCGGCGGCCTGCGCCGGTTTTCTCTACGGGATGTCGATCGCCGACGCCTTCATCCGCATCGGGCAGTTCAAGAACGTGCTGGTGATCGGGGTCGAGGTGCTCTCCCGCATTGTCGACTGGACCGATCGCTCGACCTGCGTGCTCTTCGGCGACGCCGCCGGCGCTGTCCTGATGACGGCGGGTGACGACACCAGCGCCGGGCGGCTCCTCTCGACGCACCTCTTCGCCGACGGCAGCCAGGCCGAGATCTTGTGGCAGCCGGTCGGCGGCAGCCGCGAGCCCGTGACCCCGGAGGCCGTCGCCGCCAAGCGCCAGTACGTCCAGATGAACGGGCGCGAGGTCTACAAGCACGCCGTGCGCAACATGGCGGCCTGCGCGCGCACGGCGCTGGAGGCCAATGGCTACTCGCCCGACGACGTCGCCTGGGTGATCGCGCACCAGGCGAACCTCCGGATCCTCGAGGGGGTCTCCGACCGGGTGGGGATCCCGATGTCCCGCTTCTTCACCAACGTGGATCGGTACGGCAACACCTCCTCGGCCTCGGTGCCGACGGCGCTCGACGAGGCGATCGAGCAGGGGAAGCTCAAGCCGAACGATCTGCTGATCTTCGCGGCGCTGGGCGGCGGTCTCGCCTGGGCCTCGGCGGCGGTCCGGTGGTGAAGGCGGCCTCGTCGCCGGCGACCGCGCTGCTTTTCCCCGGCCAGGGCTCCCAGAAGGTCGGGATGGGCCGCGCGCTCCACGACGCGGACGCGGGGGCGCGGGCCCTCTTCGCGGAGGCCGATGCCGTGCTCGGCTACGCGCTCTCCAAGATCTGCTTCGAAGGGCCGGAGGCGGAGCTCACCTCGACCGCCAACGCGCAGCCGGCAATCTTGACCGTCAGCATCGCGGCGCTGGGATTCCTTCGCGCTCACACGGCGGTGGCTCCGATCGCCGTGGCGGGGCACTCGCTCGGCGAGTACAGCGCGCTGGTGGCCACGGGGGCGTTGCGGTTCGCCGACGCGGTTCGGCTGGTTCACCTGCGCGGGAAGTTCATGCAAGAGGCCGTTCCGCCCGGGGTCGGCGCCATGGCCGCCATCCTGGGGCTCGGCGCCGAGGAGGTGGCCGCCGCCTGCCGCGAGGCGGCTGGCGCCGAGGTGGTGAGCCCCGCCAACCTGAACGGAGGCGGCCAGGTGGTGATCGCCGGTCACAAGGCGGCGGTCGAGCGGGCCTGTGCCGGCGCCAAGGCCCGCGGCGCCAAGCGCGCCGTCCCGCTCGCGGTGAGCGCCCCGTTTCATTGCGCGCTCATGCAGCCGGCCGCCGACAGGTTGGCGGCCGAGCTGGCGCGCGTCGAGATCGCTCCCTCCGAGGTGCCGGTGGTGACCAACGTCGAGGCGGCGCCCAACCAGGACCCGACGCGCGTGCGCGAGCTCCTCATCCGCCAGGTGACGGCGCCGGTGCGCTGGGAAGAGTCAATCGAGCGCCTCTCGTCGATGGGCGTGACGCGCGCCATCGAGGTCGGCGCAGGGAACGTCCTGGCGGGGCTCGTCCGGCGGATCGCGCCGGCCATCACGACGGCATCGGCGGGCGATCCAGACGCTGTCCTGGCACTGGCGGCCGATGCGGGGGAGGATCGTGCAAATGCGTGAGCTCGAGGGGAAGATCGCGGTCGTCACCGGCGGATCTCGCGGGATCGGGCGCGCCATCGCCGTCGCGCTGGGGCGCGCAGGCGCCAAGGTCATCGTCAACTACACGTCCAACGAGACGGCCGCCGCGGAGGCCGTGGCCGCCGTCGTCGCCGCCGGTGGGACGGCGGCCGCCAAGCGATTCGACGTGGCCGACTCTGCCGCGGTCGACGCCGCCTTCAAGGAGCTCATCGCCGCCGAGGGGGCGCTGCACATCCTGGTCAACAACGCCGGCATCGCCGTCAACGGGCTGGTGCTCGGGGGCAAGGACGCCGACTGGAAGCGGTCACTCGACGTGAATCTGAGCGGCACCTATCACTGCTGCCGGGCGGCGCTGCGCGCGCTGATGAAGGCGCGCGAGGCGGGCCGCATCATCAACATCACGTCGATCACGGGGGAGGGGGGCTCGGCTGGTCAGGCGCCCTACGTCGCCGCCAAGGCCGGGGTCATCGGGTTGACGAAGACGCTGGCCAAGGAGTACGCCTCGCGCGGCGTCACTTGCAACGCGGTCTCGCCCGGCTACATCGAAACCGACATGACCGCCAGCGAGCTGCCCCCCGCGCGCCGCGAGGAGCTCATGAAGACGATTCCGCTTGGACGCGTGGGGACACCCGACGACGTGGCGGCCGCCGTCGCCTATCTGGCGGGCCCCGGCGCAGCCTATGTCACGGGGCAAGTCTTACGGGTCAACGGCGGACTTTTAATGTAAGGTACGCGCCTTTCCGAAACCGGGTTTGCGAATCCGGATTGCGAACCAGAAACACGTCATCGAGAGGATAAGAAACAACATGGCAGACGACATCGCAGAGAGGGTCAAGAAGATCATCATCGAGCAGCTCGAGGTGGCGCCCGACAAGATCAAGCCCGAGGCTTCCTTCGCCGAGGACCTCAAGGCGGACTCGCTGGCGGTCGTCGAGCTGGTGCTGGCGCTCGAGGAGCAGTTCAAGCTCGAGATCCCGGACGAGGACACCGAGAAGATCAAGACCGTCGGGGACGCCATCAACTACATCAAGTCGCACGCCAAGTAAGCGAGCAAGACGCGGCGAGCGGTGGTGCTGCGCGCCGTCGAGGCGCGCCGAAGACAGGAAAAAGGACGCTAAATGGCACGCAGGGTCGTCGTCACCGGAATCGGGCTCGTCACGCCGATCGCCGTCGGCACCGAAGAGACGTGGCAGGGGCTGCTGGCCGGGAAGTCCGGCATTGGCCCCATCACGAAATTCGATCACACCGCCTTTGCCACGCACTTCGCGGGCGAAGTGAAGGACTTCGACCCTTTGCGCTGGATGACGGCGCGAGAGGCGAAGACCCTCGATCCCTTTGTCCGCTACGCGGTGGCGGCCGGGTCGCTGGCGGTCGCCGACTCCGGCCTGGAGATCTCGGGCGAGTTCGCCGAGCGGGTCGGCTGCTTCGTCGGCGCGGGGCTGGGCGGGGTGACCACCATCGAGGCGACCTGCAAGACGCTCTGGGAGAAAGGGCCGCGGCACGGCTTCTCGCCATTCTTCGTGCCGATGATCATCGTCAACCTGGCCTCCGGGAACCTGTCGATCAAGTTCGGCGCCAAGGGGCCGAACCTTTCGCAGGTCTCGGCCTGCTCGACCGGGACACACGCCATCGGCGACGCCGCCCGGGTGATCGAGCGGGGCGACGCCGACGCCATGATCTGCGGCGGCACCGAGGCGACCATCACCCCGCTCGGGGTGGGGGGCTTCAATGCGATGCGCGCGCTGTCCACCCACAACGAGGCGCCGCAGGAGGCCTCGCGCCCGTTCGACAAGGATCGCGACGGGTTCGTGATCGCCGAGGGGGCCGGCGTCCTGGTCCTCGAGGAGATGGAGCACGCCAGGGCGCGCGGGGCCAAGATCTACGCCGAGGTGAGCGGCTACGCCGCCAACGCCGACGCGCACCACATCACCTCGCCGGCGCCCGGCGGGGAGGGCGCCCAGCGCTGCATGCGCCTAGCGCTCAAGGACGCCAAGCTCTCGCCGGCGGACATCGGCTACATCAACGCGCACGGGACGTCGACGGAGATCAACGACGCCACCGAGACGCTGGCCATCAAGAAGGTGTTCGGTGACCACGCCGGCAAGCTCATGGTCAGCTCGACCAAGTCGATGACCGGACACATGCTGGGGGCGGCCGGCGGCGTCGAGAGCGCCATCTGCGCGCTGGTGCTGTCGCGCGGGGTGATCCCGCCGACCATCAACTACACGACGCCCGATCCGGCCTGCGACCTCGACTACGTGCCGAACACCGCGCGCGAGGCGCGGGTCCAGCACGTGCTCTCGAACAGCTTCGGCTTCGGCGGCACCAACGCGTGCCTCGTCCTCAGCCGCTTCGGCTGAGGTTGACCTGACGCGGGCCAGCGGCCAACCGTCAGGACGACCTGGCTGCTGGTGGTCAGCTGCCGAGCAGCTCGGCTTCGGCGCGCGCCCAGTCTTCCTCGGCGTGGCCGTGCTCGCCGCCACGCTCGAGATAGATCTCGTATGAGCGCTTGGCGATCTCCTCGTACGTCGGCGCAACTGCCATTGCTGGCTTGGCCGCGTTCGAGGTCTTCGTTTTCCCCGTCCCCGCCTTCACGGCCTTGGGTGCCGAGGTCTTCTCCCCTTTGACTGTCTTCCGCCCGGTGATCTTCATGAACTCGATCATATAAAACCACCTCGCGCGCGGCGCAAAAAAACTGCTTGCTTGACGCAAACGTTACTCGATCGGCGCCGTTCTCCATGTTTCCAGATCGTCATCGTCGAGCATCTCGCGCTCTTCTTCGAGCTCATCGGCGATCGCCACCACCAACCCAGTTGCCAGATCGCGCGGACGCGACAACGTTCCCGTCATGATCTCGGCCAACGTGAACGACCAGCGGCGGTCACGCTTGGCCCAGTCGAGAATTTCGTGCGGCGCCTCGATCCGCCGCCGCGCCAGCTCGTAGAGCTGCGCGCGCGGCCCCCGGTCGGGGCGCCGCAGCTCGGCGCGCAGATCGCGGATGAGCCCGGGCAGCTTCTGCGGTTGCAACTTCTCCACAGGTACCTCCTGGAATCTGGCAACGGCCCCGGAAGCCGCAAGGGACTCACCCTGTGCTTCTCAGAGCCTAAATTCATTGGAGGGCGAACAAGCGAGACGAAGCGACAGTCAACTCAAGCGATCTAGAAAGTCAGGGGAGGGAGATCAGATGCTCGGACGTGCGGTTCGTATGTGGCTGCGATCAGCGATTTTCTTGGGCGCGGTTTGCGGGATCGCGATCTTCTCTTCCTTCGCCGCCACCGCGCAGGCACAGGCTGAAGGGCCAGATTCGATCTCGGCACTCCCCACACCGAGCGGTCCAGATGAATCGACGGCCGCTGCAGACTATGTGAGAAAGGCGACGGATCCGCCGCCGTTCAATCCAAGGAGCGTGCAAGCGACAGCGGCGCGCAAGCGCGAGGCGGCGAAGCAGGCGGTCGCGAAGCCCCAGGTGGCCGAGGTGCCGACCACCGATGGCACCACGGTCGCCGCGCCTCCCGGGAGCGCTCAGGTCATGACCGCGCAACTTCCCCTGGCGGCCGCCAGACCGCCGGCCATCCCCGTCCCCTCGACGGCGACACCTCCCTTCGCGCCGGGGCCCGCTGCGCCGCCGACCAGCGCCAGCTCTTCGACGGCTGCCCCGGTGACCGCGACGCCGTTTGCTGCGCCGGCAACCGCGACGCCGTTTGCCGCCCCGGTGACGTCGACCCCACTGGCCGCGCCAGCCTCGGAGACTCCGGCAGCGGCGCCCTTGACGGCGGAGCCAGTCAATCCGGCGGCGGCGGCGCCGTCCACCGCTGGGGCACCCGCCACCACCGTGGTGCCGCTCTATGCCACCCCGGTTCGGGCCAGCCCGCCTGATACGGCCGCGGCGCCCGAAGCGGCCACGCCGCCCGGTGAGGCGACGCCACCCGCTGCCGCTGCACCACCGGAAGGGGCAGCCCCCCCTGGAGCTCCGGTGGCGGCGCCCGGGGCTGCCGCCGAGGCGCCCGAGGCTCCGGCGAGCGGGCAGAGCTCGAACGTCGTCGGCGTCGACTCGTATGGCCAAACGACCACCGTGCCGGCGCAGCCGTCGCAACCGACGGGCCAGCCTCCTCAGAGCGCCCCCACGATTGCGCCCAACACGGCTGCTCCCACCACGATGGCGCCTGAGACCAGCCCGCCGCCGGCGAGCGTGCCGCAAGCGCCGTCCCCGAATCAGTAGCGCTCGAAGGCGCTTTCAGCGAGCGGCGTCAGGGGCCAGGGGCCACACCGATTGCGCTTTCGACCGCGGCGATCGACTTGGGGATCGCCTCGGTGAGGACCTCTCGTCCGGTTTCGGTCACCAGGACGTCGTCTTCGATCCGGATGCCGCGAACGTCGGCAAAGGCGGCAAGCTTGTTGCGGTCCAGGCGATCGCCCGCCACCCGGGTCAGCGCCGCATCCTGCAGAATTGACTCCACCTGGTAGAGGCCGGGCTCGATGGTGATGGCCATACCGGGGACGAGATCGCGGTCGAGGCGGAGCGAACGCAGGCCAAACTCCTTCGACCGTTCTCGTCCGGGCCCATAGCCGGCGCGATCGCCCAGGTCTTCCATGTCGTGCACGTCGAGCCCCAGCAGATGTCCGACCCCGTGCGGAAACAGCAGCGCGACCACCCCGTCTGCCGCCAGCGCGATCGGATCGCCGCGCAGGACGCCGAGATCGACCAGACCGGACGCCAGCGTCTGGCAGGCGATGACGTGGACGTTGCGATAACGCGTGCCGGGGCCGACCGCCGCGATCGCGCGCCGCTGCGCCTCCAGCACCAGCTGGTAAAAATCGCGCTGCGTGGGGGAGAAGCGACCGGAGACCGGCCAGGTGCGGGTGACGTCGCCAGCCCAGCCACCCTCGGTCTCCGCGCCGACGTCGGCCAGCAGCAGATCGCCTTGGCGCAGCTCGTGATCGTAGCGCTCGCTGTGCAAGATCTCGCCGTGCGGCGTGACGATCGATGGGTAGGCGCAGCTCATTCCGCGCGCGATGAGCGCCGCCTCCATCGCCGCGCGGACCGCGGCCGCCGTGCGCCCGGGGCGGGTGGCGGCCATTCCGGCCTGATGCGCTGCGGCCGTCGCGTCTGCGGCGCGGCGCAGCTCAGCGACAGCGGCCTCGTCGTGTTGCAGGCGGAGCGCGATCATCGCGTCGCAAAGTGGCGCGTCGAGCACGTCGATCACGCCCGGACGGATCTCGCGGTTGAGAAGGCGGCTCTGCTCGAGGCAGGTCTCCAGGTCCGGCGCGGCGAGCGTGGCGACGGCGCGCCCGCGCACGCTGGCTGCCAGACGGGCGAGCGGGCGAACGGGGCAAGCGGTCGCCGCGGAGATCTCCTCGAAGGTCGGTGCCGGTCCCTCCCAGAGCGCCTGATCGGGGTGCGGCTCGGGCAGGTAGAGGGTGAAGGCGGAGCCGTCGTAAACCGCAATCGCGCCCCGCAGCGGAAGGCCGAACAGATACAGAAAGTGGCTGCTGGCGCGGTACGGGTAGAGGTTCGCGGCGTAGTTGCGCGGGCGCGGCAGGCCGGCCGCGATCAAGGCCGGGCGGGGGCCCAGCAGCTTGGCGAGGCGGGCGCGCCGTTGCTCGCCGGCGCGCCGCTGCAGCTCGGTCCGATCGGGAGCGCGCGGCTGCATGGCCGGAGTATATCCGCTGGCGGCGACGCTGTTCAGTCAGGCGTTCAGCCCCACGATGACCGAGCCACCTGCATCCACGGCGATCATGGTGCCCTTCTTGAGCAGATCGAGCTCGGCGAGAGCGCGCAGGATCTGCGGGATGTCTGCCTTGGTGATGGGGTCGCCGCAGGAACCGTTGCGTCTCGTCGAGACCTTGTGATCAGGGTCGAGCACCAGACTCCACTATCGGGTCCCGAGTGAGGTTTTCCCGCCCCAGGCCTGACGGGCCAGCAGGACGTGGCAGTGGCCGTCCACCTCGGCCCGCTCGGCGAAGACGGCGCGGCAGCGGCCGTCGGCCTCGAGCTCGAGCACGCCAATGGTCTCCCTGGGCCCGTCCCCCCGCTGGCCCGTCACCCAGGTGATTCGCTGGTCCACCCCACGATGATAGGGCCCCGGATCCGGCGGGCGCAGCCGGCCTCAGCGGCGTCGGTGGGAATTCGGATCCGGGGGGCGCGCGGTGGCTCCGTCCTCTGGCCAGGCGTGCCGCGGGTAGCGCCGCCCGAGCTCACGGCGGAGCGCGGGGTAGTGCTGCGTCCAGAAGCCGGCCAGATCGCGGGTCACCTGGACCGCCCGTCCGTTGGGCGCCAGCAGGTGCACCGTGAGCGGCACGCGGCCGCCGCCGATGACCGGCGCGGCGCGCGTCCCGAAGAAGTCCTGCAGCCGCGATTCGATCCAGGGCGGGCTGGTGGGATCGTAGTGGATCGGCACCGTACGGCCGCCGGAGAGCGTGATCTGCAGCGGCGCCAGCGTGTCGAGCGCCCGGCGCGCTTCGGGCGGGAGCGCGGCCAGGACCGCGGTCCCCAGATCGGCCCCCGGCGTCGCCAGCTCGGCGAAGCTGTTTCGCCCGACGCAGGCCAGCCGCACCAGCTCGCTCACGGCGTCAGCGCCGAGGGTGGGAAGCGGCGCCTCGGGCGCAGCCTGGCGGGCGAAGGTGATTCGTTGCAGAAGCGCCGGAATCACCTGGCCGCCGGGGAGCTTGTCGATCCCCCGCGCCAACGCCGCCTCCGCCAGCAGCCGCGCGGTCTCTTCGTCGGGAGGCGCCGGCTCCGTGCGCGCGTCGAGCGCCAGCGCGCCGAACGCCAGGCCGGTGGTGCGCTCGACCCGCTCGGTGCGCGCGTCGAACGCGCGGCGATCGATCTCCACGACGCGCTCGGCGAAGAGATCGAGCACCCACTCGGGCTCGATGCGCGCGCTGAGACGGACCACGGGCGCGCGCCCCGAAAGGCCGCTTCGCCCCGACTTGCGATCCTCCACCACGTCGACGGTCACCAGCCAGTCGCCCGTCTGCTCGAGGCCCAGCTCTGCGCTGCCGCCCGCCGCGAGCAAGGCGGTCTTGCCGCCCGCTTCGCGCCGGTGCGCGACGCGATCCGGGAAGGCGGTGAGAATCGCCTGCCGCAAGGCCGGCGCTTCGGTCGCCGCGTCGGCGCGCGCGCGGCGGCCGTCGAGCGCCGAGGTGAGCTGTCGCCGGACGCGGCCCACCTCCTCGACCGCGCGGGCGTCCAGCTCGAGCCGGCGGAGGAGGTCGGGGCGAAAGCGCCCGGCCTCGGCCTCGCGGTAAAGATCGACGAGATCGAGGACGTCGGCGCCCCGATCGGGGCGCGCCCCGGCGCCACCGCCGAACGAGGCCCGCGCGCTGGCGCGGATGTCGCGCTCGCCGATCAGCGCGGCCGCCAGCGCCGCGGCGTCGCCGGCGCCGCGCGCCTCCCCCTCGACCACCAGCCGCGCGAGCCGGGGATGGATTGGGAACCGGAGCATGCGCCGGCCGACGTCGCTGAGGGAGCCGGCCGCCGAGATCGCCCCCAGCCGCTGGAGAAGCTCGCGCGCCGCGCCCCACGCGGCGGCGGGCGGCGGCTCCAGCCAGTCGAGCGCGTCGGCGTCGGAGAGGCCGAGCGCCGACAACGTCATCGCCAGGTCCGTCAGATCGACCCGCGCGATCTCGGGTGGATCGTAGGCGGGGCGTTGCTCGAAGTCGTGCTGCGTGAAGAGGCGCAGCGCGCGTCCGGGGCGCGTGCGTCCGGCGCGTCCGGCCCGCTGCTCGGCCGCGGCGCGGCTGATCTTGGCCAGCGCCAGCGTGGGCAGGCCCGTCCAGGGCGAGTGCGCGGCGACGCGCGCCAGCCCCGTGTCGACCACCGCCACCACGCCGTCGATGGTCACCGACGATTCGGCCACGTTGGTCGCCAGGACCACCTTGCGCCTCCCGGCGGGGCGCACGGCGCGCGTCTGCTCCTCGAGCGGCATCTCGCCGTGCAGGGGAAGAATCGCCAGCTCGCCTGCCTGCGGCAGCTCGGCGAGCGCGGCCTGCGCGCGCCGGATCTCGCCGGCGCCCGGAAGAAAGACCAGCAGGTCGCCGTCGGGCTCCTCGCGCAAAAGCTGCCGGACCGCCGCCGCGATCCGCCGTTCGAGCGGACGGTCGTCGCTCGCCTGCGCCACCGGCAGATGTTCGATCGCCACGTCGAACCGGCGCCCTTCGCTCCGCACGGTGGTCGCCCGCCGGGCGCCACCGGCCAGAAACGCCCGCACCGGCTCGGCCTCCAGCGTCGCCGACATGGCCACCACCGCCAGATCGGGGCGTGCCCCTTGACGCAGCCGGCGCAGCCAGGCGAGCGCCAGATCGGTCGCCACGTGACGCTCGTGCAGCTCGTCCAGCACGACGGCGGAAACCCCAGGGAGCTCCGGAGCTGCGAGCAGGCGCCGCACGAACAGCCCTTCGGTCATGAACCTCAGCCGGGTGCGGGGACCCCCCGCCTCGTCGAAGCGAACGCTGTAGCCGATGGTCTCGCCGACCCGCTCCCCGCGCTCGGCGGCCACCCGGGTGGCCGCCAGGCGCGCCGGCAGGCGCCGCGGCTCGAGGACCCAGATCTCGCCCGCACCGGACAGGCGCGCGTCGAGGAGCGCGCTCGGCACGCGGGTGGTCTTTCCGGCGCCGGGTGGCGCCTCGACGACCACCGCGCCGTCGGCCTCCAGCGCGTTCACGATGGCCGGAACGGACGCGTCGATGGGCAACGGCGTCAAGCCGGGGGCTCCGCCCGTCGATGAAGATGCCACGTGGAGAGGACAAGCCTCGCACAACATGCGCCGAGGTGGGTAAAGGGGTGACGTTCGGGTTAAAAAGAGGGTCGCCGATGATCCGCTGCCCGACCTGCGGCCGCCGCCTGCGCGACGCGGCCCCCGTCTGCGCGGCGCACGGGACGCCGCCGCCCGTCGCCGAGCAGCCCGACGACACGACGCCGTTCGTGGTGCCGACGCCCGATCTGCCGATCTTCCGCGTGCGGCGCACGCTGGGGCAGGGGGGATTCGGCGCCGTCTTCCTGGCCGAGCGGATCTCCGACGGACAGACCGTCGCGATCAAGGTCGCCCGCTCCGACAACGCGGCCGCCGGCGAGAGCCTGATGCGTGAGGCATACGCGCTCTCTGCCGTCGGTGTGCCTCACGTTCCGGCGGTCTACGAGCGGGGCGTCCTCGACGACGGTTCGGTCTACGTGGTGATGGAGTTCGTCCGGGCGCCGCTCCTGGCCGAACGACTGGCCGCCCTCTCCGATCCGAGCTCGCCCAAGTCGAAGACGCCGACGATGTCGCTCGACGAGTTCGCGCGCGACGCGCTGGCGATTCTGGCGGCGGTCGAGACGGCGCACGGCCGCGACTTCGTCCACTGCGACCTCAAACCGGAGAACCTCTTCGTCGACGAAACGGGGGTGAAGCTGTTCGACTTCGGCCTGGTCCGCAGCGTCGGCGCCGGGGGCGATCGCGTCGAGTCGACCAAGGAGGAGGCCCCGGCCGGAACGCCCGAGTACATGTCGCCCGAGCAGTGCGAAGGGCGCACCGAGATCGACGCCCGCAGCGACATCTACGCGCTGGGCGTGATCTTCTACGAGATGCTGGCGGGCGCACCGCCGTTCTGGGGAAATTCGGCCGAGGTGCAGCAGAACCACCGCAGCCGGCGCCCCCCCGCGCTGTCGCGCCGGGCGGAGATCGGGGTGGCGCTCGAGGACGCCGTCATGCGCTGCCTGGCCAAGGATCCCGAGCGGCGGCCGGCCAGCATCGCCGATCTTCGCCGCGCACTGCAGGCGGGGATCGCCGCGGAGCGGGCGCGACGCGACGCCGCGCAGCCTGCGGCCACGCCGCCGGCTGCCGGGTCCGCCGACGCCAAGCCGGACGGCAAGGTCGCCGCCAAGCCGGCCGCCCCCCCGCGCGAACGGCGTGCGGTCGCGCTGCTCTTCTTCGAGAGCAAGAGCAGCGTGGCCGCGGTGCGCGAGGCGATGTCCAGCGTCGGGGCGCAGCTGGCGCACGCGGCGGGCGCGCAGTACGTGCTCGCCTTCGGGCACGAGGTGGGGGACAACCCGACGCGGGCCGCGGCCAACGCGGGGGAGATGATCGTCGCGCGGGGGCTCGCCAAGCGGGCGCTGGTCGACCTGGCTTCGGTCTCCATCCAGGCCCGGCCCGACGGGACGCGCCGCTATCAAAGCCCGCTGTTTGCCAAGAAGGAGCAGTATCCCGGCGAGTCCGATCCGGAGGGGATCCTGCTCTCCCCCGCCGCGCTGGAGGTGCTGCCCGATCTTCCGGTCGAGCCGGTGCCGGGGCGCCAGGGGACCTCGCGGTTGCAGAAGGCGGCGGCGCAGGCCGCCGAGCGGACCACCACCCGGATGGGCGTGGCGCCGCTGGTGGGCCGCGACGAGCTTCTGCGCACGCTGCTCGAGTCGGCGCGCGCGGCGGCGAGCGGCTCGACGCCGACCATCGTGACGCTGCTGGGCGCGGCAGGTTACGGCAAGACCCACCTGGCGCAGATGCTGGTGCAGCACCTGGAGATCGTGCCGGCGTTCCAGCTGCTGTTCGTGCGCGCCAAGGAGGTCCTGGGCGGCGTCGAGGAGCAGACCACCCGCGAGCTCTTGCGTTCGACGCTGTCGCTCCCCGACGCGGCGCCGGCGGATCTCGGCCGGGCGCTCCTGGCCGAGCGGCTCGGGGCGGAGCTGGCCAGGGAGGTCTGGGCCGGCGTGGCGATCACCATGGGGTGGGCCCCGCCCGAGCATCCGGAACTGCGGGCGCTGACCGCCGCGCCAGGCGCCATCCGTTCGGCCGCCGCGCGCGCCGCCGGTGAGGCGTTGCGGGCCAAGGCCCGCCACCGGGCGCTGGCGCTGGTCCTGGAGGACGCGCACTTCGTCGACGAGACGGCGCTCGACGCGCTGGAATACGCCGCGCTCGCCGAGGCGGGCTGCCCGATTTGGATCTGCGTGGTCGGTCGTCCCAGCTTCGGGCGCGGGCGCACCGACTGGGCCGGTCGCGCCGCCGCCCGGCGCGAGATCACGCTCCCCGCGCTGGAGCCGGGGGCGGCCGCCGATCTGGCGCGCCGGCTGCTGTCGCCGGCGGAGAACGTGCCGGCCACCGCGCTGGCGCTGCTGGCCGCGCGCACCGAGGGGATCCCGCTCTTGCTGGTCGAGCTCGTGCGCGGCCTCAAGCGGGACGGCCTGGTGCGCAAGTCGGGCAAGGGGCAGGGCTGGACGCTCGCCACCGACGAGCTCGATCGGCTGCCCGATCTCCCGCTCGTCCAGTGGCTGGCCAGCCGCGAGACGGAGTCGCTGCCCCCCGATCTGATGGCGCACGCGCGGCTGGCCTCGGTCCTGGGCGCCGAGTTCAGCAGCGAGGAGATTGAGGGGGTGGTGCAGGAGCTCGAGCGCGGCGGCGTCTCGGCCGAGACCCAGCTGGACGCGGGGATCGGCGTCCGCCGCCTGGTCGAGAGCGGCATCCTCGCGCGCCATCGCGGAGGCAGGGCCGGCTTTCGCCACGCGCTCCTGCGCGACACGGTCTACCAGTCGGTCTCGCCGCCACAGCGTGAGGCGATCCATCGCGCCGCTTACGATTACTACCGCCGCCAGGATCGGCTCCCCGACGGGGCGCGCCTGCCGCCGATGGCGTTCCACGCCGCGCGCAGCGGGCTCAAGCTCGAGGCGGGGCGGCTCTATCTGGATCTGGCGGGCCGGGCGCGCGCGCGGCATGGCTATCTGGACGCGGAGCTGCTCTTCAAGAACGCGCTGGAGAACATTCCGACGGAGGATCAAACCGGTCAGATCGCGGCGGCGCAGGGGCGCGCCCAGATGCGGTACCGGCTGGGGCGACCCGAGGACGCGCTCGCCGACTACAACGCGGCGCTGACACGGGCGCGCGCAGCCGGCTCCAAGGCGGCCCAGATCGACGTGCTGCTCGACGAGGGGATCGTCCTCGACCACGTGCGAGACCTGCCGCGCGCAGCGGCCACCACCGAGGAGGCGGCCGCGCTCCTCGAGACCGAGCCCGGGCTGGCCACCCCGGTGGTGACGGCCCGGCTGGTCATGTCCCAGGCGCGCGGTCTCTGGCGGGGCGACAAGCCTGTCGAGGCGGTGGAGGCGTTCAAGCGCGCCATCGAGGTGGGGGAGCCGCTCGGCGACGAGGCCTACGAGGCCTACACCACCAGCATGTCCCTGGGGAGCACGGCGGCCGCGGCGCTGGGACAGTTCGCGCTCTCGGAGGCCTGGAGCGATCGCATCCTCCGGGTCTGCGAGGAGCACGGCGACATCGTCGGCATCTGCTACGCGCTCATCAACCGCAGCATGCTCTCCTTCCTGACCGACCAGATCGATCGCCTGCTCGTCGACCTCGAGCGCGCGGTGCAGATCAGCCGCGAGTTCGGGATGCCGCTGGCGGAGAGCATGTGCGTGCGCGATCTCGGCGAGATCTACCTCTCGCTCGGCAAGCCGGTGGAGGGCGAGCCCTACATCCGGCGCGCCCACGCCATGTACACCCAGGCGTTCGGGGAGATGGCGGCGCGCTCGATCAACTGCGAGGTGCAGCTGGCGCGGCTCAAGTGGTGGAGCGGCGACGTCGAGGCGGCCGGGGAGATCTTTCGCAAGGTGACGGCGCAGCAGGCCGCCGCGCTGGCCGCCGGCCAGAGCGACTCGATCCTGACCGGCAGCGAACGGCTGGCGCTCGATCAGGTCGGCACCGCGCTCGGTTCCGGATCGCCGGCCGAGTTCGACGCGCTCATCGCGCGCGGGCACGAGCTGGCGCTCCAGCCCCAGGACATCGTCGAGCTGGTCGAATGGAAGGGGCTGGCCGCGCTGCGGGCGGGGCGCCGGCACGAGGCGATTCCGCTCTTCGAACAGGCGCTGGCCCTGGCGGAGAAGAGCGCGCGCCTGGTGAGCGACCGGGTGCGTCGCCAGCTGCTGGCGGCCACCGGCGAGGCGTCCGCGGCGGCCAGCCCGGCCAGCATGAAAGGGTGACGACGCCCCGATGCTCGTGATTTAGGATCGCCTCCGCGCCTTCGCGGGAGACCGTGAATCGGCGGGGTCGATCGGCTAACCTCGCCCCGCATGGGCCTCTCGGCGGAGCAGATTCAGCGCGCGGTCCTGACGCTCATCGCCTTCGTGGTCTCGGTGTCGGTGCACGAGTTCGGCCACGCCTTCGTCGCCGATCGCCTGGGCGACCGGCTGCCGCGCACGCAGGGGCGCGTGACGCTCTCGCCGCTGGCCCACATCGACCTTCTGGGGACGATCATCCTGCCGCTGGCGGGGGCGCTCCTGCCGGGGGGGTATCCGCTCATCGCCTGGGGCAAGCCGGTGCAGACCAACCCGCGCAACTACACCGGGCCGCTGTCGCCCCGGGTGGGCCACATGCTCGTGTCGCTGGCCGGGCCGGTCATGAACCTCGTCCTGGCGGTGGGGGTGTCGATCGTCTTCATCTTGCTGGGGAAGAGCGGCCACCTCTCACCGACGGTGGCGGACATCCTGGTCCGGTATTTCCTTGCGCTCAACATCGCACTCATGTTCTTCAATCTGATCCCGCTGCCCCCGCTCGACGGGGCGGCTGTGCTGTCCGGATTTCTTCCCGAGTCGCTCCTGTTCATTCCCCGCACACTCCAGCGCTACGGTACGGTATTGTTCTTCGTCCTTTTCCTTTCGGGATTCCTGGGAGTCGTCATGCGTCCGGCCTATCACCTCGTTCAGCTTTGGGCCGACACGTTGCGCGGATCGTGGCTTCGTGAGCGCGGACGCCGGCGCCTTACCGCGTCGCGCTCCCGGAGTTCGAGGGGCCGCTCGACCTGCTGCTGCACCTCTGCAAGACGCACGAGATCGACATCGTCACGCTTCCGGTCGCCTTCATCACCGAGAAGTACCTGGAGTACCTCGACCTGATGCAATCGATGCCGTTCGACGTCGCGGCGGATTATCTGGTCATGGCGGCGACGCTGGCCTATCTGAAGTCGCGCGAGCTGGTCCCCACGCCCGAGCCGCTCGAGGTGGGGGCCGAGGAGGAGGGGGAGGTGCTCGACCCCCGCGAAGAGCTCATCCGCCGGCTGCTCGAGTACCAGAAGTACAAGGACGCGGCCGAGAAGCTGGGGGGGCGGCCGATCGAGGGGCGCAACGTGTTCGGCCGTGGGATGACGCTCTCGAACGACGCGCCCGACGCCCCTTTTGCCGAGCAGTCGGTCTGGAAGCTGATCGCGGCGTTCGGGCGGATCCTGGAGAAGGCGGGCGGGACCAGGAAGACCCACGAGGTGGCGATCGATCGGGTGTCGATCGGCGATCGGATGGGGCAGCTCATCGACCGCATCGAAAAGGGGAGCGGCTCGTTCCAGTTCGAGGCCTGCTTCGATCTGTCGCTGCCCGAGGTGGAGCTGCGCAACCAGGTGGTGGTGACCCTGCTGGCGATCCTGGAGCTGGCGCGTCTCAAGGTGGTGCGCGTGCTGCAGTCGCCCAACGGCGAGACGCTGTTCATCACCCAGGCGGCCGGCGTGACGCTGGAGAGCGCGCGCCAGGCGGCGCTGACCGCCGGCGACACCAATCAGGGTCCCCCGGAGCACGAGCCCGGCGAAGACGCGACGGCGTCGGAAGGACCGCTCGCGGCGAGCTCATCAGAGGTGAGCGCGGAAGAAGCGTCAGAGGAAACGTCCGACGAGACGCTGGAAGAGATTCTTGCCGCGATACCTGAAGAGACGCCGGACGAGACGTCAGGCGCAACGCCCGACGAGCCGCTCGAGGAGAAGTCCGAAGAGCCGCTCGAAGAACCGCTCAAGGAAAAGAATGAGCAAACGTAAGAAGACGACCCAACCAAATGGCGAGGGCGTGGTCAGCGTTCCCGTCGACAGCGATCTGACGAGCCCCGACCTGGCGCCCGCTGTCGTCGAGGCGCTGGGGGAGCATGTGTTCGACGGCCCCGAGCCCGACACGCAGGTGGGGCCGGCGCCGACAGCCGACAGCTGGGACGGCCCGACCAACGTGGGGACCGAGGACGAGCTGGCGGAGCTGGCCGCCGCGTCGGTCAGCCGCGTCGAGGAGGAGACCGTGCTGGCCGAAACCGTTCGGGCGGAGAGCGAGGCGGCATGGTCGGAGGGTGACGTTGCCCCCCCGGCCGACGCCGAGGCCGGACCGACCGACGTTGAAGCGGCGCAGCTCGAGGGCGAGCCGTTGCCCGAGGTGGCGCCGGGCCGCCTGGCCAGCATCATCGAGAGCCTGCTCTTCGCCAGCGATCATCCGCTCACGCTGGCCGAGCTCAAGCGGCTCGTCGGCGAGCGCGACGGCGGCAAGCTCACCGCTGCGATCGACGACCTGCGGGCGCGCCGCGAGGAGAGCGGCGTGCAGGTGATGCAGGCGGCGGGCGGCTGGCACCTGCGCACCAACCCGGAGAACGTCGCCTGGGTGTCGCGTATCCTGGCCGGAAAGCCCCCGCGCCTCTCGCGCGCCCTGTTAGAAACGCTGGCCATCGTCGCCTACCGGCAGCCGATCACGCGGCCCGAGATCGACGAGATCCGTGGCGTCGACTGCGGGCCGGTCTTGAAGACGTTGCTCGACCGGAGCCTGGTGCGAATGATCGGCAAGAAGGAGGAGGTCGGCCGTCCGATCCTCTACGGGACGACGCCGGAGTTCCTGCGCACCTTCAGCCTGCGCGATCTGAGCGAGCTGCCGACGCTGCGCGAGTTCCACGAGCTCGGCGAGGCGGAGATGGCCAAGGTCGCCGCGGCCACGCCGGCCGGGCCCGCGCCGGAGGCGCCCCCGAAACCGGCGGCGATCCGCGAGCCGGATCCCGCCGAGGAGGACGCGCTGCTGGGCGAGCTCGATCGCGCCAGCGCCGCGGCGGCGCAGGCCGCGGTCGTCCCGGCCGAGACGACGGTCGTCGCCGACGACGAAACGGTCGGCTAGCCCGTGCGCCTGCAGAGGTTCCTGGCCCAGGCCGGCGTGTCATCGCGCCGGCGCGCGGAGGCGCTGATCGCCAGCGGCGCGGTGCGCGTCAACGGCGAGGTGGTGAGCACGCTCGGCTCCAACGTCAATCCGTCGAAGGACCGCGTCGAGGTCGACGGGCGCCGGGTGCACGCCGAGTCGCCCGTCTACCGCCTGGTGTTGAAGCCCCGGGCTTGCCTGGCCACCCTGACCGCCAGCGGCGCGCGGCCCACGCTGAAACGCTACCTGCGCGACGCCGAGCCCGGGTGGCAGGTGGTCGCGCCGCTCGATTTCCCCGCCGAGGGCGTGGTGCTGGTGACCAACGACGGAGCGCTCGGCCAGGCGCTGGCCAAGTCGCGGGTCCCGATGACCTACCACGTGAAGCTGCAGGGGATGATCAGCGACAACGACGTCGAGCGCCTGGCCCGCGGCTGGAAATGGGAAGGCAAGCCGGTCAAGCCGGCCTCGGTCGAGCGGCTGGCCGTCACCGAGAAGAACAGCTGGGTCGAGATGGTGGTCGGCGAGACGCGGCCGCGCGCGCTGAAGGCGGCCGGCGATCTGATCCGCCATTCGGTGTTGAAGATCGCGCGCGTGCGCCTGGGCGGGCTGTCGTTCGAGGGGCTGAAGATGGGGGGCTGGCGCGATCTGACGAAGGTCGAGGCCGCCGATCTGCGCCGGCGCGCGGGGCTGGAGGGGGCAGGTGTTGCAGGATGACGCGCGGGATGACGGGCGGCAGCCACGCCAGGATCAAGTAAAGGGTCCCAAGAAGGCGCTGGAAGCTCGCCCTCGCTGGGGCGAGAAGTGATAGAAACCCGCTCGTGGCAAGCACGAAGCTGGCGAAGATTTCCCGGGCGCTGATCTCGGTCTCGGACAAAGCGGGCGTGGTGGAGTTTGCCCGCCGGCTGTCGACCGCCGGTCTCGAGATTCTGTCGACGGGCGGCACGGCCCGCGCCCTCGGCGAGGCGGGGGTTCCGGTGCGCGAGGTGAGCGACTTCACCGGCGCGCCCGAGATCCTCGACGGCCGGGTGAAGACGCTGCACCCGCGCGTCCACGGCGGGATCCTGGGGCGCCCGACGCTCAAGCACCGGGCCGAGATGCAGAAGGCCGGTCTCGACCCCATCGACCTGGTGGTGGTGAACCTCTACCCGTTCCGCGAGACCGTGGCGCGCGGCGCGCCGTTCGACGAGATCATCGAGAACATCGACATCGGCGGCCCGGCGATGATCCGCTCGGCGGCCAAGAACCACGAGCGGGTGGCGGTGATCGTCGATCCGGCCGATTACGCGCCGGTGCTCGCCGAGATCGACGCCGAGGGGGAGATCTCGGCCGCGACCCGGTTTCGCCTGGCCAGGAAGGCCTTCGCCCACACGGCCGCCTACGACGGCGCGATCGCCTCGCACCTCGGGCGGATGTCGGCGCCCGAGGCGCCGCTGGCCGATTTCCCCGAGGCGCTGGTGATCTCCGGGACGCTGGCCCGCGCGCTTCGCTACGGCGAGAACCCCCACCAGAAGGCGGCGTTCTATGCGGTCAACGCGGCGGGGCCGTCGCTGGCGCGCGCCGAGGTCCTGCAGGGCAAGGAGCTGTCGTACAACAACCTGCTCGATCTCGACGCGGCGATGCGCCTCTGCGCCGAGTTCTCCGAGCCGGCGGCGGCGATCATCAAGCACAACACCCCCTGCGGCGCCGCCATCAGCCAGGCAGGCGTCGCCGAGGCCTACCGGCGCGCGCGCGACACCGATCCGGTCTCGGCCTTCGGCGGGATCGTGGCGGTCAACCGCCCCGTCGACGGGGAGCTGGCGCGTGAGCTGTCCGAGACCTTCCTGGAGTGCGTGATCGCGCCGGCCTTCGCCCCCGAGGCGCTGGCGCTCCTGGCCGCCAAGAAGAACCTGCGCCTGCTGGCCGCCGAGATCGGCCGCGACGCTGCCGGCGCGGTCGAGCTGCGCAGCGTGGCGGGCGGCTTCCTGGTCCAGACCCGCGACCGCGACACGGCCGCCGCCGCCGACGGAAAGGTCGCCTCCCAGCGGCCGCCGACCGCCGCGGAGCTGCGCGATCTCGACTTCGCCTGGCGCGTCTGCAAGCACGTCAAGTCGAACGCCATCGTGTTTGCGGCCGACGGGCGCACGCTGGGGATCGGCGCCGGCCAGATGTCGCGCGTCGACTCGGTGCGGATCGCCGTCTCCAAGGCGCGCGCGCCGCTCGGCGGCTCGGCGGTCGCCTCCGACGCCTACTTCCCTTTTCGCGACGGCGTCGACGAGGCGGCCAAGGCGGGGGCGCTCTCGGTCATCCAGCCGGGCGGCTCGATGCGCGACGCCGAATCCATCGCCGCCGCCGACGAGCACGGGATGGCGATGGTGATGATCGGCGAGAGGCACTTCCGGCACTAGGCGTGCGCGGCTGACATGCGTGTCTTTCTAGTCGGATCGGGCGGACGCGAGCACGCGCTGGCCTGGAAAATCGCGGCCAGCCCGCTCTGCGAGCGGCTGGTGGTCGCGCCCGGCAACCCGGGGATCGCCGGCGAGCCCAAGGTCACCTGCATCCCGATCGCCGGCGATGCCATCGGCGAGCTCACCGCCGCCGCGGTGGCGGAACGCGCCGATCTGGTGGTGTGTGGTCCCGAGGTGGCGCTCTGCGCCGGCCTGGGCGACGCCATGCGGGCCGCCGGGCTGTCGTTCTTCGGACCTTCGAAGGGCGCGGCGGAGATCGAGGGGTCGAAGGCCTTCGCCAAGCGGCTGATGTCAGACGCTGGCGTCGCGACCGCCGCCTTCGGCGTGTTCGAGGATCTTTCCGCCGCCGAGGCCTTCATCGACGCGCAGCGCGGAAACGTGGTGGTCAAGGCGGACGGCCTGGCCGCAGGGAAGGGCGTGGTGGTCGCCGGCGACAAGGCCGAGGCCAAGGCCGCCGTGCGCCACATGCTGAGCGAGGGCGCCTTCGGCGCCGCCGGCGCGCGCGTGGTGATCGAGGAGCGCCTCACCGGCCGCGAGGTGTCGATGATGGCGCTGTGCGACGGGACGCGGCTGGCGCTGCTGCCTTCGTCGGAGGATCACAAGACGGTGCGCGACGGCGATCAGGGGCCGAACACCGGCGGCATGGGGACCTACTCGCCGTCGCCGCTGGTCGACGCCGCCTCGGCGCAACGGATCGTCGAGACGCTGTTCGTCCCCACGGTGCGGGCGCTGGCGGCGGCCGGGCGGCCGTTTCGTGGTCTGCTCTACGGCGGTCTCATGCTGACGCCCGAGCGCGGCCCGATGGTGATCGAGTGGAACTGCCGCTTCGGCGATCCGGAGACGCAGTCGGTCTTGATGCGTCTCGATGAGGATTTGTTGCCCTGGCTGGCGGGCGCCGCCGCGGGTGCGCTGCCGGCCGGGGCGCCGCGCGCGCGTCCGGGCGTGGCGACCTGCGTGGTGCTGGCGGCGGCCCGCTACCCGGCCTCGCCGCGCCTGGGCGACGCCATCGCCGGCTTGCCGCCCGCCGGCGACGATTCTGAGGGCGTTCCACGCCGGCACGCGCCTGGCCGACGGCCAGCTGGTGACCGCCGGCGGACGCGTCCTCGGCGTCACCGCGTTCGGCACCGACCTGGCCGCCGCCCGCGCCCGCGCCTACGGAGCCATCGAGAAGATTCAGTTCGAGGGGATGCACTTTCGCCGAGACATCGGCCTACGAGGGACAAAGAACGCATGAGCAACAGCGACAAGATCGACGTGGCAGTGATGATGGGATCGAAGTCGGATCTCGAGACGATGAAGCCGGCGGCCAAGATCTGCCAGAAGCTGGGTCTGGCGGTGGAGGTGCGCGTGCTGTCGGCGCACCGGACGCCCGAGGAGACCGCGGCGTTCGTCAAGGACGCCGTCCGGCGGGGGGTCAAGGCCTTCATCTGCGGCGCCGGCGGCGCGGCGCACCTGGCGGGCGCCGTGGCGGCGCACACCACCCGCCCGGTGATCGGCGTGCCGATCGCCAACGGCGCGCTGAGCGGGTTCGATTCGTTGCTCTCCACGGTGCAGATGCCGCCGGGCATGCCGGTGGCGACCGTGGCCGTCAACGGCGCCGAGAATGCCGGGCTGCTCGCCGCGCAGATCGCCGCCCTGGCCGACCCGGCGCTGGCCTCGAAGGTCGAGGAGGAGCGGGCCTCGCGCCGCAAGAAGGTCCTGGAGAGCGACGCTGAAGTTCAACGAGAGACGAAGGCCTGAGCGAGGACGGCGACATAACGGCTGCGGTCGCCGCGCTCCGGCGCGGCGAGGTGGTCGCTTACCCGACGGAGACGTTCTACGGTCTGGGGGTCGACGCCTTCGACGAGGCGGCGCTGGAACGCCTGCGCGCGGTCAAGGGTCGGGGCGAGAAGGCGATCTCGGTCCTCATCGACGGAGCCGCGATGCTGGCGCGCCTCTGTGCCGAGGTGCCTCCGGCTGCCGCCGAGTTGATGCGGCGCCACTGGCCGGGCGCGCTGACGATCGCGCTGCCGGCGCGCGCGGGGTTGCCTGCGGCGCTGGTCTCCGACGGCTTCGTGGCGGTCCGGCAGTCGCCGCACCCGCTGGCCCGGGCGCTGGTGATCCGCTTCGGCGGCCCCGTCACCACCACCAGTGCCAACCGCGCGGGCGAGCCGCCCGCCACCACAGGCGCGGCTGTCGCCGCGGCGCTCGGCGGCGGCTGCCATCTGCTCGACGGGGGCGCGACCACCGGTGGCGCGCCGAGCACGCTGGTGCGCGTGCGCGGCGACGCCGTCGAGATCCTGCGCCGCGGCGCGGTCGAGCTCGCCGCCCCCGGCCATTCTTGACAGCCGTGACGGCGCCGCCATAGCGTCCGTCGGATGAGACGCTGGGCCCTCTCGCTGATCGTGTGTCTGGTCCTCGGCTGTGGCTCCATCTCGGCGAACGACGGCGGGACGGGCGGAGCCGGGGACACCACCGGGGGCGAGGGCGGTCAAGGGACGGGCGGGGCCGGGGGCAGCGGCGGTCGCGCCGGTGCGGGGGGGACCAGCGGCATGACGGGAACCGGCGGCCTGCGCGAAACCGGCGGTGCGACGGGAACGGGCGGCCTGACGGGAACCGGCGGCGCACGCGGAACCGGCGGTCTGACCGGTACCGGCGGCAGCGGCGGAAAGAACAGCGGAGGCGGCGGCGCGAAGGGCACCGGCGGCATGACCGGATCCGGGGGCGGTCACGCGGGAACGAGCGGCGGCGGTGGTCAGGGGGGAGCGACCACGAAGCCGGTCACGCTCACCCTGCTGGTCATCGACGACGACGGCTGCCAGTCTGCCTACACCGCTAGCGGAACCGCGTCGCCGAACAGCATGAGCGCCTGCACGTTGATGATGGCGACGGCCGCGAGCTTCCAGAAGACCTGCCTCTATCAGTTCGCGCCGGGGACGGACGTCACCGTCACCGCGCAGACCTTGAGCGGCAGCCACTTCGAGGGGCTCGACTGCGGCGCCGGCGCCGCGATGAGCGGCATGACCTGCACGTTCAAGATCACCGCCGATTCGGTCGTCTCGGCCTCCTTCTGTCAGCCCTGATCGGGCGCCGCTCGGTGTCGGGGCGCGTCGTGATCTCGGCGCCAACGGGTTCTCATTCCCTGGCGGTAAAGTGCGGGGATGCGATTCCTTGCTTATTTCGCCATCGCGTTGATCTCCAGTCAGGCGTACGCGCAGCTCCCGTCGCCGCCATCGACGGGCGCCGCTCCGACGCCGCCCACGGCACCGCAGTCACCGCCGGCGGCGCCACCGACCTACTGGCCGCCGGCCGGCAGCTACGACTACGCCGCCGAGGTGCCTCCCTCTGCCGGCCAGAGTATCTCCCCGCGCGCTCTCTTTGCGTACGAACGAGATTGTAAGAGTCCCGCCGGCGCGGCGCTGCTCTCGCTCCTCTGGCCAGGGCTCGGAAACGTCTACGCCGGGCACTACACCGGCGCCCTCATCACCTGGTCCCTCATCATCGGCGGCATCGCGCTCGGGAGCCACGGCCTCAACACCAGCGGCGTCTCGAACGAGTTCTACCTGGGGCTCGCGCTGGTGACGGGCGGCATCGTGTACAGTCCCATCGACGCCTATCTCGCCGCCGACCAGTACAACCACGAGCTCGGCGCGCGGTTGGGCCTGCCACCCGGCTTCGCCATCACGCCAACCCGGATCCAGACGGAGCGCGCCATCGCCTGGGGCCCCGGCGTTTCGGCCAGGTTCTGAGACGGCCCCCGGAGGTCGCAGTTCTTCTGGAGCGCGGCGCGCTAGTGGGCGTTTTCTACCTGTACGTCCTGCGCGCGTTCATTCGTGCCTACGGGCGGCTCGGTCGGCGAGAGCTTCAGGTCCTGGGCGGGACGCTCCATCTGGGCGAGGTGGAGATCGCGCGGTCAGGCGTCGAGAGCTGGGTGGTCGACGGGACCGTGGCGCGCCTCCATGGCTCCGCGGTGAGCTGGAAGCTGGAGGCCGACGCGGCCGACCAGGCCACCCTCGAGCCGTCGCTCGCGCGTCTGTTTGGACCGCCGCTTCCGCTCGAGCGCCGCGGATCGCGGCGCGCCAACGAAATCGCCGCTGCTGTTTCATTCATGGGTTTGGGTCTGCTCGCTTTCGGCGTCGGGTCGAACGATCCGCGCTGCGGCTTCGCGGGCATGCTGGTCTTCAGCATCGCGCTCCCCTCTTGGTACGCGTATTCGCGGAAAATCGTGAGACAATCATCGGGGCGCCGTGGCTGACATCGTTCCATTCCTGGGGATTCGCTACGAGCCGGCGCGGGTGGGCGACCTCTCGCGCGTGCTGGCGCCGCCCTACGACGTGATCGGCGAGGCGGAGCGGTCGGAGCTCGAGGCGCGGCACCCGCAGAACGTGGTGCGCATCGAGCTGCCGCTCGGCGAAGGGGATGGGCGCTATGCCGAAGCGGCGCGCCTGCTGGGCGACTGGGTGGCCCAAGGGATCCTGCGCGCCGACGCCAAGCCGGCGTTCTACGTCTACGAGCAGCAGTTCACGCTGCCGCAGGCGGCCGGTCGGATCTACACGCGGCGGGGATTCTTCGCCGCGGTTCGCCTCGAGCCCTTCGAGCGGCGCACCATCCTGCCGCACGAGAAGACACTGGCGGGGCCCAAGGAGGATCGCCTCAAGCTGATGCGCGCGACCCGCACCCAGATCTCTCCCATCTTCGGTCTGTTCCGCGACTCCGAGGGGTCCGCGCGCGAGATCATCGACCGTGCGACGGCGGCGCAGGTGGCGCTCGATGCGACCACCGCCGACGGGATCCGGCATCGACTCTGGCGGCTGGGCGAGCCGGCGGCGATCGCCGGCCTGGTGCGACTGCTGGCCGACAAGCAGATCCTGATCGCCGACGGTCACCACCGCTACGAGACGCTGCTGCGACTCGGTCCGGAGCTGCGTGCGCTCGACTACGCGGCGGGGGGCGCGGCGGCCGACTTCGCGATGATGTTCCTGGCGCGCGCCGAGGATCCGGGGCTCCTGGTGCTGCCGACGCATCGGCTGATTCGCGATCTGCCCGACTTCGACTTCCCGGCGCTGTGCGCGGGGGCGGGGGCGGCCTTCGACATCGTCGAGGGCGACGAGGCCACGGCGCCGGCGATCGAGGAGCGGCTGGGGCGCGAGGGGACCGCGGGGGTGGTGTTCGCGGCGCGCGTGCCGGGTCAGGCCGGGACGACCTGGTTCACGCTCAAGTCGTTCGTCGATCTCTCGGCGCTGGGGCCGCCCGTGCTGCGCAAGCTGGACGTCACGGTCCTGCACGGGGTGATCCTGGCGCCGCTGCTGGGGATCGACGCCGCGGCGATGGAGAGCCAGTCGTACCTCGGCTACACCCACGACACCGCCGAGGCGATGGCGCGCGTGGCCGCCGGCCAGGCGCAGGCGGCCTTCTTCATGAACGCCACCAAGGTCGAGGAGGTGCTGGCCGTTTGCGAGGCAGGCTTCGTGCTGCCGCAGAAGTCGACCTATTTCCAGCCCAAGCTGGCGACCGGCCTCGTGATGTACGGCCTCGACGGCCCGGCGCCCCGGTAGCGCGCGGTCGATGATGGACGACGCAGTCACGGCGGACGCGCTCTTGCACGGCCGCGTGCGTCTGTATCAGCCGGCGCGCGGCGCGCGAATGAGCCTCGACCCGGTCCTGCTGGCAGGCTTCGTGGCGCCGCCCTTCGGGCGGTTTCTCGACATCGGGTGCGGGACGGGACCGCTTTCGTTCTTGCTGCTGGCGGGCGATCCGGCGGCGACCGGTGTGAGCGTCGAGATTCAGCCGCGGCTGGCGGCTCTGGCGGTGCGCGGCCGCGCCGAGAACGGCTGGGACGAGCGGCTCGAGATCCTCGAGGGGGACGTACGCGCGCTGGGCGGGAGGTTGGGCGAGGGGACGTTCGATCTGGTGGTGACCAATCCGCCTTATCGCACGCTCCAGGCGAGCCCGCCGTCGCCGAACAGAGAGAGGGCCCTGGCGCACCACGAGATCGCGCTTCGCCTGCACGAGTGGGTCGCCATCGCCGCGCGGGTCGTCCGTCCCGGTGGGCGGCTCGCCGCGATTCTCCCGATGGAGCGTTCGACCGAGCTCTTCCGGACCCTCACCGCGAGCGATCTGCGGCCTGCACGCACCCGAAACGTGCATCCCCACGCCGACGAGCCCGCCTCGCGCGTGCTGGTCGAAGCGCGGCGAGGGGGCGAGGTCCCCCTGGTGGTGGAGTCGCCGCTCATCGTGCACGAGGCGGGCGGCGGCTTCAGGCCCGAGGTCCGCGAGATGTTGGGCGAGGCGATCGACCTGCCGGCTTCCCTCAAGCGGTAGGCGTCAGCACGAAGGCGCGGTAGCCGAAGTCGCCCGTGCGAAGCGCGGCGTTGAGCTGGCTGCCCCGGAGCGCGGCGAACTCGCCAAAGATTCCAGCCAGCGGCCGATCGATGAGGCGGCCGATGAGCGCGCGTTTCTCGCCGTCGTCGGCGTCGAGTGCCGCCACGACGCCCGGGCGCAGGTCCTGCTCTGCCTGGATCGCGAAGCCGGCGGCGAGGAGGCTCGCGCGCCATCCGTCGAGCTCGCCGCTCGGGCGAAAGTCCGCGTACAGGAAGTGCCCGCCCGGGCGCAGCACGCGGCGGACTTCGCTCAGGAACGCCTCGAAGCGCCCATAGCAGTGCGAGGACTCGACGTTGAGCACGACGTCGAACGAACCGGCGGAGAACGGCAGCCGCTCGGCATCGCCGACCTCGAACGAGAGGCGAGGGTGCGCGAAGCGCCGGCGGCAGAGCGCGACGGCGCGCGGCGAGAGATCGACGGCCACCACCCGACGCGGGTCGAGCTTGCGCGCCAGGTAATCGGCGCCGCCGCCACGTCCGCACCCCACCTCGAGGAGCTCGCGCCCCGCGACCGGCGCGCCGCGCGCGACCAGATCGTAGAGCTGGATGCAGGAGCGATTGTCCTCCTCGGAGAGCTCGAGCGCGAGCGGCGGTTGCGCGGGGGTCGCCTCGGGCGCGCGGTGGCCGTAGTTCATGAACGTCCAGCGCGGGTTGGGGTAGCGCGCGGCCAAAAACTGATACCAGGCCCGCCACAGCAGGCGCTTGCCGCGCGCGGTGCGAGTGGCGAACGCCACGAGGCGGGCAAGCATCATCGACGGGGAGACGGAGGCGCGGGCGCGGCGCTTAAGACGGCGGCGCAGTGGGCGTGGCGGATGGCGCGGCGGGTCCAGCAGCCGGTGCGGCCGGTGCCACCGGCGCATCGCCCTTGAGCGCGTCGTCGATGGGCGGCAGATCGTCGAGGTTGGGGACCAAGGTGATCTCGATGCGCCGGTTCTTCGCCATGTTGTCGGGCGTGTCGTTGGGGGCGACCGGCGACTGATCGGCGTACCCGGCCGCCGAGACCCGCTTGGGCTCCATGCCGGCGCCGATCATGAAGTTGGTGACCTCCACCGCGCGGGCCGTCGACAGATCCCAGTTGGAGCGAAAGCGCTTCGACTTGATCGGCACGTTGTCGGTGTGGCCGGCGACCTGGAAGTTGCGGTTCGGCAGCGACTTCAGCACCGCGGTCACCTGGGTGAGCGCATCCTTTCCTTCAGGCTTGAGGTCGGTCTTGCCGGGGTCGAACAGGATCTTGTCGCCCAGGCGGACGATCATCCGGTTCTCGCGGATCTCGACCTGCAGCTTGCCGGCGTCGGTGAGCGCCTTGAACTGGGTCACCAGCTTGCGGAACTGCGCGGCGCGCGCCTCAGCCTGGGCCTGCGCCTTCTTCAGCTCCTCCATGCGTTTCTGGGCCTCGGCCAGCTCGCCGCCCAGGCTTCCCCGCTCGGTCTCCAGGCGCGAGACGTCCTGCCCCAGCGAGGACAGCTTGTTGGAGAGCACCAGGATTCGCGCGTCGCGGGCGTCGATGTCCTTCTTGCGCTGCGCCTTCTCGGCCTCGAGCGCGGTCTGGGTGGCGGCGAGCTGTTGCTTCTGCGCGTCGCGATCCTTGACCGTCGAGTTGTAGAGGTCTTCGTTGACGCCACAGCCGATCGCGCCGAGGGTGGCGGTCGACAGGGCCAGCGCGATCGCCAGATTGGTCTTCTGTCTCATGAGGGGCATGGCGGCTACTTTACCCCTTCTGGGCCGACTTGCGCCTCGGCGCGTTTCGCCGACTCCCAGAGGCGCTCCTGCTCGTCGGGCGGGGCGTCGGCGACGGCGCGCCCCTCGGCCGCCAGCGCGCGCTCGAGGTGGGCGAACCGGCTGGCGAAGCGGTCGGTCGCGCCGCGCAGCGCCTGCTCGGCGTCGAGCCCCAGCTTGCGCGCCAGGTTCACCGTGGCGAACAGCAGATCGCCGAGCTCGCGCTGCATCTCCTCCCGATCGCCGCCTCGGCGGGCCTCGTCGAATTCGCGCAGCTCCTCGTCGACCTTGGCGCGGGGCCCCTCGGCGTCCGGCCAGTCGAAGCCGACGGCGCCCGCCTTCTCCCCCGTGCGGGTGGCGCGCAGCAGCGCCGGGGCGCTCCTGGGGACGCCGTGGAGCGCGCCGTGCTTCCCCTTCTCGGCCTTCTCGACCGCCTTCAGCTTGGCCCAGTTGCTGAGCACGGCGCCGGCGTCCTTGGCCACCACGTCCCCAAACACGTGCGGGTGACGGCGGACCAGCTTGGCGACGATGCCGCGCGCGACGTCGTCGATGCCGAACTTCCCCTCGGCGAAGCGCAGCTCCGACTGGAAGGCGATCTGCAGCAAGAGATCCCCCAGCTCCTCGCGGTGATCGTCGGCGTCCCCCTCGGCCAGGGCGTCGACGACCTCATAGGTCTCCTCGACCAGGTAGGGGACCAGCGTCTCCAGGGTCTGCTCGCGGTCCCAGGGGCAGCCGTCGGGCGCCAGCAGCCGCTGCATGAGGCCGACCAGCTTGGTCACCTCGGCGCCGGTCTGTTTGCCAGGCAACGGTGTCAGATCGGGGAGCTTGTCGTCGACCACGCGCGGAGCATATCGCGTTGAAGAGGGCCCGGGCGCATGCTATCTGCAACAGATTGAGCGAACCCGTCATCGAACGGCTGGTCACCGAACGCCTGACTCTGGAAGACAACCGAGTCGCCCTGGCTCTCTTCGGCGAGCGGAACGCGAACCTCAAGCTGATCGAGCGTGAGACCGGAGCGCAGGTCCACAGCCGGGGCAACGATCTGACCATCGTCGGCGCCGGTGACGACGTCGTCGTCGCGCGCAGCCTGGTCGAGCAGCTCTACGGCATGGCCCGCACCGGCGCGGCGATCAGCCCGGAAGACATCGGCCGGGCGGCGATCGCGCTGCGGGCCGATGGACGGGTGGATCTGCGCGATGTCTTCCACGACACGATCCTGGTCGCCGGTCGCGCCCGGCCCATCGCCCCCAAGGGCCTCGCGCAGAAGCGCTACGTCGACGCCATCCGCGAGCACGACATCGTGTTCGGCGTCGGGCCGGCGGGGACGGGCAAGACCTACCTGGCGATGGCGCTGGCCGTCCGCGCCCTGATGGAGAAGCAGGTCAAGCGGATCGTCCTCACCCGTCCGGCCGTCGAGGCGGGCGAGCGGCTGGGGTTTCTCCCCGGCAGCCTGGAGGAGAAGGTCTCGCCCTATCTGCGGCCGCTCTACGACGCGCTCCACGACATGATGGACTTCGAGAAGGCCGACCAGCTGGTCGCACGCGGCCTCATCGAGGTGGCGCCCATCGCCTTCATGCGTGGCCGGACTTTGAACGATGCGTTCGTCATCCTCGACGAGGCGCAGAACACCACGCCCGAGCAGATGAAGATGTTCCTCACCCGCCTCGGCTTCGAGTCGAAGGCGGTCATCACCGGCGACGTCACGCAGATCGATCTCCCCGACAACCGCCGGTCGGGGTTGAACGAGGCGATCGGCATCCTCTCCGACATCCCAGGGATCGCCTTCCGCTATTTCACCGAGGTGGACGTGGTGCGCCACCCGCTGGTGCAGCAGATCATCAAGGCCTACGACGCCCAGCGGACCGAGCGCGGCGGCAAGTAACAGCGGAACTGAGGTAATCTGGGGCTGTGAGCGACCCGGAGGCGCAGGCCGCGGCCGACCAGTCCAGCTACGTGCTGGCCCAGATGGTCGCCACCTCGCGCGCGCTCGCCTCGGAGCGCGACATCGACAAGCTGCTGGCGCTGATCCTGGAGAGCTGCCGTCAGGTGACGGGCGCCGACGCCGGCAGCGTCTACGTCATCGAGGATGAAGACGAGCAGGGCGTGCCGGTGCCGAAGCGTCTGCGGTCCATGCAGTCCCAGAACGACTCGATCAAGATCGACTTCAAGGCGTTCATTCTGCCGGTCGACGACAAGTCGGTCGTCGGCCAGGCGGTGCTGACCGGCCAGCCGATCAACATCTCCGACCTCGGACGTGCGCCCGAGGTCGGCAAGACGCCGACCTTCCGCCACAACCGCAGCTTCGACGACAAGACCGGCTACCGGGCCCGCTCGATGCTGACCGTGCCGATGCTCTCGGCGATGGGCGAGGTGATCGGCGTCGTCCAGCTGATCAACAAGAAGCGCGATCCCGGCAAGCCGCTGGCGCTGGCGCATTTCGATCGGGACGTGATCCCCTTCGACCCGCGCGCCGAGGAGCTGGCGGCGGCCTGGGCGGCCCAGGCCGGCGTCTCGCTGGAGAACGCGCTCCTTCACAAGGAGATCCGCAACCTGTTCGACGGGTTCGTCGAGGCCTCCGTGCAGGCCATCGAGTCGCGCGATCCGACCACCTCGGGCCACTCGCGCCGGGTCGCCACCCTCTCGCTCGATCTGGCCCGAAAGCTCGACGGGCTCTCTGAGGGGCCCTTCGCCGGTGAGAAATTCAACGACAACCGGCTGCAGCAGATCGAGTACGCCGCCGTGCTGCACGACTTCGGCAAGGTCGGCGTGCGGGAGCGGGTGCTGGTCAAGGCCAAGAAGCTCTACGAAGAGGACCGCCGCTCGATCAGCCTGCGCTTCGCCTTCATCAAGAAGGCGCTCGAGGTGGAGCACGCCGAGCGCAAGCTGCGGGTGGCCCTGGAGCTGGCCAAGGAAGATCTGCCGGGCCGCTTCGCCGAGATCGACGCCGAGCTGGGACGCCGGATGGACGAGGTCGACGAGGCCTGGGCCTTCGTCAATCGGGCCAACGAGCCGACCGTCCTCGACCAGGGTGGGTTCGAGCGGCTGGTGGAGATCGCGCGCCTCGTCTACCTGGCCTCCGACGGCGAGCTGCGCCCCTACCTGGAACGAGACGAGGTCGCCGCGCTGCAGGTCCGCCGCGGGAGCCTCACCGACGTGGAGCGGGTCGAGATCGAGAGCCACGTCAAGCACACCGAGAGGTTCCTCAAGGCCGTCCCCTGGGGGAAGCGCTACGCCGACGTGCCGCGCATCGCCGCTGCCCACCACGAGTACATGAACGGCACCGGCTATCCTCACCACCTCGGCGCGCCGGAGATCCCGATCGAGTCGCGCATCATGACCATCGCCGACATCTTCGACGCCCTCACCGCCTCGGACCGCCCCTACAAGAAGGCCGTCCCCGTCGACAAGGCGCTGGGGATCATCGAGTCCGAGGTGAAGGCGGGAAAGTGCGACCCCGCGCTTTTTCGAGTATTCGTCGAGGGCGAGGTCTACAAGAAAGTCCTCTGAGCGTGCCTGTCTTCACCTTGTCACGCGGGCGGGCCCGGGGCGCGCTCGATCCCGAGGTGCGCCGGCGGGTGGCGGCGCGGGTGCGGGTGGCGCTGCGCGCGCTCGGCCGGTCGCGCTCCTCGGTGACGCTGGTCTTCACCGACGACGACGAGATCCGCGTCCTCAACCGCGACTTCCGCAAGCACGATCGGGCCACCGACGTGCTCAGCTTTCACCTCCAAGAGCTGGCGGGGGAGGGCGATCCGGCCGGCGACGGCATCGCGCTCGGCGACATCGTCATCTCCGTCGAGACCGCCCGCCGCCGCGCCCACGGCCGCCGCCTCGGCGCCGAGCTGGAGCGCCTCGCTGTCCACGGCCTCTGCCATCTGTTCGGCCACGACCACAAGAAGAAGGCGGAGGCGACGGTGATGTTCGCGCTGGAGCGCCGCCTGCGGCGCCTGCCGCTCGCCCGCTGAGGCCTACCTCTTCGTGCCCGGCATCGAGACGCCCGCGCAGGAGCCGGAATTTACTCAATCTCCTTAATGGAATGCGGGATCGGTGGTCACACATGAAATGGGGCCCGCCAGCGGGTCGTGATACCTTCCGGCCTTCCACAAAACCACGAGGAGATAGCGCGCGATGTCGAGAAAAACAGTTTCCGCGGTGATCGGATCGTTTCTGGCGGTGGGCTTCGCGTTTGCCGCAGTGCAGGGATGCGGGTCGTCGTCGAGCAGCGGCAACTTCGCGGAGACCTGTATGCAGGGCTGCGCCAAGATCCTGCCGTGCGAGGCTGACGCCGGCTTCACGGAGACGATGGCGGAGTGTGTTCAAGGCTGCACCCAGAGTGCAATGACGACCGGCGGCGGCGCCTGCAAGAACGCGGCGGCGATGCAGAGCGCGGCGAATGCCTGTCTCTCCAAGACCACCTGCACGGATCTGTTGGCCTGCGGCGCCACGATCCCGGAGTGTGAGACCGGCGGCACCGGCGGCACCAGCGGGGCGACCGGCGGCACCAGCGGGGCGACCGGCGGCACCAGCGGGGCGACGGGCGGCACCAGCGGGGCGACCGGCGGCACCAGCGGCGCAACCGGCGGCACCAGCGGCACCAACGCCTCCTGCTCCATCTGCGACAAGGCGCAGGCCTGCTGCACCGCGATCGAGGGCGCCAGCGCGTGCACGGCGGTCACCTCTGCGACCTGCAACTCGACGCCGGCGGCGGATCAGGCGACCATCATCTCCGACTGCCAGACCATCCTGACGGCGGGCGCCTCGCTCAACGCAGCCTGCAAGTAAGGCGCTCGCTGCCGCCGTCGCGGGCGCTTTCGACGCGCCCGCGGTGGCCCGTCCTACCCGGTCGCCGCGCACTAGAGGCAGCGCGCAGACCGCGCGGGGCCGCGCCGAGCGCCGCTCAGAAGCGCATGCCGCGCTTGGCGCGGTAGTGGAACCACTTCCAGGTGAGGTATCCCGCGCCGGCCGCCGCCGGGAGGATGAAGAACGTGCTGGCGCCGGCGACGCCCAGCAGGACGGTTCCGCCCCACGCTGCCGCGGCGAACGTCCCTTTTTTCTTGGCCACCACCTTGTCGCGCTCGATCAGGCTCTCCATCCGCAGGGCCCTCCGTCTTCTAAGATGCCACTCGATCGGGCGGCGCGCCACGCGCCCTTGCCCCCGCGCGCCAAATAGGTCAATTCAGCAGCTGCGGCTGCGTGAGGGCGAAGGGGGCGATCTCGGCGTCGAAGCGCTCTCCGTCGCGGGTGACCATCTGATAGGTCCCCTGCATCGTTCCGGTCGGCGTGGCGATCACACACCAGCTGGTGTACTCGAACGACTCGCCCGGGCGCAGGACCGGCTGCGCGCCGACCACCCCCTCGCCGCGCACCTCCTGCACGGCGCCGAAGGCGTCGGTGATGATCCAGTGCCGGCTCTTGAGCTCGGCCGTCACGGTCCCCTGGTTGGCGATGTTGACCTTGTACGCGAAGGCGTACTGCCGGGCATGGGTCGACGAACGTTCAGGGATGTACTCGCTCCGAACCGTGACCAGAATTCCCCGTGTCAGTGTGGACGACATCGACGTTTGCGCGACAACCGTGCCAAAATCGGAGGATGCGTTCAAGAGCCGTCGGGTGGAGATGACATGCAGCTGCCAAATAAACGAGAGGACCAGCCGGCCGAAGACCGGAAAAAGCAGCTGAAAGACAGGCACTGCGTCCCCTGCGAGGGCGGTGTCCCCGCGCTCGACGAGGCCACCTCCAAGCTGCTGCTCGGCGACGTCTCTGGCTGGACGCTGCGGAACGAGCCGGGGCAGCCGGCGCAGATCAGCAAGCGCTTCGATTTCGCCGACTTCCTGGGGGCGATGGCCTTCGTCGACAAGATGGCAGCGCTGGCCGAGCAGGAGGGGCACCACCCCGATTTTTGCGTCCACTACGGCCGCGTCGACGTGACGCTCTGGACCCACGCGGCGCGCGGTCTGTCCGAAAATGACTTCATCCTGGCGTCCAAGCTGGACGTGATCGTCTCGTGATGGGCACCGGCGGAGGCGCAGGCGCGGTTGCGGGCGCCGTTGCAATCACGGGGGCGACCGGGCTCATCGGGACGGCGCTCGCTGCCTCGTGCGCGCGGGACGGGATCAGGGTCGCGGCGCTGGTGCGCGACACCAAGCTCGGGGCGGAGCGGCTCCCGACGGCGAAGCTTCATGCCTGGGACGCCACCGGCGCCCCCCCGCCCGAGGCGGCGTTCGAAGGGGTCGACGTGGTGGTCAACCTGATCGGCGAGTCGGTCTCCAGCGGGCGCTGGAGCGAGGCGCGCAGGAAGCGCTTGCGCGACAGCCGCGTGGTCGGGACGCGGGCGCTCGTCGACGTCCTGCGGGGGTTGCCGAAGCCGCCCCGCCTGCTGATCTCGGCGTCCGCCGTCGGCTACTACGGCGATCGCGGCGACGAGATCCTGACCGAGACCTCGTCCCTCGGGACCGGGTTCATCGCCGAGCTGGGGCGCGACTGGGAGGCGGAGGCGATGAAGGCGGCAGAGCTCGGGATGCGCGTGGTGCTCCTGCGCAGCGGTCTGGTGCTGGCGCGGGGCGCCGGCATCCTGCGCAAGATCCTGCCGCCGTTTCGACTGGGCCTGGGCGGCAAGATCGGCAGCGGCGCCCAGTGGATGCCCTGGATCCACCTCGACGACGAGATCGGCCTCATTCGCCATGCGATGGCCAACGAGGCGGTGCAGGGGCCGCTCAATCTGGTGGCGCCTGAGCCGGTGACGAACGGCGAGTTCGTGCGGACGCTCGGCGAGACGCTGGGCCGCCCCACGGTGTTCACGGCGCCGGCGTTCGCGCTGAGGCTGGCGTTCGGCGCGATGACCGACGAGCTCCTGCTGGCGAGCCAGCGGGCGATGCCGGTGCGAACGATGGAGACCGGGTATGGGTTTCGCCATCCTCTCTTGCGGGAGGCGCTGGGCGAGATCCTCGACAAGGGGCGGAACGAGGCGCCGGCGGCCGCCGCCAGCTCGACCTGAGGAGGAGCAGATGCGGGATCGGCAAAACAGGCCGCCGCCATCGCCGCCCGGGCCGACGCCGGCGGACATCGAGGCCCGCGTCGCAGAACGAACGCGCGATCTCGAATCGGCGCGCGCCGAGCTGGAGGCGAAGTCGCGCCAGATCGAGGAGGTCGATCGGCTCAAGAACGCCTTCATCGCCAACATGAGCCACGAGATCCGGACGCCGCTCAACTCTGTCTTGGCGCTGACCCAGCTCCTGCGCGAAGGCGTCGCCGGGCCTCTGACCGTCGATCAGCGCAAGTACCTCCAGGTCATCGAGCGCAACGGACATGGGCTCCTCCACCTCATCAACGACGTCCTCGACCTGTCGCGCATCGAGGCGGGTCATCTGGAGATGGACACCGAGGATCTCGACCTCGGGCCGCACGTCGAGTCGGTGGTCGAGGCGCTGGCGCCGCTGGCGGTCAGCAAGAACCTCGATCTGACCGTGCATCTTCCGCCGGAGCTGCCGGCCGCGCGCGGCGATCCCGATCGGTTCCGGCAGATCCTGACCAACCTCATCGGCAACGCCATCAAGTTCACCGAGAGCGGCGGCCAGGTGATGATCGGCGCCGAGGCGCACCCCGAGACCGTCCTGGTGGTGGTGACCGACACCGGGGTGGGGATCCCCGACCGGCACCGCGACAAGATCTTCCAGGAGTTCTATCAGGTCGATCAGACCCTGGTGCGGCGGCAGGGGGGGACGGGGCTCGGTCTGGCCATCGCGCGCCGGCTGGCGCGTCTCATGGGCGGCGACATCACCGTCGAGAGCGTGGTCAGCCGCGGCTCGCGGTTCTCGATCACCTTGCCGCGCGCTTCGGGCGCGCACCCTCTCGCAGAGGGGCCAGGGCCGGACGCGCCCGGGGTCTCCCCAAGCGCTGCCTCCGCCGCCCCCAAGGCCCGGCCACCCGTCGCGCCGGAGGCCCCCCATCCGGGCGCGGCGGCGACCGCCGCTTCGCCGCCGGGTTCGCCGGATGCCGCGCCCGAGGTGCCGGCCCTGCCACCGACGGTGCTCGTGGTCGAGGACAACGAGGACAACCTCTTCACCCTCCGGCAGATCCTGGCGCGGCGGCGGCTGGAGATCGTGACGGCGACGAACGGGCGCCAGGCGATCGAGCGCTGCCGCCTGCAGCCGCCGCCCGATCTGGTGATCATGGACGTGCAGATGCCGGGGATGACCGGGCTGCAGGCGACCGGCGCGATCCGGGCGCTGCCGGGCGGCGCCGACATCCCGATCGTGGCGCTCACCGCGCAGGCGATGAAGGGTGATCGCGAGCGGATCCTCGCCGCCGGCTGCGACGACTACCTCGCCAAACCCGTGCAACCGAACGAGCTCATCTCGGTCGTCGACAGGCTCTTGCGCCGCGACGGCCCGGATGCGACGATTTCCCCGCGCGCGGCGCCTCCCGCCGGGCAGTCCCCCGACAAGTCGACCGCTGAACCACCAGATGGCCCGCATACTCCTCGTCGATGACCCACCGGGCTCCGCGCTGGCGGCAGCCGAGGTCCTGGGCTCTGGACGGGGGCGTCATCGAACTGACACGGTGGGGTCGGCCGCCGAGGCGCTGACGAAGCTCGGGGAGCACGGCTACGACTTCGTGGTCCTCCGACCCGAGCGGTTGGCGGCGCTGGAATCGCCGTCAGCGTCCTCATCCCTCGCGGGCGCTCCGGGGGCCGGCCGCGACGTCCTGCGGGAGACGTTCGACGTGTTCGAGGACGGCGTCTGCCTGGTCGCCCCCGACGGCACGCTGGAGATCGCCAACGCCATCGGCGCGCGGCTCTACGGCGGTGGTTTGCAAGCCGAGCTGCAGGCGGCGGCGCGCGAGGCGATCTCCACCGGCGCCAGCGCCGACCGCGGCCTCTCCGAGGGCGGGCGGGCGTTCGCCGTGCGCGCCTATCCGTTGCCGGGGCGCGGCGCGGTCCTCTACGTGCGCGACGCGACCGACGAGCGCGAGCGCGAGATCGGCCGCTTGCAGGCGGAGAAGCTGGCCTCGATCGGCCTGCTGGCCGCCGGCGTGGCGCACGAGATCAACAACCCGGCCGCCTTCGTGCTGGCCAACATCGAGGCGCTGACCGGCCACCTGCGCCTGGTCGAGGAGCGGCTGCGCGATCCCGACGTCGAGGCGGCGCGGCGCGGGATCTCGGACCTGCTGTTCGAAGCGAACGTCATCCTCCAGGAGTCGAAGGAGGGGATGGCCCGCATCCACCGCATCGTGCGCGATCTCGGGTCGTTCTCTCACAGCGACGAAGAGACGATCGTGCCGATGAACGTCAACTCGGCGATCGATTCGGCGCTGGGGATGCTGCGCAACGAGCTCAAGTACCGGGCGCGGGTGGAACGCGACCTGCGCGCCAAGCGCCTGGTGCGGGCCAGCGCGCCCCGGCTCGGGCAGGTGTTCTTGAACCTGATCCTGAACGCCGCGCAGGCGCTCGACGAGGCGGGCTCCCGGCGCAACCTGGTGACCGTGCGCAGCTTCGACGAGGGCCGGGAGGTGGTCGTCGAGATCTCCGACAACGGGCCGGGAATCGCGGCCGAGGTCCTGCCGCGCATCTTCGAGTCGTTCTTCACCACCAAGCCGCGCGGGATGGGGACCGGACTCGGGCTGCCGATCTCGCTGGGGATCGTGCGGACGCTGGGCGGGGAGATCGTCGTGGACAGCCGGGCGGGCCAGGGGGCGACCTTCCGCGTGCGGCTCCCCGCCGACGAGAGCAGCGCGCCGGAGCGCACCGCCACCCCGGTGCCGGTGCCGACCCGCGGCTACCCGCGCCGCCGGGTGCTGGCGGTCGACGATGAGGCGCTGCTGCTCAAGGCCTACCGGCGCATGCTCGGCGAGGCGCACGAGCTGACCACGGCGCTGGGGGGGACGGAGGCGCTGCGCATCCTCGGGCGCGACGTGGCCTTCGACGTCGTGCTGTGCGATCTGCAGATGCCGGAGGTCTCGGGGATGGAGCTCTTCGCGGCCGTCCGCGAGCGGTTCCCGGCGCTCGCCGATCGCTTCGTGTTCGTCACCGGGGGCGCCTTCTCCAGCGACGCGCGCAAGTTCCTGGAGGATTCGGTGGCGGTGGTCATCCAGAAGCCGTTTCGGCTGGAGGACATGATGTCGCTCATCGATCGGACCGCCCGCGGAGCGAGCACGCCGGCCCCCGCCGGCCCGGGCCGCCCGGCGCCGCGGGTGAGCTGAAGGGCGATGCGCCCGCGCAAGCTGGTGGTCGCCGCGCTGGTGCGCGACGGAACGCGCGTCCTCATGTCGCGGCGGCGGGCCGACCAGCCGATGCCGGGCCTCTGGGAGTTCCCCGGCGGCAAGGTGGAGCCGGGCGAGTCGCCGACCGACGCGCTCGCCCGCGAGGTGCGCGAGGAGCTGGCCTGCGACGTCGAGGTCGGCCGCATTCACGAGGTGGTCTTTCACGCCTACCCCGAGTTCGATCTCTACATGCTGGTCTACGCGGCGACGATCGCCCGCGGCACGCCGCACGCGCGCGAGGTCGCCGAGATCGCCTGGGTCGAGGCGACGCGCCTGCCGGAGCTGGACCTGCTCCCCGCCGACTACCCCCTGGCGCGCGCGCTCGCCGCCGGCTGACCGCGCTCCGTCGAGGCGGAGCATCGGCCCGGGAGCGAGACGCCCCTCGTGCGGGGTCAGTTCGCGTCGGGCGACGGTTCTGGCGCCGGCTCGGGAGCCGGGGTGGGCGCGACTGCCTCCGAGACTGCTTCGGGCGCCCCCTCGGCGTGCGGGGCGCCACCCGGTTGGGCGGCCGTGACGGCCGCGCGCAACGCCTCGCGCTCGATGGCGCGCGCCGCCTCGATCGCGTCGCGCTTGCAGGCGCCGCACATCGCCGGGGCGGCCCAGGCACCGAGGTGGGTCTGCAGCTGGCTCTCGGGCGGCCAGTAGATGGGCGTCCGGCAGGTCTTGCACGGGATCTCCATCGTCTTTTTGTCCTTGAGAAAGTCGCTGCAGGACTGGCAGACGCGCTCGGGCGGACGGATCTCCCGGCGCCGCTTCTTCTTGTTGTTGCGCCCCCGCTTGCCGCCCGACCTGTCGCCCCGCGTCCTGTCACCGCCTGCGGTGGCGGCGACGATGGCCGGAGCTTCCGCGTCGATGGCCGAGGTGCCGGGAACCGCCGCCGAAGCGGCATCCGCCGCCTCCCCGGCGGGCGAGACCTCGGCTTCGACGCCCTTCGCCTCCGTCGTGTCTTGCACCTTGTGCTCGACCTTGTCGGCGCCGTTTTCTTCGAGCTTCTCCTCGACCTTGGGCTCCGGCCGCACGCCGGCGGCGAGCTGGGCCTGCTTGGTCCAGGTCCAGGTCCCCTCGCAGTTCTCGGTCTTGCAGGCGACCTGACGATCCTCGAGATCGCCCATCTCCTTGGCGCAGATCTCGCAGTACTGCGGATAGGGATCGCCGGTCTTGCCGCGCACCGCCCGGGCCAGCTGGCCGCCGCGCTTGTCGGTCCAGGTCCGCTTGCAGCCGCTGCGGCGGCAGGGGCGCTCGACGTCTCTCAGCCCCTGGTAGATCCCGATGCAGCTCTCGCACATCCGGTGCGGCGCCTTGGGGGTCGGCTTGCGGGCCACGCAGGCGTCGAGCTGATCGCTCCGATTCCAGACCCAGGTCTTCTTGCAGCCCGAGGTGCGGCAGCGGACCTCGCGGTCGGCGATCGCCCCGAAGTCGGCCTTGCAGGCCTCGCACATCCGCCGGGGCGGATCGTTCGACAGGCCGCTGGCATAGGCCTGGATCTGCTCGTCGGCGCTCCAGCTCCACTTCTGCTTGCACCCGTTGATGCCGCAGTTGACGGCGCGGTCCTTCAGCTTGCGGTAGACGCTCTCGCACTGAACGCAGCGGAGCGCCGGCGTCGCAAGCTCGACCTCGGGCGCACCGGCCAGGAGCTGCGCCCGCTTGGTGAAGACGGCGGTGCGCGTGCAGCCGGGGACGGCGCAGGGGAGCTGCTGGTCCGCCAGCGCGGCCAGCTTTCCCTCGCACCCGGCGCACATTCCGCGCGGCGCCTGCCGGTTGGTGGCGAACGCCTCCAGCTGGTCCTTGGCGCTCCAGGTCCAGGTTCCGTCGCAGCCCGGGCGGTCACAGGGGCGCTGCGCGTCGGTCACCCGCGAGAACTTCTCGCGGCAGGGATCGCACATCGACGAGGCGGGATCGGCCGGATTGGCCGCACCACGCCCGCCGAGCTTGGCGCCCTTGCCCCCGGCGATCGAGATCCAGGTGCGCGTGCACCCAGGAACGGAACACGGGGACGACTTGGCCCCCAATCGATCAGCGAGCGTGAATCCGGCGAGACCCATGATTGAAGGGACCTATGCTGACCGAAACCCCCGCGGGCGTGCAAGGCGAAATCGCGCAACGCCTGCGCAACGCTTGCGCCAGGGGGAAGGCGAGGGTAGACAAGGCCCCTTTCCATGCAGATCACGATTGAAGACCTGTCGCCGGTAGAGAAAAAGGTCGAGTTCGAGCTCCCCTGGGCCGACGTCGCGCCAAAGCTGGACAAGGCTTACGACTCCCTGCGCCGTGAGGTGAAGCTGCCCGGGTTCCGCCCCGGCAAGGTCCCGCGGGCGATTCTCGAGCGGATGTACCGCCGCCAGGTCGAGGACGAGGTGGCGCGCGAGCTGGTCGAGCGCTCGCTGGGCCAGGCCATCCAGGAGAATCAGAATCCAGCCGGTGGCGCCGCCCGCCGTGGCCGAGATCGAGATCAAGAGCGGCGCCCCCTTCAAGTTTTCCGCGCGGGTCGAGGTTCGCTCGCAGGTGACGCCCAAGGACTACTCCGGCATCCCGCTCAACCGCCGGCCGCCCCAGGTGACCGACGAGCAGGTCGCCGAGGCGCTGGAGGGGTACCGCCGCCGGATGACGCAGTTCAAGCCGGTCGACGCCCGCAAGGAGACCGGCGAGGCCGATCTGGTGCGGGCCGAGGTCTCCGGCAAGGTCGGCGAGCACAAGATCAAGAAGCGCGAGCTGATGGTCGACCTCGAGGACGACGTGGGCGGCCCGCTGCCCGGGCTGGCCAGCCGCCTGCGCGGCAAGCCGATTGGCGGCGACGCGCCAATCGAGGTCGACTACACGCTCCCCGCCGAGGGGGTCCCGGCCGAGATGTCCGGGCGCCACGTGCACCTGCACGTCAGCATCAAAGAGGTGCGCGAAAAGCAGGTCCCCGCGCTCGACGACGAGCTGGCCAAGGACACCGGCGAGGCGGAGACGCTCGACGGGCTGCGCGCCAAGGTGCGCGAGAAGCTGGCCGAGACCGACGGCACGCGCATCAAGCGGGAGCTGGAGCGGGCCCTGGTCAAGGAGCTGGTCGCGCGCAACGAGTTTCCCATCGCCCCCGCGCTGGTCGATCGCTACGCGCAGGCGATCGTCAACCGGGCCAAGAGCCAGCTCATGATGATGGGCGTCGACGTGGAGTCGGTCGACGACGCCAAGATGCGCGCCGAGGTGAAGACCGAGGCCGAAGAAGAGGCGCGGGGCGCGATCCTGCTGCAGGCGATCGGCGAGCGCGAGGGGATCACCGCCAGCGACGCCGACGTGCAAAAGCGGATCGCCGAGCTGGCGCAAGCGCGCAACGAGAACCCCAAGCAGCTGCGCGCCGAGCTGGAGAAGGATCATCGCATCCACCAGCTGCAGACGCAGATCCGCGAACAGAAGACGCTTGAACTGCTGATCTCGCAGGCTAAGATCACCGACGGCGAAGCGGCGCCTTCCCTGATCGTCACACCGGAGCAGGCCCGCCTGGAAACCGCCGCCGCTGCCTCCAGCGGAAAAGCCAAAAAGACTCCCTCCGCGAAAAAGCCCTAAGGAAAGGGACAATCCATGAGCCAGTTCGACGCCCCGCCGCCCGCCATCAAGAACTTCATCATCCCGACGGTCATCGAGCAGACCCACCGGGGGGAGCGCGGCTGGGACATCTTCTCGCGCCTGCTCAAGGACCGCATCATCTTCCTGGGGACCGCGGTCGACGATCAGGTCGCCAACATCATCATCGCCCAGCTCCTGTTCCTGGAGAGCGAGGACCCGGACAAGGACATCATGCTCTACATCAACTCGCCGGGCGGGATGGTGACGGCGGGTCTGGCGATCTACGACACCATGCAGTACGTGCGCCCCGACGTGGCCACCTTCTGCATGGGGCAGGCGGCCTCGATGGGGTCGTTCCTGCTGGCCGCCGGGACCAAGGGGAAGCGCTACTCGCTCCCGCACTCCAGCGTCCTCATCCACCAGCCGCTGGGCGGGTTCTCGGGGCAGGCCACGGACATCGACATCCACGCCCGCGAGATCCTGCGGACGCGCGACCGCCTGAACGAGCTCCTGGTCAAGCACACCGGCCAGCCGATCGAGCGGATCAAGCTGGACACCGAGCGCGACTACTTCATGAGCGCGATGGAGGCCAAGGAGTACGGCATCATCGACGACGTCCTCATTCAGAAGCCCTCCGTCGTCGCCAAGTAGTGGTCAAGCACCTGGTCCTCTGGAGGCTGAAGCCCGAGGCGCACGGGCAGAGCGCGGCCGAGAACGCTCGGGCCATCAAGGAGAAGCTGGAGGCCCTGCGCGGCCTCGAAGCGCGCAGCGACCGGCGCCTCGTCGACCACGACGTCTGAAGAGCTCAGGATGCGCGCTTGAGGTTGCCCTCAAGGGCATAGGTATCGTCGACAAGCTCCTGAACCTCAGCAAGGTCTTTGGGCGCCGCTCGGCGATACAAATCCAGGATGAATGCCTTCGCATCGCTCCGCTTGCCAGCCTCGATGAGCTGAGACCAGTAGCTTTGTGCTTTGGTCAAGAAGTCATGCTCCTCGGGAGATGAATTCTCCAGCGACGCGCGCAGGAACTGTAGAGCCGCTGTCCTGTCCTCCAGATGTTCGAAAAGCACGCTCAGGAGGTAGTGTTGGTGCCCGGGAACGTCCGTCCAGGCAAGCTGCGCGTGGGCGTAGAGAGCGTGCAGCAAGAATGCGTTCGCCTCGCTGAGATGACGAGACATCAGTCGCGGCGAGAGGGCGTGAACGCACTGCTGGAAGAGTAGGCTTTGAACATCGCGCACGAACCCAGCATCGCCCTGAAATGTCACGCGCGATTGGAAGGTGAGGAAGACGGCGGCCTCTTGAGCCCGACGTTCGAGGCCTGTTTTGTCGTGGAGCTCATCTGGCATTTCGGCGGGCAAGTTGGCATTTGCCCGCTCGAGGAACTCCTTCAGGTAGTCGTTTGCGGCGACGGGAATCTCGTAGGGTCGCTTTCGGCTAGAAGTACGCTCCTCCCAGGCGAAGATAATCCGGTAGCCGCTGGTCTCGAGCACTCGCCTGAAAAGCGCAAGAGTCTCTTCGAGGGCTGTCTCTGAGTAGTCCCGGCAGAGAAGGTCCCTGTATTGCTCCTTCGTCGAAGGTGATGCGCTTATCTTGAAGTCGGGTCTTTTCATTGATGAGCCCGCCTCGACTTACGTCTCGATATCTCGACGGCTCGGGAAAGCACCTTCCGCCGTTCCTTCTGTTTTCCTTGCCTCAAGAGGTCCCGCGCCAATCTCCGTAGCGATGCCTCTGCTCGATCCTTCTCTTCGACATCAAGATCATACTCTGGATCGTCGCCGTCGAGATCGGAGGTCATGGGAGGTCTTTTGTTTCCATACGGTATCCGGAAGGGTCAAGAACGCCAAGAAGCCGCCCTCAGGCACAAGCGGCCGCTTGCGTACCCGGACCTGTGCTACATTTTTCTAGGTGCCGCCCGAGCGTAAGCGCGACGATCACGGAAACCTCTCTTGCTCCTTCTGCGGGAAGAGCCAGAAAGAGGTCAAGAAGCTCATCGCAGGACCGACCGTCTACATCTGCGACGAGTGCATCGGTCTCTGCAACGACATCATCGCGGAGGAGATCGAGAAGGAGTCGGAGAGCTTCGGCCTGGCGCCGGTGCCCAAGCCGGCCGAGATCAAGACCGTCCTCGACGACTACGTGATTGGGCAGGAGCGGGCCAAGAAGATCCTGGCCGTCGCCATCCACAACCACTACAAGCGGATCGACGCCAAGGTCGGCGCCGAGGACGTCGAGCTCGGCAAGTCGAACATCCTGCTGCTCGGCCCCACCGGCTGCGGCAAGACGCTGATGGCCCAGACGCTGGCCAAGATCCTCAACGTCCCCTTCGCCATCGCCGACGCCACGAACCTGACGGAGGCTGGCTACGTCGGCGAGGACGTCGAGAACATCATCGTCAACCTGCTGCAGAACGCCGACCACGACATCGAGAAGGCGCAGCGCGGGATCGTCTACATCGACGAGATCGACAAGATCGCCCGCAAGGGGGAGAACCCCAGCATCACCCGCGACGTCTCCGGTGAAGGGGTCCAGCAGGCGCTCTTGAAGATCCTCGAGGGGACGGTCTGCAACGTGCCGCCCAAGGGGGGACGGAAGCACCCGCAGCAGGAGTTCCTGCAGGTCGACACCACGCACATCCTCTTCATCTGCGGCGGCGCCTTCGTCGGGCTCGAGGACATCATCGAGCAGCGGATCGGCCAGAAGCAGATCGGCTTCGGCGCCAAGATCCAGTCCAAGAAGGAACGGCGGGTGTGGGATCTGCTGCGCGAGGTCCAGCCGGAGGATCTCTTGAAGTACGGGATGATCCCCGAGTTCGTCGGGCGCTTGCCGGTGATCGCGCCGCTCCACGAGCTGGACGAGGCGGCGCTCATCGACATCCTCACCAAGCCGAAGAACGCGCTGGTGCGCCAGTACCAGAAGCTGTTCGAGATGGACGGCGTCAAGCTGCGCTTCACCAAGGGGGCGCTGCAGGCGGTCGCCTCGGACGCCCAGAAGCACAAGTCGGGCGCGCGCGGCCTGCGGGCGATCCTGGAGCAGGCGATGCTCGACATCATGTTCGAGGTCCCGACCAACGGCACGCCGGTCCGTGAGGTCGTGATCAACGAGGAGACAATTCAGAAGGGGCAGCAGCCGCTCTTCATGTACCAGAAGGGACAGGCGGCCGCCGGAGAGCGATCGGCGTCTTGACCTTCACGCATCACGGAGGGATTCGCATGTACGACCAGAGGGAGCATTTGGCCTCGTCCACCGTCATCCCGCGCTCCACCCGGTGGGTCGCCTGGATGCCGCTCTTGTTCGTGGCGGCCTTTCTCTACTGGAGCGTCGCGCTGGGCCTCGGGGGGCTGTCGCTGATGGCCGCCAGCGCCATCTCCGGCGACCTGCAAGACGGGCCGGAGGGCCCCGAGCTGGCGCCTTCCGTGATGGAGCCGGCCCCGGGGCACACCACCGAGCGATCGTCATCCATCTCGAGGAGTCCGCCGAGCCGGAGGACGTC
>CAWKBC010000031.1:0-27189 GCA_963847705.1 uncultured Pseudomonadota bacterium | reverse complement strand
GTTCCCCGAGGACTCCGTCCGCGACGTCATCCACTACTACACGAAAGAGGCGGGCGTCCGGAACCTCGAGCGCGAGCTGGCCACCGTCTGCCGGAAGATCGCCCGCGCCGTGGTGGCCAAGAAGGCCCCCGTGCACATGCTCGACGACGGCCCGACCGTCGGCTGGCGGATCACACCCAAGCGTCTGACCCGCTACCTCGGCCCGCACCGCTTCCGTTACGGGCGGCAGGAGGGTGAGGACGAGATCGGCCTGGTGATGGGCCTGGCGGTCACCATGCACGGCGGCGAGCTCCTGGCCACCGAGGTGTCGATCGTTTCGGGCAAGGGCAAGCTGGTGCTGACCGGCAAGCTGGGCGACGTGATGCAGGAGTCGGCCCAGGCGGCCATCAGCTACGTGCGGGCGCGCGCCCCCTCGCTCGGTCTCGACCGCGACTTCTATAGCCGCGCCGACATCCACGTTCACCTCCCCGAGGGGGCGATCCCCAAGGACGGCCCGTCGGCCGGGATCACCATGTGCACCGGCCTGGTCTCGGCGCTGCTGCGGGTGCCGGTCCGGCGGGACCTGGCGATGACCGGCGAGATCACGCTGCGCGGGCGGGTGCTGCCGATCGGCGGCCTCAAGGAGAAGATCCTGGCCGCCCACCGCTCGGGGATCACCACCGTGATCATGCCGAAGGAGAACGCCAAGGACCTGCGCGACATCCCCAAGCGGGTGCTGAAGACGCTGAAGGTCATCCCGGTCGAGCACATGGACGAGGTGCTGCGCCACGCCCTGGTATTGCCGGATCCCGCCAACTTCCTCACCTCGCCGTCGGTCACCGTCGACTGGCGCCAGCCGCTCGACCGGCGCGACGATCGCCGCGACCGCGAGCGGCGCGACGAGAACTCACGGATGCCGGTCGCCAGCGCCGTTCCGCCCCCCTCGGCGGTGGAGGAGCCGCAGGGCGAGCCGGGCGGCGACGGCCATCAGCCGCCGCCGCCGGGCGCGACCGACAATCCAGGGTCGAGCCCCGACACCGCGGCGCAGCCGTTCGCCGTGCCGCGGCTGCAAGAGCACGAATAGCTCTACTCCTGGCGGCCGCCACGGCGGACCTTTTCCATGGTGTCGATTCGGCGCGAGCGCACAGCTGACGTTGACGGGAGCGCCGCCGAGGGCGTAAGTACCGAGGGTCTTCAGTATCGGAGGAGTGGCCGAGTGGTCGAAGGCGACAGTCTTGAAAACTGTAGACCCGCAAGGGTCCGTAGGTTCGAATCCTATCTCCTCCTCCAGTGACCGGGCGGTCTGTGAAGACGGCCTCGCTCCGCGGCCACTAGTAGGTCGCGGACCAGGTCAGGTCGAAGGTGCAGGGCAGGTCGGAGTTTTCGCAGGTGACGACGAAGTCGTAGGTGTCCGCAGGGACCGCGAAGTCGTTGGGCGGCGCTCCGATGTCGCCGCTCGTGGATCCGGTGAAGCTGACGTCGGCGATGGGCGCCGGCCGGTAGGCTCCGAAGTTGCACTGCTCGATGGCGAAAGCAGAGTCGGAGACGATGACCGCGCGGATGGCGTCGGTTCCGGCGCCGCTGTCATCGATCGCGTAGTGCATCCAGCTCTGGCCGACGCTGATGGGGCCCTTCACCAGGACGCAAAACTGGCCCGGGACGCCGGTCGGCTCGGCGGTGGCGTAGGCGTACGTGACCGCCGAACCGCTGTCGCTGCCCCCGCATCCGACGGCACCCAGGAGCGCCGCCGCGAACAGGAGCGTCCTCTTCAATTTAGTCTTCACCGAAAACCGCGCCGCGGAGAGGGAGGGATTCGAACCCTCGATACAGCTTTTGGGCCGTATAACGGTTTAGCAAACCGCCGCCTTCGGCCTCTCGGCCACCTCTCCAGTGCCGTTTTTGACACGGCACCGGGGAAGATAGAGGAACGGGTCCGCGGGCGCAAGAGACCAGCAACAGACCCGGCAAGAAGCCACGACGATAGGTGAACGACCGGCGTCTCTTCTACTTGACGTGCGCGCGCCCGCACGGCATACGTGTCCCTCCGCAAGCGCCAATCGCACGTCTGCGGCTGTAGCTCATCTGGATAGAGCACCGGCCTACGAAGCCGGGGGTAGCAAGTTCGAATCTTGCCAGCCGCACCAGGTAATCAGTCGAGGCCCGGCCGGTTTGTCGGTGGCCGTCTCGGTTTGCTCCTTGCGGGCACGGCCTCGGGGCCTGCCGTCAGGCCGTCGCCCTCTTCCGGGGCGCCGCCGGTACGGCGTTGGGCACCTCGTAGAGGTGAAGCACGCAGACGTTCTTGACCTCGATCAGGTCGATCACCGAGCGGAACAGCCGGTGCAGAGGCACCCGGAGCGCCTGCGGGGCGGTGGTGAGGTGACCCGAGGTCTCCTTCCAGAGCTTGTCGATCTTGGTTTTGCAGGCGTTGTGGTTCATGGGCGGTCTCCTTCGCGTGGATGAGACCCCACCGTGCACCATCGAGCGTGACCTCGGGGAACTTACTTGCTGTCGACACGCCGGTGGGCCACGCGCCAGAGCGTCGCCGCCATCGCCGCGAAGCAGCCGAGCCCCAGGAGCTGGTAGCCGCCGGCGCCGAGCATGCGCGTCAGCCCGTTCTCGATCGAAAGCGCGTTGACCACGCGCGCCCCGCTGTCGGTCACGGTGGCGAGCGCGATGGCCACGCCGGCGACCGCGCCGCCCGCCACCAGGCCGGTGGCGAACAGATTTCCCGGGCCGAGCTCGGCTTCGCTGGCGGCCACGGTCTCCCCCCGTTTGCGCGCGGCCCGATCCGCCAGCGCCCGGACCAGCCCGCCCACGAAGATCGGTGAGGTGGTGGAGAGCGGCAGGTAGGCGCCGACCGCGAAGGACAGCGAGCCGACGCCGCAGAGCTCGACGGTGGCGGCCAGCGCGACGCCCACCATCACGAACTGCCAGTCCAGGTTGAAGGAGAGCAGCCCCTTGATCAGGGTCGCCATCAGGGTTGCCTGCGGGGCCGGGTAGAGGTCGGAGCCGATCAGGTGGTGCGGCGGCCGGTCGAGCACCCGGATGGTGAAGCCGACCACCAGCGTGGCGGTCACCACCCCGATGAGCAGGCCAATCTGCTGCGCGCGGGGCGTGGCGCCCACCAGGAACCCGGTCTTGAGGTCCTGGGAGGTCCCGCCGGCGTTGGCGGCGGCGATGCAGACCATCGCCCCCACGCAGAGCGCCATCGGCTGGTAGACGTCGGCCGTCCAGCGCAGGCCGACGAAGACCAGGCAGGTCCCCATCAGCGTCGCGATGGTCATGCCCGAGATCGGGTTGGATGACGAGCCGATGAGACCGACGATCCGGCTGGCCACGGTGACGAAGAAGAACCCGAACACCACGATCAGGAGCCCGAGCAGCAGCTTGCTGCCGATCCCCGCGCCGGGAACGAAGGGCAGGAGGGCCATCACCAGCACCAGGATCACCGAGCCGACCAGCACCACGGTGATCGGCAGATCGCGCTCGGTCCGGGCGTCGACGCGCTCGTGACGGTGGCGCAGCGACGCCACGCTCTCCTTGAACGACGAGACGATCGTCGGCAGCGTCTTCAAGAGCGTGATGAAGCCGCCCGCGGCGACCGCGCCGGCGCCGATCTGGCGGACGTAGGCGCGGTAGACGGCCGCGGCCGTGTCGGCGAAGGCGTGCGTCGCCGGATTCCAGCCACCCGGGCCGCCAGCCGTCGACAGGCTCCCCAGGTAGCCGAGCTTCACCAGCTGGGCGGCGATGGTGTCGGCCGGCGTCACCACGGTCAGGAGCGGGATGAGCCCCAGCCAGGCGAGCACACCGCCCGCCACCAGCACGCCGGCGATCTGGGGGCCGATGATGTAGCCGACGCCCAGGTACTCCGGCGTGATGTCCCCGCTCAGCACCGCGGCCGGCAGGTAGCGGTTGGTGGCGCGGATCGCCAGCGTCGGGGTCTCGGCGACGAATCGAAAGACCTTCTGCATGAAAGCGTAGACGACCGCGAAGCCGAGCCCCTGGAAGGCGGTGCGGGCCAGATCGCCCCCCCGCTCGCCGGCAATGAGCACCGAGGCGCAGGCGGTCCCTTCCGGGTAGGGGAGGGTGGCGTGCTCCTTGACGATCAGCGAGCGGCGGAGCGGGATCATCATCAGGACGCCGAGCACGCCGCCGATCATCGCCAGCGAGAGGATGGTCCAGTACGAAAAGTAGGGCTCGCCGACGCTGAGGCCGGTGGCGGGGTCGCGGCTGAGGAAAAGAAAGCCCGGCAGCGTGAAGACCACCCCGGCGGCGATCGACTCGCCGGCCGAGCCGATGGTCTGGACGATGTTGTTCTCCAGGATCGTCGACGAGCCGAAGCGCTTGAACACCGAGATCGCCAGCACCGCGATGGGGATGGAGGCCGAGACGGTGAGCCCCGCCTTGAGCGCCAGGTAGACCGTGGCGGCGCCGAAGATCACCCCGAACACCATGCCGAGCGCGATGGCGCGCGCCGACAGCTCCGCCAGGTTCGCCTCGGCGGGGACGTAGGGTGCGGGGAGGGCGGCGCCGCCGGCCAGGCCTGCGTCATCGCCGGCAGGGCGCACGGTGCGGTCCGCGGGAGTCGGCCCTTGGCTCAAAACAGGTCGCCCCAGCGGCAGAGCGTGATGTCGCGTTGCTCGAGCGCGCGCCGGACTTTTGCCGAGGTGAGCGAGGCCAGCTCGGCGGTGCGCTGGTAGCGGGGAGAGTTCCCCCGCGTGTCACCCTCGCCGGCCGCCTCACCGGGATGACAGATGAGCTCGTGGGGCCCAGGCCCGAGCCGCCCGATGATCTCCAGAATCCGGATCTCGTCGAGATGGCCGGCCTCCACATAGCCCCAGCTCTGTGGCCCGTGCCGGCGCGCGCCGAGCTGCCGCCGCGTCAGCCAGGCCGACAGGGTGATGAGGCCCGCCTCCAGCCCGCGCCGCGGATCCGTGGCCCAGGCGAGCGTCGGGCGCTCGACCGCGCTGCGGATCCCGGCGATGCCGTGCCGCCGCGCCACCGCTTCCATCGCGCGTCCAACCACTGGAAGAAAGCCAAGGTGGTGGTGGGCGTCGAGGTGGTCAATGGCGATTCCGGCGTCGCGGACGCGCGCCACCTGGGCGTCGAGCTCGCGCTCGACCTCGGACGCCAGGACCCGCCCTTTCATCCAGGCGGCGATGAAGTCCTGACCGCGCGGCCAGAAGGCGCCGTCCGGGGCGAGCAGCGAGCGAACGCCGTCGGCGGCCGCCACCGGGCCGCCGCCGCAGAGCGCCAGGTGGACGCCGACGCCCAGGTTGGGCGCCTCGCTCAACATCGCGTTGGCGCCCGGCAGATCGGGGGCGTTCCCCAGCAGGGAGGTGCTGGTGACGATCCCGTCGCGGTGCGCCCGCAGAATCCCGCGCGAAATGGCGGCCGACATGCCGAAATCGTCGGCGTTGACGACCAGACGGATCTCCCCGGCGCTCACGATCGGCGCATCATGCCTCATTCGCGTCGACGGAGCGCGGCTTAGCCGAGCGGCGCCCGCATTGACCACCTATGGCGTTGATGATATTTCCTGGTGAACATGGCGAAACGTATCCTGATCGCCGACGACAGCGTGACGATCCAGAAGGCCTTCGCCTTGACGTTCGCGGGCGAGGACGTCTCGATCGCTTCGGCACGGTCGGCGGACGAAGGGTTGACGCTGGCGCGGCAGGCCCGCCCCGATCTGATCATCGCTGACGGGGCGATGCCGGGGCGGACCGGGTACGACCTCTGCGCCCAGGTGCGCGCCGATGCGACCCTGAGTGGGGTACCTGTCTACATCCTCGCCTCGTCCCAGCAGCCGTACGATGAGGCGCGGGGGACGAGCGCCGGGGCGGACGGCCACCTGCTCAAGCCCTGGGACACCTCGGCGTTCATGGAAAAGGTGTACGCGGCGGCCGGCGGGGTCTCGCCCCAGCCCGCCGCACCCGCGGCGCCCCCCGCGCGCGCCACCGCGGCATCGCTTCCTGCCTCGGCGATGGAGGACGACGACTACGGTGAGATCAGCATCGATTCGTCCGGCCCCGCGACGCCGCTGCCGATCGTCACCGGCGCTCCGGCCGTGGCCGCGGCCCCCCGCCCGAACCCTTCGTCGCTGCCCGGCGTGGGGAGCGCGCCCGGCGTGCCCACGATGCGTCCATCCTTGATTCCCGGCATGCGCCCCGGCGCCATGCCGCCCGGTCGCCCCGGCACCATGCCGGTTCGCCCGCTCGGCGGGCCGGCCGCGCCGGCGCCCAGCCTGCCGCCAAGGCCAGCCGCACCGGCGGTCGGGCGGACGATGATCGGCCTTCCGGCAGCCGGGGTCCCGATCCCCGGAGCCCAGCGCCCGGCGGGTCCGACCGCGCCCCCGATGGCTCCGCTCGCGCCGGCCATGCGGTCGCCAACCGCCCCGATGGCCCCGCTGGCGGCCCCCGTCGCGCCGGCCATGCCGTTCGGGCAGCCGCGCCCGCGGACGATGACCCCGATGCCGCCGGCCGACCTGGCGCCGCCTCCGCGTCCCCGGGCGCCGACGCCCGCGCCTCTGGCTCGCACGCGCGAGATCACCCCGCCGCCGCCGGTGCGCGCGCGCGAAGCGACCCCGGTGCCGCCGGTGCGCGCGCGCGAAGCGACCCCCACGCCGCCCCCCGCCATGGTGACGGCGGCTGTCGATCAGAAGCTGGCGGCCATCAGCGCCAAGGGCCCCGAGTACGCGGCGATCGCCAAGCTTTCGCGGGAGATCATCGAGCAGGTCGTGTGGGAGGTGGTGCCCGAGCTTGCCGAGGCCATCATCCGCGAGCGGCTCGACCGCCAGGGACTGCCCCCGGCCTAACCCGGGATTTCGTTGCCCGCGTAGACCACCAGGCAGGTGACGTTGTCGTCGCCGCCGCGCTGGTTGGCCAGGTCGACGAAGACGTTGGCGACGTCGCGGTAGAAGTGGCCGGTCAGCACCTGGGCCAGCTCGTCGATGGTCAGGTAGTTCGAGAGGCCGTCCGAGCAGAGGACGAAGCAGTCGCCCGCCTGGACGGCGATGCCGGCGAGGTCCGGCTCGACGCTCGGCTCGAAGCCGACCGAGCGGGTGATGATGTTGCGGAAGCGCGACTCCTTGGCCTCCTCGGGCGAGATGAGCCCGGCGCGCACCTGCTCCTGAATCCAGGAGTGATCCTCGGTCAGCTGGCGGGCGCGGCCGTCGCGGTAGAGGTAGGCGCGCGAGTCACCGACGTGGCTGAGGTGGACGTAGCCGTCGGAGAAGAGCAGCGCGGTCAGGGTCGTCCCCATCCCCGAGAGCTCGGGGTTGGCCATCGCGGCCTCGTAGATGTGGCGATCGGCCTCGACCACCGCGCGGCCGAGGAGCGCGTTCACCGGGTGCGAGGCGCCGGTGGTCACCCTCTCGGGGCGAATCGCCAGCAGGCCGGCCCGGCGGACCTCTTCGATCTCGCGCTCCAGGATCTCGACGGCCATGCTGCTGGCCCGCTCACCCCCGAGGTGCCCACCCATGCCGTCCGCGACGGCGTAGAGATGCAGATCGTTGTTGCAGAGGAGACTGTCCTCGTTGTGGGCGCGCTTTCGTCCCACGTCTGACGCGCCCCAGCCGACGATTCGCATCAGGACTTGCCGGGCGCCGTCACTCCGGGCACGGGGGCCGGCGTGGCCGCCGGCGGCTTGGGGGGCACGGCGGCAGGCGGCGCGGCTGGCTTGGCAGAGGGGGCAGAGGGCGCCACCGGCGCGGGCGTCGCCGGCGCGGCGGGCGTCGCGGCGGCCCCCGGCTTGGGCGGCTCACCGATGGTGATGTTGAAGTCAATCCTGGCCGCGCCGGCCCCTTGACCGACCGCCTCGATCCGGCTGCCGTCGACCCCCTTGCCGACCAGGAAGTCGTTCAGGGCGTCAGCGCGTCTTTGCGTCTCGGCCTTGGGGACACCGGGCGCGTAGACCTCGATCCGCAGCTTGACGATCTCGGGGTGCCCCTTCATCACCAGCGCGACGTCGTTCACCACCTTGGCGGACGATTCTCGCAGCGTGACCCGGCTGGCGTGGCTGACGAAGCCGAGCTTCTCGTCGACCTCGATCTTCCCCTCGCCGAGCCGGACCCACTCGGGGCCAGGGTCGGGACAGCCGTCGTCGTCCTTGATCCCGTTCAGGGTCTCGGGCTGCATCGGGCACTTGTCGGTGGCGTCGGGGATGCCGTCCTTGTCGTTGTCGGGATCGGGGCAGCCGTCCTCGTCCTGGAACCCGTCGGTGTCCTCGGGCGCGTTCGGGCAATTGTCGAAGTTGTCGGGGATGCCGTCGCCGTCGTTGTCGGGATCGGGGCAGCCGTCGGCGTCCTCGAACCCGTCCTTGTCCTCCGGCTCGTCGGGGCACTTGTCGACGCCGTCGGGGATGCCGTCGCCGTCGCTGTCCTCGGCGCTCGACGGGCAGCCGTCGTTGGGGAACTTCCCCTTGTGGTCTTCGGGGGCGTTCGGGCAAGCGTCGTTGATGTCGGGGATGCCGTCCTTGTCGTTGTCGGGATCGGGGCAGCCGTCCTCGTCCTGGAACTCGTCGATGTCCTCGGCCTCGTTGGGACACTTGTCCTTGACGTCCGGGATGCCGTCGCCGTCGTTGTCGGGGTCGGGGCAGCCGTCCTCGTCCTGGAAGCCGTCGCGATCCTCCGGCTGATCGGGGCACTTGTCGTCGACGTCGTAGATGCCGTCGTGGTCCCGATCGCGAAAGTCGGGATTGAAGTTGAGCATCGCGAACAGGCGCAGGTCGGGCGCCCCGATGCCGTTGCCGAGCCCGCGCCCGACGCCCGCCGTCACTGCCCACATGCCCTTGATGCTGCGGCGTCCCGCCACGTCGACCTCGAACGGGTTGACGTCGTTGTAGAACGAGGCGAACTGGTTGAGGCCGCTGCGGCCGGCGAGTTCTAGGATGACGTCCGTCTTCTTGTCGATCGTGTAGTCGGCGGCCGCGCCGTAGAGGAGCTGCGGGCCGAGCTGGGTGGCGAAGCTGTCGGAGGTCTCGCGGATCAGGATCCCCAGGTTGCCGCCGGCGCGCACCGGCCCGAAGTCGATGGTGCCGATGGCGACGATCCGGCCGGTCACCGTCTTGTCGCCCAGGTAGGCGCGTCCTTGCGTGTGCCCGGTGGGCAACGTCAGCCCGGCGGAGAGCCCGAGCTCGTACTGATCGTCGTCGCCCAGCGTCGCGAGGTGGGCCTTCCCCTGCAGCCGAATGTCACCGATGCCGGTCTCGACCAGGTGCAGGTTGGCCGGCATCCCCATCCCGTTCACCTCATCGCCGTCGAGGTAGAACGTGAACGGAATGCCGATGCCGATCTGATAGCGCCCGAAGAGGCCGATGGCCGCGTCCAGCTCGCTGGTGAGCTGGTTGGCGATGATGTGCGTCTCGCCGGAGCCGTTCGGGGTCTCGGTGAAGATCGTGTACGGCCGCTGCTGGTAGTTGAGCGTCAGGCCGAAGCTGAGTCGCTTGTGATCGGGGACGTCGGCGCCCTCGACCGTCAGGAAGTTCTGCGGACCGATCGCCGGCTGGAACAGCTGCGGATCGATGCTGGTGTCCTGCGGCGCCACGCTGGTCTGCGCGTGCGCGATCCGCACCGGCGCGAGCAGGACCAGGGCGAGGCAAGGGAAGATGGCTGCCGCGAGGCGCGCGTGCGACCTAGTCGGGCGTGTCATTCAGAGGAGGTCCCGCGCAGCAGCATATCGCTGAACGCCTCTCAAAGTCCAAGTCTGAGATGCTGGATCGGGGAGCTTTTCGGAGTCAGGCGACTGTCATTCGGGGTCATTCGGACTCATTCGGATCTGGGAGGGGCAGGGGGCGCGTCCGGGTCGACGTTCAGGGCGAAGCGGCGGACGCCGGCCCGCTTGACGATGTCGATCAGATGGACGACATCGCCGTGCGGGACGGCCCGATCTGCGGCGATCAGCGCCTGGAGATCCGGATTGCGCGGCAGCTCGCCGCCGATGTAGCGCAGGACGGCGTCGTCGCTGCTGGGCGCGCCGTTCAGGTAGAGGGCGCCGCTCCGGGTCAGGGTCAACCCCAGGGAGGTCCGCTGCTGCTCCGTTCCCGACCCCGCCTTGGGCAGGTCGACGCGGATCGCCGGGCTGACGATGTACGAGGCCGTCACCATGAAGATGATCAGCAACACCAGAGTGATGTCGACCAGCGGCGTCACGTTGATGTGGACGATCATCGGTCCGGGCTCGTCGTCCCCGCTGCCGAAGTTGTTGGCGCGCGCCATGTTGCTGTCAGCTCCCGGGACGCGGCGAGCTGGGCAGGTTCGGCAGGCTCGGATTGCCCGGGGGGATCGTGGAGAGCACCAGGTGGGCGATGGCGTCGATCTCGGCCATCGCATTGCGGACCCGCCCCTGGAAGATGTTGAAGGCGATGACGGCGGGGATGGCCACCAGGAGGCCGATGGCGGTCGCCACCAGCGCCTCGGAGATCCCGGACATGACGGCGCCGGCGCCGCTCGCCTGATTGCGCGCCAGATCGGAGAACGCCTTGATGATGCCGAGGACGGTGCCGAAGAGGCCGATGAAGGGGGCGTTGTTGCCGAGCGTGCCGAGGATGCCGAGGTGACGTTCGAGCTCGACGCGCAACCGGGCCTTGGCGCCGGCCATCGTCTCGGAGACGGCGTCGGCGCCCCGCGGGAGCTCGGCGATCCCGGCGGCGGCCACCGCGGCGGCCGGGGCGCGGTGCCCTTCGAGGAGGCGGGTGGCGCCGGCCGCGTCGGAGGCGAGCAGCCGTTCGAGCATCTGGCGCCCGAGCGCGTCGCTGCTGCCACCCGTTCCGCTGAAACAGATCGCGCGTTCGACCATCACAGCGACGGAGAGGATCGACAGCGCGATGAGCACCCAGAGGACCCACTCCGAGCCGAGCAGCGTGAAGCCGAGGATCCGTTGGGTCAGGTGCATGCGCTCTCCACGTCGCCCACGAAAAACGCTATCACGATCACTCCTGCAAGAGCGCGTCGACGAAGACGGTGGCGTAGCCGCCCGACGGCAGCGAAAACCGGAAGCGGACCGGGCCGTCGGACGAGGTCGGGAGCTCGAGGACCGGGTCGCCCGCCTTGAGCAACACCGCGCGGCGCGCGCCCGGCAGCTCGCGCCCGGCGCGAGAGAAGTCCTCGCGGGTGGCGCCGACGGAGGCGATCGCCTCGTCGTCGATGGCGCGCGACGGCGTGTCGGGGGGAGGCTCGAATCTCGCGACCGCCGGGGAGCGGCCCGGTCGGGATCACCTCACCCCGATCGACGCGCGGCTGATCGACCGCCGGATCGGTCGTCACGAACAGACCTCCGCTGTCGGTCTTCTGCAGAACGTCGCCGCCGCGCACCTGGGCCAGGTCTCCCGAGGCGGCGCGCAGCTCGAGCGCGCGGTTGAAGACGACAGACTGCAGCGCGGACAGGAGGAGCCGACGCCGCCGTTTGTCGCGCTCGCGGCGCTCGCCGCGCAGGAGCGCCAACCCGACGGCCGCGTTGTCGCCGCCGGCGCCGAAGCGTTGCGCGCCGAAGCGATTGGGGACCCCCGAGGCCGCCAGCGCCTCGAAGCGCGCGCGAAGCGCCTCTCGCTCGCCCTCCGTCGCGTCGCCGGTCAGCGTCACCTCGAACCGGTTGCCGCGCAGGTGCCCGAGCCGCAGCTTGTGAGGGTGCGGGACCGCCTGCAGGACCTTGAGGTCGGCGTCCGCCATCGCCAGCGCGCGCTCCGCCGCGACGCCCGGAAGGCTCAACCACTGCCGGGTCAGCGCGTGACGATCCTTGAGGCCGGCGTAGCCGATGTCGCGGGGCGCCAGGCCCAGCGCGCGCGCCAGGCGGGCGATGGCGTCGAACGTCGTCAGGCCACGTTTTTCGATCCAGAGAAAGAGGTGGGTCCCTTCGCCGCTCGGGGCGTAGGCCGGGATCTCCTCGACGGTGAAGGTGTCGGGCGTGGAGGTGAAGGTCAGCACGGCGGGCGGGGTCCGAGCTCTACTTGCCCGGTTCTCCGGCCAGCTCTCTGGCGGAATCGGTGGGTGCCGGTGTCGCGCCGGGCGCAGGTCCGCCCGCGGGCGGATTCCGCTCGAGCATCGCCAGGTACATCCGCGCCGAGGCGTTGGTCGGGTCGGCTTCGAGCACGGCCCTCCATTGCGCCGAGGCGTCCTCGTGACGGCCGGCGGCGTGGTAGCTCAGCCCGAGGTGGACGCCCCCCGGCGCGTAGCGCGGCTGCTCCGCGCGCACCAGCTCGAGCTCGCGGATGGAGGTCGATAGCTCGCCCATCTCGCGCAACGTCTTGCCGAGCTCGGTGCGGATGTCGGCGAACGTCGGGCAGAGCGTCAGCGCCCGCTCGTACTCGCGGACCGCCTCGTCGAAGACCCCGACCGCGCGGTAGGTGGCGCCGAGCTCGGCGTGCATGTTGGCGATCTTGCCTTTGACGAAAGGATCGAGCTCACGGGGGGCGCGCTGGACCGCCGCCATCGCCTGTTCGTAGATCGTCCTGGCCTCGCCGTACTTGCCGAGGTCGTTGCAGGTGACCACCAGGTTCAGCGCCGCCTCGGTGTAGGCCGGGTTGAGGCGCAGCGCGGTGCGGAACATCTCCTCCGCTTCGGCCAGCCGCCCCTCGTGGTGGTAGATGACCCCCAGCATGTCGTAGACGTCCGCGTAGGTCGCCTTGCCGCGCAGGACCTGGGTCAGGCAGGTGACCGCCTCGCCGTACTCACCCGCGGCGTAGTGGGCGCGCCCGCGCGCGACCAGCGCGCGCACGTCACCGGCAGCCGGCGCTTGGGCGGGGTCAGCCATGGGCCGCCGCAGAGGCGTCGGCGGTCGGCTTGGGCTGCGGGTTGGGGCCGAAGCGTCGGGTGATGTACTCGAGGTAGAGCTCCGACCGCCGGGCCTGCGGCGCCGCGCCATAGTCGGTGACCACGCGCGTGAACGTCTCCTTGGCGTGGAGCGGATCGTCCATGTGCAGGTAGGTCTCGCCCAGCGAGTAGAGCAGCTCGGGCTCGCGCCCTGAGCCGGGGTAGCGCTTGATCGCCTCCTCGATGCGCATCGCCGCCGCCTTGGGGTGATCGTTCTTGAGGTAGAAGCGCGCCACGTAGACCTCGTGGTCGACGAGACGCTTCATGACCTCCTTGCGCATCTCGTCCACCTTCTTGCCGTAAGGCGAGTCGGGGAACTTCTTGCTGAACTCCAAGAGCTCACGGCCGGCGTCGTTCACCGCGGACTGGTCCTTCTCGTACGACGGCGGCATGATCCAGATGTCCTCGGGCATGTCCTTGTAGTAGCCCTCGCAGATCCGGAAGGCGACGTAGCCGTCCTCGACCTTCTCGTGCGTCGGGTGGAGGCGCGCGAAGCTCTTGTAGCTCTCGATTGACTCGGTGTAGTTGCCCTGCGCGAACTGCGTGTCGGCCAGGGCCAGCTCGGCCATGACCGCGTACTTGGAAAACGGGAACTTCTGCTTCACGAACTGGAAGTACTTTTTCGCCTCGCCGTAGCTTTCGTCCTTCAGCTCGGCCATCCCTTTCTCGTAATTTTGCTTGGCGGTGAGAGAGTAGGTGACGGGGCGCGTGTCGTCGTCCGACTCGGCGCAGCCAAGGCCGATGGGGGCGGCCAGCAAACAGATGGCGAAGAGGGCGAAGAGGTGTCGAAAGCGAGGTGACATGAACGATCTATGGTACGTAAGCGAGGTGTCGGCGTCCACCACCGTCACCGCGCTCAGTCGTCGCCATTGGACTCCGCACCTTGCTGCGGCGTTGCTCTCGCTTGCCTGCGGCGTCGGGTGCGCGGGATCGTCGTCACCGGGTGAAGGCCCGGCGACCGCAACGGGCGCAGCAATCGAACGCCCGGGAGCGCGTGACGCCAACCTGGCGGGCGCGCGCTGCAGCGGTGGCCCTGGCGCCCCCTGCGCCTGCCGCCAGAAGAACGGCGACGTCGCCGAGACCCGTCCGCCCGACGCCGACCACAAGCGGTTCGAGATCCGCCTCGGGGCCGGCGGCGGCAGTGCCACGCTCGATTCGCCGACGCTGGGGCATTTTGCCGCCGACTCCGACGAGACCTGCTACTACATCGACGTCTTGCCGGGGACGACGCAACAGGTGACCTTCACGGCCCGGGCGGCCACCAAGGAAGGGGGCGTCGCGCCCCGCCTCGATCTCGCCGAGTACGGGCCCAAGGGGCCCTGGTGGTACGACATCCTCTCGGTGCGCTGCAGCGGCCCGGGCGATCGGTGCAACCGCGACGCCGCCGAGGGCTGGAGCGCCGAGGCCAAGACGCGCAAGCGGGGGCGCATCGAGCCCTGCGGCTCGACGGTGATCTCGCACCTGCGCTGGGACACCTCGGGTGGGACCGGCGATCGCGAGCTGGGGCTGTTCCGCGACTTCACCGTCGACTTCACGATGGAGGTGAAGCGCTTCGCCACCGAGTTCCACCCCGGCGCCACGGAGTGCGTGCCCAAGTGAAGATTCATTTGATCGGGATCTGCGGGACGGGGATGGGCTCGCTGGCCGGGCTGCTCAAGGCCGCCGGGCACGACGTGCGGGGGTCGGACGAGCACGTCTACCCGCCGATGTCGACGCAGCTCGCGGAGCAGAGGATTCCGGTGTTCGAGGGCTTCGGTCCCGCCAACCTGGAGTGGGCGCCCGACGCGGTCGTGGTCGGCAACGTCTGCCGCAAGGACCAGGTCGAGGTCCTGGCCGCGCAGGAGCGAAAGATCCCGCTCGAGTCGTTCCCCTCGCTGTTCGGAAAGCTGTTCCTCGACGGCGTGGGGCCGGCGGCGCGGCGGTCGTTGGTCGTCTCCGGGACGCACGGCAAGACCACCACCTCTTCGTTGCTGGCGCAGGTGCTGCACGACGCCGGGCGCGACCCGTCGTTTTTGATCGGCGGTGTGCCGCTCAACTTCCGGCAGTCCTGGCGGCTCGGCGCCGGTGGGGAGTTCGTGGTGGAGGGCGACGAGTACGACACGGCCTTCTTCGACAAGGGCTCGAAGTTCCTGCACTACCGCCCGAAGATCGCGCTCCTGACCTCGGTCGAGTTCGACCACGCCGACATCTTCCGCGACGAAGAGGCGGTGCAGGCCGCGTTCCGAAAGTTCGTGGCGCTCATCCCCGAGGACGGCCTGCTGGTCGCCTGCGCGGCCTCGCCGGGCGCGATGGAGGTGGCGCGCGTCGCCCGCTGCCAGGTCATCACTTATGGGCGCCCCGGCTCGGGCGCCGACTGGACCTTCGAGGTCGTCGCGCGTGCCCTCGGTGGGCGGACCACCCTGGCGCTGGCGCGGCGGGGCGAGCGGGTGGGGGTGGTCGAGACGAACCTCCCCGGTATCTATAACCACGAGAATCTGATCGGCGTGGTGGCGGTCGCCTCCAGCCTGGGGATCGAGCTGCCGGTGATCGCCCGCGGCGTGCGGCGCTTCCTGGGCGTGCGCCGGCGGCAGGAGGTGCGCGGCGTCGCGCGCGGGGTGACGGTGGTCGATGACTTCGCGCACCACCCGACCGCCATCCGGGAGACCATCCTGGCGCTCAAGGGCCGCTTCGGACCGGGCAAGCTGATCGCCGCCTTCGAGCCGCGCTCGGCCACCAGCCGCCGCAACATTTTCCAGAACGAGTTCGCCGACGCGCTGTCGGTCGCCGACGAGGTGGTGCTGGCGCCGCTCTACGCGCCGGAGAAAGTTCCGGAGGGGGAGCGGCTCGACGTCGAGCGGGTGGCGGCCGATCTGCGGCGCGAGGATGTTCCGGCCCGCGTCATCGCAACCGTCAAGGAAACGGTCGCCCACCTGGCGGAGCGGGCCTCGCCGGGGGACACGGTGCTGGTGATGTCGTCGGGCGACTACGGCGGGCTGCACGACCGCCTCTTGCAAGCGCTCGGCGATCCGGTGATGCCGGCGCGCCTCGAGCACAAGGCGCTCATCGGCAACCTGCTCGACCGGGTGGGGATCGCGCACCCGGTGCTGGACAAGTTCTGGCCCGCCTACCTGGTGATCCCGGGCGAGGGCCCGGGCGCGCCGCTGGTCGGCTGCGTGGCGATCGAGCTTGCCGGCGACGTCGCGCTCCTGCGCATGCTGGCGGTGGCGCCCGAGCGCCGCGGCGAGGGGCTCGGCTTCGTGCTGGTCGAGGCCGCCACGGAGCGGGCGCACGTCTTCGGCGTGCGGCAGCTCTACCTCGTCACCGACGGCGCGCAGGGCTACTTCGGCGAGAAGCTCGGGTTCAAGCTGGTCGATCGCAAGGAGGTCGCCGCGGAGATCGCCGCCACCGCGGAGTACGCCCTGGCCCGCTCGAAGAACGCCAACTGGATGCGAAAGGATCTGTAACGACGATGGCCGCACCCGCTGCTCCGGAATCGCCGCCCCGCGACCCGCTCGAGAAGGCCCGCAAGATCGCCGCCGAGATCGCGCACGACGCCGGGAAGATCCTGATGCAGGGGCTCGGCACCCGCCCCACCGTCGGTTACAAGTCGGAGGACATCAACCTGGTCACCGAGTACGACAAGCGCTCGGAGGCCTTGATCGTCGAACGGCTGACGAAGGCGTTCCCGGCCGATCGGATCGTGGCCGAGGAAGGGACCAACGCCGCCGGCGAGGCGGGCGCCACGCGCGTCTGGTACGTCGATCCCCTGGACGGAACGACCAACTTCGCGCACGGGATGCCGATCTTCTCGGTGTCGATCGGCCTTTGCATCAACCGGCGGCCGGTGCTGGGGATCGTGGAGGCGCCGGCGCTCGGCTGGTCGTTCGCCGGCACCATCAGCGGCGGCGGCTCGACCTTGAACGGAAAGCCGATCACGCCGTCGCGCACCGATCGCCTGGGCGCGGCGCTGCTGGTGACCGGGTTTCCCTACACGCGCAATCCCATCCAGACGAACCTCCCCGAATGGACGGCGTTCACGGCGGCGGCGCAGGGGACGCGGCGGTTCGGCTCGGCGGCGCTCGATCTCTGCTTCGTGGCCGCCGGCTGGCTCGACGGCTACTGGGAGCGGGCGCTGCACCCCTGGGACCTCGTGGCGGGCGCGGCGATCGTCCACGGCGCCGGCGGGCGCGCGACCGATCTCGACGGGACGCCGTTCGACGGCGAGACCGGGCGGGTCCTGGCCAGCAACGGGCCGCTGCACGAACAGATGATGCGGGTCCTGCAAGGCGTCTCGCGCCGCGCCAACGCCCCCTGGCCATAGCCATGCGGAGCGTCGCGGCCGCGATCATCGCGGGCGGCCCGGCCCGCCGGCTGGGCGGCGCGACCAAACCGCTGCTGGAGATCGCCGGGCAGGCCATTGCCGATCGTCAGCTGGCGGTCCTGCGCCCGATCTTCTCGCGCCTGCTGGTGGTGGCCAACGACCCCGCTCCCTGGCGCGCGCGCGGCGTGGAGGTGGTCCCCGATCGGGTCACCGGCGCCGGGCCGCTGGCGGGGCTCTCGGCGGCGCTGGCGGCGGCCGGAGATGCCGAGGCGGTGGTCTGCCTGGCCGGCGATCTGCCGTTCCTGGCACCGGCGCTGCTCACCGCGCTGCGCGATGGGGCGCCCGCGGCTGACGCTCTGGCGCCCCGGCCGGCAGGGCGCGCCGAGCCGCTCTGCGCGCGCTACGCCCTGCGGGTGCGGGACGTCGTCGACGCGCGCCTCGCCGCGGGGCGGCTGGCGTTGCACGAGCTGCTCGCCGAGCTGGCGACCGTCTGGCTCGACGACGCGGCGCTGGCGACGCTGGATCCCCAGGGGCTGAGCTTCATCAACCTCAACACCCCGGACGACCTTCGGCGCGCCGAAGCGCTCGCCCGCCGTACGCCGTGACGCGGGGCCGCAGCGCCGCGCTCCTCGGCCTCGGGGCCGTCGGGCTGGTCGGCGCGGTCCCCTTCTTCGTCTCGACGACCTTCTTCGGCGACGACCACCTCTTCCTGGCGTTTGCCCGCCACGTCGGCAATCCGTTCCTGGCCTTCGTCAGGGACCTGCACGGCGGCGAGTACTACCGGCCGCTCTGGATGCTGGTCTGGTGGCTGCTGGCCAGAGCGGGAGGCTCCGGAGCCCTCTGGCCCTTCGCGCTGGCGGCGCTGGCGTTGCACGCGGGCGCGGCCCTCCTGGTCACCGGGCTGCTGCGGGCGCTCGGACGGCCCTCGTCCGTCGCGGCGAGCGCGGGCGTCCTCATGTTCTTGGCGCCTCAGAACTTGGCGGCCGCCCTCTGGTTCTCGGCGACGACCGATCTGCTGGCCACCGTCTTCGTCCTCGGCGCGCTGCTGGCGCTCCTGCGGGGCCGCCGCCTGATAGCCGCGCTGGCGGCGCTGGCTGCGTTTCTCTCCAAGGAGTCGGCCTTCGTCCTGCCGCTCCTGTCGGGGATCGTGCTGGCGTTGCGCGCGCGCACCGCTTCGGACGCTGCCCAGGAACGGCGGCCCTCGCCCGGACGAGAGCTCGCGCCCCAGCTGGTTCTCCTGGCCGTCGTCTGCGTCGTTCGCACGGCGGTCCTGCACGGGTGGGGCGGCAGCGGCGATCCACGGGCTGGTCTCGCCGGGACGCTTCTCCAGACGGTCGTGCAGATTTTCGCCGGCTTCGTCCAGACCTTCACCGGCGAGGCGGTTTTTCCGCCCCCGCTGGCCTTCGCGGTCGGCACGATGCTGCTGGCGCTGACCGTCTTCGCGCTCGCGCGGCGGGGCAGGGGGACGCCGGCCGCCCGTTTCGCACCGCTGGCCTTCGCCATCGCCGCCGCGGCGCCCCTCTTCGCGGCCGGCTGGGCGGTCGGCGCGCGCTACTACTACCTGCCGGCGGTCGGGCTCTGCTGGGCGGTCGCCGAGGCGCTGGAGGGGGTCGGCGCCGGTCCAGCCGCGCGGCTCACGCTGGCGGCAGTGCTGCTCCTGGTCGGGGTCGGGCAGGCGGCTGAGCGGCGCCAGGAGGTCGTCTCTTACGACCGGCGCCTGGCGGCCGCGCGTCGCGCGGTGGCCGCTGGTCTGGCCGCCGGGCACCACGTCTTTCATGTCGACGGCGGGATCAAGGATCTCGACCTCGCGGTCAAGGAGGATCCGGCCCTCGAGGCCGGGGGCCTGCTGGTGCTTGGCGACGTGCCCGCTTCGTTCGCGCTGGTGCCGCCCGCCTTCGCGCACGCCGCGGCCTCGCTGGCGGCAGTGCCCCCGTTGCCGCCCAGCGGCGCCTACCGTTTCGGCGACGTGCGCGTCATCGGCCTCGCCCGCCGCGGCGATGAGCCGGACCTCGACGAGGCGCTGTCCCGGTTCCCGGATCTGCGCCTCATCCGGCTGAGATCGATCCTGGGCGGCCGTGTCATCGCCCGCGACCTGACAGAGGAAATCAAGCGACGACTCGACGGCGGCGACGGCGACGGGCAAGATTGAGCGGCGCCGTGGAACCACCCGTCCTGGAATGCCCCTGTCGCGCCCGCCCCGCCTGGTCGCGCGTGGAGGACGACAGCGTGATGCAGTGGCCGGTCGTCGAGCTCGCCGAGTGGGAGGAGCTGCGCCAGTGTCCCGGCTGCAATCGGTTCTGGCTGGCCGCCTGGCCCGAGGAGGTGGAGGGGGGGATGATCCTGTGCAGCCTCGAGCCGGCGTCGGCGCGCCGCCTCAAGGAGATCGACCGGCCGGCCACGCTGCGCGCCTATTGCCTGGCCCGCCTCGAGGAGCATCTGGGACCGCTGCGCGAGCAGAAGATGGAGTGCCGGAAGGCCGGCTGTGGACGCAAACGGCTCGAGCGCTCCAACTACTGCATCGAGCATCTGATCGCCGATCGCTTCGGCCGCCACCTGGCGCGGCTCGAGCCGGTCCGCTCGGATCCTTGAGCCGCCGCTACGGGGCCTTGTCGTAGACGGTGACCTGGACGAGACCGTTGTTCTTCGACTCGAACAGCGTGACCGACGTCGAGGTCGCCGTGAACTCGGCGCTCCCGCCGGAGTCGCTTCCCGCGTCCGTGGCCGGGCAGGTCGGGGTGAAGGTGGCGGTCATTCCCGACACGGTCACGGTCCCGTGCGATCGGGCCACGGCCGTCCCCGACGACTCGACCTGATCGAGGGTGAACGTGGTCGCGGTGACGTTTGAGAGGACGTACGTCTGACGAAGGGTCTCCGAGAAGAATCCAGCTCCAGCGTCGGCCGGTCCGTAAGTGGTCTCCGAGACGAGATTGTACGTCCCGGCCGTGAATCCGCCGCCCCCCGGCGTCGGCATCGCTGCCGTCGAGAAGGTCGAAGTCACGCAAGGACCGGCGGGCGTGATGGCGCTGCAGGTGAGGCCGAATCCAGTCCCGGTCCCGTCGCCGCAGGCCGTGGCGCCTCCCGTACCGGTCGCGCCGCCACCCGCGGCACCGGCCGCACCGCCGCCATGACCGCCGATGCCCGCGCCGCCCGTCGTGCCCGCACCGCCGGTCGTGCCCGCGCCGCCCGTGGTGCCCGCGCCGCCGCCATGACCGCCGGTGCCCGCGCCGCCCGTGGTGCCCGCGCCGCCGCTGGTGCCCGCGCCGCCGGTGGTCCCCGCGCCGCCGCCACCCCCGCCGGTCCCGCCGCCGCCCGAAGAACCGCACCCGCTCAAAACCAGCATCAGGACCGAGACGCAGAGACCAAGTCGACGCATGAACCCTCCGGTTGGAACAGACTCGCCGCGCACAAGAAGCTCCGCGGTGGCCGGCAGTGTAAAGCGATACGCCCGCGCCGCCAATTTTGAGGAGCCCGGCTGTGCGCTAGAGCACGTTCGAGGCGAGCTCGGCGAGCGGCGAGCGCTCCCCCTTGGAGAGCGTCACGTGGCCCGCCATCGGCTCGCCCTTGAACTTCTCGACGACCGTGGTGAGGCCGTTGGAGGTGGCGTCGACGTAGGGGTTGTCGATCTGGTACGGGTCGCCGGTGAGCACCACCTTGGTGGCCTCGCCGACGCGGGTGATGATGGTCTTCACCTCGTGTGGCGTCAGGTTCTGCGCCTCGTCGACGATGATGTACTGGTTGGGGATCGAGCGGCCGCGGATGTACGTCAGCGGCTCGATCTCGATGTAGCCGAGATCGATCAGCTCTTGATAGGAGCGTCCGTTCTTGCGCTCCGTCTTGGAGAGCCCCATCAGGAACTCGACGTTGTCGTAGATCGGCTGCATCCAGGGGTTCAGCTTCTCCTCGATGTCGCCCGGCAGGTAGCCGACGTCGCGGCCCAGCGGGAAGATCGGACGCGAGACCAGCAGCTTCGAATAGACCTGCTCCTCGACCACCTTCTGCAGGCCCGTGGCCAGCGCCAGCATCGTCTTGCCGGTGCCGGCCTTGCCGATGAGCGTGACCAGCTTGATGTCGTCGCAGAGGAGCAGATCGAGCGCGCAGTGCTGCTCCTTGTTGCGCGGCCGGATCCCCCAGATGCCGTCCCGCAGCTTGCGCAGCGACAGCAGCTGCTTGCCGACCGCGTCGAAGCGGCCGAGCGCGCTGTGCGAGGGGTTGTCGCGATCGCGCAGGAGGACGTACTGGTTGGACTTGAAGGTGGCCTCCGGCATCGCCAGCGTGTTCTGCGCGTAGAAGGCGTCGACGTCGGCGCCGCTGGTCACGAACTCGGTCATCCCCGAGTAGAGCTCGTCGATGTCGATCCGCTCGCCCTCGAAGTCCATCGAGGTGAGGCCCAGCGAGTCGGCACGGATCCGGAGGTTGACGTCCTTGGTGACGAAGATCGTCGGCTCGCCCTTGTTGTAGTCGCGCACGTCGAGCGCCACCATCAGGATCAGGTGGTCGGCGATCTGGCTCTCGCGCAGCGTGGTCGGCACGGCGCGCGCCGCCGAGGCGACGCGCAGCCGGCCGCCCGACGGCAGCGGCGCCCCGTCCGACAGGCGGGCGCCGTCGGCGCGCAGCCCGTCGAGCATGCGCGCCACCTCACGGGCGTTGCGCCCGCGCTCCGAGGCCTCTTTCTTGAATTGGTCGATCTCCTCGATGACGAAGATCGGAACGACGACCTCGTTGTCGGCGAAGGAGAGGATGGCGCGCGGATCGTGAATGAGTACGTTCGTGTCGAGAACGAAGTGTTTCATTCGCCTACTTCTTCGCCTTCTTGCCTCTCGAGATGCTGACCTTCTTGATCACGACGTCGGTGACCGGCTTGTCGCGCGGGCCGCGTTCGACGCCGGTGATCTTGGTGACCAGCGCGAGCGGATCACAGTGACCGAAGATGGTGTGGTGGCCGGTGAGGTGCTCGGGCGTCCCCTCGGTGATGAAGAACTGCGAGCCGTTGGTGGCCGGACCGGCGTTGGCCATGGCCAGGAGGGCGGGCTTGTCGAACTTGAGGTCGGGCGAGAACTCGTCCTCGAAGCGGTAGCCTGGGTTTCCGGTCCCCGTCCCCAGCGGATCGCCGCCCTGGATCATGAAGCCCGGGATCACGCGGTGGAAGATGAGCCCGTCGTAGAACGGCTTCTTCACCCACTTGCCGCTCTTGGGGTCCTTCCAGGGGCGCAGCCCGCGCGCCAGGCCGATGAAGTTCGCCACGGTGACCGGCGCCTGCTTGTCGTAGAGCTCGCAGGTGAAGGCCCCCAGCGTCGTGTCGATCTTGGCGGTCAGCGGACCTGAGCCGGAGAGGCCCTTGGTGGCCTCCTCGAGCGTGAAATGCCCCTTGGCCGGATCGTCGTCGTCCGCGCGCGCGGCAGCGATTCCAACCAACGAGAGAGCGAGCAGCACCGACAACGAGATTTTCGAACGCATGAACGGTCTCCTAGGTGGGTTTGACGGCGGTACTCTTACCACAAGGCGATCGAGAATTTCGTCAACGATTGCGCCCTTGGGCGCGTTCCAGCGCGGCTTCGAGATCGATTCCCGGCGCCTGGCGCAAACCGGCCCAGAGATCGCCCACCTCGCCGAGGCGCGCCGGCAGCGTGCGGATCGTGAAGGCGCGCGGATCGAGCCGGTGGTCGAGCTCATCCCAGGCGAGCGGCGTCGAAGCCCCGGCGTAGTCGCTGGCGCGCGCGCTGTAGGCGCAGGCCAGCGTCTTGCCGCTGATGTTCTGCAGGCAATCGATGTAGACGGTCTTGGGGTCGCGCTTGTTGACGGTCCGCTCGACCGTGGCCGCTTCGGGGTGCTGGTGGACCACGAACGACGCCACGATCTGGCAAAACAGCATCCCCGACTCGTAGGAGGTGCCGGGGCGGAGCGGCAGGAAGATGTGCAGCCCGCGCGAGCCGGAGGTCTTCAGCCAGCCCGGGATCCCCAGCGCGTCGAGCTCGTCGTGGACCCAGCGCGCGACGTCGCGCACCCGCTCGAATGGCGCCTCGGCCATCGGATCGAGATCGATCGCCGCGCAGTCCATCTCGCGTGGCGACTGCGCGCGCGAGAACCAGGGATCCTGGGAGATCACCGCCAGCTGCACCATGTGCAGCAGCGTCGCCAGATCGCCGCCGACCAGGCGCGCCGGCACGTCGTCGCCGATGTCGACCCGCTCGCTGCGGACGCCGCGCGGGACCGGCTCGGGCGCGCGCTGCTGGTAGAAGGCGTTGCCGGCAATCCCGTCGGGGAATCGCTTCATGACCAGCGGCCGGTCGCGCACCACCGGCAACAAGAACGGCGAGACCGCCAGGTAGTAGCGGAACAGATCGCCCTTGGTGAGGCCGAGCGCGGGCCAGAGCGGCTTGCCCAGGTTGCCGAGCTCGAGCACTGCGCCGCCCGGCAGCTCGAGCTTGCCGCTGCCGCGCGCGGCCAGGGCCTCGAACGCCGCGCTGACCTCGGTCAGCTCAGGGCCGTCGGGCGGTGAGCCGGTCGAGGACGAAGCCCGCGTCGAAGTCTTCGGCGAAGCCTGCGTCGAAGTCTTCGGCGAAGCCCGCGTCGAAGTGTTCGGCGAAGCCCGCGTCGAAGTGTTCGGCGAAGCCCGCGTCGAAGTGCGCGTCGACGTCTTCGGGGCGGCTGGCGTCTCGGGCGGCTTCACCTCGACGTTCAGCGAACCCGGAAGCAGATCGTCACGCAACCCGAGGTAGACGGGCTGCCTCAGGTAGCCTTCCGTCGTCCACTCCGCGAACTTCACCTCGGCGACCAGGTCGGGGCGGACCCAGTGCGGCTTCCCGTTGGCCGGCAGCGGGCCGTCGAACGGCGAGATCTCCGCCGCGCGTGCCCTGAGCAAGCCCCAAACATGCGTCAGCTCCTTGTCGGTGAAGCCACCGCCGACATGTCCCGCATAGCGCAATCGCCCGCTCGCCGTCGGCAGCCCCAGGAGCAGCGCCCCGAAGTGGGCACGCGCGCCGCGCGGCTCGGTGAAGCCGCCGATCACCAGCTCCTGCCGCTTGACCAGCTTCAGCTTCCGCCAGTCGAGCGTGCGCCGGCCGGGCTTGTAGGTCGAGCGTGCGTCCTTGGCGACGATCCCCTCCCAGCCGTGCTGGCGCGCCTCGTCCATCAGCGCGGTGCCGTCGCCGCGCACCTGGCGCGCCATCCGGAGCGTGCTGTCGACACCGCCCGCGAGCGCAGCCTCCAGCCGGCGGCGCCGCTCGGCGAGCGGCAGCCCGACCAGGTCGTCGGCGCCATCGTGCAGCAGATCGAAGGCGACGAAGGCGACCGGCCGCTCACCCGCCAGCCGCGCCACCTCGGGGGCGGAGGTCTGATGGATCCGCTCCTGCAGGCGCTCGAATCCCATCGGGTCCCCCTGGGCGTCGAGCGCCACGATCTCGCCGTCGAGCAGCGCCGCCAGCTTGCGTCTCTTCCCCCAGCGCGTGAGCGCCTCGACCACCTCCGGGAACTGCCTGGTCTTGTCGTTTCCTTGTCGCGAGGCGATGGTCACCTCGACGGCGCGACCGCGCGGCACCACCGAAATCAGCGCCCGGATCCCGTCGTACTTCGGCTCGTAGACCAGGTTCGGGTCGACCAGCGGCGCTTCGGCCAGGGTGGCCAGCATCGGCTCCATCTGCCCTCGATTCTAAGTCGTCTCTGGCGCGCGCCTGGTCACAGCGAAGGCGAAGGGACGTTCTGAAAATCGACCGATTCGCCCCGATGAATGCCGAGCTTGGCCGACAACCCACCGCCGATCTCCAGAACGTACTGCGAGGGCGCCCCCACCATCCGCTCCGTCTCGGTCTCGGGCGCGGCGTTCTCCACGACGCCCACGATCTTCCGGTCCTTGCCGATGAAGATCATGTCCAGCGGGATGAGCGTGTTCTTCATCCAGAACCGCTGCACCGACGGTTCCTCGAAGACGAACACCATCCCCGCGTCGTCGGCCAGCTGTGACCGGTACATGAGCCCGCGCGCGTGCTCCTCGGGCGTGACCGCGACCTCCACGCGAAACAGCACCTTGCGCCCGCCGGTGTCGATGGCGACGGTCGCGACCGTCGCCGGCGCCGAGGTGGCGGTCCCCGCCTGCTGGCCGCCGCTCTTGCAGCCCGGGAGCGCGGCCAGCGCCGACGTGAGGAGCAGAGCTCGCAAAAGAGCTCGGAAAGAAGCTCGAAGCAACCCGGGCATCACGCCTCACGGTATCATCGAACGGTGCCCGGAACTCGGCCAGGAGGCGCTCTCCCGCTCACAGGCTGGCGCGTGCTGGTCACCCGGCCGTCCGAGCAGGCCGGCCCCTTGCTGACCGCACTCCGTCAGGCCGGTGCCATTCCGCTCGCCTACCCGACGGTCGAGGTGAGGCCGCCCCCCGACTGGTCGCCGTTCGACCGGGCCTTCGCGGCGGGGGCGGCCGGAACCTGGGTGGTGTTCACCAGCCCGTCGGCGGTGCGCCTGGCACTGGCGCGGCTGCGCGAGACCGGGGGGGCCGAGACGCTGGCGGCCATGCCGCTCGCGGCCGTCGGACCGGGGACGGCGCGCGCGCTCGCGGCCGAGGGACTGCGGGTGGCGATCGTCCCGCCCGATCTCGAGCAGCGCCAGGAAGGGCTGGTGGCGGCGCTCGCGGACCTGCCGGCGACGGCGCGGGTGCTCTTCCCGCGTGCCCTCGACGGCCGCGATCATCTGCCGGCTGCGCTGGCCGCCCGCGGAATTGCGGTCGAGGTTCTCCCTGTCTCCCAGACGGTCGCGCTTGCGCCCCTGCCGCCGCTGCCGGACTTCGACGCTGTCCTGTTCGCCAGCCCGTCGGCGCTGCGCGCGTTCGTCGCGCGCTGGACCGCTGCGGCGCTGGCCCACGCGGCGGTCGCGGTCATCGGACCGACCACGGCCCGCCAGGCCTCAGACAGCGGCGTGGCCGTCGCCGCGGTCGCCGAGAGCCCGACCCCCGCTGCGCTCGTCGCCGCGCTGGCAAGCGTCCGCCGCCTCCGCGCCCAGCGGCCGGAGGACTGAGCGCGAGGCCACGCTAGTGCGAATGCCCGTCCGCCGGGGGCTCGCCCGGTGAGTTGGCGGGCTCTGCCGATGCCGAGTCGCCCGAGGCCGCCACGAGCGCGCGCCTGCTCGACCGGTCGTACAGCTGGCTCATCTCGCTCACCAGCCCGAGCAGCGCCGGCTCGTGCGCAGCCGTCGAGGTCAGCATGTCTGATTCCGCTGACTGCGACTCGGCGACGGTCACCCAGAAGTCTCGATCGAAGGACGCGCCCCGCTCATTCGCCAGGCGTCCGAAATCGTCCGATTCCTTCTTGAGCGCGACCACATTCTCTCCCGCCTCGACCGCGGAGAGCCGCGCGTCGTCGACCCCGACTGACGCTGCCGTCGCGACGATCCGCTGGTCGAGGTCGCGAAAGTCCGCCGACAGCTCCGCGCCGTAGCGACGACTTGCCGCCGACGAACCGCCGGTCTCTGCCAGGTCACCCAGCTGCACCTCCCGCTCTGCTGCGTGGTGCAGTCGGCTCAACAGCGCGACAGGCGCGCCCACCTCGGCCCCGAACGGGGCCGTCTCCCGGGCCTGATCTCCGGGGACTGCCGCGCGCGCTGCTGCGATGCCAACACCGACAACAGACGCCACGAACAGCACGGCCGTTCCGAGTCTCCCCAGCCGCCGCATGTTCCCTCCTTCGCGCCGCCGCCCATGTGCCGCGACGCACTCCCAACTGGAACGTAGCCACGAGGGAATGACTGACAAGGACGCGAAGCTGAGCTCAGCCGCTTGCGGCTGCGCTCACCGTTGCCTTTACGGCAACGCCCTCCTAGGCCGCCTCCGGGCGGCACGTCGTCGGGCATGGTTCGCTGCGCTCACCGTTGCCTTTACGGCAACGCCCTCCTAGGCCGCCTCCGGGCGGCACGTCGTCGGGCATGGTTCGCTGCGCTCACCGTTGCCTTTACGGCAACGCCCTCCTAGGCCGCCTCCGGGCGGCACGTCGTCGGGCATGGTTCGCTGCGCTCACCGTTGCCTTTACGGCAACGCCCTCCTAGGCCGCCTCCGGGCGGCACGTCGTCGGGCATGGTTCGCTGCGCTCACCGTTGCCTTTACGGCAACGCCCTCCTAGGCTCCGGC
>CAWKBC010000030.1:0-562690 GCA_963847705.1 uncultured Pseudomonadota bacterium | reverse complement strand
ACGTTCGCAAGGCCTATGCAGGCCTGGCGTTCGCGATCGTTCAAGCGACCGGACCCGGAACCATCACCGTGACGGCCTCGGCGTCGGGCCTCACGAGTGGCAGCGCGACTGTCCAGGCCACCGCCGGCACGTTCGTTCCCTGCTCCGGCTCGTGCAACTGAGCCGGTGGGGCGCGATGTTTCCGGACCGCATTGGTCCACCAAGGATGATCTCGAGGACGCCAGGAAGGAGAGGCGGACGAGCGTGGCACCACCGAGTGGAACATCGCGATCGGCGGCAAGCGCGCGACCGCGGTCGTTCAGCAGCGGGAACAGCTGAGGCCACCCGTTGCTGTCCGCCCGATCTTCCGGCTCTGGTCAGCAAATTATTGAACGACTGATTGCCGACCCGCTGAATTTCCTACCGCCCGGCACCGCACAACTCCCGCAACGCCAGGGCACTCAGCGGCATCGGCCTTGCAGCGTGACGAAGGCGATTCGCTGTTCAGAAAGGAGCCAGGACGGTTGAAGTTACTGCTGGTGGACTCTTCGACGATCTTCCGGGTCGGCGTGCGCACCACTCTGGCTGACCTGCCAGAGGGAGCTGACCTGAGTGTCATCGCCGAGTGCGGCGATGCGCATCATGCCTGTGAGCTTGCCGTTGGACTTGCTCCCGATGTGGTCGTCACCGACTTCCACCTGCCCGATCGCAACGGCATCGCCCTGGCGCGGGAGTTGGGCCGCGTCGCGCCCACTGCGCGCGTGCTGCTTCTCGCGCCCCATGGCCCGGAAGCGATCGTGCACCAGGCGATTCGCGCCGGTGCGAAGGGGTATGCGCTCAAGGGACAGCGGCCAGAGGAGATCATCGCCGCGACGCGGGCCGTGGGGAGGGGTGAGCTGGTATTGCCCCCGGGCGTCTCCCCCCTCCAGCCGCAAATGCGGAGGGCAGCAAGCACCATGGCGTCGGGCAGCCGATCGAGCGCCTGTCACAGCGCGAGCGTCAGATCTTCGATCTGGTGGTCTGGGGGAGCTCCAACAAACAGATCGCGGGGCGTCTCGGCATCAGCGTCAAGACCGTGGAGACCCACCGCGGCCACATCAACGGCAAACTGTCCGTCCACACCAGCGCCGACATCGTTCGTCTCGCCTCGCTGTGGGGGATGCTGATGCCTTTCGGGCCCGCCAGGGTCGGCTCGACGGAGGCCGTCCCCAGCAAGGGGCCGGGCCCGGAGATCAGTCGCCGCCTACTCTCTTCGACAATGTTTGCCGGGTGATGCCAAGGTGCTGGGCGGCGAGCGTGCGGTTGCCGCCACAAATGTCCAATACACGCCGAATGTGGTCGAGCTCGACCTCCTCGAGAGTCGGGATCGCCGAAACCCCATTCAGGGCGGTCGCTGACCTGGCCGGCGCCGCGAGCGCTGCCGCAACCAGCTCGGACGGCAGCTGAGCCGGGCGCAGCTGATCGTCGTCGTGCAGGAGCGCGGCGCGAGAAATGACGGCGCGAAGCTCGCGGACGTTCCCTGGCCACGGGTAACGCTCGAGCAGCCCAATCGTCTCCGGCGCGATGCCTTGAAAGCGGCGCCCGAATTCTCGAGCCGCTTCGGCCAAGAAGTGCTCCGCCAGCACCGCTACGTCGGGGGCCCTTTCCCGCAGCGGAGGTAGGTGCACGGTGATCGCGTTGATCCGATAATAGAGATCCTCCCGGAAGGTGCGGGCCGCGACCGCGGCGGGCAGATCTCGATTGGTGGCGGCGACGATCCGGGCGTCGACCCGCCTTACGGCCGTCGCACCTACGCGCCGGAAGGTGCGTTGTTCAAGAAAGGTCAAGAGCTTGGCTTGAGCTCCGCCGGAGAGATCTCCGATCTCGTCGAGGAAGAGGGTCCCGCCGTCGGCAATCTCCACCAGGCCCAGCTTGCGTTCACGGGCATCGGAAAAGGCGCCCCGTTCGTGGCCGAAGAGCTCGCTTTCGACCAGATTCTCAGGAATCGCCGAGCAGTTCAGCTCCACGAACGGGCCGCCGGAACGCGCCGACCCCTCGTGGAGCATCCGCGCGATGGCCTGTTTTCCGGTGCCGCTCTCGCCGGTCACCAGGACCAGAGCCACGGGGCTCTTTGCGATCATTTCCACCTGGGAGAGCAAGCGCTCCATTCGGTGCGCCGCGTAGACAAAGGTACCGCCACTTTTGCGCCGTTCCTGCGCCGACAGATAAGCGACCCGGTGTTCCAGCCGGCTGGTCCGGATGGCGTTGCGGACCGCGGCCACGATCTCTTCCAGCTCGAACGGCTTCTTGATGAAGTCATATCCGCCCAGCTTCATCGCGGCCACTGCGCTCTCGATCGAACCATGGGCGGAGATCAGAATGACCTTGGTGTCGGGCGCCTCTTGCTTCATCCGCTTCAAGATGTCGAGGCCGTCGGCGTCCCCGAGCACCAGATCCAGCAGCACGACGTCGGGACGCGCTTCCTGAAAGCGTGCCCAGGCCTCGACACCTGATCCAGCAGAAGTGACGTCGAGCCCCTCGCCCGAGAGCAGCGCCTGAACCGATTGACGGATCAGAGCCTCGTCATCCACCACCAAGACGGCCGCGCTCAACGCACCACCGGAATCTGTATTTCGAAGAGGGCGCCACCCGGGTCGACACGGTTCGCGGCGACGATGCGCCCCCCGTGCTCGAGGAGACCGCCGAGGAATTCCCGAGCGAAAAAAGCCCGACCGCGCAGACCACACCCACCGCGAGCGCGGTGCCCACCGACGCCAAGGCCAAGCGGGCCGAGAGCGCCGCGGACCGCGATCTGCGCATGGTCGCAGTATGACCGCGCTTTGGTCCTAGCGCACCACGAGGTCATCGCGACGATTTTTGGCGCGAGCGTCGTCGTCATGACCCTGGTATTTGGGCCGCTGCGAGCCGTAGCTGACGGTGGCGATGCGGGAGTCCGGGACACCCAGGTGGACGAGGTAGCTCTTGGCCGCGCGGGCCCGCTCCTCCCCGAGCGCCAGGTTGTACTCGATGGTCCCCTGGTCATCGCAGTTTCCCTCGATCTGAAGCTTCTCGGCCGCTTGACCCCGCATCTTCTCAGCGACCTTTTGCAACACCGGATGCGCTTCTCCGCGGAGCGTGTACGAATCGAAGTCGAAGAAGACCACCGGCTCTTCCTTGTCCTTGGGCCCGTCGTTCGCGGTCTGGACCTCACTCGGCCGCTCGCGGTGCGGCGGAGCCTGGGCCGCCATGGGCTGAGAAGGGTGAACGGCGGGGGCCTTCTGCTCATGCGAGCAGTCGAGGCCGGTGAGCCCAGCGATGGCGGCCCAAAGACCCAATGCAGGAACACCCATAGACCGCGCGCTGCTCATGTCGAACCTCCCGAAGATGAGACCATGTTGACCTCGACGAACGACCAAAACTGGCTTGGCCAGACCTGCAACGGCCGGAACGACTCCCGGCCACTGACCGACACCAGGGACCGCAGCTTGGAGAGGAGCGTGGCCGGCTCGTCGCGCAGCAGCAACTCGGTCGACGGCGGAACGACCGGCCACGCCTGCTCGCCGTCCCACACAACGTGGCCGACGACGATGAAGCTGCCGCAGTCCTTCCTTTTGCCGTGGAATCGAGCCTCTGGGACCTGCATGAGAAGCCCTGGTGGTGGTGCAAGGGGCATGCCCCCCGGCTCCCGTTCTCGGCTGACCAGGCGCGGGGCGTACTGGTAAAGGACTGTGCGCGTCCGGGCCGGACTGGTGAATTTATTTACGCAGCGGATCCGCGGTCGCCGCTTCCAAGCGGCTGGCTCGCTTGGCCTGGCCCTGGTCTAAAAGTAGCTGACAGTGGCTGACGGTATGGGCCGGCACGCCGAGACACGCCTCGCGACAAATTGAACGTTCAGTTCGAATCGCCTCCGCCGCTCTCGGGGATTCCCTGACATGGCCGCTCTGCCCCTCCCTCATCCACCCTGGATCGCAGTTTTGGGCCGTCGATTACTCCATCGACGTTTCGTGCGTACCTTGGGTCCATGAATGACTCACGGGTCATGAGCGAGGGGCAGAAGCTTGGCGAGATGGGAAACGGCAAGCGGACGCTGATCGTCCTCGTCGCCGTGCTCGTGGTTTCGGCACTGATTGGCGTGTTGATCATCGGATTCCACGGTCGGCACATCCGGAGAAATGCGGCGGCGATGGCCACGCCGGTTGGGGAAACGGTCGGGCCCAGGGTGCCGCCTGCCGCTGTGCCGCCGGCGTCGGCCCATTAACCTGTGCGACCACCAAGCGTGACCGAGCACGAGGAGCCCAGGGAGATCGACGCGGAGCACCTGCTGTGACGTTCGCCGGCCAACAATGAGCTCGCTCGACAACGGGAGCGCCAAGGATCCGGAGCGCCAGCGCCTCGCCGAGGATGCCGCGCGACAGAAAAATTGGAAGCGCTGGGGTCCCTATCTGGCCGAACGACAGTGGGGCACGGTCAGAGAAGACTATTCGGCGGACGGCGATTGCTGGACCTACCTGCCCCACGATCATGCCCGCAGCCGCGCCTACCGCTGGGGCGAGGACGGACTGCTCGGCCTCACCGATCGCGAGTGCCGGGTCTGTTTTTCAATCGCCCTGTGGAACGGCCAGGATTCGATCCTGAAAGAGCGAATGTTCGGCCTCTCGGGCCCCGAGGGGAATCACGGCGAAGACGTCAAGGAGCTCTACTATTACCTCGATGCCACCCCGACGTCGTCGTATCTGAGGGCTCTTTACAAGTACCCGCATCGGGCGTTTCCCTACGACCGACTCGTCGCCGAGAACGCCCGTCGCGGACGGGGAGACGCCGAGTTCGAAATAGACGACACCGGTATCTTCGACGGGGGTCGGTATTTCGATGTCTTCGTCGAGTACGCGAAGGCCGGGCCCGACGACATCCTGATTCGAATCACCTGCGCGAATCGAGGCCCCGACCCCGCTGCGCTGCACCTGCTGCCCACGCTGTGGCATCGAAACAGCTGGGCGTGGGGCCGGCAAGGGGAAGGCTACTGGCCAAAGGGTCGAATCGATCGGGCGGGTCCCGGACGATTGAGGTCAGAGCATGCCACCCTGGGACGGCAGCTGCTCGCCTTCGACACCGTCGCCAGCGCGCTCCCCGAGCTCCTGTTCACGGACAATGAGACAAATGCCGAGCGTCTCTACGGAGCCAGCAACCGCTCCGCCTGGGTGAAGGACGCGTTCCATCGGCGCGTCGTCAGGGGCGAGAGGGGAGCGGTGAATCCCGACGGGTTCGGTACCAAGGCCGCGGCCTGGTACGCGTTCACGGTCGCGCCGGGCGAGCAGCAGGTGATTCGCTGCCGCCTGAGCGCGGAGACCGAGATGCCCGAGCAACCATTCGGCCCGGGGTTCGACGCGCTGTTCGACCTGCGCAGGGCGGAGGCCGAACAGTTCAACCTATCCCACCGCACCGCGGAGCTGACGCCGGAGGAGCGCCTCGTGGCGCGACAGGCGGACGCGGGCCTCCTCTGGTCGAGGCAATTCTACGGTTACGTCGTCGAGCACTGGTTGCAAGGAGATCCGGGCGAGCCAACGCCCCCCGAGGAACGCCTCGGCGGCCGCAACCGGAACTGGAAGCACCTTTACGCCCGGGACGTCATCTCGATGCCCGACAAGTGGGAGTATCCCTGGTTCGCCGACTGGGATCTGGCCTTCCACTGCGTGGCGCTGGCACGTCTCGATCCGGCACTCGCGAAGCGGCAGGTCATCTTGCTCGGCCGCGAATGGTTCATGGACCCGAGCGGACAGCTACCCGCGTACGAGTTCGACTTTGGCAATGCGAATCCACCGCTGCACGCCTGGGCCGCCTGGCGCGTCTATCAGCTCTCGGAGCAAGGTGGATTCGGCCGCGACCTCCGCTTTCTGGAGGCCGCGTTTCACAAGTGCCTGGTGAACTTCACCTGGTGGGTCAATCGCGAGGACCTCAACGGCAACAATCTCTTCGCGGGTGGCTTTCTCGGGCTCGACAACATCGGCCTCTTCGATCGCTCGAAACCCATCCCGGGCGTCGCCCACCTGGAGCAGGCAGACGCCACCGCCTGGATGGCCTTCTACTGCACGACGATGCTGGCGATCGCCCTCGAGCTCTCCCGGGACAACGGCGCCTACGCCGACATCGCGTCCAAGTTCTTCGAGCACTTCGCGGCGATTGTCCAGGCTGCGAATGACCTCGGTGGCAAGGGCCTCTGGGACGAGGAGGACGGCTTCTATTACGACCACGCGCGGGTCGACGGTCGCATCGTCCCCTTGCGAATCCGCTCCGCGGTCGGACTCATTCCTATCCTCGCCGCCGAATCCCTCGACGACGACCGCCTCCGGCGATTGCCCCACTTCGGGCGGCGTCTAGAGTGGTTCTTGACCAACAAGCCCGAGCTCGCCAGGAGCATCGGCGTCACCCGCCAAGGCGACTCGGCCCGCCGCTTGCTGGCAGTCCCTTCCCGCGACCGCCTCGAACGCGTTCTGCGTTACATGCTCGACGAGAAAGAATTTCTGTCACCGCACGGCATTCGCTCACTCTCCCGAGTCTACAAGGACCAACCCTACGCTCTGGAGCTGGGAGGGGAGCGCTACGAGATCCGCTACGCGCCCGCGGAGTCCGACAGCGCGCTGTTCGGCGGAAATTCGAACTGGCGTGGTCCCGTGTGGATGCCGCTCAACTATCTCCTCATCGAAGCGCTGAAGCGCCACCACCACTTCTACGGGGATTCGCTGCGCGTGGAGTGTCCGACGGGATCGGGTCATCGGCTCACGCTGCTCGAGGTGGCCGAAGAGTTGGAGCGTCGGATTGCCGGACTGTTCCTGACCGACAAAACGGGACGACGACCCTGCCTGGGCGACGCCCCCCTCTATCGGATCGACCCGCATGGGCAGAATCTGCTCCTCTTTCACGAATACTTCGATGGCGACACCGGTCGGGGGCTCGGCGCCAGCCACCAGACAGGCTGGACCGCGTTGGCCGCCAACGTGCTGGAGCGCGTGGCCGTCAGGCGCTCGGCCAGGAGGCTCAGCGCCAAAGCCCAAGGCTGAAGGATTGGCCTGCGGATGGTTCGGTCAGCGACGCGAGGCGATCGGGGACTTGGGTCGGGCATCGGGCGTCGATTCCGAGGCGCGACGGCCTGACGACGGATTGGTCGGCACGCGGGCTCGGATCTCCAGCTCCATGCTGGAGGGCGTCTCGCTCACGACCTCGATGCCAGCCGGGGCGGTGGTGACGATTCGATAGGTATGCGTGCCGACGTTCGTGCCGGCCAGGTCGACGAAGGCGCCCACGGAGTCGGGTGGCAGCACCTCCAGCTCGCGCCGCGAGCTCCGCAACTCCACCGCGACGCTGGTGTAACGAGGCGGGTCGAAGACCAGGCCGTCGCTCACACCCCGAATCTCGAGCGGCACGACGCGCGTGATCGCGTGCGATCGGTCGAGCGCCAGCGCCGCCCAGGCGGCCAACACACCTCCGAAGATCACCAGATGCGGCCACTGGCTGGCCAGGCTCTCCCGACGCCGGGCCCCAGGTCGGGGAAGCGCCGACGGGAGTGGGGGTCGGGACCTCACCAGCATGTCTCGAAGGTGCCCCTGGTCCCGGATCAGGTTCATCGCATTGCCCACGGCCAGGTGGACCGTCCCCCGCTCCTCGCTCACGCAAACGATCAACGCGTCGGAAGCCTGAGCCAGCCCAATCGCAGCCCGGTGCCGCGTGCCGAAGCTCGGATCCTCCGTTCCGGTCGCCAGCGGCAACACCACGCCCGCCCGTGCCAGCCGGTCTGCGGCAATGACGACCGCGCCATCGTGTAGAGGAGAGGTCCCCGTGAAGATGGCCTCGATCATCTCGACCGAGATGCGCGCGTCGAGGATCGTCCCCTTCGTCACGAGATCGAAGATGGCATCGCGGCGAGGCAACACGATGAGGGCACCCTTTCGCCGCGCGGCCAGCGCAAAGGCTGCCCTGGCGACGACGCCATCGGTGTCATCGAAGCGGTCACCGACCGTTGATCTCGTCAGCCAGCTGAGTGGGCTGACGCGGCTCAGACCCCGTCGAATCTCGTGTTGAAACACCACCACGACGACGATGGTGGCGACGGCGCTGACGGCAGACAGGAGGTACGACGTGAGAATGAGGCCGAGGTGGCTGGCAGTCCATGACACAGCCAAGAGGGTCACCAGACCCAAGGCCACCTGAACCGCGATGGTGTGCCTGAGCCACCTGTAGGCCCATGAGAAGAGCGCCGTGAGCACCAGCACATCGACCGCGTCCTGCCAGCGCAGCCCGTGCGTCAGAAGGGAGAGGGCAACTCGATGCATGGAGCTACAAATCTACCGTTAGCATGCCCGACTTCGGCGCGCACCCTGGTCCTGCGCGTGATTCGCGATGCCCCCGTTCGGTCGAGGGGCGCAGGGCCAGGAACAACGCCAGGCCGGTCGCCACCACGACCAGAACCATCATCGTGAAAAATGAGCGACCTGTGGCCGGCCGGCTGCTCCAGCCCACCGCGGGCATCGGTGCACCGTGAACGATCGCTTTGGTCGTCTCGATCACCGCCGCCTCCTCTGCCGTTACACCTTTGAACGAAATGGCGGCAGGCGACTGATTTGTCATCGCCGGCCCGCGTGCCATCGGGGCCCGGACGCCACCGAATCGCCCTCCGGCTTTGGAATGTGTTGTGCAGAAGATTGAGCCGGGACACGACGATGGGGCGAGCTCGCAGACGAAGGCTGCTCAAGCGCTTGGCGCGCGTGAGAAGTGATGTGACCGGGGTCTTCTGGCGCTGGGCGGAACGCGGTTCGATTCTTCTCGGTTTTGCTTGGCTCTTGTTCGGGACTCACACTGACGCTTCCCTGCCGCCCGCGAGGTTTCCGGGTCTCAAAAAAAAGAGTCCGAGTCCCAGCCCCGTCGTCACTTCCAACCGCAGCGGCGATGGCGCGGACCGAGCACGTTCCTGACGGTCGTCTCCCGGACGCCGCGACTGCCCGTCGCTTCGCCGGGTACGACCCATGCTCGAGGTAGCGCCATGTTGGCGACGACCTCGGGCTCGATGACGAGGATGCAAGGGAAGAGGGACCGTCCCCGTGGGTTGGATCGCCGTTTGCTCGTGCCCCGGACATGCGTCTGCCACCGACGAAGCGAGATCGCGGTTTCCTGGGCAGTTGCCGTTCCTGCTCGTTCGAAACGCCGGGTAGCAACCAGACGATCGGCGGCCGGGCGTTCGTCTTCTTGTCAGTTCTCAGTCTGTCGGCTGCCTCGTGCGCACAGGGACGAATGTTGCCCGCGGCCTCCGCGCACACAATTCCTGGTGCTCCTGAAGCCGCGGCCGCCGAGGGTCAAGGGGTCAGGATCTCCGCCGACGGGGACGACTGGAACGCCGCCCCTGCGGATCTCTCCGCCCGCTTGACGCCAGTGAAGGTTCGAATCGTCAACCACAGCGGCCTCCCTGCGCGTATCGAGTACCAGCAGTTCACCCTGGTCGGGGGGCACGGACACGTCTATCGGGCCATCCCGATCGTGCCATTGGATCACCAGCCACCCGTCGAAGGGGTTGGCACGATCGAGCCTATCTACGCCGCCTCGAACTTCTTCGTGGCGCCCCGATACCACGACATCTACCCCACACTGGCCGCGTGGCCTCACCCGCTGGAGCGTGACGAAGCGTTCTCCAACCAGCAGTACCGGCGCTGGGGGAACGGTCTTCCGACTCGCGCCATGCGGCGCATGGGGCTCCCCGAAGGCGTCCTCGCGGATGGCGGCGAGATCTCCGGCTTTCTCTACTTCGAAGATGCGACCAAACGCGAACGCCGACTGACCTTTCGTGCCGATATCGACGACGAACAACATGGCGAACAGCTGGCGGAGATCAAGATTCCCTTCCAGGTTCAATGACCCGAGCTCGCCCGGCGGCCGCGCTGGTGATCGACGCGAGTCTGGCCCTGAGCGCCACCGCTTGGAGCGCGGACGGCGCCCAAGCCACCTCGAGTCGAAGGCGGTCTCGGTTCGTCGCCCCGTCCCCCGCGGGCGTACCCGCACGCTGAAGAATGGCTCCTGCCCTGCGCCGTGAGCCGCATGTCGTGGCGGCGGAGACGCCCGACGTCCTCGCAGACAAGGATTTCAACCCATGCCGATGATGGTGGGGCATGACTCTTGCTGTTCCGACGGTCGTGCGGATGTTGGAGGCGCGCTTTCATCCCCGCCAGAAGGACGTCGGCGACTTCATCGTCGTCGGCCACGTCATGTGGGAGGGCGAACGCGCGCGGCCAGTCGTGCAGCCCTCGACCGAGCTCCTCATGAGCCGCGAGCAGGCGACCTTGCTCTCGAAGGTCCAATATCTGGTGTCGATCAGCGCCCATGAGTCCTTCGAGCGGTTGCAGGCCTTGCGCAGTCAGTTTTGGACCTTCGTCGAGGTTCACTGAGCATGAAGTCGATGCGGGCTCCAAGACACTCCGCGAGGCTTTGTGGGCCCGAAGGCATCTTTGCTGGGTTTCGCAAAGACGGACGCGCAATTGATCGACCGGAGCCGCAGCCATGCATGAGACGGAGTCTTTTCTCCATCATCCGCTGATCCGTCTGGCGGCTGGGGTCATCACGCCGGGTGCCCTTCTCGTCGGCGCGGTGATTGGTCTCAGCACCGTCCTGTTTTCCGCGATGGCGGCCCGGGGCCTCCGCCGGGTGCTGGGGCGCCGCGGGATGTCGCCCGGATCGCAGTTCGCGATCGTCAAGATCGCGCGGTACCTCTTGAACCTCGTCGGCATTGTCGTCGCCGTCGACTCCGTTGGACTGAATCTGTCGGCGGTGCTGGCAGCCTCGACAGTGCTGCTGGTGGGGATCGGCTTTGGCCTTCAGAACATTGCCCAAAACTTCGTGTCCGGGCTGATCGTCCTTTTCGAGCAACCGGTACGTCCGGGCGACTTCATCAAGGTCGGGGACGCCTACGGGATCGTCGACAACATCGGCTTGCGAGCCACCCGGGTCATCACCCGCGATCAGGTCACGATCATCGTGCCGAACAGCGAGCTGGTGAATACCCAGGTGATCAACCACAGCATCCCCACCCCCAACCTACGCTTCGCCGTTTCGGTCGGTGTCGCTTACGGCACCGACACCGATCTCGTCCGCAAGACCCTGCTGGCTGTGCCGCTCGGACATCCGCAAGTGCTGTCCGAGCCGCCACCCGAGGTGAGGTTCGAGCAGTTCGGCGACTCCAGCCTCGACTTCTCGCTCCTCGTCTGGATCTCGGATCCCAGGGAGGACCGCCGCGTCTCGTCCGACCTCCGATTCGACATCGAGCGGCGCTTTCGTGCTGAGAGGATAGACATTCCGTTCCCGCAACGCGACCTGCACGTCCGATCCTTTCCAGCGGACCCGACACGTCCCGAGCTCCACAACCCGGCGACGTCAGCGCTTCAGTCTCCCGGACGGTCTGGCTCTACTTCCGACTTGAGGTAGGCGCGGGTCACCTGAGACTCGTCGATGAACCCGGCCAACTGCGCCTCGGCCGTCAGGACGGGAAGCTGATGGAGGCCGCTGCTCAGGATCAACTCGCCCGCCTTTCGCAGATCGTCGTCGAGGGCAAGGAGCGTGGGAGGCTGCATGAGATCCGAAGCGACGGCCGGGGCCGGAACACCGTCATGGGGCGCGATCAGGCCGATCGAGGCGGCGCTCACGACGCCCAGGATCTTGTTCGCTGTGTCGACGACCGGGAAGGTCGTCTGCCAGGTCGTCTCGCCGAGCGCACGATGCATCTCGGGGAGCGCCGTGGCCAGCCGAAACGTGCGGATCGGCGTCCGAACGTGGAGGAGCTCCGACACCCGCAACTGGCCGAGGGCATCCAGAGATCCGGAGGGCTTGTGCATCGGCGAGTCGCTGTACGTCGGAACCTGGGCCTCGTAGAGGAACCGATTGCGCAGTGCCACGAACGCGATCCCCTCTGCGAGCATCAGCGGGACCAGCAGGTCGTAACTGCCGGCGAGCTCGCAGACCATGATGAGTGAGCTCACGGGAACGTGGGCGAGCCCGCCGTAGAACGTGCCCATTCCGACCAGAGCGAACGCGCCTGGGTCGATGGAGGGGTCGTGGAGAAGAACGCCCGCGGCGCGACCGAACGCGCCGCCGAGGAGACCACCCAGAACCAGCGACGGACCGAAGTCGCCCGCGCTTCCGCCTGTCCCGACGGTGAGCGAAGTGGCGAGCAGCTTCGCCCCGCAGAGAAAGAGGAGGAACTCGGCGCCCTTCAGACCAGCCGGCAGCCAGTCCGCTCCGGTGATCGCCACCTGAGCGGCGCCATACCCACCTCCGAGGATGCCGAGCGCACGCCCCGGCGTGCCGAAATGTCCTCCCACCAGGACCATGAGCGGCACCGCCAACACGCTGAGGGCAAGCCCCCCCGCCGCCGGGCGCGCCCAGATGGGAAGTGGCAGGCGTGCCGAGAGGCTTTGCACGCCGCGAAGGGCTGCCAGAAACATCGACGCCACCACGGCGATGAGAACCGCGAGCAACGCGTAGAGGGGCAGGTGCTTGGGGACGAAGAGATAGCGTGGGGCGCGCGCAAACAGCGTCGATTCGCCGAAGATCGTGATGACGACCGAGTAGGCGATCACACTGGCCAGAACGGCGGGGATCAGCGCCTCGGCTTCGAAGTCGTCGCGGTAGAGAATCTCCGCCGCCAGGAGGGCCGCCCCGAGTGGAGTCCGGAACACGGCGGCCATGCCGGCCGCGACGCCCGCGACCATGAGGATTCGTCGCTCGCGCGGGCTCACCCCGAGGCCGAGGCCGATGGCCGAGCCGAGCGCGCCGCCCATCTGCATGGTGGGACCCTCCCGACCACCCGAGCCACCGGTACCGAGCGTGAAGATCGAGGCGAGAGCCTTGACCCAGACGACGCGTCGACGAACGACGCCACCCTGGTGGTGGAAGGCGTGGATGATCGCGTCTCCGCCGCCCCCGCGGGTCTCGGGCGCGAGCTGACAGAGGAGCCCGGCGATGAGCGCGCCGCACATGGGAAGAATCAGAACGACGAGGGGGCGCAGGACCACCGGGCCACTCTCACCGAGGATCATCTCGCCGTGGGCCCGGAGCGGCGTATAGCCGGCCAGGTGCTCCATGAAGAAGCTCTGTGCGTATTCGAGAGACGCGAAAAACGCCGCCCCGATGAAACCGGCGGCGAGCCCCACCAGGGCGGTGTGCAGGAGCATTCGACCAAGGATCCTGAGATCGAGCGGAGGCGTCATGGCCCCGAGCACCGCACCGAGCGGAAGAGAGCGACCGAACAGTGTCGGCCCCTTGCGCCCCTCGGCGGCACTCACTTCTGGATGTTCAGATTCGGGCATCGAGCAGAATGCGTCTCAGGATGGCGAATGTCGCCGCGATGAATCCAAACGGCTGGTCTGCTCTCCTGCAGAGATTTCGTGGATCGAGCGTCTCCAGTCGGTCGACGCACGCTCTGACGAAAAATGCGCGGTCATCTGGAATCGTCTTCAACTCAATCCGTCGGCTTTTCTGGCGTCGTGAACATAGTCACATTTCATCGGCACTCACAACGGGGAACGCTCTCGAACGTGGTGGTTTCAGTACCGCTGAGAGATCTGACGGCACGGGTGTAGACCGTACAGTTCGTTGACGGCCGCCCCGTGGCCGCACGCCGGCTGGCGACGGGATAGCCAGGCACAGCCGATGCACCCTCCGGAAGCATGACCGAGCGTCGGGCATTGACGACTTTGGCCTGCTTGGTCCTGACGTTCGCGGCGCCTGCCGCGTTCGGGCAGACCGGCCCGGCTGGTGCCTACACCGGGGCCTACGCCGATGACTTCTCGGCGCTGTCGGCCCGGACACAGAATTACGACGACCACCCCGAGTCGGTCTTCTCCTATTGCGCTCGAAACACCGCCGTTTACGAGTGTCTGTCCTATGCCGCCGACGGCGCGATTCGCCGAAGCAGGCAGAGATCGGTCTTGCATGGAACGGCTTTCGCCTACCAGCGTCAGGCGAACGACACCTTGCTGCTCACCAACGACCACGTGGCGGCCTGGCCGAGCGTGACGGACGCGGGTCACCTGGTCGACGGTGTTCCGGCCGGTTGCAAGTTGGTCTCGCAGACCCTGGCGCTGGTCGACAACGAGCACGATGAGTACGCGCGCGACGACGTGCCGGCGACGGTGGTGGTCACGGACCCGCAGCTGGACGTCGCGATCCTGCGAGCGCACGCGCCGCTTCAGGTCATGCCCTGGAAGGTCGGCCGCAGCGCCGACCTCCGAGAGCGGAATGTGGTCGAGGTTCGCGGCTTTCCCCTGGGGGCGTTCCGCGCGACGAACGTCGGCAAGGTCATTTCCGCGCACGATCACGACGACTACGGCGACTGGGACCACGATGACTTCGTGGTCGACGCCCTGCTCTCCTCGGGCAATTCGGGCTCCCCCGTGCTGGCGGTGTCGCGCGCCACCGGCGAATACGAATTGGTGGGAATCTTTCACGCTGGCTACAGCCAGGGGAGCGCGTTGAACGTCGTCATCGGGATCGACCAGGTGCGCGACCTGATGACCACCCTCAAGCGGTCGCCGCGCGAGCCTCCGGAGGACCTCGTTGCCCTCGATGGGGCGCGGGAGAAACTCCACGCGGCGCTGGGGACGCTGGAGGAGCTGTTCTTTCCGTTCGGAGGGCTGGTTGCGAACATCAGGGCGCGACCGGATGGAATGCTTCTCTTCTCTCTGTTCCCGAGGGACTTTCCCCTCAGCTCCGATCCCTTCCTGGTGATCGGAAGCGGCGCGACCGGCGGGCCGTCAAATCCCGGCACACCGGGACCGATATGGGTCGGAGCGTCCCGCGGTCTCAAGGACTACCCGTGGGCTGCGCTGCTTCCCGACGTCCAGGCTCAGCTCAGGCGGGCCCTCGATGAAATGGCCGGCGACGCGGTTTCCTATGCTGAGCTGAAAAAGGCACGCGAGATCGGATCGCAGTCGAGACAATCATCCGACCACATCGCTCACTTGGGCAAGGCCTTTGCCCGAACCACCGCCTCTCGCGGCGACACGGTGCAGTCGATCGAAGAGATCACCGAGAAGCTGGCTCCCCAGTCCAGCACGAGCGTGGTTCACTTCGCCGATCTCTTCGTGACGCCTGCAGCCCCCTCAGGGACGGCGGCGCTCGCCACCCGGGGCGGCCCGAGCGGCGCGATCGCTCAGGCTGCGGGAGGACCACCTCCAGCGACGACGCAGCGGTGACGCCCTCGGAACCTCGAGGCATTCCCGCCGGGACGCGCGAGGCGAACCGTGGGCGATCCGTGAAAGCCGCATGTGGATCGGCCTTTGCTAGGCCACCCCGCGATGCGTCCGCCCCCAACGACGGGAAACCGCGATGTTCCGCGGCTTTGTCGTCCACCTGCTCCCGCGCCATCGTGGCGACACGCAACGATCGGGCCTCGGCTGTTCGTTTTCTTGTCGCTGGCTCTCGGCTGCGTGGCGGTGACCGGAGGGTGCGAGCTCCGTCGTCAGAGCGACTTCACGATCGTCGCGCTGCCCGACACCCAGTACTACGCCGCCGCCCATCCGGAGATCCTTCGGGCTCAATCGCAATGGATCGTCGACCAGCAAGGCTCGGCCGAGGTTGCCCTGGTGGTCCACGAGGGTGACATCGTCGACGAGGACGAGCCCGAACAGTGGGCGTCGGCGTCCGGGAGTCTCCATCTCCTGGATGGTGTGGTGCCCTACATGGTGACCTCAGGAAATCACGACTATTCCAGAAACGGGAACCTGGTCAGCCGGAACAGTCTGATCAACCGCTACTTCCCTGCCTCGACCTTCGCCGCGATGCCGTCGTTCGGCGGAACGTTCGAGCCGAACCACATCGAGAACAGCTTCCAGCTCATCGACGCCCCCGGCGGCCCCTGGCTCATTCTGTCGCTGGAATTCGGGCCACGGGACGCCGTCCTCACGTGGGCAAACGGAATCGTGAAGCAACACCCGTCGGCGCCGACGATCGTGGTCACTCACGCGTACCTTTACTCCGACGACACCCGCTACGACCATCGGACGCGTCCGGACCAGCTCTGGAATCCCCACGTCTATCTGGACGATCGGGTTCCAGGCAGCGTGAACGACGGCGAAGAGATCTGGCGAAAGTTGATCCGCGACAACGACAACATCCTGTTCGTGCTGTGCGGCCACGATCTGGAAGACGGCGTCGGCCGTCTGACCAGCACGCGCCCTGAGGGCGCGCCGGTCCATCAGCTCCTGGCCAACTTTCAGATGGAGCCGCTGGGCGGCGGCGGTTACCTCCGCCTCATGCGGTTCAGCCCGGCTGAGCATCGGGTGGCTGTTCAAACCTATTCGCCATTTTTGGATCGCTTCAAGACGGATCCAGACAACGACTTCAGCTTCGATTACTGACATCGGCCCGATTTGGGCGACCCACACAAAGGAGACGACACGATGAAACGCACGCTCATGACTCTGGTTCCGGCTCTGCTCCTGGGCTTCGGCTCGGCCGCCTTCGCGGCGGATGCGGCAGCCAAACCCGACTGCAGCGCCCAGCAAAAGGCGGTCGATGACGCCAACACTGCGGCGAAGGCCGCAGCCAAACCTGACCTCTCGTCCTGCGCAGACAAGAAGGGGAAGGACAAGACCAGCTGCGAAAAGCCCCTGAAGGACAAAGCCAAGGACGACGCCAAGACGGCGAAGGGCAAAGTCACGGACGCCAAGAAGGCCCTCGCCTGCTGCAAGAACCCCAAGAAGAAAGGTTGCCCGGGCTAACGGGGGCTGCCGGCGCAGTCTGACACCTCACTCGGGAGCGCCTGCTCGGTCACTCGGTGCCGTGGTACAGGACCGAGAGCTCGACGCGGGCGTTTTCGGTGACGTGGGCGGTCGCTGAGCTGTCGGCGCTCGGGCTTGGCGAGCCCTTGCCGTCGACGCTCATGCGCTTGGGATCTACGCCCTGCCCCACCAGCGCCCAAAACACCGCGTTGGCGCGGGCAAGCGAGCGCGCCACCAGATCGTCCTGCTTGTCCTGGCCTTCGGTGAAGACGGTGAGTTGCAGCGGATAGGTCGGGTATTTGTTCAGGAGGTCCTTGACCTCGCCGAGAGTCTTCGCCCCCTCCGGCCGCAGCGCCGCCTGCCTGTCCGCGAAGAGGCCGTGGAAGACCAGCACCAGCCGCTGGAGATCCCCTTCACGCTCCAACCTGGTCTGCACGCCCGCAATGGAGGTCGCGTCGTTCTCGAGCTCGCGATCCCGCGCGCGATTGCTCATCGCCTGCGCCGCTTTCTCGTACTGCGGCCGGGCAATCGCAATCCCACCTTCTGCCTCTGCTTGGGCCAAGGTCGAGCGGGCGGCCGACTCGTCCCAGTGACCAGCGTCGAACTCCTTGTGCGCGTCCTGGAGCATGCCGGTCGCCGCGACATATTTTGCCTGGGCGTAGTGAGGAGCGTCGACGGTCTCCGCGATCTTGAGAGTCAGCTCGACGACCCGAATTCCGTCCAGCGCCTGGGCCTTTCTCTTTTCACCGGAGAGCTGCTCCGTCAACCGTTGTCGCTCCGTGGCGGCCTGCTTCCTGGCGCTGTCCATCGCTTCGGAGAGCGCCTTCTTTTGAGCTGCCGAGGCCTGCTTCACCGCCCGGAGTCGCTCCAGCAGATCGGTCTCCTCCTGGGCGGTTGCCAGCTCGGCGTCGAGTCGCTCCTCTTCCTCGCGCGAGATGGCCAGCTCCTCGTCGAGCTCGGCCACCTTGGCCCGGGTCCGCTCCGCCTCCAGAAGCGCCAGGGCGGTCTTCATCTTGATCTGCCCCATGAGCGCGTCCCGCCGGGCCGCGACCGGGTCCCGTCCCTCCCATTCCCGCGACGCCAGAACCAACAACCCGTCGGCGGCCGCCAGGAGATCGAACGCCTGCCGATCCGGGTCCGACAGCGTCGGGTTGGACCGCAGATCCTCGAGCGCCACGATCTCCTTGGGCTTCGGCGTCGACGCGCAGCCGATCCCGGCGAGCAGAGCGACAGTGGACAGGAGGGCCGTCGCGCGTGCGCGCATCAGTGAGATAGTAACGCCAAAACGCCGTAGACGGTCGGGCCTTCGAGACGGCAGCAGCCCTACCGAAGAAGCCCGAGAAGGCGTCACCTCACCTACCCGCCGCTGGCGGCCGGAACCTTCCCGGTCTTCCCGGGTGTTCCGCAGGGGATTCCCTGTCGGCGTATGCGCGACCCCGGATTTTCGGCCGGCGAGCTCGCTCGCGTCGTGAGGTCAATACCGCCCCGTTACTTCCAGCTTGCGCTGCATGCGGTCGATGAGGCCAGAGGCGCCCTCTCTCTGGATCAGTCGAGCGAATTGCGCGTGATAGCGGTCGACGAGGCCCACCCCATTGACGAGAACGTCGTAGATCAGCCATCGGCCTTGTTTTTGGGACAGCCGGTACTCGATCTGCTGGTCGGCGTCTGAGCTTCCTCCGGGCACGGTCGCCGTGACCATGACGCTGGCCTTCGGGCCCAAGACGGTCTCGGAACCGAAGCGCAGTTGAACATCGGAGCGGGTTATCCCTGACACGAAGGCGCGGTTTGTGAGGCCAGAGAGGGCTCTCAAGAACGCAGCCCTCTGAGCGATCGAGAGCCGGTCCCAGTCACCGCCGAGGGAGCTTCGCGCGATCTGCTGGTAGTCCAACATTCCGGCGAGGATCGAGTCCACCTCCCACTTGATGGCATCAGCCTCCGGTGACCACTCTGGTACCCGCCGGCCGAGCAGACCTTCGATGGTCCGGTCGGCACGTTCGAGCTCGTTGAGGGGATTGGAAGGAAGCTCCGCCCTCCTACACCGTCGCTGGAGGCACCCGTCATCCCGAGATGTGTCGACCGCCGCCCCGGCCGCCGTCGGTAAGGCGCAGAGCAAGAGCACGAGCCCCCCGGAGATTGCCCGCTTGCAGGACACGACCCATCCTGGTGGTGCAGACCTCGTGCCCGCCGATTCCGGCAATCCAAGGGAGCTCGGTGTTGCGTTTCTAACCGGGTGACATCCGAGGCGGAAACATTTTTGCCGTCACGAACAGCGTCAAGATCCCCTGGTGAGCTCACCTTTTCGTAGACGGTGGACCTGAAGGGACGCTTGCTCGAGAGGCCCTGCTTCTCCGGCGGGAATGGACCCGCGTACGTTACCCGCTATCCGGCCTCTCGCTGCCGCGCGGTCCGGGCTCCGCCCCCGCGGGCGGCGTACGCGAGAGGGGCTCCGAGGGAGCGGCCTCGCTGATCGAATCCTTCTCCGTGGAAGCGGCTTTGATGAGGACGCTCGCCAGCATCACGCTGTTCGGGACGACAATCCAGCTGCCTTTGGTCGACTGTAGGCGTGTGTAACCGAGCGTGAAGCGCTTCACCCTCTCTTGGGCGACTTCACGCCCGCAGGGGGCAAGAACGAGATCGACCTGTCAGGTTATCTCCTGCAAGAGGCGCGAAGCGAGCTGAGCGCCCTGGGTGCGCTCGCCTCCGACGTGGCCTGCGTGGTTCGCCTGGAGCCGGCCACCGAGCCCTGGATAGGAATTCTCGCGGCCGCTGAGGCGGTCGACGCATGTGTGACCGATTCGAAGCAGGCCCTAGCGCCCCGAGGATCCAGGACCCATGTTGTGGCGGCCTGTGAATCGCTCTCTGCGCTTCTCAGCTCGCAATCACACGGAGGTCTCCACATGGTTCGCTCATTGATTAGGCTCTCTCTGACTCTCGCCGCCACCGCCTATCTCACCGGTGCGGTCGCGCGCGCCGACACCGCGGCCGAAAAGGCCGGCAACACCATGGAGGAGAAGGGCGGTGCCGAAGAGAAGGCCGCCGATGTGAAGAAGAGCAAGGGCGCCAAGATGGAGAAGAGCGGCAAGGCCGAAGAGAAGGCCGGCAAAAAGAACGGCGACAAAGCCGAGGAGATGGCCGGTGAGAAGAAGAAGAAGAAGGGGCACGCCGTCGAGAAGGCAGGCGAAGCCATGGGCGACGAGGCCAAGCAAATGAAGAGCTCTGGCAACGATTCGGAGAAGTCCGGCGTCAAGGCCAAGAAGGCGCTGTCCGCCGCCAAGCCCGACCCCAAATAGAACAGTTCCGCTCTGAATCTTGACGTTCGGCCGGTTTGCTCGCATCCGGCCGGACGTCGCCGCGACGAATCGGCGCGCGCCCGCGCTGGGTTGCCGGACGCCGCCCGCTTCGAATCCCGCGTCACCCGAAGCAGCGCCGGCGCGCCGGTCCGAGGGGGCCGGTCAGATTGCCATCGCCAAGCTCATGCTTACGTTCGATCAGATCATCGACAGGTAGGAGCCGAGGGCACGCATGACCGCTGATGTCGAAGAGAGTGAGCGGTCGCAGGAACGGAACGCAAAGCGTGAGCGCCGAGTTGGTCATCGGCGCGAGCTCATCACGATCGGTGGGGTCACGGCCCTTCTCGTCGTTTCCGGCGTTCTTTTGGTTCACCACGCCGAAGGGAAGATCAACCGCGTGGCGCTCTCGGAGGCCCCGCGGCCTGTCTCGGTCGTCGGCGCCGAGGCGGCGCCTTTTTCCGACAGCCGAACCTACGTCGGAGCCATCGATTCGTGGATAGAGGCCAGCGTCGGCCCTCAGTACATATCGGCTTACGTGACGACGGTTCTGGTACGGCCCGGCGATCCCGTGACGCGCGGTCAGGTCGTGGCAACGCTCGACTGCGCCCACCCCAACGCCGTGAGCCGGGCCGTCCAGCTGCAGGCGCAGGCGATCGGACAGCAGCAACGGGCCACCGCGGATGAGGCCGCGCGCGAGGCATCGATGCTCAAGGGTGGCTTCATCGCGCCCAATCAGGTGGAGCAGACCTCGGCGCAGAGCTCTGCGGAACAGTCGCACGTCCTCGAAAGCAAGGCCAAGGGCCTGGCCGCCTCGCTGGAAGTCAACGACTGCGCGCTCAAGGCCCCGTTCGACGGTGAGATCGCCACCCGGTCCATTGATCCGGGCGCGTTCGTTCACCCAGGCGCGACGATCGTCTCCATCGTCGATCGGAACACCGTTCGGATCGTCGTCGACGCGCCGGAGAAGGATTTCAACGTCGCGACCGTGGGCGCGCCGGTCCGCATTGATGTCCTCGCCACGGGAGCCACCCTGTTCGCTGCCGTCACCCGGCGAGCTCCCAAGGCCGACCCGGCGACCCGCACCATCCACTTCGAGATCGACGTCGCAGATCCGCACCGCCAGATTCCGACCAGCACCACCGCGACGGTTCACATGAACGTCGGCAAACCGGTTCCTGCCAGCAGAATCCCGCTGGATTCCGCCACGCAAGAACATGGCAAGGCCAAGATCTTCGTGGTGGAGAACAACGTCGCCCATCTGCGGCAGTTGGCTCTGCTGGGCGAGCGCGCCGACGGGCTCTACTTCGATCCCAGGACGCTACCCGTGAATACCCAGATCGTGACCGAAGGGCGATCCTTACTCTCGGACGGGGACGCGGTCACGCCACACCTCGAGCCGGCGGAGGCGCCCACGGAAAGCGACGGCGGAACCCGTGGCGGGGGCTTCGGAAGACCCCTGTGACCCATCTTTCTCTACGGAATCCGCTCGCCAGCCTGATGCTCGGCATCGGGGCGCTCATTTTCGCCTGGGTCGTGACGCCGCGCATGGCGATCGACACGTTTCCAAACCTGACACCGCCCGTGCTGGTGGTCGGGACTCTGGCCCCTGGCCTGGCTGCCAAAGACGTTGAAAAGACGCTGACCTGGCGAATCGAAAAGTATGTGAGTGCGACGCCCGGGGTCGAGCACGTGCAGAGCGAGTCGCGCAACAACCTCAGCATCGCCTACGTCTGGCTCGAGTGGGGTACCGATCTCAACGCCGCGCAGACCTTGGTCCAGCAGCAGGTCCAGTTCGCGATGTCCGCCGTCCCCAAGTCCTTGGGCGTGATTCCCCCTTTCGTGCTGCAGTTCGACCCCACCAATGCCCCGGTCGTGCAGGTGACCGTCTCCGGCGGCGGGCTCTCTGGGCCGCAGCTCTACGACTACGCGCTCAACAACATCGAGCCCCTTCTGGAAGGGATTCCCGGCGTCGCCAGCGCTTCGCCCAACGGCGGACGGCAGCGCCAGATCAACGTGATCGTCCACCGGGCCGAGGCCCAATCCCGTGGCCTGACGGCCGAGGACGTCTCGGCCGCAGTGGCGCAAGCCAACGCGCTCCTGCCGTCGGGCGAATTCATCGCGCCGACCTTCGATGCCAACGTCTACACCGACGCGGTCCCCAGGCGTGTCGGGCAGATCGGCGACGCGATGGTGAAGTTGGTCGGGGGGCGGCCAGTGTACATCTCGGACGTGGCCCGGGTCGAAGATGGCGGTGCGGCGCCCACTCAGGCCGTCTCGGTGAACGGCCAGAATGCCGTCTACCTGAATGTTCTGCGGATCCCGGGCGGGAACACCATCAAGATCGTCGACGCGGTCAAGAAGGTCGTGGGTGGTCTGGCCAACCTTCCGCCGGGCATGGTCGTGAAGCCGGTCTTCGATCAGTCGACGTTCGTCAAGACCTCCTACTCCGGGCTCAAACGGGAGGTGCTTCAGGCCCTGGTCCTGATCTCACTCGTCATCCTCATCTTTCTTCAGAGCTTCCGGGGCACCCTCATCGTCGCCGTCGCGATCCCGCTCTCCTTCGCGGTGACCTTGATCGTTCTCTACGCGACCGGCCAGACGCTGAACTCCTTCACGCTGGGCGGATTGACGTTGGCCATGGGTCGCCTGGTCGACGACGCCGTGGTCGTCCTGGAATCGATCCATCGGCACCAGCGCCGGGGCTTGTCCCCTTACCGCGCGGCACTCGAGGGGACGAACGCGGTGGCGTTGCCGGTGCTGGCCTCGACGCTGACCACGATCGCTGTCCTCTTGCCGGTGTTGCTGCTGGCGGGCCTGGCCAAGAGGCTCTTCGCGCCACTGGCGCTCACCGTCGCCGTCGCGATGATCGTCTCCTATCTCGTCAGCATGTTCGTGACGCCGGTGGCCTGCCGATTCGTCCTGGGCACCAAGGAACCGCAGGGCATCGGGAAGAGGCTGGGAGAGGCAATCGACCGGCTGGCCGAGGGATACTCCCGTATTCTGCGGAGGGCGCTGGGCGTGCGCGTCTGGATCATCGTGGCCTGTGTCTTGCTCACCGCTGGCGCGGGGTGGGCGGCCACCCGCCTCCCCAGCGCCTTCTTCCCGGAGATCGACGAGTCGATGGAGCGGGTCTACGTGCGCTTTTCGCCGGGGATCTCGCTCGACGAAGCCTCGCGGCGGGTGCGCGAGATGGCGAAGATGCTTCACGAGCAGCTTCCCAGCGGCGAGGTCGAGCTGGTCCTGACCAACCAAGGGTCGCCCGAGAACGCGCGCAGCGCGATGACCAGCCCGAACGACGGCCCACACATGGGCTTCATCCGGGTGGCCCTCGTCGATCCGGAGCACCGCAAGCACACCCAACGCCAGATCGCCGACCAGATGCGCTCCCTGCTCATTGCACATTATCCGGGCGTCGAGTTCCTGCAGTGGCCGGGCGGATTGGTGGCGAGTGTGTTCTCGAACGGCTACGTGGCTCCGATTGCAATCGAGATCCAGAACGACAACCTCACCGTGCTCGAGGACCAGGCCCACGCGGTGGCCGAGGTCGCGCGCACGATCGGCGGCGTCCGGGACATCCGCGTGCAGCTGCAAACCACGTATCCCGAGCTGCACGTCAACACCCTGAGGTCGCAGGCCGGATTCGTCGACGTGACGGCCCGCCAGGCCGCGCAGGTGACCCTGGATGCGACGCTGGGGAACATCAACGCGCCGAGCGTCTGGATCGATCCACAGAACGGTCAGGCCTACTACGTCGTCACCTATTACGATGAGAAGGACGTCCCCGACACCGGCGCGCTGGCCCAGCTGCCGGTGCGGGTGACGAGCGACGCCAAGCCGATCACTCTATCGGCCTACGCCGACATCGAGCGTGCGGCGGGCCCAATCGCCATCGAACGCGATCACATGAAGCGCGTCACCGAGGTCTACATGCAGACCGAAGGGCGCGACGTCGGCAGCGTCGCCAAGGAGCTCGACGAGAGGTTGGCCGCCGATCCCAGAACGAACCGCATCAAGTGGAGCTACGTGGGCGAGATGGACCTGATGCGGACGACCTTCTCCGGGCTGGGTGTCGCTGTCGCTCTCGCGGTCATGGTCGTCTTCATGGTGATGACGATCCAGTTCAAATCGCTGCGCTTGCCCCTGGTCATGCTGTTCGCCATTCCCGTCTGCCTGGTGGGGATCACGCTCGCCCTCTTGGCCGCGGGCCAGGGGTTCTCCGTGACGGCGCTCATGGGGGTGCTCATGGTCATCGGGATCGCCGTCTCGAACGGGATTCTGCTGGTCGCAGAGGCCAGCGTGAACCTGAATCATGGCGGGACCAAGGAGGATGCAATCGTCGCGGCAGCTCGCACGCGCTTTACGCCCATCGTGATGACCAGCCTCGCCACGGTCATTGGGCTGCTTCCGACCGCGCTCGGGCTGGAGGCGGGAACGGAGGCGAATCAGGCGCTGGCCCTGGCAGTCGTCGGAGGCCTCACGTCGTCGACCTTCCTGTCTCTTTTCTTGGTGCCGTCCATCTTCACGATGCTCGCCAGACCAATCCCGCCCGCAGAGGACGAGCAGCCGGCTCCCGCATCACCGCAAGAGGCGTACGCCCGCTGAGATTGCCCGCGGATGGGCGGAGTTTCCAGGATCGCTGCGAGGAGCGCTACGTCCCTTCGGCCGCCTCGAAGGGAACGGCGAGGACGGCGCACGCCGCATGCTCGACCACCTTTCCCGCCACCCCGCCGAGCCAGGAGTGGCCGAGGTGATGTGTTTGGTGACGGCCGATGACGATGAGCCCCGCGTGACTGGCACGAGCCTGCTCGACGATCGCCCGTGATGAACGTCCGAACTCCGAGACGCTCTTGCATGGAACTCCCGCATGACACACCTCGTCCGCCATTCGCTCGAGGCGTTCGCGAGACTCCACGTGCACACTCTCGAAGATGAACCTGATCGGGAAGGCGTTCTCAGGAGAAAGACCCTCGATGGACGGATCGGCGTCGACGTGGAAGAGCTCGATACCGGCATGGAACGTTTTGGCCAGGTGGATGGCGACTCGCAGCGCTCCCGCGGAAGCTGGCGAAAAGTCCGTAGGTACCAGAATCAGCTCGAGGTGATCGAACACTCCTGCTCCTCCTTGTCTTCATGATCCCGTCATGGCCTAACTTGCGGCCAGTCTGGACGTGGTCAACGGCTTTCATCTGTCGCGGCCTCGGGCCCAGGGGTTGACAGCCATCAGGCCGATTCCCACGGGTAGAGGTTGAGATGGCCGCCCGGAAGGACCGTTCGTTCGCGCTGGCGCTGGGTGCGGCCTTGGCGGCCGGGGTCTCGGGCTGCGCCTCGCATTCAACGACGTCGAGCGCCGTCCCAACGGGGCCCGCCCCGACGCCCGCCCCACCGGCGGCGCCTCTGACGATCGACCTTCGCATCCTCGACCGCGCCGTCGATCCCTGCACCGACTTCTACCGGTTCGCCTGCGGAGGCTGGTTGGCCGCGACGCCCATTCCGCCCGATCGCCCGGCCTGGAGCCGCAGCTTCTCCGAGATCAACGAACGCAACCTGGCCCGCCTGCGCGACATCCTCGACGCCGACGCCGCCGGCGTTCCCCCGGGGCAGATCGAAGAGCGGAAGCTGGGAGACTTCTACGACACGTGCATGAACGAGGCGAAGGCGGAGACCGCCTCGGCGGCCACGCTCGCCGAGCGGATGCGCCCGCTCACGGCGCTTTCGCGCTGGTCCTCACTGTCGGCGCCGGACACCCGGCCGGTTCTGGCCCGGCTGGTCGCCGAGCTGCAGCTCGCGGGGGCGCAGGGGCTGTTCGATTTCGGATCGCAGCAGGATTTCCGCGACGCGCGCCTGGTCATCGGCGCCGCCGATCAGGGGGGGCTGGGCCTGCCCGATCGCGACTACTACCTCGAGACCGATCCCCGGTCGGTCGAAATTCGCGGGGCCTATCGGGCCCACGTGGCCCGGATGTTCGAGCTCGAGGGTGTGCCGGCTGCCGAGGCTGGCGCGCGGGCGAACGTGGTGCTGGCGACCGAGACCACGCTGGCGCGCGCCTCGATGGCCCGCGTCGATCACCGCGATCCGACCCGGGTCTACCACCGACTCGATCGATCCGGACTGACACGCCTGGCGCCGAACTTCGATTGGGACGCGTATTTTCAGCTGCTGGGGCACCCCGAGATCCAGGCGATCAACGTGTTGGTCCCCGACTTCTTCGCGGCGTTCAACGACCTGTTGGCCAGGACTCGGCCCAACGATCTGGAGAGCTACCTCGCCTGGCACCTCATCGATGCCGCCGCTCCCGCCCTGGGGCAAGCCTTCGTGGACGAGAGCTTTCGATTTCGTTCCCATGCGCTCACCGGCGAGGCCCAGCTCCTGCCGCGCTGGAAGCGCTGCCTGGCGGCGGTCGAGCTGGGCATGGGACAGGCGCTGGGCCGGCAGTTCGTGGCTGCCACCTTCGGCGCCGATGGGAAGGCTCGGGCCGACGCTCAGATGACGACGATCGAAGGGGCCTTTCAAGCGACGCTCAGACAGCTCACCTGGATGGACGCCCCGACGCGCGCCGAGGCACTGCGCAAGCTTGCTCTCGTCTACAACCAGATCGGCTACCCGGCCCGTTGGCGTGATTACGGCGCGCTCTTCATCGATCGACAGAGCGACCTCGGCAACCGGATGAATGCAGCGGCCTTCGAGCTGGAGCGGGATCTCGGCAAGATCGGCAACCCCGTCGATCGCAGCGACTGGGACATGTCGCCGCAGACCGTGAATGCCTACTACGATCCCTCCAGGAACGAGATGGTCTTTCCGGCCGGAATCCTGCAGCCGCCGTTCTTCGGCCGCCTCGCCCCGGCCGCGCTGAACGATGGGGGGATAGGGGTGATCATGGGCCACGAGCTGACCCATGGGTTCGACGATCAGGGACGGAAGTTCGATGGGCAGGGCGACCTGCGAGACTGGTGGACCCCGGCGGTCGCCAAAGCCTTCGACGAGCGGGTGGCCTGCGTGGTCGCTCAGTACGACGGCTATCCGGTCACCGGCGGGCTGCACGTCAACGGCCGCCTGACCGCGGGCGAGAACATCGCCGACATGGGCGGCCTGCGCCTGGCCTATGAGGCGTTTCACGCGGGGGATGGAAAAGAGGCCGCCGCGAGCCCAGGCGGGCTCACGCTCGACCAGCGGTTCTTCGTGGCCTTCGGACAATCCTGGTGCACAAACAGACGCGAAGCGTACGCGCGGACACTCGCCACCATCGACCCGCATTCGCCGCCGGAAGATCGCGTCAATGGGGCCGTCTCCAGCCTGGAGGCCTTTGGGCGCGCCTTTTCTTGCCCGACAGGCGCGTCGCTGGCCCCAGTCCATCGCTGCCGCGTCTGGTGAAGCCAGACTCCTCCCAGCGTCCTCAGCTGGGCGTGAGACGATTGCCATCGCGGGCCATCCCTGGCGCCGCCCCTATCGGCGGCTGCCCGGCCTTGGGTGTGGAGCGAGCGTCACTATTCCGGCGTCGTGGATGCTCGCGCCGAGGCACGCCCGCCCGGCGGGTGAAGAGGTCAACCGCCCGCTTTTCCGACCTCGCGTGGGCCGACGACTTCCCCCGGCCGGCTGGGCGACCCTCCCGGACGCGCCGGGCCGGCGAGCAGCCGGACGTAGTCGGCCAGAATGCGCAGCGATTCGTCGAGAACCAGGTCGTCGGCGGCGTGGGTGGCGTTGGACTCGGACTCGTCGAGTGAGTCGCCGGACTTGGGGGCCGCGGTCTCGGGGCGCGGCTTCGCCGTGCTCGCCATGCGCGGCGGCAAGCCCGGCGCGCTGGAATTCTTGACGGTGATCTCGTAGGCCGGGACGCCGGCCTCCTCGGACTCGGCTTTGACGAAGACCGCCTTGTCGAGTGCCCTGTCCCGGGCCAGCTCGTGGCGGCGCTGAGCCTCGTTGAGCGAGAGTGAACCGTCGTTGACGCGGGACTCGAGGCGTACGAGCTGCTGCCGAAGCTCGGCGAACGCGGGATCGGCCGCCAGACGCGCCGCCGAGGCGTCGCGCAACTCCGTCAAATAGGGCGCCGTCTCGCCGAAGGGGTGATAGCGAGAGGCGGGGATGGTGTCCCAGGGCAGCGGGTCGGTGAGCTTGGATTCGCCGATCGGCACCACGCCGCTCGCCGAGGGGATCACGATGTCGGAGGCGACGCCGCGCAGCTCCGTCGAAGCGCCGCTCGGTCGGTAGAACTTGCTGATCGTCAGCTTGAGCGCGCCCGGATCGAACGCATGGCTCAGGCCCGCATGGTCCATGATCGGAGCGAGCGGCGTGATGGTCTGCACCGTACCCTTGCCGAAGGTCGACGGATCGCCCACCACCACCGCCCGGCCGTAGTCTTTCAGCGCACCGGCCACGATCTCGGACGCCGAGGCGCTGAACCGGCTGATGAGGACCACCAGCGGACCCGTGTAGCGCAGGGTCGCGCCTTCGTCGGCGTCGACTTCGATGGTGTTGTCGGCGCCGCGGGTCTGCACGATCGGCCCTCCGCCGACGAAGAGCGACGCCAGATCGATCGCCTCCTGCAGCGAGCCGCCACCGTTCTGACGCAGGTCCAGCACCACACCCTGCACCTTCTCGGCCTGCAGCTTGGCCAGCAGGCGCACGACATCGGCGGTGCAGCCGTGGCTCCCGCTCTCATCGGCGCCCGAATAGAACGACGGCAGGTCGATCACCCCCAGACGCAGCGGCTCGGCGCCAGAGCGCGGAAGGTCGACCACGCGGGCCTTGGCCTGCTGCTCTTCCAGCTTCACCTCGGCACGCGTGAGGCGGACGGTCTTGCCGGCGCCCGTCGGCGGCAGGACAGTCAGCGTCACGTTCGACCCCTTGGGCCCTCGAATCAGCTCGACGATCCGCGTGAGCGGCATGCTGGTCACGTCGACCGGCGCCGCCGCACCCTGCGCGACCGCGACGATGCGATCGCCGGGCTTGAGCGCCTCGCTCGACGCCGCCGGCCCGCCCGGGACCAGCTCGCGAATCGTGCACAAGCCGTCTTCGATCTCCAGCGTCGCCCCGATGCCGAACAACGACAGGTTCATCGCGATCGAGAGCGACTCCATCGACTCCTTGTCCAGGTAATCCGAGTGCGGATCGTAGACGTGGGTGAGGGCGTCCAGGTACATTTCCAGCACCTCCTCATTGCCGAGCTCGCTCATCGTCTTGAGCTGCTGCTCGTGACGTCGGATCAGCGCAGCTCCGATGTCGTGCGGCGGCTTGTCGCCCAGCTTGTCGTCCAGGAACTCGGCGCGCAGCTGTTGCCGCCACAGCTCGTGCGCGGCCGCCAGATCGCGCGGCCGCTCAGCGTGCTCGCGGTCGATCTGCAAGCGGTCGTCGCCCCGAAATTGGAAGTGGCCCGCGCGCAGCAACTGGGTGTCGAACGCCACCTGCTGGCGCAGCCGCTCGAGGTAGCGCGCGAAGATGAGGTGCGCCGGCTGGGTGTCGCCGTTGGCGCGCGTCGCCTGGGCCAGGTTGGCACGCATTGGCCGCCACTCGTCGACGTCGGTGCCCAAGAACAGCGAACGCGGCCCGTCGAGCGCGTCCATGTAGCGGTCGAGCAGCTTTCCGGCCAGCTGCGTGTCGAGCGGGTGGTGTGCGAGCTGCGAGCTGGCCAGCAGCGAAGTGGTCACCCGGGTGATGTTGGCCTCGGTGTCGCGCTGGGAGGGCGGCGCGGGAGCCCCGACGACGGTCAGTGACGTGAGCAGGGTGAGAGCGAGGATTGCGGGGAGCCGCCAGGTCCGTGACAGTGCCATTCCACCTCGGCCGGAAGCCCTGCTCGATGAACACACCGTTCCAACATGAGAGATAGAGGGGTCCCGTTCAATTCCGACGTGCACATTCTCTCTGCCGGCCTCGCTTTCTCGACCCCGGGTGGGGTCCGCAGGACCCGGGGGACCGGGGATCCGACACCCCACTCAACGACTGCCTTCGCTGGCCTTTGCTCGCCATCTTCTTTTCTCTCGCCACCCCCGTACCGGTGTGGCAACGCGCGCCTCCACGACGACCCGCAGTCGATCCTCGGCGCCGCCGAGGAACTGATGTGTCGCCATCAGGTTTGGCGGGTCCCATCCTCGATGAGGAAGGTCGCCCGATCGGTATCGCTTCTCTTGCCGATCTGGTGCGGGCCAGGCAGTGCCATCCCCACGGGCGCTCACGCCACACCTCCAACATGACACTCACGCTTCGAGGTGCAAGCCCAGCATCCTGGCCACCTGACGTCCGTCCGCCCCGGCTGCGACTCTCGTCGAAACCAAGGTCGGCCGGGGTGCCGTTCCCACTTCGCTTCGCGACCTCTCCCTGAGCTTGGGCGTGGCGCTTGTCGCAGACGTGACTTCTTGTGCGGCGGACTTCTCGTCGCCAGTTTTAGTGTGCGATGAAAGAGCGGCTAATCAGCATCCTGGCGGGGACCTGGCTCCTGGCTTCCGCATTCATGTGGAGACACTCACCGTTCCAAAAGGTCAACGCCATTGTCTGCGGTCTCCTTGCCATCGGCATCGCGATCTTCGACCTCTACGCTCCGCGTGCCCGTTCCATATCGGCAGCGCTGGCGCTTTGGCTATTCGTTTCGGCGGTGTTCACTCTGTCGATCCAGGAGATGACGCTCTGGAGCAACGTCATATGCGCCGTCGGAATCGTCGTGGGTATCCACGCCAGCGGGCCGAGACGGGCAGCGTTCTCGTGAGCGTCCCCCCATCCTCTCGGCCACCGTCCGCTCCGCGCGAGCCTTGCAATGTGAGCAGAGACTCCAGCATCACGCAGAATGGCCCGGGGCGTTTCAAGCGCTGGGCGCTGACGGTCACTCTTTCCGTCATGATCGGCGCAACGACGAGCCCCGGCCTATCGCGAGCAGCCAGCCTCAGCTCTTCGACGGTAGCCAACGGAGCCGTTTTGGCGTCTTCCCCCGGGCAAACGCTGACATTCACGGTAGGCGACCGGGTGCGAATAGCCGATGTCACGCGAGAGGGTCTCTCGACCAAGGACGTCTCGCTCAGGCTGTTTCCGGGCCACATGCAGGGAGTCGTCGGGGTCGCGTCGGTCGATTTTCGGTTTGAACCACAACGACTCGAAGGGCAGCTCGGGGACCGTCAGATCGCGCTGGATGTGTTGCGCTCACACAATGGTCTCGAGGTCGTCGGGACCTTCGGCGAGCGATCGGTCGCGATGGAGGTGCGCCCAACCGGCATCCAGGCTCAGATCGGACCCTGTTCGTACAGTCTCCCGCTCATCTCCGGAAGCTACCAGGGCTCCGTCACCTGCGGCGCCCACCTTGAACCGGTGACGTTGACCGTCCCCGTCGCTCTCGTCGCGCGCGACGATCTGGAGATCGCGGCGATGCTCACGTCGCTGTTTGCGCGGTGAGCTGCAGTCTCACCTCCGATCTGTCGAGCTTCGCCTGCTTGTTCCTTGAACGGTCGCGCATTGATTTCGACGCCGCTCTGGGTGCCCGGCGCCTGCTCCTCGGCCACCTTGACGTCGTCGACCAGCGCCTGGCCCCCTCGAGCCGCGGAGGCAGGCGCAACACCCTGAGCATCCCGTCAGGCTCCTTTGTCCGTCTTCCTGCGGAGCGGCGAGTCGCTGCTGGAGCACCCCTGCCGAGCCCGATTCGCTTTCCCCCAGCCGCGGGCTGCGACTTCTGCGAACAGCCGCAATGCCCACCTACGACTTGTGGGCGCGCTTATTTTTGGAAGTCGTTGAGGCTCCACTTGTCGTGGTCTTGGAGGCCATCGCCGCTTTCCCGGACTTGTCAGGAGAGGCGGTTTCAGCCGCTTTCTCTTTCGCGAGATCCCCCTGCGTGATCGTGAGCTGCTGTTGCAGCGTGGCGACCTGAGCTTTCAGCTCGTCTCGTTCCCGGGTGACGTTGGTCAGTGTCGCTTTGGTCGAATCGAGCTCCGCCTTGGAAGCAACGCAGCCGACGAGCATGGCCAAGACTCCCAAACACATCATCGTTTTCATGGATGCTCTCCCTGGTCTCACACCACCTCGCGTCGTGCGGATGGGTGGCCTGGCCCGCTGCATGTTCCGCGCCGTGCTGCCGGGGCCCGCGATTGCCACTTTCGTCGCGACGAGGTGGAAGGATTCTGTTCGCCGCCATATGTATCGGGCAATTTGTAAACGACACCTGCCCGTCCACCGCTGGCCCCATCAGGTCGGCCGCCGACGGCGGCGCACGATCGGGCGCTATGCCCGCCCTACCCGTCCTTCAGAATGATCGCTTCTGGTAGCGGGCAAGGTCGGGTCGTCCCCCCAGGTCGCGAGCGGTCCGCAGACCTTACCTTGTAGAGGTGGGGGCCGCGGGGCGGATCGAACCGAAGTCGAGCGACCTGTCAGCGCTCCAGATGGTCACGCTGCGGCGGATCGTGGCGGCCCTTCGCCCCTACCGCCGCCGCGCGACGCTGGTGGTGTCCTGCATCGTCGCCGGGGCGGTGTTGAATCTGGCACCGCCTCTTCTCGTGAAGCGGGTCGTCGACGTGGCGCTCCCCGATCGGCGGTTTGGACTGCTCATGATCTTGTGCGTGGGGATGATCCTGGGCCCCTTGCTGGCCGGCACGCTCCAGGTGGGACAGCGCTATCTCTCGGCGACCGTGGGCGAGGGAGTGATGCTCGATCTCCGGGTGGCGCTCTTCCGGCACCTGCAGCGGCAACCACTCCGATACTTCACCGACGCCCCCCCGGGGGAGCTGATTTCGCACGCGCTCAATGACGTCCAGGGGGTTGGCTCGACCATATCGGGAACGTTGGTCCGGATGGTCGAGAGCGCCGTGATCTTCTGTAGCAGCGCGATCCTGGTGCTGGCGCTGGACTGGCGCCTCGGGCTGGTGGCTCTGTGCCTTCTGCCTCTGTTCATCATTCCCACCCGGCGGGTGGGGAGGCGGCGCAAAGCCATCAAACGCCTCACGCAGCGGGCCCTGGCAGAGCTCACCGGCATCCTGACGGAAACATTGTCCGTCTCCGGCGCGCTCCTGCTCAAGGTGTTCGGGGGGGAAGCGCGCGAGGCGGAGCGCGTGGCCGACAAGGGGCGCCAGCTGCGCGAGCTCTCCATCCGCCAGACCTTGTTGGGGCGCTGGTTCCAGATGGTGCTGGGGCTGTTCGAGAGCGCGGGGCCCGCCTTGGTCTTCGCGGTCGGCGGCTGGTTGATCATGCACGATCACCTGAAGCTCGGGACGGTCGTGGCGTTCGTCACGATCCTCAAGCGACTCTATGGCTCACTTTCGCAGCTGGCCGGTGTGCACGTCGACGTCGTGACTTCGTACGCCTACTTCGAGCGCGTCTTCGAACTGCTTGATGTCGTGCCCGAGATCGTCGACCGGCGCGGGGCGCTCCCTCTCGCCAGACCCCGCGGGGAGATCGTCTTCCGCGGCGTGACCTTCGCCCACCGGCGGGCCGCTTGCCTCGACGGCATCGATCTGGTCGTGGCATCAGGACAAACGGTGGGCATCGTCGGACCGTCGGGCGCCGGGAAGAGCACGCTGGCGGCGCTGGTGCCGCGCCTGCACGATCCGAGCGCAGGCCAGATCCTGATCGACGGGTACGACCTGCGCGACCTACAGCTGGATTCGCTTCGATCGCACATTGCCGTCGTGACCCAAGAAACGTTCCTCCTTCACGCCACGATCGAGGAGAATTTGCGCTACGGCCGAGCGAGCGCCTCCTTCGCGGAGATCTCGGCCGCCGCGCGCGCCGCCCGCATTCACGACGTCATCGCCGCGCTGCCGGACGGCTACCAGACCGTCGTCGGTGAGCGTGGACAGCGCTTCTCCGGGGGCGAACGCCAGCGTATGGCGATCGCGCGTGCAATCCTGAAGGACCCTCGCATCCTGATCCTGGACGAGGCAACCAGCGCCCTCGACGCTGAGAACGAAGCGCTGGTCCAGGAGGCTTTGCGCCCGCTCATGCAGGGGCGCACCACGCTGGTCATCGCGCACCGCTTGTCGACCATTTGCGACGCGGACCTCATCGTCGTCCTCAAGGGTGGCCGCATCGTCGAAAGGGGACGTCACCAGGAGCTGTTGGCGCGAGGCGGTCTCTACGCGGGCCTCTGGATGCAACAGCTGGGACCGCAACACGCCCTTGAAGCTCCCCCTCAACAGTTCGGGGACGCCACGATTCCCCGGCGCCTGCCCGACCAGCTTCCAGGCGGCATCGCAACCGTCGGCTCAATGGGCTGATGACGGCCGGGACAGGCCGACCGTTGGCGCTAAGGGCGTGTCGCAGTGAGAGGATGACCGTTCCAGCCGTAAAGCGGAATCGGCTTCGTCTTCGCCCTGACGGACTCGATGACTTGATAGAAGCTGCCCGACGGTAGGACGGTCAGTCCGACGGAATTGAGCGCGTCCAAGAACAGCCGGAATGCTTGCTTGGGCGTGACGAGGCTGGGCACAGAGACGGTGACCCGCTTCCTGCTTGCATCGATCGCCCCGGACCACACGAAGGCCTTGCAGGTGATGGACGAGATCCAGACGACGAGATGCTCCACGTCGGTGTCAGGCTTGAGGGGCACCTGGACGACCCGCTTTTCAGAGGCGGGCTTTCTGCACGAGTTGAAGTCGGCTTCTGTCAACGTCGCGGGAGGATCGGCCGCGGCCGGGCGGGTGTCGCGCGACGGGCTGATGGTCGATTGTCGGCCCGGGAACCATCGGCTCTGAGGGAAGGTCGGGTCGACCAACGACCCGCGAGGCGGAACGGACGGTGCGGGTGCCCCCGGTGCGGCCCACGCCCTCGCGGCGTACAGACAGGTGGCGCAAAGAACAAGGAACAGCCGCATGTCTGGCATTCGAGCAAGGGACGATCCAACTCGGCCTTGCCACCAGGCCGTCCTCTCTTCCAGACCACTCGCCCGTCAGCGACCGGTCCGGGTCTGTCGTTGTCCGACGCCGCTTCAAAAGACTTAACGGAGTCGGCGCGGACTGAGCGTTCTCTTGACGTCCAAGTGATCCTGACGGGCGCTCCTACTCGCACCGCAGAGGTACGGAGGATGCATACGGTCTTCCCTTAGAGCGAGGTTCATCTTGGCCGTCAGAGAGACCGAAACATACCCGAGACCACTGAAGCATCAGGGGTGGTCCCCATACCGATCGCGCCCTTTCGTCCTGCTCGCTCGAGCGGCGTTCTGTCTGACAGTCCTCGCCACCGGGACGCCCGCCTGCATGACGACGTTCGAGGCACAGAGAACGAAAACCGGCGTCGCGGATGTTCGCGCTCGACTGGACGCACTCGAGAATGTCGACGGCGAGCACGCCAAACAGATCCCCGAGTTGAACCGAACCCTCGCGGAGGCTCAGGCGCTTTTGATGGCCACTGCCGATGACACTGCCGCCAAGGAGGACAAGCTCGACGCGAACATCGCCGATGTTCAGACACGGCTGGACAAGGTGACCGAAACGGTCGCGTGCGGAATCCGGGAGCGCACCGAAGCGAGAGACCGGGTCGCAAAGCGACTGGCGGCACTTGAACAGACCGATGCCCACCTTGCCGAGAAGATCGCGCTTTCCTTACCGGAGGACAAGGACCAGCTCTGGCGGCAGGCGATGGCAATGCTCGCCTCCGAGCAAAGGGAGAAAGGACGCCACTACTGCCAGGTCTTCATTCAGCGCTTCCCGCAAGACGCTCGCGCGTCGCAAGCCTACCTAGCGGTCGGTCTGTCGTACGCCACCGAGGCGAGGTATGCGAACGCGGCGGCAGCTTTTCAGAGCCTGCTCTCAACCTACCCCAACTCGCCAGACGCGCCGGAAGCGATGTGGCAGCTGGCTCGGGTGTTTGGTCAGATGTCCTTCTGCAAGGATGAACGCGCCCTGCTCCGCAATCTCGTCGAGCGGTTTCCCAGGTCCCGCCCGGCCCTCGATGCAACCAAGGTGCTGAATGGCCCCCAGCGCTCGTCCGACGCGTGCGTGAGCTGACCCCTTGATGACCGACGGCGATCGCCCGGTGTTGGTTTGAGGCCGACCAGTCTCGTAACCACCCTTGCTCGATATTCATCCAAAGACTGGAAGGGGGGCGAGATCATGCTCTATTGGGGATTCGGTTTCGCGCTATTGGCGATTGCGACGTTGCTATTGGGACTCTCGGGGGTGCCGGGACTCGGCCCCGTGGTCAACGTGGCGCTGGTGGCGGCGATCCTGTTGCTTGCGGGCGGTGTGGTGACCTCGGGAGACCGCCGACACCACCTTGGCGGCCGCGGTCATCGCTAGCACAAGCTTGGGAGCGCGGACGCTGATCGACAAGGAATCGTGCCGGGAGGCGTTTATGCGTCGGCTCTGTGATCTGGCAGAGACGTCATGCAGCTGGGCAGTATGGCGAAGAACACCAACCCAAAACCCACGACGTAGTCCGTCCAGAAGGTGGCGACCCCGAGCCGGGGAACGAGAAGTCCGGAGACGACCAACCATAGCCCCAGAGCTGCGTTCAGCAAGCGGCCCCAAGCTCTCCCACACACTCCAGCGAGTGCCGCCGTCACGGCCAACATCCCGATCGTCCACCCTGTCACGCGCTGAGCCCTGGTGTGTGGCCACAGGAATAACGAAACAAAAAGCCATAGGCCCAAAATTGCATTGATTGCGCGGCCACCCATGTCGCCACTTGAACATGGCGACCATGTTCAAGGGCGCAAGCCGGCGCTCATGGCCTGCCCGCAGCGGCGCGGCGTCCGCGTGAGCTTAGCTTCTGCTCGGCCGGCGTCCGTTCGACCCGCCTGTGGATCAGGTTCTCGCTGTAACCGCCTCCGGGGTGGACCCGATGAAGTCGAAAACGGAGCCGCTCGTTGGCTCGGCGGGGTTCCCGGCGGCCTGCCAGGCTGGGGCGGCGTTCATGAACGCGCGAGACCTCGCCACGCTGACCTCGTGCTTGTCGAGACGAAACGGGGGAACGGTCCCTAGATTCTCGCGGTGCCCGTCTGCCCGGCGGCGCCCGACTGGAACCCGACCGTCAGCGAACCAGTACAGCGTAGAAGAAGGCCGTCATCGCGCCGACGAACACCACCGACGCGACCATCAGCACCGCGATCAGCCGGTCGCGTCGCTGGCGCCTCGGATCGCGACTGCGACGGTGACGGAGGCGGCGATGTCGGTTCGAAGATTGGTTCGAGGGCTCCGCGTAGGACGCGAACCACTCTTCCGACTGCGCGTCTACATCGGCGGTCTCGGTCGATGGTGGTTCCATGCGGTCTTCCGCCAGACGAGCTTGGAAAGTAACACGACCAGCTCACGCGAAGGACGGCTTCCCACGACGTCGACGTCAGCGCGAGGTCGACCAGACGATCCGGAACAACGCCACCTCCCCCCACTGGATCACGCACAAGCTCGACATGACGCCCGAGCGCGTGGCGGCGGCGCCGGGGAAGCGAAAGTGGGGGATCGCGGCGCTGGAGGTGATGGACCACCCGACCCACCGGGATCGCCGCCCTACCGATCCGGTTGCGGGGTCAGGCGGAGGTACGGCTTGATCTCCCGCCAGCCCTTGGGAAACCTCTGCCGGAGGACGTCCGGATCCTTGAGCGATGGGACGATCACCACGTCGTCGCCGTTCTTCCAGTCGACGGGGGTGGCGACCGAGTGATACTCGGTGAGCTGCAGCGAATCGATGACCCGCAGGATCTCGTCGAAGTTCCGGCCCGTGCTGGCGGGATAGGTGATGATGAGACGGATCTTCTTCTTGGGGTCGATGATGAAGACCGAGCGCACCGTCAGGGTGTCGTTCGCCTCCGGATGGATCATGTCGTAGAGCGTGGAGACCTTGCGATCCGCGTCGGCGAGGATCGGAAAGTTGATCCTGGTCGCCTGCGTCTCCTCGATGTCGCGGATCCAGTTCTTGTGCGAGGCGCCCGTATCGACCGACAGCGCGATCACCTTGGTTTTTCGCCTGTCGAACTCCGGTTTCAGCTTGGCCACCCGGCCGAGCTCGGTGGTGCAGACGGGGGTGAAGTCGGCCGGATGGGAGAAGAGAACGCCCCAGCTGTCTCCCAGCCACTGGTGGAGCTTGATTTTTCCCTCCGTCGAATCCTGCTCGAAGTCGGGCGCGATGCTTCCGATGTGAAGAGCCATGTTGTCCTCCTGGGTCTACCGTTGTTGTTCGCGCGATCCCCGCGCGGCGCGCTGCCGCCCCGTGGCCACCCGCGCAAGCCCCGTTTCTCGCGCGGGTGGCTCCCGCCCCGCCACCGCTCGGCCCGCTCCTCCCTGACCCTTCCCTGCAAACAGGCTCCCCGCCCTCCCCTCGTTCCGAGCCACAATACTGTCTACTATACTAGACAGCGGTGCCGGCGCAAGAGGCTAGATCCCCGAGCCGCCCTCGAAGGTGTCCTGCTGAAGGCGGGCCTGGGTGACGCGGCCGCCGGGCGGCACGTCCCGGGTGAGCCAGACGTTCCCCCCGATGACGGCACCCTCCCCGATCGTCACGCGGCCAAGCACCGTGGCGCCCGCGTAGACGACGACGTCGTCCCCGATGATCGGGTGTCGCGGGCCCTTGAACAGTTGACCGTCCGGATCGATCGGAAATCCGCGCGCGCCCAAGGTCACCCCCTGATAGAGGCGAACCCGCGCGCCGATCTCGCAGGTCTCGCCGATGACCACCCCGGTCCCGTGATCGATGAAGAAGTACGGTCCGATCTTGGCGCCCGGGTGAATGTCGATCCCGGTGGCCGCGTGCGCCAGCTCGGAGATGATGCGCGGGATCAGGGGGACCGAGAGACTGTAGAGCTCGTGCGCGATCCGGTGCTGCGTGATCGCCAGGACCCCCGGGTAGCAATAGAGCGTCTCGTCCAGGAAGGTGGCCGCGGGATCGCTGGCGAACGCCGCCTTGAGGTCGGTCTCCAGCATTCTCCGGATCGTCGGAAGATGAATGACCAGAGCCTCCGTGGCGTCGGAGGCCTCCTGGTCGCACCGGCGGCATTCGCCCGCGCCGGTGACGTCGTCATGATCGCAGACCAGGGAGAGCCCGCGGCGCACCTGCTCGGTGAGCGCGACCTGCAATTTGTCGAGCTGCGCGCCCACGTAGTAGCGGATGCTGGTCGGCGCCAGGTCGGTCGCGCCGAAGTGCCCGGGAAACAGCACCGACCGCAGATCGTCGACCACCGCGGCCACAGCGGCCCGGGAGGGCAGCGCGTGACGTCCCCGCTGCTTGCGACGGCCGCGCAGGAGATCTTCGTTGGCGGCGCAGATGTCATCGACGACGTCCGCAAAAGAGTCGAACGCGGCGGCCTGCGAATCGGCTGTGCGCAGCATGGTGGCCATTGTCTACTATACGGGACTTCAGTTTACAACGCGAGACGGGCCGGGCCGGGCCGCTGCCCCGCAGGAGTCCCTGGAGCCCTCTCCCTTGGGCCGCGGACATCCCTGCCCATATTGGACCAGGCCATCGCGTGATACCGTCCCGCCATGCCCAGGAAAAAGGCGGCGGCTGGTCTTCGAGGTGCGCCCATCCCCTCGGGCGACGAGATCGGGGCCGCGGAGCTGGCCGGTCGCGTCGCGGATCACCTGCGCGAGCAGCGGAAGCGCCGCGAGATGTCCCTCGACCAGCTGGCGCAGCTCACCGGCGTCAGCCGGGCGGCCCTTTCCCAGATCGAGACGCGGAAGACCAATCCGACGATCGGGGTGCTCTGGAAGATCGCCTCCGGCCTGGGCGTCACGTTCTCCGACCTGATCGGCGAGGCGCGCACGGGACTGTCGGTCCTGAGACGCGGAGAGGCCCAGCTTCTGCGGTCGCTCGACGGGAAGTTCGACAGCCGACCGCTCATGCCCGCCTCGGGAATCCCCCAGATCGAGATGTACGAGCTCCGGCTGGCCGCCCGCGCGCGCCACGTCTCCGAGCCGCACGGGCCGGGAACACGCGAGATCGTGGTGGTGCTGAGCGGGTCGATGCGAATGACCGTCGGAGATCACAGCGACGAGCTGGGCCCCGGAGACTCGGTGGTGTTCGACGCCAACAAGCCCCACGTCTACGAGAACTCCGGCGGCTCGGAGGCCCGTTACCACAACGTCATCGTCTACGGACGGTAGCGATCGGTCTGGGCCGCGGACGCGCACAGCGCGCTTGACTCGTCCATCATAACGGACAATAGTCCGTTTTAATGCCACAGCGGACGAAGGGGGGCGGCGCCTTGGAGTCGAGACCTGCCGACGAGGTTCTGCCGGCCCTCGGTCCGAACCTCCGGAGATTGCGCAGCAAACGGGGCCTGTCGCTGGAAAGACTGGCACGCCGCTCCGGGGTGAGCCGGGCGATGCTGAGCCAGGTCGAGCTCGGTCAGAGCGCGCCGACCATCAACGTCCTCTGGAAGGTCGCACGGGCACTGGAGGTCCCCTTCTCCAGTCTCATCGATCGGACCAACAGCGCTGCGATCGTCTTGCCTGCGCGCTCCGGGAAGTTGCTGTCCAATCAAGACGGGACCTTCACCTCCCGCGCCCTGTTTCCCTTCGACGAACGCCGCAACCGGACGGAGTTCTACGAGCTGCGGCTCAAGTCCGCGGGCGAAGAGCAAGCGCCCCCTCACCCCCCCGGAACGACCGAGAACCTGGTGGTGACGGCCGGCGCCGTCGAGATCGAAGTCGACAACGTCGCTCACCGCCTGGAGGTCGGAGACGCGATCCTGTTCAGCGCCGACGTGCCCCACCGCTATCGGAATCCCGGCGCTGCCGAGGCCGTGATGTATCTGGTGATGACCTACGTCGAGGGCGCCAGGTGACCCTCTCCACCCCCACTTCCACGATTGCGGAAGTCGCTCCGCGTTGACGGAGAGAAAGCCTGGGGGGTCGCCCCGGCCAACAACTGGATCTTGTACCCCCGACCGCCGCGCCGATAGCTTCGCCCCAGCGCATCACGGATCAGATTACAGAAAGAGACGGACATGCCCGACGCCAACAGATCTCACCCCACCCTGGGCGCAACCGCCGCCCGCAACCTCGCCAACACGACCAAGACACCGCCCCAGTGGATCGGTGTCACGCCGCGGTGGCTGGTCAATCTTCTCCCCTGGGTGCCGGTCGAGTCCGGCACCTACCGGGTGAACAAGGTCAAAGAGGCGACCGACTCGGGGATCGCGCTGGCCTGCAGTCCCGGTGATGGCGACGAGCTGCCGACGGCCTTCATCGACTACGAAGAGCAGCCGCGCGAGTACACGCTCAGCACGGTCACCACCACCATCGACGTGCAGACGCGGATCTCCGATCTCTATCGCAGCCCGATGGACCAGGTGCGCGAACAGCTCGGCGTCCTCATCGAGATGTTGAAGGAGCGGCAGGAGCACGAGCTGGTCAACAACGCGAACTACGGTCTGCTGAGCAACGCCAGCAAGGCGTCGCGGGTGGCGACGCGGGCCGGTGCGCCGACGCCGGATGATCTCGACGAGTTGATCACCCGCGTCTGGAAGGAGCCGGCGTTCTTCCTGGCCCACCCCAGGGCCATCGCGGCGTTCGGGCGGGAGTGCACCCGTCGCGGCGTTCCGCCGGCGACGGTGTCGCTGTTCGGCTCGCCCTTCATCACCTGGCGTGGAATCCCCATCATCCCCTCGGACAAGGTCGGCATCACGGGGCACGCCGGCGCCGCTGGCAAGAAGGACGGCCGCGGGACCACCAGCATCCTCCTGCTCCGGACCGGTGAGAAGAAACGCGGCGTCGTCGGGCTGTTCCAGCCCGGGCTGCCGGGAGAGGTGAGCCCCAGCCTGTCGGTTCGCCTGCGGGGCATCGACCAGAAGGGGGCGGCCTCTTACCTGGTGTCGCTCTACTGCTCGGCGGCGGTCCTGACGGACGACGCGCTCGGCGTGCTCGAAGACGTCGAGGTCGGCAGCTACCATGAGTACAAGTGATCCACCGGCCAGATTGCCGGAAGGCGACCTGACCGCTGCCATCACCCGGCTGGCGGGGGAGCTGTTTGCGCAGGCCCCCGGGTCGGCGGGGCATCTGCCGCCGGTGCCGGGCGCCGCAACGACGCCGCCCCTCTGGGCGGTCGCCCCGCCGCCCACCGAGAGCGACCTTCGCACGCTCCCGTTGACGATGGCCAACTTCCTGGGGGGGTCGGCGCCCCTGGCACTGGTCGAGACGCCGCCCGCCGCGGCGTCACCGACGCCATATTTTCTCCAGATCGCGGGGCACCCGTCACCTGCATCGTCGGGTTCGCCGGCGTCGTGGGGTTCGCCTGCGTTGCCGGGTTCGCCTGCGTCGTCGGCTACGCCTGCGTCGTCGGGTTCGCCCCCCCTGCCGGGTTCGCCTTCCCTGCCGGGTTCGCCGGCGACACCCTCGCTGCCCGCGACGCCCGCCTCGCCGCTGTCGACCGCACCGCTCGCCTTGCCCGGGTGGTCCACCGCGCCTGCGTTCCCGACGTCGCCCGCGTTCCCGGCTTCGCCCGCCACGCCGGTGCCCGCGACCGCCGTTCCGGCCACGGCGCCGGAGCTCTCGCCTGGGCTCTCGCTCGTCAGCGAGTTCCAGCCCGAGCTGGTCCCCGATCTCCCCGCCGCCGGCGGGATTCTTCAATCCCCTCAGCATCAAGCGCGACTTCCCCATCCTGGAGGAGCGCGTCCACGGGCGGCGGCTGGTCTGGCTGGACAACGCGGCCACCACGCAGAAACCGCGCGCGGTCATCGAACGCCTCTCGTACTTCTATGAGCACGAGAACTCCAACGTCCATCGCGCGGCGCACGAGCTGGCGGCCCGCGCCACCGACGCCTACGAGTCTGCGCGGGACAAGACCGCACGCTTCTTGAACGCCCCTTCGTCCAAGAACATCGTCTTCGTGCGCGGAACGACGGAGGCGATCAACCTCGTGGCCCAGAGCTGGGGCCGTCGCCACGTCGCCGAAGGGGACGAGATCGTGATCTCCTGGCTCGAGCACCACGCCAACATCGTCCCCTGGCAGCAGCTCACCGCCGCGACGGGCGCGCGCCTGCGGGTGGCGCCGGTCGACGATCGGGGCCAGGTCATTCTCGAGGAGTACGAGAAGCTGCTGGGGCCGCGCACGCGGCTGGTCTCGGTCTCGCAGGTCTCGAACGCGCTCGGGACCATCGTTCCGGTCAAGCAGATGATCGAGATCGCCCATCGCTATGGCGCGCGCGTCTTGATCGACGGAGCTCAGGCGGTCTCGCACCTGCCCGTCGACGTCCAGGCCTTGGACTGCGACTTTTACTGCTTCTCCGGCCACAAGATCTTCGGGCCGACCGGCATCGGGGCTCTGTTCGGAAAGACAGATGTCCTGGAAGCCATGCCCCCCTGGCAAGGTGGGGGGAACATGATCAGCGACGTGCGGTTCGAGAAGACGACCTATCAAGCGCCGCCCCTGCGGTTCGAGGCGGGCACCGGCAACATCGCCGACGCCGTCGGCCTGGGCGCCGCGCTCGACTACGTCAACGCCATCGGCCGCGAGCGGATCGGCGCCTACGAGCACGAGCTGCTCGAGTATGCGACGGGAGAGCTGGCGCGTGTCCCCGGGCTTCACCTGATCGGGACCGCGCCCGAAAAGGCCGGCGTGCTCTCGTTCGTCCTCGACGGTGCGCGGACCGAGGACGTCGGCAAGGCCCTCGATCAGGAAGGGATCGCCGTGCGCTCTGGTCACCACTGCGCCCAACCGATCCTGCGCCGCTTCGGCCTGGAGAGCACGGTCCGCGCCTCGCTGGCCCCCTACAACACCTGCCAGGACATCGACGCGCTGGTGGCCGCGCTGCTCCGCATCCAGTCCGGCCGCGTGCCGGGCCTCTGACGCGCGCCGGCCCTCTTGCCAGCTCAGCCCGCCCGCGATCGTGGGGCCGCACCGACGGATGGTCTTGCATGCGAGCATTTCATCCGTTATAGTAGACAACATGATTCACTCCATCGGTCCGGAGCAGGCTCGGGAGTTGATTGCGCATGGCGACTTCGACGTGGTCGACGTGCGGGAACCTGGAGAGTGGTCGAGCGGACACCTCCCTGGCTCTCGCCTCGTCCCTCTCGGTGAGCTGAGGGCCAGGCCCAAGGACACCTTGCCGCGCGACGGAATCCTCTTCGTCTGCGCGGCTGGCGTCCGCAGCCAGACGGCGGCGAGGGTCGCGGAGGCCGAAGGCCGCACCAACGTCTACAACCTCAGCGGCGGCACCCGCGGGTGGGCGAACGCCGGCCTTCCTCTCGTCCGCGATTAGCCCCGCTTCTGGTCAGCGGGTTTCTCCGGGCGCACCTCGAGGCCCAGCCGACGGGTCGCCTTCGAGTCCCGCCCCTATACTCCATCGATGATGGGCTTCACACCACTTGGCTCGACCCTCGGCGGGTTGGTGCTGGGCGTCGCGATCTCGCTCCTGATCCTCTTCGACGGGCGCATCGCGGGGATCGCGGGAATCCTCGGACGGAGCTTTGGCGCGCGGGGCGCCGAGCTCTCTTGGCGCCTGTATTTTCTGGGGGGACTGGTGGTCGGCGGCCTGCTCTGGCGCCTCGGCTCGCCGGGGGTCTTCGGCCCGGGCAGCTCGACCGGGCTCGCCACCATGGCCGTCGGTGGATTCCTGGTCGGCGTGGGCACCACCCTCGGCAACGGGTGCACCTCCGGACACGGGCTCTGCGGGATCAGCCGTCTGTCGTCCCGGTCCATCGTGGCGACGCTGGTCTTCGTCGCGACCGGGATGCTGACCGTGGCCGTGACGCGAGGCCGGCTGTGAGCAACGCGAGCAAGAAGAACGCCGTCGCGGCGCTCTGCGGTCTTCTCTTCGCCCTCGGGCTGGGGCTGGGCGGAATGACCAATCCGCTCAAGGTGCAGGCGTTCCTCGACGTGCTGGGGAACTGGGATCCCAGCCTGATGTTCGTGATGGGCGGGGGAATCGCGGTCGGGTACTGGACCTTTCGTGCCGCCAAACGCCGCGCGCATCCCTTCCTGGGCGGCGACTTCGGTTGGCCGCGCGCGACGCGCATCGACGCCCAGCTGCTGGCGGGAGCGGCGATCTTCGGCATCGGCTGGGGACTGACCGGGTATTGCCCCGGCCCTGCTTTGGTGGCGCTCGGCGCGGGGCGTATCGCTCCGGTCGTGGCGGTCTCGTCGATGGCGCTCGGCATGCTCGCCACGCAGGCGGTGACCCGTCGGCGCGGGCAGGCCCCCTCGGCCGCGGCCGCGCCCCTGACGTAGAGCAGAATCGACGCTCCCGGCCCAGGTTGAGAGTGGCCGCTCGGCTCCATCGCGTCGCGCCGATCGGCGACCGTCCAACGAGCGTTCGCCGATCGTCGGCGCGAGCCTGGATTCAGCCCCGGCGCACGACCAAGGAGGACCTGAACCCTTGAAGCTCTGCAGACTGCCCCGGAGCGGGCGGTCTTGCCGACGCCGATCCGACGGCCAGATTTGCAATGGGGGGCGGCCCGCAAATCGAATGCGGGCTCAGCCACCGAAAGGATGGCGCGCGATGAAGGCCAACAGAAGCATGGTTTCCAAGCTGTCCGCGCTGGCGCTGGGAGGGTTGCTCTCAGGAGCGCCGCTGGCGGCGCGGGCGGAACAACCGACCACGGCTGCGGACGCGCAGTCGCGAGCCGACCATTACCGGGAGCTCGCGGACAAGTACCGATTGCAGGGCGGTGTTCTCTACAAGACGGGCAACATACAAAGGGCGGAGCAGGATGCTTCCAATTGCGAGACGGTCGCCAAACAGCTCACGCCGGTGGTGGCTGTCGGAGACAGCGCCACGGCGGTCGCCGTCGTGACCACCACTCCGGCGCTGCCGTCGGGCGCACCTGACTGTCCGGAGCCCTGACCGCTGCCGGCGGGAGCCGGCCTCAGGGAACGGTGGTCCCCGTCGCTCGCGAGAGAGTCGCCGTCGAGACGTTGAGGTCGTACACCGCCTGGAGCGCGAAGGTCCGCATCTTGAACGACTGCAGCAGCGCGTCCGAAAAGTCGCGCGAGTCGGCCAGCCCGAGCGCGAAGTTCTGCGTAACCGCCGCCACCCACGACTTGCCGGCCTTCTCGCCCTTGCGGGTCTCATCGAGTCGCGTCTGGGCCTCCGACAGCTCGAGGAAGGCCTTGCTGACCTCGAAGCCGACGCCGCCCAGCATCTCCTCGCGACGGGCCTCGATCTCGTCGGCCTCGGCGCCGGTGCGATCGCCACGGGCCAGCTTGGGCCCGAAGTCGAGCGGCAGGCGCAGCGCCGCCGCGATCCCGCCGCCGTACCCGTTGAAGGGGTTGCTGGCGAAGGCGTTCTGGGGCGCGTCGATGGTGGGCGCGTAGGCGAAGGAGAGCTGCCCGATCAGCACCAGATCCGGATAGAGCTTGCGGTGCTCGAGGGTGGCCAGCGCGCGCTTGGCCTTGACGGCGTACTCCAGGGTCCGCACCTCGGGCCGTGACATCCGCGCCTCCTCCTCGTAGTAGGCCAGAGGATGGGCCGGGACCTCGAGGGGTTCGAAGTCTGCGTCGTCCACGTCCAGATCTTCGCCCGGATCCAGGTTCAGCAGCGCCCGCAGCCCACTGAGCGCGATCGCCTCCTGGCGTTTGGCCTCGAGCAACCGCACCTCGATCTCGGTCCGCACCGTGCGCAGGCGCAGGCGATCGCTGACCGTCGCGTTGCCGCTGCCGTCGGCCAGCTGCTTGTCGATCTTCTTCTGCGCGCTGTCGAGGTACCCCTCCCCCTCCTCCAGCATCGAGCGCAGCTCGCGCGCCAGCTTGAGCCCCCAGTAGGCCTTACGCACGTTGAGCTCCACGTCGGCGCGGGCGCCCGCCTGGCGTCCGGTGGTGACCGTCACCCCGGCCTCGGCCGCGCTGACGCCCGCCGAGATCTTGCCGAAGTCCCAGAGCGGCTGGACCAGCTTCACGTCCGTTCGCGTATAGGCGCCCGCGAAGTTGGTCAGGTACTGCAGCGCCCCGTGCGAGGGGCTGGCGTTGGTGGTGACGCAATTCTGCTCGCGGATGTTCTGATCCTGCGCGGGGTAGGCCATGAGGCCCGGGCCCTCGCACTCGACCCGCGGCACCGGCGCGACGAACGAGGTCAGGTCCCCCTGCGGGTACCAGTTGCGCTTGGCCTCCCGCACCTGCGCCCGCATGGCGCGCGTCGCGGCGTCGCCCGCGCGCAGCCCCGGATTCTGCGTGCGTGCCAGCTCCAGCAGCTCGTCGAGCGTGTACTTCTTGGCGACCGCGGTGCTGGGAAGGGTCGCCGATAACAGGCCGCCCAGCAGAACCAGTCCGAATGCGCGTGCGCTCATGCGGACGCCACCATAACAGGACCCGGGCGCGTCCGTCTTGACCTCGGTCACGTGGGGGGGTGGGAACGGGCGGCGACGGCGGCGGGCGGCGTCCCCGTTACTTGTGGGGGTGCGTCCGGTCGGAGGCGTGCGCGATCGAGGCCGGCACCGCGCACCGGACGTGGACCGGGCCCGGATCCGGGTCGCCGTGTCCGAGCGGGACGAGCAGGAAGGGGAAGAAGTCGAAGCTCTCGTCGACGGCGAAGCCGGTGATGTTCCCCCCGTTGTCGAGGGAGACGACCAGCGAGAGCTGGAGCCCGGCCGGGACGTTCGCGGTGAGGCTGGCCAGATCGAGGCGCGTCCCCGGGGTGGGCACGAGATAGCTGTTCCCGTCGGAGCTGTTGGTGATGACGATTTCGTCCCGATCGTTGAAGACCAGCGTGCTCGTGTTCAGCGTCTCGAAGAAGTAGGTCTGGAAGACCCCGCGACGGTCCCAGATCCCCACCCGCTCGTGGTAGTCGGGGCTGGCGAAGTCCGTGAACGAGTAGCCGAGAACGTCTCCCCCGGCGTTGATCCCCTGGATGAGGACGTTGACGTCGGTGGGGTCCGGCGAGGGGGGCAAGAGCGTGCTCGTCTGCGTGCGCGGGTCGTAGCGGTACCCGTGGTCGAAATGGTCCGTCGGGCTCTGGTTCTTGGTCAGGCCAATCACACCGGCGCCGTTCATGAAGGCGTTGGCGGCCGGATCGGGCAGACCGAAGTCGATGACCGATTCGTTTCCCCCGCGAAAATAGGCGAACGAATTGGTGAAGGAGCTGTCCGTCGACTGGATGAGCGCGAGCTCGTCGTCGCCCAGCGAGACCACGTTGGCGAAGGCCTGTGCCGGCAGCGCCGGGACGAGGGTGGTCGCGCCCCGCTCGAAGAGGGCCGCCTGCCCGGACGTGCTCTGCCCGCCGATCGACCCGCGGGCGTTGGCGACGGTCGCAATTCCCGGAGGACCGATCGTGATGGCTCCGCGGCTGTACACGGCGACGCTGGCGATGGTGTATGTGTCGTCGAAGACCGTCCCGTACACCCGGCCGTCGACGATCGCCGCCGGCGAGAAAGACGTATAGGGCGCGGGGAGCGGCACCTGATCGAGCGCCACATACCCGTAGCGAATCGGATCCGCCTGTGCGGCCGGAGCGACCAGGGCCAGGGCCGTCACACCACAAAATCCCCACAGATTTTTTCTCGCCATGGCGCCGGAGGGTATCTCCTGGCTGTTCCCGGGCGCGTGACTTTTCAGTCACGTCGATCCGATATCCGACGTTGACCTGGAGGTCCGTGACCTGGATCGCGAAAGGTCCCCCGCCATATTCTGAGAATCGACCGGCCAGCGAGAAGGGCGTGTTGCTAAGGTCTGGCCCGATGACGGCCTCTGCCGGAACCGAACGCGCGCAACCGAGGATCATCGCGCTCACGCGCGCGATCCGCTGGCGCACGGGGTGGCCTGACCTGGCCGCGCTGCTGCTCCTCGGTCTGGCGCTCTACGGCGTGGCGAAGGTCGGGGTCGAGTGGCACGCGCCGCTGCGGGCACAGGTGGACATCAGCCTCAAGCTGCGCACCCTCCCCCTCTACACCTTCTTCTCGCTCTGCCGCGGGATGATTGCGTTCGCCGTCTCGCTGCTCTTCACGCTCGTCTACGGATACGTGGCCGCCCGGGTCCGCCACGCCGATCGCGTGATGCTGCCGCTGATCGACATTCTGCAGAGCATCCCGGTTCTGGGATTCATGCCCGGGATCGTGCTGGCGCTGGCCACGCTCTTCCCCCACACCAACACCGGCCTCGAGCTGGCGGCGATCCTGATGATCTTCACCGCCCAGGTCTGGAACATGACCTTCAGCTTCTATCACTCGCTGCGGGCCATCCCGGAGGACCTGATGGAGGCGGGCCGCATCTACCGCTTCGGCTGGTGGCGCCGATTCAGGCGCATCGAGCTGCCGTCGTCGACCGTGGGCCTGGTCTGGAACGGAATGATGAGCATGGCCGGCGGGTGGTTCTTCCTGACCATCAATGAGGCCTTTCGCCTGGGGGACCACGACTTCCGCCTTCCTGGCGTCGGCGCCTACATGAGCGTGGCCATCGACCGCGGTGATCGCGGCGCCATGGTCGCCGCGGTGGTGGCGATGACGGTGATGATCGTGGTCGTCGACCAGCTGTTCTGGCGTCCGCTGGTCGCCTGGGCCGAGCGCTTCAAGCTCGAGGACGTGGGGGGCGCGTCGGTGAACACCTCCTGGGTCCTGAAGCTGCTGCGGCGGAGCCAGCTCTATGCGGCGGTCCAGCGCTTCTTCGAGCGGCGCCAGCGGGAGGGAGAAGCGAGGCAGGCGGCCCGCCGGCGCGAGCCCGTGCTGGAGAGGCTGGGGCCGCGCGGCCGCAGCGTCATCGTCTTCACGCTGGTGCTCGCGGTTCTGGCCGCGCTGGCGGCGGCTTCGATCTGGGGGACCGTCAAGCTCGCCCTCCTGCTGGCCAAGGTTCATGGCGCTGCCTGGCGCGAGATCGGCCGGGACACGGCCTTCACGTTTCTGCGCACCTCTGCCGCCGTGATCCTGGGATCCCTCTGGGCCATCCCGGCGGGCGTCTACATCGGCACGCACCCGCGCGCGGCCGGGGTCCTCCAGCCGCTGGTCCAGATCGCCGCCTCGTTCCCGGCGCCGATGCTGTTTCCGCTGGTCCTGGCGGTCATGGCCTCGGCGGCGCTCCCGCTCGGCGTCGGCTCGGTGGTGCTGATGATGCTGGGCACCCAGTGGTACATCCTCTTCAACGTCATCGCCGGCGCGATGTCGATCCCCAACGAGCTGCAGGAGGCCGCGCGGGTCTATCGATTCAGTCGGGCCCAGCGATGGCGCCGCCTCTATCTGCCCGGGATCTTTCCCCAGCTCGTCACGGGGTGGGTGACGGCCGCGGGCGGCGCCTGGAACGCCAGCATCGTGGCGGAGTTCATCCAGGCCTCCGGCACCATCCGGATGACGCCGGGGCTGGGCTCGCTCATCAGCGTCTCGGCGGCCCACGGGGACTTCCCGGTCCTCACCGCGGGGGTCCTCACCATGGCCGCCACCGTGGTGACGGTCAATCGGCTGTTCTGGAAGCGTCTCTACCAACTCGCCGAACGGCGCTACGCGCTGTCGAGATAGGAGCTGTCGTGTCCGATTCATCGCCTGTGCTTTGCGAGCTGAGCGGAGTCACCAAGACCTTCCTGCTGCCGAGCGGGGCCGAGGTCAGGGTCCTCGACGATGTGTCTCTCGACGTCCGGGAGGAGGAGATCCTGGCGATCCTGGGGCCGTCCGGCTGCGGCAAATCGACGCTGATGCGCATCCTGGCCGGCCTGATTCAACCCGTCGGCGGCGGGGTGAAGTATCGCGGGCAGGCGCTGGCCGGCCTCAATCCCGGCGTGGCCATCGTCTTTCAGAGCTTCGCGCTCTACCCCTGGTTGACGGTGCGCCAGAACATCGTCGAGCCGCTGGCGGCGCGGGGCAACGACTCGACGAGGTGCGGCTCCACCAGCGAGCGGGTCATCCGCCTGGTGGGCCTCGAGGGCTTCGAGGACGCCTACCCGCGCGAGCTCTCCGGCGGAATGAAGCAGCGGGTGGGGATCGCCCGGGCGCTGGCCGTCGAGCCGGAGATCCTGTGCATGGACGAGCCCTTCAGCCAGGTCGACGCGCTGACCGCGGAGAACCTGCGCAGCGAGGTGGTCCGATTCTGGAGCGATCACGCCTCCAACCCGAAGACGATCTTCATGGTGAGCCACGACGTCAAGGAGGTCGTCTTCATGGCGACCCGGATCGTCGTCATGGCGGCGCGACCAGGACGCGTGCGTCGGATCTTCGAGAACAAGCTCCCCTACCCGCGCGACTACCGCGCGCCGGCGTTTCAGCGGCTCGTCGATGAGATCCACGGCGTCATCACCGAGGCCGAGATCCCGGATGCGCCGGCGAGCGCTCCGGCGCATGCAGGGGCCAAGGCGCCGCCGCGGACCCCGATCTGGGAGCCTCTCCCCGACGCGGGCCCGAGCGAGATCTCCGGCCTCCTGGAGATGCTCGACGACCGCGGCGGGCGGGAGAACGTGTTCTCGCTGGTCGACGATCTGGGCTGGGAGTTCGGGAAGGTTCTCTCGGTGGTGAAGGCCGGCGAGCTCTTGGACCTGGTCGACACGCCTCGCCAGGACGTCGACCTCACCCCGGTGGGCCGTCAATTTCTGGCGGGCGGCGCGCCGGAGCGCAAGCAGCTCTTCCAGCGCCAGGTCGTCGAGCTCCGGCTGTTCCGGGACGTGCTGGAGCAGATCAGGAAGGCGGAGCGGCAAGAGCTCGACGAGGACGTCGTCCTCGGCTCGATCGCGCTCCATCTCCCCTACGAAAACACCGATCGGGTGTTTCAGACCCTGGTCGCCTGGGGCCGCTACGCGGACCTGTTCGACCACGATGTCGAGCGACGGAAGCTCTACATCGAGGAGCCACCCGCGGCGAGCTGAGCAAGACGCCCGATCGGTTCCCGCTCGACGGTCGGGCCTGCCCCCGCAACTGCGCGAACGAGGTCAGGCCGCGGCCGAGAGGTGCTTCAGCCCGCCGCCCCGGACCATGGCCGCCAGCTCCTGGTACCCGCCGATGGCCTGCCCGTCGACGAAGATCACGGGGACGGTCCGCCGGCCGCCAGCGCGCTCGACCAACTCGGCGCGGGCATGCACATCATCCGTGACGTCGATGGCCTCGAAAGCGATGCCCTCGCGCCGGAGGAGATCCTCCGCCCGGCGGCAGAAGCCGCAATACGTCGTGGAATAGACCAACACCCTGGACGTGCTCATTTGATTCATGCTCCGGCGGCCGGAGACCACAGCGGGCGGCCGTGGTGGCCACCCCGAGCGGTGCCTCCGCGGCGCCACATGTCAGATGCTGGTGGGCGGTTCTGGTTTCGACGGGCCCGGGGGAATCAGGTCGGGTAGCTCTGCCAGGCGAGCGCGAGCTCCGGCGAGGACGGCGCGTTCGTCACGATCGTGGCCAGCGAGGGCGAGCCGGCGCGCTTCCTGCTGGCGTCGGGCAAGCCGATCGGCGAGCCCCATTGCCTGGCAGCCATCTGGACTTGCCTACCAGCGCCCCACGTGCGCCCCGCCGTCGACGTAGAGGACCTGGCCGGTGACCTGACGCGCGCGCGACAGGTAGAGAACCGCGTCGACGACGTCCTTCACCTCGGCGAGGCTGCCCATGGGCTGCTGCGCCTTGAGGTCATCCTTGGGTTCGTCCGCGTGCAGGGGCGTGTTCACGACGCCGGGGGCGACGGCGTTGAAGCGAAGCCCTGCCTTCGCATACTCGATGGCCAGGCTCCGGGTGATGGTGTTGATTCCGCCCTTCGTCATCATGGAGACCGCTGCGTCGACGCCCGCGATCGGGTGATCGGCCAGCGACGCGGAGATGCTGATGACCACGCCCGAGCTCTGGACGAGCATCTGCTTCACGGCGAGCTGGGTGATGTACACGAAACCAAGCACGTTGACCGACACCAGAGCGTCGACGTCGTCCGCCGTGTATTCCGTGAAGGGCTTGGAGAGGAAGATCCCGACGTTGTTGACCAGGACGTCGATGGCGCCGAAGCGGTCGATCGCCGTTCGAACGACCTCGGCGGCTGTCTCGCGCTTGCCGATGTCGCCGTCGACCAGCAACAAGCGGGACGAGGGGGTGAGCTTTCGGGTCGCCTGCAGTGCGGTCGCGACGACGTCGTAGCCCTCGCCGAGAAACCGCTCGACGAATCCAGCGCCGATCCCCTGGGATGCTCCGGTGATGATTGCCGTTGGCATGCGTCGCGAGGATCCGAATCTGGGCAGTGATCGAAGTGCGTCAAGGTCGGGGGACCCCTTCCAGGATCCACGGTGGGCAGCGAGCCGCTTGCGGACCTCCGGCGCGTGGACATCGTTCATCGCGACGCAGGTGAGCGAACCGGAGCGCATCACATGAACGGATCTGTTTTCGACGCGATCGTCATCGGGGCGGGGCAGGCCGGGCCGCCGCTGGCCGACCGGCTCACGGGCGCCGGCATGAAGGTGGCGCTGGTCGAGCGGGCGCAGTTCGGGGGCACCTGCGTCAACACCGGCTGCACGCCCACGAAGACGCTGGTCGCCAGCGCCCAGGCCGCGCATCTGGCGCGTCGCGCCCGGGACTACGGCGTGGTCATCGACGGCGCCGTCACCGTGGACATGGCACGCGTCAAGGCGCGCGCCCAGGCCGTCGTGGCCGCCGAGCGTGGCCGCCTCGAAGACTGGTTGCGCGGGATGCGGGGCTGCACGGTGCTGCGCGGGCAGGCCACCTTCGAATCCCCCACGCAGGTGCGCGTGGGGGACGGCCTGCTGTCGGCGCCGCGCGTCTTCATCAATGTGGGGGGACGCGCCTCGGTGCCGAACATGCCGGGCGTGGGCGAGGTCCCGCATCTCGACAACAGCTCGATCCTGGTGCTCGAGCGGGTGCCCGAACATCTGGTGGTGGTGGGCGGCTCGTACGTCGGGCTCGAGTTCGCGCAGGTGTTCCGGCGCCTGGGGGCCGCGGTCACCGTGGTCGAGATGCAACCGCACCTGATCGCCCGGGAGGACGCGGACGTCTCGACCGCCATCGAGGAGATCTTGCGGGGCGAAGGGATCGCGGTGCGGACCAACGCCAGGTGCGTCGGCTTCGGGCCGCACAGGGATGGCGTGGTCGTCCGCCTCGTCTGCACGGAGGGGGAGCCCGCGGTGGTGGGCTCGCATCTGTTGCTGGCCGTGGGGCGGCGCCCCAACACGGACGATCTGGGCCTCGAGCGCGCAGGCGTCGCCACCAATGCGCGCGGGTTCATCACCGTCGACGACGGGCTGGCCACGAACATGCCCGGCATCTGGGCGCTGGGCGACTGCAACGGGCGCGGAGCCTTCACCCACACCTCGTACAACGACTTCGAGATCGTGGCAGCCAACCTGCTGGACGGCGCCAGCCGGCGCGTGAGCGACCGCATCCCCGCCTATGCTCTCTATATCGACCCGCCGCTCGGGCGGGTGGGAATGACCGAAACCGCGGCGCGCGCGAGTGGGCGGCCGCTGCTCGTGGGCAGCCGTCCCATGACGCGCGTCGGGCGCGCCGTCGAGAAGGGCGAGACCCAGGGGTTCATGAAGGTCATCGCCGACGCGGCGACACGTCAGATCCTCGGCGCGTCGATCCTGGGCGTCGGCGGCGACGAGGCGATCCATGGCGTGATCGACATGATGAACGCGCGCGCCACGATCGACGCCTACATGCGCGCTGTCCCCATCCACCCCACGGTCTCGGAGCTGATCCCGACCCTGCTGGGAGACCTGAAGCCGGCCTGAGCTCGACGGGACCGACCCACCAGCCGCCCTCACGCGGGCCACGGGCGCCGCGACGGCCCCCGCGCTCACCCGCCGTCTTCGATCGTGGCCGCGCGGCCGCTGGACAAGGTCAAGCTCGCCGCGGCATCGTCCCCTGTCGACGACCGCCATGCGCCGCCTGTCTCACGCACTCTTCACCTTCCTCGCCACGGTGGTCCTGGCTTCCTGCGGAAGCGAGATCGTTCGCCCGGGCCCCGCGGTTCACGTCTGGCTGACCACACCGGACCTGGGCCACGCGCTCTCGCGCCAGGCCGACGTCACGCCCGCCGGGGGCGGACCAGCGGACGTCACCTTCGACGACACCGTCACGCTCCAGAGCATCGACGGCTTCGGCGCGGCGTTCACCGACAGCTCGGCCTCCTTGATCTGGGGCGCTCTGGCGGAGGCCGAGCGCGACGACTTGATGGCAGAGCTGTTCTCGCGGCCTTCGGGCATCGGCCTCTCCTTCATGCGCGTCCCGATGGCCTCTTCCGACTTCACCGCCTGCGGCTGCACCTATTCTTACGATGACGGCGACGCCGAGGGCGATCCGGACCCGACGCTGTCCGGGTTCAGCACGGCGCATGATGATGCCAACGTCGTCCCGCTGATCCTGCAGGCGCAGGCGATCAACCCGCAGATGAAGCTGTTCGCGAATCCCTGGAGCCCGCCCGCCTGGATGAAGACCAACGGGAGCATGTTGGGCGGCGGAGACGGCGCCCTGCGCGACGACGCCCACAGCGCGCTGGCGCAGTATTTCGTGCGTTTCCTGCAGGACTACCAGGCCAAGGGCGTCCCGGTCTGGGCCATCACACCGCAGAACGAGCCGTCGTTCGCGCCATCCTCGTACTCAGGGATGCTGCTCCCCGCCGCGGACGAGGCCCAGCTGATCGCGGTCGACCTGGCTCCAGCGTTGAGCGCCGCCGGGCTGTCGAACGTGAAGATCCTGGGCGGCGACGACATCGGCGCCTCGCGCGACTTCGCGACGGCCCTCTACGGGGGTGCGGGCGACGAGCTCTATGGCACCGCCTGGCATTGCTACCAGGGGCTGGACGAGATGACGTTGATTCACACGGATCAGCCGGGCCGGCCCGTTTACATGACCGAGTGCTCGACGGGACCGACGGGCATCGCGGGCGACGCCACCCAGCAGATCCTCTCCAGCACGGCGAACTGGGCCAGCGGGGTGGTCCTCTGGAACCTGGCGCTGGATCAGGACGGGGGCCCCAAGATGGGCGAAGGGTGCGTCGGCTGCAGCGGTCTGGCGACGATCGATACGACGACCGGGCAGGTCCAGCTGACCCTCAACTACTATGAGCTGGGTCAGTTCTCGAAGTTCGTCGTCCCGGGAGCGACGCGTGTGGCCAGCTCGGACGGCAATGGCGTCGTGGCGCAGGCCTTCCGCAACCCGGATGAGACAGACACGCTGGTGGTGTTCAACCCGGGTGGCGTGCCGGCGCGGTTCTCCGTCGACTGGACCGGTCAGGGGGCCTTCGTCGCGACGTTGCCAGCAGGGGCAACGGTCACCTTCACGACCGCTGACCTCTAGCTGGCAAGCGTGCCCGCGGCTCAGAGCGCCGGGAACGGTTCGTAGCTGAACTTCTGACCGCCGACGCTCGCCTCGAGCATGAGGCCGCCCTTGGTGGCGGTGAACACGGCGATACCGTTGTTGAACCGCGCGCTCGAGGCAGCTCCCGAGCTCAAGGCGACCGCGCTGACCCCGGCCGAGAACGAGGCGTGGCCCCCCTTCAGCTCGTGCAGCGGACCGGGGACCTCGTAGAAGATGATCTGCGAGAATTCCTGGCCGCCGGCCTGGGCCCCGATGGTGACCTGATTCATCGTGACCTTCCCGACCGGGGCGCCGTTCTCGAACAGCACGCCCGTGCCGTGCGCGCCACCGATGCCGAGGCCGCCTTTCCCGATTCCGGGGAACACGACGTACCCGACCGAGCGCCTGAAGAAGGCATCGATGCTCGGATCGGCCTTCTTGTAGAGGCCGATCGTCTGCCGAGCGTCACTGACCAGCTGAGCGTCGTTCGTCGTCGCGTAGCCCATCCGCACCAGCCCGAGCGTCGCCCACACCACCGTCGCGGCCATCGCCACGCCCTTCATCTTGCGAGTCCACATCTTCGCACCTTCCTTCCCCCACGAAACCTAATGCCCGCCGCCGGCCGGCGCGGCCCCCCACATGGCGAGCCGCCCAACGACCCCGGTGCGGCGCCTCGAGCAGCTCGGACAAGCCCAGCGCGGGCGGGCGTCCGCCGGAGGTCGAATGCATCAGCTCTGCCTCAGCGGACAGGTAGAGGCGGAGCGGTGATCGCTGGTGCTGCGGCATCCGCGCCACCAGCGCGGCGACGGCGGGTTCGGCTGGCCGCTCGAACGCCAGGCGGTGCGGAACCGCGACCGGCGTGCCGGCAAACTCTTCCTCTTCGCCGCTTTCGCTCTTCACGATGACCTTGGTGTCGGTGACCCTGATCTGATGGGTCGCCGAATCGAACGTGCGCACGCTGCCGTCGGGAAAGTGGAGAACGAGCTTCTTGATCATTGTGCCTTGTCCGAGCGGTGCCCGACTGGCCCGATGGCCGGGCACCGCTCTCCCTCAACCCTCGACTCCCCCATCACGCCCATCCCCTTCCTATGTCTCACGGGCCGAATGGACACTCGCACGGACGGCGCCGGGCAGGGGCAACGGCTCCGCGACATCCCCTTCACAATTCCGGTCCACCGCTCGGCGTCAAGCCGGATCCGACGCGGGCAAACGACCAGCGTTTGAAGAGAATGAGCTCTCGGATTCAAATCGAGCGAAGGGACGATGCACCGACCACCAGCGCCTCGGGGTTGACCACGTTGATGGGCGAGCCGGAGGCATAGGCGACGATCTGGTCGAAGATGTCGCTGAACTGGATCTCGTATTCGTCCTGCGTGACGTAGCCGATGTGCGGCGTGCAGATGACGTTCTCCATCGCGAGCAGTGGATGAGCGGGATCGCGCAGAGGCTCCTGCTCGTAGACATCCAGGGCGGCCATGCCCGGGCGGCCGGCCTGCAGCGCGGGCAACAACGCACCCGCCTCGATCAGGCCGGCTCGGCTGGTGTTGACGAGAAGCGCGCTCGGCTGCATGCGCGCGAGATCGGCCGCGCTGACGATGCCCCGTGTCGCCTCGACGAGCCGCATGTGGAGCGAAAGCACGTCCGACTCCTCGAAGAAGGCCTCCTTGCTCTCCGAAACCGTATAGCCCTCCATCCTCGCGCGCGTCCGCGACGCTTCGCGTGCCCACACCCGAACGTTCATTCCGAAGGCGCTGCCGTAGCCGGCGACGACTCTTCCGATGCGACCGTAGCCGTAAACGCCGAGGGTCTTGCCCCGCAGCGAGTGCCCGACGCCGATCTGCCAGCGGCCGCCGCGGAGTGCGGCGGCTTGCTGAGGAATCTGGCGCATGGCCGCAAGAACGAGCCCCCACGTCAACTCGGCGGCCGCGTACGACGGAGTCCCTTCGTGCAGGCTGGACGAGACGATCACCCCGAGCCTTGAGCAGGCCTCGATGTCGATGTGAGGATAGACGCTCCGTTGGCTGATCAGCCGCAGACGCGGCAGGCGCGAGAGCAGGGGGGCACTGATCCTGGTGCGCTCGCGAATGAGGATGAGCGCCTCCGTGTCCTTCAGGCGCTCCGCCAGCGCGTCGACCTCCTCGAGATGGTCGTTGAAGACGGTGACCTCGAACGGCGCCAGTTTTTCGAAGCACCGCAGGGTGCGGAGGGTGTCGAAGTAATCGTCGAGGATCGTGACCCTCATCGCCCATGGCCCTCGAGAAAAGAGCGGCCCTCCGCGGTCAGACAGACAGCATTGTCGCGCATGCCGCCCTCGCCCGGCACCACGGTCACCAGGCCGTTCGCGGTGGCGTCCTCCCAGACAGGCATCCGGGGGCACGAGGTCCGCCAGGCCTCCATCGTCTCACCGTAGCTGCGCGGTCGCGCCGCCACCCACGAGAGCAGCTCCAGCACCAGCGCGAGGGGTGCGGTGATTGGTGTTCCGCTCGACGGTGACGAGTCCATGCGCGTTCCCTGGGCGGTGAGGCTATCGCACGTCGGCGCTCCCAGCACGGGAGTGCACGCCTATTCGAGCGGCGGCGCCTTGGGCGGGAGATAGCCGAGAAAGCGGCGGGTCTTGATCACCTCGGCGACCTGGGGCGGCACCATCGCCTCCCAGCTGAGGTCCCCGGCGCGGATCTTCCGCAGGGCGTCTCGCGAGAAGATGTGCAGGTAGTCCCGGTTGACGTTCTCCAGCTGTTTGATGGAGCCGCTGTCGACCAGGTAGCCGTAGAGCTTGTGCAGGTGCGGCGCCACCTCGAGGTTGTCGACGGTGACGAGCTTGCCGGTCGCCTGATCGAGCAGGGGGTAGATGTAGAGGCGCAGCTCGTTCTTGAACAGGCGGCCGAACGACTCGAGAATTCCCCCCTCCAGCGCGCCGTAGTACTTCTCGTCGAAGAGGTCACGCAGGCTCGACGCCCCCATGGTGATGGCGACCCGCTGGTTGCTGTAGTGCGAGAGATAGGCGGCCAGGCGGTAGTACTCGAAGTAGTCGGAGATCAGCACCGTCTTGCCCGAGGCGGCCAGCATGTCGGCGCGCGCCAGAAAGTCCGCCCGATCGACCTCGCCCCCCTCCTCGCGGAGGTTGCGCATGGTCAGCTCCATCAGCTCGACGACGTCGCCGGAGGCAGCCGGCAGCCCCAGATCGCGCTCGAAGTTCTCACGGGCGCTGCGCAGCATGTCCATGTTGACGTGACAGACGGGGCGAAAGCTCCCCCGCTCGACCAGTACGTTCTTCTTGTAGAGGACCTCCGACGGTTGCAGCACCGCGCCGCTGGGATCGAACATCGCCGCGCCCGAGAGCCCCAGCTGGACCAGCTTCATGCTCATGAGGCGGTTGTCGACCTCGCGGAAGGCGATCCCGGACAGCTCGATCATGTCGATGGCGATGCGCTGGGTGGTGAGACCGTCCAGCAGCGATTCGATGAGGAGCTCGGGATCTTCATCGTGATAGAACGCGCCGTAGAGGAGGTTGACCCCCACGATCCCCAGCGCCTCCTGTTGGAGCGCGTTCTCCCCGTCGAGCATGCGGACGTGGATGACGATCTGGCTGTCGCGATCGTGCGGCCGCGACTGGAAGCGGACCCCCATCCAGCCGTGGCACTCGTTGGTGCCGCGGTAGTTGCGGGCCGACACCGTGTCGGCGAAGGCGAAGAAGGCGGTGGTCTCGCCGCGGCTCTCCGAGAGGCGGTCCAGGTTCAACCGGTGCTCGTGCTCGAGCATCGCCTCGAGGCGCGGCCGACAGACGTAGCGCTCCGCCTTGCCGTAGATGGCGTCGCTCACCGTCATGTCGTAGGCCGACATGCTCTTGGCGACGGTGCCGGCGGCGCCGCCGACGCGGAAGAACCAGCGGACGACCTCCTGCCCGGCCCCGATCTCGGCGAAGGTGCCGTAGCGCCGCTTGTCGAGGTTGATCCGCAGCGCCTTGGCGTGGACGTCGATCACCCGCTCACTCCCGTGGGCCATGGGCACAGACTAACGAAATCTCACGCCGTTTCGTAGGGCCCATCAGCGCGGTTTGCGGCCGGCGGCTCAGTGCTCGATCTTGCGCGAGCCGTCCACCTCGAACTCGTACGCAGGCGTGCCGTCCTCGAAGCAGCTCTTTTGCACCCCCCTCCTCGCACCAGTCGTGGAAGGTGAATCCGCAATCGGTAGTCTCGCCGATGACGAACTCGCCGCCGTTCTCCGAAGGGTACGGTAGACTCCGGCGTGGGCATCTGGGGTCACAGAATTCTGCCAGACGACCTTGCCGCGACAGTGGCGGTTCCCTCCGTCAAACGGCTGTACACGCCCCTGCTTTCGCTCACCGTCGTTGGTGGGTTCGTGCTCGCAGCGGCCCTGGCGCTTGCCTCCGACCTTCCGGCGCCCTCGGTGGTCCGCGGCAAGATCGCGAGCATCGATTCGAAGTCGATCTCGATCGGCCGGCCGGACGGCACCATCGTCACGGCGTCGATCGCGCCCACGGTCCCCTTCGCCACGGTCGAATCCCGGCGCTTCGACCAGATCAGGGACACCGACTTCGTGGGGGTGACCACCGTACCTGGACCGGCCGGCCTGCTGATGGCTCGAGAGATTCACATCATTCCTTGGAAGGGCCTCGCCGAGGGCTCTTACCCGTGGGACCATCAACCCGAGGGGGTCGCGCCCGCCGCGGCGAGCAGCCTCACCAGCGGTACCGTCGCCGTCGCCCACGACGCGGCGGCGGCGTACACCATGACCAACGCCAGCGTGACAGCGTCGACCGGCGGCCAGCTGACCGTCTCCTACCAAGGCTCGGCGATCGTGCGGGGCAAGTGCGTCGGCCACGCGGCAAAGGCCGGCGGCAAGCCCTGCAGCGGCGTGGCGACCGTGGTCGTTCCACCCTCGACGCCCATCGTGGCCATCGTTCCCGCCAAGCTCGCCGACGCCAAGCCCGGACTCGCCGTGTTCGCCATCGTCTCCGCGGGGGCCAACGGCAAATGGGCCGCCTCGTCGGTCATCGTCGAGAAGAACGGAATCAAGCCGCTCTGGTGAATCAGGCGCGGTGGGTCAGGTGGGCTGGCCAGCTCAGCGCGGCACGTCGCTGAACCCCTGGGTGAATCGCGAGCGATAGCTGCCGTAGCCCTGCGCTTCGAGATCGCCGAGAGGGATGAACCGGAGCGCCGCCGAGTTGATGCAGTAGCGCAGACCGGTCGGCCTCGGACCATCCTCGAAGATGTGTCCAAGGTGCGAGTCCCCGCTCGTCGAGCGCACCTCTCGCCGAAGGTACCCGAGCTTGTAGTCTGGACGCTCGACCACGCTTCCTGGCGCGATCGGCCGCGTGAAGCTCGGCCAACCGGTGTGGGAATCGAACTTGTCGACCGACAGGAAGAGAGGCTGACCGGTGACGACGTCCACGTAGAGCCCCGCTGCGTGGTTGTCCCAGTATTCGTTGTGGTAGGGCGGTTCGGTCCCGTCCTGCTGAGTGACCGCATACTGCATCGGCGTCAGCCGCTGACGCAGCTCCGAATCAGACGGCTTGACGTAAGTCGCCGCCGGCTTGGCCATTTGCCCCGCGCAGCCGGCTGCAAAAAGGACCATCGACCACCACCGCGTCTTCAGCATGTGACCTCTTGCCTCAGCATGACAAACAACCACCTCCCCCGCCTGTTCGATTCCTTCGTCAAACTGAGCGATCCGGACCTGCCGCTGCCGCGTATTCGTCGCACCTTTGAGCCATGGCACGGATGCCTGTCTGGATCGTGGATTCCGATCATTGGCCGCGCGCCTATCTCCGGGCCGAGCTGCTCGAGAGGGGGTATGACGCGGAGGGCTTCGTCAGGGTGACCGACCTTGTGTCGCGGCTCTCGCGCTCGGCTGTGCGCCCTGCGCTGGCTGTGGTCGACCTGCGCGGGCAGGAATTGAAAGAGGGAGAGCTCGTTGGGCTTCTCTCCGCCGGGATCCCGGTCGTGGCGATCGGTGGGTCCACGGAGGCAGAGGATGAGCGCCGGCGGCCGCGCGGCTGGGCCAAGTTTCTTCAGCGCCCGCTCACCCTCGGCGAGATCGCCGACGAGGTCGAGCGGCTCCTCGCCCAGCCCGGACGCTGAGCGAGGCGCTCGCTCGGAAGACGACTGGGGAGCCAGCACCGGATCGGGTATAGGAAAAGGCGTGCCGCGCGCCAGCTCGCCCCGCGATCGGATCTTCCTGGAGGCCGCCCTGCTCCGCGAGCTGGCCCTGACCTGGCGCGAGATCTCCGAGACCCACTTCCGCGGCGCCCTCCGCGCGCCCGTCCTCGCGCTGTCGGACGGGCCGCACCGCCTCGGGAGCTGGCATCGCCTGCAGCGGACCATCTCGCTCGCCCGCGGGCTGGTCTTCGGCCATCCCTGGGGGCTGGTCCGCGAGGTGCTCAAGCACGAGATCGCGCACCAGTACGTCGACGAGGCGCTGCAGATCCACGACGAGACGGCGCACGGACCGGCGTTCGCGCGGGTCTGTCGCGAGCATGGGATCGACGCCAAGGCCGCCGGGATGCCCGCCGGGGGCCCGGAGGGCGGACCGCACCCTGTCCTGCGCCGGATCACGCGGCTCCTCGCGCTGGCCGAAAGCCCCAACTTGCACGAGGCGGAAGCGGCCATGAACGAAGCGCGCCGGCTCATGCTCCTGCACAACGTCGACGCGGCCGCCACGGCCAGCACGGACGGCTACGGTTACCGGCACGTCGGCCCGGTGAAAGCGCGCACCGAAACCAGCGAACGCATCCTGGCCGGAATCCTCGGCCGCCACTTCTTCGTGAGCGTCATCTGGATCCCGTCCTACCTCGCCGAGTCGGGCCGGCGCGGCCACGTGCTGGAGCTCTGCGGGACCCCGGCCAATCTGGAAGTCGCCGTGTACGTGCATGCCTTCCTGACCGACACCGCGGAGCGGCTCTGGCGCGAGCACAAACGCGCGCTCGGCATCCGCTCCGACATGGACCGGCGGCGCTTCTGCGCGGGCGTGATGAGCGGCTTCGACGAGAAGCTGCGCGCGGGCGAGCGGGTCAGCCAGAGCCAGGGTCTGGTCCGCCACGCCGACGCCCAACGCGACGCCTACCTCCGGCGCAGGTACCCGCGCCGCACGACCCGCAGCGCCAGCGCGATCCTGCGGACCGCCGCCTACGAACAGGGGCGCGCGGCCGGCGGACGGGTCGAGCTTCACCGCCCGGTCGGGGGCTCCCCCCCGGCGATTCGAATGCTTCCGCCTCTGCGGACCTGAGGCGGCCGCCTCTTGCGTTCTAGCTCGAAGGCCTCTCGGGCCAGGTGAGGCGGCGCTGGACCTTGGCCGCCAGGACGCGGAGCTGCTTTTTCAATCTGAGATAGGTCGGCACCTGCAAAGGTTCGAACCCACTTCGCCGCTTGGCGCCGTGCCAGGCGACATGGCCGACCAGCGTGGCCGCGGCGGGTGGCATTTTCCAGGGTTTGGTCGAACCGGCGAAATGCTGGAGCCTTCCCTGCGGGGTGACGCCCGCATCCTGACAGTTCCACCGGCTCTCCAGCAGCAGGCAGCGACCTTTGAAGTAGGTGTTGAGCATGTCCTGGTCGAAGAACCAGATGTTCGGTGGCATCGCACGTCCGGTGCTGATGAGCCCGCTGCCGGCCCCTTCGCGCCGCCAGGCCTCCAGATCGATGAGCAGCACCCCGGCGTTGCAATAGACATCTGGATCCAGATCGATGGTTCTGAGGTAGGCCTTGTCATGATCGGGGATGTAGGTGGCCCGCACCATCCCCAGCGGATTGCCCGCGAGATCGAGGTCGAACAGCTCGGCCAGGTCGGCGCCCGCCAGGATATCGATGTCCAGATAGACGCACCGGTTGACCTGTTTCGGCAGCACGTCGGCAACCTGGAAACGGGCGGCCGAGATCAGGGGCCACACCTTTCGCTCCCACTGAGACGGCATGGAGATCGGGAGGCTCGACATCGGGATGAACGTCGACCCCGAATAGGCCGGGCAGCGGCGCCAGGTTGCCTGCAATCGTTGCTGGGCGGGTCGCGGGATCCCGTCGTCGATCACCCACACGTGGACAGGCCGGCTGCAGAGCTCCAGCGCTGAAAACCCCGCGACCGCCATCCCCTCCACGCCCTCGGCGTCACTGGCAAACACGATGTGAATCACTTCGTTTTCCACCACGAACCTCCCCGAGCGCAGCGAGCTTCAACCTGAAGTCCGCCGGTCGCCGGACAAGGTCCAGGCTGGAAGCAGGCGCAAGGCGGGATACGAAGCAGGCAAAACCCGCCAGGCCGCCTTGGACCGCCTGAGGCCGCCTACCGGGCGGCACGTCGTCGGGCATGGTTCGCTTCGCTCACCGTCGCCTTTCGGCGACGCCCTCCTGGGCGCTGAGAGCGCCCGGGACGGCGATCCGGCTGTCGAGTTGCGTTATGTTCGGGGGACCGTGAGGAGACCGGCGATCGCATCGCGGACCGTGGCGCTGGTGGCGGCGGTGATGGCGGTCGGCAGCGCACGCCTCGCGGCGGCGCAGTCGAAGGCGATCATGGTGCTCTGGCAGGCGCCGGCGGGGTGTCCGAGCGCGGAGCGTGTCGAGGCCAAGGTGGAAGAAAACCTGGCGCGGTCGGGGACTGTGCTGGTCCCCGTCGTGGCGATGGTGAGCGTGCGCGGACCAACCGCCGGGCGCTGGCAGGCCAGCTTGTTGTTCCAGGCGGGTTACACGCGGGCGGAGCGCCGGTTCGAGGCGGAGAGCTGCGAGGCGATCGCCTCGGCCGCCGCGCTCATCATCACCCTCTGGGTGGAGGGGGGACCCGACACCCCGCCCGCCACCGCGACGGCGCCGGCCCCAGAGAAACCTCCTCTCGCATCCGCCATCGAGCCCCCGCCTGCGACGTTCGTGGTGATGCTGAACGGGCTCCTCGACTGGGGCACCATGCCCGACTCGCCCGCGGGCGGCATGGAAGCGTCGGCCGGACCAATCTGGACGTTCCCCGACTGGCGTCTCCGCGCGCTCGGTGGTTTGAGCTTCTTTCCGAACCGGCGCACGCCAGCGACGGGCGTTGACCAGGCCGATTTCCTGCTGTTCGACGTCTCGGCCCGCGGATGCGCGACCATCGTCAGCGATCGGTTCGAGATCGGCCCCTGCGCCGGCGGCGAGCTGGCCATCATGCGGGGCTCGGGCGCGGGCTTTCAGGACCGCACGCACGACTGGTTCTCACTGGTCGGCTCGGCAATGGCCGTATTGAGCATCTCTCCGGCGGTCGCCGTCTTCGGGCGAGCCGAGGTCGTCGTCCCGACCGGGCGGAGGACCTTCTTCAATCAGTACTCGATTGCCATTTATCAGGTCCCGGCCAACGCTTCCCGCGGCGCGCTGGGGCTCGAGCTGCGATTTTAGAGAGAAAGGGAGACGCGCCGCGAGCGGGTCGAACAGGGGCGAGCGCAGCTCAGATTCCGGAGAATCGGGCATTCTCTGGGTGGTGCTTCCTCGCCCACGGATCTCGCCAGCGCGGACATCAACCAGTTCGTCTCCGGCATCACCGTTCAGTGGACGGGGCAGCCGCGCGCGGACGCCAGATCGACGGCGGCCGAGCCGAAGGTCAAGCCGCCTCGTAGTCGATCTGCCGCGCGTCCTTGGCAACCTCCAGGGCCGATTCTTCCCCGCTCAACCTGAGCGCGGTGGCCCAATGGAAGATCGCCAGCGAAAAGCCGATCACCACGCCGACATCGACCCAGTTCGGAAGGATGTTCCGGCCGCCGCCGTAGCGCCCGAGCCATCCGAGGACCACGTGGCCGCCCAGCCACGGTCCCATCCAGACTGCGTTTCCGATCGTGCGCCAGGCGGCGGTGCGCCTCCGCCAGGCGCCGATCGCGAAGAGCGCGAGGCCGGCGAGCATGGCGAGCGCGAGCTTCCAGTTCGTCTCGAACCCGCCCCAGTACATGATCAGGTTGGCCGAGCAGAAGGCCGCAGGCAGCGCCAGCTTCGGCATCGGCACCCGATACGACCGGCTCCGACCCGCGTCGAGCTTGTGCAGCGCCGCCAGCGACAGCGGAGCGAAGGCGTACATGATGGCCGTCGCGGCGGTCACCACGCTGACCAGGTCATTCCAGCTCTTGAACGGCCCAAACGCCGCCAGGCCGACCACAGCCGCCGTGACGATGGAGACGACCGGCACGCCCTTCCTGGTCGTGGCCAGCGCGGTCGGCATCTCGGGCTCCTCGCCGAGGGCGTACGAGAGCCGGGCCGTGGTCCCGAGGTAGACCACGCCCGTGCCCGCCGGTGAGATGACCGCGTCGATGAGCAGCACCTTGGCGAGCCATCCCGCGCCCAGCGCCAGCGCCAGGGTGTACCAGACGCCGTAATCAGACGGATCGCTGCCGAGCGGCATCGACCAGCCCTTGGCGATGTGGGCGGGGTCGAGCGCGCCAATCATGACGATCTGCAACAGCGCATAGAGCACCGCCCCGATCGCCATGGCGGCCAGAATCGCGCGCGACAGATCTCGCTTGGGGTCGCGCGCCTCCCCGGCCAGATGGACCGCCTGTTCAAAACCTTGCAGCCCGAACACGACGCCGCCGGTCAACGCGGCGAAGACGCCGTGAAAGCCGAACGGCATGAACCCGCCCCCCGCCTGGAAGTTCGACGGCTTGAACTGCAGCGCGGCCACCACGCCGACCGCCAGCACCGGCACGGCTGTCTTCCAGATGACGACGATGACGTTGCTGTCGGAGAGGAACTTGGCGCCCGCCAGATTGATCGCGGTGAACGCCACCATCAGGACGATCGCGACACAAAGCCCGGTGCCGTTCAGCAGGCCGGCGTTCGCCCCAACCTTGGAGATCATGCCGAAGTGCTGGTTGACCCAGCCGACGCTGTTGACGTAGGTGATCGCCGCCAGGACTTCGAGCGGCGCGATGAACACGGCCTGCAGCCAGGACGCCCATCCCGCCGTGAACCCGGCCACCGAGCCGTGTGAGTAATAGGGGAACCGCGCGGCGCCGCCGGCCACCGGATAGGTCGCGCCCAGCTCTGCGTACACCAGCGCGAGCAGCGACAGCATCCCGGCCGCGAGGATCCAGGACAGAACCGACGCCGGGCCGGCCCGCTCCGCGGCGTTGAGCGCGCCCAGCAGCCAGCCCGATCCGATGATCGATCCCAGCGAGACCATCATCAGCCCGTAGAAGCCGACGGACCGTTGCAGCCGGCCGACCTGCAACACGGGAGGGTCGGAGACCTTCGTGCTCATCTGACCCTTCTACCCGACCGCGCGGTGGTGACGCTCGGTTTTCCGGCGCCGCCGCCGCCCCGCGAGGAACGCTGGAAAACCGCCCCTACCAGGGGAGCCGCCACCCGAAACGTGACCCCGCCCAGCCGAGGGCGATGAACCGCACCAGGCGCAGGAGCAGCATCAGAGGGAGCAACGGCAGCGGGCGGGGCGCGACGCCCGAGAGCAGCGTGGCGGTGACCGAGACGGGCGGGAAGCCGAGGAGGCTGGCCGTCGCGACGACGCCGGTTGCGTAGCGCTGGCTGTTGCCGAGGGGGGAACGCGATCGCGCGCGTGCGCACTGTCGGTCGAACCAGCGCCAGTGGCGGCGGAGCTGGCCGCCGAAAAAATAGAGGCCCACCAGCGCGACGGACTGCCCGCCCGCGGCGACCAGCCCGATCGCCAGAGGCGACCACCGGTGCTGCGCGCCGGCCAGCGCGCTGGCGGCCTCCGGGCTGGCGACCCAAAAGATCGTTCCGATGAAGGCGACGGCGGCGATGCTGGCGAGGGACATGAAGCTCGGGCGGCGGCCATTGTACATGCGCCGGGCTCCCCGACCGCCTCACGGACCGGGGCAACCTCCGCCGACGATCGGTCCGCTCCCGCTACGCCAGCATCTGGTCGCCCCAGTCTTTGATCTGATACGCCTGCACGACGCCCTCCAGGAGGAACGGGTCTCCCTCGACGAACGCCTCGGCTGCCGCGCGGCTGCGGAAGAGGGCCATGTTGCCGCCACCGGGGTCGGTGAAAGGGCCCACCCCCGCCACCTCGCCGCGCGCGACGAACTGGTCGAGGAACGCCTTGTGCCGGGGATAGACCGACATGATCTCCTGGCGGCTCTTCCCCGCGCTGCTGCCGATCACTGCGAATAGCATGCTGCCTCTCCTTGGAACGCCCGGCCGCGATTCTAAACCCAGCCTCCCGGGCGACCAATCGAACGCTCAGCGCCAGGCGCGATCGTACTGCGCGGGCGACGGGACAGAGGCGCCCAGCTCGCGCGCCGCGCGCAGCGGCCAGTAGGGATCCCGCAGAAGCTCGCGCGCAAGAAAGACCATGTCGGCCTGCCCCGTGCGCAAGATGTGCTCGGCTTGCGACGCGGTGGTGATGAGGCCGATGGCGGCGGTGGGGAGCGCCGCTTCGGCCCGGATGCGGGCGGCGTTGGCCGTCTGGTAGCCGGGACCGGCGTCGATCGCCACCCGGGGCGCGATGCCACCGGACGAACAGTCCACCAGGTCGACCCCCTCGGCGCCCAGCCGACGCGCGAGCGCGATGGAGTCCTCGACCGTCCATCCGTTCGCCCCCAACCAGTCGGTGGTGGAGAGACGCACCAGCAGCGGCCGCGCGTCCGACCAGACGCGGCGAACGGCCCGGACGATCTCGAGCAAGAACCGGACCCGGCCGTCGAAGCTGCCGCCCCACTGGTCGTCGCGGCGGTTGGAGACCGGCGAGAGGAACTCGTGGATCAAATAGCCGTGGGCCGCGTGAATCTCGATGACGTCGAAGCCGGCGCGCGCCGCCCGCCCCGCGGCGGCGGAGAAGGCCTCGACCAGCGTCGCGATCTCGCCGACCGCCAGCGCCGCGGGCGTCTGGTACCCGTCGTCGAACGCGAGCGCGGCGGGTGCCACGATGGGGCTCCAGCCCGCCGGGGGCGCGAGCGGCTTGCCCCCCTCCCACGGTCGCGCCGTCGAGGCCTTGCGACCGGCGTGCGCCAGCTGGACGCCGGAGGCTGCGCCCTGCGCGCGCAGGAAGCGCGTCACGCGGGCCAGCGGCTCGATCTGCGCGTCGTTCCAGAGCCCCAGATCCTGCGGGCTGATCCGACCGCGGGCCTCGACGGAGGTCGCCTCGGTGAGGACCAGCCCTGCCCCGCCGACGGCCCGACTGCCCAGGTGCACCAGATGCCAATCGTCGGCGAGTCCGTCGACGCTGGAGTATTGACACATCGGCGAGACGCCGATGCGATTGCGAAACGTCACCCCGCGCAGCGTGAGCGGATCGAAGAGCATCCGCGGGAGATAGCGCCCCGGAGGGCCAGCGTCAAAGGGCAAGGAGAGCAGGCGGTGGACGGAACAGACGGGCCCTCGGACCCTGCGCCTCGGCGGATGCGAACGCTCGAAGGGTTCATGACCGCGGCCCCCGGGAGCGCGCGCTGCCACCGCTGCGCCACCGGCGATCGCCGGCGCGTCGCACCGCCACAAATGAGAGGAAGGACGCTGCTCGAACCTGGCAGGATGGCTTCTCCGCTCACCGGGTCTCGACCATGGCCGCCATCGACGTTGCTGCAATCGGCCTGGTGGTCCCTCTGCTTCTGCTCGCCTCACCCGGTTGCGGCGATGGTGGGGGCGTCTGCAGCGGTTTGGAGTTCACCGTCAGCACGAACGAAGTGAGCTCCCAGATCCCGACGGTCGGCATCGTCGAGTGGTCCTCGACGGGCGCCGCGCCGTCCAGCGCCAAGATCGTCTACAAGCTGAAGAACGCTCCGAGCTCACTTCTGAACCAGGGGGGCGAGGCGCCGGTCGACCTGAGCAAAACCAACTATCGAACCCTGCTCCTCGGCCTCAAGCAGTCCAAGGACTACGCGTTCCACATCGAGGCGACCCGTGATGGAGCGACCTGCACCAGCCCCGACTACACCCTCCCCACGACGGGCAGCTTCCCGAACGCCCGCCCCGTCACCGTGCAGGTGGCTCAACCCGACAAACGGGAGCCTGGGTTCATCGTCACCAGCTCGGGGATCAGCGTGCCGGACAGCGCCTTCATCGTCGACGCCGACGGGGAGATCGTCTGGTACGCCGACGGCCCGCTGAACACCACGCGCGCGCAGATGGACTACGAGGGGGAGAACATGTGGATGGTCGGGCTCAACCTCGACAACGACGGCGGGGAGATGCGCTACGTCTCGATGGACGGGGAAGAAGCGCAGCAGAACGTCCCGGGACTGGAGAACGCGCACCACGATTTCACGGTGATGCCTGGGGGCAAGGTCGCCGCGCTGGTCTGGAGCGTCGCGGGGGTCGATCCGCCGAGCAACCTGGTGATTCGCGCGGCGAACGGCACGGTCAGCAGCCCCTTCACGATCGGGAGCAACCTCTACCTCTCGGACACCTACCACGCCTGCGCGATCCACTATCTTCCGTTCGACGACAGCTTCACGATCGCGGATCGCAATCCGAGCGTGTTCGTGAAGGTGAGCGCGACCGGGACCGTGCAATGGCAGCTGGGCGGGGTGTGCGACCAGGCGCCCGCCGGCAACATGTGCGTCCCGCAGGACTGGCAGGTCGTTCACGGTCACCATCTGCTGGAGGATTGGACCTTCCTGGCGTTCAACAACAGCTACGGGACGAACGCCGACATCTTCGAGTTCCAGCTGAACGTCACCGCGAGCTCGTTCGCGGCCACGGTGGTCGAGGACTACGCGGGCACGGGCGCCAGCACCATCATGGGGGACGTGCAGCGTTTGCCAGGCGGCAACACCCTGGTGACCTACACGACCGACGGAACGATCGTCGAGCTCGACGCGAGCTGGAACGAGGTGCAGACCTTCTCGTCGCGCTTCGGCTACTCGAACTGGCGGCCGACGCTCTACGGCCCCCCGTTGCGACTGTGAGCGCAGCGGACGATTCCCCAGGAGGTGGCACCCGAAGGGCGCCCTCCCCGGGCAGGTCCGAGTTGAGATAACGTCGGAGCCCGTGAACGCCAACGCCCCGGGCACCGACGGACACGCGCCGCGAGAGCATCACCCGCGCTGGAAGGTGTCGCTCGCGCCCAGGCCGCACGAGGGCAAGAGCTATCAGGACCTGCGCGAACAGATGAAGACGGGGGACCTGCTGCTGTTCCGGGGCAACCGCCTGCTGTCGGGGGTGATCGAGCGGCTCTCCGACTCCCCCTACTCCCACGTGGCGATCGTGGCGCGCTGGCGCGACCGCGTCGTCGCCTTCCAGGCCGACCTGCGCGGCGTCGAGGTGCTGCCGGCGAGCACCATGGTCTGCAAGTACAGCGGCAAGGTGGACTGGTGGTCGCTCCGGCGCGACCTGCGCGAGGGCCCCTTCGACGAGGACGAGCTCTTCGACACCGCGCTCACGCTGCTCGGGGTCAAGTATGCGTACTTGAGACTCGCCGAGCTCGGCCTGCGCATCATGCTGGGCCGGGCCCTCAACCCCAAGGACGCGCACGCCACGCCGGACAGCCTGTTCTGCTCGGAGTTCGTCTCGCTTTGCTACCGCAACGCAGCTCCGGGCAATCTCCTCGACGTCAACAAGACGGCGAACGACGCCTGCACCAGCCCGGCGGACTTCGCAGCCTCCGGCTTCTTCGAGCAGCGCTGCCAGCTGTTCGACGGCAGCAACGGCCAGGCCTGCACCGGCCTGCTCGACACGCCGGTCGGGCGCGAGAAACAACCGCGGGTGTTGACCTGGGACGGGACGAAGCGCGTCCAGCCCGCGCCCGCGATTGACAGGGCGCCCCCGCGCTGACGGCGAGCTCCCCCGCGCGCCCTCCTAGTCGCTCGAGCGAAACGCGGCGAGCAGGGCCAAGGTGAGGGTGTCCTGGCGGCTCTCCCGAACGTCTGGCTCCGCACCGTCGAAGACGAACGCGCTCGACTGATCGTGCCGGTACTCGAGCCGGGCCACCAGCCGCAGCCGCTCGGTCACCCGCTGGGCCTCGAGGGTGGTGGTGACTTCGCCGACGCGCTGGGGTGTCCCGGTCATGAAGCCGCTCGGATCGGCGAAATACTCGGCGCGAAGCGCGGCGGCGAGCCACGGACGAGCCTGGAGCCGGGCGTAGCCGGCCGTCCCCCACCAGTCGACACCGCCGTTCGCCCGGTCGTTCCCGTGGTCGAGGGCCAGCGCGAAAGAGAGCTGCTTCGTTGCGTCGTAGGTCACGTACGCGGCGAGCAGGTTGCGGAAGGAGAGCGCGCCGGTCAGCTGGGTGGGCGGATGCTCCGGTCCGGCCATGTCCACCACGATCAGCGCCAGCCCCGGGGCCGGCGCCCACGATCCGGCGCCGGCAACGGTGCGCATGTCGTTTCCGTCGACGACGATGCTGTTCCAGCCGTTGACCCAGAACGCGGAGAACGCCAGCGTGTCGGTGGCCCGGCATGAGAGGCGCAGCCCTGTGTGAAGCGACGGCTCGGCCCAGCTGTAAAGGAGTGAGCGCGAGTAGAGCCAGTTCGACAGGCTCTCGTTGTCTTCGAATCCCATCGGCGTGCCGAACCTGCCGACGTCGATTTCGATCCCGGGTTTGACCGGCACCATCACGGTCACGAAGGCCTGCTCGAGGTGAGAGAGAGCGCGCGCCAGCTCGGGATGGGCCGTGGCCGCCGGGTCCTGCTGCTCGTAAATCTGGGTGGTGTCACCCAGGCCGAGGTCGAGGCGGAAGCCGATGAGCTCGGGCCGATGCGCGACCGTGATCCTCGCGAAGCTCAGCGAGGCCTGGTCCGAATTGAAGTCGAATTCTCTGAGCTGGTTCAGGCGCGAGGCAGGGTCGTTGAAGTTGCGCAGCGCATACAGATCGCCGAAGAGATGCAGATCGACGGCGGTGGTCTTGCTGACGTCGTCATAGGCGTCTGTGGCCGGACCGCCGCTGGCGAGCGCGGCTCCCCAGGACCAACCCAGGCTGAGCAAGACGAGCGAGACCGGCCAAACGGGCCGGACGCTGGGCCCGATTCTGACCATGGCTGGGCTGGTCTCGCTGCTGAGCATGAACCTGACGAAGTGACGTCGCACCGGGAGCCGCTCGGCCATGATCTTAACCAACGATCTCCTAACGATCTTCGCCCGCCGGTGTCGTGTAGCTGCCTGGACACACTTCGAGGTGCGCCTGCCCATGAGCTCACAGCGACCGTGATGTTGGCGGTGCACATACTCACGGTTGAAGCCCACGTGACCAGGGGGAGGCGACGGATGAACAAAGATGTCGGCGCAATCACGAAACGCGGCGCCAAGCGGGCGCCCGGCACAGGGCTGACAGGACCGACGGGACCGACAGGTCCGAGCCGCCGGTTCGTGGCCGTCGCCTTCGCCCTCGTCACCGCCTGGGTGCCAATCATCACGCTGTCCGCGGTCCTCCAGGCACGGTCGCTCCAGAGGAGGACCGACGAGATCGCCGACACCGTGCTGACCAGCGTCCGCCTGGTGGGACAGCTGGAGAACGAGGTGGAGAAGAAGCAGACCCTGATCGACGAGCACATCCTCGCCAAGGATTTCGGTGAGATGGCGAAGCTGGAGGCGACAATGGCGCTGCTGGACAGGCAGATCGCGGTCACCACCCAGAGCTACGAACCCTGGGCCACTCTGCCGGGCGAACGCGCCGCCTGGGATGAGACCCGCGCCGACCTGCGGGCGCTCGACGCCCCGATTGCACGTGCCCTGGCGCTCTCCCGGGTGAACCGGGACTTCGAGGCGCGGCAGGTGATGCAGCTCGTGGCGGGACAGTTCGCGGCGGTGGGAGCCCAGTTCGACAGGCTCATCTCCATCAACGATCAGGGCGCCGCAGCGACCCTGGCCCAATTCTCCAGCATCCAGCTGCGATTGATGCTGACCCTCCTCGGGATGGGCGTGCTCTCCCTGGCAGGCGTCGTGATCGCCTGGCGCTGGGCGGCGCGGCAGGTCGGGCGTCGGGAGGAGGAGACAGCGCGGGAGGCCAAGATCCTGGAAGAACAAAACCGCGAGCTCGACGCCTTTGCGGGCAGAGTCGCACACGACATCCGAAACCCGCTGATGGCCATCAACGTCGCTGCGACGCAGCTGACGCGGAAGGTCCCCGAGGAGACGCGGGCCGCGGACCTGCTCCAGCGGGGCGTGCAGAGGATGGAGACGTTGATCGACGATCTCCTGACGCTGGCGCGGGTCGAGACCCAGGTGAATGGAGTTTGCGATCCCGCGGAGGTCGCGGTTCAGGTTCAACAGGACTTCGCCGCCCGGGTGAAGGGCGAAAGGGGGAACCTTCGGGTGGCGGTCGACCATGCGGTCGTCTCGTGCAGCGAGGGGCTGCTCCGGCAGGCGCTGACGAACTTGACCGAGAACGCGGTCAAGTACCGGCGTCCCGACGTGGGGCCCGAGGTCGAAATCTCCGGGACAGCGCTCGACGACGCGTACGAGCTGCGGGTCTCCGACAATGGCCTGGGGATGGCGGCGGAGGAAGCGGGTCACGTGTTCGAGCCGTTCTATCGCGCGTCGCGCACGCAGAGCCTCCCAGGAACCGGCCTCGGGCTGTCGATCGTCAACCGGGTCGCCCAGGCAAGCAGCGGAACCGTATCGGTGAAGACCGAGCTCGGGCAGGGCTCCACCTTCATCCTGCACCTGCCGCTCGTGCCCACGCGCGCGGCAGATGAGCAGCCAGCAGAAGTCCGGACGTAACTGACGCGGGGAGTGCACGGCGGTGGCGAATCTGCTGGTTGTCGACGATGACCCCGACCTGGCGGAGAGTCTGGCGGCCCTCCTCGAGGCGGAGGGTCACGAGGTGCGAACGGCGCGGAACGGGCAGGAAGGGTTGGAGCTCGTTGCCGAGCGCCAACCGGATCTCGTCCTGCTCGACGTCGAGATGCCGGTCCTCACGGGACCGGAGATGTCGTATCGGATGTTCATCCACGACGTCGGGCAAGAGGAGATTCCCCTGGTCTTGCTCTCTGGCGTCACCAACCTGCCCGAGGTCGCAGAGACGGTGGGAACGCCCTATTTCCTGCCCAAGCCCTGCGCCTTCGAAGCCATCGCCAGCCTGGTGGCCCGGGGGCTCCTCGAACGGCGGCCGCCCGTTCCGGAGTCGGGACACTTCGCCGGCAACTGACAGGCGCGTTCACGACGAGGTGGAGGTCTCGCGGGTCACCCGGTGGTGGTGCGCCAGCTCGAGCCGCTCGGTGACGCTCATCGTCTCATGCACGGCAACGTCATCGACCGGCCGGGAGCGGGCGGCTTCGTTCAGGGCGCGAAGTAGGTTCCGCCCGACGCCGAGCAGAGCCTCTGGATGTCGCTCGGCATGGCCCCGACCTCCCCGTCGCCACCGGCCCCGTAGTACCAGAAGGACTCCTCGAACCCGCCGCTGGTGATCTGGCAACCACCGAGGGTGTCCACCCGCGGGCAGGGGGCGTTCGCGACGGTGGGGCTTCCGCCGTCGACGGTCGTCGCCGCGGTGCAGCCTTGCTGAAATTGCGAGCGCGCGCTGGCCGGAGCCTCCTCGCACGCCTCGAGAAGCCCGAGGCCCTGGACGTTGGTGGACCGCGTGCAGGAGATCAGGCCGGTGTACGTGCTGCCGCCTCCGCACCCGGCACCCGGTGCGGTCAGCCCGGCCGCCAGCCCCAAGACGCCGATTGTCCGCGCGAGGGACAGCACGTACCGACGATACAGAATCGGGGGTGGGATGCCTACGAGGCTGAAGAGGTGCGCGGAAACTTCGGGATGAACGTCTCCGTCCGCTTCGAGCTGCCGCCCGCGTCCTCCGTGACCCTGAAGCCGAAGCGTGCGGACGGCGTCAAGGGATACGAACATGCGACCGCGGCCCGCCCCCAAGGAGCGAGCCGCGGCCCGTACGTTGCCTCTCGTCGGTCAGACGGTGCTCAGAACCCGAACCCGACCGAGCCGCCCACGCCCCAGGTGTTCAGCGTGCCGTTGCCGCTGGTCCCCTCGAGCAGGTTGTTGTAGTACGTCGGGGAATAGGTCCCCCGCACGTCCAGCAGCAGCGCCTTGTACCCGTAGGTAAATCCCACGCCCAAGGGAACGGTCATCACGTTGTCGTTCGTGGCGCTGAAGTCCGACAACGCCTGCGTGTTCGTGTTGTAGTTGGTGATGTGGTACTGCGACCACCCGACGCCGGCGACGGCGTACGGCTCGAACAGCGAGTCGCCCCTGGTGATGGGGGCGTTGAGGCGCAGGTTCCCTTCGACGCCGTTGGAGATCAGCGTCGGGTTGTTGGCTGTCACGCCCAGCGACTGGAAGCCGCGGGCCGAGCCGACGTAGGCGCCCTCGAAACCGAGGATCGACCGGGTCCCGGCGACGAACCTGATGTCCCAGGCGCCGCCCCCGTTGGTGAGACTTCTCATGTTGCTGTTGGAGAAGTCCTGGTAACCGCCGCCGGCCAGGAGCGCGAGGCCGAACCTCGAGGGCGGCTCGTACTTGGGTGGTGCGGACGCGGGCGGTGTCTCGGCCGGCACCGGCTCGACCACCGCGGGCACCACGGCGACCGTGGGCGGCGGGGGCGTTTCTTCCGGCGCGGGCGGCGCCGCCGGCGCAGCCGGTTCGGCCGCCGCCGGCGCTTCAGCCTCCGCCGATGCAGCAGACGGCTTGCAGGCCAGGAAGGTCACCGTACGACCGTTCGCCGGCAGCTGGTCAGCGACGTCCTCGCCACGACCGATCGTGGTGATCTGCGTGGCGTCGACCCCCTGTCCGACGAGGTAGGTCTTGACCGCATCGGCCCGCTTCTCGCTCAGCACGAGGTTCGCCTCACTGTTGCCAGTGGTGTCGGCGTAGCCGTGCAGGTGAAGCGTGCGTTTGCTGTCCGCCTTCATCCAGGTCGCCACGCCATTGAGCGCCCCCTGCGCGTTCGTGTCGAGCACGATCGAACCCGTCGAGAAGCTCACGGTGACCCCGGCATCACGGCACTCGGGCTTGCCTTCCAGCTGATTGATGGCGTCGGGACCCGAGATTGGCTGATCCTCCGCCCGCGCCGAGCCCGCCCCTAACAGCAAACCCAGCGACCCCACAAACCATCCCAATGACCTCATCCGCATGGTTGGTCCCCCTTTGGGACTAACCTGAGGTCGCTTCCGAGGATCTCGGGATCGAATACGGGACCTTCCCTACGTTCTCGCAATTCGCGTTTGCGCACCGCGCTTCTAGGAGCCACAGCGTATTGCCGCTGGGGGAATCGTGAGAACCGTCGTCGAGAGGCCACGCGAGGGGTGCGTAGCAGAGCGATCATCCTGGCCTGGGGACTCGCGACGTTCCTGTCGGTGCTTCCCGCCCGTGGAGCAGAGCTGCGGAACACCGACAGCGAATCGGAGACCGCCCGCCCAGAGCATCCCTTTCTCCGGGTCGTGCTGGGAGAGCTTGCCTTCCTCGGGCTCCAATCCGCCTGGTACTGGGGCCACCAGGAGCCCTCTGAATCGCAAGTCTCCGCCTTTACCTGGTCGACCTGGCGAACGGAGCTGTTCTCGTATCGTTACGTGGTCTTCGACCACGACCGCTTCAACACGAACGCCATCGGTCATCCGTTCGCCGGGACCGTCTACTACCAGATCGCGCGCGGCAACGGCTTCGGCGTGGGCGCCTCGTTCCTGACGACGGTCGCTGCCTCCACGCTCTGGAAGTTCTTCGGTGAGCCGAACCAGAAGCTGTCGACCAACGATCTCATCGTCACGCCCGCGGCAGGATGGGTGATCGGCGAGGCGACCTACCGCCTGGGCCGCCTGTTCGCCGACGGAGAGCCCAGCCTGGCGAACTGCATTGGCGCCTCCCTCTTTTCGCCGGTGGCAACGCTGAATGAGGCGCCCGTCTGCCACGGCAGACGGCGGGACCAGAGCTTCGACGGGCAGGGGTTCTCCAGGCGGATCTGGCACCGGGTCTACTTCGAGTTCGGGGCGGCGCACACCTCCTTCGGCGACGACGAGACGAGAGACGAGACCGTGCTGGGGCTGGGCGATCGGATCACCACCCACGCGCTCTACCGGCAGCCGGGGTTCGGCGCCTCCAGCGCGCGGCCCGGACAGTGGACCAGTTTCGGCGGGCGCTGGTTCCTCGAGGACGGCTCGATCCGGGGGGCCTTCGTCCACGCCGATTCACTCGTCTGGGGGCGCTACCTGCGCAACTACGGCGACGTCCTCGGTCCGTCGGGCGAGCCGGATGGTCACGGTCTCCTCCTCGGCGTCGGCAGCTCCTTCGACTACGACGCCCGAAGCCTCCCCTCCATCTGGGATCGAACCCTGGCCGTGGGCCTGCTCGGTCCGATGGTCGAGCTCGCGGCCCGGCGCGGCCAGCTCGCCCTGCGCGCCACGTTCGCTGCCAGCTACGGATTTGCCCAGGTGACCTCCCTGGCCTACCCGCAGGCGGCGCCAACGTTCGCGAACGTGACCATCAAGACCGAGCTTCAGGAGGAGGGCTATTACTTCGCGCAGGGCCTGCTCGCCTTGGCGACCGTCGAGGCCGAGCTGGGCGACGTGCGCCTCACGCTCGATGGCCGCAGCCAGAGCTTCTGGTCTTTCAACACCGACGACGAACGTCAGAGCACGATCCAGAACAACTTCTCGCTTCACGACACGCGGCTGTTCCTGGCGGCGGTGGCGTCGTGGCAGCCCCTGGGCGGACCGGTCCGGCTGGCCTTCGAATTCGACGACGACGCTCGAGACAGCAGCCTCCTGGGCTACCGGGTCCGCTCGGACGAATGGCGAGGCATCGGCTCGATCTTCCTGGTGTTCTAGAATTCGAAGCCGATCATCACGCCCGCGTCCCAGTTGGTGAGACCGTTCGCCCCCTGGTTGGCCAGCAGGGTCTGCTGGTAGGTCGGACGAATCGTGTACCGCACGTCGCCCACGAAGCCCTTGTAGCCGAACATGAATCCGACGGCGAACGGCAGCACCAGGGTGTTGTCGTTGTTCGTGGTGGCGCTCGCGGTGGTCGGGTCGACGTTCGTCACCCGGTAGGCATTCCAGCCGGCGCCGCCCAGGATGTAAGGCTCGAGCAGCAGGCAGTGGTGACGCAGCGGGGCCTGCACCCGGAGAGCCCCCTCGATCCCGTTGCGCACCAGCTTGCTGTTGCTGGAGAACCCGAGCCCTTTGATCGGGTTGGCGCTGCCGATGTACGACGCCTCGAAACCGAGCCAGTGGCGGGTGGCGATGAGGACCCGGACGTCCCAAGAGCCGCCCAGGCTCGTCTCGTCACGGGTGGCCCCCTGGGTAAAGTCGGTGACGCCGCCGCCCGCCAGGATGGTCAAACCGATCTTGCTGACCGGCGTCCCGTCCGACACCCGCTTCTCGCCGCTGTCCGGCGCAGCGCCGGCATCGGCAGAATCGGCCGAAGCGGCGAAGGCTCCCCCCCCGGCAGCGACAATCGTCATCGCTGCCACCGCCAAGGTCATCCGACGTCTCAGGTTCATGGCCTCGCCCCTTCATCGTCTCTCCACGGCGACCTGGTACCTCGATGTTGAATGTGCAGCGCGGGTGGAAATACCGTAGCCCCGAGCCGAGGAATCAGGTGACGACACCTAGAGGCCGCCGCCCGGGTGCGTGGGCGGCTTCGCGATGCCACCGCGGCTGCGCGCCTTTTCGGACGGAACGCCGCAGAAGGCCGGCGAAGGCCGCAGGAAATCGCGGCCGGCCGGGTGGCTCGGCGTTTGCTCAGCTCGCCGTCACTCGAAAGGAGTCCGATCCATGTTCCCCGATCCGTCTGGCGCCCCGACGCCGGTCGTCCCCATCGCCTCCAAATTTCAGGACAATGAAGACCTCGAAGACATCGAAGGCGGGATGCCGCCTTCCCGGTCCGGCACCGAGAGCGCGCCGGCCAGATCGCCGGAGCCGCACTGGGATTCGGTGATCGGCGCGGCGACCGACTGAACGATTGATCGCGCGAGAGTGACCATCGCGCCTCGTCGCCGCGCCATACTGCGGCGATGACGATGACTCCGAGGCAGCTGCTCGACCAGGGCGCGGCGGAGCTGGCAGAGGCGCTGGGCCCCGCCGGCTTCGTGTTCAGCGCCGTGGACGACGATGATGGCAGCGGCGGCGGGTTGGCGCTGGGCGAGTTTCGACGCGGCGATCGGCGCCTCGAGCTCCACGTTCGCCGCTCGCTCGTCCTCGTCCGGTACCACTTCGGGGACGAGTCGCTCTCCCACGAGGACCTCGTTCGCGGTGTCCGGGCGCTCGATCGAATACCGGCGGAGGGCCAATACCCTGGCTTCTCCGACGATCCGGCCGCCGGATTTCGTCATCTTCGCGCCGATCTCGATCGGTTCGGCGACGTCTTCCTGACCGGCGGCGCGAAGGCCTTCCGGGCCCTGAAGAAATGGCTGGATAAGCACCCGAAGAAGAGCGGCCTCGCCGGTCTGGGGAAGTGAACGAACGCGCCGGCCTTCGGGCGGACCTGGCGCGGGGCGCCACGAATCGGGAGCTCCACGGGCAATTTTCGGCCAATGGCTGAAGGTTTGGTCGTCGATCACCCATTTGACAGGATGCACCCTGTCAAATTCCCCCGGTTGGCACTGGCATTCCTCGGTCTCGCTGTCGGCTTCGGCTGCACTTCCAGCGATGGAGGAGGAGGCACCGGCGGCTCGCCGGGGACGGGGGGCCAAAGCAGTGGCACGGGCGGATCGGCGACGGGCGGTACGACCGCCACCGGCGGCGTGCCCGGCACCGGGGGCATCACCGGCACCGGCGGCACCGCCACCGGCGGTATCACCGGCACCGGCGGCACCGCCACCGGCGGCGTCACTGGCACGGGTGGCACGGCCACCGGCGGCATCACTGGGACCGGCGGCACGGCCGGCGGCGCCGGTCACGCTGGCGGCGGATTCGAACGGCACCGGCGGCACGGCCGGGATCAGCGGCGGGGGGGGAGCTCGGGCACCGCTTTCTCGCTGACCAGCACGGAGCTCGCGGACAACGCGCACTTCGCTTCGAAGTACACCTGCGCCGAGAGCCCTGCTCTGTCGGGAAAGACGGTCGGCAACATCGGAAACGGCATCAATCCCGAGCTCGACTGGACAAATCCACCGGCGGGAACCATGTCGTTCGCCATGACCTTCCTGGACACGACGCTCATCAACATGGGCGGCAGCATGGTCATGTTTGGCGAGCACTGGGCCATCTGGAATATCTCCCCCACCGTCATGGGTCTGCCGGAAGGGTTGACCATGACTTTGAGCGGGGGGCTCGCCGGGGCCAAACAGAGCGGAACCTTCCTGGCGCCCTGCGCGACCACGATGAACGGCACCATGGGCGACGAGTACGAGTTCACGATCTACGCGCTGTCGACGGCGACGCTCTCGATCACCGGCACGAGCGTCGACAACGCGAGGACCGCGCTGGCGACTGCGATGAGCTCGGGCAAGGTGCTGGGAACGGCGGTCTTGCACGGCTACGCCGGCAAGGGCGGCCTGTAGCCGGCCTCGTCGAAGGCCTCTGGTCCTTCCAACGTCTCGCACGCGCCGAGCGGCCTTGCCTCTCGGCGCGTTCTTTTTTGCGCGCCATCGCAGACCTGCGTTGACGAACGCCGAGGGTCGGCGGCCTAGGTGCAGCTGATCTGATAGGTGTGGGTGTGGTTGCTGTCGTTGGTCGACTCGATCTGCACCATCCCACCGCCGCGCAGGGTGGTGAGATTGGCCGGCGTCAACGTGATCATGTGTGTGTGCGCCGGAGTCCCGGCGCTGCTCGTGGTCAGCGTCTGCGAGGTGGTGGCGTTGAGGGTGGTCGCGTTGACCACCACCGTGTGAGTGTGGAGATTGGAGTCCGAAGCGGTGACGGCGAGCTGCTTCTCGGGGAGGGGGAGCGTGCAGGAAGACCCGCTGCTTCCGCCGGGTCCGCCCACGCCGCCACCACCGGACGTGCCGGCATTCCCGCCGGTTCCACCGGCGTGCCCAGCGCCCCCCGTCGTTCCCCCGCCCCCGCTTCCGCCCTTGCCGGCGGCGCCGCCAGTCCCGCTGCCCCCGGAGCCGCCAGCCGCGCCACCGGTGCCGGTCGTTCCGCCGGTGCCCGTTCCACCAGTGCCCGTCGTTCCACCCGTTGCCGTTCCACCCGTGCCGGTCGTTCCACCCGTGCCCGTCGTTCCACCAGTTGCCGTTCCACCGGTGCCCGTTCCGCCGGTGCCACTTCCACCGCTGCCCGTCGCACCGGTGCCCCCCGTGCCCATGTCGCCGCCGTCACTCGATGTACAGTTCGACTCGAGGGCGGCTGCGCCGACCAAGGTCACGGTCAAGACGAAGAACTCTTTTCGGCTGAGCAACTTCGGGTCGGTCGACTTCGGGTTCATCGTAAACCTCCGAGCTGGGGGGTGAGGTCGGACCATACGCCAGGTCCCACGATCAGAGAAAGGCGAGGCGCGGCGTGCAAATACGTGGACTTTCCTGGCGTAGTTGCTATCTGCCAGCGATCCGATGAACCGCACGCCGATGAACCGCACGGTGAACCACTCGGCGCCTCCGCCCCCGGCTGACGGCGGGTTCGCCGCGCTCGGCCTTGCCCCCACCCTCTGTCAGGTGGTGGCGGAGCTGGGCTTCGCCGCGCCGACGCCGGTCCAGGCGCGCGCCATTCCTCTCTTGCTGGCGGGCCGCGATCTGATCGGGCAGTCGACCACCGGCAGCGGGAAGACGGCGGCCTTCGCGCTGGCGATCTTGCAGAAGCTGAAACGGGGCAAGCGCCACCCGCAGGCGCTGGTCCTCTGTCCCACGCGCGAGCTCTGCACGCAGGTGGCGCGCGACTTCCGCAAGCTCGGTCGGCGGGAGGCGGACCTTCAGGTCTTGATCCTCTCGGGCGGGCAACCGATGAAGCCGCAGCTGGCGGCGCTGGCGCTGGGCGTCCACGTGGTCGTGGGAACGCCGGGCCGGGCGCTCGACCACATCGTGCGCGGCTCGCTGGATCTGAGCGGCGTCGCGACCGTCGTCGTCGACGAGGCCGACCGCATGCTGGACATGGGGTTCGGCGAGGAGATGGAGAAGATCCTGAGCGGCGCGCCCAAGCCCCGGCAGACCGTCTTCTTCTCGGCCACCTATCCGCGCTCGATCGACGCGATGATCAAGGCGCATCAGCAGAATCCCGAGCGGCTGAAGGTCGGTGAGTCGGACGGACCGAAGAATCTGTTGCGCCAGCTGGCCTACGTCGTGGACGACCAGAAGGGCCAGGGCCGCCTGGGGACGCTGCTGGCGATCCTCCGAACCAACCCACCTGAATCAGCCATCGTCTTCTGTAACTTCAAGGCGACCGTCGCCCGGATCGAGCAGGCCCTCGGCGCGGCGGGCGTCAGCAGCGCCAGCCTGCACGGAGGCCTCGAACAGAAAGAGCGCGACTTCGTGATGGCGAAGTTTCGCAACCACAGCATTCGCGTCCTGGTGGCGACGGACGTCGCTGCGCGCGGCCTCGACATCGAAGGGCTGGATCTGGTGGTGAACTTCGAGCTGCCCTTTCAGCCAGAGATCTACGTCCATCGCATCGGACGCACGGGACGCGCCGGGAAGCCGGGAACGGCGGTGTCGCTGGTCGGCCCCCAGGATCGCGACAAGGTGAAGGCCATCGAGGCGGCGATCGGGGCACGGCTGGAGCGTCAGGCGACGCCCTCGGCGGAGTCGCCCTCGACGGACCTGAAAGACGCGAAGGCCGACGACGCGCCCCTGCCCCAGCCGGCCATCGTCCCGGCCACCTTCGCCGACGCCACGATGGAGACGCTGTACATCTCGGGCGGCCGCAAGGACAAGCTGCGTCCGGGCGACATCCTGGGCGCGCTGACGGGCGAGGCGGGTGGATTCGAGGGGAGCGAGGTGGGCAAGATCGAGATCCACGATCGATTTTCCTACGTGGCGATCGCCAAGGGGAGCGCGAACCGCGCGATCCAGCGGCTGGGCGCCGGCCGCATCAAGGGCAAGAAGTTCAAGGTGGGGCTGGCGCGCTAGCGCGCACATGACCCACAACGACGTGCTCCGGAGCCTGCGCTATCTGCTGAACGTCAGCGACGCGGGACTCGCCGACATCTTCCGGCTCGGCCAGCGCGAGATCAGCAGGGACGAGATCGTCGCTCTTCTCAAGAAGGAAGACGAGGCCGGCTACCAGCCATGCAGCGACAAGGCGATGGCGCAGTTCCTCAACGGCCTGGTCACCTACAAGCGCGGCAAGGACGAGAGCCGACCGCCGCAACCGATCGAGCTTCCGGTCACCAACAACACCGTGCTGAAGAAGATCCGCGTCGCCTTCGCGCTCAAGGACGACGACCTCATCGCGCTCCTGGCCAGGGTGGGCCTCGAGGTTTCGAAGGGCGAGCTGAGCGCCCTCTTCCGCCGGCCGGACCACCGGAACTATCGCGAATGCGGCGATCAGCTCCTCAGACATCTGCTGAGGGGCCTCACCAGCTGACGCTACGACCGTGGAAAAAGAAACCGGTCCACGTCGGCCAGCACGGGCCGCGGGATCTCGTGGCCCCCGTCGAACGGCCGCCAGGTCACGGAGAAGCCGTGTTTCTCCAGCAGCTCCCTGGCGCGGTCGCCGTTCGAGAAGGCGACCACCGGATCGCGGCGGCCATGCGTGAGCAGGAACCGCGGGCGGCTCGGATGCGGCGCCGTCAACGCCGATACCGAATCCATCAGCAAGACGCCGGACAGCGCCACCACCAGATCGACGGCCGGTGCCCCGGCCAGGGCGACGTCGATCGAGAGCATCGCGCCCTGCGAGAAGCCGACGAGCGCCACCGCCGTCGGCGCGTAGCGGTCGGCCACCGTCGCCAGCAGGCCCTGCACCGCCGCGCGCGCGGCGACCACCGCCGGGTTGGGCTGAAAGCCGGGGGGCAGTTGATCGGTGGCCGCGTGCGGCGGTCGGGCGTTCGGGTCCAGGTGCCACCAGGCGCGGCCGCCACCCATCTCGGGGAGCGGCGCCGCCGGAACGAAGAACCGCACGCCCGGACGCCCGAGCGCCTCCGCGAGCGGCACCAGAATCGTCCCCCGGCGCACCCCACCCGTGCAGGACGACGACCGCACTGCCGCCGCGCTCCTCCTCGCCCATGTCCGAGACGCGGGCCACCTTCAGCCCGCCCCAAAGTTGCGCTGCGCCCGACGACGTCACTTGCCCCGAAGGGTGCCACATCCGGGCCTCCGGGTCGCGAATCGAACACCATCGACAATGGAGCTCGGTTCGGTAAACCTCGACCTCAGGAGCGACGCGTGACCCGAGAAGAGGGCAACGGGGCCCCCCCCGCCGCGGAGGGGCTGATGCGGGGGACGGCCGTCTCCCCCGGAATTGGTCGGGGGACGGCCTACGTGCTGGCCTGTGGCGTCGGGGCGCCCGCCCTCCGGCGCGAGATCGCGGCCGCCGAGGTCGACAGCGAGCTGGCGCGATTCGACGTGGCGCTGGGTCAGGCCGAGCGGGACCTCCTGGCACTCAAAAAAGCGGTCGACGACAGCCTCGGCCCGAGCGAGGGCGACATCTTCGCGGCCCAGGCCCTGGTGGTGCGGGATCCGATCCTGCGCACCCAGGTCTCGGCCCTGGTCCGCGACCAGAACATCAACCTGGAGAGCGCGGTCGCCGAGATCGTCCAGAAGTTCACCCGCACCTTCGACGACATCCCCGACCCCTATTTGCGCGAGCGGGCGGCGGACATCCGCGACGTCGGCCGCCGGGTCCTCTCCGCGCTCGTCGACGAGCAGCAGCAGCTCGAGGTCCCGGAAGGGGCCGTCGTCGTCGCGGACGAGCTGCTCCCCTCGGTGACCGCCCGCCTCGACCTGGGCGGCGTTCGGGCCCTGGTGAGCGAGCACGGCGGGCGGTTCTCGCACGCCTCGATCCTGGCCCGCTCGCAGGGGACGCCGGCGGTCATCGGCATCGCCGGGGCGCCGCTCCGGATCAAGACCGGGGATCGGCTGATCGTCGACGGAATCGCGGGCGTGGTCTTCGTCAACCCGCCCCGCTCGGTCGAGCGCGAGTACGAGCGGCTGGAGAAGGACTTCCGGACCGACAAGGACAAGCTGCGCGACCTCATCGACCTGCCCGCGGTCACCGCGGACGGGACGGCCGTCGGCCTCTTCGCCAACGCCAGCAAGCTCGCCGACACCGAGGCGGCGATGCTCTACAAGGCGGACGGGATCGGGCTCTACCGCACCGAGTTCGGCTACGCGATCCGGAGCGCGCTTCCGACCGAGGAGGAGCAGTTCGAGTTTCTCGAGAAGGCCGCCACGCGCCTTCACCCGCGGCGGATCGTTTTTCGCCTGCTCGACGTGGGGGGCGACAAGCAGCTGTCATCGCTGCCGCTCCCCGCCTCCCGCAACCCGTCGCTGGCCGAGCGGGGGATCCGTCTCCTGCTCAAGCACCCCGACATTCTGAAACGCCAGCTCCGCGCCTTCCTGCGCGTGAGCGCCACGCATCCCATCTCCATCCTGCTGCCCGTGGTGGGGGGCCCCGAGGAGATTCGCCGCACGCGCCAGATCATCGGGGAGGTAGAGCGCGAGCTGGCCGCCGCGGGACAGGCCTTCGACCCGAAGATCCCCATCGGGGCGATGATCGAGATCCCGGCGGCGGCCCTCATCGTGCGCCAGCTTGCCCCGGAGGTCGACTTCTTCAGTCTGGGGACGAACGACCTCGTCCAGTACGTGCTCGCCGCCGATCGCGAGGATGAATCCGTCGCCCCCTACTACCAGCCGCTCCATCCGGCGGTGTTGCGCCTGGTCGGCTCGGTCGCAGACGTGGCCCGGGAGACCGGGCGGCCGCTCACCATCTGCGGCGACATCGCCGGTGAGCCGCTCTACACCGAGCTCCTGCTGGGACTCGGCCTGCGCGGGCTCAGCGTCGCCCCCGGAGAGATCCTGGCCGTGAAGAACCGAATCCGAAGGACGACGCTCGCCGCGGCGCGCGCCTTCGCGGAGCGAGCCCTGGCGCTCGGCTCCGCCACCGAGGTCGAGGCCTTGGTGGCCGAGCGCGAGCGGCTGTTCCTGGCCGGCTCGGCCTGAGCGCCGACGCGGACAATCCTGACGATCCCACACAGGGCCGCCCAGGCCGCGACGCGACCGCTACTTTCCGTGCTCGAGACTCTGGGCCATGCTCTCGTGCTTCTCCAGCGTGGGCAGCATGCCCGTCAGGAGCGCCTTGAGCTTGGCGTCGGTCGTGCTGTCGCGGGCCGCGGTCACCTCGGCGATGTCCTTCTTGTGATCGTCGACCATCGAGCGCGCGAAGCGGCGATCGAACGCGGGACCAGCGCTCAGGTCGGCCAGGCTCTTGGCGCCGACGACCGGCGTGCTGGCCGACAGATCGATCTTCTCTTCCTTGGCGAGCGCCACGACCTGCTTGTCCGCGCTGGTGTGCTCACTCACCAGCATCTTCCCGTAGTCCTTGGTGGCCTGCGAGTGCCCGTTGTCCTGGGCCAGCTTGCCGGCCTCGATCTCCGTCAGGTTCGAATTGTGGAGCTTGTCGAGGACCTCGGCCGTGGAGGGCGGATCGGCGGCGCGCGCCACGCCCACGAACAGGTAGGCCACCATCCCGGCCATCGCGATCCTCATCGTGGTCTTCATGGTTTTTCCCACCTTCCAAGCTGATCACGGCTGGCGCCGGTACAAGACCGAATCAGGTGCTTTCATCCCTCCCGTCGTCCTCGGGGCTGCGGGAGGCGGCGAACCCCGGCGTGCCAGTCGGTGCGGGCTCCCCGGAGAGCGTCGCCGGGGCCGACGGCGCCAGCCCCGCCTGCAGCGCGCGGAGCGCGGTCAGGGGATCGTCGACGAAGCTGAAGAGCTCGAGATCCTCCGGGCTGACCATGCGGTGACGAACCAGCGCCTCGAAGTCGACGATCTCGCGCCAGTACTCCGAGCCGTAGAGCAGCATGACGATCTTCCGATCGAGCTTGGCCGTCTGTTGCAGCGTGAGGATCTCGAACATCTCGTCCAGCGTGCCGAAGCCCCCCGGGAACGCCACCAGCGCGCAGGCGGTGTGGGCGAACCAGAGCTTGCGCATGAAGAAGTAGTGAAACTCGAAGGAGAGGCCCGGCGTGATGTAGGGGTTCGGCCGCTGCTCGTGGGGAAGGCCGATGTTGAGCCCGATGGTGCGGCCCCCGGCCTCGCTGGCGCCGCGGTTGGCGGCCTCCATGATCCCGGGACCGCCGCCCGAGCAGACGATGCGGTGATGCCCGTGCCCCTCGAGCGTCATCGACCAGGCCGTGATCGCGTGGGCCAGCGCGCGGGCTTCCTCGTAGTAGCGGCCGAGCGGTCCGTCGGGGAGGATGCGGGCGGACCCGAAGAAGACGATGGTGTCCCGGACCTCCTGCTCCCGCAGCGCCCGCAGCGGCGCCAGGTACTCGGCGAGGATCCGCAGGGGCCGCGCGTCGTCGCTGTCGAGGAAGTCCTGGTCGCGATAGGCGACCACCGGATCGGCGGCGTCGTCGTCGTGGAGCTTGGCCGTCATCGAGTCGATCCTGGAACGAATCCGCCTGAAGCGACCCGCGAGAAGTCGATGAACCCACGCTCGACGTCGGTGCGCTCCAGCTTGACCGTCACCCGGTCGCCCACGTCGAGCCCCTCGAACCCGCGCACCACCCGCCCCTCGACCGGCGGCTGCAGCACCCGGACCCAGGTCCCCTTCGCCGACGCGCCCGTCACGAAAGCCTGAAAGGTCTGGCCGATCCGCGCCTGCAAGAGCAGCGCGGCAGCCGATTTTCTCACCTGCCGTTCGACCTTGGCCGCGGCGTCCTCCGCGACCGTGCAGTGCTGCGCCAGCGCGGCGAGCTCGTCCGGCGAGTAAGGCGGCGGCTGGTTCGCCAGCGCCGCCTTGATCAGGCGCTGCGTGAGGAGGTCGGGAAACCGTCGGTTGGGCGCGGTCGAGTGGGTGTAGTCCCGCACGGCCAACCCGAAGTGCTCGGTGGCGCGCTGCCCCGGCGTCTCGAGCGCGTACTCGCCGCGGCCCAGCAGCTTCACCACCGCCAGCGACAGATCTGGAAAGTGGTCCGGGTCGGCCCGGCGGCGCTCGGTCAGGAAGTCCTCCAGCGCCCGGGCGTCCGGCTCGCCGGGCAGCTGCGTGCCGTGGGTCCCGGCCAGCTCGACGATCCGCTCCCAGCGCTCGGGCGAGCGCAGCACCCGCCGCACCGACGGGAATCTCCTCTTCTCCAGGAAGTGCGCGGTGGTGACGTTCGCGGCCACCATGAAGTCCTCGATCAGCTGCTTGGCGCGATTTTGTTGTTCCAGCCGCAGCTCCGAGACGGCATCTCCCTGAAACACCGCGCGCGGCTCCAGCGTCTCCAGCTCCAGCGCCCCGTTCTGGTGACGCCGCTTGCGGAGCGCCTGGGCGACGCGGTCTTGAAGCCGCAGGTTGTCGGCCAGCCCGGCGACGGCGGCCAGCTTGGCGGGCGGCTCCGACTTCCCCTCCAACCAGGCGGCCACCGCGTTGTAGGCGAGCTTGGCTCGGTTGACGACCACGGCGCGGGTGAGCTCCCCTGCCGTCACCTGTCCATCGCCGTCGACGACCATGTCGACGACCAGGGCCAGGCGCTCCTTCCCTTCGTTGAGCGAAGTGAGATCGGTGGAGAGCAGCTCCGGCAACATCGGGAAGATCCGCGCGTCGGTGTAGACCGACGTCGTGTTGGTCCGGGCATGGTGATCGAGCGCGGAGCCCCGCTTCACCTTGGCGTCGACATCCGCGATCGCCACCAGGATCCTGGTCGCCGTCGGGGAGATTGCCTGCGCGACGGTGAGCTGGTCGAGATCGCGCGAGTCGTCGTTGTCGATCGACGCCCACAGGAGCCCGCGCAGATCGCGAATCTGGGGATCGGCGGGGCCCACCCCAGGCTCGAGCCCCCGCGCCTCCGCCAGCTCGGCGGCGGAAAACTCGGGCACCAGTCCCCGGTCGAGCATCGCGCGATGGGCGATACGCTGCAGGTCGCTTCGCATCGTGGTCATGGGACCACCACGTTACCGCAGGAAGGCCCGTCATCTCCGCGACAAGACGCCCCCAGCTCGGCTTGGCCGAGGTCAGGTGCGAAGTCGGGGCGATCGCCGCCCGCAACAAGGCGCTGACGATCGTGGCGCCGCTGCCGAGGATCAGGGTTGGTGCTGGCGCGTGCCGCGGATGATCGAGATCGCCTCTGGAAACGATCCGGCCAGAAACGCCGGCGCCTCGCGGGCCAGGGCGGCCGCGGGGAGGTACCCCCAGGTCGCGGCCACGGCGGCGGCGCCGAGCGCGCGTGCCAGGCGCATGTCGGGGAGGCCATCCCCGACCATCACGGCCCGATCGGGCGAGGCGTCCACCTTGGCCAGCACCGACAGGGCGCCAGAGGGGTCAGGCTTGCGGGGAAACCCGTCGCCGTCGCCGATGATCGCCTCGAACGACGCGGCGATCCCCAGTGTCCCCAGCAACGTCCGCGCGAGGTCGCCCGGCTTGTTGGTCACGACCGCCAGCGCCGCGCCGTCGGTGCGCAGCGCCGCCAGCCCCTCGACCACCCCCGGATAGAGCTGCGAGCCGACGCAGACGTTCTCCCGGTAGCTCGCCAGGAAGCGACCGAACGCCGCCTCCTCGCGCGCGGGGTCCGGGGGAGCCGCCGCGAGCGCGCGCCGGATGAGCTCGCGCGCCCCATCGCCGACCATCTGCTTGACGGTGTCGAGCGGCAGCGGGGGAAGGCCAATCTCCGCCAGCCCGACGCCCAGCGCCCGGGCGATGTCCGGAGCCGTGTCGGCCAGCGTCCCATCGAGATCGAAGAGCACCAGCGCCGGCGTCACGCCTCACGGTACCCGCCGCCCTTCAGCGGCGCCATTTCCCGGTGACGTCGACGCGCGCCGGCAGAGAGCTCAGCCACGTCCTGGCCGCAAATCGCGAAGGCAACCTGCTTCAGCGCGAGGCGACGCGCATCGCGCGCGCGTCCTTGCCGCGCGGCGCGGCCAATCGCGCGTACCAGTACATGCCGGTCTGGAAGATGGGTTGGTGCGGCTCGAAGCCGAACTTCGCCAGCTCGTCGACCTTCTGAATGACAAGGTCACGCTTCGACGCCCAGACGATTGCGCCAGATTGGAAGCAGGCCACCCCGTAGTCCATCCAGGTTCAGTGGCCGACGAGAGTCGACCCAAAGCTCCTTCTCACACTTCACCCTACCCCGGCCCGCGTTTCCCGTGTGTTTCCAGTTCGTCGGCGATTGATTAACAATCTGACAACCCGACAACGGTCGAGCTGCCGCCCCGACCTCCACGAGGAGCCTCCCCGTCTCCACCATCGGAGACTCGACCGGGGAGGTCGGGGCGTCGCCCCCGTTCATGCCCGGACCGAGGGACCGTGCGTCCCGTGCGTGGTGTCCCCTCGCCGTTTCAGGATCACGCGATAGATCCCCAGCAGCACGAAGGCGCCGATCGCCGACGTGATGATGCCCGCATGCCCGCCCGCCGCGTACAGATGGGTCGCCCGGCCGAAGAAGCTCGCCAGCAACGAACCACCGACACCGAGCGCCATCGTCGTACCGATGCCGCCAGGGTCGCGGCCTGGCATGGCCAGCTTCGCCAGCGCTCCCGCCACCAACCCGACAATCAAGGTCCAGATCAAACCCATCGCGACACCGCCTTTCACTGTTCACGGTGTCCCTCCGATCCAGATTGGCAACCTCGAGGATGGACGATCGACGGTGGGACGTGCGTTGACGGCTGGATCCGGGCTACTTCTGGTCAGTGGATCGGTCCAGCTGGCGGCTCGTCGAGGTGGTGGCTGCCCTCGTCGCGGCTCTGCTCGGGAGTCCCGGGCGCGCCCCCAACGCTGCGCCCGCCGGCCCTCGTTGCAAGGGCTGCGAGAAGTGCCCCGCTCCGCTGGCCAGCCTCGCGGCCGCCGATGTCGATCCCGCGACGGGCGTCCTCTTGCTCGAGATCGAATACGACGGCGGGACGGACCGCTGCTGGGAGCCGGACCAGACGTTCCACGTCGTCCGTCTCAGGCCGTGAAGCGCGGCGGCGCGAAGCGCCTCGGCTAGAAGAAGGCCCCGCAGGGGATCGAGCCGCGCCGCAGCGAGTGACCGTCGAGCGCGCTGTCGTCGGACCAGAAGAAGTGCTTCTGGCCGCCCACGCACTCGCCCTCGGGCGCGATGCCGATGCCCTCGAAGTTCGAGTCGGGCAGCGAGTCGGGGCGATCGAAGACACGGCCGATCTCGAAGCGACCCGCGGTGGGCGAGGTCGGCGTCGTGTCGAGCCGGAAGACCGTCGCCTTGACGCCGCAGGTGTTGTCGCACTGGGCCCAGAGGTAACCGACCTCGCGGTCGTAGGAGAGGTCCATGATCGAGACCTGGCCGCTCGGGAAGGTGGCGACGCGGGTGAACGTGTTGTCGGCGTGGTTGAGCGCGTAGCCGTAGATCACGCCGTTCGACTCGAGGCCCACGAAGAACAGCCCCGTGCCGTGGTTCGGGTAGCTGGCCGGGTTGTAGGCCGCGTTGGCCGCCTCGTCGAAGAACCCTCCCGCGACCAGCGCGGTGTCCGGAATGTAGGTGATGGCCTCGAGCCCGAGGTTGATCCCCATGGCGGGCAGGTCGGCGGTCAGCTCCCAGTCGTTTTGAGCCGTGAGATCGGTGCCCGGCGCGGTCGTGTCGTAGCGCAGGACGCTGAAGCGGTTGACCTGGTTGTTGTCGTTGTCGCGCTCCGTCGACACGTAGATCGAAGCATCGGCGAACTCCGCCTTGCTGACCCCTTCCGAGTCGGGATCGCCGCTGCCGTCCAGGTAGTGGATCGTCTTGCCGGCGCCCCAGCTGTTCGCCGGATCGGACTCCCAGGTCGTCCCGTTCCAGAGCAGGCGATAGAGCTTCGACGGACCGTTATCGATGCCCCACAACACCGCGGGGTCGGTGGCCGTCGCCGGCTGGTAGCTGAGGCCCGAGAGGTTCGAGGCCCACTCGCCCACGTCGTCGACGGTGATGACCGTGTCGGTGCCGGGCCAGGGGAGCTCGTTGGCCGCCAGGCCCCCCATCCCGCCGGCGCCGGCCACGCCGGCCGCGCCGCCCGCTCCGGCCACGCCGCTGCCGCCGCAGGCGTTGGGCGCTCCCGGCGTCGGCGTCGAATCGACGAACGGTCCCGTGCCGTCGGGGCAACGGCCGTAGGTGCCCACGGCGTGCGTCGTCCAGCTGTACGAGTCGACCAGATCGCCCGCCGGATCGAAGAGGCGCGCCATGTCGGGCGCACCGAGGCCGAAGGTCTGGAAGACGTAGATGCGGAAGAAGCCGCCTGGGGCGAGCGACGTTCCGGTGGGAACCACGACGAAGGCGTGGGTGTTGTCGTTGTCCAGGAGCTTCCAGCCCGAGATGTCCGCCGTGGTCGAGCTGGTATTGGTCAGCTCGACCCAGTCACCGACGGGATCGCCGTTGGACTCGACCTCGTTGATCACGATCGCGGAGGACGCACCGCCGGCGCCCGCGCCGCCCGCGCCCGCCGCGCCGCCCGCACCCGCCGCGCCGCCCGCACCCGCCGCGCCGCCCGCACCCGCCGCGCCGCCCGCACCCGCCGCGCCGCCCACACCCGCCGCGCCGCCCGCACCCGCCGCGCCGCCCGCACCCGCCGCGCCGCTGGCGCCGGCCGCGCCCCCGCCGCAGGCATTGGGGGCTCCCGGTGTCGGCGTCGAGTCGACGAACGGACCGGTGCCGTCGGGGCAACGGCCATAGGTGCCCACCGCGTGCGTCGTCCAGCTGTACGCGTCGACCAGGTCGCCGGCCGGGTCGTAGAGGCGCGCACTGTCGGGCGCGCCGAGGCCGAACGTCTGGAACACGTAGATGCGGTAGAACCCGCCCGCCGGCAGCGACGTTCCGCCGGGGACGACGACGAAGGGGTGGGTGTCGTCGTTGTCCAGGAGCTTCCAGCCCGAGATGTCCGCCGTGGTGGGGCCGGCGTTGGTCAGCTCCACCCAGTCACCGACCGGATCGCCGTTCGATTCGACCTCGTTGATGACGATGTGCGCGGCGCCGGTGCAGGTCACGGTGGTCGACGCACTGCCGCCGCAGTCGCCGTCGCTGACGGCGAGCGTGAGCGTGACCGCGCCTGCCGCCGTGCAGGTGAACGTCGGATTCTGGACGCTCGCGTCGCTGAGCCTGCCGGCGCTCGCCGTCCAGTGGTAGGTCAGCGCCGCGGGGGCGCCGTCGACGTCGTGGCCGGCGCCGGCCAGCGCGATCGTGCCGCCCACCAGAACCTCGGCGGGGTTGGCAGACAGACCGTCAACCACGGCGCACTGGTTGATCGTTCCGTTCACCAGGACGCTGCCCGTCGTGGGCGCCTCGTGACAAAGAAGATGGACGGTCACGCCCGTCGTGGTGCCGGCGGTGACGGAGAACGGCGCGGAGCCCAGGCACTGGATGCTGCCTGTCGTGTCTGCCGAGGTCAGCACAATCGTGAAACCTGTCCCCGCGGGGAGGCCGCCGATCGTCGCCGAGACGGTTCCGCTCTGACTGACGTCGATCGAGCCGGAGCGTGCGAATCCGGCCGGCCCCGTGATCGCGTAGGAGACGCTGTCGAGCGAGAGGCCGGGCGCGAGCTGCAGGGCGATCCCCACGCTCCCCTCGGCGTCGTTCTGGTGCGAGGTGCATCCGAACGTCCCCAGGGCGAGGATACCCAGGGCGGGGAGAAGAAAGGCGAGTGCCGTGCTGCGAAAGAAACTGGTGCGCATGGGCCGGCCCCAAAAGCAATTCGTGCGCCACCTCACGTATCCAGGGCTCCCTTCAAAACGCCGAGAATTCTTGGGGTATGGGCCCGCGGGTCTTCCGATTTTCGGAGGGTGGTCTCCGATTTCCGAAATGTCGACCGCGCCAACGTCGGAGGCGCTTCGTTCAACGTCGATGGGGTCCAGTCCGCCAGGTCGGCCGTGCCTGGCGTTCCACTCTCACCGCCCGGTCCTGCGCGCCGGCGGCGGTCCTTGACTATAAATGAACGTTCATTTATTTATGCGACGTGCGCACACGCGATCCCCACAAGGAGCGGGCCATCCGCGACAAGGCGCTCGCCACGATCGTGCGCCACGGGTTCGATGGGCTCAGCATGCAGAAGCTCGCCAAGGAGGTGGGCGTCTCGCCGGCGACCATCTACATCTACTTCGAAAATCGAGACGACCTCATCTTGAGCCTCTACCGCGAGGAGAGCCGCAAGATGGCGGAGGCGACGCTCGAGGGCTTCGACCCTGAGGCGAGTCTGGCCGTCGGGCTGCGCGTCCAGTGGAAGAACCGCGCCCGCTACTGCCTGGAGAACCCGCGCGAGGCACATTTCCTGGAGCAGATTCGCCACTCGCCATTTCATTCGCACGACGAGCCGGGCAAGGGGCGTGACTTCATCGAGGCGATGCGCGCCTTCTGTCGCGGCGCCATCGAGCGCGGCGAGCTGGTGCGCGTCCCGGTCGAGGTCTACTGGTCGGTGGCGTTCGCGCCGCTCTACCAGCTGCTGAAGTTCCACCTCCATGGGCGCGGGCTCTCGGGCACGCCCCGCTTCGTTCTCGACGAGAAGCTGATGGACCAGACCCTCGACCTGGTCGTCAAGGCGCTCACCCCGCCCACGGGCGCGGCGCTGGCCAGACCGGCCGCCAAAGCCCATTCCGCGACCCGTTCTGTGACTCGTCCCGCGACCCATTCAACCCACCGTTCATCCAAGCATCCGGACAAAAGAGCAATTTCATGAGCAACGATCCCGCCTCCGTCCCCGCTCCCATTTCCGTTCCCCCCCCTGCTCCCGAAACGGCCGCGCCGCACCCGGCCCGCCCGCAGCCGGGCCCGCCGCCGACCTTCTCGTCGTACCAGAAGTTCGTGGTCGGCATGCTCGCCTTCCTGCAGTTCACGATCATCCTCGACTTCATGATCATCTCGCCGCTGGGCGCGATCCTGCTGCGGGATCTCCACCTCCCCACCAAGAAGTTCGGCCTGGTCGTGTCGGTCTACGCCTTCAGCGCCTCGCTCTCGGGCCTGCTCGCCGCGGGGTTCGCCGACCGCTTCGATCGCAAGAAGCTGCTGCTCTTCTTCTACACCGGCTTCACGGGGGGGACGCTCTTCTGCGGCCTGGCGCCGACCTATCAGCTGCTGCTCGCCGCGCGCATCGTCACCGGTGTCTTCGGCGGCGTCATCGGCTCGATCTCGATGGCCATCATCACCGACCTCTTTCCGCTCAACATGCGTGGCCGCGTCATGGGGGTCGTGCAGACCTCGTTCGCCGCCAGCCAGGTGCTGGGCCTGCCGCTCGGTCTCTACCTGGCGAACCGCTGGGGATGGCACGCCCCGTTCCTCATGATCGTCGGGCTGACCGTGGTCGCGGGCGGCCTCATCTTCGCGCGCCTCCGGCCGATCGACGCCCACCTCAAATTGCAGCGTGAGGGCAACCCGTTCGTCCACCTCTTCCGCACCGTCTCGCAGCCCCGCTACCTGCAGACCTTTGCGACGACGACCCTGCTGGCGACGGGCGGCTTCATGCTGATGCCGTTCGGCAGCACGTTCACCATCAACAACCTCGGCATCACCTTCGCGCAGCTGCCGACGATCTACCTCGTGACCGGGCTCTGCACGCTGGTGAGCGGACCCTTCGTCGGGCGCCTCAGCGACAAGCTGGGCAAGTATCGCCTCTTCTGCGCGGGAACGGCGCTGACGATCGTCATGGTCCTCATCTACACCCACCTCGGTCACACCGCGCTGCCCTGGGTCATCGCCATCAACGTGCTGCTCTTCGTCGGCGTCACCTCGCGCATGATCTCGGCGTCGGCGCTGATCTCGGGTGTGCCCGATCCCGCGCACCGCGGCTCGTTCATGTCGGTCAATTCGTCCGTGCAGCAGGCCGCGGGCGGCGTGGGCGCGGCCGTCGCGGGCCTGATCGTCGTGCAGGCGCCGAGCGGCTCCCTCGCGCACTACGACCTCCTCGGCTACGTGGTCGTGGCGGCGATGCTCGTCGTCGTCATCATGCTGCGATCAATAGACCGCACGGTCCGCACGGCCCGCTAGCTCGCACGGGGACGTGGGCCAACGCGGGCCCCCTGGGGGGGCCCGCCTGGATCAATTCCCGAGCTGGATCGACTTGGAGACGCCGTTGACCTCGAAGGTCAGGTTGTTCGTCTTCGACGAGCCGGCGGTGTTGTCGTCGATCTCGGTGCCGACCTCGATACGGGTCAGGTACATGCTGTCCGTGAACCCGCTGTACTGGCTCCTGACGTAGTCGAGGATCGCCTTGACGTCCGCCTTGCCGGAGTAGTTGCTCGTCCCGCTGCCGGCGAGGAAGTTGAAGAAGCGCCACCCGCTGGCCCAGGTGTCGCTCTGGTGACAGAGCGAGAAGTTGCTGTTGGGGACGGTTTTTCCGCTGATCTGGCAGGCCCAGCTGGTGGTGGCGCCGGTCTGCCGGGTGCTGTTCCATCCCACGAAGGTGATGATCTCCGCGTAGACACCGCCGTCGTCGTTCGTGGTCGGATCGTTCTTGCTGATCCAGAACTCGAAGTTGGCGTCCCAGTATGTCGGGTTCGAAAAGGTCGTCGAGAAGTTGTCCATCGTGACGCTGGCGCTCGTCAGGGCCGAGAGCTGGATCGGCAGCAGCGTCGTCGACGAGTACGCTGGCGACGTCAGCAGCGAGCTCGTCTTTCCGAACGGCGCCACGCCGAACTCCACCTCGGGGAAGTCCGGATTGGCGTGGTTCTGCTCACCGCAGTTCCCCCGGTTGAAGCTCCAGCCGATCGTCTTGTCGCTGTTGACGAAGACACTTTGCTGCGCGTTCGTGCAGTTCAGATCGATGGAGCCCCAGCGGTTGTTGAGCAGGCGCATGTCGCCCAGATTCAAATAGGCATTCGAGGTGCTGGTGGTGGCGCCAGGCTTCGCCAGGGGCATCCCGCCTTGGTCGACGATCGTGCCGCCCGTGCCGGGGTTGCCACCCGTGGACGACGAGGTGGTGCCGCCCGTCCCCGTGGAGCCGCCCGTGGCGGGCGAACCGCCCGAGCCGGTCGATCCGCCCGTCGACGAGGACGAACCACCCGTGCCGGTCGAACCACCCGTGCCGGTCGAACCACCCTTGCCCGTCGTCCCGCCCGTCGATGTCGTCTGCACACCGCCCGTCCCCGTGCTCCCGCCCGTGGAGGATGAACCGCCGCTGCCGGTCGTCCCGCCCGTCGACGCGGACGAACCACCCGTGCCGGTCGATCCGCCTGTGGAAGAAGACGAACCGCCCGTCCCCCCACCTCCGGAAGCAGGCGCGGCACACCCAGCGAAGGAAAACAGCACAGCGAGAGAGCTGCTGGCGAGGATCAATCTCGATCGGGGCATGCGTACTCCTGGGGGCTAAGGTTAGGCTTCGAGGTCGCCGTCCGACCCGACTCTCTACCAGAGTCGGCCAGTATCTTGCCCCATAATTGAACGCGAGGAAATCGAGGAGAATCGCGGGGTTCCTGACGTGTCCCCGGCCGTTTCGGGAAGTCCTGCTTCTCGTCGGAAAAAGCCAATCGCGTTCCACCGTTACGCCCGCCAGAAAACAGTTTGATGACGGCGGCACCCTTCGTGACACGACACGTTCGGAAGGCCCGGCAGCGTGTCCGCCCCGGCGTGTCCGCTACAGCGCCTCCGCCGAAGAGGTGGGGCCCGCCCTCGAGCTCGAGAAAAGCCGCCACGCCGTACTCGAGCTCCTGGCCGATGATCCCCTGCGTCGACAGCTCCAGACCGTCACGGTAAAGACGCCAGCGAGCGCTCGAGGTCGTCGACGTCGAGGGTGACGAAGGTGATCCGCGGTTTCATGACCGCGATCAGAACGCTCGCGGCGTCGATTTCGGCAAGCCTCGTTCATCGGCCGCCGCCGCGCCTCGGCCGTGCTTGCCTCGCGGGTGGCCGCCCTTAAATCTCAGGTGAGACCCTGGCCTTCGGAAGGCCGGTCCAGCAAGGAGCTGAGCAATGACGACGATCAGCGCGAAGCTACGGGCGGCGATCCTCAGCGGGGCGGTGGGATTGCTGCCCAGCATGGCCTTCGCCGACAGCGGAAGCAGCGGTACGGACACGGGGACGGTTCCGGATCATGCCGCGGCCGAGGCGCGCAGCGTGGGAGACACGTCGACCGCGACCCCTGAGCCGCCGGCCGGCGTCCCCGACCACGCGGCGGCGGAGGCGCGAAGCACGGGAGACACCGTCAACCCGAGCACCCAGACGACCGAAGGGGCGCAAGACCATGGCGTGCCGGACCACGCCAACGCCGAGAGGCGAGGCGCGCCAGAGAGTGACTGAGCGGCGACCCGAAAGCGAAAATCAGCCGCCCGACGCGCAGGTGATCTACCCTGGTGCGGTGAGCGCATCTCCAGCCGCCTGCACGCTTTGCCCTGAACCGCGCGCAGCCCACCTTCCGCTCCTGCCAGGGGACGGCGCCGGGCGCTTGCGCTGCGCGGTGTGCGGCCAGCTCGGTCGTCCCCACGCGCGGCTCGAAGGCGATCCGCGCGGCGCGATCATCTACCTCTGCCCCAAGCGCCACCACGCGGTCGGGGCCCTCCGCCACGACCGCGAACGCTCCGCCTGAGACAGAAGGCGCGATCAGCGCGCGGAGCCGCGATCGGTCGGCGCGATGTCGAAGTGGTAGACATCCTCGCGCGTGCCGAGGGACTCGTAGAGCCGAATGGCGGGATCATCTCCCCGATCCGCCTGCACGAACATGACGTGGGCGCCGCGCTCCTGCGCGATGCGCCCCAGCGCGCGGATGAGGCCGGTGGCCACCCCTTTTCGGCGATCCGCCTCCCGCACCGCGAGGTCGTAGATGTAGATCTCGCTCCGCGCTCGCTCGAACTTCTCCAGCTCGTACGCGGCGAGGCCGCCGACCACCTCCTCGCCGCGCAGGGCCGCGAGCGCGATGAAATGGGGCTTGCGGAGCAGCGCCTCGAGGTACGCATCCGTCGGCACCGCGCCTTGATAAGTGTCGGGCTCTCCGAACGCCTCTCCGAAGACCGCGAGGAGGGACTTCAAGAGCGGCAGGTCGATAGCGGAGATCTGCTTGTAGCTGTGCTCCATGGCGAACGAACTCTACCGCGCAGTCATCGCCGGCGACCGAACTCGACAACTCTCAGCGAATGCGGCCCTGCCAGACGTCGTCGGTGCGGAGCTCGGCCAACGGATAGAGCGATCGGGCCTTCTCCGCCAGCGCGCGGGTGGAGGGATCGTCCTTCGGCCCGCTGCCCAGAATGACCAGATAGCCCCGGGCCTCGTTGTCGAAGAACCGGTCAGCCAGATCGACGCTGACGTAGGTGCCGTCGTCCTGCCGGCCGCGCGACACGAAGCAGGGATACACCCGGCCATTGGCCTTGCAGTCGGCGGGCGGAAACGTGAGGCGTCCGTAACCATCCGGACGCGCGCGCCGCAGATCGAGCTTGAGCCCCAGGCGGCGCGCGGCCGTGCGCGCGACCTGGTGCGCCTCGGTGTACGAAGTGATGGCGGGCAAGACGACGAAGTCCTTCTCGACCATCTCCGCGTTGCGCGGAGCGATGGTCGGCAGCGGTCCGGAGCCGACCTTCGACCTGACGGTCCACGGACAGCCTGGCCTTCCCCCTTGGGCGTGCAGCGAGACCTGGATCCAGCCTGCCCGCAGTCCGGAGACCTCGATCCGATTGGCACAGACGTCCGTTGCAGGTGCGTCCGGGGGTGCGCTCGCCAGACTGTGGTTGTTCAACCGGACAGAGAAGGAGCCGCTCGGGACCAGGAAGCACTTGAGCTCCCTGGACATCACCGCTCCGAGCTCCTGGGGTGCTCCTCCGCCCTGAGGGACGACGGTGACATACGTGGGGAGGGCCTTCGCCGCCCGGCTCCCCCCAGACCGATGCACGCACATCTGGGGCGGAGAGGCGGACCTCGGCGAACTGGCCAGCGCTGCCGGCGCGATCGGCGCCACCGAGGAGGGAGCGGCCGCGTGATCGGGGGCCGAGACCACCGCGAGCAGCGCCACCGACCACACCGCCGGCATGATCAAGAGCGCGCGCCACCCGGGGTCGCAGGGACCAGGCCCACCCGGCGTCCGAGGTCGGAGGTGAAGACGCCCTCCGGGTCGTACTTGGCCTTGATCGCCAGCCAGCGATCGAGCGCCGGGTACATGGCACGAAAGGTCGCCGCCTGGAGGTAGGCGTCCTTGCCCAGATAGACGCGGCCGCCGGCGGCGAGCACCATCGCGTCGAGCCGCCGCAAGAGCGCCACCGTGTTGGCGCGGATCGGAAAATCGATGGCCAGTGTGTAGCCGTCGCAGGGAAATGACAGCACGCCGCCGCTCTCCCGGCCGAACCGTTTGAGCACGTTGAGAAAGGGCAGCTCGCCCGCCGAGAGGATCGCGCTCAGGATCTCGCGCATGCGCGGCAGACCGTCGGCGAAGGGGATGACGAACTGGTACTGGGTGAAGCCGCGCCGGCCATAACCACGGTTCCAGTGCGCGATCTTGTCGAGGGGGTAAAAGAACCCCTCGTAGTGGCCAAACGGGGCGGCGGATGCCTGCGTCCGCTGGATGAACGCGTTCACCGCCCGGATGCTGAGTCGGTTCAACGTCAGCTCGGGGAGCTCGAAGGGGACGGTCACCTTGGGCGGCCCCGAGACGCGCAACGGGTCGGCGGCGAAGCTGGGCGGCAGCTCGTCCCGCCGCGCGTGATCGCCGACGGTGATCACCCCGCGCCCCAGCCGCGCCCCGGTCGCCAGGACGTCGATGGTCGCCACCGAGTAAGGGAAGGATTTGTCCTGTTCGTCGAGCGCCGCCAGCATCTCGGCGAGATCGCCGACCTTGATCGACCGCTGTCGGAAGTAGGTGGTCTCGATGCGGCGCAGCCGGATGGTCGCCGTCAGCACCACGCCGAGGAGCCCCATCCCGCCGAAGGTCCCCCAGAAGAGGTCGCTGTTGATCTCGCGCGTGGCCTCGACCACCGCGCCGCTGGCCAGCAACACCGTCAGCGCGTCGACCGAGGCGCTGAAGCAGCCCTGCACGTGGTGCGCCTTGCCGTGGATGTCGTTGGCGATGCAGCCGCCCACGGTCACGAACTTGGTCCCCGGCGTGATCATCGGGAACCAGCCGCGCGGCGCGAAGCTGCGGATGATCTCGTCGAGGCTCACCCCGGCCTCGCAGGTCAGGGTGCCGGTCGCCTCGTCGAAGGCCAGGAAGCGATCGAGCTTGCGCAGCCCCAGCACCTGGCCGCCGCCGTTGAGCGCGGCGTCGCCATAGCTGCGCCCGAGGCCGCGCGCCACCGTCCCGGCGCGATCGAGAGAGGCCATCACCTCGCCCGGAAGCTCGGGCTCTGCCAACAGGCAGTCGGCGCGCAGGTTGTTGCCCCACCCCGCCAGCGAGGTCGGCGCGGGGCGCGGGCGGGAACGAACCTCGGTGACGGCCACGGGCGCGCCCGGCGCCGCATCGTCGGGATGTTTCGAGAGAATGCTGGTCAGCTGGGCCATGGTCGCTCCCGCGGCACGCGCCGCTTGGATGTTAGCAGCCGGCGCCAGGGGCGGGCGGGATCTTGTTCATTCCGTCGGGACCTCCCCGGGCCAGACCACCTGGCGCGCCAGGCCGGCAGCGGGTTGATCCAGCTCGACGACCGGCCGGTCGTTCGTGCTCACCTCGCGGGCGCGCCCTGGGACAGCGAATAGGCCTCGAGCTCGCGCCGCCCCGCCCGAAAGGCGTTGCGGATGGCCACGTAGATGTCCTCGTGCGCCCCGTTGTTCGGATGATCGTGGCCGACGGTCACGACCCCGTGTGGCATGGTGAGGTCCATCCGAACCCGATAGCGCCGCTCTTTGTGGTCTTGATCGACCGCCTCGATCACCACGCGCCCCTCGGTCATGGACGCGGTCAAGAGTCCCAACTTGGCCAGCCAGGCGTACACCTCCGCCCGCGGAGGCTCGCTGGCGGTGGTACCCACGAAGGCGATCTGACAGTTGGGGCGCGGCGCCACGTGACGGACAGGCGCGGGGATTTCGGTCTCGACAGTCGGTGTGGCCAGATCTTCCAAGGTGTCCTCTCGACGGGGTCCACCAGGTCGCTATGCTGGCCGATCACCCGGACGGCCCCTCCGTGACGGCCCTTCCGGTAGGGAGACAGTACGCGACGCCGGTATGCTTGGCAACGAACAGACCGCTACGATTGCTCGACCACCTTCTTGACGCTCTCGAGCATCATCGCCCAATTTCGCTGCGACTCGTCGCGCGCTTCCTTGGTCTTGTTGTTGTCCTGGGAGAGATTCGAGCCGGACTCCGTCCTCCTGGCCCTCCTGCTCCGAAAGGTCGATGGTGACCTGGTGATAGTTCTCGGGTTTGTCGGGAGCTCCGGAGAGAGGACTGAAGTGGCTGTATCGCAGCCGCTCCTCCGGTCGAAGCTCGAGGATGCGGCCTTTGTCCTCGAACGGCTTGCCCTTCCATTCGCCCTTCCAGGCGATGGGGCTCCCTTCCTTCCAGTCGGACACCGCGGTCGCGCCGAACATGTAGCGCTTGATCACCTGCGGATTGACCAGGGCGTCCCACACCTTTGCTATCGGCGCGTGAATCGTGACGTTGGCCTTGGCGGTGAGATCCTCGTTCATGGTCGCCTCCTTGGCTGATCCCTATTCATTGACGTGCTGACGATCCAGCCCCGATCGGACCGACCAACGGACGCCCGCCGGAAGCTCAGCCACGCCCCGGGGATGGACGGCCCCTGGAAGGAGCCCTTCGCTCCGCGTGATCGCGCGCGCGGCCACAGTCCTCCGAGTCACTGAAAACCGGAGGGCGCCGGTCGTTGGCAGCGGGCGGAATCCGCCGTAGCCTCGGACAGGTGACCACCGAGATCGCTACGCTGCCTTCTCCGCCCACGCCTTCTCCGCCCACGACGTTCTTCCGCCGGCACCGCTGGAAGATCATCCTCTTCGGGTTCCTGGCGGTGGTGGTCGGGGCTGGCTCGCTCTGGACGCTCATCACGCTCACCTTCAGCTACTCGGACGGCGACCGAATCGGCTACGTCCAGAAGTTCTCCCACCGCGGGTGGCTCTGCCGGACCTGGGAAGGCGAGCTGGCGATGACGCCGGTGCCGGGAGCCACGCCGACGATTTTTTCATTCACGGTGCGAGACGACGATACGGTGAAACGAATCCAGGACGCCGAGGGGAAGCGGGTCGCCCTCCACTACAAGGAGAAGCGCGGCATCCCGAGCTCCTGCTTCGGCGACACCACCTACTTCATCTCGGACATCCGGGTCCTCGGCCCCTGACCCGCTCCGCGCCCCGAGCCCGATGATCACGCTCGACCCGGCCGGCCCAGCGGAGCAGCCGGTGCTGGAGAACCTCTTCCAGCTCCACGCCTACGATTGGAGCGAGCTCGGTGGGCTGGACGTCGGCGGCAACGGGCGCTTCGCCGATCCTTTGCTGGCTGCCTGCTGGCGAGACGATGATCGCCACCCGTTTCTGATCCGGGTCGAATAGGCACCTTCAGCTGGCCTTGCCCAGCAGCGCGTCGACCAGCCGGGTGAGCTTCTCGGCGTCGACCGGCTTCACCAGGTGCGCCGCGAACCCCGCCTCCGCGCTGCGGCGCTGGTCCTGCTCCTGGCCGTAGCCGGTGAGGGCGATGAGCTCGGGCGCTGCCCCGCCCATCCGGACGCGCAGCTCACGTCCCAGCGTGTAGCCGTCCATCACGGGAAGCCCGATGTCGATGACGGCGACGTGAGGACGAATCACCTGCGCCGCCGACAGCGCTTGCGAGGCATCGCCGGCGAGCTGCACCTCGTACCCCACCTCCGACAGGAACCTCCCGATGGTCGATGCGGCGTCGCGGTTGTCGTCGACGACGAGGATCCGATGCCCGCAGCCGGCGGAGATCTCCCGCGTGCGACGGAGGGGGACATCCGAGAGGTTGTCCGGCGGCGCCGAGGCCGGCAGCCGCAACGTGAACTCGCTCCCCTGCCCCGCCCCGGCGCTGTGGGCGCTGACGGTGCCGCCGTGAAGGGCGGTCAGCGTCCGCACCAGCGAGAGCCCCAACCCGAGCCCCCCTTGGGTGCGGTCGGAGCCGCGCGGGTCCTGCACGAACATCTCGAACAGCCGCGGCAAGAGGGCCGGGGCGATGCCGGCCCCGTTGTCGCGAACCCGCAAGACGATCTCGTCACCCTCGCGCACCCCCGTCACGTCGATGCGTCCGTCGGGATCGGTGTAGAGCGCGGCGTTGGTCAGCAGATGCCCGATCACCTGCGCCAGGCGCTGCTCGTCCGCGTCGACGGGGAGGCCATGGGCGGCCACCGACAGATTCAGCCGGTGCCGCCGCTGCTCGAGCAGCGGCGCGGTGGCCTCGACCGCCTTGCCCACCGCGGCGGCGAGCTCCATCGGTGTCTTGCTGAGGGTGACCTTGCCGCGCGCCAGGCGCGAGACGTCGAGCAGATCGTCGACCAGGCGCACCAGGTGCTGGGCCTGCCGAACGATGACCTCGCGCTCGTAGGGCGTGGCCACGTCCCCGCGGAGCTGCATGATCTGGGCGGCGGTGAGGATGGGGGCCAGCGGGTTGCGCAGCTCGTGCGACAGCAGCGCCAGGAACTCGTCCTTCCGGCGATCGGCCTCCACCAAGGCCGCCTCCGCCTGCTTGAGGCGCGTCACGTCGACGAAGGCCCCGATCGATCCCCGGGGAGCGCCGCTGGGATCGCGCAGCGGAACCGCGTTGCCGTAGAGGTGGACCACCTCCCCATCGTCGAAGCGAACCTCCTCCTCGTGGTTTCGGACCTCGATGCCGCGCGCGGCGCGTTGCAGCGGGAGCTCCTGGGGAGCGAGCTCCACGCCGTCGGCGAAGATCTTGAAGTGCTGCGACGCGGATGGATCACTGGCCGTCTTCGAGATGTTCATGCCGTCCGCGAAGCGCAACAGCTCTCGCCCCGTCCGGTTGCCGTGCGCCTCGCGGCATTGAGGGTCGTGCGCGATCCAGACGGCGGCGGGGACCGCGTCCATGAGGGCCATCAGCTCGTCGGCGCGCGCCCGGGCGCGCGCCTCGCTCTGTCGCAAGGCGGCCTCGGACGCGCGGCGCCCCGTCACGTCGACCGCCACGATGAGCAGGCAGGGCTCGCCGCCGAAGTCGATGCGGGCGATGACGACCTCCAGCGTGAGAATCCGGCCGTCCTTGCACCGCAACGGGAGATCGAACTCGGTCGACCCCGCCTCCCAGACCGGGGCGACGATCGCCGCGCGCCGCTCGGGGGTCAAGATGCCGAGCTCGACGGTGCTCTTGCCGACCACCTCCCCCCGGGTGTAGCCGGTCATCCTGAAGAACGCGTCGTTCATGCTCACAAACGTCCCGTCGGCCAGGCGGGTGATCGCCGACGGCAACGGATTGAGGTGAAAGACCGTTTCGAATCGTCGTTCCGAGGCGCGAAGCGCACTCTCTGCCTCGCGGCGATCCTGCATGTCGAAGGCCGCCGCCACCCACCGCGTGATCGCGCCAGCCTCGTCCCGGACCGGCACCACCCGGCAAAGGTGAAAGCGATAAGCGCCCTGCCGGTTGCGGATGCGGTACTCGATCTCACAGGGGCTGCCGGCGGCGCGCGCCTCGTCGAAACGCCGTTGCAGCTGCGCCCGATCGTCGGGGTGGACCGCGACCAGCGCCTCCTTGTCGCGGAGGGACTCCTCCTCCGTAAGTCCGGTCAATTCCACCCACCGCTCGTTCACCCACTCGAGGCGCCCCTCGGCATCGCAGGTCCAGATGATCTGCGGAAGCGCGTTGGCCAGCTTCTTTTGATCAGCGTCCATCCTGGTCAGTCGCGATCTAGACCGGAAACACGCGCACTGCACCGACGAATCCGCGGACCCGATTCGAACGGCGTCTCAGCGTGGCCAAGGTCACCGGCGGACAGTAGCACGCTCACCGACGAGCCCGGGCATTCGAGAAAAGCGCGGCTTTCGGGTGAGGGGCGCGCAGCCGCCGGCGTCGTCGACCGTCGCCCGAAGGCGTGCGCCTGCGCCGCCGTCGACAATCGCCGAGCTTGGTTGCTTGGTCATCGTTCGTTCCCTCCACCCAGACGACGTTCGAGCCGCCCGAAAGCATGCGCGCGCCCAGGCGAAATGATGCGCCGGTTCGAGGTTGGGTGGCTCGCCAAATCGCGCCATACTGGGCGGCAAGCAAATGGCGGCCGGGGTGGCAATCCGGATGGCGGGCGTGGGCGATGCCGCTGCGGTCGCGGACATCTACCGCCCGTACGTGACCGAGGAGGTGACCTCCTTCGAGGTCACGCCGCCCGGCGCCGCTGAGATGGCCAGGCGCATCGAAACCGTGCTTGTGCTGGCGCCCTGGCTGGTGGCGCTCGACGACGCGGGCGCCCCGGTCGGGTACGCCTATGCCGCGCGACATGCCGAGCGCGCGGCGTACCAGTGGTCCGTCGACGTGACCGTCTACATCCGCGCGGGGCACCACCGGCGCGGCGTCGGGCGCGCGCTTTATGGGGCGCTCTTCCCGCTGCTCGGCCTGCAGGGGTTCTACGTGGCGCACGCCGGGGTCACGCTCCCCAACGCGGCCAGCGTGGGGCTCCACGAATCGTTGGGGTTTCGCCCGGTCGGCGTCTACCCGGCGGTCGGCTGGAAGCTCGGCGCCTGGCGTGACGTCGGGTGGTGGCACCTCCCGCTGCAGGAGAGGCCCGCCACGCCGGCGCCGCCGCTGCCGCTCGCCGAAGCGCAGCGACTCCCCGCCTGGCCGGCGGCCCTCCGAACGAAGGGTTGACCGAGAGGCTGGCGAATCAGCCGGCGCCGGAGTCGCTCGACGTGGGCGGGGGCGTGTACGGCGTGAAGGTGCAGGCCTGGACGACGCCGGGACAACCGACGTCGAGCAGCGTGCAGGGATCACCGAGGTTGCAGGAGAGGCCGTTGTTCGCGCACCACGACTGGGGCGACGCTGTTCCGCAGGTCCAGGCGCCGAAGCCCGCCCCTCCATCGCCGAGCAAGCAGGGCTCAACCGCGCCGAGCGTGCGCCGCGCGAGGACCGAGCAATTGTCGGTGGGCTCCGAGATCGCCGCATCGCCCCCGTCGCGCATTCCCCCCGCGTCCGGCAGCGCCACCGCCAGGGCGCAACAGCGCGCCATGCTGTTGGGGGCGCTGGACCCGTCCGAGGCGTCGACCCCTGCCCCAGCCTCGGTCTCAATCAAGGTCAGGGAGACGTTGGCGGACGACCCTTGGCCGCATCCGCCCGCCAGCACCAGCACCGCGACGAGCGCCAGAATCGTCCTCCGCTGCACCGGCGGAGTCTCCGTCGATCCCCCGATCGTTCATGTGTCGATTCTGCAAAAGATCGGCACCCGCGGGCGCATCCTCTATCCGGAAGCGCTGGCCCCCTCTTCTTCGATCCAGGCGCGCACCTTGTCGCGGATCTCGTCGCGCACGGCGATCGTCCGGAGCAACCGCTCCGGCTCGGTGCCGGTGAACGCTGACGGATCGGCGAAGCTCCAGTTGAGCCGCCTGGCCACGCCGAGAAAGATCGGGCACCGCTCCGCCGAGGCGGCGTCGCACACGCTGATCACGTAGGCGAAGCGGCGGCCGCTCCGGTAGAGGTCGAAGACCGACTGCGTTCCGTTCGCGCTGATGTCGATCCCGGCGTCTTTCATCGCCGCGACCGCCAGCGGATTGAGGCGCCCAGGCTCGAGCCCGGCGCTCTCAACCTCGAAGCGATCGCCGCCGAGCTGCTGCAAGAACGCCGCGGCCATCTGGCTGCGGGCCGAGTTGTGGATGCAGAGGAACAGGACGCGCGTCTTCGGACGGCTCATGCGGCGTTCTCCTGGTCTTTGGCCAGCACCTCCCGGGCCAGCGCGGGCGGCCTCGCCAGCAGCCACCGGCAGAGCAGCGTGGCCGAGACCGCGCCGACCGTCTGCGCGGCGATGAACCCCGGCGCGTCCGTGGGACGGATGCCGGCGAAGGTGTCCGAGACCGACCGCGCCAGGGTCACCGCCGGGTTCGCGAACGACGTCGACGAGGTGAACCAGTAGGCCGCGGTGATGAAGGCCGCCACCGCGAAGGGCGTCATCGCCGGCTGTGTGCGGGCGCCGATCCGGATGACGACGATGAGCCCGAAGGTGGCCGTCAGCTCGCCCACCAGCGGCCCGAGGCCCGCGCGCGCGTGCTGGGAGGCGCTGAAGAGCGGCAGGTCGAACATCAGGTGGGCCAGCGCCACGCCGGCGAACGCGCCGGCGAGCTGGCTGGCCACGTAGGCCACGGCGTCGCGCCAGGGGAGCGCGCCCTGGCTGGCCTCGGCCAAGGTGACGGCGGGATTGAAGTGCGCGCCCGAGATCCCGCCGAACGTCAGGATGAGCGCCAGCAGTCCCGCGCCGGTGGCGCTCGTGTTGGCGAGCAGCGCGAGCGCGACGTTTCCGCCGGCCAGCCGCTCGGCCATGATTCCCGAGCCGACAACGGTCGCCAGGAGAAAGGCCGTTCCCAGCCCCTCGGCGACGACTCGTCTCGACAGCGACGGGGACGCGCTCAGCGCCGCCGCGCTCAAGCGACGCGCCTCGGGATGGCCGCCGGCGGACAGCAGGCCGCCGCGCGCCCGGCGCTGGTCTCGAGGCAGTCGCTCAGCGTCTCCAGCGCCCGGACGACCGTGGTGCGCTCAGCCGCGGGCAATCGCTCATACGCGTCCTTGAACACGTCGCGCTCGTCGCAGCGAAGCGTTTCGAGCGCCCGCTTTCCCTTGGGCGTGAGCCGGACCTGCACGACGCGGGCGTCATCGGCGCTCCGCGCGCGCCGGAGATGGCCGTTTCGTACGAGCAACGCCACGTTCCGGCTCATGGTCGACAGGTCCACGCCCAGCGACGCCGACAGCGCCCCGATCGAGGGCTGGTCCGCCGAGCTCACCGCCTGCAGCGTCTGAAATTGTTCCGGCGTCAGGTCGCCGCAACAGACGTCTGCCCCGCGCCGTCGCGTGACCTCTCGTGCCACCTGCGCAAGCAGCTCCCCGAAACGGATCTCCTCGACCATCACCGGGATCTTAGGCAGCCTGGGCGGAGCGTCAATCTATTTGTATTATACAATCATCTGCGTGAGGCTGCGGTCTGGCCCTGGCGCCGCCACCGGGCACGCTCAGTGCTCGACCGGCAGGCGGCGGGCGTTCCACTCCAGCATGCCGCCCGCCAGGTTGCGGACGTGACCGAAACCGGCCTGGCGGAGGATGGCCGCCGCGGTCGCCGAACGGGCGCCCGCGCGACAGATGACCACCACCTCGCGTCCGAGATAGCCCGCCAGCTTGGGGAGACGCCTCTGCAAGACGTCCAGCGGGACATGCAACGCGCCTTTGACGTGGCCCAGCTCGCCAACGAACTCCTCCGGCTCGCGCACGTCGAGCAGCAGCGGCGGCGACGCCCCTTGCCGTTCCGCCACGACCTCCTCCGGCGAGACGACCGGCATGGCGGCGATGTCGGCGACCATCGGGAAGCGAACCTCCTCGCTCTCGAAGCCCGACTGGTTGACCTGCAACGATTCCTGAATCTTCTGCGGAAACGGCAGCCCGAGGCTCCCCATCAGCGTCACGTACGCGGCGCGGCTCTTCCCCACGTAGCGCGGGTTCGTGCGCTTCTCCTCGCCGATCGTGGTCGACGTCTTGCCGTGGTAGTCGTGCGCCGGCCAGACGACCGTGTCGTCGGGGAGCGTGAACAGGCGGCCATGAACGGCGTCGTACTGCTGCCCGGCATCCGCGCCCGGGAAGTCGGTGCGCCCCGACCCGCCGACCAGCAAGGTGTCACCGGTCAGCACCGCCCCCGCCACCCGATAGCAGACCGAGTCCGGCGTGTGCCCCGGCGTGTGCAGCACCTCGATCCGCTCGCCCCCCAGCGCCAGCACGTCGCCGTCGTCGACGTGGCGATCGACGAGGGGGCTCGGGCTCTCGCGGTGCATGACCATCGTCGCGCCGAGCAGATCCTTGGCCGCGCGATTGAACATGAGGTGATCGGCGTGCATGTGGGTCTCCAGCACCATCCGCAGCTTGAGTCCGCGCCGCCCGAGCAGCGAGCGATAGGTGTCGAGCCGCTCGCGCACCGGGTCGACCAGCGCCGCCTCGTCGCCTGCGGTCAACAAGTAGGTCTTGCAGTTGGTGTCGTTCAGCTCTTCGATCTGCAGCGCCATGGCTGTCGAGAATAAGCGCGAATCAGCCGCCAGACGATTGCCGGCCGGCGTCCGCCTTCCCAGGTTGGCGACCATGACACAACGGCCCGCGCCAGCTCTGTGACACGGCGCCGCAACAGGAATTGACCGCGACCGCCGACGTTATAGTGAGCTGAGGAGATTGGATGCCCGATATTCTGCACAGGGTGGGGATGCAAGGCTCGCCCGCCAAGGTCTACGACGCCATCGCCACGACCACGGGGTTGTCGCACTGGTGGATCACAGGGACCAGCGGTGAGACGAGCGTGGGGGGAGTGGTGAAGGTTCGACCCGAGAGGGGCCGCAACGAAGATGGCTTCGACATGCGGGTCATCGAGTCGAAGCCGGGCGAGGTGGTGCGCTGGCAGTGCGAGGGGGGCCCGCCCGAGTGGATCGGAACGCAGCTGACGTTTCGCCTGCTGGAAAAAGGGCCCGAGACCTACGTGCTGTTCACGCACGCGGGGTGGAAGGACCCCGTCGAGTTCATGCACCACTGCAGCACCAAGTGGGCGGTCTTTCTGATGAGCCTCAAGAACTGGATCGAGCGCGAAGAGGGGCGCCCGCACCCCTACGACGTGAAGATCCACCCGCGCGACTGACGGCGGCCGCCGCGCGCGCTCACTGCACGGCGTGCCGCACGCCCCAGTAGATGAGGCCGTTGATGTCGGCGAGGCCGACCTGCGCGATCCAGCTGTCGAGCTGACCGGCGCCCGCAAACCTGTCGACCCCGGCGCCGAGGCGGAGCTTCCCGGCGATGAAGTAGGCGCCCACCTCGCCACCGAAGCTGCAGTCCTGGGCGAACCAGGCGCACTGCACCTTGGGGAAGGCCTCCACGCCCGTCAGCAAGAAGCTGTCGATCGCCGCGAAGAGGCCGAGGCCGACCGATTGGAACGTCTGGTGCGTGCTGCGCTGCCAGATCCAGGGGGAGATCGGCGTGATGAGCGCGAGCGGTCCCCCGGCCAGCCCGAACGTCGGCCGATAGCTGACGCGCCAGCCGGAGTGGACGAAGTCGCCCGAGACCTCGTAGGGGAGCAGGTGAAAGAGCAGTCGGACCGGCGTGAGGCGGCGATCGGGGATGCTGGAGGGGTCGAGATCGAGAGGGGTCAGCGGCCGCAACGGCTCGGTCTCGAGCACCATCTGTGCGCCCGCGGTCAGGTGCTCGCCGAGCGGGTAGCCGTCGATGTGCTCGATCTGATCGAGCCGCTCGGCGGCGTCGATCTCGGCGTTCTGCAGCCACTTGTCCGGCCGCCGCAGGAACCCGCGCTCGTCGGTGTCGGTGAAGTAGAGGTCGGACTTCACCTCGTCGGCGCCGAGGGTCACGCGCAGATGATCGACGACGTCGGTCAGGCTCTGCTCGTCGACCGGCTTGTCGTGCGGCCCGCACCCGGGCGGCTTCGTCCCGGCCTGGCTCTCGCAGGAGAGGACGTCGACCAGCACGCGCAGCAACGGAATGCGCGGCGGCGAGTCCTCCTCGGCCAGCTGATCGCGCGCCTTCAACCAGGTGTCCAGCGTGCCACCTGCGGCGTCGGCCTGCCGCCGCAGGCGCGCGCCCACCTCCGGCGCGACCGCCTGCGCCAGCTCGGCGTCGAGCAGGCGGCGGACCATGTACGACGCGGCGGCCGCGCGCGGCGCCGACAGCCCCAGCCGGTCATGAAAGGCGCGCACGCTGCCGACCAGGTGGCTCGCCTCATCCTCGCTCAACTGCCGATCGGCGGCGTCGATCTTCCATTGCTCGCGCGCGGCGTTGACCAGGCCGTCGTAGACGCCGACGTAGAAGTCGTGCTCGCGGAACGGCTCCGCGAAGAAGGCCCCGAAGTGGGCCAGATACGAGCCCATCAGCGGATGAAACCGGGAGCTGAGCCGGGGGAGCGGCGTCGGGGGCGGCAGCTTTTCGCCGTTCGGCAGGCGCCCGTCGGTCGGTTTGTAGAGGTAGCGCGCGACCGTCTGCAGCTCGTACTGCTCCGAGACGGCGACGAAGGTGGAGATGAAATCGAAGGTGGTCGAGAGGCCCACCCGCTTGGTCTCCGGGCGCTCGGGCGGCGGCGGCGCCTGGCTGTAGGACCGCGCGTGGTCGGGATCGACGTAGACGTAGTGCACCTGCTCCGCGTCGTCCGGCGCCAGGATCTGTCCGGTCAGGCTGACCGCCAGCCCGAGCGGAACGTTGTCGAACACGCCGCCGTCGATGAACTGATCGGCCACCGCGGCGCAGCCGGCGCGACCCCGGCCGCGGCCGCCGCCCTCACCATCTTCGGGGCAGTGGCGGATCACCTGCGGTCCGAACGCCACGGGAAAAGCGCTGGAGGCGTGGATGATGTCGAGGACCTGATCGTCGCTCACCAGGCCGGCGCCATCCTTGGTCGGCAGCGTCAGGTATTCGCCGATCTGGTGATCATGCTCGGCCAGTTGCCGGAAGCGCAGACCGGCCGGCCCCGTCTCCAGGCCGAACGTCGAGACGAACCGCTGCGTGGGGATGTGAATCCCGTCGCTGCCGGATTGCGCGTCGGCCGATTTGATGACGATGTCCGCGGGACGAATGCGCGTCACCGTCACCCCCACCGTCAGCGGACAGCCTCCCGGAAAACGCGTCCCGTCGTCGAGCGCCATCCGGAGCGTCGCCTCGGCGGGGGCGAAGGCCCCGCGCGCGAACAGACCATCACCGGGCGCATACCCCTGGGCCTGGCCGCGCGGAAACAGGCCATGGATCCCGACCGGGATCCACGCCTTCCAGAACAGGTTGTCGCGCGGCGACTCCGCGGCCGAGCGCGCCGGGTTCTGGCACCACTCGACAGCGCTCAGGAAGGCGTTGATGTTGCCGGCCGAGGCGCCGGTGACGGTCGTCAGCGACGCGCCCGGGTCACCCTCGAGCACCCGCAGCAACGCCCAGTTGATGCCGCCCTCGTAGGCGCCCAGACTGACGCCGCCGCGCACGGTGAGGCTGTAACGTTGCAACGCCTTCGCCTTCGCGTTCGCGGCCACCGTTGCGGGAGCAGTCGCGGGCGCGACCACCGTTGCGGGAGCAGTCGCGGACGCGGCCACCGTCGCGGGAGCGTTGGCTGTCGCTGGCGCTGTCGCGGCCGGCCGCGCGGGCGCCAGCAAATCGGCAGCCCGAACGCGCCCCGTTGCGCCGCAAACAGCGGCCGCGCAGCAAACAGTCACAACGATGAGGTGAGCCGACCAGCACCGAACGAGCGGGGGACGCGCCTCGCGCATGCCCCCCTATAACATCATCAGGGCTTGTCGATGACGATCGGCGGCGGCGGTGGCGGCGGCGGCGGCACCGGCGGGGGCTGCGTGGTGGCCGTGGGCGGCGAGCTCGGCGCGCCGGGGGGCGGCACCACCGGCGGCTCCGGCGTGCTCGAATCCGGCTGGATGCAGGCGGAGAGATCGAAGAACAGAAACTCCATCGCCTTGGCCTGCCCGGAGAGGCCGGTCGCCTTGCAGCCGCCGGGGAACTGATACTTGGGATCGGAGTCGTCGCTGCTGCCGCCCCCGGGCGGCGGCGCGTTCTTCACGTGGATGTCGGTGAGCACGACGCGCCCGCATTGATTGTCGGGCGTCGCCTCGACCGGCGTGTTGATCGTCAGATACTGAACCGACGGGGCGGCCACGCCGGAGACCGTGTTGGCGGGGATGTAGAGCCACTGCTGCGAGGTCGGAGCCATGGTCGACTGCACGGAGTGCTGGCTGCCGTAAAGGGCGATCGATCCGGGCGTGGTCGTCGCGCCGGTGCTGGTCATCCACTGTCCCAGCGCCGCGCCCTTGGGGAAGCTGGTGTCGATCGTCGCGGTCACGCTCGCCGGCGGCTTCGGAAAATCATTCTGAGCCCCGAGATAGACCGCCGTCGTCGGCCAGGGCGTGGGCCCGTTGCGAAGCCAGTAGAAGTGCAGGTGGGAATTGAAGAGGCGCCCGCCCGAATCGGCGTACTTCTTGATGTTGGCGATGTAGGGCTTCTTGGCGTCGGGGTACTGCCCCCCCTCGCAGGAGTGCATGAGGATGTCGTAACCGAGCAGCTTGGTGGTGTTCGACCAGAGCGTCTGCGCGTCCGGGAAGGCGGCGCCCCCGAGCGCGGCCGAGAAGCTGGCCGTCCCTTGCCCGTTCCCCGGGCCGTCGCCGCCGACGTAGAGGTTCACCCGCCCGCTCCCCGCGTCGGTGGTGAACTCGCTGTCGGCGATGCCAATCTCGCGCAGGAAGCACTCGATGGCGTCGGAGCCGCCGGTGGTGACGGCGATCTTGGGCATGTGCCCCTCCGACTGCGTGCGTGGCAGCCGCGTCAAGTTGACGTCGGTGAGCGGGTTGTCGACGCAGGAGGTGACGGTGGGGACGGTGACCTGGCGCCGCCACTTGCCGACCTGCATGACCAGCGGGATGTTGGTTCCCGACGGGACGCCGGTCAGGTGGAAGGCGCCCGTCGCGTCGGTCAGCCCGGCGGCGACGGGGTGACCCGAGACCTGCGCGCTGCACTTGTCGCAGGAGACGCCCTCCGGAATGGCGTCGAGCGCCGCGTTCGGGACGTAGACGGTGACGTTGTAGAGCGGGACCTTGCCGGCCGGGTCGTACACCTTGCCGGAGAGCGAGGTGGTCGCCGTCCCGGTGCAGGTCGCGACCTGGCATTGCAGCCCGGTGCAGCCGCCGCCGGTCGACGAGCCGGGGCAGACGTTCGCCGTTCCGCCGGCGCCGCAGGTCATGCCGTTGCTGCAGGTGCCGCAGCTGAGCACGCCGCCGCAGCCGTCGCCGATCGTCCCGCAGTACTGGCCCCCCATCGGGCTGCAGGTGACCGGCGTGCAGTTCGGATCGACGCAGAGGTTGGCGACGCCGCCCGCGCCGCAGGCCGCGCCGCCCGGGCAGCCGCCGCAATCGAGGGTCCCGCCGCAGCCGTCGCCGATCTTGCCGCAGTACTGTGTCCCGGAGGATGGGTTGCAGGTGAGCGGCACGCAGCCGGGGGAAGCGCAGATCCCCGAGTTGCACTGGTTGCTCGACGAGCAGCTGCCACAGGTCAACGCACGCCCGCAGCCATCCCCGATGCTGCCGCAGTAGTCGCCGCAGGCGATCGCCGGGCAGCTCGCGCCGCCGATGCAGATCCCGTTGGTGCAGGTGTAGCCGCTCTGGCAAGCGCCGCAATCGACCGAGCCGCCGGGACATCCGTTGCCGATCTTTCCGCAGTAGGTGCCGCCCGGCTGCGTGCAGGTGGTGACGGTCGGGACACACGCGGCGTCCGAGGCGCCGGCGTCGGTGCCGATCGCCCCGCCCGTCGCGCTGGAGCCGCCCGACCCGGTCGCCCCCGAACCGCCGCTCCCCGAGGTCGCGGGACCAGCGCCTCCGGTGCCCGTCACCGCGGCGTCGGTGCCGGTCGCCTTCTGCTTGACCCCCGCACAGGCAGCCAGCAAGAAGAGGAAAACGACCGAGAGAAACGGGCTTCGGGGGGCGCGCGACTTACCCATCGTGAAGATGGGTGTCCGGCGGGGCTGGCAGCGGCTCGCCTGCCAGCTTCGGCGATCTGGCTACCGCCGACCTGCCGCGCCGAGCTGCAGGATCGCGCCCGATGCGACCGTCCAGGTGATCGTCCCGCCGGCGAACCGGCCGACCCGCCCACCGCCGGGCGCCGGCTCTTCGTCGGCGACCGGATAGCCGAGGGGGCCGGTCGGGCCGCCCTGGGCGAGCCAGCTGTCGCGAATATCGCCGGTCACGATGTGCGCACCTGTGGGTGGCGACCAGTAGATGGACGAGCTGAACGGCGTCCCCAGCCCCAGCCAGGGATGCCGCCCCGGCACCGGTGACGGCGCGCGCAGGTAGTGTCGCACGGAGACCGTCGACGGCACGTCGCCGATGATGACGCCCTGAAAGTCCCGGTACCATCCGGCAGCGGCGTCCTGAACCGGGCGGGCGTCGAACTCCGGCCGGCCCAAGAAGCCGCTCTCGGCGCCCGACAGCCGGTACTTATCGTCGACCGCGGCGCGCCCGACCGGCGCGGGAAGCGCAAACGGGCGCGGCCGGAACAGCGCCGCCAGACCGTCGAACGCGCGCCTGACGAACGACCGAGGCGCGGCGTCCGCGCGAAGGCCGTAGACCACGACCTTGCCCGACAGCGTCGCCCGGATGACGCGCCCGCTGGCGATCGTCGGCGGCGTGAACTTGGCGAACAGGTAGCCGCCGTCGTCGTGCCACAGCTCGCCCAGCGTGGCGGCGTCGAACGCCGCCAGCCGCCCCGGCACGTTCTGCCACTGTCCATCGCCGAGCGGGTACGACACCCAGAGGATGGCGTCGCGCGCGCCGTCGGCGGAGAGCGAGCTGAACCCGCCCGACATCCCTTCGACCGCCCGGACGGACGAGGTGAGGAACGGTCGCTCGGCGAGGTGGTGGGTCGCGCTGTCGTAGCGAAACGCCTTGAGATAGTCACGCCCCGCCATCTGATAGACGAGCCCGTAACCGGGGCCAGCCGCCGACCAGAAGACGGGACCGCCGTTGACGTTGGGCCCGCAGTCCTCGCCGTTCTGGTAGCGCGTGCCGGCGACGTAGCAGCCGGGGACGGTGCCGGTGTCGCAGTTCGTGGGGAAGAGCGAGCGCGGCTGCGTCGCGCAGGCGGGTGCGCGCGGATCGGCGTGGTACGAGTTCACGAACGCCTGGAAGCCCTCGGCCTGGTCGAGCGCCGACTGATCCTGGGAGAGCGCGAGCGTGCGCGCGTCGAGCACCTCGTAACGCCCCTCCTTGCCGCCGCCCACGACGAGGCCGGGGGGCAGCCAGAGCGGGCCGCCCGAGCCGAGATCGCTGTCGGTGCGATCGAGCGTGTCGTGATTGGGCGGCTGATGCGCGGCCGCCAGCGCCAGTCCTGGCGGCGCGTCGGAGACCTGAAGGGCGACGAAGGCGTCGCCGAGCGCGCCCGGGCCGTTGCCGGTCATGACGTAGATTCGATCGCCCACGCCGACGGGACCGCTCCCCCCCTGCCAGATCCCGGCGCGCCCGCCATCGGCGCCCGTCGAGAAGACCGCCACCTCGGCCAGATCGGCCGCTCGGTAGCCGGCCACCCAGCCGCGGTAAGGGGTGCCGTCCGGGCAGTCGCGGTCGCAGGCCAGGCTGCCGAAGGCGACGTAGATGACGCCGTTCAAGAGAAGGAGCGCCGGCCGGTTGCGCTGGCAGTCGGCGTTGAACCTGAGGCCGGGGCCTTGCGGCGAGCTCCGGTAGACCGGCGCGATCCGGACCGGCGGGCGCCGGTCGCCCAGATCGGCGGTCAGATCGAGCGCGTGCAGGTAGTACTGGTGATCGGCGGCGTTGCGCGCGACCGCGTAGAGCGTCCGCGTGGCGGCGTCGACGACGGGGGTGCTGGTGATGCCGACCCGCTGCGAGGGGGTCTCGCCGCAGATCGCGGGGACGACCCGCCCGCTGGGCTGCAGTTGCCGCTTTGCGACCGGCGGGGTCGCCGGATCGGTGCTGGTGTCATCGAGATCGAAGGCATAGACCCAGTTGGTCTCCGTCGCCACCAGCAGGAGATCGCGACGGCCCTGGCCGGCGGTCGGCACCCCGTGCAGGACCAGCGGCTGCGCGACGATGCCGCCCTCGACGTCGCGTTCGAAGAGCCGCCCGAAGGCGCCACCCGCGACGAGCGGCGGCTTGAGCGCGGTCTCGACCAGCGTCGCGCCCGAGCGCGCGCCGTCATTGTGCTCGGTCAAGACGTCGGCCCCGGCGGCGACGCTGCCTTGCCGGGCACAGGCCGCGAACCCCAGCGCGAGCAGCGGGGCGACGAGCCGTCGGGCTCGAGTCACTGCCTGAGTCATACTGGCCGTCATGAAGCTGGAGCTGGTGAGCCACACGCTCTGCCCCTACGTGCACCGCGCGGCAGCGATGATGCACGAAAAAGGCGTCCCCTTCGAGCGGCGCTACATCGATCTCAAGGGCCAAGCCCGACTGGTTCCTGGCCCTCTCGCCGCGCGGGAAGGTGCCGGTGCTGCTGGTCGACGGCCAGCCGCTGTTCGAGTCGCAGGCGATCATCGAGTTCCTCGATGAGACGCACCCGCCGTCGCTGCTGGGGACCGATCCCTTCGAACGCGCGCGCCAGCGGGCCTGGGTGGCGGTGGCCGACGATCTCTCGAACGCCCAGTACCGGCTCTTCATCGCGCCGTCCCCGGAGGAGCAAGCGGCGGCGGCCGAGGCGCTGGCGGCGATCACCGGCCGCTACGAAGAGGCGATCGCCGCCGGCGTGATCGCAGCCGAAGGGTTCGGCCTCGGGCACCTGGCGCTGGCGTCGTCGGCGCTGCGCTTCGCCGTCGTGGAGAAAGAGCTGGGCGCGCGGCTCCTGTCGGCGACGCCCCGGTTCGAGGCGCTGGTGCGCCGTCTGGCACCGCGCCCCTCGATCGTCCATACCGTCCCCGGCGACTACGCCGAGATCTTCGTCCGCAAGCTGGTCGAACGGCACAGCCTGTTCGCCGGCGGGCCCAAAGCCGCTTGAAGGCGGACTACAGCCCCGGCAGCGGGCCGGTGATGTCCGCGCTGTTCGGCTGCGTGCCGAAGGTGTTCACCTGCCGCCGCTCCCGCTTCCACTCCCATGTTCTTCACACACCGACGGAGATGTAGGTTCGAAGCGATTCAAGGCCTTTCGCCATCTTCGTGAAGGGCGGGCATGGCCTGCGGCGCTTCCTCATTTGATGGAGCCGCGCCGCTGCAGAGGGAGCTGCGCCGCCGGTCGCGGGGCTGACGGCGACCTACAGATAGCCGGCGGCCTGCAGCTGGAACATCCGCGCATAACGGCGGCCGGCGGCGACCAGCGCAGCGTGCGTGCCATCCTCGACCACGCGCCCCGCTTCCAGCACCAGGATCCGCTCCGCCATCCGCACGGTGGGGAAGCGATGCGAGATCAGGATCGTCGTCCGTCCCACGGCGAGCGCGCGGAAGCGCTGGAACACGGCGTGCTCCGCCTCGGCGTCGAGCGCGGCGGTCGGCTCATCGAGGATGAGGATGTCGGCCTCGTCGCGCATGAAGGCGCGCGCCAGCGCCACCTTCTGCCACTGCCCACCCGACAGCTCCACGCCGCCCGAGAACCAGCGTCCGAGCTGCGTGTCGAGGCCCGCGGCGAGGCCTGCGGCCAGCTCCTTGGCGCCACCCCGCTCGACCGCGCGTCCGACGCGCAGGTCGTCGTCCATGTGCTCGGCGCTGCCGAAGGCGACGTTCTCGCGCAACGCCAGCTGGTACTCGTTGAAGTCTTGAAAGATGACGCCGATGCGGCGGCGCAACTCCGCCTCGTCCCAGGTGCGCAGATCGCGCCCGTCGAGCAGCACGCTCCCCTCGGTCGGCTGGTAGAGGTTCGCCAGCAGCTTGATGAACGTGGTCTTGCCGGCGCCGTTCTCTCCGACCAGCGCCAGGCTCTGCCCCTTGGGGATGAAGAGGTTCACGTCCCGCAGCGCCCAGCGTTCGCCCTCGCCGGACGCCGACGGAGCGCCGAGGGTGGCGGAGTCGGGATAACGAAAGCCGACACCCTCGAAGCGAATCCCCTCCTCCGCGCGCACCACCGCCAGCGGCCCCATCGCCCTGGGCGCGTCGGTCGGGATCGCGAAGTAGTCGAACAGATTCGACATGTAGAGCGTGTCCTCGTACATCCCGCCCAGCGCCGACAGCACCGCCTGGAAGCTCTGCTGCCCCTGACGGAACGCCACCAGCGCCAGCGTCATGTCGCCCAGCGACAGCCGCCCGCGCACCGTCTCGGCGACGATCAGGGCGTACGAGCCATAGAACACGGCGGTGCTCAGCAGCGACAGCGCGTAGCCCCAGCCCGCGCGCCCGATCGCCAGCCGCCGATCGTCGGCGAAGAACGACTCGGCCAGCCGGCGATAGCGCTCGAGCAAGAGCGGCCCCAGGCCGAACAGCTTCACCTCCTTGGCGTGCTCATCGTTGGCCAGCACGTATTCGAGGTAGGTGAGCCGCCGCGAGTCGGGCGAGCGCCAGTTGCGCAGCCGAAACGCCGCGCCGGAGAAGCGCGCCTCGGCGACGAACGCCGGCACCGTCGCCACCAGCACGGCCAGCGCCATCCAGGGGGAAAAACGAATCAAGAGCGCCGCGTAGCCCGCCAGCGTCAGCGCGTTGCGGAGGACCTGGAAGTTGCTCTGAATCAGCGACAACGGCCGCGTCGAGGCCTCGCGCCGCGCGCGCGTCAGCTTGTCGTAGAACTCGGAATCCTCGAACTGCCGCAGCTCGAGCCGCTGCGCCTTCTCCAGGATCTGCACGTTGAGGTCGATGCCCAGCCGCAACCCGACCAGCTGGCGAACGAGGCCCAGCACCCGCTCGGCCCCCGCCATCACCACCACGGCCGCCAGCTCGACGCCGACCAGCCGCACGGCGTGCGAGAGCGCCGCCTGACGTGCGAGGCCCGGCAGCGCCGCGCGCGCCGCGATCACGGCGTCGATGATCAGCTTGCCGACGTAGGCGACGAAGGGTGGCAGCGCCGCCGCCACCAGCGTGAAGGCGGCCAGCACCACCACGCCGCCGGGCGCCGACCGCCAGACCAACCCCAGCGCGCGCGCCGAATGGGTGGCGCTCGCCTTCAGGCGCTGGGCCAGCGGGACCGGCGGCGGCGACCGCAATGTGGACGACGGCGGGACCAACATCGACGCTCAGCCTAGCGCGGGCGCCGCAGCGTTGCCGCCGCTCGCCCGGCCGCCGTGGCTACGGGCGGGCCAGAAACGCGTCGAGGCCGGCCCACTCCGCCTCGGTCAACCGCGTGCGCTTGTGGTGGCGTTCGAGCTCGGCTTCCAGCCGGTCAGACGGCTCGCTCCCCGGAGCGACGGGCGTGTGGCAGGAGCCGCAATGGCTCTGGTAGACGGCCTGGATGTGCGCGCGCTCGGGCGTGGCGGCCGAAGCCTGGGCGGTAAAGCCGCCTGCCGGCGCGCCGCTGACCGCCCCGGGGGTGCCGCATCCCGTGGCGCTGAGGACCAACGCAGCGGTCCCGCTCAGGAAGAACGCGTGGAGAGACCCGGGCGATCGACTGCGAGTGATGGACGAATTGCCGCGCATGACTGCTCCCTGACCGGTCCTAATCGATACCGCTATTGATATTCATTTTCAACCCCCCTCGCAAGCCCCTGGCAAGGCGGGCCGCGCGGGGTCAGTTGTCGAGCGCCCCCTGGGCCACCCAGTCGTAGAGAATCTGAAACTCCTCGGGATTCTGGTCGAATTCGGTGGGCACGTTCTGCCATTTCGTCATGTCCGTGCTGTCGGTGGTGGAGGGCATCCGCCGATCGCCGTAGCCGGCGTTGAAGCGGGCCTTGGGATTGCCACCGCCAAACCAGGCGAGCCCCAGCGCGGAGCTCGCCTGGTCCTCATCCGGCCGCGCGCGCTGGAGCAGGTCCGAGACGGCCGGCGCGCCGGGCTCGACCAAGAACTGCGCCTTGTCGATCGCCTGAACGCAGGCCGCCAGCGCCTCCCCCCCATCGGGGGGCGCGGGTTGGCGGGGCACTGATCGCCGTCACCTGCGCTGCGCGCGCCACCGCCGATCGGATCGGCGTGACGGCGATCGATCGGGACGGTTGACCGCGCCCGGGGCGGTCAAGCGCGCGTTGAACATCAGAAATCTGATGCAGGTCGTTTATGCATACCGAATTGCGACCACCAGCCCCCGCGCTCCGAAACGCGCCATAGCTCATTGCGTGAGGTTGTCGTTTCGTACGATTCGAGACCGGATTGAGGCGCAACCTGATTCGGAAAGGACAGGCAAACTTTTTCACATTTGCGTACGTCCACGCTCCTCTGCGCGCAACAGCGCTGGACCTGCGGAAACAGCGCAATTTCGGCGCTGAGAACCGCAACATCTCCGTCGATTCGGTGCGGCTGGCAATCTGCAAATGCCGACCAAGGCGACGATCAAGTGGCGGTGACGAGGGAGCCCGAAGTTAAAAATCGCCCTCTTGCGTTTTACAAACACTTGTTTGCTGCCAAATTATGGGCCTATTATCCGCGCCGATGACAATCCGTACTCTGATCGAAGATTTTGCCAATCAACTCAGCTCCCTGATGGAACGTCAGGCGCTGGATCGCGCGCGCGTGGCCGTCGAGAACGCGCTGGGGGGCAAACGCTCACCCGGCCGGCCACCCAAGATGCTGTCCGCTGGCCTCGACCTGGGCAGGAAGCCCCGGAGGAAGGGACCGAAGCAGCTCTGCCCGGTTCCCGGATGCAAGAACCCTGCTGCGCCGGTCTTCGGAATGGTTTGTGCGAAGCACAAGGACATCCCCAAGGCCCAAATCAAGAAGTACCGCGAAGCCCGCCGCGCAAAGAAGCAGAAGAAAGCCGCGTAAAGCGGTCCGACGCGCGTTTCATTTTTAATCCCGTTCGGGGACGGGTCCGCCGGAGGCGCGTGCAGAACGGCAGGTGAACGAGTATCCCTGTGTTCTGGTCCCCCTGGTGGGTGGCCTGTCGTTGTCCGCCAAACGGGATCTTCGTTACATCCTGGCACGCTGGGTCTGAACGAATCCGAATGTTGGGACAAATCCAGACCGAAATTTGATTCCTTGGGGCGAAGATTTGGCGCGCGACCGGAAGCACCACGATCTCCCGCGCGGCGTGATCTGCATGCTACGTTCGCGGCGATGATTTTCCGCCCGATGTGGCCGATCGTTCTCGGCAGCGCCACCGCCGTTGCCGTCGCCGTCGTCATCGACCTCGGGGCCCTCCAGACGAAAGCCGCCGCTGTGACCGCCACCCCGAGCCCCACCACCGCCGAGATCGATGAGCGCGCCGAGGCGTTGCTGGCCAAGATGACGCTGGACGAGAAGATCGACTATCTGGGGGGCGCCGACGGCTTCTACATCCGGGCGGTGAAAAGACTGGGGCTGCCGGCCTTCCGGATGGCAGACGGGCCGTTCGGCGTCCGCAACGTCGGCCCCTCGACCGCCTATCCGGCTGGAATTGGCCTCGCCGCCAGCTGGGACGTGACGCTCGCCCACCGCGTCGGCGCGATGATCGGGCGCGACGCGCGCGCACGCGGCGTCCAGATCATGCTGGCGCCGGGCGTGAACATCTACCGCGCCCCGATGTGCGGCCGGAACTTCGAATACCTGGGGGAGGATCCGTTCCTGGCGGCGCGGATGGCCGTCGGGTACGTCGAGGGGATGCAGGGCGAAGGGGTGAGCGCCACCATCAAGCACTTCCTGGGCAACAACTCGGAGGTCGATCGCCACCACACCAGCTCCGACCTCGACGAGCGCACGATGCGCGAGATCTATCTGCCGGCCTTCGAGGCCGCGGTCAAAGAGGCGCACGTCGGCGCGCTCATGACCTCGTACAACCTGGTGAACGGCCTCCACATGACGGAGAACGCCGCGCTCGTCGAGGGCCTCGTGAAGAAGGAGTGGGGCTTCGACGGCGTCGTCATGTCCGACTGGGACGCCACCTACGACGGCGTCGCCGCCGCCAACGCCGGCCTCGACCTCGAGATGCCCTCGGCGACCTTCATGAACCGCGAGACGCTGCTGCCAGCCATCAAGGCTGGCAAGGTCTCGCAGGCGACGATCGACGACAAGGTCAGGCGGATCCTGCGCACCGCGATTCGCTTCGGCTGGCTCGATCGCCCGGCCGTCGACCCCGGCCTCTCGCTCTACAACGAGGAGGGGCGCGCGGTGGCGCTCGAGGCGGCCCGCGCCGGCCTGGTGCTGCTCAAGAATGACGGCGAGCTGCTGCCGCTCGACAGGAAGAAGCTGAAGACCGTGGCGCTCATCGGCCCCAACGCCTACCCGGCAATCCCCGTCGGCGGCGGCAGCGCGCAGGTGCGGCCCCTGGCGGCGACCAGCTTCCTGCAAGGGCTGGCAGACGCGCTGCGCGGCAGCGCCACCGTGCTGGTCCACCACGGCGTCCCCACGCTGGCGGAGATCTTCGACACGACCGAGTTCGTCACCGCCCCGACCCAGGACGGAAAGCGGGCGAAGCCCGGGCTCAAGGGCGAGTACTTCGACGATCCGGCGCTGGCGGGCGCGCCGGTGCTCACGCGCATCGACGAGCACGTCAACTTTGCCTGGGACAAACCCAACTTCTGGCCGACCGGCGCACGCAAGCAATCGTCGGCGCGCTGGACCGGCGCGTTCATTGCGCCGACCTCGGGCGAGTATCGCTTCGCCGCCTTCAGCTACGGTCTCGACGAGTACCGGCTCTTCGTCGACGGCAAGCTCTTGCTCGATCGCGCGCGCGGGCCGCAGCCCATCAATTTTGCGTCGCTGCCGCTCCGGGCGGGACAGGCCTACGCCATCCGTTTCGAGTACCTCCACGGCGATCACCACGCGCGCGTCGGCCTGGGCGTGCGCCGCGCCGACGCCTTCGTCGATCCGGCGGTGAAGGACCTGGCCGCGCGCGCCGACGTGGTGGTGGTGGCCGCCGGTTTCGAGCCGATGACCGAGAGCGAAGGGTACGACCGGACCTTTCAGCTCCCGGCGGGCCAGGACGAGCTCATCGCCGCCGTTCGCGCCGCCAACAAGCGCCTGGTCGTCGCGCTGACGTCCGGTGGCGGCGTCGACATGACCCGCTTCATCGACCAGGTTCCGGCCGTCATCGAGAGCTGGTATCCCGGTCAAGAAGGGGGCACGGCGCTCGCCGAGGTGCTTCTGGGCGACGTCAACCCATCGGGGAAATTGCCGGTCACGTTCGAGCGCCGGTTCGAAGACAGCGCGGTCGCCGCCAGCTACTACCCGGATGCCAACAAGAGGATCGCCTACAAAGAAGGTGTCTTTCTCGGCTACCGGCACTTCGACAAGACGGGCGGAAAGCCGCTCTTCCCCTTCGGCCACGGCCTCTCGTACACGCATTTCAAATACGGCGCTCTGAAGATCACTCCCGAGGCGATGGCCGGCGATGCGCCGGTGACGGTCTCTTTCGACGTCACCAACATCGGCAGGCGCGGGGGCGCGGAGATCGCGCAGCTCTACGTCGGCGATCGCCACGCGCCCGTGCCTCGACCGCCGAAGGAGCTCAAGGGGTTCGCCAAGGTCGAGCTCGCGCCCGGCGAGACGAAGCGGGTTCAGCTGCTGCTCGACCGGCGCGCGCTGTCCTACTTCGACGTGGCGACCAAAGCATGGCGGGCTGAACCGGGAACGTTCGAGCTGCTGGTGGGGTCGTCCTCCCAGAGGATCGAGCTCAGCGGCAAGCTCGTCCTCAAGTAGTCGTCCTTTGGGCGCCACCTCGTGGCGTCACGCGCCCTCCTGGGCTGGGCCGCCTCCGGCGCCACGTCGACCGGCATGGTTCGCTCCGCTCACCGTCGCCTCACGGCGCCGCTCTCCGGGGCGAAGCCGGGGATACTCTTGCGGTTTCGGTCTCAGCCTGCCCGAAACAAATTCGCCTTGATTAAATGTTAACGTAAAATACAGTTTTTTAGTCTTTAAACCTGTAAATGGTTGAGATAGCTTGTACGCATCGTGACGACGGCTGGGACCGGAAATTCTGGCGGGGGGTAGGCGTTCTATGGCTGAGATGGAAGAAGCGGGGAGGGGGAACATGGTGGCTGCGGCGGGTGTCGTTCGCGAGGGGGCGCGTGCCGGTGCGCCGATTCATCTGCCGACCTGGAGCCGGCTGAACGTCGCCGCCAAGCAATCAGCGCCGGCGGGGAACGGCGGCGACTTTTTCGAGGTGATCCAGCAGCGCGACGGACGGGTCACCGTGGTGATGGCGGACGTCTGCGGCAACGGACCGAGCGCGGCGGCGCCGGTCAGCAGCCTGCGGTGGATCTTGCGCCAGACGATCGCGCGCGGCGAGGCGCCGGGCGCGGTGCTGGCGGCGCTCAACGACTGGATCGTCGCGCAGCGGATCGACGATCGCTTCGTGACCGCCATCTGCGTGCGCATCGACGTGGTGACCGGACGGGCGGAGATCGCCAGCGCGGGGCACCTCGGTCCCTTCGTCAAGCGCGCGGCCGGCGGCGCGGAAGAGCTCCCGCACGCGGTGGGGCTGGCGCTGGGGATCCTGTCGGCGCAGGTCTATCAGGAGACGTCGGTCGAGCTGGCGCCGGAGGACGCGCTGGTGCTGGTCACCGACGGCATCACCGATCGCCTGGCCACCGCGGGTGATCAGCTGGGAGAGCACGCGCTCCTGGAGCGCCTGGCGCGGGCGCGTCACGGCTCGGAGAGCATCTGCGGCGCGCTGCTCGGCTCGGACGCACGCGCCACCGAGGACGCCACCGTCCTGGTGATACAGATGCCGCGGCGCCATCGCCGCGCCACGCCGGTCGCGCGCGCCGGCTAACGGGCCGCGCGACCAGCGGCGGCGCCGGCCCTCGACTGTCGGCTACTATGGGCCGCGATGAAACGCGCGCCGTCGGCGATTGCAGCCGCGCTCTGGCTGGTCGTCGGTGGCAGCGCGCCCGCCCTCGCCCACCAGCAGACCACGACGTTCGGCGAGATCGCCTATCCCGCCGCGAGCCCCGACGGCGCCGATCTGACCTGGCGCCTGCGCATTCGAACGCTCGAGCTCGCCCGCCTGCTCGGCGATCGGCAGCCGCGCGGGGAGGAGATCCTGCGCGGCGGACTGCGGGTGGCGGCCACCGGTGCCGGGGGGGAGACGCACCTCTGTACGCCGCGGCTGAGTGCGCTCGGCCCCGACCCGACGGCGCCCCCGTTGCCACCAGGGTCGAACGGGCCCGAGCCGATCTCCGTCTTCGTCGAGCGCTTCGCCTGCGGGCCGGACGCGCGGACGCTGCACCTGCGCTACGACCTGTTCTTCGACCACGATCCGTACCACGCCAGCTACACGCGGCTCTTCTTGGGGGAGGCGGCCGGCAGCGACGACCCCTCGGATTCGTCGATCGTGTTCCACAATCTGGCGCACGAGATCGCGGTCGACGTGCGCCTCCCGGCGCCGCTCTGGCGGAGCGCGCTTCTCTATCTGCGGCTCGGCGTGGCGCACATCCTGACCGGCTACGATCACCTGTCGTTCCTGATGGCGCTGTTGCTGGCCGCCGGGCTCCGGACGCGAACGTCGACCCGCGGAAACGCCGTCGCGGAAGCGGCGACGCCCCGCCAGGCGGTGCGCGGCACGGTGGCGATCGTCAGCGCCTTCACCGTCGCGCATTCGCTCACGCTCATCACGCAGGTCCTCCGCCCGGGATGGCTCTCCACCCGCTGGGTCGAGCCGGCCATCGCTTTTTCGGTCGCCTACGTCGGCTTCGAGAACCTGGTGCCGCGCGCGCCGCGAGCAAGATACGGACGCTGGCTGCTGGTGTTCGGCTTCGGCCTCGTGCACGGCCTGGGGTTCGCCTCGGTGCTGCGCCAGATCGGCTTGCCACGCCGCGGCCTCCTGCTGTCCCTGCTCTCTTTCAATCTCGGCGTCGAGCTCGGCCAGCTGCTGGTGGTCGGCCTGGCGCTGCCGATCGTCGTCGCCTGCGCGCGCCGCGCCCCGCGGGCGTTCGAGCGCTGGGGCCTTCAGCTCGGGTCGGGCCTCATCGGCCTGTTCGGCACGATCTGGCTCATCGTCCGGCTCACCGCGCGCTGAGCCCTACCAGGGGAGGATCTGGCCGTTGGCGTGCCAGAACGTGCCGGTGGTCTCCAGGCTGAGGGCGTCGAGGCGGTCGACCAGCTGCTTGGCGGCGGTGTCGGGGTCGACGGTGCCGCTCCCCTCGGTCATGTCGGTGCGCACGTAGCCGGGATGCAGAATCGCCACCGCGATCCCGGCGCCGCGCAGATCGCGCGCCAGCGACATGCCGGCGGCGTTGAGCGCGGCCTTGGACATCCGATAGCCGTAGTAGCCGCCCGAGCCGTTGTCGGCGATCGAGCCCATGCGGCTGGTGATGAGCGCCAGCTTGCCGCCAGGGCGGATGTTTTTGCGCAGCGCCTTGACCACCCGCAACGGACCGAGCGCGTTGACCTCGAGCTGGGCCCGGACGTCGTCGAGGTGGACGCCGTCCAGATCGTCCTCGCGCAGGATGCCCGCGTTGCAGACCAGCTCGTCGAGCACGACCCCCTTCAGGCGCTGGGCCAGCGCGGCGACGCCGGCGTCCGTGGTGACGTCGACGCCCAGCTCCACGCGCGCGCCCAGCGCGTCGAGCGCCGACGACGAGCGGCGGCCGGCGGCGATCACCTCGCGCCCGAGGACCTTGAACCGCTTGCAGAGGGCCAGGCCGATGCCGCGGTTGGCTCCCACCACCAGGGCTGTGCGTGCCGAGGATGCGCTCATGCGCCCCAGCCTAGCACCGCGATCGCAGGGCGCCCGGTGACCAGGAGAACCAACCGACGGCGATCAGTGCGTGCGCGCGACGATCGGTTTCGACGCCGGCGCCGCCGGCGTGTGGTGGGCGACGGCGCGTGAAAACAGCCGCCCCAGCTTCTTCTGCGACCAGCCGGTGCCGTCATGGTCGGCGTCACCCTCGTCGAGATCGGGGGGCGTCTCGGGCTCCGTCTTGGGCGGCGCCATGTTCTTGACCCAATCGAGGCACTGCTTCTCGGTGAAGCTGGCCTCGCTCCGGTCGAACACGAACGGCTGCGCCGAATACGCGGCGTACTCGTCGTCGGTGATCCGCCCGCGCTCGTGCACCTTGCCCAGGATCCGCCGGACGTAGCGATCCCACTGCGGGGACAGGGAGCCGTGGCAGTACTGGACGTAGCGCCGCTTGGGCGACGGCAGGATCGACGAGAAGAAGGCCGCCTCCAGCGGGGTGAGATCGGCCGGCTTCTTGCCGAAGTAGTGCCGGGTGGCGGCGCCGATGCCGTAGATGCGCGGTCCGAACTCGATGGCGTTGAAATAGAGCTCGAGGATCCGCTCCTTGGGCAGCTCCTGTTCGAGGTACCAGACCAAGAACAGCTCCTGGAGCTTGCGCGACAGCGTCTTGTCCTTGGTCAGAAGGACGTTCTTCGTCATCTGCATGGTGATCGACGACGCCCCCAGCCGGAATCCGCCCCCCTGCAGGTTGCGGCGCAGCGCGCTCTTGAACTCCGAGCTGACCCAGCCGTGGTGCTTGAAGAACCCGTTGTCCTCGGTGGTCATGATCGAGCCGACCAGGTAGGGCGAGATCTGATCGTAGGGCGCGAAGTCGGGGTTGTCGGGGCCGACCACCACCGGGATGGTGTCGGTCTCGCCGGGCGGGCTGCCGGGCAGCTTGGGGACGTCGACGTTGATCACCAGCGTCTCCGGATTGGCCAGCGCCTTGACGTCGTCGGGGGCCTTCACCACCTTGCAGCCGTCGATGCCGACCTTGCCGGTCAGATCGAGGTCGTCGAGGTGGGCGAAGTCGATCTTCGCGCCGACGTCGGCGGCGAAGAACCCCTGCAGCACGAACCCCTGCAGGCGCGGCACCAGCGCGCTCGGGATGCTGGAGAGCAGCTTGGCGCAGGCCACCCGCGGCACCGAGAAGTGCAGATCGATGTCGGGGACCACGCTCAGCGACTTGCCGTTGGTGAAGCGGAACGTCCCCGACGGCATGGCGATGTGCCCGGCCAGGCGCGCGGTGACGTCGCGCACCCGCGCCTCGGCCCGCTCCAGCTCCAGCCGGCGCGCCGCCGGATAGACGGTGCCGCGCATGGTGATCCCCAGCGAGACGTTCTGGACCGGATCGGCGGCCAGCGCGTCGCTCTGCAGCGACAGGCCCACCACCGCCAGCTCACCCCCGAACTTCACGGCGTCCCCCAGCCAGTCGAGATCCAGCGCCGCGTCGAGGGTGGTGTTCTCGGGCGCCAGCACCGACTTGGGGAGCACGTCCGCGATGCGCCCCAGCGAGAACTGCTCGGCGCGCAGGGCCAGCGTGCCGGTGCCGTGCGCCGGATCGGCGTGCCCCTTGGCCGTCCAGAGCGCCTCGTGCGCGCCCCCGTAGCTGCCGCGCAGATCGATCACCAGACCGCCGGCCGCGCCGGAGACGCCCGCCGGCGGCGGGCCGATCACCCCCGCGATCCCGGTGAGCGCCAGCTGCGGCAGCGGCGAGGTCTCGCCCCCGGCCACCCGCAGCGAGGGGATTCCCGTGGGGCGCATCCCGGCGAGCGGCGTCTCCACGTCGAGCTCCTCGGCGCCGAAGCGCGGCCCGGCGCCCTCGCCGCCGAAGGCCAGGCCGCCGTTCACGGCGTGCATGCGAAACGCCATCCGCACGCCCGGGTGGATCTCGCCGTCGAGGCTGGCGATGGCGACGTGCAGGTGGCTCCCCTCGTCGCGCGCCTCGATCGAGGCGCCGGTCAGCGTGATGTCAGGAAGACGCGAGCCGCCGCCCTCGGACCTCGGGGCTTCGCCGTCCTCGGGGGCCGCGGCGTCGTGATGCCCGTGGCCGCGGAGGGTGGCCAGGATCGCGTCGAGGTTGTCCTCGTCGCCGCCGCGCACCGCGTGGACCCGCAGGCCGCTCACCTCGACCGTGCTGCGCAGGCCGAGCGCCGCGCCGAACGGAATCGAGAGGCGCGCGATCGTCGCCAGCGGGGGCCCGCCGGCCGCCCCGGGGATGGTGACGTCCTCGAGCACGATCCGGCCGAAGCCGCCGCGGCCGTGCGCCACGGTGACCGCCCGCCCGAGCTTCGCCGACAGACGGCTCTCACAGAGGTGGGCCGCCAGGGCGCCGATCACGAACGGGTAGAAGACCAGCAGGACCAGCGCCACAGCCCCGGCGATGCTGGCCCGGCGGTGGGCCGCCAGGAAGGCCTGCGCGCCAGCCCGCGCGCGCTCGGCCGGCCCCGGGGGCTCGAGGCGCGGCGGACCGCCCAGACCGGGCGGGAGAGGCGGCGGCAGCAAGGCCCGCGAATACTACCAGGGCTGCGCCGCCGGCGGGTGTGCGCCGACGTTCATGGAAAGCTCAAGCGTCAAAGGCGACTCGGGGGGCCGCGACGCCCCGAAGTTGATACGATTCGGCGCAGGCGATGAGCGAGCGGGACGGAATTCAGAGCTTCCTGGCGGCGGTGCGGCGGCGGCTCCTGCTGCGCGCGGGCCTGCAGGCGGCGGGCTACGGCGCCGCGGCGCTGGGGGTCGGGCTGTTCGCGCTCGGTCTTTCGGCGGCGGTGGTCGGTCCCGCTGATTTCTGGCCCACGGTGACCGCCTGCTTCGCCGGCGCCTTGGCCCTGGTGGTGCTGGGGCGCGGGGTGCTCGTCCCCGCGCACGCGCTGCGCGACGATCGCGCGGCAGCCCGGCGCACCGGCGCGCTCCTGCCGGCGATGGCCAGCGATCTGCTGTCCGCGGTGGAGCTCGCGGGGGCCGAGCTCGCGACGGCGCCGGCCGAGGCGCGCGGCGCGGCTTCGCCGGCGCTGGTGCAGGCCTTCCGCGAGCAGGTGGCCGGGGCGCTGGCGCCGGTCGCCCCGGGGGGCCTCGTCTCCTTGGGTCCGGCGGTGCGCGCCCTGGCCGTGTCGGGGCTGATCGCGGCGGGGTTGGTCGCGGCGATGGCCACCTGGCCGATGGTGGCCCGGGGCCTCCACACGCTGGTGCACCGCCCCTCGCGCTTCGAAGGGGCCGCGATCTCCACGGTGCCGCTGGTCGGCGACGTTCGCGTCACCTACGAGTATCCGGCCTACACCGGCCTTCCCGCCCGCACGGTCGAGGGGTCCACCGGCGACATCGCGGCGGTCAAGGGGACGCACGTCCGGATCGAGACCCACCCGCTGCGCCCGGCCCACCGCGCGCTCCTGCTGCTCGGCGAGGCGGGCGAGGCGGGCGAGCTCTCGGTGGCGCTGTCGGGCGACACGCTGACCGCCGAGCTGACGCTGACCCAGGACGGGAGCTATCGATTTTGGCTGGAGCCGCCGTTCGGACGCCCGATCCGCGAGGAGCGCAGCCACCGCCTGACCGCGGAGCCCGACGCCCCGCCGCGCGTCGAGATCCTGGGGCCCGCCGATCGGCTGGAGCTGGCGACGCCGCGGCCGATCGAGATCGGCTACTCGGCCAGCGACGACTTCGGGCTGGGCGCCATCGAGCTGGTCTATCGCATCGGCGATCGCCCGGAGCAGCGGGTGCCGCTGCGCGACGGGGCCGGCGGGCGCGCGGTGCAGGGGCGGACGGTGTGGGATCCGGCCACCACCGGCCTGGTGGGCGCCGAGCGGATCGCTTACCGGATCGAGGCGCACGATCGCGATCAGATCGCAGGACCGAAGGTCGGCTCGTCGCGAACGCTCTACGTGGTGATCCAGAACCCGCACCAGAATCTGGAGGACCGCCTGGAACGCCAGCGCGACGTGCTGGAAAAACTGATGGGCGATCTGGCGGCGCGGTTGGAGCGCGACCCTGCGGTGGCGCCGCCACCCGCGCCGGGCATCAGCGCGGCGGCGGCCGCGGACGAGCGGTTGGCGGCGCTGGCCGCGGAGCACGAGGCCGAGGAGGCGCACCTGGCGCTCCTCGGGCGGCTGCTCGATGAAGATCGGCGCGAAGCGGTTCTGGGCAAGTCGCTGCGGGCGGCCCTGGCCGGGATCGCCGATCGGCTGGAGCACCTCCTGCGCGAGGAGGGGCAGGCGCTGTCGGCGCTGAAGACCAGGCCCGGCGCCGGGCGCGCGCGCCTCGAGGCCGCCTCGGCCAAGCAGGTCGCCGAGCTGGAGAGCGACGTGCTGCGGCTCGACGATCTGATCGGCCGGCAGCGGCTGGAAGATCTCGCCACCCTCGGCAAGGAGCTGACCGAAGCGCATCAGCGGCTGGCCGATCTGCTGGAACGCTACAAGAAGACCAAGGACGAGGGGCTGCGGCGCCAGCTGGCGCGTGAGGCCCGCGACCTGCGCGCCCGCCTGGCCGATCTGGCGCAGAAGATCGCCGCGGTGCAGGCGCGCAACGACGTCTCCGAGGAGTGGCGAAACCTTCCGGACATGAAGGGGCTGCAGGAGCAGGCCCGCAAGCTGGACGACATGATCGAGAAGGGGAACGACGCCGATCTGGAAAAGGCGCTGGCCCAGCTGGGCGACGATCTGCGCGGCATGCGCAAGATGCTCGATCAGAACCTGGACGGGTTCGGCGCCGAGCGGTTCCCCCAGGAAAACCGGGTGGTCGCCGATCTGATGAAGAAGATCGGCGACATCGAAGGGGACGAGCGCGCGTTGCAAAAGGAGACGCAGGCGATCTCCGAGAAGCAGGAGGCGGAGGTCGAGCGGCGGCTGAAGGGGCAGATGGACGAGCTGCTCAAGCGCGAAGGTGAAAAGATCGATCAGCTCAAGCAGAAGCTGGCCAGCGTCCCCACCGGCGATCCGGAGAGCGCGCTCAGCGAGGAGATCGGCCGCGCGCGCGAGAGCGCCAAGCAGATGCGGCGCCTCTTGACCGAGCGCGATCTGGCCGAGGCCAAGGGGGAAGCCGAGCGGGCCGAGAGCAGTCTGGAACGCGCCGGCGAGCACCTCGACGAGATGGCCGAAGCGCGCCGCGCCCGTCGCGGCGGCGTCGAGGGGGAGCACGACAAGCGCGCGGACGCGGTCGGCGAGGCGCGCGGGCTGGCCCAGGAGATCGCCGACGATTTGTCGAAGGTGATGCCCAAGCCCTCGGAGACGTTGACGCCGGCCGACCGCGAAGCGGCGCGCGGCCAGGCCGAGAAGCAGGCGGCCATCGGAAAGCGCACCGAGGACCTGGCCGGAGAGGCGGCCCGGCGCCTCGGCAAGATGCCTGGAATGGAGAAGGCCGAAGGGGAGCTCAAGGGGGCCGGCGCGCGGATGAAGGAGGCGGGCGAGTCGCTCAAGCGGGACGAGTCGAAGCCGGCCGCCACGGCCGAGCGCGACGCCGCCGACCGGCTGGGGAAGCTGCGCGACTCGATGCAGGAGCGGTCGATGGGCGGCAGCGAGCAGCACCACGATCCGGTGCGCATCCCGGGCGCCGACGAGTCGAGCGCGCCGCGCGCCTGGCGGCAGGAGCTGCTGGACGCCATGAAGGAACGGGCGCCCGAGCGCTACCGCGACGAGGTCCGCCGCTACTACGAGGAGCTGGTCAAATGAGGCGCGGTCCGACGGCGCTCGTCCTGGCCGTGCTCTCGCTCGCGGGGGCGTCCGTGGCGCGGGCGGCCAATGGCGCGCCCGCGCCCGCCACACCGGCCGATTCTGGGCGCCGCCGCCAAGCAGGTCGACGCGCTCCTCGACGCCTGGCAATTCAAGGAGGCCGCCGCCGCGCTGGCGACGCTGAAGACCGCCGCCCCCGGGGCGCCCACCACGAACTTCCTGGACGGCTACCAGAAATTCCTGGCCGGCGACTACGACGGCGCGGTCCGGGCGCTCTCCGCGGCCTCCGACGCGCAGCCGGCCAACGGGGAGGTGAAGTCGCTCAAGGACCTGGCCGCCGCCGCCCGCGACGCCATCAAGGACTTCCGCGAGGAGCGCTCGCCCCACGCCATCATCCACTACGCGCCCGAGGACGCCGCCCTCGTCCCCTACGCCCGCGACACCGTCGAGGCGGCGTACGCCGCGCTGCACGCCGATCTCGGCTTCGAGCTCGCGCAGCCGATCCGGGTCGAGTTCTATCGCGCCCCGTCCGATCTGGCGGCGGTCTCCTCGCTGTCGGTGGCCGAGGTGGCGCGCACCGGGACGATCGCGCTCTGCAAGTGGGCGCGCCTGATGGTCACCACCCCGCGCGCGCTGGCCTACGGCTACCCCTGGCTCGACAGCATGAACCACGAGCTGGTCCACTACGCGGTCTCCACCTTGACGAAAGACCGGGCGCCGGTCTGGTTCCAGGAAGGACTGGCCAAGTTCCTCGAACGCCGCTGGCGCGAGCCGCCCGGGGGGCGCATCCCGCCGCCGATGGAGCACCTGCTGGCCAAGGCGCTGCGCTCCGGCCACCTCATCAGCTTCGAGGCGATGCACCCCTCGATGGCCAAGCTGCCGTCGGCCGAGGACGCCACCCTCGCCTTCGCCGAGGTCGAGAACGCCATCGCCTACCTCTACGAAAAAGGCGGGATGGCAGCGCTGCGCGAGGCCATCAAGCGCGTGGGCGACGGCGAGGACGCGCGCCAGGCGGTGGCGGCCGCCGCCGGCGGCGGGTGGCCCGAGTTCGAGCGCGGCTGGCGCGCCTTCATGGTGGCGCAGCACTACAAGACCTTCCCGGCCATCGACATCGCCACCACCCACATCCGCAAGCCGAACGCCATCGCCTCCGGACGCAAGCCCGCCGAGGAGGACGCGCTGTCGCCGGCCTTGAAGGCGAGCGCGCCGTTTCGTTACCTGCGGCTCGGCAACATGCTGCTCGGGCGCGATCACCCGCGCGCGGCGGCCGCCGAATACGAAAAGGGGCAGAAGGCCATCACCGCCAGCACGCGCAGCGATCCCTCGGCGACCTGGATCTTCCCGGTGAAGCTGGGGCGAACCTACCTGACGCTCGGCGAGCCCGAGCGGGCGCTCAAGGCGCTGGCCCCGGTGCAGGCGCTCTACCCCGATCTCCCCTGGCCCAACCTCATCGCCGGCGAGGCCCGCCTGGCGCTGGGCGACGCGCCAGGCGCCGTCACCGCGCTGCGCGCCTCGCTGGCGACCAACCCGTTCGACCCGCGCGTCCACTGCGCGCTCGCCGCGGCGTACGGGAGACTGCCCGCCGATGCGCGGGCGACCGCCGCCGAGATCGCGCGCGAGCAGCAGCTCTGCAAAGAGCTGGGCGCCGAGTAGCCGCGCGGCTGCGCGAAGTTGACGGCCTCGCATAGGTAGCGATACTGGCCGGGCTGGCGTCGGCGAGATGCCGGACGTCCGTAAAAACAAACGGAGGTCGTTTCGAATGAAAAAGCCCCTACTCCTCTCTCTCCTCGGTGGCCTCGCGCTCTGCGCCGCCACTCCCGCCTTCGCCCAGACCGAGCCGCCCCCGCCCGCCAACGCGCCACCGCCGAACGCGGCGCCGGTGACCTCCCTGGGCGGCGGCGGCATCGGCGTCGGCGCGGTTGCCTTCCTTGATCCGATTGGCCTCGCCGGTGCCCTTTTCGTCTATGACGCCGCCATCTTTCACATCGAGGCCGTCCTCGGGTTCTCCACCGCGTCGCAAAATGGGGCTTCGACGACGAACTTCGACGTCGGGGGCTCCGGTTGGTACCACCTGGCCCGCGGCGCGAGCGCCGACTTTTCAATTGGCGGCGGCGTAGGCCTCGCTTACCAGTCGGCGCCCGGGCCCGGTAACTCGCGGACGCTGTTCTCGCTCGATCCTGGCGTCGAAGCCCGCGTCTTCCTGACCCCCAACTTCGCGCTTCTCGGTCGCGTCGGCTTCTCGCTCTCCTTCGGAGACAACAACTCTGCCACCACCTTCTCGCTGGGCGGCCAGGAAGCCAACGACTTCGGGTTCGTTTACTTCTTCCGTTAGCCTCAGTTTCCGAGGCGCACCGAGGTCGTGAGGCCTCGGGCGCCGTCGGCGTAGCGCCCCTCGCGATCCGGCTGGGCGCCGCCGACCGCGATGTCGACTGTCCCCGTGATCGGCCGCCGCTGTCCCTGCTCGTCGACCAGCGTCAGCGCCTCCGGAGGCAGCGCCAGCGAGACGGTCCGTCGCTCCCCCGGCGTGAGCGGAACGCGCGCGAAGGCCGCCAGCCAGAGGCGCGGTGCATAGGCGGGCGGGTCTCGGGGGATCAGATAGACCTCCACCACCTCGTCGCCGGCCCGCCCGCCGCGATTCTCCACCTCGACGGAGATCGTCTTGAGATCCGGCGTGACCACCAGATTTGCGTACCCGAACGTGGTGTACGAGAGGCCCTCGCCGAACTGGTAGAGCGGCGGCTGCGTGAGGTAGCGGTAGGTGCGCCCGCGCATCGCATAGTCGGCGAAGGGCGGCAGCTCGGCCAGCGAGCGATAGAAGGTGATCGGCAGCCGACCGGCTGGATTCACCTCACCGAAGAGAACGTCCGCGACGCCGTCCCCCCCCTCCTCGCCCGGGTACCAGGCCTCGAGCAGCGCGGCGGCGTGCGCCGCGGCGAAGGGGACGGCGAGCGCGCTGCCGCCGGTGAGCACGACGATCACCGGCTTGCCGGTGGCCACCAGCGCCTCCAGCAGGTTCTCCTGCGAGGCCGGCAGGCCCAGCGCGCGGCGATCGCCCGCGGGGTTGAGCGCGCTGTCGTTCTCTTCCCCTTCGAGCCGCGGATCGAGCCCGAGGACGGCGACCACGACGTCGCTCTTGCGTGCGGCGCTGATCGCCTCGCGCAGCTGGGCGCTCGAGCCGCCGGAACCCGCCAGCGTGGCGCCGCGCGCGTAACGGACCGTCGCACCGCGGGCGCGGGCGGCGGCGCGAATGCCTTCGAGCAGGGTCACCGCGTGCGAGGGCGTGCCGTGGTAGTTGGCCAGCAACACCTCCTCGTCGTCGGCCGTCGGTCCCACCACCGCGATCCGCTTCACCGACTGTCCGAGCGGCAAGGCCCCCTCTCGATTCTCCAGCAACACCACCGCCCGCGCCGCCGCCGCGCGGGCCAGCTGCCGGTGCGCGGGCGAGTCGAGCGTCGCCTCACCGAGCGCCGACCAGGGCGTCGCCACCCCGGGATCGAACAACCCCAGCCGGAAGCGCGCGGTGAAAAGACGGACCAGAGCGCGATCGAGCTCCGCCTGGGTCACGAGGCCACCTGCCAGCGCCGGCCCCAGCGCGGCGTACGCCCGGCCGCAGTCGAGATCGGTCCCCGCGCGCAGCGCCATCGCCGCGGCCGCCTCGGGCGAGGGCGCTGCATGATGGCGGGCGAAGATGTCGTCCACCGCGCCGCAGTCGCCGACCACGTAGCCGGCGAACCCCCAGGTCTTGCGCAGCGTCTCCTCGAGCAGCCGCGGGCTGGCCGCGGCCGGCGCGCCGTCGACGCGGTTGTAGGCGGCCATCACCGACCCGACATGCGCCTCGCGCACGGCGGCCTCGAACTGCGGCAGGTAGGTGTCGGCCAGATCGTGCTCGCTCGGGCGTGCGTCGAACGAATGGCGATCGGCCTCCGGTCCGCTGTGCACCGCGAAATGCTTGGCGGTGGCGACGGTCTTGAGGAGACCCGCGTCGTCAACGCGGCCCTGCTCCTCCCCCTGCATCCCCTCGATGAACGCGACGCCCATCCGCGAGGTCAAGAGCGGGTCCTCGCCGTAGGTCTCCTGCCCGCGTCCCCAGCGCGGATCGCGGAAGATGTTGATGTTGGGCGAGAAGAACGTCAGCCCCTGGTAGCGGCCGCCCTCGCCGCGCGCCTGGGCGAGGTTGAACTTCGCGCGCGCCTCGTCGGAGATGACGCTCGCCACCTCCCGAACCAGCGGCGCGTCGAACGTCGCCGCCAGCGCGATCGCCTGCGGGAAGACCGTGGCGCGGCCGGCGCGGGCCACGCCGTGCAGCGCCTCGCTCCACCAGTCGTAGGCCGGGACGCCGAGGCGCGGGATCTCTGGGGCCGACGTCATCAATTGCCCGAGCTTCTCGCCGACGGTCATCCGCCGCACCAGATCCGCGGCCCGCTCGGGGGCCGGGCGGCGTGGATCGAGGTAGAGCGCGTTCTTGTCGGGAGTCTCGCCGCGCGGCGCCCGGACACAACCCGTCAACGACGACGACGCCACGATCGCCAGCAGCGCAACCGCGAGGGCGCGCGCGGGCCTCGGCGCCATCACGGTCAAGGCGCGATCACTTCAAGGTGATCGTGGTCTTGGCGTAGACCTTCTCTTTGCCGCCCACCACCCGGGTGGCGCGCACCTCGTACTTGTGCCCTTTGACGAACCCCATGTCGGTCGAGATCGCCTGGCCGTTGAGCTGGACGATCTTCTGGTCGGGCTTGACGCCCACCTCGGTGAAGTTGACCTGGTCGGGCGGATGCTTGGAGACGTCGTAATAGACGACGTTGATCTTGTTGCCGCCGGCCCCGGCGCCCAGGAAGATCATCATGTTGAGCGTCCAGGACCCGCCCCCCTTGAAGGTCGTCTTCCCCTGCTTCTTGAGGGCGGCGTTCATCTCCTTCTCCGAGGCGAAGGAGCCGAACTCGACGTCGCTCACCACGATCCGCCCGCCCGCGACCGCGGCCCGGGGCGCCAGCGTCAGGGCGCCGAACACCGTCGTCGCCAGAAGTCCCACCAGGAAGAATTGACGCACACGCTGCATGACCGCCTCCTGGGGGCATCAATAACACGAAGCGCCCCGCACGGCCGAGCCCGCCACCACAGCCGGAGGTCAGGAATCTGCTGATCGCTGCCCGCTTCGCCGTTCATTTGGGTGACGCCGTGGCAACCGCCCGCCCCGCATGGCATTCTGGCCGCGCATGTCGCTGGATCCGGTTGCCACCCCCCTGCCCGCCTCGGACGCCGCGCGCGATCTGGACGCCGTCCGCGAGGTGGCGGCGGCGCGCCGGGCGCTGGTGACCGAGATCGGCAAGCGGATCGTGGGGCAGGAGCAGGTGATCGAGCACCTCTTGGTGGCGCTGTTCGCGCGCGGTCACTGCCTGTTCGTGGGGGTGCCGGGCCTGGCCAAGACGCTGCTCATCCAGACGCTGGCCGACGCGTTGGCGCTGTCGTTCGGGCGGATTCAGTTCACCCCCGATCTGATGCCGGCCGACATCACCGGCACCGACGTGCTGGAGGAGGACCGCGCCAGCGGCCGCCGGGTCTTCCGGTTCGTGCGCGGGCCGATCTTCGCGCACGTCGTGCTGGCGGACGAGGTGAACCGCACGCCGCCCAAGACGCAGGCGGCGCTGCTGCAGTCGATGCAGGAGTACCGCGTCTCGGCGGGCGGGCAGACCTACGCGCTGCCGCTGCCGTTTCTGGTCTTCGCCACGCAGAATCCGATCGAGCAGGAGGGGACCTACCCCCTGCCCGAGGCGCAGCTCGATCGCTTCATGTTCCAGATCGACGTCGGCTATCCCTCGGCGGCCGAGGAGATCCAGATCGTCAACCAGGGCACCACCGCCTACCGGCCGCAGCTGCGCAAGGTGCTGTCGCCCGAGCGGATCATCGAGCTGCAGGAGGTGGTGCTGCGCGTGCCGGCCGCGCCGCACGTGGTGGCGCACGCCGTGGCCCTCTGCCGGGCCAGCCGCCCCACGGAGCCCGGCGCGCCCGAGATGATCAAGAAGTACGTGGCCTGGGGGGCCGGTCCCCGCGCCTCGCAGTACCTGGTGCTGGCGGCCAAGGCGCGCGCCATCCTGAACGGCCGCTACGCGGCCTCGATCGAGGACGTGCGCGCGCTGGCGGCGCCGGTGCTGGTCCACCGCGTGCTCCCGAACTTCCACGCCGAGGCCGACGGCCTGACGGCGCACAAGCTGGTCGAGCGCCTCATCGAATCGGTCACGCCGGCGTAAGGGGGCGGCCGGGCCATGCCGACGCTGGCGCTCGATCCGCTGGACATCGCGCTGCTCGAATCGATGAGCGTGCGCGCGCGCGTGATCGTCGAGGGGGCTTTCGCGGGGCTGCACGGAAACCCGCACACCGGCGCCTCGATCGAGTTCTCCGAGCACAAGGAGTACGCGCCCGGCGACGACATCCGGCGCATCGACTGGAAGGCGGTGGGGCGCATCGACCGCTACTACCTGAAGCGGTTCGAGGACGAGACGGAGATGCGCAGCTTTCTCTTGCTCGATTCGTCGGCCTCGATGGGCTACGGGCGCAAGGGGGTGAGCAAGCTGGCCTACGCCAGCTACCTGGCGGCGGCGCTGGCCTACCTGCTGGCGCAGCAGGGGGATCCGGCCGGCCTGCTGGTGTTCGACGCCGAGACGCGCCAGTACCTACCGCCACGCACCCGCGGAGGGCACATCCGCGATCTGCTGGTGGCGCTGGAGGCGGTCACGCCGGCGGGGCGCACCGAGCCGGGGCGCGCGCTGGCCTACGTCGCCGAGCTGGCTGATCGGAAGAGCCTGGTGGTGCTCTTCTCGGATCTGCTCGACGCGCCGGCCGACCTGGCCGACCGGCTGCGCCAGCTCCGCTCGCGCGGGCATGACGTGGCGCTGTTCCAGATCCTCGACCCCGACGAGGTGGCGCTGCCGTTCGACGAGGTGACCGACTTCGAGGCGATGGAGCCCGGCGACGCCCGCCGGCTGCTGGTCGACCCGCGCGATCTGGCGGCCTCGTTCGAGCGCGAGTCGGCGGCGCTGCGCGAGCGCTGGCGGCGCATCTGCGTGGAAGCGCGCGTGGAGTACCAGTTCGCGACCACGGCCCAGCCGCCGGCCGAGGTCCTGCGCGCCTTTCTCTTCGCGCGGCAGCGGGCGCGGAGGTAGCCGATGCATTTTCTCGCGCCCTCGCTCTTGCTCGGCCTCCTGGCCGCCGCCCTCCCGGCGATCATCCACCGGATCGGGCGGCGCCATGCCCGGCCGATCCGCTTCGCGGCGATGGAGCTTCTGCTGCGCGCCGAGCACGAGGTCTCGGCGCGGCGGAGGCTGCGCGACGCGCTCTTGCTGTTCGCCCGCACCGGCCTGGCGATGGCGCTGCCGCTGGCCTTCGCCCGCCCGTTCGCCGAGGTCCGGTCGGACCTGCCGGCGGTGACCGGCCGTTCGCAGAGCGCGGTGGTGGTCCTCGACGACTCGGCCAGCATGCGCCGGCGGGCGGCCGAGGGGGGAACGCCGTTCGACGCCGCCCGTGCCAAGGCCCGGGCGGTGATCGAGCATCTGTCGGGCGACTCGGAGGTCGCGCTGGTGCTGGCGTCGGAGGGCTCGGCGGCGCCGATCGCCGAGCTGGCCAGCGATCGGGCGCGCGTGGTGGCCGCGCTCGAGGCGGTCCCGAGCTCGGCCCGCCGCGCCGATTTTGCCGCCGCCCTTCGGCGCGCGACGCAGATCCTGGCCGGCTCCACCCGGGCCGATCGCCTGATCTACGTCGCCACCGATCTGCAGGCGGCGGGGTGGGACGACGTCAAGCCCGCCACCGGCCCGGGCGCTCCCCAGATCGTCCTGCTCGACGCCAGCGGGGGCGCTGCCTGGACCAACCGCGCGGTGCTCGCGCTCGACGCCGAGCCGGCGCCCGAGGAGGGGGCCCAGGGGATCGCGGTCATCGCCGAGATCGCCAACTTCTCGCCCGAGCCGGTGCGGAACCTCGGCGTGACGCTGGCGCTCGACGGCGCCGAGGTGGCGCGTGGCTTCGTCGACGTCCCCGCGGCTGGTCGCGCCCGCAAGCGGTTCGTCCTCACCACCGCCGGCGGCAGCGCGCACGAGGCCGAGGTGGCGATCGACAAGGACGCCTTCCCGCTCGACGATCGGCGGGCTTGCCTGGTCGAGGCCTCACGGGGTCTGCGGGTGCTGATCGTCGACGGAGATCCACGCACCGTCCGGACGGAGGACGAGACCTTCTTCCTCGACGCGGCGCTGCGGGCGGGGGGGAGCGGCTTCTCGGTCACGAGCACGCTCCCCGACGACCTCGCCGGCCGCGACCTCTCCGCCTTCGGCGCCATCTTCGTGGCCAACGTGAATCGCCCGTCGCCGACGGTGGCCGCGGCGCTGATCCATTACGTCGAGGCGGGCGGGGGCCTCTTCATCTCGGTCGGCGACCGCGTCGACACCGACGCCTGGAACCAGGCCGCCAAGGAGATCCTGCCGCAGCCGCTCGGCCTCAAACGGAGCGCCGCCGCGCTGCCAGGCGCGCACGCCGAGGGGGAGACGGTCGATCTCCGCCCGGCCGAGCGCCTGGCGCCGATCGATCGCCGCCACCCGCTCCTGTCGGCCTTTCCGGCGCACGGCGACGGGTTGTCGTCCGCGCGCTTCTTCCAGTACGTGCTGCTCTCACCGCAGCCGGACGCGCCCGGACGGCAGATCGTGCTCCGCTACGAGAGCGGCGCGCCGGCGCTGGTCGAAGCCGAGGTCGGTCGCGGACGCGTCCTCCTGCTCACCACCACGGTCGACCGCGAATGGACCGACCTGCCGATCCGCCCGGGATTCCTGCCGCTGATTCAGGAGATCGCCCGCTACCTGGCCGGCGCCCCGTCCGGCGAGGCAGCCACCGCCATCGCGGTCGGACAGAAGCGGGAGATCGCGCTCGAGCCCGACGATCGCCGGGTGGAGATCGTGCCCCCCGCCGGCGAGTCGCGCTGGCTGACGCCACCCGCACGCAGCGGCGACGCCCGCGCCCGCCGCACCCTCACCTTCGCGGAGACCGACGAGCCCGGCTTCTATCGCGTGCGCGCGGCGCGCGGCGACGGCACCATCACCGATCGTCCCGACGCTGCCTTCGTCGTCAACCTCGACCCGCACGAGTCGGATCCGGCGCGACTCCCCGAGGACAAGCGCCCCGATCGCACCGCGGGGTCCACCACCCCCGGGGTGGCGCCGCGCCGGCGGCTCGAGCTGTGGCACGCGCTGGGCGCTGCCGCCATCGCGCTCGTGCTGCTCGAGTCGCTGTTGACCCTGCGGTTTCGGCGCGGCAGGGTCAAGGCATGAACAAGGGCTTCGGGAGCGACGACGCCCACGTCGCCGCGTGGCTGCAACGAATGTACGCCCCCGAGGACGAGGTCCTCACCGAGATCCGGGCCCGCAGCGCCGCGGCCGGGCTGCCCGACATCCAGGTTGCGGCGCTCGACGCGCGCCATCTGGAGGTGTTGACCCGCGCGGCCGGTGCGCGACGCGCCGTGGAGATCGGTACGCTGGGCGGTTACTCGGGTGTCTCGATCCTGCGCGGTCTGGGCGTGACGGGCGAGCTCGATACGATCGACAGCGAGCCACGCCACGCCGAGGTGGCGCGCGAGAGCTTTCGCCGCGCCGGCTTCGGCGCGCGCGCCCGGGTTCACGTCGGCCCCGCGCTGGAGATCTTGCCGCGCCTGGTGGCAGGCGGGCCCTACGATCTGGTCTTCATCGACGCGGACAAAGAGGGATATCCGCGCTACCTCGACTGGGCCGCCGACAACCTGCGTCCCGGCGGTCTCGTGCTGCTCGACAACGCCTTCCTGTTCGGCCACCTGCACGAGACGCCCGCCGGCGAGCGCGCCGCCTCCATCCGGGCGATGCAGGCGGTGCACGAGAAGCTGGCCCGCGGCGGGCGCTTCCGCGCCACCCCCCTGCCGACGGGCGAGGGTCTGGCGATGGGCGTGAAGATCTCAGTTCGTTCCGATCCCCTCGCCCCGCGAAGCGGCGAGAGGGCCAACGCGAGGGGCTACCCGGTCGCGACCGGCGAGCTGCCCGCCGCCGAAGGCGGCGCCGCGCCGAACGATCCCGCCAGCGCCCGGTGTGCCGGCGTGCCGAGCAGCGAGGGCAGCATCGCCGCGGGCGCGGGGAGCGCGACCCGGCAGGCGGCCTTCAGCGCGGCGACGCGCGCGGCGCTCTCCTCGACCCGGGCCCGAAAGTCGGCCCGCGCCTCGGCAGCGCGAACGATCGCCTCGAAGGCCGCGCGCTGGCGCGCCTCGGGTTCGCGGATCAAGAGGTGGTCGCAACCGGCCTCGATCGCGCCGACCGCCAGCTCCTCGATCGGGTAGCGATCGGCGACGGCCTTCATCCCGAGATCGTCGGAGACCAGCACGCCGCGAAACCCCAGCTCACCGCGCAAGAGCCCGGTGGCGATCCGGCGTGACAGCGTCGCCGGACGGTCGGGATCGAGCGCCGGATAGAGAACGTGGGCGGTCATGAACGCCTCCATCCCGGCGGCGGCAGCGGCGGCGAACGGCGCCAGCTCCACCCGGCGCAGGCGAGCGAGATCGTGGGGGACGACCGGCAGCTCGTGGTGCGAGTCGGTGCGGGTGTCGCCGTGGCCGGGGAAGTGCTTGCCGCAGCCGACCAGCCCCGCGCCGCGCAACCCCCGCCAGAACGCCAGCGCCTGCACCGAAACCCCCTCGGGGGTGGTTCCGAAGGCGCGGTTGCCGATCACCGGGTTCGCTGGATTGGTGTGCACGTCGAGCACCGGCGCGAAGTCCCACCCGACACCGAGCGCCGCCAGCTCCTCGCCCAGCGCCCGACCGACCGCGGTCGTTCGCGCCCCGTCGCCGGCCTCGCCGACCGCCAGCATCGGCGGCCAGACCGTGGCGGGCGCCCGCACCCGCTGCACCACCCCGCCCTCCTGATCGATCGAAACCAGGAGCGGCGTCTCCGGCGGGGCGGCGCCCCGGAGCGAGGCCACGAGCGCCGCCACCTGACCCGGATCTGCGATGTTGGGGCGGAACAGCATCACGCCACCGACCTCCGACGCGGCGATACGCGCCCGCAGCGCCGCGGGCGCCGCCGTCCCCTCGAAACCGACCGACAGGAGCTGCCCGGCGAGCTGGCGCAGGCGCGACGCGGTCACAGCGGCCTTTCAGGCGACCCGGGCGGCGTTCTCGACCCGGGCAACCCGAGCGACGTTCTTGCGTCGGGCAACCAGAGACCCGCAGCCGCGGTCGTAAGCATCCGCCGGATCTTATCGACACCGTTCCCGCAATCCACTTTCCATCTTGCGCCGCCCTGATATATGGTGCGGGCCCTTTCGCCACCCCACGTCGCAACTCGCCTCGCCAAACAGATGATCAAGGTCAAGCGCATCGATCACGTCGCCATCGCGGTTGCGGAGCGTGACGCCGCCGCCGCCAGCCTGAGCGCGCTGTTCGGCCTCACCACCGGCGCGCGCGAGCACGTCGCCTCCCAGGCCACGGACGTCGCCTTCCTGCATCCGCACGGCAGCGGACAGAGTGGGATGCCAGACGCCGCGCTGGAGCTCTGTGCGCCGCGCGGAAACGCCGCGCTCGAGCGCTTCTTGGCGCGCCGTGGGCCGGGCCTTCACCACGTCTGCTTCGCGGTGGAGGATCTCCCCGCCGCCCTCGCCGAGCTGAAGGCCGCCGGCGTTCGCCTCATCGACGAGACGCCGCGCCCGGGTGCGCGCGGGCACGACGTCGCCTTCCTGCACCCCGACTCCACCGGCGGCGTGCTGTTCGAGCTCTGCGCGGGGTCCGAGGCGTGAGCGATTCCAACGGCCGGTTCCGGCTGGCGCTGGCGAGCGCCGCCCTGTTGCTGCTGGCCCGCCCGGCCGCCGCGCAGATGAGCCCCGGCGGCTTCGGCGCGCCCGGCGGTGGTGGCATGCAGCCGCCCCCCTCCCAGAACGAGAAGGAAGAGGGGCCCGCCGAAGAGGCGCCCGAGGAGAATCGTCCCGCCGATCTCGAGCCGCTCAGCGGCTACGCCGATCAGAACAAGAAGAAGATGCAGATCTTCGAGCTCAACGGCTATCTGCGTCTGCGCGACGACTACATGCACGACTTCTTCCTCGGCCTCGGCTACTCGCACGTGCCGAGCGGGTCGGTCGTCAACGGAACCACCAACTACGGCCTACCGCCGTTCCCCGTCCCTCTCGATTGCCCGTCGCCGGCGAACACCTCTGGCGCCGTCGGTCTGGTCGGGACCGCAGGCACCCCGGCGGCGAACTGCGGGAACAAGAACATCGGCGGCGCGAACCTCCGCTTCCGCCTCGAGCCCACGCTGAACGTGACCGATCAGGTGCGCATCCACGCCCAGATCGACGTCCTCGACAACACCATCCTGGGATCGACGCCCGACTCGCTGGCGGGCATTCAGGGCTTCAACACGCCGCCCCCCTCGATGACGAACGGCATGGCCCCCTCGCCCACCTCGCTGCCGGGCGTTGCCCCCTCGGGCTTCCTGTCCCAGACGCAGGATGCGCCCGAGATCGGGCAGAACGGCTTCACCTCCAGCATCGTGGCCAAGCGCGCCTGGGCCGAGATCGACACCGAGTTCGGTTCGATCTACTTCGGACGGATGCCCTGGAACTGGGGGCGCGGCATCTTCTACAACGACGGCAGCTGCGCCGACTGCGACGTCGGCACGACGGTCGACCGGGTCATGGCGATGACCACGATCTACGGGCACCAGCTGAAGTTCGCCTGGGACCTGGGCGCGCAGGGGGACACCACCCAGCAGCTCTCGCTGGGCCGCCTCGATCCGAGCGGCTACCCCTACGACCTTTCGCAGGATGACGACGTCCTCGAGCTGATGGCCTCGGTGGCGCGGATCGAGAACCCGGTCGATCTTCGCGAGCGGATCGATCGCGGCGACGTCGTCGTCAACTACGGCTTGCAGTTGGTCTACCGGAATCAGGGGAACATCGACGCGGTCCCCACCTCGAACGCGGCCAACACCAGCATGGGCTTCGGGCCGCAGCCGTTGATGCCCGACCAGATCCCGACCTCTCTTCCCTACGGCGCCATCTCGTTCACGCCGGACGTCTGGTTCAAGCTCTACTACAAGGCGCTCACCATCGAGGCTGAAGGGATCGCCATCCTGGGGCGCATCCAGCACCCTGGCGCGCTGTCCGAGGACAACGCGGAGCTGAAGCTGGCGGAAGCGGGCTGGGTGGTGGCCAGCGAGCTGCGGCTGTTCCACGACTCGTTCTTCGTCGGCTTCGAGGTCGGCGGCGCCACCGGCGATCAGGCGAACGATCCGGGCCAGTACCTCAACTATCGCTGGCGGTTCGTTCAACAGCCGAACGGCGACAACAGCATGAACGACTTTCACTTCTCGCCCGACTACCACGTCGACGAGATCTTCTTCCGGCACATCCTCGGCACCGTCACCAACGCCACCTACTTCAAACCGCAGGCGGCCTACTGGTTCGACCTCGGGCGGACGCGGGCGATCGGCATCAACGGTGGCGCCATCCTCAGCATGGCCCAAGTTGAGGTCTCGACACCGGGCGACTCGCTCCTCTATGGCGTCGAGACCGACCTGAGCGCCGGTTACCGCAACACCGCCGAGGGGTTCTACGCCGGCGTCACCTGGGGCGTCTTCTGGCCGCTGGCCGCGCTCGACCGCCCCCTGGCCACCTGGGGCCAGGACGCCGCCAACGCCAGCGCCGCCCAGATCCTCAGGATCACCATGGGCGTGAAGTTCTAAGAGCGCTCCGGCTCTCCGTTCGCCCGACCTCCCAGGACCGCCCCTCGATTGGCCCCTGATCGGCTTCGAGCACCACCCTCGATCAGGAGGGGCGGCTACTTGTCCTGGGCGGCCTGGCCGTCGGAGTAGCCCTTGTAGGTCTTCAGGCGTTCTTCGGCGTCCTTGCGGGAGGCCGGGTCCTCCTGCGAGCCGTACTCGAGGTACTTCTCGAACGCCGCCCGCGCCTCGGGATTCTTCCGCTCCTGGGAGTACATGATCCCCAGGTCGTAGTAGGCCTTGGCCAGCTTGGGGTTCTTCTGGACCGCGACCTGGTACTCGGAGATCGCCGCGTCGGTGTTCCGCTGCCGGCGGTAGACCACGCCGAGATCGAAGTGCAGGTCGGCGTCGTCCGGCTTGAGCGCGAGCGCCTTCTTGAGCGCGACGATCGCCCCCTCCTTGTCGTCGGTCTTCGACTTCGCGACGCCCAGGTTGGTCCAGCCCTGGGGATCGTCGGGCTTGAGCTCGGTGGCCTTCTGCAGATGTTCGATGGCGTGCTTGTAGTCCCCCTGCTGCTTGTAGGCGAAGCCGAGCGACAGCTGGGCCTCGTAGTCGTCGGGCTTGAGGTCGAGCGCCGTCTCCAGCTCGCGGATCCCCTCGTCGAGCCGCTTGAGCCGCGCGTAGGCCGCGCCCAGGTTGGCGTGCGCGTCCGCGTCCTTGGGCTGCAGCTTGACGGTCTTCTCGTACTCGCCGGCCGCCCGGGCGTAATCGCCCTGCGCGCGATAGAGGTTGCCCAGCGTGAAGTGGGCCGCGGCATAATCGGGGCGCAGCTTGACGGCGGTTTCGCACTCGCCGATGGCGGCCGTGGTGTTCCCTTCGCGTTTGTACTGCAGCGCCAGGTTGTAGTGCCCCGCGGCCTCGTCGGCGCGCGCCGGCGTGGAGCCCAGCAGCGCCAGCCCAAGCGCGGCGATCACCGTCGTTCGTCGCATGCGACCTCCTGGGCGCGACAGTACCACGCACGGCGACTTCCCCGCCGGGCCGGAAATGAGAATGAACCGCAAAATCAGGTGCTATAGTCCGCCCCGAGAATGCTGCAGGCGCTGCTGGTCACCTTCCGAGAAGGGATCGAATCGTTCTTGATCGTGGGCGTGGTGATCGCCTACCTCAAGAAGAGCCAGCGCCCAGGCCTCGTGCGTGGGGTGAAGATCGGACTGGCGCTCTCGCTGGTGAGCTGCACGGCCGGCGCCTGGCTCTGGCTGCAGGTCCCCAACCAGCCGCTTTACGAGGGGATCGCCGCACTGACCGCGGCCGTGGTGGTCGGCCTCTTGCTGGCGCAGATGCTGCGCGCCGGCCGCCACATGCGCGCGGAGATCGAGGCGCGCGTCGACCGGATGACCGGGCCAGGAGCGGCGGGCGCGCAGCCGTCGCTGCGGGCGATCGCCGGCGTGGCGCTGGTGACCGCGCTGCTGGTCACCCGGGAGGGGCTGGAGGCGGTGTTCTTCCTCGGTGTGCAGGCGCTGGCGCTGCGGGCCGCCGAGGTGCGTTCGCAGGCCATCCTGGTGGTGGTCGGGGCCGTCTTGGGCCTCATCTGCGCGGCGGTGGTCGCCTGGGGATGGACGCGTTACGGGCGGCGCCTGAACCTGGGCGTGATCCTCAAGGTGACGGCGCTGTTCCTCGGTCTGTTCCTTCTCCAGCTGGTCATCTACGGCGTCCACGAGCTGGCGGAGAGCGGCGTCATCAAGGGGACGCAAGCGTTCCACGACGCGACCGAGCTGTTCGGGCCCGACGGCCGCGTCGGTCACGCCCTCTCCTACTCGCTGCTCGGCGCACCGCTGCTCTATCTCATCTGGGCCCGCCGCGCCGGCGCCGCCCGCCGCCCGTCCCCCGCTGCCTGAAGGCCTGACCGCCCTTCGTCAGAGCTTGGCGTGCAGCACGCGCGAGAGGACCCGGTAGCCGAGCCTTTCGTAGAACGCGTCGGCCTCCGCGTTGCCGACCCAGGTGGTCAGCACCATCTCGGCCGCGCCGCGCGCGCGCGCCCACTCGGCCGCGGTGGTGAGGAGTCCCCGTCCGATCCCGCGCCGGCGCTGGCGGGCGCCGACGATCAGCGTCTCGACGTGGCCGCGCCGGCGCGGCACCATCGTCGGATCGGTCGGCGTGTCGTAGACCCGCAGCGACAGGAATCCGACCGGCGCGGGGCTTCCGGCCACCTCGTCGAGGGCGACCAGCGCCAGCGCCGCCGCATCGCCGAGCAGGCGCCGCCATTCGGGCTCGGTGCGCGTGGCTGGCCGGAAGTAGGCCGGGACCAGCTCGGCGTGCAGCTCGTCGAGCTCGCGCAGCAAGGACTGGACGGCCAGCCAGTCCTCGGGGCGCGCCGCGCGCACCGCGACCTGCCCGGGAGGGCTCACCCGGCCGGTTGGTCCTCTTCGCCGTCGGTCAGCTCCAGCGGGAAACGACGGTTCATCGCGCCGTAGACCAGCTCCTCGATCTCGGTCTCGGTCGACATGGTGAGCGCCTGCGCCAGGAGCCGCTCGGCGTCGGCGATCTGGGTCGCGCGGATGATCGACTTGACGACCGGGATCTGGCGCGGCGCCATCGAGAGGTTGCGCAGGCCCAGCCCCATGAGAACCCAGGCCAGGATCGGATCGCCCGCCATGTCGCCGCACATCGCCACCGGTTTGCCCATCCGCTCGGCGCCCACCACGGTCTGGCGGACCGCGCGCAGGATGGCCGGGTGGAGCGGGTGGTAGAGGTAACCGACGTGCTCGTCCTCGCGATCGGCGGCCAGCGTGTACTGAATGAGATCGTTGGTGCCGATGCTGAGGAAGTCGCACTCGGCGGCCAGGAGATCGGCGATCAACGCGGCGCTGGGCGTCTCGATCATGACGCCCAGCGGGACCTTGGCCACGTGGGGGATCCCCTCGCGCTTCAGGTCCTCGACCGCCTGCAGGCAGAGCTGCTTGGTGGCGCGCAGCTCCGCCACGCCCGAGATCAGCGGCAGCAGGATCTGCATCGGTCCCACGGCGGCGGCGCGGTGGAGCGCCCGGAGCTGGATCATGAAGACGTCGGTGCGCCGGAGCGAGTAGCGGATCGACCGCAGCCCCATCGCCGGGTTGGTCCCCACCGGCATGCGCACCGAAGGGGGCAGCTTGTCACCGCCCAGATCCAGCGTGCGGAAGGTGATCGGTCTGCCGCCCACGCTGCGCAGCGCCGCCACGGCGTGCGCGTACTGCTCGTCCTCCGACGGCAGCTCGCTGCGTTCGAGGTAGAGGAACTCGGTGCGGAACAGCCCCACCGATTCGGCCCCCAGATCGACGGCGATGGGGATCTCCTCCAGCATCTCCACGTTGGCGTGCAGGTGGACCACCGTGCCGTCGGTGGTGTTGGAGGGGACGTCGCGGATCGCGGCCAGCCGCTGCGCCCGCGCCCGGTGAACGTCGGCGCGCGCCTCGTACCGCCGCAACGCCTCGGCGTCGGGATCCAGAATCACCTCCCCGCGGAGGCCGTCGATGACCATCGTCATCCCCGACCAGACCTTGTGCCCGAGCCCCTCGACGCCGACGACGTAGGGGAGCCCCAGCGCCCGGGCCACGATGGCGGTGTGGGAGGTGCGGCCCCCCCCTTCGGTGCAGAAGCCGGCGGCCTCGGCGCGACCGAGCTGCGCGGCGTCCGCCGGCGACAGCTCGTGCGCCACGGCGATGCTCCCCTTGGGCGCGTGCTCGGCCGACACCGACTCCCGGCGCCCCACCAGCGTGCGCAGCAGGCGCTCTCCGACCAGCGCCACGTCGCTCTTGCGGTCGCGGAAGTAGGGGTCCTCGATCTTCTCGAACACCGCCTGGATCTGGTCGAGCGACTTGCGCACCGCCCACTCGGCCGCCGTCTTCTCCTCGCGGATCATGCGGCGGGCGCGCTCGACCAGGTGGACGTCCGACAGCATCAGCCGGTGCGCCTCCAGGATGCGGTACTGGTGATCGTCCCCCTCGGTCGCCGCCAGCTGGGTCTGGATGCGGGCCAGCTGCTCGTCAGTGTCCAGCAGCGCCTGCTCGAAGCGCTGGATCTCGACCTCGACCTGATCGGCGGCGATCCGGCGTTCGTGGATGTCGACGCGGCTGGCGAGGACGTGGGCGACGCCGATGGCGATGCCGGGCGACGCGCCGACGCCGACCAGGCGCTCCATCAGGGCAGCTCCATCAAGGCAACTCCCTCAAGGCAGCTCGCAAGGCAGCTCTCAAGGCAGCTCTCAAGGATCGATCCCTTCGCCAAAACCACTGGCGACGAGATCGGCCAAGGCGGCGACGGCAGCCTCGGCGTCGTCCCCCTCACAGACGACCTTCATGCTGACCCCGTGGGCGGCCACCAGGGTGAGGAGGCCCATGATGCTCTTGCCGTTGGCCTCGGTCCCGTCCTTGATGACCTTGACCTCGCTCTTGAATCCGTTGGCGCTCTGCACGAAGCGCACGGCGGCGCGGGCGTGCATGCCCAGGCGGTTCCTCACTTGCACATCACGTTCGGCGCGCGACATCGTTTAGTGACGCTCTTCCCGCGGCTGCCCGATCTTTCCCGCCAGCTCGGAGCCGAGACGGATCGATCGTTTGCCGACTTCTTTGATGATCTCCGCGACCTCGACTGGACGTTGGCCGCGACGATCGACTGTAGCCACTTTGATCAGCATGGGGAGATTTATACCGCACACGATCTCGACCGGCCGAGTGCCGTCGAGCATCATCAGGCAGGCCCGAAACGGCGACGAGCCGTGCACGTCGGTCAGGATGACCAGGCCCGCGCCCGCATCGACCATGTCGCAGGCCTGCCCGACCCGCCGGACGATCTCCTCGAACGGATCGGAGAGGGAGACCGAAACGGCCGCCGACGCCGCCAGGGGTCCCACCAGCCCCTCGGCGGCAGCGAGCAGGCATTCGCCGCTGCCACCATGGGTGACGATGACGAGCCCCACCAGGGCCCCATTGTCGAGCGCGACGGCCATTGGGCCTTGCAGTGTACCATCTCACGCTGCCGGCGCCGCGCAGACTGCTCGGTCTCCTCAAACCGCCCGGACAGCTGACATTCGGGCCGAGATCGGGGCCGAGATCGGGCCGAGATCGGGCCGAGATCAGGCCGAGCTGCCGCGCTGGATGTCGCGGTGGCGAACCGAGATCGAAAATGACCCGGCCATTCGCCGCGCCAGCTCCTTGGCGATGGTGACCGAGCGGTGACGTCCGCCGGTGCACCCGATGGCCACGGTGGCATACGACTTTCCCTCGCGCAGGAACCCCTGGACCGACAGCCGGAGGAACCTCTCCGCCTCCTCGACGTAGCTCTTGGCTGCCGGGTCGTCGAGGACGAAGCGGGCCACCGACTCGTCCTCGCCCGACAGCGCCGAGAGATCGGGCACGAAGAAGGGGTTGGGCAGGAAGCGAACGTCGAAGACGATGTCCGCCTCGGCCGGGATGCCGTGCTTGAACCCGAACGACAGCAGTGTGACCGAGAGCTCGCCCTCGCCGCGGCCGTAGCGTTCCTGAATCAGCGCCCGCAGCACGTGCACCGTCAGCCCGCCCGTGTCGACCAGGGCGTCGGTCTCGCGGCGCAGATCGGCCAGCGCCTTGCGCTCGGCCGCGATGCCGGCCCGGATGTCGGTGTCCGACAGCGGGTGCCGCCGCCGGGTCTCAGAAAAGCGCCGGATCAGGATCTCGTCGGAGGCCTCCAGGAAGAGCACCTCCACGGTGTGCCCCGCCTGGCGCAGGTGCGCGAACACCGAGGAGACGCCCACCAGGAAGCTGCCGCCCCGCGCGTCCAGCCCCAGCGCCGCGCGATCGATGTCGGTCCGGCTGCCGAAGAGCTCGATGAACTGCGGCACCAGCGGCAACGGCAGGTTATCGACGGCGTAGAAGCCCAGATCCTCGAGCGCGCGCAGCGCCGTCGACTTCCCGGCCCCTGACACCCCGGTGACCACCACCAGCCTCATTCGACGTCGTCCCGCCAGCGCCGCTCGCGGGCGTCGGCCAGCGCGCGATCGAGCCGCTCTTGAAACTCGCGCGCCGAATGGTGGCCGCGCACCTGCAGCAGGCGATTGCGGGCGGCCACCTCGATGAGCGAGCTCACGTTGCGCCCGGGGCTGACCGGGATGCGCAGGAGCGGCACCTGCACCTCCAGGATGGGATAGACCATCTCGTCGAGCCCGAGGCGATCGTGGGTCTCGCTCTGGTCCCAGCGAATCAGCTCCAGCACCAGCTCGATCCGCTTCTCGTCGCGCACGGCCGCCACGCCGAACATGTCCTTGATGTTGATGATGCCGAGGCCGCGCACCTCCATGTGGTGCTTGATCAGCTCCGAGGCCCACCCGACCAGCAGATTGCCCGAGGTGCGGCGCACCTCGACGAGATCGTCCGCCACCAGCCGGTGGCCGCGCATGATGAGGTCGAGCGCCGCCTCCGACTTGCCGATGCCGCTCTTGCCCAGCAAGAGGACGCCGATGCCGAGCACGTCCATCAGGACGGCGTGGATGCTGGCGGTGGGCGCCAGCTGCAGCTCGAGGTACTTCTGAATCTGCTCGATCGCCACCGAGGAGACGAGCGGCGTCCGCAGCAGCGGGACCCCCAGCCGATCGGCGGTCTCTCGCAGCAGCGCGTTCGCCTCCAGCCCCTTGGTCACCACCACGCAGGCTGGGTTCAGGCTGAAGAAGGCCTGGACCGACTTCCGCGCCGCCTCGTCGCCCAGCGTCTCCAGGTACGAGATCTCCGTCGCGCCCAGAACCTGCACCCGCTCAGGGTGGACCTGCAGCACGTAACCAGCCAGCGCCAGCCCCGGCTTCTGGATGCGGTGAATGGTGATCTGCCGGCCCAGGCCCGCCTCCCCCGCCACCAGCGTCAAATGCAGGCTCGCCCCCTCCTCGAGCAGCGACCGTACCGTCAGCGCCGGCGTCACCCGCCCATCATACGCTGACGGGGCCCGGCCGTCGCAAGGCTTGCCCTCACCCTGTACGCTGACGAGCCACGCCCGTCGCAAGGCTTGCCCTCACCCTCTACGCTGACGAGCCACGCCCGGCGCAAGGCTTGCCCTCACCCTAACCCTCTCCCGCAAGCGGGAGAGGGGATGAGAGGCGAAGGGGATCAGAGGTGCCGGAGCGAGCATCGCGAGCGGGTCCAAGCAACAGGAGGCGTGGCTTCGCCACGCCGGCGCCGACCTGAGCAGGGGGGTCCCGTAGGGGGGACGAGGTCCCCCCTGCGAGCGCCGAAGGCGCGTTAGTATTTCGCGTCTTCTTCGGCGATGACCTGGTACATCGCCTCGCTCGAAGGGGCGGCGAGGAGGCGCTGGCGAAAGTCGGCGTCCCGAAACAGCCGGGAGAGGCGCGCCAGCGCCTTGAGGTGGACGCCCGTCGAGCTGGCCGGGGCCACCAGCATGAAGACCAGGTTGGTCGGTTTGCCGTCGATTGATTCGAACTCGATTCCTTCGACGGCACGGCCGAGCGCGCCGACCAGGTGCCCGACCGAGTCCAGCTTGCCGTGCGGGATGGCGATCCCGTCGCCGATCGCCGTGGAGGCGAGCATCTCGCGCTCCTCGAGCACGCGCCGCAGCGCCCCGGCCTCGACGCCGGGGACCGCCTTGGACAGCTGCTCCGACAACTCCGCCAGCACGCCCAGCTTGGTGGTCGCCCCCAGGCGGGCGACGATGCAGTTCGGCTGGAGAAAGTCGATGACTCGCATGGCTCCTGGCGACGCCCGGTCAGCGCGGCGCTTTGCCCCCGGTCAGCGACTCACTCTGGGCGGTCTCGATGAGGCCGTAGTTGCCGTCCCGCCGGCGGTAGAGGACGGAGGTGGAGCCCGTCCCCGCGTCGGTGAAGATCAGGTGCTCGTCACCGAGCAGGTTCATCTGCATGGCCGCGTCCTCGACCGTCATGGATCGGGCGGTCACGCGCTCATCTTTAATGATTTTGTACCCCCCCGGCGCGACGGCCGAGGCCGCCTCCGGTGGCTCGGTGGCCGGTCGGGGCTCGATCTCCTCGGCCAGGATGACCAGCTCGCGCACCGTCCCGGCGGGACCGCCGTGCGGCTTGTGGTCGCGAATCTTCTCCTTCCATTTGCGCACTTGCCGCTCGATGCGGGCGGCAGCGAGATCGATCGAGGAGTACATGTCCTCGGTCGTCTCCTTGGCGTTGATGGCGATGCCGTTCGGGAGCGTGATGCTCAGATCGGCAACGTGGTGGAACCCTCGCTCCACCGAGAAGACGGCATGGGCCGAGATCGGCCCCTTGTGGAAGTATTTCTTGATCTTGTCCAATCGCTCGGCCGTGTACTCCCGCACGGCTTGCGAACCATCCATATGCCGAAACGTCGTCGACAGCTGCATCTGGCGCTCCTGTCTGCGACGCGCGTTCTACCCCATTTCCCCGTCGGGTGTAAGGAATTGAGCGCGAGTCGCTGCTCTAGAAAACTTGGCGCCGTTTCGAGCTCGACAAGATGCGAAGTTGCTCGCGGTACTTCGCCACGGTCCGGCGGGCGATTTCGATGTTCTGATCCTTGAGCAGCTCGACGATGCGCTGGTCCGAATGCGGGTTTTTCGGACTCTCCGAGCCGATGATCTGCTTGATCTTCAGCTTGACCGCCTCGGAGGCCAGGTCGTCACCGTCGGTTCGCGAGATCCCCGAGTTGAAAAAGTACTTAAGTTCATAGATGCCCTGGGGCGTGTGGACGTACTTGTTGGTGGTCACCCGCGAGACCGTCGACTCGTGCATGCCGATGTCCTCGGCCACGTCGCGCAGGATGAGCGGCTTGAGGTGGGCCGTCCCCTTGTCGAAGAACTCACGCTGGAACTTGAGGATCGACTCGGTGACGCGGCCGATGGTCCGCTGCCGCTGCTGGATGGAGCGGATCAACCACTGCGCGCTGCGCAGCTTCTCCTGAATGTACTCGCGCGCCTTCGGTCCCCCCGCCAGCGCCGTCCGGTAGAAGTCGGAGATCTTCAGCTTGGGGAGCCCGTCGTCGTTGGCGACCACGAAGTACTTGTCGCCGATCTTGTGGACGTAGACGTCCGGGGTGATGTAGGTCGGCTCCTCGGAGGTGTACTGCCGCCCCGGCTTGGGGTCGAAGCCCTTGACCACCTTGGCCGCCTCGTAGATCTCGTCGACCGGCTGGCCCAGGTCCTTGGCGATCGCCTGGTAGTTCTTCTTCTCCAGGTTCGAGAGGTGCTTCTCGATGATCCCGACCACCACCTCGTCGTCCGCGCCGATGTGGCGCGCCTGGATCAGCAGGCACTCTCCCAGCGAGCGGGCGCCGACGCCGATCGGGTCGAACTCCTGGATCCGCTTCAGCACGGACTCGGCGACCTCCAGGCTGACGGACGCCTCTTCGGCCAGATCGCCGAGCGGCTCCTCGAGATAACCGTCGGGGGTCAGGTTGCCGATGATCAGCATCCCGATCCCATCCTCTTCGTGCGAGAACGGACTGAGCTTCAACTGCCACTCGAGGTGGTCGAAGAGCGACGTCCCCCGGGTCAGCGTCGACTCGAGCGACGGCAGGTCCTCGTTGTTCGACTTGTAGGAGGGCATCGGCGCGGCCGCCGCCTGGTTGTCCAGGTAGCCCTCCCAGTCGAAGTCGTTGACCGCGTCGTTCGAGTTGCTGTCCGCCTTCACCTCGGCGGTGGTGTCGATCTTGTCCTCGCGGATCTCGATCACCGGCGTCTCGGTCTCGCCCACGTGCTCGACGTCGGCGCCGTCGGCCGCCTCGGCGGTCTTCCCATTCGGCTCCTCGCTGGCGGTGTCGACGGCGTCCTCGAGGATCGGGTTCTCGAGGATCTCGTCCCGGATGGTGTCGGCCAGCTCCATACGGGAAAGCTGCAACAGCTTGATCGCCTGCTGCAGCTGGGGCGTCATCACCAGCTGCTGCTGAAGCTTGAGGTGCTGCTTAATCTCGATGGCCATTCCGCTCCCGATCGTTTTTACACCTATAGGTCGTCACCGACAAGCGTCAATGGGCATTCTGGTACACGAATTGCACATACCCGCACACACAGACACGCCCGGCGGTGCGTCTAAGACGTAACCACTCGAAATTACCCGGACTTTTCTACGAAGCGGCGGACGCGCCGACCTCGGCCGAGCGGCGCCGGCGATCCCCCAAACGTGCGTGCAGCGCCGCTGCCACGAACGATTGGAACAGGGGATGCGGCGACTGGGGCCGGGACTTGAATTCGGGGTGGAACTGGCACCCGACGAAGTATGGATGCTGGGGCAGCTCGACCATCTCGACCAGCCGCTTGTCGGGCGAGACGCCCGAGATCAGCATGCCGTGGCTGGTGAGCGCCTCGCGGAACTCGTTGTTCACCTCGTAGCGGTGGCGGTGCCGCTCGGCGATCTCGGAGGCGCCGTAGGCCGCCGCCGCCTTCGAGCCGGGCGTCAGCAAGCAGGGGTAGGAGCCGAGGCGCATGCTCGCCCCCTTCATCGTCACGTTCCGCTGCTCGGGGAGAAAGTCGACCACCGGGAAGGCGGCCTGCGGATCGAACTCGGTCGAGTTCGCGCCTTTGAGGCCGGTCACGTTGCGCGCGAACTCGATCACCGCCACCTGCATGCCCAGGCAGATGCCGAAGAACGGAACCGCCTCCGTGCGCGCGTAGCGAACCGCCTCGACCTTCCCCTCGATGCCGCGGCTGCCGAAGCCGGGCGCCACCAGGATGCCGTCCATGTCACCGAGCAGCGCATGCGCGCCGCGCTTCTCGATCTCCTCGGAGTCGATGTGGTGCAGGTTGACCCGGCATTCGTTGCCGATGCCGCCGTGAATCAGCGCCTCGTTGAGGCTCTTGTAGGACTCGACGAGATCGACGTACTTGCCGACCAGACCGATGTCCACCTCGGCCTGCGGGCTCTTGAGCCGGTGGACGACGCGCTCCCATCCAGTGAGCTCGGGGGCGCGCGACCAGATGTTGAGCAGCTCGCCGATCTTGTCGTCGACCCCCTCCTCGTGGAAGCGGATCGGCACCTCGTAGATGCAGCTGACATCTTCGGCCGAGAAAACGGCGTCGGCCGCCACGTTGGTGAACATGGCGATCTTCTTCTTCATCGGCGCCTCGATGGGGCGCTCGGAGCGACAGAGCAGGATCTCCGGCTGGATCCCGATCTCGCGCAGCTTCATCACGGAGTGCTGCGTCGGCTTGGTCTTCATCTCGCCCGCGGCGCCGATGTACGGCACCAGCGTGACGTGGATGGAGATGGCGTTGGTGGGCCCCACGTCGAAGCGGAGCTGGCGGATCGCCTCCAGAAACGGCAGCGACTCGATGTCGCCCACGGTGCCGCCCACCTCGACGATGAGCACGTCCTGCCCCTTGGCGCACTCCACGATCCGGTGCTTGATCTCGTCGGTGACGTGGGGGATGACCTGGACGGTGCCGCCCAGGTACTCGCCGCGCCGCTCCTTCTGGATGACGGTCTGGTAGATCTGGCCGCTGGTGGCGTTGTTCAGCCGGGTCATCCGCTGCGAGATGAACCGCTCGTAGTGACCGAGGTCGAGGTCGGTCTCGGCGCCGTCGTCGGTGACGAAGACCTCGCCGTGCTGCATGGGATTCATCGTCCCCGGGTCGACGTTGAGGTATGGATCCAGCTTCTGGATGGTCAGCTTGAGCCCGCGGGTCTCCAGCAGGCTGCCGATCGAGGCCGAGGCCAACCCCTTCCCCAGTGACGAGACAACCCCACCGGTGACGAAAATGAACTTGGTCTGCTTCGCGGTCTGTCGGGCGGGCGCGGTCATGGGGAGGCCTCCTTCAATCTGCAACCTCCCGCGAAGCACTTCGCCGGGAGAGCCGAGGCTCTGTCCGCGTGTCTTGACGCCGAGGAGAATGTCGTCTTCAACTCGGGCCGTTATTCTTTCTGTCGCGAAGTGAGAAGTCAATCACAACCGAAGGCGAAACGCGTGGAGCGGAGCCGAGCTCTGCTCGGCGAAGCCCGTCTTCGTCTTTGCCTTGGGAGGGCGCGGGAACCCTTTGAGGGTTCCCGTTAAAATGTCCGGCGCAGTCATCCTCATCATCGAAGACGACGTTCATATCGGAGGCCTCGTGGCCCAGGTGTTGCGCGAGGCCGGCCATGCGCCCGCGCTGGTCCGCGACGTGCGCGCCGCGCAGATCTGGGTCGCGGAAGGGAATCGCCCGGCGGCCGTGCTCAGCGATCTGATGGTGGCGGGCTCGGCCGGTCCCGATCGGCTGCCCGCCGAGCTGGCCGCCATCTTCCCCGACGCACCGGTGGCGCTGATGACCGGCGTCCCGCGCAACCGCCGCGCCGCGCTGGGGGTGACGCACGCGAGGATCCTGGAGAAGCCGTTCGAGCTGGAGATGCTCATCGACCTGGTGAGCACGATGCTTCCCTCGCGCCCGGGCGAGGGGCCGTGAAGATCCTCCCCGGCGCGGCCGCCTTCGCCGTCGCACGCGCCGCCGAGGTCATCCGTGGAGCGGCCCGTTCGGCGACGGCCCCGATGGCGGTGGCCATCGGCAATTTCGACGGCGTGCACCGCGGGCACCAGGCGCTGCTGGACGAGGCGCGGGCCCGCGCCCGGCGCCGGGGGGGACCTTCGGCGGTGCTGACCTTCGCGCCTCACCCCGCGCGCCTGTTCGCGCCCACCAAGGCACCGCCGCTCATCATGTCGCTCGAGCGCCGCCTGGAGCTCTTCGCGGAGGCGGGGATCGACGTCGCCATCGTCGAGGCGTTCACCCCCGCCTTCGCGGCCGTGGAGGCCGACGAATTCGTTCGCCGGGTGCTCGCGCAGGATCTTGCCGCCGGCGATCTGGTGGTCGGCTACGATTTCAGCTTCGGGCGCGGCCGCGCCGGGAACGTCGCCCGGTTGACGGCGCTCGGCGCCGAGCTCGGCCTGGGGGTGGCGGTGATTCCGCCCGTCACCATCGACGGGATCCCCTGTTCGTCGACGCGGGTGCGCGAGCTGTGCGCGGAGGGGGAGGTCCGGGGGGCCGCCGCGCTGCTCTCCCGTCCGGTGGAGCTCGAGGGGCGTGTCGTGCGTGGCGCCGCGCGCGGCCGGGCGCTGGGCTTCCCGACCGCCAACGTCGTCCCCGAAGGGGAGCTGGTGCCGAAGCTGGGGATTTACGCGGCGCGGACCAGGCTCCTCGACGGCCCGGAGGCTGGCGCCGTGCATCAGACGGCGCTCAGCATCGGCCGAAATCCGACCTTCACCGGTGCAGGCAGCGGGGCGCCGGTGACCGTCGAGGCCCACCTGCTCGACTTCGACGGCGATCTCTACGAGCGTCGCGTGCGCCTGGAGATCCTCGACCGCCTGCGCGACGAGCAACGCTTCGAGTCGATCGATGCGCTGATCGCGCAGATCACTGCAGACGTGGCCCGTGTGCGGGCGTTAGAGTCCTGAGGTGTTCGACACCGAGACGATGGCCGAGCTGTGCGTTCGCCAGGGCCTGATCGATCAGGCCATCGGGATCTTCCGGCGGCTGGCCGAGGGGGCCGACGACGCCGGCATTCGACTGCGGTACGAGACGCGCATCTCCGAGCTGGCGCAGAATCCCTCCCTCGCCCCCATCGAGGTCCCGGGGCTGCGCGTGACGGAGAAGGACGACACCGTCGAGATCGAGTGGCGCCTGGCGCCCGAGACGCCGACGCCCACCCTTCAGGTGCTGCTCATGCGGCGCGGACCCGACGGGATCGAGACCGACCCGCGCTCGCTGACGCTGGCGGCGCCCCACGGCCGAACCGTCTTCGCCATGGCCAACCTGTGCGGCGTCCGCGCGGCGGCTGGCCGCCTGGTCGGCGGCGCCTTCGTCCCGCTGGTCCGGTTTCCCGATCGAATCGCTTGACGTCCGAATCGCCTCACGCGCGCGATCCGACCGCGAGGTCGCGTGTTATAGAAGGTGAACTATGTTCACCGGAGTCATCACCGCGCTCGTGACGCCCCTGCGGGGCGACGCCGTCGACGAAGAGGCGCTGCGCCGCCTGGTCGACGAGCAGATCGCCAGCGGCGTCGACGGGCTGGTCCCCGTCGGCACCACGGGCGAGTCGCCCACCCTCACCAACGAGGAGCACCTGCGGGTGATCCAGCTCGTGGTCGAGGCGACCAAGAAGCGCGTTCCGGTGATCGCCGGGACGGGCTCGAACTCGACGCGCGAGACGATCGAGATGTCGGCGGCCGCGCGCAGGGTCGGCGCCGACGGCCTGCTGCTGGTCACCCCTTACTACAACCGTCCCGGACAGGAGCACCTCTACCGCCACTTCAAGGCGGTGGTGGAGGCGGTGCCGTTGCCGAGCGTGCTCTACAACGTCCCCGGCCGGACGGCCTGCGATCTCCTCCCCGAGACGATCGTGCGGCTCGCCGAGCTCCCCCAGGTCGTCGGCGTCAAGGAGGCCACCGGCTCGGCGCTGCGCGCGTCGCAGATCCTGGCCCAGCTCGGCGGCAAGAACGACCAGGTGGCGCTGCTCTCGGGCGACGACGCCACCGCCTTCCCGCTGTTCGCGCTGGGCGCGCGCGGGGTCATCTCGGTCGTCAGCAACGTCGCGCCGAAGCAGATGAGCGCGATGTGGGACGCCGCCGCCGCCGGCGACTGGAAGAAGGCGCGGGAGCTGCACTACCGGCTGCTGCCGCTCGGCGAGGGGCTCTTCGTCGAGGCCAACCCGATCCCGGTCAAGACCGCGATGGCGATGATGGGGCGAATCGCCGACGAGATCCGCCCGCCGCTCTATCCGCTGGCGCCGCAGCACCGCGAGAAGCTCCGGGCACAGCTGCAAGAGCTCGGCGTCCTTTAGCCATGCCGGTCCGGATCGCCGTTCTCGGAGCCGACGGGCGGATGGGACGCGCGCTCACCCGCGCCGTGAAAGCCGCCGGGAGCGAGGCCGTGCTGACCGCCGCCTCCGAGCGGGCCGGCGCGGCTGCGATCGGAGCGGACGCCGGTCTGCGCGCCGGGATCGAAGCGACGGGCGTCCTCATCGACTCGGCGCTGCCGGCCCGGGGCGTTGCCGACGTCTGGATCGACTTCACCAACGCCAGCGCCACCGAGGCGGTCGCCGTGGCCGCGACCGCCGCCGGCACGGCCCTGGTGATCGGCACGACGGGGGTCGGCACCCATGCCCGCGCGGCCATCGACTTCGCCGCGCTGAAGATCCCGATCGTCTTCGCCTCCAACTACTCCGTCGGCATCAACGTCATGCTCAAGCTGATCGCCGACGCGGCCCGCGCGCTCGGCCCCGGCTACGATCTGGAGATCGTCGAGGCGCACCATCGGGCCAAGCAGGACGCGCCCTCGGGGACGGCGCTGACCCTGGCCGAGACGCTGGCCAATGCCACCGGGCGCAAGCTGGCCAGCGCCGGCCGCTATGCCCGCCACGGCGACATCGGTCCGCGGGCGGCGAGCGAGATCGGCGTGCAGACGATTCGGGGCGGCGACGTGGTCGGCGACCACACCGTCTTCTTCCTGGGCAACGGCGACCGGCTGGAGATCACCCACCGCGCCTCCACGCGCGACACCTTCGCGGTCGGCGCCGTGCGTGCCGCGCTCTGGGTCGCCGGCCGCGAGCCGGGGCTCCACGACATGCGCGCCGTACTGGGCCTCGCCTCCTCCCGCGAAGGACAGCACCGGGCTTAGCCCGGCGCCGTCCACGCGGTAAGATAGACACCGTGCCCGGACCTCGCCGAACGGCGTCGGACTTCGCGCGGCTTGCCACGGAGGCCGTGCATCCCCGCGCCACCCGGCTGGACACGCTGGCGCCCGAGGCGATCGCCGCCCTGATGCTGTCCGAGGAGGCCAAGGCGATCGCTTCCGCGCGAACGCAGGCCGACGCGATCGGGCGGGCGGCACGGCTGGCGGCGGACAAGCTGGGGGCCGGGGGGCGGCTGGTCTACGTCGGCGCCGGGACCTCCGGACGCCTCGGCACGCTCGACGCGGTCGAGTGCGTCCCCACCTTCGGCGTCCCGCCCTCGCGCCTAGTCGCCATCATCGCCGGCGGCCCCTCCGCGCTCACCCGCTCCGTCGAAGGCGCCGAGGACAACACCCGCGACGCCGAGCAGCGGATGCGGCGCGTGGCGGTGGGACCGGCCGATGTGGTGTGCGGCGTGGCGGCCTCGGGCGTGACGCCGTTCGTACGCGCCGCCCTCGAGTACGCCCGCTTCCGCCGGGCGGCCACCATCTTCGTGACCTGCGCGGCGAGCGGCGGCGACATGCCGGCCGACGTGGTCGTGGCGCTCGACACCGGCCCCGAGGTGATCGCCGGCTCGACGCGGCTCAAGGCGGGGACCGCCACCAAGGTGGCGCTGAACGCCATCTCCACCACGGCGTTCGTGCTGCTGGGGAAGACCTACGCCGGGCTGATGGTCGACGTCCGGCCCACCAACGCCAAGCTCTGGGCGCGCGCCATCCGGATCGTTCGCTCCCTCTCGGGGCTGGACGAGGCCACGGCGCGCAAGCTGATCGAGAAGGCCGGAGGTCGGGCCAAGGTCGCGCTCGTCATGCACCACGCCGGGGTCTCGGCGCCGCGCGCGCGTGAGCTGCTGGTGACGCACAAGGGTTCGCTGCGGGCGATCGTCGGCGATCTGCCGGTCCGCGCGCCGACCGAGGTGGTATGACAGCCGCGCGGACGAAGCTGGGCTTTGCCCAGCCTGGGGTCCCTGCGAAGGTCCTCCTTCGCGGAGTGGTTTGTCGTCCATCGCGGGAGGGGCGGGAACCCTCCCAGGGTTCCCGCACATGAACGTCGCGCGCGCGCCGCTGGCGCGCCTTCAGGCTGCCCGCGCCCGCCCCGAGCGGCTGGTGATCGGCCTGCTGTCGGGGACCAGCGCCGACGGGACCGACGCCGCGCTCTGCGCCATCGAGGGGGTCGACGACACCACCCGCTGCACGGTGCGCGGCTTCGTCAGCACCCCGTTCGCCCGCCCGCTGCGCGAAAGGATCTTCCGCCTGGCGGAGGCCAACGCCTCCGAGCTGTGCGACCTCGACGTGTTGCTCGGTGAGTCCTTCGCCGAGGCGGCCATCGCCGTGGCGGCGGCGGCCGGCGTGCCGCTCGGCGACGTCGACCTCATCGGCTCGCACGGCCAGACCGCCGTGCACCACCCCCGCTCCGCCGGACGCGTCGGCGCCACGCTGCAGATCGGCGAGGCGGCGGTCATCGCCGAGCGGACCGGCTGCCCGGTGGTGAGCGACTTCCGGGTCCGCGACGTCGCGGCTGGCGGCGAAGGGGCGCCGCTGGTGCCGCTGGCCGACCACCTCCTGTTCCGCGCGCCCGGCCGCCGGCGCGCCATGCAGAACATCGGCGGCATCGCCAACGTCACGCTGGTGAGCGAGCGCCTCGCCGATCTGGTCGCCTTCGACAACGCCCCCGGCAACATGCCGCTCGACACCGTGGCCCGCGCCGCCTCCGACGGCGTCGAGGCGTTCGACCGCGACGGCATCCGCGCGGCCCGCGGAAAGATCGACGACGCGCTCTTGACCGAGCTGCACCGCCATCCCTTCCTGTCGCAGCCGCCGCCCAAGAGCACCGGGCGCGAGGACTTCGGCAGGGAGTTCGTCTACCCGCTCCTCACCCGCTTCGGCGACTGCAAGGACGATCTGCTGGCGACGCTGACCCGCTTTTCCGCCGAGGCGATCGCCCGCAGCTATCGCGAGGCGCTCCCCGCCATGCCCGACGAGGTCTACGTCTCGGGCGGCGGCGCGCTCAACCCGACCCTCATGCGCCACCTGGTCGAGTTGCTGGCGCCGATCCCCGTGCAGAGCCTGGCCGCCCTGGGCGTCGACCCCGAGGCGAAGGAGGCGATCGCCTTCGCCGTCCTCGCCAACCAGACGCTGTTCGGCGCCGCCGGCAACATCCCGGCCGTCACCGGCGCCGCCGGCCCCCGCGTCCTGGGAAAATTGTCGTTCTAGTCGGGACCCTGGGAGGGTCCCGCGCCCCCGCGATGGGCTCGCGCGAGCAGAGCGACGCGATCAGCTCGAGACCTCTGGGCGCCAGAGGGTGAAGTCAGAAAGTCTTGGAGGTGCCGCCCGGATTTGAACCGGGGAATGAGGGTTTTGCAGACCCTTGCCTTACCACTTGGCCACGGCACCGAGGCCCCGGTTTCATAACATGATTTCGGGGCCCGGTGGCAGCACGGAAGCGTGCCTGGCGCACGGATCCGGGCCCCCGGGCCGTGATAGATTCCCGAAATGTTTATCGCCCCCACTCGTAAGATTCGTCTGCGCTCTTCCTTCATTCCACTCGCCTGCTCAGTCGCCTTTCTGGCCTGCGCCGGCGGCAGTGGCGGCGGCACCGGGGGCCAGGGCGCGACCGGCACTGGCGGCAGCAGCGGCGGGAACACCGGAAGCGGCGGCTCCCACCCTGGCACCGGCGGTTCCAACACCGGGACCGGCGGCTCGACCGGCACGGGCGGCTCCAACTCCGGCACCGGCGGCAGCACCAGCACGGGCGGCGTCACCGGCTCGGGCGGCAGCGGCACCGGCGGCGTCACCGGCTCCGGCGGCAGCGGCACCGGCGGGTCGGCCACCGGTGGCGCGACCGGCAGCGGGGGGCAGGCCGGCGGCAGCGGCGGCGCGGCCGGCAGCGGCTCAGGTTTCACGCCGTACGCCTGCCCGTCCGGCATGACCAGCCCGGCCGCGAGCGCGATCCCCGCCGGCAGCACGGCGACCCGGATTGCCGGAGCGCCCCCCATGGACAGCTTCGACGGCAGTCAGGGCAACGGCTTCACCAACGTCGAGGGTCCCGTCTGGATCGGCAACGCGCTCTACTTCTCGGAGATGCTCGGCTCTCCCAACCCGCCGCCGTCACGCCTCCTCAAGATCGATTCGAGCGACGCCGTCACCCAGTTCTATCCGCCGGGCAGCGGCGGGGACTCCGGATCGAACGGCAACGCCGTCGACCCGAACGGAAACCTCGTCACGGCCAACCACGGTGTGGGCGGCATCGTCCGATTCACCGTGCCCGGCGGGGTGAAGACGACGGTCATCGACTCGTTCAACGGCAAGCGATTCAACTCGCCCAACGATCTGACCATCCGCAGCGACGGGACGATCTACTTCACCGACCCCTCCTTCCAGACGTCGAGCCCGACCCAACCCAACACGGGCGTCTACATGGTCCCGCCGAACGCCTCGACCGCCACGGAGCTCATCAGCACGCTCAGCGGTCCGAACGGCATCACGCTGTCGCTCGACGAGAAGACGCTCTACGTCGGATACGGTGGAGGCGTGAACGCCTACGCCGTCAACGCGGACGGCACGATCGTCACCACCGCCACGGCCATCGACGGCGCCAACCTGAACAACAACGCCACCGACGGGATGTCCATCGACTGCGCGGGGGATCTCTACATCGTCCGCGTGAACCAGCATGACATCGACGTGGTCAGCTTCGGCAGCGCCCACCCGAGCCCCACCGCGGCCGGCACCCACCTCACCACCATCACGGGGATCCCCGGCGGCGGGCAGCTCACGAACTCCGCCTTCGGCGGCAGCGACCACAAGACCCTCTACATCACCGCACAAGGGACTCTCGGCGGCTCCGCCCCGAGCAAGGGCGTCTTCAAGCTGACGATGCCGATCCCCGGCATGCCGTACTAGTACCTTTCCACAGTGATTTTGATCGGTCGCCGGAGACGGGGTAGCTCGTCCTCCGGTACCGAAAGAGCGATGCTGCGAGGGACGCGGGTGATGAGACCGCGTCGTTCCAGCTCTTTGATCATGTTGTGGACGCTGGGAGGCGTGACAGCGAAGAAGCGCTGGATATCGGCCTCGGCGGGCGGGCGGCCGTTGACCAAGGCGTAGGCGTGGATGAAGGCCAGGTACTGGCCCTGGGTGTCGGTGAAACGGGGCGACGAAGGAGTTGCCATGTTACTCGGGGCGACGACGTGGCGATCACGTTCTCCACGTCGACGGCAGTCGGGTTCATCGCCGCTCGAGGTGAACGTGCGCCGCGTGACGCTGGCGTCTGCAGTGAGAATGGTGAACGAGACATCGATCCCCGAGCCCGCTCCCTCACCCCGACGCATCGAGCGCGCTCATGATCGCGGTCGACTCCGCATCGACCGCCGCGCCCGAGATGTCCTGGTAGATCGCCGAGCTCGCGGGAAACCTGTGCGGCCGGCCGGCGCGGCGCCCCCCGACGCGCCACCGCCGATCCGCGAGTGGCCTCCACTGCCGCCGGTCGCGATCGCCGACAGGAAAACCAATCGCGCCAGCCGACCCCGGAGAGCGAGCTTGGCTATGAAGGCCCTCCGACCTCGTTGGTGAGGTCCGGTGTTCTCGGCCAGTATATGCCCCTCCGAGGGCCGACCGGCGCGGTGTGGGTCAGACACCGCGCCCCGGCCACCGCCCACATTAGGCGCCGCTCGATTTACGGGTGGTTGAAGTTGCCGCTCATGGTGAGCGCGGTCAGCAGGCCGACGGTCGCGTTGAAATAGGAGTACGACACTCTGCCGTTCGTGTCGGGGATGGTCGAGGCGGGCGAGTACGACGCATCCAGGACGAACTGGTACGCCGTGCTGGCGAAGGCGTTGCCCACCGCCATCGCGCCGAAGCCCGCGGTCCCGATGATCGACATGGAGTTCGGTGCGGCGTCGCCGTTGACGGCGCCGGAGAGCGTGTAGATGTCCTGAATACGTCCGACACCGCCGCCACCGCTCGCGGGAGAAGCGATGTTCTGGAAGAACTTGGCATTGTTCGTCAGGAACGTGCTTCCGGTGGTCGTACCGTTCCAGCAAGCGTCCAGGCCGAGCCGCCACGGCACCCGGTGCGAGTCGTACTGGTAGATGCCGTCGTCGCTGCCACCGTTGCTGCCAACCGCCGAGCAGTTGTTGCTGCACCAGGCCGGGACCAGACCCGAGCTCGTCGCCACTTTGTTGATCGCGGTGTAGACGTTGGTCGCCACCGTACCCCAGGCGTGCGACGAGTCGACGGTCGCGAAGATGCGGTAGTAGGAGGGGGCGAAGTACGATGGATCGGTCGGTTTGCTGCTGGTGTTGCCGTAGTTGCTGCCACCAGTCGGCAACATCGACGAGGTGTCGATGTCGTGCGACCAGATGTCGCTGATGACCGACGTGGCCGTCGACTTGTAGGTCCCGCCCCACTGCTTGTCGGCCACGAGCAGAGCGAAGGCCATATCCTCGTCGGCGTCGGTCGCGGAGCCGCCCGACTGGCTGCAGGCCGAGCCCATGCCACCCGACTTCGCGCTGCCGAGGCACCAGGTCATCAGGTTGCCCGCTGCCTTGTGCCCCTGCTCGTAGGACCACAGGGCATCAAACAGCGTCTTGTCGTTCATGTTGACGGCGATCAACATGCCGTAACCGATCCCCTCGGAGACGACGTCGTTCGCATTCTCCGGGCGCATGACACAGTTGCCTCCGCAGGGGGTGACGAAGGTCGACTTCCAGTTGGCGTACATGTTGGTGAGCTGGTCCATGGTGGCGCCCGTCGGCTTCTTGCACGACCCCAGATCTGCGCCGTCCTTGGCGAGCATGCCGGGCGTGAACGCCGCCAGGCCGTTGCTGCCCGTGTAGAAGGCGACGTCGTCGACGACCAGGTCGAAGGTTCCGGCGGCCGTCGCGAACTGGGTGTAGCCCGCGAACTGCAGGCCCAGGACGTCGGTCGCCTTGAACGGAGGCGCCTCGCACTTGACGGCGCTGTTCGAGCAGACCGAGGCGGTGGAAGCGGGAAGATAGCGGGGCCCGAGCGTCCCGAACGGAACGTAGACCTTCGTCCAGCTGGTCCCGATGTTTTTGATCAACTGGCCGCGGGTGTTGTACTCGTCGGTGCCGTTGCTGCTGGGGGCCGAGGCCGTCCCGCCCGAGGTCCCGTCGGAGGTCTTGATGCTTCCGTCCGGCACCGGCTGGTTGTTGAGCGTCGCCAGCTCGAACCAGACGGGCGGCGCCGTGCCCGAGGCCGACTTGATGTTGAAGCTGATCCCGCTGTACGCGCTCACGTCGTAGGGGTTCTTCGTCTTGGCCGTCGTGCTGGTCGGTGGCGGAATGATCTGGTCGAGCGACGTGCCGAACCCGGCGCCCCACGTGGTGTGGGCGGCGGTCGTCTTGACCTCCATGTCCCACTTGTCGCAGGTGCCGGAGTTGGGATCGCTCGACGGGAGCATCGTGGAGGTGATCGGTCCGGTCGAGCTCGCCGCCGGGGACATCCCGCCGTTGTTGGTGGCGTCCGAGAACACGTACCACCAGCCGGTGCGCCCCCCCTGCGGGATGACGACGCCGGTTGTTCCCTCTTCGAAATCAGAGATGGTGTTGGGATCCGCAGGGCAACCCGAGGGGCGGGATCCGCCGCCACCGCCGGTGCCGGCGCCCGTGCCCCCCGTGCCCGTGCCGGTTCCGCCCGTGCCCGTGCCGGTCCCGCCGGTGCCGGTGCCGGTCCCGCCGGTCCCAGTCCCGGTCCCGCCAGTCCCAGTCCCGCCAGTGCCGGTGCTGTTCCCGCCGGTCCCCGTGACCCGGCCGCCGGTCCCCGTGTTGGTACCGCCGGTCCCCGTGCTGTTGCCGCCCGTGCCCGTGCCGCTTCCGCCAGTACCGTTGCCATTGCCACCGGTCCCATTGCCGCTGCCACCGGTCCCATTGCCGCTGCCGCCGGTCCCATTGCCGCTACCACCGGTCCCGCCGCCGGGACTGGTGGCGGGCTGGGCGCAGCCAACCACGAACAATGCGGATCCGAGGACAGTGACCAAGGCGAAGGGAGAGGCGTTACGTGCAAGCATCTTCAAGACTCCTTATGGGGGGATTCGGAGCGCCGAACACGCGCTGGGGACGACCGCGACCTTGACGTCGCTGCGCTCCAACTGGCCGCAGACATCGTGTCGAGCGCGGGGCCGAAATGCGGTGGCTATCGTACACAGGCGCCATCAAAACCCCAACCAGTTTTCCACCGGACGAACGGGCGGTTTCGCCGACATTCCGGGGCCCAGACCCCGCAGCTTGTTGCGGCCCGTACAACGAGACTGACGCCCCGACGTCAACAGCCCTACACGTGAGCCTTTCTTGGCCTTCCAGGCAACTGACCGAAATCCTTAAGACGGATTAATTTGGTGAACTAGCATACCTATTGCAGTCGTGTCTAAGCGATGCGAGCTGAGACGCGGTGTTCAGAATGGAAGTGGCTCCCGCTTTATTTCGGGGCCGCCCTGGTCATCCCCCTGGTGGGGTGCGGCGAGCCGGGTGAGGACGATGTGGGGACGACCACGGTCACCGCCGACCTGGCGTCGACGAACGGCCTCAGCACCGTCAACGGCCTCAGCACCGTCAACGGCCTCAGCACCGTCAACGGCCTCAGCACCGTCAACGGCCTCAGCACCGTCAACGGCCTGATGACGACCGCCGCCGGTCGCACTCAGAATCGCCTATCTCGTCCGCTGCGCGCTTCCGGAGGGCGCGTCGATCGTGAAGACGGATGCGACCGGGACCAGCTACACGTTCACCGGCCTCCTCGGGATGGCCCCGCAGTGGGAGAACGGCTCTTGTGACGCGACCTGCCAGGAGAATGTCTCGGCCTGCATGCTGGCCCACGTCAACACCTCCGGCGTCCACATCCCGCTCTGGCTGGTGTCTCCGAACACCGCCGTCGGCTGGGGTCTCGATCCCTCCTACCCGAACGAGGAGGCGACGTTCTTCGGCAACATCTTCACGACCGGCGCCCACGGCGCCGCCCAGGGCACCTACCCGATGTACTACTGCGCGGGGCCGCAGGTGAAGACCAACCCGCCGACGGGACGCCTCGGCTCGGCGCAGACGAGCCCGCCCTACGTCAACGCGTTCGGCAGCCAGTACGCCCTCTGCAGCGCCGCCAGCAATTGCACAAAGGCCGACAACCCGTACTCGGCCGATGGCTTCAAGGCCTGCGCCGGCTGGAACAACCCGGTCACCGTGTGGCGCCAGAGCGGCACCACCTCGGCGACGGGCGGCACCAGCGGCAGCACGCCGGGCACCGGCGGCAGCGCGGGCACTGGCGGCAGCGCGGGCACTGGCGGCAGCGCGGGCCCCGGCGCCATGGCCCCGCCGGCACCGCCGACCATCCCCCCGCCCGGCACGACCGGCGGGCTCGGCACGGGGTTTCGCGATCTCGATCTCTGGTAGCTGACGCGAAGTTCGCGAGCCGGCTCGACCGAGCCGGCTGAGATATCCTCGAGGCGTGCCGAACCTCCCCCTCTATCAAGTCGACGCTTTTGCCGACCGGCCCTTCGCCGGAAACCCCGCCGCGGTCTGCCTGGTGGAGGCGCCCCTCCCCGACGCCGTCATGCAGGCGATCGCCGCGGAGAACAACCTCTCCGAGACCGCCTTCATCGACGTCGGGCGCGGCAGCGGCGAAGAGGTCCTCGGCCTTCGCTGGTTCACGCCGACGGTGGAGGTCGAGCTCTGCGGGCACGCCACGCTCGCCTCCGGGTTCGTGCTTCTCACCGAGATCGCTCCGGCCCGCGCCAAGGTGACCTTCCGGACCCGCAGCGGCCTCTTGTCCGTCGAGCGCGGCGAGAGGGGCGAGATGGTTCTGGATCTCCCCCTCTCGGCGCCGCAGCCGGTCGGCGTCGAGATCAAGAGCCGCGTCGCGCGGGCGATCGGCGTCGAGCCGCGCCAGGTGGTCCTCGGCAAATCGGCCTACTTTGCGGAGCTGGAGAGCGCGGCGGCGGTGCGCGCCGTGACACCGGATTTCGCCGCGGTGGCCGCCTTGGGGACCGGCGTCTGCGTCACCGCGACCGGCGCAGACGAAGCGCCTGCCGTCGACTTCGTCTCGCGGTTCTTCGCGCCGGCGCACGGCATCCCCGAGGATCCGGTGACCGGCTCCGCGCACTGCACGCTCGCCCCCTACTGGGCCGCGCGCCTCGGCAAGCAGCGCCTGCGCGCGCGCCAGGTGAGCCGCCGGGCGGGGGAGCTCTCCTGCGCGCTCGACGGCGAGCGCGTCCGCCTCGGCGGCACCTGCCGCCTGGTCATCACCGGAACGTTCCGCGCCTGATCTCCGGCCTGGCCGGCGACCGAGGTGGACGATGGCGACTCAGGCGGTCGCTTGGGCGGTCTTCTGCTTGGTGACGTCGGGATTGTGGAACGGCGCCAGGATCGTGGCCAGAAGCGACGGGGCGGCCGCCAGCAGCACGATGATGAAGAACCACTGGTAGCCGACCGCCTTCTGGACGTAGCCGCTGACCGCGCCCGTCGACATCATGCAGGCCCCCATGAGCGCCGTGGCGAAGGTGTAGTGCGCGGTCTTGTAAGGACCCGGCGCGATCTGCTGCATCATGTAGATCATGTGACCGACCGCGCCGATCCCCCAGCCGAGCTGCTCGACGGTCACGACGACGGTGATGAGGGCCATGCTGGTCGGCATCGTCTGGCTGAGGAAGAGGAACGTCACGTTGGGGACGTTGATGCAGAAACAGAGCAGCAGCAGCGTCTTCTTGAGCCCGGCGCGCGACACGATCCAGCCGCCCACCAGCGATCCGATGATGAAGGCGCCCGTGCCGAACGTGCCGTAGACGTCGCCGATCGCCTGGTTCGAGAGGCCCAGGCCGTGGTTGGCGCGGCTGTCGATCAGGAACAGCGGGCCCATCTTGTCGAGCAGCCCGTAGGCGAACCGGTAGAAGAACGCGAAGGCGACCAGGCGGCCGATGTCCTTCTTGAGGCGGAACGTGGAGAGCGCGTCCCCGAAGGTCCGCATCGCGTCGCCGAAGCTCTTGGGCGCTTCTTTCGCCTTCGCGCCCGGCGGCAGGATCCGGCTGTGCCAGAAGCCGGCCAGGAAGACCAGCCCACCCATGGCCAGCATGATGATCATCCAGGCGTTGGCCCAGCTCTGCGTGCTCTCGTGCAGCACGCCGCTGATGCGCACGAACGGCCCCTTGGCGAGCAGCGCGCCCCCGTTCCAGCACATGCTCTGGAAGCCCAGGTACTTGGCCTGCTCCTTGGGCGACAGCGTGGTCACGTAGACACCGTCGGTGCCGATGTCCTGCGTGGCGCCGAGGACCGCGGTGATCGCCACCAGCGTCAGCACCGGGCCGACCCAGCTCGTGCCCGGCAGGCGAAGACCGAGCGCAATCCCGACCAACGCCGCCGAGATGGCGAACTGCATGAGGACGACGAAGAACTTCTTCGTCTTGTAGAGCTCCAGCGCCGGCGCCCAGAGAAACTTGAACGTGTAGGGGAAGCCGAGGATCGACGACCAGAACGCCGCCTTGTCGTTCTCCATCCCCATGTTGCGGAACATGATGTTGGCGACGGTGCCGACCGCGACGTAGATGAGCCCCATCGTCAGGTAGCTCGAGGGAACCCAGAGGAACGGGTTCTTGTAGGTCGGCGGGGCGGCTTCCAGTTCGACCGTCGCCGCGGCGTCGCCGGTCAGAGGGATCGAGGGGGGCATGCGCGCATCCTAAACGGAGGCCCAGAACGGAGGGGAAAAAAAGCCAAATCCAACAATGGCGCCACGGTCGGGCTGACGGTCCAACTTGGTCTAAGCTGGGGCGATGTCGAGTACGGCCGAGCTCTCCGAGGTGGCGCGCGTGCGCGTGATCTACGGCGACACCGATCAGATGGGGATGGTCTATTACGGCAACTACCTGCGTTACTTCGAGATCGCGCGCAACGAGCTCCTGCGCCGCGCCGGCGCCCCTTACCGCGCCTTCGAGGAGACGCACGGGTTGCGCCTCCCGGTCATCGAGGCGACGGTTCATTACCGGCGGCCGGCGCGCTACGACGACGAGCTGGGGATCTTCGCCGCCGTGCCGGTGGTGACCGGCGCGACGGCGCGCTTCGTCTACGAGATCCGCCGCCTGCCCGACGGAGAAGAGCTGGCCTCGGGCCACACGGTGCACGCCTGCATCGACGCGCGCGGGAAGGCCGCGCGGCTTCCGAAGGTGCTGCGTGCGCTGCTCAGCGGAGAAGCGCCACCGCCGCTGCCGGCTCCAGCGTCCGGAACGTGAACGACTCGGTGATGAAGAACTCCACCGTCTTCTGATCGTGACCGGCGTAGCCGACCGAGAGATCCTGTCCGACGTGCAGCTCGTAGTCACCGCCGCGAAGTGACAGCAAGACGCCGCCATCGATGGCCGGCGCGCGCACCAGCGGTCCGTCCAGCACCTGCTGGGTGAGCCGCTTGGCCAGCGGGTAGCCGTCCTCCGCCGCGGCCAGCACCTGCGCGTAGATCGGCGTGGAGAGCGCCAGCGCGTAGGGACCGCTGATCCCCGCCTCGCGCAGCGTCTCCCGCGCCGCCAGGATGGCGGCCGGGAGCTGGCGCACGTCGGCCGGCATCTGGTGCGGCTTGTGCGGGCTCGAGGGGATGATCCCCTTGATGCCCGCCGACTCCAGGCCGTTGAAGATCGCGGAGTCCTCGGCGTGAGCGGCCCGCTCCGCGGCTTCGACGACGGGATTCAGGTCGGGGTCGGCAGCGCCACGCGGGATGGCGTCCAGCTCGGCCAGCGAGAGCTGCATCGGAACGCGCAATTCGATCAGCGGCTGGACCTGCCGCAGCATCAGCTCGACGGCCGGCGTCTTCCCGCCGCCAATGGGCGCGAGGCGCCCGGTGTTGACGGCGGCGTCGTGCCAGCCGAACGGGCCCTTGAAGTCGACCAGACGGCGCCCCGCCAGGTTCAGCTTCAACACGCGGGCGGCCTCGGCATCGATGGCGCCGAGCGCGTCCGCCGTGACCGGGGCGTGATTTCGCTTCAGCAGATCGGCGGCCATTATCGGCTCCTCAGGCTTCCGATACCGAGCGACGGCGAGGACGACGGGGCCGACGGCGCGGGCGAGCCTCCACCCGAACCAGCCAGGGCCGCCTTCTTGGCCGCCTCGATCTCGGTGATCTCCCCCTCGGCGAACAGGAACATCCGGGCGGTCTCGTCGATCTTGGCGTCGCGGCGGCGCAACCATTCCAGCGTCATCATGGCGTGCTCGACCTCTTCGTTGCGGTTGTGGAGCAGCACCGCCCGCAAGGTCTCTTCCTTGGTGGCGTCGGCGCGCTGCTGATACCAGTCGACCGCCTCGAGCTCCTCGATCAGAGATTCAATGGCGCGGTGAAAGTCCTTGGTCGCCTCGGGCAAGAGGTCGGCCGACTCGTGGTAACCCTCGTGGCTCATGCGTGGGAATATAGCCGGACCATGGCCCACCACCAGTGGACTTTGTCCGTCGGGTGATCAGTTTGGCGCCCATGACCCGCGTGACGGACTCGTTGGACAATGGCCGGATCGCCTTCGGTGACCGGGAGGAGATCGAGATGGCTTCCGCAATCGACCCGGTCTGCGGCCGGGAGCTGAAGCGCGCCGACGCTGCGGCGGCGGTCGACTACCACGGGACGGTCTATTTCTTCTGCTCGGAGGCCTGCCACGAGCAGTTCGTCGCCGACCCCACGCTCTACGTGGGCACCGCGGCCGCCGCCGGGGCTTAGGCCGCCTGAGGCCGCCTACCGGGCGGCACGTCGTCGGGCCAGTGTCCATCGTCCGCTTCGCTCACCGTCGCCTTTCGGCGACGCCCTTCCTAGGCGCCCCCGCTCGGCCGGCTACTTCTCGGTCTTGCTCGGCTTGGCCTTGAGCGAGATCGAGTTGATGCAGTAGCGCTGGCCGGTCGGGGCGGGCCCGTCGTTGAAGAGGTGGCCCAGGTGGCCGCCGCAACGGCTGCAGGTGACCTCGGTGCGCAGCATCCCGTGCGAGCTGTCGGTCTCGGTGGCGACGGCCCCGGGGTCGGCCGGCGCGGTGAAGCTGGGCCAGCCGGTCCCCGAGTCGAACTTGGCCTCCGACGAAAAAAGCTGGGCGCCGCACCCGGCGCACAGATACGCGGCGTCGCCGTGGGCGTTCCAGTAGGCCCCCGAGAAGGCCCGCTCGGTCCCCTTGCGCCGCAGCACCTCGTACTCGTCGCGGCTCAGCGCTGCGCGCCACTCGGCGTCGGTCTTCTCCACTTTTTCGCTGTCGTCCGGAGGGGCCATGCGCGGAAGTATATCCTGCTATGCTGCCGCCGCTTTGGCATCCGACCGCGTCCTCGTCACCGTCACCGGCCCCGATCGCACCGGCGTCACCGCCACCCTGACCGGCATCCTGTCGCAGCAAGGCGCAACCTTGCACGACATCGAGCAGGTCGTGGTTCAGGGTCAGCTCACCCTCTGTCTGCTGATCGGCGTCCCCGAGACGCGCGACGTGCTGAAGGAGCTGCTCTTCGCGGCCAAGCAGCTGGAGATGGAGCTCGACTTCAAGCCGGTCCCCGCCGACCAGGCGGCGCCCGAGCCTCCGCCCGAGGGGCGGCGCTACGTCATCACCGCGATCGGACCGACGCTGGGGGCATCGCACCTGCACGCCATCGCCACCACGCTCGCCGCCGAGGGGGCCAACATCGAGAAGATCGGGCGCCTGTCGGAAAACACGCTGGCCTCGGTGGAGATCCACGCGCTCTTGCCGCCCGACAAGGACAGCGAGCCGCTGAAGCGGGCGCTGCTCCAGGTGGCGACCACCACCGGCTTCGACGTCTCGCTGCAGCCGGAGAGCCTCTTCCGGCGCTCGAAGCGCCTCGTCGTCCTCGACATGGACTCGACGCTGATCCGGATCGAGGTGATCGACGAGCTGGCGCGCGCCGCCGGCGTCGGCCCCGAGGTCTCGCGCATCACCGAGCGCGCCATGGCGGGGGAGATGGACTACGACGAGTCGCTGCGCCAGCGCGTCTCACTGCTGGCCGGGCTGGACGTGAAGGTGCTCGATCAGATCGCCTCCGATCTCCCGCTCACCGAGGGCGCCGAGCGGATGGTCCGCGTCCTCAAGCGCCTCGGCTACAAGATCGCCGTCATCAGCGGCGGCTTCTCGCGCGCCGCCGACGCCCTCAAGCGCCGGCTCGAGCTCGACTACGCCTACTCGAACAACCTGGAGGTCGTGGGGGGCAAGCTGACCGGCCGGGTGATGGGACCGATCGTCAACGCCCAGCGCAAGGCCGAGCTCCTGGAGACCATCGCCCAGGCCGAGGGGGTGCTCCTCGACCAGGTGATCGCCGTCGGCGACGGCGCCAACGACGCGCTCATGCTGGAGCGCGCCGGACTGGGGATCGCCTTCCACGCCAAGGCCAAGCTGCGCGAGCGGGCCGACACCAGTATTTCGGGCGCCGGCCTCGACGCCATCCTCTATCTTTTGGGCCTTTCGGCGCGCGAGCTGCAAGAGGTCGAATAGGAAATCGAATAGGCCGTCGAAGGAATCTGGCTTGACGGGTAAACTCCCCAGGCATAAGCATGCGCCCGTAGCTCAACTGGATAGAGCATCGGCCTTCTAAGCCGAGGGTCGCAGGTTCGACTCCTGCCGGGCGCGCCGCCGCAAAACACCGCGGCGACGCAGTGTTGAATGAAAACTGAATATCGACACCTGGTGGGTGTAGCTCAATTGGTAGAGCATCGGTCTGTGGCACCGAGGGTTGCGGGTTCAATCCCCGTCACTCACCCCAGAATTTCAAGCAGTTAGGTTCTCCCTAGCTGCTTCTCGCCACGCTCTCGCCACGCCCCATCTCCAGCAGGGCCATGGCCGTCCGGCGTCGCTCGGGCGCCAGATGTATGTTGCGGTTCGAGGTCGCGATCGATCGATGTCCGGCCAGGTCTTTGATCTCGATCGCCGTCGCTCCACGCATCGCCGGGTGGCTACAGAACGTGTGTCTCTGTCGGTGCCACTTCCCCCGCCCCGTCAGCCCTGCCCTCTTCTCCTGTCGCGGGAGCCCCATTGGCATCATCGTCACCGTCCATGGAGCACCGTCATCCTGACAGAACACCAGCTGGCTCCGTAAATGCCTGACCGCCTTCACTGCATCGAGCGTCCGCGTCGTCAGCGGCACCTCCCACGCCCGCCCGCTCTTCGGGCTCCCCAGATGCCCCCTCCAGTCCTTGTGGCTGGAGGCGCATTCAGCCGACGCGAAGATCGGAGTCGATGACTTCGAATTCATCGTGATACTCGCGCGCATCCACCTTCCCAACATGATCAAGCTCGCGAAAGTTCGTCGCCGCGCGAACCTGCGATCTAGTCCCTCTTGGCCCTCTTGCGGATGACGATGATGTCCTCCGACTGGGCCGTGTCGAACCCCAAGAGTTCCCTTTCCGGGTTCAGTCGCGGGCGAAGCACGCCCCCGCCGATCTCGAATGTGTAGCCACGAAACTCACGCCGGACGAACTCAGCGCCGACGCGTTCCATGATTTCGTGACGACGACCGGCGGCCCATGGGAACCTCTGATCCCAGTCGGCCGAAGACGGGCAGTAAATCGTACATGCGTCGCCCAGCTCGAAGTCGAATTCTATCTGGTTCGTCCCCTCAAGGTAGACAATCGGGCTACCCCGCCCCGTGCGGTCGACGCGGAGATCCCATCCTTCGCCTGTAGGTCGCCTGCCAAACATGCGCTCGAAGAAGGACCACATCCGCTCGTCTGCCCAACGTTTTGCCGTTCAGCGGCGAACGCCGAAGGGACACCACGAGCGTAACACGGCCGCGAGGAGGTGCGGGCGCAGCCCGCGCCGTCGCGGCATCAGCCCACCGTCGAGCGGCCAGCGCAGGCGTTCGTTCGCTGCAACGGCTGGTTCGGCAGCGATCACGGGTTGCGGCAAATGAACGCCATGTCTTCGTCAGCTCTGCTCCAGAGGACCCGCCCAGTCGCTTCTGAGTTGACCATGATGCCACCTTCAGGCGCGTTCCACTCCAGCGCCTCGGGGCTTCCTGGGACCAGAACGGCAACCACGTAGGCTTCAACGGGACTCGATCGAAACGTGACCCGGACGATGTCGCCGGCCACGACCGCCTCGCCGGACAGATATTTCAACGTCGCTCCCACAGTTCGAAGGGCGTCACCCTGTCTGCCGAACGATACTGCCGTTCAGCGGCGGGCGCGAGAGGGAGCGCAGCGACCGACGCGCCCGTCCGACTGCAACGGCGGGTTCGACGGCCAACGGAGACTAGTGCTTCGTGGCCTGCCGCACCGTCGTGAACATCTTCTCTGCGCGGGGGCAAAACGATTCGGCAGGGCTTTCGAGCGTTTCGTAGAAGAGGGTCCAGGCTCGATCTTCCGAAGCGAGAACCATAGTTGCGAACGGACGGCCCCCATCGTTTCCGCAGTAGGTCACGATCGTCAGGCCACCACGCTCAAGACTCTTGACTGGCTTGAAGGACACAGTGCCGTCGGCTCCGCGCCGTTCAGCCTCCTGTCGGTGTTCAACCAAGGCACCGACTGTCTCCTGCCGGGCCTTGGGATCCATTCGTTTTCTCGATTGCATCACACGGATCGTGATCTGTTCGCGTGCTTGCTGCGCGCGATAGACCGTGAAGTCCGGGTCATCCTTCGGCACCTTCGACCACTTGCCCGGGGCTTCGAGAACGAGACCGAACTCGGCGATTTTGTCCGCTGTCCACGCCATGGGAGAAAGGAGAAGAGCAAAAGCGAGAGTGGCGCTACGTAGGCACATTGTCGTCCGTCGAACGTCGTGGCGTTAACCCGGCGGGTTCAACGCCGGGTTGGACGGCGTCGGTCATCGTACCAGCACGTGGACCGCAGTGCCGATCGCAACACCGGCTAGCAGCCCGATCGCGCGCGGCCAGATGGGATAAGCCTGGCGATGGCTCGCGATCTGCCGATGCAGATGTTCGAGGTCGCGAGCCAAATCCTGGATGAGTGCGTTGCGTTCGACGATTCGAGTTTCGAGTCGCTTCGCGACCTCGAGAGCGTTCGCCGCCGTGTCTCGAAACGGTGACACAGCCCTAGCCTCCGCATCTAATGAAAGCGCCTGCGAACAAAGAGACGAGAAACGAGACGGCGGCCCAACCGAGTGCGCCAAACTTCAACGGCTGCCGACGGGTCGCCGCACGCTCGATCGTCAGGATTCGGCGGGCTTCGGCGATCTCACCACGGATTCGCTGTTCTTCGGCTGCGAGGCGGTCAAGCTCCGATTTCAATCCTGCCATGTCCTGACGCGGCTGATCACGATCGTGCATGCTCGTCCGTCCAACGACCTGCCGTTCAGCAGCGAACGCCAGGGTCCCCTCGGAGCGTACCACGACCGCGAGGAGCCGCGGGCGCAGCCCGCGGCGTCGCGGCGTGAGCCCACCCGCGAGCGGACGGACGTGGCGTTCGGCTGCTGCAACGGCTTGTTAGACGGTGCTTCGCGGACGCTTCCGAAGGAGAACGACGATTCCGAAGATCCCGAGCGCGACGACCACGAGAACGATCCAGGCCGCGGTCACGCCGACAACGGGGATGATGATTGAGTCGCCGTCTGTAGACGTGCGAGCCCCCGACGCGTACTCCGACCGGACCATTGCGTCGAAGTAACCCCACGCCACCAAGAAGACGACGGGGATTGAACCCACCGCTCCGACGGCCAATGACACCTTTCGCAGCTTCGTCACCTGGAATCCGTCTAACGATACTGGAATTCAGCGGCGGGCGCAGCCCGCCCGCTGCAATTCCGGGTTGGGCAGCGCGCTACCACAGACTGTCGTCACTCACGAACTCCTGAATGATCTCGGCCCGTCGCCGGAGAAGTTCGCCCAGTTCTGTCTTGTTCTCGGGATTCCCCACGCTCATGTCGGGGTGGTCCTCACCGCGGCGCATGTACTCTGCGACCTCTCGCCAGCGTCGAGCAAACGCGCGCAGCGCACTCCGAGCGTCGGTTGCATCACCGCCGCTTAGGTAGTCGGTCGGAAGATCTCCGCTAATGGCCCACCACCCGACTGAGCCCAACCTCGCCAGCGACCGCACGATCCAGACCGAGACGTATGGAGCAACGTACCAGCTGCAATCGGCGTCCACGCCGCCGTGGCGAACGCTTTCGGTCTCAAGGTACCGCTCCACGTTGCCGCGCTGCTGAGCGAGCCAACGGGCTTCTAGCGCGGGATCGTCGTAGTCATCGGAACTCAAGGAGCCTGGCCCGTCTGCCCAACGTTTTGCCGTTCAGCGGTGAGCGCCGAACGGACCTGCGATCGTACCACGGCCGCGAGGAGCCGCGGGCGCCAGCCCGCGGCGTCGCGGCTCGGCCTACGATCGAGCGAGCCGCGCAGGCGTTCATCCGCTGCAACGGCGGGTTCGGCAGCGATTACGGAAAGAGCTTCGCGTGAGGACTGCAATACCCGGCCACGAGGTCCAGGACGTCGCGCACAGGATCATCTTGATCGGCGTCGCCATGGGCCATCACTTCGTCGAGGAACCCAGTCAGGCGGCGCTCGGCGAATTCCTTCGTGCAGCCGTTCGCCTTCCATTCCTCGACCAGCGCGATCAGAGAACGGACGGGGTTCGTCGCCCGGAGAGCGACCCACATCTCGTCATCGGACTGTGGCTCCGGTCCGTTCATCCACTGTCTGCCGAACGATACTGCCGTTCAGCGGCGGGCGCACGAGGGAGCGAAGCGACCGACGCGCCCGTCCGCTGCAACGGCTTGTTAGCCACCGGCCCACAGGGTCTTGGCTCCGAGTGCGAGGGTTTCCAATTGGCCGGCGTCCAACCCAATGTCAGCCTCGTGCTGCCATGAGTCCGCGCCGCCCCGGTCGGAGCAGATCCGAACGCGAAGCGTCACGTGACCACGACGATCGTGGCTGAGCCCCAGTTGCAACTCGCCCTCGATGGACTGCCAGACCTTGGCGCCGTCCCAGCCCTTCCACTCCTGAGCGGCCTGCGTGAACAGATCAGCGACGCCGAACGCGTCGGTGTATGCGTATACGACTCGGGAAACGGAATGATCGGGTGCGACCACCGACACCCGAAAGTGGTCTCCATCCACCTCGGAAAAGGTGACCGCCGCGTCCGAGTTCGATGACTTGAGACTGAGCATCGACACGTGTGGCTAACGATCTGCCGTTCAGCGGTGAACGCCGACGGTCGCGCCCAAGCGTACCACGGCCGCGAGGAGCCGCGGGCGCAGCCCGTGGCGTCGCGGCACGAGCATGCGTTCGAGCAGAGCGAGAGGCGTTCATCCGCTGCAACGGCTTGTTAGCCGGCAGTCTCGCTACTGGCTTCGCCGGAATCAGATTCGAGCGTCAGCGAAGGGAAGAACTTCGCGAAGAACATCCCGAGAGCAGGTGGCAGCATCGCTATGCGGAACACCTGCCAGCCCTTCTTTCCCAGCGCGAAGTAGACGACTGCAAGAATCGCGACGCCTGTGGCAATACCCGCCCGAAATGCTCGAGCACCGTCAGTCTTCATGATCGCCCAACATGAGGAACACGATAAGCGGCCATCTGTCGCACCAATCAGGGAAGCAGGGCCAATCCACTTCCGACATGACAGCAGCGTTTCATCATCACTTCAGAGCCTCACGTCCGGCTAACGACCTGCCGTTCAGCGGTGAACGCCAGGTTCGCGTTCGAGCGTACCACGGCCGCGAGGAGCCTCGGGCGCCAGCCCGCGGCGTCGCGGCACGGCCCGCGCTCGAGCGAGCCGCGCAGGCGTTCATCCGCTGCAACGGCTTGTTAGCCGTCTGCACGCGCGCTACCCTTGATCCTCATGCGGAACTTCACGGCCGTCATCGAGCGGGATCCCGGCACGGGTCTATTCGTGGGCTATGTCCCGGGATGGCCGGGTGCGCACTCGCAAGGCGCTAGCATCGACGAGTTACGGAAGAACCTCGAAGAGGTCGTCGCGATGCTTCTCGAGGACGGCGAGCCCAAGCTAGAAGGGGAGTTTATCGGGACGCAGACCGTCAAGGTCGCATAGAATGGGCGACGTTCCGGTCCTCAAACCCCGTGAGGTCGCCGGGATTCTGGAACGCCTCGGGTTCCTCGAAGTTCGACAACGCGGCTCCCACCGGCAGTACCGTCATGCGGACGGCCGTGCGACCACGGTTCCATTCCATCCCGGCAGGGACATCTCGCCGACACTGTTACGGGTGATCGCGCGAGACATCGGAATGGACGTCCGCGACTTCGTCGCGCGTCGCTGAAGGAAGTACGGCTAACGACCTGCCGTTCAGTAGCGAACGCCAGGGTCGTCTTGGAGCGTACCACGGCTGCGAGGAGCCGCGGGCGTAGCCCGCGGCGTCGCGGCATCAGCCCGCCTTCGCGCGAAAAGGTGTGGCGTTCGTCTGCTGCAACGGCTTGTTAGCCAGCGTCTACATCGGCCCGATCGGCCAGTGACCTCGTCATTTGCCAGAAGTAGAGGCAGCCCTTCTCCGCGTTCAATGCGTTCAGGCGAGCAGTCTCGGCGATGGCAGCTTCCTTGGAAGGAAGGATGCCCTTCACCGTGATCACAACCGGCCACGTCTCGTCATCGATCGCCGCCGCGTCGGCAACCTGGAACTTGTCGACGCGCACGATCGCGAATACTTGCTCCGCCTCGTCCACTCGCATCCGCATTCCCTTGTCTGGCTAACGCTATGGCGTTAACCCGCGGGCCGAAGGCCCGTCGGGTTCAACGCCGGGTTATCCGGCGTCCCCGCCCCTCGCCCGTAGAGTACCCAGATATCTGCCGCTGCATGAGGTTCCTCGGCTCCCCATTCGAGTGGCAAGAGTCTCTGGGCTTCGCGGGCATCGGCGATCGAGAGAAGTCCGTACGAGTTGAGTCGGCTGACGAGTGGCCGGAGACGACCCTTCCAGGGACCGCAGTTCAGAAGCGATGACGTCATCGTCTCGTCGCTCAGATCGCAACCCAGGAACTCGAAACCGTCGGGAGCGCCACCGCCTTCGGACTCGAGCGACTGGCCGAGTAGATAATACCCCCGACCGTCAGTCGGGTTCGGAAGCATCGCAAGCACAGACTCTACTTCCGATGAATCGCAGAAGACGCAGCCGCACTGATCGACGTATCTATTGAGTCCCGCATCGATAGTTCGGACCTCGCGCAGATGCGGCAGCTCAACCGAGGCGACGTAGCTGTCCCAGCCAGGGTCGCCATACCGAAAACATTGTCTCGTGCTGACGAAGAGCATGCGTCCGTCCGGATAACGACCTGGCGTTCAGCGGTGAGCGCCCGCCCGAGCGCAGCGAGGAAGGGCGATCATCCGCTGCAACGCCTTGTTAGCCAGCACGTTCGCACTTCCCCTTCTTGGTCGTGTACTTCCCCGGGAGACCGAGATCGAAGCACAACGTCCACTTGTCAGCGCCATCGCCGCCTTCATGCTGAACCTCCAGTTCCGTGCCCTTCTTCGGAAACAGGAATCGCACGTCCGAGACGTGAGTCAATCCCGGGATCTCCGAGACGTGTGTCGTGGCCACAACCTTCGAGCCACCACCTTCTATCACCTCGATCCACTCGACGAAGAGATCGTCATAGCAGTGTTCTGGTGAGCAGCCGCGCCGTACAACGGCTCGGTATCGCCCCCACTGCGTGCCAGTCTTCCACACGCCCCCTGACTCCACCCGCGCGATATCGGTCCCGAACTGCGCGTAGGGCTTCTCGTCAGCCCTCGACGAACCTGAAAGGCCTATGGCAAGAACGAGAACGGTCCAGAACGCACGCATCGGAACAGTTCCTTCTGTCTGGCTAACGTCGTGGCGTTAACCCGCGGGCCGAAGGCCCGTCGGGTTCAACGCCGGGTTAGCCAGCCTTCCCGTATAGAGCCTGGTCACCAGAGAGCACCATCTGGACAAAGTCGGTGAATGTTTCGGCGATCGGAACAGGAGCACCGTTCGCCACCAGGACAACTTCCATCCGATCGGGCGTCTCGGCGGAGAATCGCGCTCCATAGGCCCAACACCAGTACGAATGATCGGCGAAGACCACGGTGTTCGCAAGATGTCCCTGGGCGTACTGAGGCGCTTCATCTTCAACCCGTTGCCACTTGTCGAGGGACCACAGCGTGATGAGGCCATGATCGACGTCGGTCATGTCTGCCGTTCCATTCATCTGTTCGTAGAACGCGCGCGCATCCGCGGGCAAGGTGATGCATAGTCTCCGCTCGGTCGACGCTAACTCGTCAGGACTGCATGGTGCGTTGCGCTTGGCGTCCACGAACGAGGCGACCGCATCTGCGAGTTCATGTGGCGTTCGCATTGGTCTGGCTAACGATCTCGCGTTCAGCGGCGAGCAGCCGCCCGAGCGAAGCGAGGAAGGCGATCGTCCGCCTGCAACGCGTGGTTAGATGCCGCCGACTTCAAGTAGACGACCCCACCTTCGGCAACTCCATGAGCGTCCGCCCGCCCTTCTTGGTGGGATCGATCCTTCGAATCTCGTCCCTAAGACCTTGCGGCATCTCCGCGATGGTCGCATCACGTAAGCGCTCGATCTGGTCCCAATCCTCATCGCCGACGCTCTTCGATCCTTTTGCATCCGGATACCGAAGCACGACGAATGGATCAAGGTGCTTGAGAATCCTCTCCAGATCCCCGCCCGTCAGGAATCCTGGCCTGTGAGCACGGATAGCCTCGACCAGCTTAAGAAGACTGTGCTGGTTGGGGAACTCGCCGTTCGAATCCAGCAGGATCGCCTTCAGCAAGAGCTCGATCCCCAAGTGCGCAAGGTGGCCCGCTGAGTCGAAGGTTTCGTAGCTTGCCTCAAACAGCAGGCGCGCCGCCTTGATGTGGTCGAGGCCGAAGTGAAGGAGGTCGATCGTCCTGAACCCTTCCTTCGCGGTGTACATCTTCTCGCCCACGTCGTGCTCCGTGCGTCTAACGATCACGCGTTCAGCGGCGGCGCGCAAGCGCCGTCCGCTGCAACGCGCGGTTATGCAGACTCCCCCGCGAGGCCACTCCAATATTTGATGGCGCGGGCGGTGACCCGCCGACCGCTCTTGTCGCCGAGCACCTCCTCGGATTCGCTCGCCTCAAAGTGTCGCAGGAACGCGAGGATCGCGAGCACCTGGCTACCGGTGAAGCCCGTCAGCCGGTCGCGGCTATTCTCGCTCGGCTCGCCTCCGGCAGGAGACAACTCGCTGACGAGAGACCTCGGGAGGCAGTCCAGCTCCCGGCGGCCCTCCATCGACCGCAGCATCATCGCTGGCAGATAGTACCGGAACGCTGCAGTGGTCAGCAGCGAAGGGCTCGGATTGCCTGAGAGATCGGCGAGGGTGAGCTCCGGCCACGGCCTACCGGAGAAGCGTGCAGCGAGCTCACGGCACTCCGGACAGTGGTCATTGCGGATCTGTTCCGCCGTCGGCAGCGGCGAGGCTGGAAACGCGGCCTCGATCGCCTGTCGCGCCGCATTCGTGATGTCTTCAGCCCGCATCCCCGATGACCATCGCGATCTGCATAACGACCTGCCGTTCAGCGGCAGGGCGAAGCCCCGTCCGCTGCAACGGCTTGTTGGACAGCGCCCTCGTCTTCAGGCTCTCCCTCCAGCGGATAGTAGGTTGCAAGGAATTGAATCATGGCGGGCTTCACGGCAAGGGAGTCCTCAGAGGGAACAACCTGCCACGTCTCTTTCACTTTCTCCCAAACTAGCCAGTCGGTGGTGATCGATCTGGTGTGGATGCCTCCGTTGATGTCGTCCTGGAAGCCCCGAACTTTGACGAGCGACAGATGACCGAAGTACAGCGTCCTCGAGACTCGGATGCTGGCCTTCAGCTCGACAGGCCAGACGTCGGTGCCACTCCGGAAGAAGGTTGGTTCGTCACCCAAGGTAATGTCGTGATGCTCACCTGCTTCCCTTGGAAGCCTGTCCTCGTTCCACATCCTCGAGACCAAGTCTCTGACGGGACCGATTCGTGTTCCGTCGCGCCTGAACACTGAAAGGTTCTGTATGTCACGGATATCGAGACCAGACCGTCCCCACTGGGTCGACGAAACCGTGTAGCTGACCGCTTCTATCGTTCGATCGTCTACCAAGACCGGCATCGTGACGAACGATGGCCAGTCCTCTGATTCCGCATCGACCAAGGTGTAGAGGTTGAGTCCGGCTTGGTCGGCGACATTCTTCGCGGCTTGCGTGTAGCCGAGCGCCGAGACGAGGGCGCCCTTGTTCGCCCCCACATCCTTGACTAACCCGATGAAGGCCTCCACATCCTTCACATCGACCTTGGCTTGGTAGTCCTTGCAGTCGATCACAACCAAGAGTTCGAACTGCCCGGCCTGTGTCCACACAGCGACATCGATCTGGCGGTCCACCCCGCTTGCCCGGCCCTTCATGCGCACGTTCTGTTCGACGCGCGATTCTGGAGCGAGGCTCCGCTGGATCTGGGCTGCCAGGTCCTCGAAGCGCTTCCATTTCTTTTCCGCGCCCGATGTCACATCCAACCCGCGTCTGTCCAACGATCTGCCGTTCAGCGGCGGGCCGGCCGCCGGCCCGTCCGCTGCAACGGCTTGTTAGCCGGCGGCCTGAATGCCTCGGTCAACTTAGCGGCTATGAACGTGGCCCGTCTGCGCCGCACGGCCGGAGTGATGTTTGCCGACAGGAAGCGCGCCGCGATCGTACTTTCTGACATGGTCTTGGGCACTCGGTGAGTGTCGGAGAATACCTCAGCACCCTCACTCGGCGGGTCGAAAAGCTCATACGATTGCCACGCCTTCAGCACACGCAGCTGAATCTTCTGGCCGTAGACGTTGGTGTACCGAAGTCGGGTCTCCTTCGCGACGATACGCTTGGCCTTCTCCCCCGCGCGCTCGGCCGTGGCGGACCGGATTACGACGATGCGTTCCTCGACGAGTGCGCCATCGACGTCGAGATGGGCATCGCGCGAGCGGGCCTTACCCACGGCGTCCGTGCGGACCAAGACCTTCACTCCGAACCACTTGAGGGGCATCAGTCGCGTCTCGTCCGGCTAACGATTTGCCGTTCAGCGGCGAACACCCGCCCGAGCGAAGCGAGGAAGGGTGATCGTCCGCTGCAACGGCATGTTATCCCGCTTCAGGATACGTCGTCAGGATAGAAGGTGAACCCTCGTCCGGGGCCCCCTCGCACCGCTTCCCACCAGGACACCTTGGTGACCTCCTCGACCCTCACGCTGATGGGTTGGTCCGGAGGATTCTTCGTCCCTCGGGTCGCGAACTCGTCCAATACCAGTCGAGTCACCGCGCGTCCAGCGTCGTCGACGGTAGCCGCCTTCACGAGCCGCGTCGTGTAGAAACCGAAGCGGTGCGTTTCCTGCGAATCCACGTCGAGCAGGAACACTGGCGCACCCTTTACCATCACGCGGAACCTAGGCATCGCTCGTCGGGATAACGACCTGCCGTTCAGCGGTGAACGCCAAGGTCGCGTCCGAGCGTACCACGGCCGCGAGGAGCCGCGGGCGCAGCCCGCGGCGTCGCGGCACGGCCCGCGCTCGAGCGAGCCGCGCAGGCGTTCATCCGCTGCAACGGCTTGTTGGACAGCTACCCGGCGGCCGCAGAGCCCGACACCGATGGCGTCCGAATCGTGACGATCATCCCGACTTCAAGAATGTCTCGAAGAAGCTGCTCGTTCTCAATCTCATTCTGGTCGAAGCCAACGCCCAGTGCGATTCCCGACGCACCCGGTGCGTAGTCGATGACCTCGACGTCGCGAACTGCGACGGGCATCGTCAGCGCGTTGCCGTGAATCGGCCATAGGATCTCCATCCCCCGCTTCACTTCACCATCCAGGATCTCACCGCACACAAATGCGCCGGGGCGGCTCTGAAGCTTGAGCAACCCGCTCACTCGAAAATGGGCGTCACCCGGTGGGCTCATCACTCGTCTGTCCAACGTCCTGGTGTTCAGCGGCGAGCATCCGCCCGAGCGAAGCGAGGAAGGATGATCGGCCGCTGCAACACCATGTTAGCCGGCGTCTCCGTGTAGGGAGGCATGAATCAACTCTTCGGCACGGTCTTCCGTAATGCCGCCTTCTTGATCGGTGAAGAGCGGGTGTCCATCCTCGATGACCCGAAGCCGTGGCCGGATGCCGACGGGCTCTGTGTGCACCATGACCTTGATGTTGATCGACGAGGGATAACCCGGGATCTGGTTGCTCAGCCAGCCAAAGTAGGGAGGCTCGGATTCTCTTCCGGGCGAGTCCCACAACTCCGACGATCGTTCGAAGTTGGTTTCGCTCAGCGTGGACCACACGGTCCATCTCATGAACTCCGAAGAGCCTCGGATCGGGAGGTCCAGGTTCCCGAGGATGAAGAAATGCTTTCCATCGAGGATGCACTGATCGGATCCGCTCTCGACCCGCTTCCGGAACTCGAGATCTGAGAGCTCAGAGAGAGCCGCTGGAAGGTCTGCTCCGAAGCACGTTGGCCGCTCCTCGTGCCAGACACCGCAACAGCGACAGCGATATCCCATATTCTTCGTCCGGCTAACGATATAGCCGTTCAGCGGCCGGCGCGAGAGGGAGCGAAGCGACCGACGCGCCGGTCCGTCTGCAACGGCGGGTTAGACGGCACCCGCCGAGTCCCGGCGTCGCCAAGAGCCGCCGCTCCCATGGTAGGTCTCGGCCGAGAGTTCGAACTGCGTTCCACACTTGGCGCAGCGAAAGAGGTAGGAGATTACGTCCTCCCAAGGACCATCAGGCTGGATGCTCGCGATCGGCTGCGCTCCTGCCGGCTCGATCGGCTGAAGCGTTCCGTCGACGATGTTCGCTTGAGCGACACGAATCGCCTTGGCCAGTTCTCCGGGAGTTCGTATCGCGACCTCGACCTGAAGCTCTTGGCATGAAGGGCACATGCGTCGCTTGTCCGTCTAACGACCTGCCGTTCAGCAGCGAACGCCAGGGTCGCCTTCAAGCGTATCACGGCCGCGAGGAGCCGCGGGCATAGCCTGCGGCGTCGCGGCATGAGCCCGCGCTCGATCGTGCGCGTGTGGCGTTCGGCTGCTGCAACGGCTGGTTATCCAGCGCCCACGATGTCCTCTACTACCGGGAACTGGCATCCAACCCCGGTCCGTTCGAGCAGAAGAACTGTGGCACGGAACCGTCTACCCCCTGTGCCAACGTCGCGTGAGACAGCCTTCTCTGGAAACTTCAGTGCCGATGGGCGGAGAATGGACCCGCGATCTTGCTCAAGACATCCCCAGTCCCAGTTCGTGAAACCATGCCCGAGGCCGAGCGACGCCAGCAGGCGCTCGGGGTCAGTGGCGCTGCGGTAGAGACGACGCCGAAGCGCACGAGGCGGTCGTTCAGCGCCGCCGAGAAATTACGAATCGTGAAGAAGGCGGACGCCTGCATCGCCAGCGGGGAGCGCGGCGCGCTTGAGGCCATGCTGCGCGAGGAGGGCCTCTACAGCTCCGCTCTGTCGTCATGGCGCGGGCAGCTCAGCGCGCAGGGCGCGGCAGGACTCGCGCCGCGCAAGGTGGGTCGCAAGCCCAAGCTGGACGCGAAGGACCGCCTCAACGCCCAGTTGCTCAAGCGCACCGCCGTCCTCGAGCGCAAGCTGCACATCGCTGAAGCCGTCATCGCACTCCAAAAAAAAGCGCACGAGATTCTGGGCATCGCACTGCCAGTGCTCGACGACGAGACCTGATGGACCTCGTGGAAGATCTAGCCGACCCGATCGTCCCGATCACAACGGCGTGCCAGGCGTTGGGCGTCAGTCGCGCGATGCTGTACCGGGGCACGCGGCCAGCACCGCCGCATTGGCCGTCACCCCGGGCGCCGAGCCCACGCCGCGTGAGCGACGTCGAACGCGCCGCGATTCTCGCTGCGGTCCACAGCGCGGAGTTCGCCGACCAGTCGGTGATGGAGCTCTATGCAACGCTGCTCAGCCGCGGCATCTACCTGGCCTCGATTCGCACGATTTACCGAGTTCTCGCCGCGCGCGGCGAGACGAAGGAGCGTCGCAATCAGCGACGGCCCCACGTGTACACGAAGCCCTCGCTGACGGCCACGGCACCGAACCAGGTGTGGACCTGGGACATAACGAAGCTGGCCTCGACCGCCGTGGGCGTGTTCCTGCACGCGTACGTCATCATCGACCTGTTCAGCCGATACGTCGTCGGCTGGATGGTGGCCCCGAAGGAGAGCAAGCACCTGGCCGCGCAGCTATTCGCCGAGACCATCGCCCGCCACGGCGTCGAGCCCGGCCTGACCGTCCACGCGGATCGCGGCTCCGCGATGAAGAGCGACACACTGGCGCAATTGTTGGCGACGCTCGGAGTCCAGCGGAGCTTCAGCCGCCCGCACGTGTCCGACGACAACGCCTTCAGCGAGGCGCAGTTCAAGACGTTGAAGTACCAACCCGACTACCCGGGGCGTTTCGCCGGCGAGTTACATGCCCGCGGCTGGCTCGCGCCGTTCTTCGGCTGGCACAACGACGAGCACCACCATTCCAACCTCGCCCTGTTCACGCCGGCCGACGTTTTCTTCGGCCGCGTCGAGCAGGTACGCATTGTCCGCCAGGCGGCGCTGGACGCTGCGCACGCCGCCCATCCCGAGCGCTTCCCCCACGGCGCTCCTCGTGTCCTGCTGCCTCCCAGCGAGGTCAGCATCAACCCCCTCACCTCCAGCGCCGTGACCATCGAGGACAGCATTCCGACTTCGCTCAGCGAGGCTTGCCTCTTAGATTCCTCACCCTCGCTGTCTCAAACGCGTTGACAGATTCCGCTACCGATTGGGTGAGCGATGGATAGCAACCGGCTGGACAGTCCTGAGGTGTTCGATAGCAGAGACAACCGGCATGGCATACCCCGGAGTTGCTCCCACATCCGCCTAACTCCAGAAGGGCCAGCGCCACCGTTAAGACGACCTTCATCGGATGCGATGCTAACAGCATGGGTCGGACTGCCGTCTGGATAACTCGTATTCTCCACAGTCGGATAATCCTTGACCACCGCAATCTCGCGGCGGCCTGGCAGGACCATTCCCTCGCGATTTAGCTACCTTGGCGTGCTGGGCCTCGCCGGATAATCGGATAAGGGCCGCGACAAAGGCCGCGGGAATTTGGGAGACGCCAGATTCGGGCCGCCTCCCCGAGTCTCCGCGGGTCGTTGGACTCCACCATCTCTACGCCCGAGTAACTTGGACCCTCAGATGGCTTCGCCAGCGCCTACCTGCTGCCGTTGATGGCCGAGCTCAGTGAGGCGCGCAGGCCTACCCCCATGACCCTCAACGTACCCACAGCCGCAGTCATCGCGTCGTCTGCCTGCTCGTCCAGATCGTCGTACCAGGCGAGCCGCTCGTCCGTCGCGATGACCTCCTCTCCGCCCGGACGGGTGCCGAGATACGGTCAAGAGTTATGGATCGTCGCGCCCAGCTGAGGCTTTCAGAGCGATATGTGGCGGTCCGCCTCTTCGGTTGCGTTCTATGGCACCTGCTGCGCCACGGCCATGAAGGCTGCGTATGCGCCCTGGCCGCGCGAGTCCCACTTCACTGCAGCCGCTTCAGCTTCGCAACGTGACAGGTGCTTCTCAATACCGTCGCACTTCCCGTTTCCGATCGAGTCGGCGAATTCCCGCTCCTGAGCCATCGTCGGCTTGGACGGGTGCGCCGGCGGAGAACCCTTCGCATATACGGTGAAGCGCGTCAGCAGGTCCCGCGCGTCTCCCGGCGCGTGCCGCGCCAGCCCCATCATCGCGTAGCTGCTCGTATTCCAGTACTCGCCCGCGAGCGTGTGCTCTACGACCTTTCGTAGCACTCCGAGCCCGGCGTCCTTACGTTCGCTATCTCGGCACCAGCGAGTAGCGGCGAAGACGATGTCCTCCACGACTGATTGGGTCTCGAGCCGCTCGACATCGTTCTTCGTCGCGCGGTCGCGTGCGCCCTCCGCCTCGAAGAGTTGGTCGAGCAGGTCCGCTGGCGCATGGGCACCGAGGAACCCGACAATTGTGGCTGCTACCTTGCGCTCCGCGAAGTTGTCCAATCCCCGCATCCGGTCCACGAGATGCAGGGAGGCACTGCGGCACTGCGCAAGGGGCTTCAGGATCGCCGACTCCAAGCCGTCGCGGCACAGGTCCCAGACCCATCCGCCGATTGCGTGGTCCCAAAGCGTATCGAGGGACTCTTCAGGGGTCATTTTCTTGGTGTGGCACAGCGCAGGGCCGACATCAACATGGTCTCACTCGCTGCACGGATGGCCCTCCGTGAGACGCATGCCGCCGCCCGTCCCGCGGCCGGGAGGCGCCTCGCCTTGCCCCCGCCGGAGGACGCGTTGTTGCGCGACGCGCGGTCTCTAACTTCCGGACCCGAGGTTCCGCTCCGCGTGCGCCAGGATCTCGACCAGGCTCTCCAGCGCCGCCTCGCTCCCTGGCACGCCGTGGGCGCGGAGCGCCACCTCCTTGGCGAACAGCGAGAGCAGATAGCGCAGCCGCGTTTGGGGCTCGCCGCGGAGCGCGATGTAGTCGTCATGGCTGGCGTTGACCTGCCATCGCCGCCCGTCGAAGCGGCTGCGCCAGCGCCCGCCCGGATCGTCGACCAGCTCGGGCTCGGGAACGCCGGCGGCGAGATCGGTCGGCGGCTCCGGGCGATCGGCGATCCGCACCGAGGCCGAGGCCGAGGCCTGCTCCGCGTCCTGCCGCGCGACGACCGCGATCGCACAGCGCAGGTCCGCCCGCGCGTCCGGCTGCACGCGAACGAGGGGCTTCGGGCCGTCGCCGACGATTTCGACGGCCGCGTTGTCGCTGGACCAGGCGAACGACACTGCGCCGCGCACCCGCCGGCCGTCGCGAGCGAGCGCGATGGCTTGCACCCTCCGTTCGCGTCCCGCCTGCACCGTGACCTCCGCTGGGACGATGCGGACCGTCGCCAGCGGCCCGGGCGGAAACAGCGACGGTTCCTCCTCGGTTGGCCCCGGGTCCGGTTCGGCATCCTCGATGTCGCCGTCGGCCTGTCCGAGAGGAAGCCCCTCGGGCGCCGCACCTCCGGCGCCAGCCACTGGAGTGGTCCCTGCAGACGACGACGCCGGCTCCTCGACCTTCGGCAGCTCGTATTGCGGCAGGCGCGCGCGCAGCCCGCGCAACGCCCGGCGCAGCTCGGTCAGGAGTTGCCGGCTGGTCGTCGCCTGGCGCTCGCGATCGAGCCGGCCCAGCTCGGCTTCGACCAGCGTCGCGTACCCGACCATCGCCCGCGCGAATGCCTCGGACGCCGCGTCGGGGATGACCCCACGCCGGGTCCCCGGTGGGATTCTGGAAAGCGGAGAACTCGATGAGCCCCGCCAGGCCGCGGCCGGTCCAAGGCGACCGATCCAAACCTTCCATCCCCAGCTGCCGCAGCTCCGTCGCGTCGTCGGCGATCAACGTCCCGCCGCAGCTCACCTCGATGGCCGCACGATCGCCGCCGCGCGCGAGATAGAGCTCGATCTTGGCCGGTGCATGGCCCTCGACCGGAACCATTTCCGGCACCGCGAGGCGCTCGCCCACGAACCGCCGCGGCACGACGACGAACGTCCTCTCGGCGAGGCCGCGCGCCAGCCGGTCCTGGATTTCGAGCGCCGCCCCCGTCGCCAGCAGCATCCCACGCAGCTCCGACGCCAGGTAATCGTTCAGCCGCCGCCCGGTGAGGATCCGCTGGGCGGCATCGTGCAGCTCGCCGATGACGACCTCCGTGAACGTGTCGGCGGTCTCGAAGGCCATGCGTTCACGCACCAGCTCCGCGCGCTCCTGATCCTCGACCATCCGCAGCGCCCATACCTCGCCACCCCCCACCCGCGAGCGGATCTCCATGCGATGCCCGATCGACCAGAAGCCGAGCAGGCCGATGCCGTACTTGCCGGCGACCATCTCGTCGTGCCGCTCGCGCGGCGACAGGCCCCGCTTGCGTGAATGCCCGATGTTGGTGGCGATCGCCCGCAGCGCCCCTTCGCGCGTCAGCTCCGGGACGATCCCCTCGCCGTCATCGCGGATGACCAGCGCTGGCGCCCGCCGCACGCGCCGCCGCTCAATCGTCACACGCCGGGCCCTGGCATCCAGCGAGTTCTGCACCAACTCCGCCACCGCCTTGCGCGGATCGCTTTGACTCCGAGCGAGCCACCGGATCAGGTCGAACGGGTCGGCCGGCTTGAGCTTGAGGCTGGAGGAGGGAGCCACGCGGCATTTCTCTCGGGGCTGAGCGGTCCCCCGAAGCATCCTATTCGGTTTTCCGCCGACGCGGGGCCCCGCCCGCCGTGAGGTCTGCGTGGACCGAACGGCGGGCGGCGCCAATGCCCTTGGGGTTACCGGGTTGCGACAGCCGCGGCCAGGCGGCGGTCCTGGCGGCGATTCAACCCGAAGAGCGCCGTCTTCGCGGCCTTCAGCAGCCAGGACGGAAGCACGAAGTTCAGGAAGCGAACCAGCGCGGTGTCGAGCCCGAGGTTGTACTGGTGCCTGGGGCGGCGCTTCTCGGCGATGGCGAGCAACTGGCGCGCAACCCTCTCGGGAGAAGCCGCCAGCGGATTCTGACCGGCGCCTCGGCTCATGGACGCCATCTGCGCCAGTCCTGCGCCGTAGTCGTCGCGCCCCTGCGGAGGGAGGTGCGCCATGACCTGGCCGATCTGGCCCTCCGCCCTCGTGACGAAGGGCGTTTTCATCATCCCCGGCACCACGGCGATGGCGTCGACGTCGAATTTGGCCAGCTCGAGGTTCTGGGCCTGGGTGAGGCGCAGCAGGGCCGCCTTGGCGGCGGCGTAGAAGCCAACGAAGGGGTTGGCGTCCAGGGATGCCCAGGAGATCACGTTGAGCACCTTGGCCCGTCCCGCGCCGCGGCCGGAGAAGCGCTTGAGCGCCGGCAACAGGCGGTTCGACAGCTCGAACGGTCCGAAGGTGAGCACCTCGAAGAGCGCTGCCGCCTCCGCCCGGGTGGTGTGCTCGATGGGCCCATAGAGGATGCTCCCCGCGGCGTTGATCAGGACGGCCAGGCCGGCCGGCCCGCAGGCGCGGTCGACCTGCTCCGCCGCCCCCGCCACCTGCGCCGGATCCGCGACGTCCAGCAGGATCGGCGTGACGGCGGGGTGAAGCCGCGCGACCTTCTCGGCGTCCTCCGCCCGCCGGACTCCGGCGAAAACGTGATACCCGCGCTCCGCGAAGAGACGGACGGCCTGGTGACCCAGCCCCGATGCGCTACCCGTGATCAGAACGTTTCTTTCCATGACGACCTCCTGAAGACCATATTGTGTCACCAAGTGCCATTTGTCAATAAGTGACAAGTTGACAGTTTTTGCCACAGCCCTATCCTCGGGAGAATGAAGAGAAGCGAACAGTCGGTCGACCTGGCGCAGGCCGAGGTCAAGGAAGGACTGCGCGGGAGGCGCAAGCGCCAGCTGAAGAGCGAGCTGTCGCGGCAGGCCATTCAGCTCTTCACTGCCAAGGGCTTTGCGGAGACCACCATCGACGAGATCGTCGATCCGCTCGCGGTGTCCAAACGCACGCTCTTCCGCTACTTCGCGACCAAGGAAGACCTGGTGTTCGCCTGGTATGAGGAGCTCACGGACGAGCTGGTCGCCGCGCTGGAGGCGCGGCCCAAGGGCGAGGCGCCATTCGAGAGCGTCTGCGACACGCTGCGATCGCTCCTGCATTACTACGACAAGAACCCCAAGTGGGCGCTGGCGATGACCCGGCTCGCGAAGGCGACGCCCGCCCTCGTGGGGAAGAGCTTCGAGAAGCGTTCCATCTGGGAACGAGAGCTCGCGAAGGTGCTCGCCAAGCGCTTGCGCGATTCCCCGACCAGGGACCTCACAGCCCGGGTGATCGTCGCCGCTGCGCTGGCGGCGTTTACCTGCGGCATCGACGAATGGACCGACTCTCAGGGGAAGGCCGACGTCCGCGCCTGCCTGGACCGAGCTTTCTCGATCGTCAGGAGCGTCTAAGCTCCTCGCCGCTACCCCTGCCCGACCATCCGCCCGATTCTGCCGACCGGCGACCTGATCCTGACCAACGACGTCCGCGTCGAGGGCGGCGAGATCGTCGAAACGTAAATCGTGCGCATTCAGTCGCGTCGTCCCGCTTCTCGATCAGCGAGAGCTGCGCCTCCGCCGGGTACCGCGCCTCGGCCGAGTGCCGCGCCTCCGCCGAGTGCCGCGCCTCCGCCGAGTGCCGCGCCTCGTTTCGATTCGTCCGTCCGCTGGTCTAGGGGCGCGGTCGAGGGATCGCGTAATCCCTGAGCCGCTTACAGAAGGTTCTCCGCGGCATCCCCAGCGCCTCCGCCGAGAGGCTGGCGCGCGATGGATCCCTCCGTGGGCGATCGCCGCAGCTCCTCAGGGACCCCAATCTGGCGGCCGGGCCGCTCCTCGGATCAGGGAAGGAGCGCGTCGCGCCGCTCGGTCACTTGCGGTCGGAGCGATCGGTGGCGGCGGCCACCCCGGCCGAGACCGCGGCGGCAGCGACGGCGAGCGGGTCGGAGCAGTAAGGGCAGGTGAGGTTCGGGTGCATCTCGACGGTGTCCGTGATGAACCTGAAGGCATTGCTGACCGCCTTCCGGATCTCCTCCGGACCATCCTTCAACGCGTCGAGTGCCTCTTCCCAGTGCGCGGTCGCCTTCGCCTTACAGCCCGGATGGTTCATGGTCCCGAGACTCTACGCTACCTCGGTCGTCGGCGCCGGCTCCCGCTTGTCGACGATCTTCAAGGCACGCACCTCCAGGTTCCGCAGCACCCCGGCGGGCAGCTGGTTCTCCTCGCGCACCGACAACCAAACCGCCTCCCCGTCCTCGGTCAGCCCGATGCCCTGAGTGGCATTCCCCTGTGTTCCGGCCAGCAAAACGATCTGTCTGAACTTCATGGTGTGGATCTCCGTGCGGGGTGTCTACCGCGCCGGGGACCAGGAAGCACGAGGATCGCCTGTCAGGGGACGAGGTCGTCTCATCCTTCGCGCTCCTGATCACCGATTTGGGGCCGCGCATCTCATCGTCGGATGAGCTGGCCAGGATGTCTGGCTAAGATGTCGGGATGACGATCGACGATCGCGCCAAGGCCGCTGGCCTCCTTCTGCTGTCGAACACCTTCATGACCATCGCCTGGTACGGGCACCTCCGCTTCCGGAAGGCGCCACTCATCGTGGCCATCTTGGCGAGCTGGGGAATCGCCTTCTTCGAGTACACCTTGCAAGTGCCAGCGAACAGGATCGGCTATCGGGCGCTGTCGGCGTACCAGCTCAAGGTGATGCAAGAGGCGATCACGCTGGTGGTGTTCATGATCTTCGCGGCGCTCTGGCTGGGCGAAGGGGTGCAGCCCCGCTATCTGGTCTCCTTCGGGCTCATCCTCGCGGCGGTGGTGGTGGCGTTCCGATGACCACGCCGCAACCGCAAAACCGTCCGCGCGTCCTGGTGAACTTCGCCTCGTCGGTCGACGGCAAGATCAACCCGGCGCCCGGGCTGCGCCAAGGGAAGTTCATGATGTCGCGCCACCGCGAGGACTTCCGGCGGATGCTGGCGCTGCGCGCGGAAGCCGACGCGATCCTGATCGGCGCGACGAACCTGCGCGCCGACAACCCCGATCTGGCCGTCCCCGCCGATGAACGCGCCGCCCGCCGCGCCCGCGGTGCGCCCGAGCCGGCACGAATCGTCGTCACCACGAGCGGAGACGGCATCAAACCCGAGCAGCGCATGTTCGACCCGGCCCTGGGCGGTCCGTCGATCGTCCTCCACGCGCCGGCCATGCCCGCCGAGACCCGCTCGCGCCTGGGCACGGTCGCCGAGCTGGTCCAGTTCTCGAGCGATCGCGTGGCCATGCCGGACGTGCTGACCTGGCTCACCGGCCGCGGAATCCGGACCTTGCTCTGCGAAGGCGGCGGCGCCCTGGTCGCCCAGCTCTTCGCCGCCCGCGCCGTCGACGCCCTCCACCTGACGCTGGTCCCCCGCATCCTCGGCGGCGCCCGCGCCCCCACCCTCGCCACCGGCCCCGGCTTCACCCCCGACCAGATCCCCGACCCGAAGCTCGCGTCACTCGAGCGCGTCGGCGACGAGCTGTACCTGCGCTACGAGTTCAGCTGGGAGGAGATCGGCACAGGCGCAACCGAGTAACCGCACATCATGGGCTGACGAGATGGCCGCGAGGATCGACACTCGGAGCCCGGCCCGCCCGCTCCCAACCGGTTACCTACAGTAGTGATAGCTCGAGCCACTGCCGCCGAAGATGGCCGTACCGCCGAAGTCACCCGAGCAAGTTAGACCGGACGGACAATCCGCGTTGCCGAGCGTCGGTTCGCACATGATGCTTGCCGTGGTGTAAGGGCCGCTCGTGCAATTCGTAGCAGCCGTGCAGGTCGAACTTTGGCCGCCTCCTGAGACCCAGCAGCACACCGTACCTGTTGGACAATCGCTCGAGCCATCGCACGTGATGTTGACGCAGTAGGCGTTCGCCGAGCCGCACCCACTGTCACTTGTCGTACAGCTGATGCTGACCGCGGGCAAAGCTTGGGTACCGCCTTGACCGACGATCTCACAGCTCCCAGGCATTGTTGGACAAGACGCGGCAGCGCCGCAGAGGACGGTCGGCTGCTTACACGAGCCTGCGCCATCACAAAGCATCTGATCCGGCGCTGTCCCCCCGCACGGAGTGCGAACCGCCGTGTACTGAGATGGACAGTCGCTTGGCGTCTTGCACTCGCCCTGCGATTTGCACAGGTTTGTCGACAAAGTGCTGCTCGTGTAAGTCTTGCAGGCGGTGCTTTGCGGGCAACTCACGGGTGCGCACGCGGAGTCGGTCGCGGGCATCGTGCAGACGCCGGCTGAGCTGCACTGCTCGCACACGCCGTCGCAGGCCGAGTCGCAACAAACGCCGTCGACGCAAAATCCAGATTGGCAGTCTGTGCGCGCGGAGCAGGCAACGCCGAGGCCGGATCTATTGCCGCCCGATCCACCCGAGCTGCCGCCGGCCCCTCCCGCGCCGGTTCCGCCAGCTCCCGCTTGGGAGCTTGTCCCACCGGTCCCTGACACCCGCCGGTTCCAGTCGCCGAGGATCCGCCGACCGCTCCGCGCGCTCCCGAACCACCGCCTGGGGCCGAATTTCCACCTGCAGCGCCAAGATCGCCTGATGCGCCGCCGAGCCCGCGGGGCGCGCCCGCGGCTCCGGTCGTTCCCGCGCCTCCATCCGTTCCTGAGATCCCGCCAGCGCCGCTGTCGACGGGGATAGTCCGCGTCGGACAGGCTCACCGCCGACCCAGGCTTCACCCCCGACGAGATCCCCAACCCAACGCTCGCGTCACTCGAGCGCGTCGGCGACGAACTGTACCTGCGCTACGGGTTCAACTGGGGCTGACCGCCAGCGGCCAACGGCGTGCGCGCCGTCGAAATCGAGCGGCGAGCAAAAAAAGAGCCCGGCCTTCCGACCGAGCTCTTCTTCACGCTGCAGGCGCCGGACTACTTGACCGCGATGGAGAACCCGGTGTTTTTCAGGTTGGTTGCGTCGCCACCGTTCCAGATCTCGAAGCCGGTGAAGACGTCGGTCAGGTACCAGCTGCTGGCAAACGCCTGGGTGATGCCGCTTTGGCCCTTGCTCATATCCGAGGCTCCGTTGGTGACGGCGTCGGTCATGAAGGCCTTCAGGTCGAACGTCAGACTCGACAGCGCAGCACCGTTGATGACGTACGAAATGACCGGACGGCCCGAGCCATCATTGGTCCCCCCGGTATTTCCCTGACCGCTGCCGCGAGGCCCGGCCCAGACGTCCCAGGTGTGCCCACCGATCGTCGCTTGGCGAATACTGCTGTTGCCGATGGGATGGAAATTACTTGGCTTGTAGAGCCAGACCATGATGAAGCCGGAGATCCCGTCGTTGTACATACCCGCCTGGCTGGTCGGATCCGTCTTGGAGAACCACACGTCGTAGGTGGCGTTGAACTGGCCGTTGTTCGCACCGCCGGACCAACCGAAGGTGGTCATGGCGCTGTTGATCGCGCTGATCTGCTTCGGCAGGCCAGTGTCCGCCCAGGTGTTGTAGCTTCCGTTCGCGATGTTGCCGTTGGCGCCGACGTAGACGGACGGGAAGGACGCCGGAGCGCTGCTGCCCGAACCGCTGCTGCTCGCGACGGTGAAGCTGGCCCCGGTATAATTGACGAGCTGGGTGCTGCCCGTCGGATTGCCCCAGTTGTTGTTCTGGACGATATATGTCTTGCAGTCCGTCCCGGTCACGGCCGCCCGTTGGAACGACGCGGCCTGCGATGCGCTCGACGAGCCCAGCGTACCGGTGAGGGTCCCGCAAGAGGATGTCCCGCCCGCGGGAGCGTCCGACTTGCTGGTCCCGGGCGCGAAGCCGACGATCGTGAAGTCGAACGGTGCCCCCGTCGTGGGAGTGACCGAGCCGGGAACCAAGAAGACCACGGCGTCGATCGTGTTGCTCTTGGGATCGAACGCGGTACCGGGACTCATCGTCGCATTCCCGACGTTCCAGCACTGCGGATAGAAGTCCGTGAACTTGATGAAGCTCGGCCCCGCCGCGTCGGTGATGGTCGCGCACCACCGGTGAGCAGCGTTGGTCGCGCCGTCCACGTCCTGAATCTGAATGCGAAAGGAGGTCGGGGGCGCCTTCGTTTCGCTCCAGTTCACGGCGATGCCGGTCGCCGAGCTGGGGATCGTCGCAACGGGCGGCCCACTGCTGGTCGCCGCAGCCTTGTTGTACTTGCACTGCGTGCTGCTTCCCGTCACGGCCTCATTCAAATTGAAGCCCAAGAGCGCGACCGCGTTGTAGTCGTTGAAGACGGTCCCCTTGACCTCGTACGGGCCACCCTCGGTGGATTGGCCCGTGAAGTCCTGCGGCATGATGCTGGTGGTGCTGCCGGCGACGGTGCTGTCGACGCCGGTCCAGACGCAGCCGTGCCAATCGACGCTGGTGACCTTCCAGTCCGCGGTCTTGTAGTAGCCGGGAGGATCGCCCGCCGAGGAGGTGCCGCCGGTGCCGGTCGACCCGCCGGTGGCCGTGCCGGTGCCGCCGGTCCCCGTTCCAGTACCGCCCGTGCTCGTGCCGGTGCCGCCCGTCCCGGTGCCAGTGCCCCCCGTGCCGGTGGCGCTGCCGCCCGTGCCGGTGCCAGTGCCCCCCGTGCCGGTGGCGCTGCCCCCCGTTCCCGTGACCCTGCCGCCCGTCCCCTGGTTGGAACCGCCGGTGCCGCTGCCGTTGCCGCCAGTCCCGGTGCCGTTGCCGCCGGTCCCGTTGCCGCTGCCGCCGGTCCCCGTGCCGCTGCCGCCGGTTCCCGTGCCGTTACCACTGGCGGGCTGGGCGCAGCCGCCCACGAAGAGAGCGGAGCCGAGCACGGCGACGCAGGCCAAGAAAGAAATAGTGCGTGAAACCATTTTTGGACTCCTTATGGGGGATCGGGAGCTGCCGGGCGACAAAGCCTTCCGGCCGGCAAGCGCTTCCGCCGGGGCGGCGGCAAGGGCGCTTTATACCGCAGGGCCTCGTTCCGGAAAAGGAAAGTCGCCACGGCGTCCCCCCCCCGTCGTGCTGAAGGTCCTTGGCATCGCGACGCCCCGCGGGGTAGTCCATTGTCCTGTCGACGATGGGTTCCCACCTCGCCGCCCTGGTCTTGGCCCTGTCATCCGCACAGGTGGCCGCGCCGTTGGGCGCATCGTCGGTCGACGGCGGGATCGACGCAGCGCCCCCGGCCGCCCAGGCGGAGCCCCCCGCGGCCGCGCCGGCGGACGGCGGCGAACCGGCGGTCAAACCGCCCGTCCTGACGCACTTCGTCCCGGCGGTCTACCCCCCCGACGCCGACGCGGCCGGGATCGCCGGGTCCGTCACCTTCTCGATCGTGATCGACGAGAAAGGGGCGGTCGGCGCGGTCCGAGTCATCGACCCAGGGCCGCATCCGGGGTTCGCTCCGGCCGCCGAGGCCGCCGTCAAACAGTTCCAGTTCTCCCCCGCCGTGATCGGCGGAAAACCGACGGCGGTGGAGATTGAATACCGCTACGACTTCGTGCTCAAACGCGCGCCGCCGCCACCACCGCCCACCGAGAAGCCGGTCTCGCTCATCGGCCGCGTCATCGAGCGCGGCACGCGGTCGCCGGTGGTCGCCGCCAGCGTGGAGGCGGGCGACGCGACGGCGGAGACCGACGCCGACGGCCGGTTCACGCTGCGCGGCCTGCCGGTCGGACCGATCAAGGTGCGCATCGTCTCGTCCGCCCACCACAACCTGGCCATCGACGAGATCATCGAGGCGGGCAAGGTGAAGGAGGTGGAGTACCGGATGAATCGAAAGCGCTACGGCGCGTTCGAGTCGGTGGTGCGCGGAGCGCGCGAACGGAAGGAGGTCTCCGTCCACGAGGTCGCGGTGCAGGAGCTGACCACCGTCCCCGGGACGCAGGGGGACGTGCTCAAGGTGATTCAGGACTTCCCCGGCGTGGCGCGCGCGCCGTTCGGCCTGGGCCTGCTCATCGTGCGGGGCTCGGCGCCGCAGGACACCGTCGTCTACATGGACGGGGTCCAGATCCCCCTCCTCTTTCACTTCCTGGCGCTCACCGCGGTCATCAACTCGGACGTCATCTCGGGCCTCGATTTTTTCCCCGGCAACTTCTCCCCCTACTACGGCAACGCCATGGGCGGCGCGGTGGAGATTCACACCCGCGACCCCAAACACGAGTGGCACGGCGCCGGCCACGTCGATCTCTACGACGGCGCGGCGATGGTCGAGGGCCCGGTGGGCGACGGCAGCTTCTTCGCCTCGGTGCGCCGCAGCTGGGTCGACGAGGTGCTGAAGGCGGTCGTGCCACACGGCCTCTCCGTGGCGCCCGTCTTCTACGACTATCAGGTCAAGTACGTGCACGCGCTGGGGGGAGGTCAGGGGTCGATCTTCGCCTTCGGCTCGAGCGACGCGCTCGATGTCCTGGACAGCAACACCGCACGCCCGATCTCCTTCGACAGCACGATCCAGTTCCAGCGCCTGGCCGCCCGCTGGCAGCTCGGGTTCGCGCACAACTGGCGCAACGACGCCGTGCTGTCATTCGGCTACGACGATCAGATCACCGAGGCGGTGAACGCGATCAAGATCGACGCCACCACCTGGTCGGTCAACCTGCGCGACACGATGAGCTACCGACCGTCGGAGCGCTTCAACTTGCAGATGGGGGTCGACTCGTCGCTGCGCTACTACTCGTACAACGTCACCCTTCCGCTGTTTGGCCAGCCGGGCGCCGCCTTCGGCATGGGTGGCCTCTCGGCCAACCCGCCGCAGAACGCCCAGGCCAGCGGCGCCTGGGCGCAGCCCGGGCTGTTCGCCTTCGCCGACATCGCCCTCGGCTCGCGCCTGCACGTGCAGCCCGGCCTCCGCTTCGACGGCAACTCCCGCATCACCAGCGGCAACTCCTGGTGGTTCGATCCCCGCCTGTCGGCGTTCTTCACCGCGGGGCCCAAGACCGTCCTCAAGGCCGCGATCGGCCTCTACTCGGAAGCGCCGCAGCCGCAGGACTTCACGGCGAAGTTCGGCAACCCGGATCTCACCTACCAGCGGTCGCTCCAGTACAGCATCGGCGTCGACCAGAAGCTCCCCTTCGACGTCAACCTCGGGCTGACCCTCTACGACAAGTACATGTACCAGCTGGTGACGGAGACGAACCTGACCGACCCGATGGGCGCGGCGTTGAACCTCTCCAACCTGGGCAAAGGACGTTCCTACGGCATGGAGGTTCTGCTCCGCCGGCAGCTCATGCGCGGTCTTTACGGGTGGGTCGCTTACACCCTGTCGCGCAGCACCCGCCTCGACGATCCGTCGGTGGACACGTCCGGCTATCACCTCTACGACTTCGACCAGACCCACATCCTGACCGTCATCGCGTCGTACCAGACCGAGCACAACTGGACCTTCGGAACGCGGCTGCGCTACACGAGCGGCGATCCCTACACACCTTTCGTCAACGGGATCTTCAACGCCAACAACGCCAGCTACGAGTGCATCGCCGGGAATCCCGACACGGCGCGGGCACCCGGGTTCTTCCAGGCCGATATCCGGATCGACCGCCGCTTCGTCTACAACAACTGGAGCTTCACGCCGTACCTCGACATCCAGAACGTCACCAACCGCGCCAACCCCGAGGCGCTGTTCCCGAACTACAATTGCCAGGGGTATTCGACCTTGACGGGACTGCCGATCTTTCCCACGCTCGGACTGAGGGCGGAGTTTTGAGTCGCCTGCCATCCCCCGCCTGGCGGTTCGCCCCCCTCGTCGCGCTCGGCCTGGCGTCGTGCGTCTCCGGGTTCGATCGCAACGACCAGCTGGTGACCGGCCTGCGGATCCTGGGCGCGGCCTCTCACATCGACAACGGCGACGGCGTCGACTGGGCCGACGCCGAGGTGGGCGACACGGTGACCTTCAGCGCGCTGGTGGCCAACCCCACCAACATCCCGACGGTGACGGTCACCTGGGTGACCTGCCTGCCGTCGCTCAACCAGACGATCACCCCCTGCACCAACGAGCTCGTGCTGCGGGATCCCGTCCAGCTCATCGGCATGGACGGCGTCATCGAGCTCGGCGTCGGCGAGACGATCCAGTACACCGTCCCGCAAGAGGTCGGGGACCTCCTCCAGCAGCTGATCACCCGCGCCGAAGACCCCACGATGCTCGTCGCCCAGTGCTCGCTCTTCATCGAGGCGCCGGTCATCATCATCGCCCAGGGGAGCGACGGCTCCGTCGTCACCGCCGTCAAGAACCTGCGCCTGTCGCCCTGGAGCCAGAATCGGCCCCACCGACACGTCCAACCCGGCGCTGCAGGGCTACGTCCGCAATGCCAACCCCAGCATCGAGGCGCTCAACATCCCCGTGGACAAGAGCGCCTGCACCGGGCAGACGCTGGTGGCGAGCTGCCAGACCGACGCCGACTGCGGCGGGGCCACCTGCTCGACCGACCACTGGTGTCCGCCGGCGGCGTTTCCCCCGGGCACCCAGACCATCTGCGGCCAGATCCCCGACGCCGACATCCAGACCTATTACTATTGCGGCCTCGACGGGGTCGACGGCAGCGAGATGGAATATCCGAGCATCACCTGGTACGCCACCGGCGGATCCCAGGCCACCATCTCCAACTCCAACACCGCCGGCACCCCCGATCTGGCCAGCCGCACCTTCGAGCTCTACACCCGCCCGCCGGGGCCGTTCACGCTCTACGGCGTCGTGCGCGACGGACGGGACGGGGAGAACTGGATCGCGCAAGCTTTCCAGTGACCCGCCCGGTAGGTACATGAGCCGGAAGAAAATGAGACCGACAGGAACATGAGAAAGGACTCACCGAAATGATCGTCCAGAAGCTCCTCGCCATCGTGAACCTGGGTGCGGCCTGGGTGCTCTGGCTGCTCATCGGCCTGTCGGTCGTCTCGGTCGGCATCATGATCGAGCGCGCCACGTTCTATCTGACGCGGCGGCTCCCCAACCGCGAGGCGCTGGCCGGCTGGTTGCTGAGCGGGGATCTCGCCAAGGCGCGGGCGGCCGTCGCCGATCGCGACGGCATCGAGGCCGAGGTGGTCGGCGCGGCGCTGGGGCAGGCCGAGCGCGGCGCCGACAGCGTCGCCAAGGTGGTCGACGCCGCGATCAAGAAGTCGCGCCTCGAGTACGAGTCGCGGCTGGCCTTTCTGGCCACGCTGGGGAACAACGCCCCGTTCATCGGCCTCTTCGGGACGGTGCTGGGAATCATCCGCGCCTTCGCCGATCTGGCCCGGAACCCCAGCGCGGGTGGCGCCAGCTCGGTCATGTCCGGGATCTCCGAGGCGCTCATCGCCACGGCGGTGGGCCTGCTGGTCGCGCTGCCGGCGGTGGTCGCCTACAACATCTTCCAGCGCGCGCTGCGCCGGGCCTCCCAGCGCGCCGCCTACCTTGGCGACCTGCTGGAGGCGCGCCTGCGGGGAACGGACGTCAAGAGCGAGGCCGCCTAGATGGCCTCGATCTCCGACGGCGATCAGGACGGTGACGAAGGCGGGATGATCTCCGGCATCAACGTCACGCCGCTGGTCGACATCACGCTGGTGCTGCTGATCATCTTCATGGTGACGGCGACCTACATCGTGCGGCAGTCGATCCACATCGATCTGCCGCGCGCCGCGAACGCCGGCGAGTCGACCGGCACCACGCTGGCGGTGATCCTGACCAAGGAGGGCGACATCTACCTCGACGGCAAGAAGCGCGACGAGACGGGGCTGCGCGACGCGGCCCGCGCCGCCGTGGCCAAGGATCAGGACACGCGCGTGATCATCAGCGCCGACAAGATGGCGCTGCACGGCTCGGTGGTCCACCTCCTCGACCTCATCAAGGGCGAGGGGGTCTCGAAGTTCGCGATCAACATCGAAAAGGAGCAATGAGGCGGCTCACTCCGACGGCGGCCTACGCGCTCTCGGCAGCCGCGCACCTGGGCGTCTTCGGCTGGGCCTGGCAGCTGCCGGCGCACCCGCACCGCAGCGAGAAGGTCGACGTCCAGATCGTCGAGACCGTGAAGCCGGTAGCGCCCAAGGCGCCGCCGCCCCCCGAGCCGCCCAAGGCGGCCGAGCCACTCAAGTTGCGCCCGGCGCGCCGGGTCGCGCTCAACAGACCGCCGCCGCCCACGAACACGCCGCCGCCGGAGACGCCACCTCCCGAGACGCCGCCGCCGACGACCGCGCCCGCGGCGACGCCGGGACCGGTGCACCTAGGCATCTCGATGTCGTCGACCAGCACGAGCGGCGGGTTCTCCGCGCCCGTGGGCAACAGCCTGGCGGGCAAGCCGGGGGCGCGCGCGGCCGCGCCGGCCGCCGACGACATCGGCCCGGTCGCGCACGCGGCGGCCCTGACCGTGCAGCCCGAGCCGATCGACGTCGAGATCCCCAAGAGCGAATACCCGAAGGAGGCGCTCGACGCGGGGTTCGAAGGGAGCGTCACGCTGAAGATCGTCATCGACGCCAACGGCCGCGTGCGCAGCGCGAAGTTCGTCAACGATCCCGGCTACGGGCTGGGCGCGGCCGCGGTGAAGAGCGCGCTGCGCCACTTCCGCTTCAAGCCGGCCGAAGTCAACGGGAAGGTGACCGCCACCAACTGGACGTTCACCATCACCTACGAAGTTCCGTAGCCCGGGCCCAGCGGCGGCTCAAGGAACGTAGACGCCGACGTAATTGATGTGAGCGCCGTCCGTCAGCGGCGGCGTGGTCATCGGGCGATCGCTCTCGACCGAGATGAGGGCGAACGTCCCCGAGGGAGCGGCGGCCGGCGCCGTGACCAGCACGCTGCTCGTCTGGCCGACGCGCAAGGTGCCGTTACCCCCGATGGTGGCCGTGAATCCCGTCGCGGCGCTGTCGGCGAAGGCGTCGAGCGGCCAGGACAATCCCATCCCGCTCGACGCCCAACCGAGAATCGGGATCGAGAGCGTCTGGCCGGCATTGATCGGATACCAGTCCTGCGCGAAGAGAGCGTCGTAGTAGGGCTCGGCCAGCTCCGGCGCGCAGGGATCGCCCCCCTTGGCCACGCCGAGGTTCGACCAGATCCGCTGGTAGTAGTAGCCGGCCTCGAGGTCGTAGGTGCCGGCGCAGAGGTCGGCCAACTCGGCGCCGCCGGTCAGGTTGTAGGCGTTCCAGATGGGCTCCGTCCAGGGAGCGTGCGGCCGGATCGGCGGCAGCGCATAGCTCTGATAGTCGGGATCGGTCGCCGCCTCGATGATCTCGTGGCTGGCTGCCACCGTCATGTTGTCGCGCGGATCGGCTCCTCCGCACTGTTGCACCACGGCCAGGTTGTCGCCGCGGGTGCCGTACTCCGCGTGATAGGCCTCGAACTTGTTGCAGTTGGTGTTGGGGACCCCCTGCCGGATGACGGTGATGCCCGCCGGCAGGTAGAGCAGATAGAGCGAATTGCCGTTTCGTTCCGGACCGCCGTTCGCGGAGATCACGTTGCTGATGTAGTCGTAGACGTCGTGGTCGGTCATGTCGCCGATGATGGGCGGCCCCATCAGGTTCGCGGCCGCCGACGCTGGACCGAGGTCGTACTCGTCCGCCAGCCGCTTCCACCAGGCACTGGCGCCGATTCCGCTGGAGAACCCGAAGAGGAATTCGGCGTCGGCCGACTGGGTCTGGGAGACGATGGTGATGAGAGTCAGCGGCGCCAGCAGCGCCCCGTCGTAGCTGTTCACGATCGGAAATGAGAGGTGCGGTCCGCCTGACGCGCCCGACACGCCCGGCTCGCTCGGCGCGCCGGTCCCTCCCTGCGACGGGCCACAGGCAGACCAGGCGATGGCGCCGCTGACGACCATCACTTTGAGCCAGGTGCGCACGGCATCGATTCTTCTCACGAACGAAGCGCGATTGACAATACGGCTGTGGAACGTGAAAAGACATTGGTGCGAATCCTGCCGCACCACCTGCCGGCGATCCGGACGCGAAGGGCGCTGCTCCTGGGCGCGTTGACCTGGGCGGGCGCCTGCGGAGGCGGCTCCGCGCCGGCCAGCGGCGTCCCACACCTCGACGGCGCCTCACCCACCGACGGCGCCTCACCCACCGACGGGGGCGCCGGGGACGCACCCGACCTGGGGTCGGTGGTCGCCGGCACGCAGCTGCTGGCCGGCGATCTGGACATCGCCGGGATCACCTCCGACGACGTCGCCGCCGTGCTCGACCAGACCCGCGGCGCGCTGGCGGTCCCCCTCTCGGGCGCCCCCGCGCAACCGATCGATCCGGCCTCCGACCGCCTGGGGGCGCTCGGCGGCGTGATCTTCTCCTTTCACAACCTCGACACCGTGGACGGCTTCGGCGACCTCACCGTCTGGACCTCCGCGAACGGTGCCGTCTCCTTCGTCGACGGCGCGACCTACGCGGCGGCGGTCAGCGACGACGGGTCCCGGATCCTCGCCACCGGCCTCACCAGCAGCGACGCCACCACCAGCAACCTGGTGTTGGGGGGGATCGACGGAAAGGCGCCGGTCACCACGCTGCTCCCGATTTCACTCCTCAGCGGCTGCCAGCCGGTCTTCGTTTTCACGGGCGGGATGTTCGTGGCGTCGCACTGCGCGCCGGGATCGACCGAGGTGACCATCTCGTCGATCGATCCCGCCAGCGGCACGGTCGTCGATCTCTTGACCCCCGCCGAGAATTTGATTCGCGTCGTGCCGGGCGCGAGCGGCCTCGTCGCCCTCATCGACACCAGCGGCAACGCCTCCCTGGTCCCCGTCGCGGGAGGCGCGCCCACCCCGATCGGCAGCGACGTCGATGGATTGATCACGGCTCCCGACGGCTCGGCCGTCTTCTTGCGGAGCGCGGGAACCGTGCTGCGCGTCCCGGTCGCCGGCGGGCCCGCCGTCCCGCTGGCCCCGACCGGCGTCGTGGCCATGTCCGGCGTCTCGCCCGACGGCCAGCAGCTCCTCTTCCAGACCGTGGAAGGGAGGCGCCCCGGGTACGGAGATCTCTGGATCACCTCTGCGATGGCCGCCGGCCCGATCACCCAGCTGTCGAAGGACGTCAACACCACCATCTTCGACAGCGCGTTCACCGCGGACGCCAGCGAGGTGCTCTACTTCAGCTCCGCCGACCAGCACGGGGTCGGGACGTTCACCGCGGCGCCGGTGGCTGGAGGCCCTCCGACCGTCTACGGGCAGGGCGGGTGGACCGTTCTGGCCTACGCCGGGTCGCGGGTCGTGTTCACGGACCAGTACGCGCCCGTTGCCAAGCGCCCCGGGCGCGCGGTCTTGCGAACCCTGGACTTCTCGACGGACGGGGCGCCAGCCGTGGTGGCGACGCACGCGGGCGCCTATTTTTATCTGACCCGGGCGAAGGACCGGGTCGCATTCTCGTTCAACGACGGCAGCCCCCAGGCGGGGCTCTACCTGGCGCCGCTTCCCTGAGCTGCCACCGACGGATGGCGCGCGCGGTCGGAGGCGCGACTCAGATTTGCTTGCCCCGCAGCCGGAGCGCGTTGCCCACCACGGAGACCGAGGAGAGCGCCATCGCGGCCGCAGCGATCTCCGGGGTGAGCTGCAGACGAAAGAGCGGATAGAGCAGGCCGGCCGCGATCGGGACGCCGAGCGCGTTGTAGAGAAAGGCGAAGGCCAGGTTCTGTTTGATGTTGGCGATCGTCAGCCGCGACAGGCGGCGCGCCCGCAGGATGCCGCCCAGGTCGCCTTTCAGCAGCGTGACGCCGGCGCTCTCCAGCGCGATGTCGCTGCCGGTCCCCATCGCGATGCCGACCTGGGCGCGGGCCAGCGCCGGCGCGTCGTTGATGCCGTCGCCGGCCATCGCCACCACCCGCCCTTCGGACTGGAGCTTCTCGATGACGGCAGCCTTCTCGGCCGGCAGGACCTCCGCCACCAGCTCGTCGATGCCCAGCTGGCGCCCGACCGCCTCCGCGGTCACCCGATTGTCGCCGGTGAGCATCACCGTCCGCAGCCCATCGGCCCGGAGCGCGGCGATCACCTCTGCCGCCCCCGCCTTGATCGGATCGGAGAGCCCCAGCACGCCCGCCAGTCGCCCATCGACGACGACGAGCGCGACCGTCTCGCCGGCGGCGCGCAGCTCGTCGGCGCGCGCCGTCGCGGCCCCACCGTCGACACCCAGCTCGGCGAGGAGGCGCGCGTTCCCCAGCGCGACCGTGCGGCCGTCGACGCGCCCGCGGACACCGCGGCCGGCCAGCGCCTCGACGCCGGTGGCCTCGCCCAGCGCAACGCCACGATCCGCCGCGCCGCGAACGATCGCCGCCGCCAGCGGGTGCTCGCTGGCGCGCTCCAGCGAGGCCGCCAGCCGCAACAGAGTCGCCTCGCTGTCGGCGCCGGTCACGACGACGGAGATCAGCTGCGGCTTGCCCTCGGTCAAGGTCCCGGTCTTGTCGAGCACCAGGGTGTCGACCTGGTGCAGGATCTCCAGCGCCTCGGCGTTCTTGAAGAGAACCCCGGCCGCCGCCGCCTTGCCGGTCGCCACCAGGATCGACATCGGCGTCGCCAGGCCGAGCGCGCAGGGGCAGGCGATGATCAGCACCGAGACCGCGGCCAGGAGCGCGTGCGGAAGCCGCGGCGCCGGGCCGACCAGCGCCCAGGCCAGGAAGGCGACGACGGCCACGCCGACGACGACCGGCACGAACACCCCCGAGACGACGTCGGCCATCCGCTGGATCGGCGCCCGGCTCCGCTGCGCCTCGCCGACCAAGCGGACGATCTGGGCCAGCAGCGTCTCGCGCCCCACCCGCTCGGCGCGCATCACCAGCGCGCCGGTGCCGTTCAAGGTGGCGCCCACCAGGCGGTCGCCCGGCGCTTTGGCGGCCGGGATCGGCTCGCCGGTGAGCATCGACTCGTCCACGGCGCTCTCCCCTTCGAGCACGCGACCGTCGACCGGGATCTTCTCGCCGGCGCGCACCCGCAGGCGGTCGCCGACGGCCACCTCGCCGAGCAGAACCTCCTCGTCGCCGCCGTCGGGCCGGATCCGGAGCGCGCGCTTGGGCGAAAGGTCGAGCAGCGCCCGGATGGCCGCCCCCGTCTGGTGGCGCGCGCGGAGCTCCAGCACCTGCCCCAGCAACACCAGGGTGACGATCGTCGCCGCGGCCTCGAAGTAGACGGGCGCTGCCGCCTTGCTGCCCCGAAGCAGCGGCTGCATCAGGTCGGGGAACGCCAGGACGATCAGGCTGTAGCCGTAGGAGACCGCCACCCCGAGCCCGATCAGCGTGAACATGTTCCAGCGGCGGTTTCCCAGCGACGCCAGCGCGCGCGCGAAGAAGATCTGGCCGCCCCACATCACCACGATCCCCGCCAGGATCGCCTCCACCCACGGCACCCAGGGCCCCTCCAGCGACGCCATCGCCAGCGCCACCACCGGCAGGGTGAGCGCGGCGCTCACCCAAAAACGCCGCGTCATGTCGGCGAGCTCCGGATTGGCGTCCGACGCTCCCGCCGGCGCGAGCGGCTCGAGCGCCATGCCACAGAGGGGGCAGTCGCCTGGACTGGCGCGGCGTATCTCCGGGTGCATCGGGCAGGTCCACCCGGACTCCCTCTCCGCGCTCACCGGCGGGGTGACGTGCGCCGGCGGCGGCGCGCCGCCGCTCCGATCGACGTCGAGATAGGCGCGGGGCGTCGCCTCGAACTTCGTGCGGCAGCCGGCGCAACAGAAGAAGTAGGTCCGCCCCTCGAAGCTGGCGCGCTCCGGCGCCGCCGCCGAGACCATCATGCCGCAGACGGGGTCCCGTTCGGTCTCCGCCGCGACCACCGACAGTCGACGGTGTGCGGGGCCAGTGGATCCGGGTGCGCCAGGCTGCAAGGGGTCTGCTCTTCTCGAAGAACGATAGATAGCACGCCCTCACGAAGCAACGCCCCTCCCGCCGACGGCGGAAAGGGCGTGTCGCCAGACCTGTTGACGTCTGGCGCCGCGGCGCCGACGTGTGGCGCCGCGGGCCGGGCCGTCAGTACTCGAAGCCGATCTGGCCGCCGACCCCCCAGTTGTTGAGGTTTCCGCCGATCGTCTCGGTGAGGTTGTTGTAGTAGGTCTGCGTGTACGTGAACCGCGCGTCGGCCATGAAGCCCTTGTAGGCGAACTCCAGCCCCCCGCCGTACGGCAGCGTGAGCACGTTGTCCGACGAGATCACGTCCGACAGCTGGACGTTGTTGTTGGTGACGGTGTAGTGCGACCAACCGACGCCGACGAAGCCGAACGGCTCGATCAACGACGCCCCGCGCGCGATCGGGATGTTGACGCGCAGATTCCCCGACAGGCCGTTGGAGATCAGCCGCGAGTCGTTGTTGAACCCCAGCCCCGTGATGCTGCGGGCGTCACCGATATAGGCGGCCTCCATCCCCACGTACTCGCGCGTGCCGGCCACGACACGGGCCGTCCAGTAGCCGCCGTCGCCGGTGACGTTCTGGAGACGACCGTTGGTGTAGTCGTTGAAGCCGCCGCCGACCAGCAGGCCGACGCCGACGTGCGAGTAGACACTCGCGCCTGGGTAGACACCTTCCGGTGCGCCCGGCACGGGCGGCAGCGGTGCCACCGGGACCGACTCGGTGACCTGGCCGTTCGGCGGCGGCGGGATCGCCATGCTGGTCCCCCCCGGCGGCGTCGGCGCGACCGGCGTTCCGGGCGGCGGCGACGCAGGATTGGTCTCCGCGGGCGTCGTCGCCGGAGGGGCCGTGGCGGCCGGTGTGACCGTCGTGTCGGTGGCGCTCGGCGTCGCCGGCGCGGCCGTCGTGTCGGTGGCGCTCGGCGTCGCCGGCGGAACCGGTGTGTCGGTGGCGCTCGGAACCGCGGGCGGTGTCGTCGCAGGCGCGACGCCCGGGGTCCCTGGATCATACGTCGCCGGCGGTGGCGTCTGCGCCTCGGCGCCGCTCGGCATCGTCTGCGCCCCACCCATTTCGGGATTCGGACTCGGATCGGCCTTGGCCGCCGAGATCCCGAGAGCCAGAACAGCTGGCACAACGAACAAAGAAAGCACCTTCATCGTCCCCTCCTCCCCTACTTGTTCCTACCCGTTCTCTGTCCTAGTTATGTCCATCGTCGCGCCGTCGACAAGGACGGGCATCGGTGAGCGGATTACGGCTCAACCGCAACGAATCGTTGAACGAATCGTTCTTTTCGTTGGTTGAGCTTTGATTTTTCGGTGCGCCCGCCTTCGATCCCGTTAGGATTGCGGCCTTCCCCGTGGCCCGAAGTTTGAGCCCCGCCCCCCTCGTTTCGCTCGCACGCGTCGTCGCCGTCGTCGTGGCAATCGCATCGGCGATCGGTTGTGGGCAAGATCCCGCGGCCAGCGGACCGGCGGTGAAGTTCGATCCCTGCACGCCGGTGACCCTGGTCCCGGACGCCACCGCGACCGCGGCCCAGCTTCAAGGCGTGGCGGCCGGCGCCGCGCTCTGGAACGCCAGCGCCGCGAGCGACCTGCTGTCAGGCAACTCCGCAGATGGAGGCGCCGGCCCCACGTTGCCGGTTCACTTTCAGGTGGCGGGCGCGCCCTTCCACGGCCTGTACGACGCCCCCTCCGGGCAGATCTACATCAATGACGATCTGGTCGGTGACGAGCTGGCCATCACCATCGCCCACGAGATCGGCCATTCATTCGGCCTCGTCCACATCCCCACCGATGTGCGGGCCTCGCTGATGAACCCGGCCAACCTCACCGTGCTCCCCACCGCCGCGGACGTGGCCACGCTGGCTGGCGTCTGGGGGCGGTGTGGGTCACTTGACGCAGCGGGCAGTGAATGAGAGCGTAGGTTCCGGAAAAGGGACAGGGCCGCCCCATGAAACACCCCGCCCGTCGCTCCGGAAGTCCTGAATCTAGCTTTGCACTCGCCGCTCTGGCGCTGGCGTTCGTCTGCCGTTCGGCCGTAGCGCAGGTGGTCGAGCCGAACGGAATGGCGGTCCCCGCGACCGTGCCAGGAAGCACCGAAACCACTCTCCAGACTTACTTCACCAAGACCGCGATGGAGAACATCAACGCGGTGGCAGACGCTTCGATCACACCGGCGACCTTCATGCCGCTGTGCAATTTCCAGGCGACCCTGGTGCTGAGCCAGTCGCAGGCAAACGGTGGCCTCGGCTGGTACAACGTGCCCGACGCGACGGCCGATCCAAATCACACCCAGACCCCCACCGTCTACCCGATCGGGATCTTTCCAATGCAGCTCGGAGCCGTCGTCGCGAGCTCCGACATCCGCAGCGACCCAAACTACGGGGGCGGTCTGGTCGGCTTCGCTCTCATGAAGGCCGTCGGAACGAACGGCGCAGTCATTCCGGTCTACTACTCGGAGGACACCCGCAACGCCTACTGTTCGGGCTGCACAGGAGCGGGCGAGATGCCCGGCTACTGGAAGCTGATGCTCTCGTACGCATCAACTTTGACCTCGAACGAGTACTACATGGCCTGGGAGGACTGGGAGGGGGCGAACGCGACCTCCTGGCCCGACGACGGCGACTTCAACGACAAGGTCTTCGCCATCAGCGGCGTCACCTGCGACGGCGGCGGCGTCCCCTGCCAGACCACCATGCAGGGCGTCTGCGCCAACGGCATCACCCAGTGCGTGGTGGGCGGCTCCCCGACCTGCGTGCCGACGATCAAGCCGAGCGCCGAGAAGTGCGACAACCTCGACAACGACTGCAACGGGATGGTCGACGACGGCGACGATCTCTGCCCCACCGGTCAGGTGTGTGTGCAGGGAAAGTGCACCGGACCCTGCAGCGACAGCGAGTTCCCCTGCGGCCCGCCGCTCGTCTGCATGAACGGCCTCTGCGTCGATCCCTCGTGCGTCGGCGTCACCTGCAAGACCGGGCAGCTCTGCCAGTCCGGCACCTGCGTCGGCGGCTGCGACGGCGTCGTCTGCCCGGCCAGCCAGATCTGCGAGCTCGGCGTCTGTGTCGACCCCTGCAAGGGCGTCACCTGCAACGGTTCGGTCTGCGTGCTCGGCGTCTGCGTCCAGAACTGCTCTTGCCAGGCCTGCCCGAGCGGCCAGATCTGCTCCGCGACGGGCGCCTGTGTCGACACCGGCTGCGACACGATGACCTGCGGCGCGGGCGAGGTCTGCAGCAACGGGAGCTGCGGCGACGCCTGCGCGGGTGCGAAGTGCCCCGGCGGCGCCGCCTGCCACAGCGGCCAGTGCGACCCGCCGCCGCCCGGCTCGACGGGAAGCGGCGGCACGACGGGGACCGGCGGAGTCGTCGGAACGACCGGTGCGGGTGGGCTCGTCGGGACCAGCGGCACGGGCGGCAGGGGCACCGGCGGCAGCGGCGCCGGCGGCACCCCGATGGGCGCGGGCGGCAGCACGACAGCGTCGGGAAGCGGCGGCACCGGCTCGCACGAAGAGGGCGGCGTCGTCAGCTGCTCCTGCGATTCGGCGGGGCCAGGCCGCGGCGGATTGAGCGCGGGGCTGGCGCTGTTGGCCCTCGCCCTCGGCGCGACCGGACGGCGCCGTCGCGCGCGCCGCTGAGCCACCGCTTAACCACCGCTCAGCCCGAATCGGGGTGGCGCAAAGGCGCGGCGGCCCCGCCTTTTGCCAAAGGGCGGGGGCGACGGCTACCATCGGGCATCGTGGCCGATCCGCAGCTCCGCAGGATTCTGGCGCTGCTCGAGAGCGCCGCGCACGAGCGGCAGATCGCCGCCGCGATCGTGCTGGGCGAGCTCGGCGCGCGCGACGCGGCGGTGATCGACGCGCTCGGGGCGGCAGTGGCGCGCGGGCTCCCGCCGGTGCAGCGGCACGCGCTGGATGCGCTCGGGCGGGTGGCCTCCGGGACGGGCGGGCGGCGCGCGATGCCGGCCGTGCTCGGCGCCCTCGCCGCCCGCGATGAGGCCGTGCGGCGCGCCGCCGTCGACGCGGCGATCGCCATCGGCGAAGAGGCCATCGGCCCGGTGCGCACGCGGCTGGGGGCGGCGACCGACCCGCTGGAGCGGCGTGCGCTCGAGGAGGTGCTCGGACGCGTGGGCGGCAAGGACGCCTTCAAGGCGCTGCTGGCCTCGCTGGACACGCCCGACCTCGAGGCGGCGCGCGCCGCGGCGCTGGCGGTGCGGCAGCGGGTGAAGGAGGCGAGCGCCCGCGAGAAGGCCGCCTACCTGGCCGAGGTGACCAAGCTGCTGAAGGCGCGCGCGGCCGCCTCGCGCAAGGGCGGATCGCTGGGGCTGGTGAGCGGCGGCCTGAAGATTCTGGGGTATCTCGAAGACCCGGCGGCCGTGCCGACGCTGCTGGCGTTCGCCCGCGACGGAAAGCAGCCGCCCGCCCTGCGCGAGGAGGCGATCGTCGCGCTGCGCTTCACGGCCCGCGGCAAGGCGACGGCGGTGGCCACGGCGCTCGCGGAGCTGGCCGAGCGCGCGACGCCGGAGCTGGCGCGCGCCGCGCTCTACTCGCTGGCCAGTCTGGAGCTGCCGCCGGCGATCGCGCCGAGGCTGCAGAAGATCGCGCTCGGCGGCGAGCCGGAGCGGGCCCTGCTGGCGATCGAGCGGCTGGCGCAGATCACCGGCGCCGCGGGCGGCAGCAGCCTCGGCGCCGTGCTGTCGTCGACCACCGATCGCGGGCGGGCCGAGGCCGCCGCCGCGGCCCTCGGCGCGCGGGCCGACGGGGCGCTGGCGCTCGGGCGGGCGCTGGCGGCCACCGAATCCAATCGCGGCGACGATGGGCGCGTCGCGCTGCTGGCGCGCCTGTTGCGGCCGCAGGCGCGCGCGCTGCTCGAAAAAGGAACCGAGGCCGCCGGGAAGAAGCTGGCGGGCGTGCTGGTGAGCCTGGCCGTGGCGCGCGTCGGACGGGGCGGCGCCCATGCAGACGCGCTGGTGCCGCTGGCCCGCGAGCTCGATCGCGCATCGACCGCGGCAGGCCTGCGCGCGGAGGCGGGGAAGCAGCGCAAGCGCAAGAACACCGACGGCGCGCTGGCGATCCTGCGCCTCCTCGGGCAGTCGGCCGACGCGACCGCCGACGACGGCTACGCGCTCGCCTCCGCCGAGCTCGGCGCGGGCCGGCGCGACGAGGCGCTGGTCATCTTCGCCCAGCTGCTGGAGCGCGGCTTCGATCTGGCCGCTGCCGTGCGCAAAGATCGCGCGCTCGAACCGGACCAGCGCTACCAGATCGGCTTCGCGCTCATCGAGCGCCGGAATGCTGCCGGCGAGGAGATCCTGTCGGATCTCGCCGGCTCGGGCCGCAGCAAGGTCGCCGCGATGGCGAAGGCAAAGCTCAAGTCCGCAGGTTATTCGTAACCTCGGTAACGATTTTTCCCCGTCGGGTGACATCCGGCACGGGCAATCAAGATTCGCTCGCCAGCGCCGATGGGATCGGCGCAGAATTCTTCGTCCGGTCGTGCGTTAGGGGGGGTGCCACCGGGAGATCAACCACAGGGAGGAGACCGATGACCGTCGACCATTCGATCTACAAGCTCGGAAAGAAACCGGCGCACCACGACCCGCGCACGCTGCAGATGGCGAACTACCTCGAGCTGCCGACGATCCCGCCGGCCCAGGACTGGACGACGAAGGCAGCGTCCAACTGGGGGATGATGTTGAACGACAAGCTGGGCGATTGCACCTGCGCGGCCGTGGGGCACTTCATCCAGGCCTGGACGGCGAATGCAGGCCCGAAGGAGATCGTCCTTCCCGACCAAACGATCCTGAAGACCTACGAGGCGGTGACCGGCTACAACCCCAAGGATCCCAGCACCGATCGCGGCGCCGTCGAGCTCGACGTGCTCCGCTACTGGCGCAAGACCGGCGTGGGCGGCTACAAGATCGACGCCTTCGTGGCGCTGGAGCCAAAGAACCACCTTCACGTTCAGGCGGCGGTCGATCTGTTCGGCGGTTCGTACATCGGTCTCGCGCTGCCGGTGTCGGCGCAGCAGCAGAAGGTCTGGTCGGTTCCGCCGGGCGGTCCGACCGGCACCGGCGCGCCGGGCTCGTGGGGCGGCCACGCCGTCGTCGTCGAGGCCTACGACGCGCATGGCCTCACCATCATCACCTGGGGTCAGAAAAAGAAGATGACCTGGTCGTTCTGGGACGCCTACTGCGACGAGGCCTACGCCTGCCTCTCCGAGCTGTGGGCCGGCACGAAGCCGGCTCCGTCGGGGTTCAACCTGGCCGCGCTCAAATCCGACCTCAAACAGGTGGCCAGCTGAGCGCCGGCGCGGTCAGCGCACCGTGAGCCCGCTTCAGCGCACCGACAGCGCGCTTCAGCGCACCGTCAAATCGAAAGCCGCCGTCTCGACACGTTCGTTCCGTTTGATCTGAACGAACAGCCGGTAGTCGCCGGCGCGCGGGAAGACGACCGGAAACTGAACGCGCGGCGCGAACGTCATCCCGAGGTGGTGGGCGTGGTCGACCACGCCCGCCCCTTCGATCAGCGCCATCGCCGCCATCGGCACCGAGCCGGTGGGGTGGACATGCGCGAACACGCTGAAGTCGCGCGCCACGATCATCGCGTGTCCCGCCATCCCCATGTAGGGCTCGATGCCGGCCGCCGGGCGGCCGTCGGGATCCTCCACCTCGAAGGCGAGCGCGACCGTCTGACCGGCACGGGGGGCGCGCGCGTCGACCCAGCGCAGGCGACCGCTGCCGTCGGCGAAGACGAACGACGGAGCGTCGACGGTGGCCGCGCGCGGGATGAGCGCGCTGGCGTCGTCGGGATCGAAGGGCGCGCCCGCAGGGGGACCGGCCGCGCCGGCCAGCTCCAGCGTGGCGGTCACCGTCTCGTCGAGGCCGGTCTGATGAACGATGTCCCCGAACAGCCGGTAAGATCCTGCCGGCAAGGCGGGCGTCGCCTGCGCGAAGGTGGCCTCCCCCGTGCGCCGTGGATGCAGGTGGGCGATGGCGTCGAGCCCCGGCGCCCGCACCAGGAACAGGTGCATCAGATGCCCATGATCGGGGATCAGATCGTCGGTGTGTCGCCAGCGCAACCAGCCAGGATCGGACAGCGTCAGGTCGAGACGACCAGGGGCCGGCTGCGCGACCGAGACCCCCATCGGCTTGTAAACGAGGCGCCGGTACGATCCGGCCTCGCCGTTCCACCAGCGTCGCCCGCCCACGAGCGCCAGAGCCAGGATCCCCGCGGTTACCGCCATCGCCGTCCGGCCGCGCGCGATGCGGCGGTCGTCGGGAGCTGCGCCGGGCGCCAGGTCCGACTCGCGCAGGCCGGCCCCCATGATGGCGATCGCCCCCGCCACCAAGAGCGCCATCAGCGCGAACAGCAGGAGAGCCAGGAAGCCGGGCATCGGACGCACCGTGCGCGCCAGCGCCGGGATCGGCACGCCCATCACCCCGGCGCCGCGGGCTCCCTCCGCGGTCACGCGGATCTGCCAGGCACCGGTCTGCATCAGCCAGAGCGCGCTGTCGAAGACGTGCGGATCGTCGGGCCTCGCCCGGGCCACGTCGGCCACCGGCGGCGAGCTGGCCCCCGGTCCACGCAGCGGCAGCGGCACGACCGAGACCCGCGCCACGTCGTCGTCCAGCGCGCGGATCTCGATCTGGGCGATCCCCGGGATCACCTCGGGCGGACGGATGGTCACCAGCAGGTGGTAGGGACCAGCGTGGCCGTCTTGCACGGCGTCCGGGCTTCCCACGTGGGCCTCCGCCGCGGGACCGAGCGCGAGCAACGCCGCCGCGGCGGCGATCGCGACCGCGCGTCTCATCGCCGCAGGCGGCCCAGCCAGCGGCCCGCGGCGCGGCCGGCCGCGATCGACAGCCCCGTACCGACCACCGCCGCCAGCAGCCAGCCGACCGTCGCCGACCCGGGCTCGGAGAGGAACTGATAACGGCGGTAGTGGGTGAACGCCGGCATCCAGAAGTCGAAGTAGCGCGCCCCCCAGAAGAAGTTGCGCGCGGGCGGCGACATCAGGAACATCGCGAACGGCCACTGGCAGACCAGGAAGACCGCGGTGAACAGCAGCGCGCCGCCGCCCACCGTGGCGATCCCGGGGCGCGCGCGCCGCCGCCAGAACCAGGCGTCGAGCGCCAGCGCGGCCGGCAGCAGGAGCAAGGGGAACTCGGGCGGGATCAGGTTGGTGACCGGCACCAGCACCGGTCCCAGCTTCGGCTGCGCCGGAACCAGCGGGAAGGTCCAGAGCAGCGCCAGCAAGAAGATCGAGTAAACGCCGATCGACAGCGCTCCGCCCCAACGTCGGCGGGTCGCCCCCTGCACCGCCGAAAGCACCACCGGCACGCAGAGCCCGATGATCAAATAAAACGACCCCAGGTGCATGAAGGGACGGACCGTCTTCTCCATGAACAGCGTGGTCAGCGCGACGATCATGTTCCCGCCCACGATCAGCACCAGCACCTCCAGCACCGGGCGGCGCGCGCCTTCGCTGCGGTTCATCGCACCCGCCAGCATCACCAGCGCGCCGAGGTGCAAGGCCAGGAGGCCGAGCGCCAGCACGATGTGCGGCGGGCTCAGGATCTTCACGTCCAGCCCGTAGCTGCGGTGCCACCAGTCGTCGAACGGCGCCGAGGCGAGCATGGTGACGCCGCCCCAGGCCGAGATGAAGGCCCCGAGCGGCCCGCGGAACCCGAGCACGCGCACGGCCGCCGGGTGCGCCTCACGGCGTCCGAACGTCGCCGGGATGATCTGGGCCAGAGCCGCCACCGCCGCCAGCACCGCGGCCGTGTAGATCGCCACGTGCGGCGGCGTCAGAAAGGCGTCCCGTCCGATAGACCGGTGCCAGGCGATGTCCCAGTGCACGCCGAAGGCCGCCGCCAGCGAGGACCCGAGCGCGCACCACAGAGGCCAGACGGCGGCACGCTCGCCCGTCTCGGCACGCGCGCCCGGCGCGTCGAAGTCCGCGACCGTCACAGCCATGCGGTTCAGCATACCGGACGGTCGGCGCCCATGCCCGCCTGACCGATTTCCAGAGACCCGGCGCGGCCGCATCTCCGTCGACGGGCCGGCGAACGTCGATATACTGCGCGCGGTGAACCAGTGAACCTCCGTCCCCAGGCGGTCCGGATGGTGCTTGCCCACGGCCTGCCCGTGGTGACCGAGGTCGTGGCCGACAGCATGAGCCCCGCCATCGAGCGCGGCGCGAAGGTGAAGATCGAGCCCGCCCCCGAGGAGATCCACCCGGGCGACATCGTGCTGGTGCTGACCGACGACGGACAGGATCTGCTGCTCCACCGGGTCATGCACCTCTTCTCCAAGGGCGAAAACCGCTATGTCATTCACCAGGGGGACGCGCCGAAGTCGACCTTCGCCACCTGCCTGCGCGCAGCGGTGGTCGGCCGCGCCATCTCGTTCCCCCACACGCCGTCGCGGCCGCTGCCGACGCTGGACCGGCTGGACGCGCGGGCGCTGGCCCGCTTTCAACGCCGGCGGCGCGCGGCGGCGCTCTACGCGGTCGGCCACCGGATGACGGAGTCGCTGCGGCTCCGCGACGGCGCGTTGACCCGCCGCCTGGCCCGCCTCTACCGGGCGATCGCGCGCAAGGTCGTCGGTTGAACGCCATGCAAAACAGGCATCACCGCTCGTCCAAGGCGGCACCCATTCTTCTGGCCGCGATCGCCGCGGCCGCGATCGCCTTGGCGTCGCGGGCGGCGATGGCCAAGAACCCGGAGGAGCCGGAGACCGCCCCCAAGGCCGGCAGTGACATCACCTTCCTGAACCACGACCCCGATCTCGACTACTGGTTCGGCATGGAGGCCAACAGCATCGCCCAGTTCAACCTGCCGCTCACCTCTCCGTATTCCGGGGTGAACAGCTTTGCGCCCAAGGGCGACAGCGGCGCCGCCATCTCGGGACTGTTCACGGTCTTCACCGGACATCGGGCCACCAGGACGACGGAGATCATCCTCGACGGCGAGGTCGCGGTCGGCGGCGGGCTCTCGAAGGCCCTCGGCATCGCCGGGTTCACCAACCTCGACGTCGTGCGCAACCCGTCGCTGCCGCACGATCCCTACGTGGCGCGCCTCGAGATCCACCAACTCATCCCGCTCAGCGACGTCTGGGAGGTGAACACCGACCGTGGGCCGATCTCCTCGTTCGCCTACGTCCCGCGCCACCGGCTGGAGATCCGGGTGGGCAAGATGTCGACCGCCGATCTGTTCGACATCAACCCCGCCGGCTCCGACAGCCACATGCAGTTCATGAACTGGACCGTCGACAACAACGGCGCCTGGGACTACGCCGCCGACACGCGCGGCTACACCTACGGAGTCGTGCTCGAGTACCAGGGGCCGTTCGTCGAGGCACGCTACGGCCTCATGCTGATGCCGACGGTGGCGAATGGCGAAAATCTCGACTGGGACATCGGCCAGAATCGGGCGCAGAACCTGGAATTGGAGATCAAGTACAGCCGCCGGCCGGACTGGGCGGGGACGACGCGCCTCCTCGGCTATCTGAACCAGGCCGCGATGGGGAGCTACGCCGACGCCATCGCCACGTCGGAGGCGACCGGGTCGACCCCGGACATCACGGCCTCACGCCAGAACGGTCGGACCAAGTACGGCTTCGGCATCAACGAGTATCAAGAGCTGGGGCCGCTGTTTCGCGCGTTCGGTCGCATCGGCTGGAACGACGGCAAGAACGAGAGCTTCGCCTACACCGAGGTCGACAACACCTTCGAGATCGGCGGCGACGTCCGCGGGACGCGCTGGCGCCGTCCCGACGATCGCATCGGGCTGGCGTTCGTCAGCAACGGGATCTCCAGCTTGCACGCCGAGTACCTGCGACTGGGCGGTTTCGGCTTCATCCTCGGCGATGGTCCGGGGTGCAACGACATGGCACCCCCGCCGACCTGCCCCGTAGTGCCCGGCGGCAGCTACCTCAGCTACGCGCGCGAGACGATCGTCGAGCAGTACTACAACTTCCACATCTGGGGCGGGGCCTTCGCGGCAGAGGACGTGCAGTTCGTGGCCAACCCCGGCTACAACAGCGCGCGCGGGCCCGTCTGGGTCCTCTCCCTGCGCGGCCACCTCGAGTTTTAGCCCTCCGAGGGCGCGCGAGGCTCAGAGGGGGTGAAAAACCTTGGCCACCACAGCGCCGATCGCGGCGCCGGCGACGCCGATCAGGATCACGTCGCGGTTGATCCTGGCGGCGACCGCGCGGCTGGCGGCGACGTCTGCGTCCGGCGCCCTGGTCGCCGAGAAGTCGTCGTGCTCGAAGGTCCCTTCCTTCGCGCGCATGACGCAGGTGTTGCGACGCGCCTGCAGGAACCCGATCGCCGACAGCGCCGCCGGAATGAACAGCGCCAGCCCGCCGTACCAGGGGACGCGCAGGACCACCAGCACCACCAGCAGCGCCACCGAGACGAGCAGCCACTGGTTGCCGAAGCGCAACCGCCTGCGGCGACCCGACGGAGAGATGTTGGCCTTGCAGCCCGGCGCGGCGGCGGACATCGCGGGAATATAGCGCCGCGACCGGGAACGGCCAGACGGCGGCGGTTGGTCTAGGATGCCCGCGTGAGCGTGAAACCGAAGGCCCTCCTGGCCTGGAGCAGCGGCAAGGACAGCGCCTGGTCGCTGCACGTCCTGCGCGTGCAGGCCGAGGTGGAGGTCGTCGGGCTGCTGACGACGATCAACGAAGCGTTCGACCGGGTGGCGATGCACGCGGTCCGGACCGAGCTCCTGCGCGCCCAGGCCGACGCCGCCGATTTGCCGCTGTGGCCGGTGCTGATCCCCTGGCCCTGCAGCAACGCGGAGTACGAGGCGGCGATGAACGCGGCGATGGCGCGCGCCCAGGCCGACGGAATCAGGCACGTTGCCTTCGGCGATCTCTTTCTCGAGGACGTCCGACGCTACCGCGAGGAGCGCCTGGCGCCGACCGGCATCGCGCCTCTCTTCCCGATCTGGGGGACGCCGACCGACGCGCTGGCGCAACGGATGGTCGCGGGCGGCCTACGCGCCCGCCTGACCTGCGTCGATCCAAAGAGCCTCGACGCCCGCTTCGCCGGGCGTGAGTTCGACGCCGCGCTGCTCGCCGAGCTGCCGGCGTCGGTCGATCCCTGCGGCGAGCGCGGCGAGTTTCACACCTTCACCTACGACGGCCCGATGTTCCGCCGCCCCGTGCCGATTCGTGCTGGTGAGGTGGTCACCCGCGACGGCTTCGTGTTCGCGGATCTGCTGCCCTCGGAGGCCGTGGGGTGACCGCCGCGAGCCCCGCGGCCACGCCGGCTCGCCGGATCGTCTCGCTGCTGGCGAGCGGCACCGAGCTGGTGGCGGCGCTCGGGCTGGGCGACCGTCTGGTCGGGCGGTCGCACGAGTGCGACCACCCGGCCTGGGTGAAGCGGCTGCCGGCGCTGTCTCGGCCGGCGTTCGATTTCCACGGCACCAGCGCCGAGATCGACGCGCGCGTGCGCGAGCGGTTGCACGCCGGCCTGCCTCTTTACGAGGTGGACGAGATCCAGCTGGCCGCGCTCGCGCCCGACATCATCATCACCCAGACCCATTGTGAGGTTTGCGCGGTCAGCCCCGCCGACCTGGCGCACGGCGTCACCGCGAAGTTGGAGCGACATCAGGTCGTCGCGCTCGCCACCGGCACCGTCGACGGGATCCTCGAGGGGTTCGTCCGCGTCGCCGAGGTGCTCGACGCGGCGGAGGCGGGGCGCGCCCTGGCGGCGGACATTCGCGCCCGGCTGGCCGCGGTCGCCGCCCTCACCAGGTCGCTGCGGCGCGCACGCGTCGCCTGCCTCGAGTGGATCGAGCCCCTCTTCGAGATGGGGAACTGGGGGCCGGAAATCGTCGAAATCGCCGGCGGTCAGAGCCTGCTGAGCGCGCCGGGCGCGCACTCGACGACGTTGCCGTTCGAGGCCCTCGCCATGGCCGACCCGGAGGTGATCGTCGTCGCGCCCTGCGGCTTCGACCTGACGCGCACGCTGGCCGAGCTCCCCGCCCTGACGGACCGGCCGGGATGGCGCGAGCTGACCGCGGTCCGGGCCGGGCGGGCCTTCGCGGCCGACGGCAATTTCTACTTCAACCGTTCGGGGCCGATGCTGTTCGATACGCCCGAGATCCTGGCGGAGATGCTGCACCCCGACCAGTTCCCCCCCCGGCACGAGGGGACGATCTGGTCCCGGCTCCCCACGCCAGGCTGACACTGAATTAACAATCTGCTGCTGGTTTCGGCGGCCGGTTCGTTGCAATGTCAGAGCCATGAGCGAGCCCGTCGCGCGGACCCCGGAGGAGTGGTTCGCGATCCTGCGGGGAGAGGTGAACGAGCTCGGGAACGCGCTCGGCGAGGCGATCCGCACGCTCTCGGGCGACGCGCTCTTCGCCCACGAGGAGGCGGTGCGGGCCCTGACCAAGGAGGCGCGGCGCGGCGGCGCGGCCGCCGGCCCGGCCTCGCACGTGGCCTCGGGTGCCCGCTGGCGCGAGCTCGTCGGCGCGCTGTCTCTCGAGGACGCCGAGGGGCTGGTGCGCGCCTTCTCCGTCTACCTGCACCTGGCGAACACCGCCGAAGAGCGCCACCGCATGCGGGTGAATGCGGCGCGCGACGCCGCCAGCGTCGCCGGGGCGCCGCGCCGGGAGTCGCTGCTGGCGCTGGTCGGCTCGCTGAAGGAGCAGGGCTGGAGCTACGAGGAAGCGGTCAGCCTCCTCGGGTCGCTGCGGCTGCATCTGACCTTCACCGCCCACCCGACCGAGACGCGGCGCTGGACCGTGCGCGGCCATCTGGCCGACATCGCCTCGGCGCTCGACAACCTTCGCGACGGCGCCCGCGGCGCGCGCGCGAACCTCCAGGCGCGCGTGGCGCTCCTCTGGGGGACCTCCGAGCTGCACAACGCGCGCCCCAGCGTCGAGGATGAAGCGCGGGGAGGCCTGGTCTATTTGCCGACGGTCCTCTGGTCGGTGGTCCCGCGGCTGGTCGACGAGATCGAGCGGGCGGTCGAGACGCACTACGGCGAGCGGCCGACGCTGCCGCCGCCCGTGGTGTTCCGCAGCTGGATCGGCGGCGATCGCGACGGCAACCCCAAGGTGCTGCCCCCCGTGACCGCCTGGGCGCAGCAGTTCGCCCGGGCGGAGGTCTTGCCGCTCTACGTGAGCGAGCTCGAGCGCCTGGCGCGCGTCCTCTCCCTCTCCGATCAGCGCGTGAAGCTGCCCGAGACGCTGCAGCTCGAGATCGCCGACGCGCTGTCGGGGCTGGAGATTCCGCCCACGCTCCAGAACGAGCCGTTTCGCTGCCTCTGCCTCGGCATGGTCCAGAAGCTGCGCGCGCTGCTGGCCAACGACGATCGGCCGAAGTACCAGGAGGCGCGGGACCTGCTCGGCGATCTGAAGACGATCACCGGCGGGCTCGGCCGGATCGGCCTGGCGGGCGCGGCGACCACCGAGGTCCGGCCGATCTCGCTGCGGGCGCAGGTCTTCGGGCTGGATCTGGTCACGCTCGATCTGCGCGAGGAGTCGCGGGCGCACGGCGCGGCCGTCGCCGAGCTCATGCGGGTGGGCGGGGTCTGCGAGGACTACGAGGCGCTCGATCGCGACGCGCGCGAGGCGCTGCTCACCCGCGAGCTCGCCTCCGCCCGGCCGCTGGCGCCGATCGGCCACGTGCCGACCACCCGCGCGCTGGAGGTGGCGCTGGGCGCGCTGCGGGTCTGGCGCGCGCGCGGCGCCTACGTCGTCAGCATGACCCACGCCCCGTCGGATCTGCTGGAGGTGATGGTGCTGGCGCGCGAGGTGGGGCTCTACCGCCCGCAGGCGGCGCTCCCCTTCGACATCGTGCCGCTGTTCGAGACCCTGGCCGATCTGGAGAGCGGGGCCGCCACGGTCACCCGCCTCCTCGACAACCCGCTCTTTCTGGCGCACGTGCGCGGGCGCCGCGGCCTCGAGGTGATGATCGGCTACTCCGACTCCAACAAGGACGCCGGATTCCTGGCCGCCAACTGGGCGCTCTTCAAGGCCCAGGAGTCGATCACCGCGGCGGCGCGCCCCTTCGACGTGAAGGTCTGGTTCTTTCACGGGCGCGGCACCTCCACCGCGCGCGGCGGCGGCAGCGCCGGGCGCGCCATCGCCAGCTTGCCGCCCGGCACCGTCGGCGCGCGGCTGCGCCTGACCGAGCAGGGAGAGGCGCTGGCCGATCGCTACAGCCAGTCCGATCTGGCGCACCGGAACCTGGAGCAGCTCCTGTTTCACCTGGGGCAGGCGGCAGCGCGCGACGCGCGCGACGACGGCACGGCGCTCGATCCCACCTGGCGCGAGGCGCTGGAGCAGGCCTCGCGGGCCTCGGCCAGCGCCTACCGTTCGCTGTTCGCGCAGCCGGGCTTCTTCGAATTTTACGAGCAGCTCACCCCGATCCGGGAGATCGGCGTCCTGCAGATCGCCAGCCGCCCGGTCTACCGTTCGGGGCGCGTCCGCGAGATCACCGACCTGCGCGCCATCCCCTGGGTGATGTCCTGGTCGCAGGTCCGGCTGCCGCTCCCGGCCTTCTACGGAGTCGCCGAAGGACTGGCGACCATCCCCCTGCCGCTGCGGCGACAGCTCTTCCGCAGCTGGCCCTTCTTCGCCTCCACCCTGGACAGCGCCGCCACGGCGGTCGCCAAGGGGGACCCGGAGGTGACACGCGGCTACCTGCGGCTCTGCAACCCCGAGCTCGGCGAGCGCTTCTTTCCGCTGCTGGCCGACGCCTACGCGCGCGCGCGCGCCGCGCTGGAGGAGACCTTCGAGTCGCCGCTCCTGGCGCGGCACCCGGTGCTGGCGCGTCAGATCGAGCTGCGCGACCCCTACATCGATCCGATCAGCCAGCTGCAGATCGAGCTGCTCGCCCGCTACCGCGCCGCGCCCGCCGACGCGCCCGAACGCCCGCGGCTCGAACGGGCGCTCATGATGTCCATCATCGGCATCGCCGCCGGGCTGAGAAACGCCGGTTAGCTCCCGGCAGGGCGGGCGGTCCGGGTGCCGAGAACGATCAGCGGGACGGCCAGGGCATTGACGACGACCACCGAGAGCCAGATGGCTCCAGGCCACGCCTTCCGCACGACGAAGTAGAAGGTCGAGAAAGCGAGCGGCGCCACGATGGACGCCAGGCTCACGGCCGAGGCCAGCACCCCCTGGAACTGGCCCTGGCGGGCGGGGTCGACCAGCCGGGTCGCTCGCGACTGAAGCGCCGGTGTGCCGATGCCCCCGAGCGCGAAGAGGGGCATGACGGCAAAGACGACCCAGCCTTGCCTGGCAAAGGCCATGGCGCAAAGGGCGACGCAGGCGCAGGCGAGTCCGACGACGACGGCGCCAGGTTCGCCGAGCCGCTTGGTTGCCGGACCGGGCAAGAGCGCCTGCACCAGCGTCTGGCAGACCCCGAACGTCCCGAGCGAGAGGCCGATCCAACGACCATTCCAGTGGAACGCGTCGAAGCCCCACAAGGCCCAGCAGGTGCCGTAGGCCTCTCCGCTCCCGCTCAAGAGGAAGAACACCAGGATGATGGGCAAGAGGGCCTTCATCGAGAAGACCCAGCGCAGCGGCCGAAGCGGATTGAGCGCGGCCAGATCGAGCTTCTGGCGGTTCGGCGGGCGGGACTCCGGCAGAATGAACAACGCCAGCAGGAGATTGCAGGCGTTCAGCGCGGCGGCGGCGATGAAGGGGAGCCGCAGCCAGGCGTCCCCGAGCAGTCCGCCCAGAACCGGCCCGATGATGAAGCCGATGCCGAACATGGCGTTGGAGAGGCCGAAGCGACGGGCTCGCTGGTCCTGGGGAGAGATGTCGGTGATGTAGGCGGTTGCCACCGAGACATTGGCGCTGGTCAAGCCAGCGACGGCGCGGCCGACCATCAGCATCCAGAGCTGCGGCGCGAACGCCATGATGACGTAGTTGATCGTCGCCCCCGCCAGCGACACCAGGAGCACGGGACGCCTGCCGAGCTTGTCGCTCAGCGCGCCGAGCACGGGCGCGAAGACGAACTGCACGACGGCATAGAGCGCGGTCACCACCCCGATCAAGGGGGCGATGTTCCGGGTGTGCGTCACCTCCTCGAGGAGCCGCGGAAGAATCGGGAACACCAGCCCGATGCCCACGGCGTCGAGGGCGATGGTGGCGAAGATGACCACCAGAGGTCTGCGCATCGTCAAGCTCCCCGGCGACGCGAATGATCCCCGGGCCGGCGAGATCGAGGGCCGCGTCCCCCCCTGCGGGGCCGGCGGCCCGGACTGCGATCGGCACCTGGCCGGGGCCGGGGTGCGGCGCGGCGATCTCGACGACGCGCAGAACCTCCGGCCCTCCGTATTCGCTGTATCGAACTGCCTTCATGCGCCCGATCCTGCGTCTTCGGGTCCTCGGGGGTCCAAGACATTGTTGAAGGGCCTTTCAAGACCTGCTAGGTCTTAGTCTCTTTTTCCCCAGCCTGGAGGTCGAGTCGCGTGGAGCTTCGTCACCTGCGCTACTTCGTGGCGGTCGCCGAGGAAGAGAACTTCCACCGCGCGTCCGAGAAGGTGCACGTCTCCCAGTCGCCCCTCAGCCGCCAGATGCAGCAGCTGAGAGAAGAGATCGGCGTCGACCTCTTTGTACCCTCGGGGCGGGGCGTGAAACTGACGCTGGCCGGACGCATGTTCCTGCACAGGGCCAAGGGGATTCTGGCGGCCGTGGAGGCGGCCATGGGGGAGGCGCGCGAGGCGACGGACGGAAGGATCGGCACGATCGGGATCGGCTTCGAGCCGGGAGCGGGATACCTCGGATGTCTTTCGACGATCGTCACCGAGCTTCGAAGGCGGCAACCGCGCGTGAGCGTGAAGCTCCTGCCGATGATCAGCACCGAACAGTGGGAGGCGCTGCGGCGCGGTGACATCGCGCTCGCCTACACCAACGAGCTCCCAGACGATGCGTCGTTGCGCAGCGTGGTGCTGTCGCGAACGCGAATGGGGATCCGGCTGCCGAAAGCGCATCGCCTCGCCAGGAAGGCCAAGCTCAAGGTCCGGGATCTGGCGAATGAATCGATCTCTGATGGGGCCGCGGCGGCTGCGACCGCGGTTGTACGACGACATCATCGCGGCTGTCCGCGCCCACGGCGTGGTGTTGACCCTGGCGCCGGAGGTCGGCGACGGCGAAGCCGTGTGGGCGCTGGTCTCGAGTGGACTCGGCATGACGTTCGCGGCCGAGAACGGGGCTCGGTTTCTCGATGCCGGCGCAGCGATCGATCGCCCGGGCGCTCTCGATCCGGGGTCCGCGGTGTGGCGGCCGCTGACGGATCTCGGCGTCGAGGTGTGCGACATCGCGGTCTGGCGGGCCGACGCCGCGCGGTCCCCCCTGCTGCGACCGTTGATCGACGTCGTGGGCGAGGTGCGCAGACAGCTGCAGAGCTCGAGGCCTTCGCGCCGGCGGCGCTGAGCCGTCGACGCGCTCAGGAGCCCGAATCCACGGGCTCGACGTCGACCGACACGTGAAGCTGGTGGCGCCCCCCACCGAGCAGCACCCCGCGCATCGGGGTCACGTCGTCGAAGTCGCGCCCGTAGGCGACGACGACGTGGCGATCGGTGGGGACGACGTCGTTGGTCGGGTCGAGATCCAGCCAGCCGAAGGCCGGCGAGCGCACCGACAGCCAGGCGTGCGAGGCGTCGGCGCCGACCAGGCGGGGCTTGCCCGGCTCCGGCGCGGTCACCAGGTAGCCGCTCACGTAGCGGGCCGGCAGCCCCAGCGCGCGCATCCCGGCGATCTGGACGTGCGCGAAGTCCTGGCAGACGCCGCGTCCGCCGCGCAACACCTCGTCGACCGAGGTCGAGACGTCGGTGGCGGTCTGGTCGTAGACCAGCGCCTCGTGAATCCGGGTCATGAGATCGCGCGCCGCCTCCGCCAGCGGACGCCCCGCCGGAAACGACGGCTCGGCGAAGTCACGCGCCGCCGCGGAGAGCTCGACGTGGGGCGATCGCAGGATCCATTCGAAGGCCGCGCGCGCCTCGGGGTCGGCCGCGGCGCGAACCCAATCGCGGGTCGCCTCCCAGGGCCCTCCCTCGTTCGGCAGGGGGGGCGGCGCGGTCACCTCCAGCTCCGTCTCCGAGGTGACGGCCAGGTCGCTGTGACGCTCGTGGATCGCCAGGTGGGTGGCGCGGTTGCCGAACCAGTCGAAGCGATCGCGCCGCACCGCGGGCCAGGGGTCGACGGTCAGCGATTCGGCGCGGATCCGCTGGCGCGTCGACCCGCGCATGAGGACGTGCAGCTCGTGGTGCGAGGTCGAGACCGGCACGCTGTAGTGGTACTCGGTGATGTGCTTGACCCGGTAGATCACGCGCCGATCTCCCCCGACGCCAGCGCGCGCGAAATGGTGGCCGGGGTCAGGTAGGCCGCGAACAGCGCGTCCGACAGGCCCTGCAGCTTGTGCACCAGATCGACCAGCAGCGCTCCCAGCACCGGACGGCCCTGTCCTGCTTCCCCGCCCTCCCCCGCCAGCGCGCAGACCGCCTCGACGTCGACCAGGCGAATCTCGGAGAGAGCCTCGAAGGCGATCCGTTCCTCGACGCTGCGCCGGGCGCTGGCGGCGTCGCGCGGCAGGGAGGCGACGTGATCGGCCAGCGCCGCCAGCTGAAACACGATGGCCCGCGGGTTCCGCTCGTCCGCGACCAAGAGGTCGACGACCGGTGCCACCTGCAGCGTCGCGCGGTAACGGCGCCGGTAGGTCATCGCGCTGTCGGCGGCGTCGAGCAGCGCCTCGAGCAGCGGCAGCTCGTCGTTCGTGGTGGCGCGGGGGAGCGTCCGCTCGATCATCAGCGCGGTGTTGAGGGCGCGTTCCAGGCGCCGCCCCATGTCGAGGAACCGCCAGGGCGCCTCGCGGGTCATGCTCTCCGACGTGAAGCCGGACAGCCCCGCCAGGATCATGACCACCCGATCGAGCCGGGCGCCCAAAACGATGGGACGCTCGTCCGCGCCGCCGCGCTCCGCGTCGTCGAGCTCGTGCGCCAGCGCCGACACCACCGTCCAGGTGTCCATCGACAGACGATCGCGGATGGCCCGCGACACCCTGTCGATCGCGTGCCCCGAGGCCATCAGCGAGCCGGAGAGGGCTTCGTTGAACAGCGCCTCGCGCATGATCCGGTTGGACTCCGCCACCTCCGCCAGCGGCGGCAGCGCCGCCAGCTCGGTCCCCGAAGCGACCATGGTCAGCGCGCGCAGCGAGGCGACCAGCGGGGCCAGATCGCCGGCCAGCAGCTGGGGATCGCGCGGCTCCGCCAGCCGCAGACAGATGATGCGCCCCAGGCGGGCGATCGCCTCCGCCCGCTCGGCGTAGCGGCCGAGCCAGAAGAAGTTGTCGGCCACGCGGCTCGGCAGATCGCCGCCGCCGCGGGTCAGCTCGACCGGCTCCACCGTCGGCCGCAGCAGCGTGAACTCGCTGACCGCGCCGCCGCTGATGACCCAGGTGTCCTTGCTGCGCGCGCCGCGCGCGATCGAGATGTCCGACTCGCCCACGCCGCCCACCAGGCCGAGCGCGCCCGGCATCGCCTGGTAACCCTCGGTGCCGTCGGCGACGACGAAGGTGCGCAGCACCACCGGCCGGGCGCGCAGCTCGTCACCTTCGATCACCGGCACCGTCGAGGGCGGAATGTGGCGCTGCGCCACGTAGCGGCTGGGGTTGGCGCGGATGGTCGCCGCCAGCGTCTCCACCGCCGCGTCGTCCATGCGCGCCACGAAGATCGGATCGGTGGGGCCGAGCGGATAGGTCGGCTTGATCACCATCTCGCGCAGGTTCACCAGCACGTGCTGCAGAATCTCCGCCTGACCGCACCACCAGGTCTCGACCGACGTCAGCTTCAGCTCCTCACCCAGCAGCATGCGGCAGAGCCCGGGCAAGAAGGGGATCAGCGCCGGCGTCTGCAGGACGCCCGTCCCGATGGCGTTGGCGACGGCCACCGTCCCGTCGCGGGCCGCCTGCAGGAGCCCCGGCACCCCCAGGAGCGAATCGGCGCGCAGCTCGAGCGGATCGCAGTAGTCGTCGCGCAGGCGGCGCAGGATCACGTCGACCGGATGCAGCCCGCCCAGCGTCTTCAGAAAGACCCGCCCGTCGCGCACCGTCAGATCGCCCCCCTCGACCAGCGGATAGCCGAGGTACTGCGCCAGGAAAGCCTGCTCGAAGTAGGTGGCGTTGTGCGGCCCGGCGGTCAAGAGCACGATGCGCGGGTTGAGGACCCCCTGCGGCGCCAGGCCCGCCAGCGTCTCGCGCAGCGTGCGAAAGAACAGCGCCAGCCGCTGGGCATTCGAATCGCGGAACGCCTCCGGCAGCACGCGCCCGAGCACGATCCGGTTCTCCAGCGCATACCCTGCCCCGGCCGGGGCCTGCGTGCGATCGGCCAGCACCCGCAGCGACCCGTCGGGCGTGCGGGCCAGGTCGGCGGCATAAAAATGCAGGAAGCGCCCCCCGGGTGGCACCAGCCCGGCGCAGGCGCGCAGGAGGTTCGGGTGGGCCAGAAAGACCTCGGGCGGAATCACCCCCTCGGCGATCGTCCGCCGCGGCCCGTAGAGATCCGCCAGCAGCCGGTCCAGGAGCGACGCGCGCTGCGCCAGCCCTTCGGTCAGCAAGGCGAACTCGTCGGCCGACAGCAGGACCGGCACCGGATCGAGCGGCCAGGGGCGCTCGAGGCCGCGCGGATCGCCGTAGACGTTGAACGTGACGCCGTGCTGGCGGATGAGCTGGCGCGCCTGCTCCCAGCGCCGCCACATCTCGCCCGGCCCGAACGACTTGAGCGCGCCGTCGAGCACCCGCCAGTGCGGGCGCACCGACCCGTCGGGCGCACGCATCTCGTCCCAGGGGACCACCGACTGCGGTGGCCCGGCCTCGTCTACTCCAGGCGCCGAGCCCGGCGCGTCGTGCGGCATTCCGTGAATAGGGGGCAACTTAGGGCTTCCGAGGTTAATGTCAGGTTTCGAGAAGGATCAAATACCGTAAACCGATGTTACTGAGATAGATTGCGTCTCGGGCATTTTTTAGGATTAGGGGTGGTGCACATCGACAAGACGCAAGCCGTCCGCACGGCGACTCCTACGATCCTAGACGGCTACCGCGCCCTTCCCGGAACCTACGACGAGCTCGTCGAGGCAAACGGCGCGACACGCCAACACGCCCGCATGGTGGGTAACCTGCTGGCCAACATGAGCGCCGAGTCGTTCGCGCGCTGTCAGGCGCTGGCCGAGCTGTCGCTGGCGCAGCGGGGCGTGACGTTCTCCGTCTACTCGGACGACCGCGGAACGGAGAAGGTCATGCCGGTCTGCCTGGTCCCGCGGGTCATCGGCGCGGCGGAGTGGGCGCGGCTGGAAAAAGGGTTGATCCAGCGGCTCACCACGCTGCAGCTGTTCCTCGACGACCTCTACGGCGAGCAGAAGGCGCTGCGGGACAAGGTGATGCCGACCGACCTCCTTTTGGGGTCGAAGCACTACCTGCCGCAGCTGCGCGGGATGAAGCCGCCCGGCGGCGTGCGCATTCACATCGCCGGCATCGACCTCATCCGCAGCCCCGACGGGGTGCTGCGCGTGCTGGAGGACAACCTGCGGACGCCCTCGGGCGTCTCCTACGTGATCGAGAACCGCCTCATCACCAAGCGAGTCTTCCCGGCCGCGATGGATCGCATCGGCGTCCGACGCGTCGACGACTACCCGACCCAGCTGGTCGAGCGGCTGCGCTCGGTGTCGCCGGAGGACCCGGAGAAGTCGACGATCGTCGTGTTGACGCCCGGACCTTTCAACTCGGCCTACTTCGAGCACAGCTTCCTGGCTCGCTCGATGGGGATCGAGCTGGTCGAGGCCTCCGACCTGTTCGTCAGCGGCGACGAGGTCTTCGTCCGCACCACGCTCGGCCCGCGCCGCGTGCACGTCATCTATCGCCGCACCGACGACGCCTACATCGACCCGGAGTTCTTCCGCCCCGACAGCATGCTGGGCGTGCCGGGGCTGATGCGCGCCTGGGCGGCCGGCAAGGTCACCCTGGCCAACGCGCCCGGCAACGGCGTCTGCGACGACAAGGCGATCTACCCCTTCGTCCCCGACCTCATCAAATACTTCCTCGGCGAAGAGCCGATCATCGAACAGGTCGACACCAAGGTCTGCGCGCGCCCCGCCGACTGCAAGTACGTCCTCGAACACCTGGATCAACTGGTCGTCAAGGCGGTCGACGAGGCGGGCGGCTACGGTATGCTGATGGGCCCCACGGCCAGCGCCGCGGAGATCGAAATGTTCCGCGACCGCATCACCGCCGACCCGCGCCGCTACATCGCGCAGCACCGCATCGAGCTCTCGACCTGCCCGACCTGGGTCGCCGAGGAGCGCCGCATCGAGCCGCGCCGGATCGATCTGCGCCCGTTCATCTTGACCGGCAAACAGGGGAGCTGGGTGTTGCCCGGCGGGCTGACACGCGTCGCGCTGCGCGCCGGCTCGTACGTCGTCAACTCCAGCCAGGGCGGCGGCTCGAAGGACACCTGGGTGCAGGCGCAGGCGGACGCCGCATCGTGATCTCCCGGGTCGCGGACCACTGCTTCTGGCTCGGCCGCTACATCGAACGGGCCGAGAGCACCGCGCGCCTCCTGCAGGTGACGCGCATCCTGGCGTTCGATGCCGAGCTGCCACCGCTCTACTGCTGGCGCCCGCTGGTGATCGTTTCGGGCCAGTACCCCGATCTGGCCGAGGACCTGGGCGCCGAGGCCGCCGGTGACGGCGAGGCGGTCCAGCGCTACATGACCTGGTCACCCGACAACCCGGTCTCGATCCGCAGCTCGATCCGCGCCGGGCGCGAAGGGGCACGCTCGATCCGCGAGGTGATCGGCCACGACATCTGGGAAGCGACCAACGAGCTCTATCTCTGGTTCATGAGCGAAGGCGCCGCCGCGCAGTACCTGAACGACCGCGACGAGGTCTACCGGAACGTCCGCCGCTCGACGCAGCTGGCGCTCGGCCTCATGCGCAGCACGATGATGCACGACGAGGCGATGGATTTTCTCTGGCTGGGCGTGATGATCGAGCGCCTGGGTCAGACGGCGCGGACGCTGGACATGCACCACCACATCCGCGGCGCCGCCGAGGCGCAGCAACAGCCGCTGCTGCAGTCAGCGCTCTGGCTGTCGCTGCTGCGCGCCTGCTCCGGCTTCGAGGCCTACATGCGCAAGCAGCAGGGGCGGGTCAGCGGCGAGAGCGTGATCGGCTTCCTGCTGTTCGAGAACCGCTTCCCCCGCTCGCTGCGCTACTGCCTGCGCTCGGCGCTGGGCCTGGTCAAGCGGCTCCCGTCGACGGGCAATCGCGGCATCGCCGACGCCCGCAAGCGCCTCGATGCGCTCGACCATTGGCTCGACAACCAGGAGAAGGCCGGCGTCCCCTCCTCCGAGCATGCGCTGCTCACCCGCATCGTCGACGAAACCGGCGCCGCCTGCGGCGAGCTGCAGGGGGGGCTGGAAGGGGAAGAGCCGGTGGTCGCCGCCGCGACCCAGACCCAGACGCAGTAACCGCCGTCTCTGGGTCATCCGGCGCGTGGACGGTGGCGAGGGCAGGTGACCGGCATCCAGTGGCAGGTGAGCTCCTCCTCGGCCGGCACCGAGACCTGCACCGTGGAGCTGCAGATCGACAACATCAAGTTCCAGGAGGGCGCACCCCCTCACAGCTTGATGTCACCGCCGTCGTCGCCCTGCTGCAGCTTGCGGCGGATGATGGCGCCGGCGTCGGGCGGCGGCGGGGCCGCGGCGAAGGACCAGCGCAGCCAGGTCCCCTCTTTGCTGCCGGCGGGAAGCAAACGGACCGGGACGTCGAACGCCGTTTCCCCGAGCAGCAGGTGCGCCCAGCCGTTCTCGATCTGGTCGACGAACAGCAGCGTGTCGGCCGTGTCGGCCGATCGAGCGGGCGGTTCGCTCATCGCGCCGACACCGTCTCCTGGCGACCGCGGGCGGTCCGGACCCGCACCGACGAGCCGTCGCTCGCGCCGTCGCTTTCGATCGTCACGTCGCCGTCCATGTCGGTACGATAGATCGTGGCCCCCGCCCGGGCGAGCCGCGCCAGCGTGGCGGAGGCCGGGTGGCGGTACCTGTTCCCCGCACCGACGCTGACGACGGCGATCCGCGCCCCCACCGCCTGCAGGAACGGGGTGCCCGACGCGTAACGGCTGCCATGGTGCGCAACCTTGAGCACCACCGACCGCAGCGTCACGCCCGAGGTGAGCAGCCAGGATTCCGTCGGAGCCTCGGCGTCCCCGGCGAACAGCACCGAGAACCCGCGGTAGGTCAGCCGCGCGACCACGCTGTTCGCGTTCACGTCCGAGTGCGATCCGGTGATGAGCGGGTCGGGCGGGCCGAGCAGCGTCAGCGTCGCGCCGCCGCCGAGATCGATGGTCCGCCCGCGCGTCGCCTGCCGGACGACCGCCCCGCGCGCCTCCAGCGCCCGCATCAACGCGGTGTACCCCTTCTGCGCGTGCGGCACCGGTGCGTCGACGAACTGCCGGGCGCCGAGCTCCTCGACGACCTCCGGCAGCCCGCCCAGATGGTCCTCGTGCCGGTGGGTCAGGAGGATGAGGTCGAGCGGCGCGTGCACGTGCGCGCGCAAGAACGCGGTGAGCGCCCGCGCCGAGCTGTGGGGCCCCCCGTCGATGAGCACCGTCTTCCCGGTCGGCGAGATCACCAGCGCCGCGTCCCCCTGCCCCACGTCGATGAAGTCGACCCGCAGCGTCCCGGCCGCCAGAGCGGGAGCCGAACACCACAGCACCCTGCCCAGCAGAGCCGAGACCAGCAGCAGCCGGCGCGCGAATGAGCTGGGCTTCGACAACGAGAACGACAATGGCAGCAACGGCCCGAGCGGTCACGATTCCTTATCGAGCCGTTGTCCGGCCAGGTGCGCGCCTGGACGCAACTCGCTTCCCCCGCCAAGCGATGACACTTGCTGCGCTGGGAAGTCCCGGCGACGTGTCTAAAGTGTCACCTGCGACCCGTCGGTCGACGCCGAGAGGGGCCGCCTAGCGGCGGGCGTGGGGGAGAACGGACGCGGCCAGCTGCTGGCAGCGGGCGTCGCAGTCCGGGAAGAGGGTCAGGAACTGCGCTTGCCCGAGGCAGTGGTCACGCAGGGCGCCGTCGCGGGCCTCGGGGGTCGTGCAGGCGGTCTCGACGTCCGTCAACGTCCGGTGGTAGAGGGCCACGCGGTCGGCGGCGGGAAGGGTGCGGACGCTCTTCACCTGCTGCACGCGAGAGACCGCCACCCCGGCGACGAGCGCCAGCCCGATGCCGACCAGCGCCAGAGCCCACCCGCCGCTCCTGCTGGGCTCCGCAATGCTCTGGATGGGCTCGGACGCCAGAACCGGGGGGCGGCGCGCGGAGCGCGACGAGATCGGGATGATGTCGGCGGCGCGATCCATGGGGAGACCTGCCGCTGGAGTGTGCAGATTTCGCGCCAGGGCCGCAGGCCGAGATGCTGTGCGTTTCCCGGCCCCGATCCTGCAAATTGCCAAATCGCGCGCGCCAAAGACCGTGCGAGCTGCACGCGGCCGTCTGGTCGGACCAGAAATGAAACCGGCCCTCCCCCCGAATTGGGGGTGAGGGCCGGGAAAGTGAGGCTCTGTCAGTTGCGGACGTAGTGGCAGGTGTAGCCGCCTGGGTTCTTCTCCAGGTACTTCTGGTGGTAGGCCTCGGCCGGGGTGAAGGGACCGGCCTCCACGATCTGAGTCACGATCGAGCTCTTCCAGCGCCCTGACTTCTGGGCGTGGTCGCGGGCCATCTCGGCCACCTTGCGCTGCTCGGCCGAGGTCACGAAGATCGCCGAGCGATACTGCGACCCGACGTCGTTCCCCTGCCGATCGGGCGTGGTCGGGTCGTGCATCCGGAAGAACCACTTCTCGAGCAGGTCGTCGTACGACAGCTTCTTCGGGTCGAACACGATCCGCACCGATTCGGCGTGGCCGGTCCGGCCGGTGTGGACGTCCTCGTACTTGGGATGCGAGGTCGTGCCGCCCGTGTAGCCGACCTCCGTCTCGACGACGCCGGGGATCTGCCGGAGGATGTCCTCCATCCCCCAGAAGCAGCCGCCCGCCAGGATCGCCGTCTCCAGCGTCGGCGAACAGCCCGGCTTGCCGCCGGCCGGCGGGCGGGTGCAGGTGTTGGGCTCCGGCGCTGCCGGCGCAGCCGCGGCCGTGGTGCTCTTGGCTGCGCCCCCGAAGAGCGGCGCGTAGGCGCCGTAGCCCTCGGCTTCGAGCTTCGCGACCGGGATGAACCGCAGCGAAGCGGAGTTGATGCAGTAACGCAGGTGCGTGGGTGCCGGGCCGTCGTCGAAGACGTGCCCCAGGTGCGACCCGCCGCCCACCGAACGGACCTCGGTTCGCTCCATCCCGTGGGAGCTGTCGCTGGCGTCGACCACCCGCCCCTGCTCGACCGGGCGGGTGAAGCTGGGCCAGCCGGTCCCCGATTCGAACTTGTCGGTCGAGCTGAACAGCGGCTCGCCGGTGGCAATGTCGACGTAGAGCCCCGCCTCGTGGTTGCTCCAGTAGGCGTTGTCGAACGGCGGCTCGGTGCCGGCGTTCTGGGTCACCTCGTACTGGACGCCCGTGAGCGTCTTCTTGAGCTCTGCGGTCGACGGTTTGGTGTATTTCTTCTGAGACATCACTCGCCCTCCTGTGGGGTCGCTCGCCCTCGGCGCGGACCGACTCCAGCGCGCGGCGCCGACCAGCGCGATGGCGACCATCGCCGCGACGGCGATGGGGACTGACGGCAACAGCCTGGGTTTCAGCTCGGGCTCGGGCGACTTCATGACGACCTCCTTAGCGAAGTCTACGATTGCCGCGGCCATTGGTTACGGTCCGGGCATGGCGAGAGGAAGCGGGACTGGCGCGTCGCCCCAGCGGAAGGGGTCCAGCATGAGCGCCCCGCCGTTGAGCTGGTAGGCCCCGGCGTAGATGTCGAACCAGCAGACCTCCACCGGGACCACCAGCCGGGCCGGAGGCGGGACCTCGACCACCTTCATCGCCTGGAGCACCTCCGAGACCAGCTGTGAGCAAAAGAGACGGCGGTAGGCCGGGGTCTCTCCGAAGACCTCGATCCGAGATCTTGTGCGCCTCGTTCACCAGCTCTTCCCACCACCCGGCGACCCGGGCGACGGGTGAGTTCTCGTGAAAGTGCGTGAGCAGGCGATCGAAGAAGGGGTGGTCGAGGTCGTAGAGGCCGGCCTCGACCACACCGTCGTAGTTGTACTTGTCGAGCGCGTTGGAGAGGTAGTAGTCGGTCAGCACCGCGGGGACGACCAGGGCGCGGCTCGGCGGCGCGAGCGGCAGGTAGAAGCAGGTGTGATCGGGCCGGTAGCCCTCGAGCACCTCGGCGAGCGGCGTGGCGGTAATCCCCTTGCCCGTCGCCTCCAGGAGCGAGAGCGGCGCCTGGTCCGTCTCGCGGATGACGATCCCGACGTGCGAGATGGCCGAATCGGTCGCCTCTTGGATGAAGGCGTCGACGTTCGAAATCCCGTTGAACGCGAACACGTCACCGGGCGCCACCTTGCCGCACCGGCCGGCCAGCAGATCGTCAATCGAAGCCAACTTCAACTCGAGCCTGGGCACCAGCTTCATGAACCCTCCCGAAGGGGAACGTCCGTCGGACCTCATAGTTTCCGCAGCCGTCTCAGCGGGTCGGCAGCGTACACCGGCTGGACGCCTGCACGTATTTCGCGATAAAAACGCAGCGTGCAAGCGCCCGGAAGGTGACGATGGACCTGGGCGCTGTCGCGTTTCGAGGGACCACGCGTTTCCGGCTCGTTCGCTTCCTGGGCCGGGGCGGGATGGGGGTCGTCTACGAGGCGTTCGACGAGACCAACGCCGTCCCCGTCGCGCTGAAGCTCTTGCCGGTGGTCAGCCCCGACATGCTGCTGCGCTTCAAGCGCGAGTTCCGGACCGTCGCCGACGTCCGCCACCCCAACCTGGTGCGCCTCGGCGAGCTGGTCTCCGAGGGCTCGCAGTGGTTCTTCACCATGGAGCTGGTGCAGGGGGTCGATTCTGATGAGCTACGTGCGGGGGGTCGAGCCACCGGCCCGCACCTCGCTCTCCCCGCTGCTGGCCTCCGACGCCCCGACGCCGATCGTGCTGCCGGGCGAGGCGATTCGCCGGTACGATCCCTCGTCCGGCCTCCCTCTCGGCGCCCCGCCCGGCGGCCACTACCGCGAGGAGCGGCTGCGGCCGGCGCTGGCGCAGCTGGCGCGCGCGCTGGCGGCGCTGCACGCCGCCGGGGCCGTCCACCGCGACGTCAAACCGTCGAACGTGCTGGTGACGCCCGAGGGGCGCGCCGTCCTGCTCGACTTCGGGCTGGTCAGCGCGGCCTCGATCGAGACCACGCAATCGGGCGCCGGGACGCCCGAGTACATGGCGCCCGAGCAGGTGGCGATGCAGCCGGTGAGCGGCGCCGCCGACTGGTATGCCTTCGGCGTCATCCTGTTCGAGCTGCTCTCGGGGCGGCTGCCGTTCGAGGGGCTGCCGCACGAGATCCTCTACCGGAAGCAGCACGGGCGGGCGCCCCGCCTCGCCGCGCTGGCGCCCGGCGTCCCGGCCGATCTGGCGGCGCTGTGCGATCGCCTGCTGGAGGCGGATCCCGAGCTGCGCGCCTCGGGGCCCGAGGTGCTGGCGGCGCTGGCGCCGGCCCCGATCGGGCGCGCGGTCGATCCCCCCCCGCCCCGCGCGACGACGCCGTCCATTTCGTCGGCCGCGAGAGCGAGCTCGCCGCGATGGAGGCGGCGCTCGACGCCGTCCGGCAGGGGGAGGGGGCGCGCGTGCTCATCGTGCGCGGCGAGTCGGGCGTGGGGAAATCGGCGCTGGTGCGGGCCTTCCTCGAAACCCGGCTGGAGACGAACGAGCATGCGCCGCCGATCCTCCTGACCGCCCGCTGCTACGAACGGGAGCTGGTGCCGTTCAAGGCGCTCGACGGCCTGGTCGACGTCCTGACCGGCCTTCTCCGGCAGCTCGACCCCGACACGATCGGGCGCATCGTCCCCGATCGGGCGGCGGTCCTCCTGCAGGCCTTTCCGGTCCTGGGGCGCGTCCCGCTCATCGCCCACGCGCCCCACCAGCACGTGGGCCCCGACCCGCGCGAGGTCCGCGCCTCGATGTTCGTGGTCTTTCGTCAGCTTCTGCGTGCGCTCGGGGAGCGGGCGACCATCGTCGCCTACGTCGACGATCTGCAGTGGGCCGACGCCGACTCGGTGGCGCTGCTGTCGGAGGTGCTGCGCCCGCCAGACGCGCCGCGCCTCCTCTTGCTGGGGACGCTGCGGACGCAGGCCGCCGGAGAGCCCGCCGGGCGGTTCCTGGCGGCCGACGTCCCCGAAGAGGAGCTGATGCTCTCCAACCTGGACGGGGACGCCGCCCGGAGGCTGGCCCGCGAGCTCTTGCTTTCGGGCGGCGCCAGCGATCCCGACCGCGGCGCCGACGTGCTGGCCCGCGAATCGTCCGGTCACCCGCTGTTTCTCCTGGAGCTGGCCCGCACGGCGCACCTGCGGCGCGGCAACGGCGCCCACCTGACCCTCGACAGCGTGCTGCGCGCCCAGCTCGAGTCGTTCCCCGAGGCGACGGTGCGGGTGCTGCGCACGCTGGCGATCTCGGGCGCGCCCACGCCGGTGCGGATGTTGCGGCGCCTGTGCGACCTCGACGGCCCCACGGCGGTGCGGCTCTTCGACGAGCTTCGCTCGGCGCGCCTCGTCTACTCGGTGACCGAGCGGGGCGACGAGCTGCTCGATTTTTCGCACGATCGCATCCGCCAGGTGGCGCGCCAGTCGACCTCCAGCGCCGTCGCGCGCGACCTGCACGAGAAGCTGGCCGAGGCGTTCGAGGATGCCAGCAACTCGCTGCGCGCCGGCAGCCACTGGCGCGAGGCCGGACACCCCGATCGCGCGGCCGTGCACTTCTCGTCGGCGGCCCGGCGCGCGGCGGAGGCGCTGGCGTTCGATCGGGCCATCGACAGCTACACCGACGCCCTGGCGCTCGGCAACTGGTCGGACGAGCAGCGGCGCGAGATGCTGGTCGGTCTCGGCGACGCGCTCTCCAACGTGGGACGCGGCGCCGAGGCCGCCGCCAACTACCTGGCCGCCGCGCGCAGCGCCGGCCCGGCCCAGGCGATGGATCTGCGGCGGCGCGGGGCCGAGGAGCTCATCCGCAGCGGGCACCTCGACGAGGGGCGCACGGTGGCCGACGAGGCGCTGGCGGACGCCGGGATGAGCTTCGCCAAATCACCGGTGCGCGCGCTCATCGCCGAGCGGGCGGCGCTGTTCTTGCGCGGCCGGCGGTTCAGGCGCCGCAGCGCGGAGGAGATCGCCCCCCGCGAGCTGGCGCGCGCGGATCTCTGCTGGTCGATCTCCTCGGGCCTGGCCCTGATGGATCCCGCGCAGGGCGCCCACTTCCAGGCGCGCAGCTTGCGGCTGGCGCTCTCGGCCGGCGAGCCCTACCGCGTGTCGCGCGGCATCGCCGGCGAGGCGGCCTACGCCGCCGCGCAGGGGAACCGAACACGGGCGCAGCAGCTCCTCGGCGAGGCGGCGGCCATCGCGGCCCAGCTCGATCACCCGCACGCCGCCGGCATCGTTTCCCTGATGAGCGGTCTGGCCGCGCACCTCGGGGGACGGTTCGCCTCCGCGGTCGAGCACCTCGCCACGGCGGAGCGGATCTTTCGCGACCGCTGCGTCGGCGCCGCCTGGGAGCTGAACGCCGTCCGGCACTTCACGCTCGAGTGTTTCTATTACCTCGGCGCCCTGGAGCGGTTCCGCGCCGAGGCGGCCGAGGGTCTGAAGGAGGCGCACGATCGCGGCTCGGTCTACGCCGCGACGACCTTGCGGATCGGCCTGGCCAACACCGTCTGGCTGCTGGCCGACGATCCGGCGCGCGCGCAGCAGGAGACGCGCGAGGCGATGGCCGCCTGGTCGGCGCACGGCTATCACATCCAGCACTGGTACCAGCTGATCGCGGAGACACAGATCGACCTCTATCAAGGCGACGGCGAGAGGGCCTACCAGCGTTGCGTCGCCGGATGGCCAGCGCTCCGCCGCTCGCTGCTGCTCCAGATGCAGCACACCCGGATCGTGGCGGTCCACCTGCGCGGGCGCGCCGCGCTGGCCGGCGGCCTCTGCGCGACGGGGAGCGAGCGCACCGCGCGGCTTCTCCTGGCCCGGCGGTGCGCGAATCAATTGCGCCGGGGCACCGGCTGGGGTGGCGCGATGGCGGCGCTCCTCTTTGCGGGCATCGAGCGGTCCGAAGGCCATCACGCCGAGACAGCAGCCTGGCTCCGGCGCGCGATCGACGAGACCGGCGCGCACGAGCTGGCGCTGTTCAAGGCCGCGGCGCAGATGGCTGCCGGCGCGCGCGACGGCGACCCGGCCGTGGCCGGGGCCAGTGAGACCTGGATGCGCGACAGCGGCGCCAGGGCGCCGCGCTCGCTGGCCCGAATGCTGGCCCCGGGGATCGCCCCCGACTGAGCGCTCGCGTCGCGTGAGCGGCGAATGGGCTTCGCCCCGCGACGCTCGCCCGCGGGGGGATTCAAGGGACCCTTCAGGGTCCTTGACTCAATAGACCTGAAACTGGCCGCTCAAGATCAACAGGGCGACCATCTGCAGAAGGCCGGAGTAGTAGCGGGCGTCGCCCGTCGGCGGGTCCATGTTCCAGACTGTGTTCACGTAGCTGGTGCGGTCGCTGTTGGTCGAGGCCAGGGCCGCGATGCCGTTGGCGGCGACCAGCGCAGGATCGTGGCTGGGGTCGAGGACCATCGTCCCGTCCAGGCTGAACGTCCGGCCGTAGGTGTTGATCCCCTGGCCGGTGAAGAACGCCAGCAGCTGGTTGCTCTCCGTGACGTTCCAGGGGTCGGCACCTGACCAGATCTGGTCGATCACCACGTTGATCTGGGCGCGGTAGCATTCGGACAGGAAGCTGGCCCAGCCGGCCAGCGGCGTCCCGTCGAGGTCGGCCCGCACCGGCATGAACCCGGTGGTGGCGTTGGCGTCGCTCTGCCAGAACGATCGACCGCGCTCTGCCGCCGCGGTCCAGAGCGGATCCGCGTCGGCCTCGGCCCAGAGCGCGTAGTAGCCCGGCATGATCAGCGACGGACGGGTCACCCCCGCCGCCGCGATGTTGGGGACGTCGAGCGGGAGATTGCTGCTGGCGTCGAACATGTTGGTGACGCCGTCGACGACGCCGCCGTTGTCGTCCTCCTTGTGGCGCAGGGTGTGGAACAGCGCCAGCGCGTCGGTCGCGTAGTCGATCGTTCCCGTGCTCCCCCAGCGATCGTTGGCGAAGATGAGCGCGGTGACGAACTGCTCGAAGCCGTAGGGGTCGAGGCAGCCGGTGGCGGTCCCCCCGGCGGCGTCGCAGAAGGAGGGGAAATAGCCGGCGTCGGGGCCGCTCTTGGTCTCCACCACCTCCTTGGCGTAGGTCCAGAGCTTGTCGAATTCGTCCTGCTTGTTGAACTCCACGCAGATCATCATCCCCAGGCCGATCCCCTCGGTGCGGATCTCGTCGTCGTGATACGTGTCGATGATGTACGCCTGATCGGTGCCGGCGGGATTGACGTAGATCGCGTAGGCGGACGATCCGTGGAAGATGGTGTTGAACGCGTTGTTGAGCTTGGCGCTGATCGCCGCGTCGGTCTGGCCGAGCAGATCGCGAAACGGGTTCGGGTACGAAGCCGGCGGCGTGAGCGGCAAGAGCGTCTTGCTCTCGGTGTCGTCGTACCCGAGCGAGTCGGTGGTCGCGCCGCAGGCCCCCACGGCGCCGGCCAGCGCCGCCAGGCAGGCGAGCCCCCGAACCGAGCGGGCTGACATCAACATCGGGGACCCTGGGAGGGTCCCCGCGCCCTCCCGCGATGGACTCCGCCGGGCGTCGCCCGGCTGCGTCCACGCGCCAGCATCGCCTCGCCTAGTCGCCGAGCCGCGTGCGCACGCGCGCCGCGAGCACGCTGTGCGGGTGGTGCTGAAGGAACGCCTCGGCGCGCGCGCGCGCGGCGTCGCTGCGTCCGCTCTGGTCGAGGGCGTCGATGCGCAGCACCTCCGCCTCGAGCCCCAGCCGGCCGTGGGGATAGGCGCGCCCGTAGGCATCGAGCCGCGCCAGCGCGCCGGTGGCGTCGCCCCGCGCCAGCGAACCACGCGCGGCGTCGAGCGACGACAGCTCGTGCGCCAGCGTCACCGCCGGTCGCGCCAGATGCGCAGCGCCTGCCGCGCCCGCCGGGCCGTTTTCCATGCCCTGCGCTTCCAGCGCGTGGCCGGTCAGCGCCGGCGCCACCTGCGGCGGCTCGGGCTCGATCGGCCTGGCCACGATGACGGCAGGCACCGACCCGGCATGGTTCGCCGGATGGTGGCGCTGCCAGGCAAAGTAGCCGACCGGAACCGCGGCGGCCGCCCCGACGATCGAGATGGCCGCCAGCAGCTTGCCCCAGGTCAGCTTGCCCGCCACCTTGGCCACCGTGCCGAGCGGCACAGCCTGCGCGGTCCCCGCCAGCAGCGTCGCCGACCCGGCCACGCCGAGCGCGGCCAGCGTCTTGGCCCGGGCCGTCCCGCTGCTGCGATAGGACCTCCCCGCGTCCAGGAGGGCGCGTTCGAGAGCGCTGGCGCCCTCGTCGCGCAGACGCGTCGGCTCCCTCATCTCCGACATCCCGTCACCCCTGACCTTCCCGATTGACGTATCCGGCGAAGCCGCCGATGGCCGCCACGCGCTCTCGAAATTCGGCGCGCGCCCGGCGCAGCCGCGAGGCGACGGTGCCCCGCGGGATCCCCAGAGCGTCCGCGATCTCCGCCGTGCTCATCTCCTCGAACTCGTGCAGGACGAAGGCGGCGCGCAGCGGCTCCTCCATCGTCTCCAGCACGCTGTCGAGCAGCTCTCGCATCCGCTTCTGATCTGTCAGTGCCTCGGGCGTGGCAACTCTTTCAACTTGTTCGGGCGCTTGATCGGCGGAGACCTCACGCCGGCGCGCCGCCGTCCGACGGGCATGTGCGGCCAGGTTGAAGGCGATCCGGAACAGGAAGCTCTTCTCGGCCCCCGGACGGATGTCATCCAGCCGGCGCGCAGCGACGATGAACGTCCGTTGCACCTCGTCGTCGATCTCGGCGTGGGGCGTCCCGGAATTCCGCAGCACGCGGGCGACGAAGTCGATGTGCAGATCGACCAGGCCGCGCAGCCGGGCATCGCGAGCGGCGCGGGTCCCGGGCAGCTCCTTCGAAGGCCCGAGCAGATCCTGCGGTGGGACCTCCGCCGGGATCTGGCGCTCGCGCCCCGGCGCCGGGACGTGAACGACCGGTATCGCGCGCTCGAGATCGTGCGTGTCGAAGACCGCTGCGGTGGTCATGATCGTCCGGGGTCTCAATTCCCGCTCCCGCCGAACCTGATCATACAGCGACCAGCGCGCATTTTATAGACCGTGGGAAAGTCCGACCGACAGCGTCGGAGAAACCGCGGCCGTCGCGCCAACTGGTTGATTTGTCATGGTGGTGACGGTGAAGCGGCGCGTGACGAACGGAAAGTCGACCCCCGCGTCGAGATCGAGCATCAGGCCCCCGCCCACGGGCGCCGTCAGGCGAACCACCGCACCGGCGCTTCCCCACCAGCGGGTCACGGAGCGCGGGGTGTTGACGGAATGATCGGTCGCCGAGAGGGCGCCGAGGGTGAGCCGGGCGCAGGGCTCGACTCGGGCGCGGCCGCCGGGCGCCCAGCCCGGGCAGCCCGTGGCGGCGAGCGCCATCCAGCCGATCCCCAGATTGTCCCCCGATCCGAAGAAATCACCGGGCAGATAGAGCGCGGCCAGGGTGGCCGATGGCGTCAAGCCCTCCCGGGTGGTGGTCCCGAGGCGGCCCCAGAGCGACGCGCCGAGGCCCACCGATGAGGTGAGGACGCGCGCCCCGACCATCGATGCACCGAATCGCGGGCCGCTCGGGCGTGGCCGTTCGCGCCGCGGCTCCGCGGGGACCATGGCCCCCGGGGCTGGCGCAAGCGCGACCGAGGGCGGCGGTTCGGAAGCGGGGGCGGCGGGCGCCGTCGCGAGAGGCGGCGCCGAGGTCGGAGGCACAGTCGACTGAACCGTGGGCGCGGCCGAGGGAGCCACCGGAGACGGGGATGCCGCCGGCGGCGACTGGGGCGGAACCACCGGCGCGGCCGAGGCGGCCGGAGCGTCGCGCGGCGGCGCGGCGGCGGCCGATGGCGGAGCGCGGACGGGAGACGGTGTGGCCGGCGGTTTGTCAGGCCCAGCCGGCGGCAGGAGGTCGGCGGCGGGATCGATCGCCAGCGCGGCCGTCAGCGACAGAACCTGGACCACTTCGGTGCAGGTCGTGCCGTCGACCCGCCGGGTCTCCGCTTCGCCGCCAGCCTCGTTGACCCGCAGCTCGCCGTGAACCCTCGGGCCCACGCGGGTCACTTGAACCGTGAGGCGCACGGCGGTCTCGCCGGGGCGCGCGCGGTGGACGTGGCGCGTGCGCGCGAGCACGCCGGCAAAGAACGCCTCGGCGTCCGAGCATCCAGTCGGCGCGTCGAACGCGACGCGAACGGGCACCGAGACCGCGAGACCGGTCTGCGCGAGCGCGACCAGCGCCCAAAGCCCGATGCCGGCAGGGGTCACTGCCTCCACGGTGACACGAACTGTTCCTTGCGCGCCAGAGGCTCGGTGTCTTGAGCCATCCAGCCGGGGTGGGTCAACTCACCCTCAGTGAGCCCGAAACCGGCGGTCGCCGACCGGCGCACCCTGCCCGTGCCTGTCTGGTCATCGCGGCGCTGGTCGTGGCGGCGCCGGCGGCCGCCTGCCGCGCTCGCCCCGACGCCGGCGTCGTCGAACCGCTTCCGCCCGTCGCTCCCTTCCGGATCGCGATGATCGCCAAGAGCGCGAGCAATCCGTCGTTTCTCGCCTCGCGCCTCGGCGCGGAGAACCGCGCCCGGGCGCTCAGCGCCGAGCTGGGACGTCCGATCGAGCTCGAGTGGCTGACGCCGCCGCGCGAGGACGCCGCGCTGCAGGTGCAGCGCATCCAGCAGGCGGTGGCCGAGAAGGTCGGCGCCGTGCTGCTCTCCTGCTCGGACGTCAAGACGGTGACCCCGGCGATCGACGACGCCGTCGCGCACGGCGTCCCCGTCATGACCTTCGACAGCGACGCGCCCGACTCGCGCCGCTTCGCCACCTGCGGCGTCGACGACTTCAAGGCTGGCCAGGCGGTGATGAAGGAGCTGGCCCAGCTGATCCCACGCCGGGGCAAGGTGGCCGTGCTGGCAGGGAACCCCGACGCCCCCAACCTGCGCCGCCGCGTCGAGGGGGTGATGAGCGAAGCGGCGCACCACCCGGGCCTCACGATGCTGGGGCCGTTCTTCCACGTCGAGACGCCGCAGGAGGCGACGGCCGCCGTCATGCGCGCCGAGGCGGCGCACCCGGACATCACCGGGTGGGCGATGGTCGGCGGCTGGCCGCTCTACACCCAGACGCTGTTGCACGAGATCGAATCGGGGACACCCAAGCTGATGGTGCCCACCATCGTCTCGATCAACGCCATCCCGCCGCAGCTGCTCTACGTCGAGAAGGGGCTGGCGCCGGTGCTGCTGGCGCAGCCGACCTATCTTTGGGGCGAGGTCGGCGTCGACACGATCGTGGACAAGCTGCTCCGCAAGAGCGCGGTCCCGGAGCGGATCCCGATGGAGCTGGTGCGGGTGACGCGCGACAACCTCGGCGCCTGGGTCCGCCAGCTGCGGGCCTGGGGCTTCGTCGACGCGCCCGAGGAGTACCTGGAGCGACGCTGAACGGCCGCCGCCCGGACGTCCCGGGAGCGAGGGCTTCGGGACCGGCGACGGGCCGCGCCGCGGAAGCGGCTCTCGGTCGCCCTTCGGCTCTCAGTCGCCGTTCGGCACTCAGTCGCCGTTGACGAAGTTGCAGCAGTAGAGCGTCGCCGGGTAGCCCTCCATGCTGGTGCCGGGCGTTCCGGCGCTCGGGCAGACGATGGGCGGGTAGTCGTCGGCCGGCGTGTCGATGCCGGTGCAGGCGAAGCCGAACTGGGTGAGCGGGTTGCAGTTCGAGACGTAGACGTCCTCGGTGCAGGAGCCGCCGGGGGGAATTTGCGCGGGCGGGTAGCAGCAGAAGGTGTCGACCGAGCCCGAGGGGGCCACCTTGGGGATCGAGCAGAGGAGATAGTACTGGTCGGCCCGGCTCTTGTTGGACATCAGGTCCTGGCCCTTCGGAAGCGTGTGCATGCTCCCCTTGATGGGGCATTGCCAGCCGACGAGGCCCGCCGAGCAGCCCGCCAGGCCGTCCTGCTCGCCGCAGCCCTGCGGCAGCCCGGTTCCCGAGCAGCAATAATCGACGAGCTCGGTCCCGCGCACCCCCTGGCCGCATTTGATCTGCGGGTTGTAGCTCTCGGGCCGGTTGATGTCCTGGCACTGGTACGCGTAGGTCCCCGGATCGCACACGGCGACCGGATCGTAGGCGCAGGTGGTGTCGGCGTTGGTGCAACAATAATTCTGCGGGCTGGCGGGCGCACCGCCGTCTGCGGGTGGGATCTGGTTGGCGCAGATCATCCCCTGCGGAACGCCGCCGGCGTAGGACGCGGTCTGGTCGGGGCGTGCCGTTCCCGTACAGTTGTAGCCGGTGAGGCCCGTGTTCTGGGGCGCGCCGCCGTCGGCCTGATTGCAGCTGGCGGTGATCGTCTGGTCGATGGTGCAGCTGCCGTTCGGCGACTCGCTGGGCTCGCCGGTCGTGGAGCAGGCCGCGAACAGCAGGCCACAGGGGACGACCAGCAGCGCGATTCGTCGAGCTGTCATCGAAACCGTCCTCGCAGCCGTCATCGGAGCCAGCCCGGCGGCGGCTGTGGGGCCGGCAAGGTGGGAAAGACGCAGTTGATGGGCGCCACGCTGGTGTCGGCTGGCTCCGAGCTGGGGGTCACCGTGACGTCCTGGCCCGAGATGTAGCCGGTGAAGTTCACCGGGCCGGGGCCGTAGACGATGTTGGAGAACTCGGCCTCCACGGCCGTCGGTCCGATGTTGTCGACGATGACGTTGTCGAGCGTGATCGGCCCGGCGGGATAGAGCACCGAAAAGCCGTTCAGGGTCACCACCCCCGGCTGCGAGCCCAGGCAGGTGACGTCGTGGATGTTCCGAAAGGTGAGCGACTTGAAGTCGGGGATCAGCGATCCGGAGAAGAGCGGGTTGTACGCGGTGGAGACCAGGATCGCGTTGTTGACGTCGCGCATGCAGACGTTGCGGAAGACGACGTTGTCGACCAGGCCGCCGCGGCTGGAGTCCGACTTCACGCGGATCCCGTTGAAGTCGCCGGGGCTGGCCCCGTCGCCCACCGGCCGCGAGTCGGCGTCGATGGTGAGATCGCAGACCGTCAGGCCGTTCACGCCGCCGTAGGTCTCGCTGCCGATCGACATTCCGTGACCGGTGCCGAAGTGGTTGTGCGCGACATAGATGTTCGACACACCGTGACCGCCCTTGATGGCGATGTGGTCGTCGCCGGTGCTGATGGTGTTGTGGGCGAGCACGCCGCAGGTGGCGAAGCTGGTCTCTCCGGGGTCGATGCCGTCGGTGTTGCGGGACAGGTGCGGCGACATCAGGAGGCCCTGGCTGTTGAGCCAGCGGGACGGCGTCAAGATGGTCACCCCCCAGACGATGAAGCCGGCGCCCGGCGTGCAGGCGGCGGTCGGTCCGCCGGCCGGTGTGGAGGTGATCTTCACGTGGAACTTGGGCGAGTTGTGCAGCGTGATCCGGTACATCAAGAACCCGGTCACGCCCGACGCCAGGTTGATGAGCGTCGGGTTGCCGATGCTGCCGTCGATCATCGCCAGCGCCGAGGAGAGCTGCCACCAGGAGTAGTCGTGCCCGATGAGCGGCTCGCCCCCCTGACCGTCGATGATCCCGTCGCCGACGATGGCCGGGCTGGCGCCGCTGTTCACCGTGATGAAGTTCTTGCAGGCCGCCGAATCGTTGACGCCGGGCTGACCGCAATCGCTGGGCGTGCCGGCCGGCTGGGTCGAATACAGGCTCGGATCGCGGGAGGCGTACAGCGTGACGCCGGCGTCGACCCAGAGCGTCTGCGCCGTGATGCCAAGCGGCCCCGAGACGAAGGCGTTGTTGGCGCCGTCGGTCACCAGCTGGACCACCTTGCAGTGGCCGAGCGCCGTGGTGATGTTGCCGGTGTCGAGGGTGGTCTCGTCCGGCAGCCAGTTGCTGTCGGTGGTCTGATGCGTCGCTTTGAGGATGCAGGTCGGATCGGTCGGGGTTGGCGGCAGCGTCGGTTCGAGCGGCAGGTACATGGTGTCGTAATCCGCGCATCCGTTGATCGGGTCGCCGGCGACCGCGACCGAGGGGTCGCTGGTGCCGCAGGTGTAGGCGATGGGCGCGAGGTCGCCGCCGGTGTGGCAGCCGACGGCCAGGCAGGCGAGGACGCAGGCGATCAGCCAGGTCAGCAGCGGGGCGACCCAGCTGATGACGGGCCGCCGCGCGGCGGGTGACTGTGGATGCAAGTTGGGGGACGTCAACGTGGTCTCATCGTTTTGCCGCGCGCGCGCCGGAGAGAACCCGGCGGCGCGCGGCGCGTTGTCGATCGGTCACCCGGCGATCAGGAGCAGCCAATGCCCGTGGGGCAGGGCCAAGCGGTGGAGCTGGCGCAGCTCCAGGTCGGTGACGTCGCGCCGGCCTGGCAGACGCAGTAGCCGGTCTTCATGGCGCCCGTCGAATCGGTGTAGCCGGTCGTCCCGCCGCAGACGACGCAGTCCGCGATCGTGCAGGCCGAGCCCGCCGCGATCACCGTCGTCGGACAGGTGGCGTCCTGCGGGGTCAGGATCTTGTAGCAGCTGAAGTCCCGCGTCGGATCGAAGCTGCAACCGGTCATCTCGGCGTAGGTTCCGCCGCCGGCCGGACAGGTCTCGGACTTGACGCCGGCCTTCTCCGGCCCGCAGGTCTTGTAGCAGAGCGCCGTGTCGGTCGCGGTGCAGGTGACGCCCTTGGCGATCGCCGTCCCGGCGGCGGTGTTGCCGCAGGCCGGCTGACCGAAGCCGCTCGCACCGGCCGTACCGGGGGTGCCGCCCGTGGAGGTGGTGATGCCGCCCGTGCCCGCGGTGGTCGTGCCGCCGGTGCCAGGGGTGCCGCCCGTGGAGGTCGCTTCGCCGCCCGTCCCGGTGGCAGGCGTGCCGCCCGTGCCGGTGATCCCGTTGTTGCTGTTGCTGCCGCAACCCTGGAACACCAAGACCTGCGCCAGGAGCGCGACGGTCCCGCAGAACGGCGCCATTCGTTTCGTCATCGTCGTCATCGATCCCTCGCTGTTTGGTGCATTTGAAATCTGGAGCTTCGAAGAGCTGGGTGTCCGCACCTTCGAGGGATGGCTCACGCGAGAACAACCTTGGGAACCCGATCCGATCGGCCGAGCCGTTTGGCTGACATCAGGCAACCCATGACGTCGTCTCCCTGTGCGTCGAGAACCCTTGCCATCCTCGGTCCCCGTGCTCGTTTCGCGGGAAGGTCGCGCCTCGGGCCCGACGCCCGAGACGACCGGCGGCCCGGCCACCGGCGGCGCCGCCGGTGCCGTCGGCCGGTATCGCTGGCTGGTCTGCGCGCTGCTGTTCTTCGCGACGACGGTCAATTACATGGACCGTCAGATCCTCTCGCTGTTGAAGCCGATCCTGGACAACGAGCTCAGGTGGACCAACGCCCAGTTCGGGATGGTCAACGCGGCCTTTCAGGCGGCGTACGCGGTGGGCCTGCTCTCGTTTGGCGCCCTCATCGATCGCGTCGGCACCAAGATCGGGTACGCCGTCTCCATCGCGGCCTGGAGCGTGGCCGCCATGGGGCACGCCCTGGTGGGGAGCGTGAACGGCTTCTTCGCCGCGCGCATCGCGCTTGGCCTCGGGGAGGGAGGCAACTTCCCCTCGGCCATCAAGGCGGTCGCCATCTGGTTCCCGCCGCGCGAGCGGGCCTACGCGACCGCGCTCTTCAACAGCGGGAGCAACGTCGGCGCCATCATCGCGCCGGCGGTCGTCCCCTGGATGGCTCTCTCATTCGGCTGGCGCTCGGCGTTCGTGGCGGCCGGGATCGCGGGGCTGGTCTGGCTGGCGTTCTGGCTCCCCTGGTACGAGGTCCCGGAGCGCGTCGCCAAGCTGAGCGCCGCCGAGCTGGCCCACATCAGAAGCCAGGACGGGGCCGCGGCGTCCGCCGGTGAGGCGCGCATCTCCTGGGCGGAGCTCCTGCGCCACCGGCAGGCCTGGGCGTTCATCGTCGCCAAGTTCCTGACCGATCCGGTCTGGTGGTTCTTTCTCATCTGGCTGCCCGACTACTTCAAGAAGACGCGCGGGCTCGCCATCAAGGACAGCTGGGTCTACCTGGTGACGATCTATTCGATCGTCACGGTGCTCAGCATCTTCGGCGGCTGGCTCTCCGGCTTCCTGGCCGCCCGCGGCATGACCGTGACCCGCGCGCGCAAGATCGCGCTCTTCACCTTCGCCTGCTCGGTCTTGCCGATCCTGGCCGTCACCCACGTCGGCAACTGGCCGGCGGTGATCCTGATCGGGATCGCCGGCGCCTCACACCAGGCCTGGTCGGCGAACCTGTTCACCAGCGCCTCCGACATGTTCCCCAAGCGCGCCGTGGCGTCGGTGGTCGGCATCGGCAGCATGGCCGGCTCGCTGGGCGGGATCCTGTTCCCGATCTTCTCGGGGAAGCTGCTCGACCGCTTCGCCGCCGCCGGCGACGTCACCTCGGGCTACGCGGTCCTGTTCGGGATCTGCGGCTCGGCCTACCTCGTCGCCTTCGCCCTCAATCACCTGCTCGCGCCCACCTTCGCGCCCATCCAGACACCCGCATGAGGTCCTCACCAATGATCGAACGAATCACCCCGGACGACAATCGACTGGCCCGAAGACGGCGCCAGGCGCGGAACGTGAGAATGACGACGGCCGCGGTCGTGAGCGCCGCGCTCGCCTTCACCGTTGCCTTGGTGGCGATCGTTCGCCCCGCACGCGCCGACGAACCGGCCCCGCCGCCCCCCGCCCCCGAAACGGCGCCCGTCGAGTCTCCGCCCGCGCCGCCACCGGCCCCACCGCCGCCAACGCCCGCCGACGCGCAGCCGCCCTCCCTTCCGAACGTTCCGTCGGAGGCCGGGCCAGCGCCGGGCGCCAACACGCCGAGCGGCTCCTGGTTCGATCGCCCTGCCCTGACGCTGACCATCCCGCAAGGCAGCCAGAAGTGGTCGGTGACGTTCTACGGCTTCGTCGAGGCGGACTACATCGGCGACAGCACCCGCAGCTACGGCGACGCGATCGGCAGCTCGCTGGTGGCGCGCTCGGACACCTATGAGGGGACGGTCGGCCGCTCCCAGTTCTCGATGCGGAACACGCGCATCGGCCTGGCCTTTCAGTCCCCGCAGCTCGGCAACCTGCGCCCCTCGGCGTTGATCGAAGGCGACTTCTTCGGCGACCAGCCGAGCCCGCCGACCGGGGTCTCGGAGACCACCTACTTCGACAGCCCCACCTTCCGGATCCGCCACGCCTACCTCAAGCTCGACGGCGGCTTCGTCGACCTCCTGGCCGGACAGACCTATGACGTGTTCGGCTGGCAGAACTACTTCTTCCCCTGCTCCGCCGAGTTCCTGGGGCTGCCGAATCAGGTCTTCTCGCGCAACACCCAGGTCCGGCTGTCGCGCACCTTCGGCGCCGACGGCCCGATCAGCGTCGACGTCGCGGTCTCCGCCGGACGCCCGGCCCAGCGCGATTCGCAGGTCCCCGACTTCGAGGCCGGCCTGCGCCTCAGCGTCAACGGATGGAAGGGGATCACCACGCCGGGCAACGTTCGAACGGTCGCCGCGCCGCTGTCGATCGGCGTGTCGGGCATCGCGCGTCAGTTCAAGGTCGACGCCTTCTTGCCGCCGCCCACGCAGAGCTCGAACAGCGTCTCGGGCTGGGGCCTCTCGGTCGACGCGCTCCTCCCGATCATCCCGGCCAGCGACGCCAACGATCGCAAGAACCGGCTGACGCTGACCGGATCGTTCGTGACTGGCACCGGCATCGCCGATCTGTTGACCACGGGCGGCGGAGCAGCCTTCCCCACGCTCCTCAACCCCGCGCAGGCCTCACCGCCGCCCGAGTACGCGCCCGATGTCGACAACGGCCTGGTGACGTTCGACGTGCGCACCGGAATTCTCCACACCATCAACTGGCAGGCCTTCAAGGTCGGCCTGCAGTACTACCTCCCGGTTCTCGACGGGCGGCTGATCCTCGCGGCGAACTACACCCAGTCGCACTCGAACAACATGGTCAAGCTCTTCCCCATGCTCGGCGCCGAGATCGAGCTCATCGACCGGGTCGCCGACACCTCCAGGTACGCCGACGGCAACCTCTTCTTCGACGCGACGCCGGCGATCCGCTTCGGCATCTCCGGTCAGTACACCCAGGTCCACTACCTCGACGGCAACCAGCCCCACAACATCCGGGGCATGGGTCAAGCCGTTTACGTCTTTTAGGCGCTTCGCTGAGGTGGGAGGGGCTTCGCCCCTCCCACCGGCCCACCCCAACCCGACGAGAGCCGGGCCCAGATCCTGCTCGGCAGGTAAGTCTCCGGCGGGCGATCCGGATCGTCGTCACCGTGGACATCCCCCGGGGCAGAAGTGTCCGCTGCGGCGAAATGCGGCTCATTTCTCGAAGAGATCGCCCACCCGACGCGACCTGAGCTGCGCCGAAGAGATGCGGACACTCAAACCCCAAAGGATTCGCCGCGCGGATGATCTCGCTCCGGCGGCCCAAATTTGGCTCTGCCCAGAGCCTCACCAATCTGCGGGGCCGCGCTGGTTGCCTGGGGGTGCCGGCGCGGGCCCGTGGGAGGTCTCGATGAAGAAGCTTTGCGCGTTGATCCCGTTGCTGGCCGCTCTCCCCACCGCCTGGGGCTGCGCGGGGACGAAGCCGATCCAGAGCGCCGCGGGCGAAGGGGGCAGCGGCGCCACCGGCAGCGGCCAAGGTGGCAACGTCGGGAAAGGCGGCAACCTCGGCTCCGGCGGCACCACCGGCACGGGCGCCGGCGGTGGCCTCACCACGACCGGCGACGGCGGCGGCGGGGGCGACGTCAGCCCGAGCGACGCCGGCGAAGCGAACTGCGGCCTCCAGCAGTTCAAACCGACTCCCAAAGCGGCGGACATCCTGATGGTGCTCGATCGGTCGGGCTCGATGATCGACATCCCCGACGGTGCGCCGTCCGGCAGCACCACCACCAAGTGGCAGATTGTGGTTCCGTCGCTGGAGGCGGTGGTCAGCGCCACGCAGAGCTCGATCTCCTGGGGGATGAAGTCGTTCCCCGAGGCGTACACCGACTCGATGGACGACTGCCAGGGCGGCGTCACCAGCGCCATCGACGTCAAGGTCGCGGCCATGGACGGAACCCAGATGAACAGCGCCATCACCGCGCTCACGCCCGCCGGCAAGGGGACACCCACCGCCGACGCCATCACCCAGGGCGCCAGCTACCTGGCGACGCTGACCGACACGAACCCCAAGTACCTGCTGCTGGCCACCGACGGCGAGCCGACCTGCGTTGGGACCAGCAAGAACTCCGACAGCGCCGGCCCCGCCGCGGTCACCGCCATCGCCAACGCGCTGACGGCTGGGTTTCCCACCTTCGTGGTCGGCATCGCCACCAGCAAGGCCAGTGACAACACCGAGCTGACTGCGATGTCGAAGGCCGGCGGCGAGCCGATCCCCGTCACGAACCCCCTCGCCTACAACTATTACATCGCCGACGACGCCAACACCCTGGTCGCCGCGATGGAGGCGATCACTGGCCAGATCTCGACCTGTCTGTTTCCCCTCTCGCCGGCGCCGCCCGTGCGCAACGATCCGACCAAGCTGGGCGTTTACGTCGGCACCGGCATGACCCGCATCCCCTACGACGCGACCAACGGCTGGACCTACACGGACCTCAACGACACAGCCGTCGAGGTCCATGGCTCCTGGTGCAACATGATCCAGGCGGCGGGCGCCGGCGCGGTGCAGATCATCTTCGGCTGCCCCAGCATCAACCCCCCCGGGTAAGGAGCCCCGGGTGAGGGAGGAGGGGCGGCCGCCGCGCCGCCCTGACTAGAGCTCGAACCGGAAGTAGTCGCGCGCGTTCCGGAAGCAGACGTCCTCGACCAGCGCTCCCAGCAGCGAGCGATCGTTGGGCAAGAGGCCGCGCTCGACGTCCTGCCCCAGCAGGTTGCAGAGCAGGCGCCGGAAGTACTCGTGGCGCGAGAACGACAGGAAGCTGCGCGAGTCGGTGAGCATCCCAACGAAGCGGGAGAGCAGGCCCAGGCTGGAGAGCGCGTCGAGCTGCTTGCGCATGCCGTCGAGCTGATCGAGGAACCACCAGGCGCTGCCGAGCTGCATCTTCCCGGGTTGCGACCCGTCCTGAAAGCTGCCGATGACGGTGGCGAACGCCTCGTTGTCGGCCGGGTTGAGGTTGTAGACGATGGTCTTGGCCAGCGTTCCGCCCGCGTCCAGCCGGTCGAGAAAACGCGCCAGCGCGACCGCCTGCGGGAAGTCGGCGATGGCGTCGTAGCCGGTGTTGGGGCCGAGGGCAGCCATCCCGCGGGTGCTGGTGTCCCGCAGCGCGCCCAGGTGGAACTGCTGCGCCCAGCCGCGCCGGTGATCGAGCACCGCCAGATCGAAGAGCAGCGCCGAACGCAGCTTCTCGATCTCCTCGGGCGTCGGCGCCTGCCCGCCACGGGCCCTGGCGAAGATGGCGGCGACCTCGCGCTCGGTGTGGTCGGCGACGTAGAGCCGTTCCAGGCCATGGTCCGAGGCCCGACAGCCGGCCGCGTGGAAGGCGTCGTGCCGCTTGGCGAGCGCATCGCGCAGCTCGTCGAGCGTCCCCACGGTGCCGTTCACGGCGGTCCCCAGCGCGTCGAGCCAACCGTTCCAGCCGGCCAGATCCTGCAGGGCCAGCGCCCGGTCGGGCCGCCAGGTCGGATAGAGCTTGGTGAAGGCGCCCGCACGCCGCGCGTGGCGTCGGTGCGGCTCGAGATTGTCGACCGGATCGTCGGTGCTGCAGATGACGCGCACGTTGAACTGGCGCAGGAGCCCCTGCGTGGTGAAGCCGTCGGTCGCCAGCTTGGCGTTGCAGTGGTCGAAGATCTCGCGCGCCGTCTCGGGCCCCAGCAGCTTGCCGGGGAGCCCGAACGGAAAGCGGAGCTCGAGGTGCGTCCAGTGGTAGAGCGGATTGCGCAGCGTGCGCGGGACCGTCTTGGCCCAGGCCTCGAACTTCTCCCAGTCGGTCGCCTGGCCGGTGATGGCCCGTTCGGGGACGCCGTCGGCCCGCATCGCCCGCCACTTGTAGTGGTCGCCGTCGAGCCAGATCTCGGTCAGCGACCGGAACCGGTGATCGTCGGCCACCTGCTGCGGCGAGAGGTGACAGTGGTAGTCGAGGATCGGCTGCTGGGCGGCGACCCCGTGATAGAGCTCGGCCGCGGTCGGCGAGTCGAGCAGGAAGTCTTCGTCGAGGAACGGTTTCACGAAGGCACGATCGTCATTGGGTGACATAGACGTTGTCAAACTCGGCCGTCCCGCCGTTCACGATGAGACCGATCCCGCCCGTCGAGAGCGTCGTGTCCATCACCATGCTGACGCGGGCGACGCCGTTGACCGACACGCTGATCAGGCCGCCGTGCATGTCGAGCTTGAAGGTGTAGACGGTGTTCAGCTGGGCGTCGCCGGTGGTCGACTTGCTCTTGCTCCCCAGCGTCGTCGTGCTGCCGTTGAGCTTCACGCGCAGCTGCACGGCGCCGCTGTCGTCCATGTAGGCCTCGTAGTAGTTCCCCTTGTCGGAGCCCAGGGCGAACCGACCGAACACGCCGAATTCGAAGCTCGAGCCGGAGATCATCTTGATGTCGACCTGGAAGGTGTAGTCGGTCCAGCTCTGGTCGCCGCCGATGTCCATGATGAAGTCACTGCCGCTGGCCGCCCCTTGCAGCGCCAGATTCCCGTTGTCGCTCACCACGCTCCAGGTGCCGTCGGTGGGATCGGAGTCGATGGTGTCGGCGATCCACCCGGTGGCCATCGCGCCGGGCGTGTCGCCCGAGAAGTCGTCACTGTAAAGCACGGTCCCACCGTCGGGGCCGCTCGACGCCCTTCCGCCGGTGCCCGACACGACGGTGCCGCCGGTCCCGCCGCGCCCGGTCGCCCCGCCGCTGCCCGGGACGCCGCCGGTCGCGACCGTCGCTCCGCCGGTGCCCGAAAACCCGGACGATCCCGAGGATCCGCCTTTCCCCGCTTGACCTCCTTGGCCACCCGGCGTCGACGCGCCACCGGTGGCGCTCGCGCCCCCGTCCGGACCGCGGTCGTAGCCGGCGGGCGTGAGACAACCGGCCACCAGCGTCACCAGAGAGCAGCCCAAGACGAATCGCAACGGCCTCATCTTCAAAAGTCGAAGGCGACGCCGGCGTTGAGATCGACGTTGAAGGTGAACTTGGGCTCGGCGATCTGGACGTTGCTGGAGGCCTCGAGCCCGAACGTCGAGGTCAGCTCGTAGAGAAAGCCGGCGCCCACCTGGGCGAGCGCAGGCCCCGCCACGACCGAGTCGACGCAGGTCTGGCTGCGGCTCGCGCCGCAGTCGTGGTAGGCGCCGAAGGTGATCACGTGGCGGATCTGCCCGCCGCCGAGCCCGCCCGAGAGGAACGGGCGCAAGCCCTCCGAGCCGAAGAACAGCGACGCCTTGAGAAACAGCGCCAGTGCCAGATCGGCGGGCTGATAGACGCGGCCCGTGGCGTCGACCAGCTCCGTCGGGCCGGTCACCACCTGGATTCGCCCCTGCGCCGAGAGCAGGAGGTCGGGGGCGAGCCAGTAGCCGACCTCGGGTGAAATCTGACCGAGCGAGGTGCTGGCGAACGAGCCCGAGACCGGCAGGTTGGCGTTGGTCTCCCCGGTGCCCGTCGCGTAGCCGGCGCCGCTCCCCACGGCGACGCTGACGAACCAGCGCGCGCCATTTTCATCCTCGCGCTCCCCCTCCTCACGAACGGTGGTGGTGTCGTCGCTGTCGTTTCGCTCGGTCCCCTCGGAGGCGTGCCCGCGCTCGCCCTCGCGCGCCTCGCCGGCGAGCTGAATCACCAGCGGCCGTGACTCCGTGCCGCGGTTGGCGACCGGCTGTCCGTCGTCGTCCTGCGCCTCGATGTAGTAGGCCACCGACGCTCCGGTGGTCGCGTGATCGGGGATCTCGGCGCTGTAGGCGCCCGGCCCGACCGGGTCCATCTCGCGCCCCAGGAACTCGGAGGTCCCCTGCGGACGGTAGGCGAGCACCACCTTGCGAAACTTGAGCGTCTCGTCGACGTTGACCGTCACGCGGATGGCGTTCCCCTGCTTCACCTCACTGACGGTGTGGTAGGTGAAGCCGCCCGACGACGAAGAGGACGTCCGGCGCACCGCCGAATCGCGCGCGACCGTCGCCGGCGGCTCCGCCTCGTCTCCGTCCGACGAGCTTGCCGAGGAGGCCGCGCCGCCCTTGCTCTGCTGCTTCGCCTCGTCGAACGCCTCGCTGATCTCGGGCGTCACCAGCGCCGGGGTCATCGCGATCGCCGGCTCGATGGCCAGCGCCTGGGAAAACTGCTTCTCGCCGAGCTCCCGGTTCTTGAACCCGGCGATGATCACCACGCCCATGTGCACGTGGGTGCGCGCCGCGACCGGGTGACGGTCGAGCCCCGCCGTCCCGCAAAGCTCCAGCGCCTTCTTCAAGATCTCGCGCGCCTTCTCGAACTCGCGCTTGTCGATCGCCGCCAGCGCTTCGCGGTTCAGCTGCGTCACCCGCGCCGCTGGATCGTGCGCCTCGGCGATGCGCCGCGGCGAGGCCGCCGCCACCCTCTGGCCAAGCAGAAGCAGCGCGCCGATGCCAACCAGAAACCGAACACCCGACATTGCGTCGAATCAGTGTTCCCGTCGGTGTCGGGCGGCTCAGGGCCCGCGACGGCGCCAGGGCTCCGGCGCGCTAGAACCGCAGCTCGGCGCCACCCAGACCGGCCGCGAAGGCCGCGCCCCAGGTGGCCACCTGCATGGAGGCCGTCTTGATGGCAGGCGGATTGATGACCGTACCCGCGATCAGATCGAGCCGCAGCGAAACCCTCGGCGCCAGACGCAGCCGCGCGGCGCCCCGCCCGTACAGGGCGGCGTGGAGCACCCGGTCATTCGCGCCCACGGATATCCCGGGGTTGGAGGGGGTTCCGTCAGAACGGATCAACGTCGCCAGCGTCCCCCCCGCCACCTCGATCGAGGCGCGGTTGTCCGGTCGTGGCGCAATCACCAACCCGCCGCCGGCCAGCCACGCCGACGTCCGCGACGCTCCATCCCCGTTCGTCAGCGTCGCTTCGCTGAGCGGCGCGTAGAAGCAGAGCTCGGCGCCCACGATGCCCAGGAGCTGCCCGCGCAGGCTGATGCCGGCGATGGCGATCGCTCCCCCGCCGCCCGCGCTGGCGAGCACACCGGACGACGCGTCGACGGCCAGCCAGCGTTTCGGCTCCGGCGCGACGGGCGCGGTGCTGGCCACGGCCGGTCGGGCCGCCGGCAGCGGCATTATGTTGGGCTCGGCCACCAGTCCCAGGCTGATCCGCAGGAACTCGACGGTCCTCAGCGCCAGCACCGCCTGCAGCCCGGAGGCCTCGTCGACCTCCAGCTCCTGCCGGAGCCCGATCCGATCCGAGCCCACCTGCGCGATCCAGACGTCGGTGCGGTGCCCGTCCGCGACCACCACGGCGCGCGCGCCCGCGCCGAGCGCGGCGCGCACCTGCTCCTCGATCCCCATCCCGGGCGTGATGGCTCCCCGCGTGACCCCGACACCGACCGCGTGGAGCTCGGCGTCGATCCGCCCGGCCAGCGGATCGTCGGGAACGGTGGAGAGGAGCGCCACCCGCGGCGTACGATCGGGCACCTCGGGCAGATCGGAGCTGGCGCGGGCCGCAGCAGCGGCAGCGAGCAGAGCAAAGGCGACGGCGGCTCGAATGCCGCCGCGGCCGCAGATCACGGACCGACCGTGCGTCTGGCCAGTGCGGCGTACGGTCCACCAGGGAAGTCGTGCAGGTACGAGGTCGCCGCGCGACGCGCCTCCAGGTCATCGCCGGCCTTCAGCCGAGACTCGATCAGGCGGCCTGCCGCCTCGCGCGCCAGCGGGCCGCGGGGGAACGAGCGCAGATAGCTGCCGAACAGATCGCCCGCCAGCTTGTAGTTGTGCCGCCCCTCGAAGGCGATGAGACCGAGCGCGTAGATCGGACGGTCGGCCTCGGGGAAGCGCCGGCGCGCCGAGCGATAGGCCTCTTCCGCGCGATCGAGATCGCCCGCCAGCCGGGCCACGTCGCCGAGCAACACCAGATCATCCGCGCCGAGCCGCGCGCACTCCGCCCGCCATCCTTCCAGCACGGCGGCGGCCAGAGCTTCGTGATACTCCGCCCGCGCCGCCTGGACGCGCCAGTCGCCGTTGACCGGCGTCCCGGCGTGGGCCGCCACCGCCTCGACGCGCCGGGCCCGGGGCGCCGACGGGCGTTCCGTGGGGGGCGCGATCTCGGTGGGAGGCGGCGCCAGCGCCGGCTCGGAACCATGCGAAGCCGTCGCGGACGGCGGCAGCCCCGGCGGGGGCGCTTCGAGCTCGGCGCTCGGCGCCGGTGCGTTCTCGAGCCCCAGATCGGCGCCGCTGGCGCTGGCGCGCAGGCGCTGGCCCGTCACCACGCGAACAGGCTCCTCCAGCCCGGGGCCGCTGACCAACACCGAGCCCTCGTGCATCGTCACGGTGAGCGCCCGGCTTGACCGATCCCAGCCGGCGGCGAAGCGGGTGCCCGTCACCTGGATGCGGTAGCCGCCCGCCTGAACCTGCCAGCGGGTGTGGCTGCGGTGGATGACCGAGACCTCGAGCGTCCCCTCCTCGATCGCCACCGTCGCCCCGTTGCGATCGAGCGCCTCCACGTGGGCGGCCGCGCGGGGCGGCAGCGTGACGGCCGAGCCATCGGAGAACTGCAGCTCCAGCGGCGCCGCCGCCGGCGCCACCAGCGCCGCCCCGACCTCCCCTTCGCCCACGCCCGCCACTGCGTACGAGATCGCGCGCGGATGAAGATAGATGAAGGCGGCCGCCGCTCCCGCCGCCAGCGTCCCGAAGGCGAGCGCCACGCTCCAGCGACCATTCGCAGCACGCGCAGGTCGTGCCCGCAGGCTCTCCCGCGCCGCCAGTCGCGCCTGGACCTGCGGCAGAATATTTTGGCGCTGGGCCTCGCCCTCGACGACGCGACCCACGTCGCGCATCAACGATTCCAGCTCCCCGTTCATCCGATTCAGCTCCCGGTTCATGATTCAGTCCACCGCCCTCCGCGTACCATCCGTTCCGTCAGCGCAGGATTCGAACGTGCCGCCTCCACGAACCGCTTCTCGGCACGTGCCAGCCGCCGCTTGACCGTCGCCAGCGACACCCGGCAGGCCGCGGCCACCTCGGTGAGCTGCATCTCCGACACGAAGCGGAGCGTGAAGGCCAGCCGCTCGTCAGCCGGAAAGTCGGAGAGGATCGCGTAGGTGGCGCGCACCGCCTCGTGGGTCTCCCCCTGGGGGGCGGCCACCGGCACCTCGGGGACCTCCTCGGGCGCCACGAACCGGATCCAGCGCCAGCGCCGCCGCCGCCGGATCCGGCCGCGCGCGGTGAACACGGTCAGCGTGGCGATCCAGCTCCGCAGCGCGGAGGCGTCCTTCAGGTTGTGGACCCCCTCGAGGACCGCCACGAAGACGTCCTGAACGACGTCCGCGATCTCGGCGTCGATCCCCAGCGCCCCGGCGACCAGCCGCTCGACCAGCGGCTCGTACCGCTCGACCAGGATGCTCTGCGCGCGCGCCTCACCGCGCCGGAGCGCCGCCACCAGCTCGGCGTCGTCGGCGTAGAGCGGCGCCGCGACCGGAGGCGTCGGCTTCGGCGTCTGGGGCGCGACCGGAGCAGGCGGGCGCTCTGGGCCGTCCGCGCGAAGGCCGGTGGGGGACGGCACATTCACGAGTTTACCTGGGCCTCCACTTCTTGTCCCCGCCGGATCGACGGGACGCCGGTAGGCGCGCTGCGTCGGACGCACGGCCGCCGGATCGCGTGAAACACGTTCCGACCGACCGCTTCCAGGTTGCAGCGACATTGTTCGTACCTGTTCCGTGAGTGTCCCGGCCCCCCCGGCGCGGTTCACCCCCGGAAGGACGCGGGCCTATGTACTATGTGGAGGTGGCGCGCGGCCCCCTCGCCGACCGAACGGTCATTTTCCTGGCGCTGCTCGCTGCCGGCTGCGGCGGTGACCTCCATCCGATTCGCGCCCGCCCCACCACCGGCAGCGATGCTGCGCCCGGCTCCGATTCATCGGTCCCGCAGGATTGCCCCTACCGTCTGATCGGCTTCGCCACGATGAGCGATCTCGGCGGCGAGCCCGATGGCGGGAGCGACGCCGCACCGACGTTGCTCCTGGATGGGGGCGTGAGCGGCGGCGGTGCGAGCACGCCCCTGGTCGTCGACGCGGCGGAGGCCGACGCGCTCGACCAGTTCAAGATGTACGCCAGCGACAAGATGCCGGGACCGCTGACCATCGTGGTCAAGGGGATGCTCACCGTCCCGGCCACGCCCGACGGAGGCGATACCGGCGGCGAATCGATCCGGGTCTCGTCCAACAAGACCGTCGTCGGTGCCAACGCCAACTCCGGGCTCTTCGGCGGCGGACTGGCGATGACCCGGGTCTCGAACGTGATCGTGCGGAATCTGGTGATCGCGCGGCCGAACACCGACGGGGACATCGACGCCATTCACATCGAGGGGTCGCATCAGATTCGGATTGACCACTGCGATCTCCTCGAGCAACAACGGGACCGGGACCTATGACGGACTGGTCGACATCTCGGACCAGAGCGACTTCGTCACCGTCTCCTGGACGCACTATCACGACCACCAGGACAGCGGCCTGGTGGGCCGCTCCGACAGCAGCGCCGCGGCCGCCGAGGACGCCGGCAAGGAGCACGTCACCTACGACCACGACCTGTTCACCAACGTGAAGACGGGACCCCGGGTGCGCTTCGGGACCGTCCACGTCCTCAACAGCTACTTCGACATGGTCGCCAGCTACGGCGTCGCCTCCACCGACGGCGCCAACGTGCGGATCGAGGCGAGCGCCTTCCGCGACGTCTCGCCGGCCGGACAGACGGACCCGAATTTCGGCCCCGTGACGACGATTCTCGATTCTCCGGCGACGGCCGGGTACGTCGATCTCGTCAACAACGCGATCAACGCCTCCGACGGGAATGGCCAGAACGTCGTTCCCTCGACGCAAATCGTGCCCTGGCTCCCGCCCTACGCATACACGGTCGCGCTCGACTCGGCCGGGAGCGTCCCGCCCCTGGTGACGAACTGTGCCGGTACGGGGGACAACGTACCGATCCCGAACTGAGGCCCGAACCGAGGCCCGAGCTGAGGCCGCAACTGAGGCGTCGTCCGGCGTAGGTTCCTTACCGCGAATTTGCCGATTGGAAAGCTGCCGGAAACACTCGGCGACTTATCTTGGAAGTCGAGGCGACAAATGGCACGCGCTAAGAATCCTGGCTACCAGGTTCACGACAGCGGTGACCACACGACGCTGGACGGAATCTTTCGTCTGATCTCGCTCGGCGAGCGTGAAGAGCCGCTCGAGGACGTGCTGACCGCCATGTGCGGCGACATCGCCACGATCGCCAGCGCGGACGTGGCCAGCGTCTACGTGCGTGAGGAGGGTCCCGACGGCGAGCGGTTCACCATGCGCGGCAACGTCGGCTTCCCGCCTGAGGCGCTCGGGCGGGTGCACCTCGGGCGTGGCGAGGGGATCACCGGATTTGCCGCCGATCGGCTGCGGCCGGTCTCGGTGGCCGACGCCGATCGCGACGCGCGCTTCAAGTACATCCCGGGCCTCGGTGAGGAGCAATTCCCGGCGCTGCTGGCGGTCCCGGTGCTTCGGGCGGGTGCGGCCGCCGGCGTGCTGGTCCTGCAGCGTCGGGCCTCGACCGCGTTCACCGCGGAAGAGGTGGTGCTGGCGACCGCGCTGGCCGCCGTGCTCAACCATGCGCTCGAGCGCGGCGAAGGGCGCGAGCGTCAACGCGCGGCCGACGCCGACCGGCGGACGGTCCGCCTGACCGGCGTGACGATCGTCGGCGGGACGGCGATGGGGCGCGCCGAGGCGCTGCCGACCCTGGCCGCGCTGGCGAGGAGCGGCGGCACGCCTGCCAAGCCTGCCGAGCCCGCGGCGCCCAATCTGGAGGCGATCTGGAACCGCCTCCGCGGTGGGCTGGCCGGCGTGGTGACCGGGGTCGCGGCGCGCGAGATCGCCTCGCTGGCGGTGATCCTGGAGGACGAGCGCTTCCGTGGCCGCCTGGCCGAGGCCTGCGCCACCCCCACCCCGCTGAAGGCGCTCTCCGAGCTGGCGCGCGCCTACGCCCGCGTCCCCTTCAGCGCCCCGGCCGGTGACACCGCGACCGCGGAGTGGCTGGGCGCGCGCGCCGCCGAGATCGAAGATCTCTGCGTGCTGGTCCACGCGGGCGCCAGCGTCATGACCAGCGCGAACGGGCGACCGCTCATCCGTTCGGGCGCCATCCTGGCCAGCGAGCGGCTCGGGCTCTTCTCGACCGCCTACGCGATCGCCGCCGGCGCTTCGGCGTTCGTGGTCGACGGCGATGTCGCCGCCGACAGCGGCCCGGCGGCCCTGGTGCGCGCGGCCGGCCTGCCGCTGCTGGCGTCGGTCCGCGGCCTCTACGCCTGGCTGCGCCCGGAGGACCTCCTGGTGGTCGACGCCGACGCGGGCGTCGTCCGGATCAACCCGCCGGCCACGACCGTGGCGCGCTTCCGGAATGAGGCGAAGAGCCCCTGACGAGCGGCCCTGAGCGGTCCCCTGCTCCTTGCCTTGCCGTAGCGGATCTGCCGGAGCAGCTGGCTACTTCTTGCCGACGTAGCTGACGCGCCAGATCGCATTCGAGCCGTCGTCGGTCACCATCAAGGCGCCGTCCTTGGCCACCGCCACACCGACCGGCCGTCCCCAGACGTCGCCCGAGGGGCTCACGAAGCCGGTCAGGAAGTCCTGGTAGTCGCCGCTCGCCCGGGTGCGGCCGTGCATCGGCACCCGGACCAACTCGTACCCGCTGCGGACCTTGCGGTTCCACGACCCGTGCTCGGCGGCGAAGATGTCGCCCCGGTATTCGGCGGGAAACTGCCCGCCGTCGTAGAAGGTCATCTCCAGCGAGGCGTCGTGCGGCTGCAGCAGCACATCGGGGACGATGACCTTGGCCGCGAGCTCGGGGTGCTTGCCGGCGTGCCGCGGGTCCTGGTGCCCGCCGATGTAGTACCAGGGCCAGCCGTAGAAGCCGCCTTGCTCGATGTGGGTGATGTAGTCGGGAACCAGGTTGTCGCCCAGGAGATCGCGCTCGTTGACCGAGACCCAGAGCTCGCCGCTCTGCGGATGGACGGCGATCCCGACCGCGTTCCGGATCCCGGAGGCGTAGACGCGCGGGTTCCTCGCGGCGGGCAACTTCCCGTCGAGCAAGTCGACATCGAAAGCCAGCACGTCGGCCCGGTGAAACTCGGCGGCGTTGCCGTCGGTGTCGTCGACGTTCGAGTGCGACCCGACCGACACGAACATGGTCTTCCCGTCGCGAGAGAAGGCGAGGTCCCGGGTCCAGTGCCCGCCGCCGCGGAGGTGGCCGCCGCCGGGGAGGTCGGGAACCACCGTCTCGGCCGGGCCGCGCGCCCGCAGATCGCCGCTCACGTAAGGGAAGCGGACGACGGAGTCGGTGTTCGCCACGTAAACCCACTGGGGGGCGTCGCCCGCCGGGTAGAAGGCGATCCCGAACGGCTTGTTCAGACCGGCGGCGAATCGTTCCACCTGCGCGGCGCGGCCGTCGGCGCGAACGCCGCGAACGACCTTGATCTCGCCCACGCCGCTCTCGGCGAGGAACAGATCGCCATTCGGCGCCGTGCGGACGAGACGCGGGTTGGAGAGCCCGTCGGCGTAGAGGTCGACCTTGAACCCCGGCGGGGCCACCGGAACGGCGTTCTTCGGGCGCGGCACCAGGAACGGCCCATTGTCGACCGACTCGGCCGCGCGGGGCGGCGGGAGATCCGCGACGGTGATCTTGTGCGAGGCGCCCGGCCGTTCGAGGCGATAGTCGGAGAAGGGCCCCGGCGCGTCAGGTTTCTGTGCGGCCGCCGGGCCGATTCCGAGGGCGGCGACGGCCGCGCCGAGGCAGATCGCGTGGACGGCGCGCAGCGATAGGGAGTAACCTCTGGGCGACCGCTTTCGATGTCCCGACACAGCGACGTCAATATGCTCCGTTTTCGTCCTCTTGCGCTGGGTCTCCTGGCGATGTGTGCCCTGGCGGGCGCCGCCCAGGCCAGCGCGCCGGCGCCGGAGCCGCCCATCACCGCGACAGGTGCCGAGGGGGACTACCTGCGGGCGCTCCACCGGGCGATCCATTTTCGCTGGGCGAACCTATTCATCGAGGACGTGGCGGCCAAGCGCCCCCCGACCGATCCGTTGAACAAGATGTCGCTGGAGACGGAGATCCTCTTCACGGTTCGCTGGGACGGCAGCCCGGCCGAAGTGACCGTGATCAGCGGCTCGGGGGTGGCCGCCTTCGATCAGGCCGCGGTCCACGCGGTGAAGGGCGATCGCCCGTTCCCCGTCCCTCCGATCGACGTTTACGGCGATGACGGCGTGGCCCACTTCCGCTGGATCTTCGCCCGCGACGCCCGCCTCGACTCGGGAGGCGAGGTGCGCCGGGTCGAGGCGCCGCTGGCCGAGGCCCTGCCACGCCTCTTCTACCAAGGGCGGATCAAGGAAGCGCTCCTGCGCGTGGCCCGCTACACGCGCAACGGGGACGCCGGTGCGATGTCCACCTTCGCGCGCGCCTGGCTGGTGCGGCCGCAAACCGACCCCGCCCTGGATGCGCGCGCCGCCGCGGCGCTGGCCCATGTCGGCGACGCGCGCCAGGCCGACCGCCTGCGCCCCGCGCTCAATCGCCCCGACACGCTGCCGATCGCCGCCCCGGCGCTGGCGGCGATCAAGGTCGATCTCTGCGCGCAGGTGCGCTCCCGTCTCAAGCCGACCGATCCTGACGGCATCTGGTTCGCCACCCGCGTGCTGCAGGTGGCGGGCGCCGAGCTGCCCGCGGGCTCGCCCTGTGTGGCGACGCTCGGCGACCTGTTGAAGATGGACGCGCTGCCGGCCCCGCTGCGCGCCGAGGTCCTGAAGGCGCTGGCGATCGTCAGCCCGGCGAGCGCGCGCCGTCCCGCTCTCAACGCGCTCGGCGACAGCGACGCCCAGATGCGCGCCACCGCCGCCACGGTCTTTGCCCGACCGGGCGGCGGACGGCCGACGCTGTATCGGCTGCAGCCGCTGGTGAAGGATCCCTCGCTCGAGGTGCGGACGACGGTGGCTGCCGGCCTCATCCGTGCGTGCGGGGATCTGGCCATCGACTACGTGATGCCCTTGATGAAGTCGCGCGAGCCGGAGCCGCTGGTGGCGATGGCGCCCGAGCTCGGCAAGCAGACGTCGGCGGCCACGCTCGACCTGCTGATGAAGATGCAGAAGCGCAACGATCCCATGCTGCGTGTGCCGGTGCTGGCCGCGCTCTCCGAGCGCACCGACGGGGCGGGACGCGCGATCTATCAGCCGCTGGCCGCGGCGGTGAAGAAGGACCCCTACGCTTCGCCCGAGTCGCGCCGGATCGTCTACGCCAGCGCCGACGTCAAGGAGCTGATCCCCTTGATGAAGGACCCGGCGCTCGGGTTGCAAGGCTTCAAGGCGCTGCTGCGCGCCCAGCGCCACGCCGAGGCGATGGACTGGCTGGTCAGCTCGTTCGATCGGCTGCCGCCGGAGGTGTTGATCGACGCGTTCGGCGCCTGGCTGGCCAATCCGCCCGCGCACGCCGCCAGCAAGTAGTGCCGACCTTGGGCGGCGTTCGCCCCCCCACCGACGATCAGGGCCTGATGACGACGCGCGCGCCGGGGTCCAGGTTCCCGCTGCTCTATCAGGTCAACCCGCGGATGCTCGTCGGCGAGACGGCGGCTGCGGGCGCGCGCCAGGCCACGCTCGACGCGCTGCCGGACGAGCTGTTCGATCGGGCCGCCGCGCGGGGGTTCCGCTGGATCTGGATGCTGGGCGTCTGGCAGACGGGCCTGGCCGGCCAGCAGGGCGCGCGCGCGCCGGCGAGCCGCGCCGACCTGCAAAAGTCCCTGCCCGACCTGGGCGAGGCCGACATCGTCGGCTCACCGTTCGCCATCGTCGGCTATCAGGTGCACCGCGACTTCGGCGGCGATCCGGCGCTGGCCCGGTTGCGCGAGCGCCTGCACCGCCGGGAGCTGCGCCTGCTGGTGGACTTCGTCCCCAACCACGTCGCGCTCGATCACCCCTGGGTCGACGCGCATCCGGAGTTCCTCATGGAGGGGGACGAGGACGATCTCCGCCGCGAGCCCAGGAACTACGTCGCGCTGCAGACGGCGCAGGGACGAAGGATCTTCGCGCACGGCCGCGATCCGAACTTTCCGGGCTGGAACGACACGCTCCAGCTCAACTTCCGCCACGGCGGTCTCCGTGACGCGATGCTCGCCGAGCTGGAGAGTGTCGCTGCGCGCGCGGACGGCGTCCGCTGCGACATGGCGATGTTGCTGGAGCCGGAGGTCATCGCCCGCACCTGGGGCGAGCGCGCGCGCCCGCGCGACGGCACACCGGCCATCGACCGGTCGTTCTGGCCCGAGGCCATCGCGCGGATTCGGTCGCGGCACCCGCAGTTCCTCTTCGTCGCCGAAGCCTACTGGGACCTCGAGTGGACGCTGCAAGAAGAGGGTTTCGACTTCACCTATGACAAGCGGCTCTACGACCGCCTGCGCGCGGGCCAGGCGCGGCCGGTGCGCCAGCACCTCCAGGCGGCGCCGGCCTTCCGCGATCGAACGCTGCACTTCCTGGAGAACCACGACGAGCCGCGGGCCGCCGCCCTCTTCCCACCCGACATGCACCGGGCCGCCGCCGTGACGTCCTTTCTGGTCCCCGGCCTGCGTCTTTTTCAGGAGGGGGAGCTCGAAGGACGCCAGGCGCACGCGGCGATCCACCTCGCCCGACGGATGGCGGAGAAACCAGACGAAGCGCTGGGCGCGTTCTACGAGCGGCTGCTGGCCTGTCTGCGCCGCCCGGAGACCCACGACGGCGTCTGGCGCCTCTGCGCCTGCCGCGCCGCCTGGAGCGGCAACCCCAGCTGGGACAATTTCATCGCCTTCACCTGGCAGGGCTCGGGCACCGAAGACGACGGCCAGCTGCTGGTGGCGATCAACTACGGTCCGACGCGCGCCCAGTGCTACGCGGAGGTCGCGCTCGACAACCTCGAAGAGGGCGTGCTGGTCCTCACGGACCTCATCGGCGACGCGCGCTACGAGCGCGAAGGCCGGACCCTGGCGCGCGAGGGGCTCTATCTCGATCTCCCCGCTTGGGGTACCAACGTCTTCGAGGTCCGTTCGCGCGCTGCATGAGTTTTGGTTCGCATTGCTTTTATCTTCGCGCGGCCTTATTCCTTTGGGATTCGCGAGGATGAGGGCTTGACGGACATCGAAGATCTCTTACAGAAAACGAGCCGGACGTTCGCGCTCACGATCCCCTGCCTGCCGCAGCCGACCCGCGACGAGGTCGGAATCGCCTATCTGCTTTTCCGCATCATCGACACCTTCGAGGATGCCGTCCTCTGGACCCCGGCGGTGCGCCAGAAGGCGCTCCGAGAGTTCGCCGCGCTCCTCGACCGCCCGGCCGCCGAGTCGCAAGCCCTGGCGGAGAGCTGGACGCGCGAGCCGCCGCTCGAGCACGCGGGCTATCAGGAGCTGCTGGCCCGCACCCCGTACGTGCTGGCGCAGTACCAGGCGCTTCGCCCGGAGGCGCAGGCCGTCCTGCGGACGCACGTCGCGCGCAGCGCCGAGGGGATGGCGGCCTTCGTCGCCCGGATCGAGCCGGCCGGCACGCTGCAGCTCGACACCATCCAGGATCTCAAATCCTATTGCTACGCCGTGGCGGGCATCGTCGGCGAGATGCTGACCGAGCTGTTCCTGATCGGAAGGCCCTCGCTGGCCCGCGTGGCGGCCGAGCTGCGAAGCCACGCGGCCGAGTTCGGCGAGGGTCTGCAGCTGGTGAACATCTTGAAGGACGCGCGCCCGGACGCCGCCGAGGGGCGCACGTTCCTTCCGCGCCAGGCACCGCTGGCCGAGGTGTTCGTGCTGGCACGCAAAGATCTCGCCGCCGCTGTCACGTACGTCGATCTCCTGCGCGACGGCGGCGCGGAGGCGGGGCTGGTCGCCTTCAACGCGTTCATCTGCAAGCTGGCCTCGGCCAACCTGCAGATCCTTCGCGACCAGGGGCTGGGCGCCAAGCTGACGCGCACGACGGTGGTGAAGATCGCCGCCGAGATCGCCAGCGGAATGACGAACGTGCGCCCGCTCCCCGTGGAGGCGTGAGCGGCGCGCGGCCGCCTATCGGGCGGCAGGTCGTCGGGCCGAGTGGTCGACCGCGTTCGCTCCGCTCCCCGTCGCCTTGCAGCGACGTCCTCCTAGGGGGCCGGGGCCGTCACGCCCGCGCGGTACTGCGAGAGCGCCATCAGCGGGAAGTAGTGCCGGTAATGATGGTAGTTCAGGTAGAAAACCTTGGGGAAGCCGGTCCCGGTCCAGTGGAGCTGCTCCCAGGTGCCGTCCGAGGTTTGCCGATCGAGGAGGTGGAGGACGCCGCGCTTCACCGCTGCGCTGGCCGTCTCGCCGGCCGCGATGAGCCCCATGAGCGCCCAGGCGGTCTGGCTGGGCGTCGAGGGGCCGACCCCCTTTTGCCCCGGCTGGTCGTAGCTGGCGATGCTCTCGCCCCAGCCACCGTCGTCGTTCTGCCGTCCGAGCAACCAGCGAACGGCCCGCCGCACGTAAGGCGCCTCCAGGTCCTCGCCGATCGCGGCGAGGCCGCGCAACACCTGCCAGGTGCCGTAGAGGTAGTTGACCCCCCAGCGGCCGTACCAGCACCCCTCGGTGGTCTGATCGCGACGCAGGAACCCGAGCGCGCGGGTGACGGCCGGATGGGCGACGCCCAGGTTGGACAGGTACCCGGGGAAGTGGCTGAGGCTCTCCAGCACGCGCGCCGTGATGTCGGCGGTGCTGGGATCGATCATGGCGTTGTGGTCGGCGAACGGCACGGCCGTCAGCCAGTGCTTGTCGTTGCCGCGGTCGAAGCTGGCCCAGCCGCCGTCGTCGTTCTGCATCCCCATCATCCAGGCCAGGCCCCGCCGCATCGCCTCGGCGCGCGCCTCCGGCGTGCCGCCGGCGTGCGCCTGCGCCAGCACCATGAGCGCCATGCAGGTGTCGTCGACGTCGGGATAGAACTCGTTCCGCCCTTCGAAGTACCAGCCGCCGGGCGGCGCCGGGTTGCGCACGGCCCAGTCGCCCGGGCGCCGCGTCTGTTTGCCGAGCAGCCAGGTCACGGCGCGGGCGACGGCGGGATCGTCGGGCGCGACCGACCCTTGCAGGAGCGCATGCGTCGCCAGCACGGTGTCCCAGACGGGCGAGAGGCAAGGCTGCACGCGCAGGCCGTCCTCGTCCCGAAGCAAGAGCCCGTCGAGGTGGCCGAGCGCCTCGGCCAGCAGCGGATGCTTCTCGCTGTAGCCGAGCAGGCTGAGCGCCAGCGCGCTGTTGGCCATCGCCGGCAGGATGGCGGAGAGGCCGTCGGACTCGGCCAGCCGCTCGATCATCCAGGCGCCCGCGCCCTTGACCGCCCGCCGGCGCAACAGGCCGGCGCCGGGAACCCGCTCGCCGACCTTGAGCAGCTTGTCGATGCCGTGGAAGACGGTCTTCCAGTCGGCGGCCGGCGGAGGATCGACCCGGCCGAGCTCGCGCGCATCGTCGAGGAGCTCCGGGACGCCGCAGGACGCGGGGAGCGCGATCACCGGCTTTTCGGCCCAGATGATGGAGAGTGGAACGAAGATAGTGCGCGACCAGGCCGACAGGTCATAGACGGAGAACGGCGCCTGCCGCGGGAAGAAGAGCATCTCGGGCGGGATCGCCGGGACGCTCTCCCAGGAGACTTGCCCGAACATCGCCAGGTGGTGGCGCGTGTAGGTGTTGGCGCGCCCGACGCCACCCAGCGCGCGGATGGCGGCGCGCGCGGCGCGCATGTGCGGCGCCTCCGGCGACTCGCCCGCCACCTTCAGCGCGAAGTAGCTGAGGCACGACACCGACAGCTCGGGCGGACCTCCTTGATACTGGCTCCAGCCGCCGCCCGGCAGCGCCTCGGCGCGGATGACCCGGGCCAGATCGCGCACCTTGTCGGTCTCGCGTCGATTGAAGAACGCTTCCAGCAAGATGAGGTAGCTTTCCAGGGTGGTGTCCCCTTCCAGCTCCCCCTGCCAGAACCCCTCCGGGGTCTGCCGCGCGCAGAGCCAGTCGCGCGCGGCGGCCACGGCGGCGTCGAGGCGCGCGCGCGGCGGCGCGGGCACCAGCAGACTTTGTCCGATTGGTCCTTTTGGTCCGGGTCCCGTTGTAACGACAGTGTCAGTCATCTAAGGAGAGAGCCATGCGGTTTCCGATTCATATAACGACAGACCAGGTCGGCTACCAGCTCCGGAAGGCGGCGGCGGGCGAGACGCGCTACCCGCTGGTTCTGATGCTGGAGCCGCTTTATACCTGCAACCTCGCCTGCGTGGGCTGCTCGACTGAGCGGCACACCGGCAAGCTGTCGGATCGCCTCCCGGTCGAGACCTGCCTGCGCGCGCTCGACGAGTGCGGCGCCCCCACGGTGTCGATCTGCGGCGGCGAGCCGACGCTCTATCCGGAGCTGGCCGAGCTGCTGGCCGGGATCATCGAGCGCAAGAAGCACATCTACCTGTGCACCAACGGGCTGGTGCTGGACACCAAGGTGTTCGGCAAGATCGCGCCGCACAAGCGGCTCACCATCAACGTCCACCTCGACGGGATGCGGGAGACCCACGACAAGGTCTGCGCGCGCGAGGGCGTGTTCGACAAGGCGATCGCGATGATCAAGGAGGCCAAGCGGCGCGGCTACCACGTCACCACCAACACCACCGTCTTCAAGGAGACGTCGGTCGAGGAGATCGAGGAGCTCTGCAAGCTGGTCAAGAGCCTGGGCGTCGACGGGCTGCTGGTCTCGCCCGGCTACCACTACGAATCGGTGAAGGCCGACATCTTCCTGACCAAGCAGGAGATCCAGCGGAAGTTCCGGCGCGTGCTGGAGCTCTCCAAGCAGTACCGGATGCAGTCGACGCCGATGTACCTGGAGTTCGCGGCCGGCATGCGCGAGTACGACTGCTCCCCCTGGAGCACGGTGACCTTCACGCCCAAGGGGTGGAAGAAGCCCTGCTATCTCATCGGCGACGAGTACGTGCAGGACTGGACCGAGTTCTGGACCAAGACCGACTGGGCCTACTGGGAGTCGCGCCAGGACGAGAAGTGTCAGAACTGCGCGATGCACAGCGGGTTCGAGGCCTCGGCCGTGCGAGGCCTGCGCAAGAGCCCGAAGGACATGCTGCGTATGGCGGCCTGGAACTTCCTGGGGTAGACGCAGGGGATGACGATCGCCATCGTGGCGGCGATGCCGGAAGAGCTTGCGCCCCTGCGGGCGCGGCTCTCGGGGCCGCTGCGCGCGCAGCCCACGTCGCTCCGCTCGGTGGTCGTCGAGCGCGGGCGATTGGGCGGGCACGAGGTGGCGCTGGCCACCACCGGCGACGGCGCCCGCAACGCCCGCGAGGGGGTCGCCGCCTTGCTGGGGGCCTCGGGCGCGCGGGCGCTGGTCGTCATCGGCGTCTCCGGGGCGCTCAGCCCCGAGCTGGCCACCGCGGATCTGATCGTCGCCAGCCGTGTGACCGACGAGGAGGGGCGCGTGCGCGAGGCGGACGTCGAATCGGTGGCGGCGACGGCGCGGGCCACCGGCGGTCGCGCGGCGGTGATCGTGAGCGCGCGGCGGATCGCCGACAGCGTCGACGAGAAGCGGCGGCTGGCGCGGCAGGCGGGCGTGGGTCTGGCGGTGGTCGACCTGGAGTCCGCCAGCTACGTCGCCGGGGCCGTCGGGGCGGGGATCCCCTGGATCGTCCTGCGGGCGGTGAGTGACACCGCCGGCGAGGCGCTCCCGGCGCTGCTCAACCGCAGCCTCGACGCGGGCGGCGCGGTCAGCCGCGGCCGGGTGCTGCGGGGCCTCCTCGGCGATCCCGGCGCCTTGCCGGTCCTGCTGGCGCTGCGCAAGCGCGTCACCGAGTGCGCCCTGGTGTTGGCGCGCGCGGCCGAAGCGGCGCTGCCCGCCTGCCTGGCCGCGCGAGGGGCCGCGTGAGCGACCACGACAAGGACGGAATCCTCGACGCGCTGGAGGCGCGCGCGGGAGAGAAGTTCACGCTCCACGAGAAGTACCTGAACCCCAAGATGGTGCAGGTGCTGAAGACGATCGGGTTCGATCGCCACTACGTGCGCGCAGAGGGGGCCTACCTCTATGACAAGGAGGGGCAACGCTATCTGGATCTCCTCTCCGGCTTCGGCGTGTTCGCCATCGGGCGCAATCATCCGACGGTGAAGCGCGCGCTCGCCGAGGTGCTGGCCGGCGATCTGGCCGATCTGGTGCAGATGGACGTCTCGCCGCTGGCCGGCATGCTGGCGGAGAAGCTCATCGCCCGCATGCCGGGCCAGGAGCGCGTCTTCTTCTGCAACTCGGGGACCGAGGCGGTCGAGGCGGCGATCAAGCTGTCACGCCAGGCGACCCGACGCGCCAAGCTGATCTTCTGCGACCACGCCTTCCACGGTCTGACCATGGGCGCGCTGTCGCTCAACGGCGACGCGATCTTCCGCGAAGGGTTCGGGCCCCTGCTGGCCGACGCCGTGCGCGTCCCCTGGAACGATCTGCCGGCGCTCGAAGCGGCGCTTGGCCGGGGCGACGTGGCCGCGTTCATCGTCGAGCCGATCCAGGGCAAGGGGGTCAACCTGCCGGCGCCCGGTTATCTCGCCGAGGCGGCGCGCCTCTGTCGCCGGCACGGGACCCTGTTCGTGGCCGACGAGGTGCAGACGGGGCTGGGCCGCACCGGGACGTTCCTGGCCACGCAGGGCGAGGGCGTCGATCCCGATCTGGTGCTGATCGCCAAGGCGCTCTCGGGCGGCTACGTGCCCGTCGGCGCGGTCGCCGGCAAGAGGTGGATCTTCGACAGGACCTTCGACCGGATGGATCGCGCGGTGGTGCACGGCTCGACGTTCGGGAAGAACAACCTGGCCATGGCCGCCGGCCTGGCCACGCTGCAGGTGCTCGACGACGAGAAGCTGATCGAGAACGCCGCCCGCCGCGGTGAAAGCCTGATCCGCCGCCTGAAGGAGCTCTGCGGCCGCTACGAGCTGCTCGCCGAGGTGCGCGGGCGCGGCATGATGATCGCGCTCGAGCTCGGGCCGCCGAAGTCGCTCAAGCTGCGGGCCGCCTGGGCGCTGGTCGACAAGGCCACCAAGGGTCTCTACTGCCAGATGGTGGTGCTGCCGCTCTTCAGCCGCCACCGCATCTTGAGCCAGGTCGCGGGGCACGACATGTACGTCATCAAGCTGTTGCCGCCGCTCTGCCTCAGCGAGCGCGACGAGGACTGGATCTTCCGTGCCGTCGACGACGTCCTCGCCGACGCCCACCGCTTCCCCAGCGCCATCTGGGATCTCGCGGCGACGTTCACCGGAAACGCGCTCAAACGCCGCGCGGGGTAATCGGCGCTATATTGGCGCTCGGTCGGGCTTCGAGGCCCGCCACAACATCTGGAGGGCAAGATGGTCCAAGCGCGGGTGATCGGGATCGGCGTCGTGGTGGTGTGCAGCTTGTTGACCTCGGCCGCCTCGGCCTCGTACGCGCGGGTCAGGCGCGTCCCCGAGCGCTACCGGACGATTCAAGCCGCGGTCGACGCCTCGAACGCCGGCGACATCATCGAGGTGGCGCCGGGCAGCCACTGCGGCGCCACCATCACCACCAGACTGACGCTGATCGGCCAGGGGAGCCCGACGATCGTCGGATGCCCGGAGGGCCCGACGATCGGCGACGAGCTGCGGGCCGGCTTCTACCTTCCGGGCACGGACGGCGCGAACGCCGCCAGCGGCACCCGCATCGAAGGCTTCACCTTCGACGGCAGCGGGATCAGCGAGAGCAACCTCGAGCCCCTGGCGGTGGGGGTCTTCGCCCGCTTCGCCGACGACGTGCGGGTCACCGACAATCTCTTCCTCGGCACCGTCCAGGCGATCACCAACACCGCCGGCGACGGGTGGTTGATCGCCCGCAACCGCATCGAGGGGCTGGCGCTGTTCGATTGCACCGGCGATCTGTGCGCCGGCGGAGACGGCATCGTCATCCAGATCGCGCGCGACGACGTGGCGGCGCCCGGGGGGCCGGGCGCGGCGATCAACCGCCCCCAGCGGAACGTGGTGGTCGGCAACGAGGTGACCGGCGCGATCCCGGACGCCTTCGACGCCTTCTCGATGGCCGGCATCTTCGTCTTCGCCGCCGACGACACGCTGGTGGAGCGCAACCGCGTCACCATCCCCGACAACCCCGCCGCCGACGCGACCGGCGACGGCGTGCTGGTCTCCAACGTCTGCTGCGACGAGCCCGAGATCACGCCGGGGGCGCGCAACACGGTCGTCACCTTCAACGACGGGCGCGGAAGCCAGTTCAGCGTGGTGGTCGAGGGAACCGGGGGAGCCAACACGGGTGGTCTGGAATTGCTGGGCGATCTCGGGCCGGTGATGGTGGAGGGAAATCTCGTCCACAGTGCTCCGCCGCCGCGCCGGCCGCTGGCGGCCCGTCGATCCTTCGGTCGCCGAACCTTCTTCTGATGTGGTATCTGACGGCGCATGTCGATCGTCGCGGCGCTGAAGGGTAAAGGGGCGAACGGGCTCGGTTACGGCACGACCGCCGAAGAGGCGACCGCCGGGTGCGACCTCACTGGCAAGACGGTGCTGGTCACCGGCTGCAACTCGGGGCTGGGCCTGGAGACGATCCGGGCGCTGGCCCTGCGCGGCGCCCGCGTGCTGGCCACCGCCCGCACGGTGGAAAAGGCGCGCGACGCCTGCCTCGGGCTCAAGGGCGACTTCCTGCCGCTCGCCTGCGAGCTCTCCGACCCGGCGTCGGTGCGCGCCTGCGTCGCCGCCGTGAAGGCCGGCGCGGCGCCGCTTGACGCGATCATCGCCAACGCGGGGGTGATGGCGATCCCGAAGCCTCAGCAAAAGTTCGGCTGGGAGCTGCACCTCTTCACCAACCACATCGGGCACTTCATCTTGATCACCGGCCTGCTCGACCGGCTGGCCGCGGCCGGCCGCGTGGTCGTCACCGCCAGCAACGCGCACCGCCGCGCGCCCGCGGCCGGGATCGAGTTCGACAACCTCTCGGGTGAGCGTGGGTACGAGCCGATGAAGGCCTACGGCGCCTCGAAGCTGGCCAACATCCTGTTCACCCGGGAGCTGGCGCGCCGCCTCGGCAACGGAACGCAGACCGCCAACACGCTCCACCCCGGCGTCATCTCCACCGGGATCACCCGCACCATCCCGGCCGTGGCGCAGCTGGCGATGAAGATGGCCTCCCCGCTCATCTTGAAGACGCCCGCCCAGGGCGCCGCCACCCAGTGCTACCTCGCCGCCAGCCCGGCGGTCGCCAAGGTCACCGGCGCCTACTACGCCGACTGCAACCCCTCGGAGACGACGCCGATCGCGGGCGACATGACGCTGGCGGCGCGGCTCTGGCAAGAGTCCGAAGCGCTCGTCGCCCGCATCTAGCCAATCGCGTGAGCTCGAGACGGCTCCGCCGGCTCGACCTCACGCGAGGCACGGGACCCTTTGAGGGCCCCGAACTTCGATCGAGCTCGTCGCCCGCGGTCAGGCGCCGCCGTTGCGGGCACGCGCCAGATCTTCTACGAAGCGGAGCACCAGCGTGGTCCAGCCCTGATGGCAGGCGCCCAGGCCGCGGCCGGTCTCGCCGTGGAAGTACTCGTAAAACAGCAGCAGATCGCGCCAGTGGGGATCGTCGGCGAACTGCGGGTCGTCGCCGTGGCAGGAGCGGCGACCGTCGGGACCGGCCAGGAAGATCCCGGCCAGACGCGCCGACAGCTCGCGCGCCACCTCGCCGAGCGTGAGGCCGCGCCCTGAGCCAACGGGGCATTCGACCCGCAGGTCGTCGCCGTAGAAGTGCTGATAGCGCTCGAGCGCCTCGATCAGCAGATAGTTGGGCGGCATCCAGACGGGGCCGCGCCAGTTCGAGTTGCCGCCGAAGAGGCCGATCTTCGATTCGCCCGGCTCGTAGTCGACCTCCAGCGTCTGCCCGCCAAAATCGAAGCGGTAGGGATTCTTTTCGTACGCCTTCGACATCGTGCGGATGCCGTGCGGCGACAGGAACTCGCTCTCGTCGAGCATTCGCCCGAGCACGCGCACCAGGCGCTCGCGCGAGGGAATCGCCAGCAACATGAGGCCGCGGCCCCCTTCGCCGAGCGTGACGCGACCGGCGAGGTCGCGCCGGTTGTCCAGGAACCAGCGCAGCCGCTTGTTGAAGGCCGGCAGCCGATCGATCACCTCCTCGTCCAGCACCTCGACGGCGATGAGGGGCAAAAGGCCCACCAGCGAGCGAACGCGCAGCGCCGTCTCGTTCCCTTCCACGTGCAGGTGGTCGTAGTAGAAGCCGTCGGCCTCGTCCCACAGGCCGGTCCCGCCAAGGCTGTTCATCGCGTCGGCGATGTGGATGAAGTGCTCGAAGAACTTCGAGGCCATGTCCTCGTAGACCGGATCGGTCTTGGCCAGCTCCAGCGCCATCGACAGCATCGTGACGCAGAAGAACGCCATCCAGGCCGTGCCGTCGGCCTGCTCGAGGTAGTCGCCCGTCCGCAGCGGCTTCGAGCGATCGAAGACGCCGATGTTGTCGAGGCCGAGAAAGCCGCCCGAGAACAGGTTGCGCCCCGCTGCGTCCTTGCGGTTGACCCACCAGGTGAAGTTGATGAGCAGCTTCTGGAACATCCGCGCAAGAAAAGCGCGATCGCGCTCGCCGTCGGGGCCGACGGCGATCTTGTAGACGCGCCAGGCGGCCCAGGCGTGCACCGGCGGGTTGACGTCGCCGAAGGCGTACTCGTAGGCCGGAAGCTGGCCGTTCGGGTGCATGTACCACTCGCGCGTCAGCAGAAGGAGCTGCTCCTTGGCGAAGCTCGGATCGATGTGCGCGAAGGGGATCATGTGAAACGCCAGATCCCAGGCGGCGTACCAGGGGTACTCCCACTTGTCGGGCATCGAGATGACGTCGCGGTTGTAGAGGTGGCGCCACTCCGCGTTGCGTCCGGCCAGCCGGCTCGCCGGCGGCGGTGGCATCGCCGGATCGCCGTCCAGCCAGGCGCGAACGTCGTAGTGATAGAACTGCTGCGTCCAGAGCAGCCCGGCGTAAGCCTGGCGAACCACCAGCCGCTCGTCGGGCGCGAGCGCGCAGGTCTTCGTCGCGTAGAAGGCGTCGGCCTCGGCCCGTCGGGCCTCCATCACGGCGTCGAAGTCGGCGAATGGCGGGGGGGCGCCCTCCCCGCCCCCCGCCGCTGCGGTCACCTCCGCCAGGCGGAGCCGAAACCGCAGCTCGCCCCCGGCGGGCACGTTCAAGCGGTAGATCGCCGCCGCCTTGGTCCCCCGCCGCGCCGGATTCACGGCGTCGGCGCGCTTGTCGACGACGTAGTCGTGAAAGGCGTCCTTGCAGAAAGGCCCAGCGTTCGGCTGGCCGTAGAGGCGCTGGGTGTTGGTCTCGTTCTCGGTGAAGACCAGCTCGGGAACGGCGCCGCCCGCGGCCTCGACGGAAAAGCGAAACTTTCCCAGCGACGGGTGCGCCACGTCGATCGCGGTCGGGCCGGCCGCCACCAGCGACGGCTTGTCATCGAGACGAAGGTACCCCTCCCCTTCGCGCCCCCACGACCAGCTGTTGGCGAACCAGAGCGTCGGCAGCAACGCCAGCGGCGCGTCGGCCGGCCCGCGGTTCGCCACGGTGACAGCCAGGCAGAGATCGCCGGGGGCGGCCTTGGCGTGCTCCAGCGTGACGTCGAAGTAGCGCCCGTCATCGAAGACGCCGGTGTCGGTGATCTCGAACTCGCGCTCGGCCCGCCCGCGCTTGTGGTTCTCCTCGCAGAGTCGCAGGTAGGGAAAAAGCCGCTGCGGGTACTTGTAGAGCGCCTTGCCGTACGAATGGGTCGGCGTGGCGTCGAGATAGAAGTAGAGCTCCTTGACGTCCTCGCCGTGGTTCCCCTCCGGTCCCGTCAGGCCGAACAGGCGCTCCTTGAGAATCGGATCGACGCCGTTCCAGAGCGCCAGCGCGAAACAGAGGCGGCCTTGCCGGTCGCACAGCCCCAGGAGGCCATCCTCGCCCCAGCGATAGGCCCGGCTGCGCGCCTGATCGTGCGGCAGGTAGCGCCAGGCGTCGCCGTCCGGCGAGTAGTCCTCGCGCACCGTCCCCCACTGCCGCTCCGAAAGGTAGGGCCCGAACCGTTTCCAGTCGCGGGCGCGCGTCCGATCCTCCTCGAGCCGGCGAGCTTCGGCGTCTGCTTCGGCGTTTGTTTCGGAGGCCACGTGGGGGGCGCGATCTTGACCGCGAAGCTCGCCGACAGCAACGTCGCCGACAACCGACGCCCCGGCCCGTCCCCGTCGACAAACTGTTGACTAACCTCCCCTTTCGGCGATGGTTTGCCCGGGCGTCCGGCTCTAACCCGACCAAACCCGGAACAAGAAAGGACCCAAGAATGCTCAGCAACCAGAAATGGATGTTGCACGGCGCGTTGAGTCTGGCGGTCGCACTGTCGGCGGCGGAGGTGCGCGCACAGACGCTCGAGACCCCAGGCTCGCCCGCGGCGGAGGCCGCCCCCACGACGTCACCCTCCGTCCCGACCGGCTTCGGTGACGGCGGCCAGTTCGTCCTCTCGGTGGAGCGCTTGTTCGGCTACACCTGGGACCATCCGTCACCAGGCACCAACCAGAGCACATTCAGCATCCTGGGCAGTCCGTTCCTGGGGGTTCAGGTCAACCCCTACGATTGGCCCCGGCTCGGGTTCGACTACTTCGTGACGAAGTCGGTCAGCGCGGGCGCCGCTCTGGCCTTCTCTCGCACCACCGGCGGCGACAGCTCCACCAACGCCTTCGAGGTCGCCCCCCGTGTCGGATATGGGACGATGATAGGCCCGTGGCTGGGCGTCTGGCCACGAGCCGGCGTCACCTACATCAACTCGACGATCTATAGCTATCTCGGCTTGACGATCGATCTCGCCGCGGTGATCGTCGTTTCGCCCCACCTCGCGATCACCTTCGCGCCCGTCGCCAACGTCGGCCTGAGCGGGAAGGCGGGGAGCGCCAACCAGAAGTACACCACGCTCGGCGCCGATTTCGGTCTGGCGATCCCGTTCTGACGGGCGACGCCGCGTGGGGTCAGGCCTCGCGCGGCTTGAGGCGGCGGCCGATCAGCTCGTTGACCTTCTCACCCCGCTTGAACAGCAGCGTGTCGACGAACTCCCGCCCGCCGTCGCGCCGGGCGATGAGCAGGCCGATCCGCTGCTGATGGAGAAACGGCCGAACGTCGACCAGGTCGTCGAAGCTCCAGCTCCGCAGGCCCGAGTTGTCGCGCACGATCATTCCGTTCGGGGTCAGCACCAGCGTCGCGCGCTTGTGTCCGGCCGTCTCGGGATCGCGCTCGGGCGGCAGCGCCATGACGAACAGGCCAATGGTCGCCAGCGCCAGGAGGGCGATCGGCGGCCGGCTCAGCCCGGCGAGCAGGCTGGCGACCGCCGCGCTGCCCACCAGCACCGCAAAGACCGCCAGGACGCGCCGCTTGGTCCGCTCCGGATCGCGCGCAAAAAATGCCACCGTCCCGGGCGGCACGCGCCCGGCGTCGACGCTCAACAAGGCTTCGACGTCGCTCATAACTGATTGCATCGTCGGTCCCTCACCACGCTTGAGTCACGTTCGAACTTAATCATTGTAAGACCGACTCTTCTTCCGTCTCGTTTTTCGACGCAGAAAAAAGCAGGTGTGTAACCAGGGGCGCTTCACACACATCAGAAACGATACCTAGGGAGAAAACATGGCGACTGCTGGAGTCAACGACGGCGCCGGCCAGATCTTCCGCGTCGTCACCGCGCACGAGCGGCGCGAGGGGCGGGCTTCATCGTCCGCCCGGCCGTTCACCCAGGCCGGTGCGTACGGCGTTACCTCAACGCCAGCGTGCCGGCCCGCCAGGACGGGGCGCTCCAGCGCTTGAAGGCGACCAGCTTGTCGGCGCTGCTGGCCCACGTCTCGACCGAGAGCGCCCCGGTGAGCAGCACCTGAAACCGGCGGGAGAGGTGGCCCGCGGCGCGGGCCTCGCGAACGACCAGCAGGCGGCCACCGTCGGGTGAGAACCCGGCTGACTCGACGTAGCCGACGTCGGGATCGGTCGCGGCGGCGGTGAGGGTGTCGAAGCCCCAGCTGCCGTCGGCGGCCCGGCGCAGGACCCAGAGCTCCGTCCAGGCAGGGAGCGGCTGAACGGCCAGCGTGGCGAGGTCGCCCGAGGGGGCCCAGCGGAGCGCGCTCGGCCAGACGACGCCGAACGTGCAGCGCTCCCCCAGGAGCTGCGCCTTGTCGGCCGCACCGTCGGTCAGTCGGACGCAGGTCTCCCCGGGCGCGCGCGGCGCGAAGGAGACGACCGTCTTGCGGGCGCGGCTCGCTTTCTCCTTGGGTGGCGTCTCGGCCGCCCAGCGCGAGGCAGCCACGCGGACCGCGGTCTCGTCGTAGAGATCGAGATCCTCCGGCGCCAGCACCCCGCGATCGCAGAGCGCCAGCTCCCGCACCGCCGCCCCCTCGGCGCGCGATGCTGCCTCGGCGTGGGCCTGCCTCGCCTCGTCGAACGCCCGCCAGGCCAGCGCCTCGGCGTGGCGCAACCGGACCCGACCCCCGAGCGACGCGGGGAGCGCGCCCGCCGCCACGAGGTCGACCGTCTCCAGCGCCCGCAGGCGGCGATCGTTCCAGAGCCGTGCCTCGGCCGGCGGTTGCACCGGATCGCGGCAGGGGTCCACCGAGAGAAACAGCGCCGCGCGGGCCCGCTCGGCCGGCGCCGCCACGGGCGACGCCAGCACCGCCGCCCAGGCCTCGCCGTCGTAGCAGATCCGCGCGCGCCCGCCGACCTCCTCCGGTTCGGTGACCTCGAACTTCACGCCGTAGCTCTCGGCGACCGCGACGTGCGCCGCCAGCGTGGCGTCCCTGGCGTCGGCCCGCCGCGCCGAAGCGCGCCGCGCCAGCCGGTCGGCCATGCCGCCGATCGCGGCCAGGAGCTCGCTGGTGTCGGTGCCGGCCGGCGCCGCCCGCAGCGCCAGCGCCGCATACCCGATCCCCAGCGACTCGGAGCCGTTGGCCTCGCGCAGAAAGCGAACGACCGCGGCCAGCTCGGGCGCTGCGCTTTCATCCAGCCGGTACTCCCGCACCTGCGAGGGCCGCAGGTAACCGGGGCGCTCGTGCCGGTGGTCGTAGACCTTGAGGAACCCGGCGCTCTCGCCGCGCACCTCCAGCCAGTCCCCGCGCCACAAGGTGGCCTGCGCGGGGGCGTTGTCGCGGGGAGCGTTGCGAAGGACCGCCGGATCCTCCGCCACCAGGGCGACCAGCAAGACGACCGCGGGGGTCATGGTTACTCCCCCTCCGCGGCGTTGTCGTTGGCCGGGGTGACGTTGGCGGCGACCGGGGGTGAGGTGGCCGCGCCGGCGGTGTGGCTCTGCATCCCGAGCAGGCCGCCCGCGAAGAAGCCGCCCGCCGACGGCGGCGCCACGATGACCTGGATCTTGTCGGAGAGCTTGTCGGCCAGCGTCTTCTGAATCAGCAGCGGGTTCCTGGCGATGAGCGCCGACTCGCGCGCCATCTGCGCGTTGTTGGCCTTGCCGGTCACCTCGATGCGGTAAGCGTCGGCGTCGGAGAGCTTGCGGCGCGAGTCGGCCTCGGCGACCGTCTCGATCTTGCGCGCCTCCGCCTCACCCTCGGCGTCCTTCATCCGCTGCACCTTGCGCGCCTCGGCCTCCAGGCGCCGCTGCTCGATCTCCTTCTCCTTGAGCGGCAGCACGTGCTTCATCGCCTCCTCGCGCGCCTTGGCGGCGATGATCTCCTCGGAGGCGGCGGCCTCGGCAGCCCTCTCGCGCGTCACCTTGGCGGCGTCGCCCTCCAGCTCCGACTCCTTCACCTTCTTCTCTTTGAGCTGCAGCGTGTAGCGCATCTTCTCGCTGGCCAGCTCCTCGGCGAGCATCCCCTCCAGGCCGGCGCGGTACTGCGCCGGCAGATCGATGTGGCCGAGGTAGAGGGAGCGGACCGTGATCCCATCCTTGCCGAGCAGCTCGCGCAGCTCCGCCTGGATGTCGTCCTGAATCTCGACCCGCTTGTCGCTGAAGATCTCGCGCACCGTGTGCCGCGACAGCGCGTGGTGAAGGACGCCGTCGACGACCGGCTCGATCAGATCGGCGCCGACGTTGGCCGGCAGGCGCTTGGCCACCTCACCGACGCGGGCCGGATCGAGCGCGTAGCGCACGGTCACCGCCACCCCGACCGACAGCCCCTCGAGCGACTGGAACGGCGCCGCCCCCTCCGCGGTGGCGCTCTCTTGCGGGCGGTAAACCTGATCGCGAAGGTCATAGCGCCGCAGCTCGTGAACGAGCGGCACCATCAAGGTCGGCCCGGAAGGGACCACGCTGACGCCGCCGGTGAGGCGGTTGAGGCGCACGCCGATCTCGCCGGGCGCGACCACCTGCACGGGCGGGCGAAACACCAGCAGCAGCGCGCAGCCGACCAGCGCGGCGCCGCCCAGGTAGCGGCGGCCGCGCGGGCTGCCGAAGACCTCGATGCAGCCCAGCACGACGGCGGCGCCGGCGGCGCGGGTGAAGACGTAGCTCTTGAAGACGAGCTGTTTGAAGCGGTGCTTGAACGGTTCCATGGCGGGCTCCTTGTTCGACGGACGTCAGAAGGCGACGCCTGTCCGAATTGCAGCCGCCGTGCCGGGGCCGCCCCGCGCGCCAGCGAGCCCCCCGCGCCCCACCCGAGCCGTGGCTCTACCTTTTAAATATTTAACTCTATACAATCGAGAGCGTGGAGAACGACCGCTGGCTGGCCCGCGTCCGGCACGATCTGGTCAAGCGGCTGGTCTGGCCGGCGCGCGATCGGCGCGACCTGGGCGGTGTGCCAGCCCCGGGCGAGCTGGTCGCCCATCTCGTCGACGATGAAGGCGCCCCCACCACCCCGCACGCTCTGTGGCGCGCGCTCGCCGCCGACGGGCCGCACGGCGCGGCCAGCGGCGGCGCGCTCGGGCGCTTCGAAGCGGCGCTGACCCGCGCCGTCTCGGCGGGCGCGGCGGGCGACGTCGACGGCGTCCTGGCGCTGGAGCCCGCCTTCGACGCGTTGGCGCGCTCCTTGGAAGAGAAACAGGGAGAAGGGAAGTAACGATGCCGCGTCTCCTGGTGATCGACGATCGCGACCAGACGGTGGAGATGGTCCACCGGCAGATGCCGCAGTTCGAGACCGTCACCCGCTGCGACCGCCGCATCCCCTGCCAGGTCTGCGAGGAGCGGACGCGCGGCTGCCCGCTGCGCTGCGCGCACGACTACGCCGAGGCGGCCGAGGCGCTGGGGCGGCAGCCGGCGCTGCCCGATCTGGTGGTGCTCGATCTGCACTTCGCGCTGCCGGAGGAGCGGCTGCTCCCCGAGGACAAGTCCGAGCTGCCGGTCGAAGCCAAGCTGCGGCGCGCGGCGCTGGAGCAGCTGCGGCGCCGGCAGGGCCTGCTCATTCTGGAGAAGCTGCGGGCCACCTATCCGACGCTGCCGGTGGTCATGCTGACCACCACCGGCTCCGACCTCGGCGCCGAGCGGCCGGCCGATCCCCTGGTCTACCTGTGCGAGAACGAGGTGGTCGACAGCCGCAGCCTGGCCGCCGAGATCTCGCGCGCGCTGGCCCTGTCGCACAGCGCGCAGGAGGGACCGATCTTCTGGGGGCGCGCGCCCGCCATGACCGACTTGCGGCGCCAGATCGAGACGCTGGTCCGGTCACCGCTGCCGCTCCTGGTCGAGGGTGAGACCGGCACCGGCAAGAGCTTCCTGGCGGAGCACGTGATCCACCCACGCTCGGGCGCCAAGGGGCCGCTGGTGGTGACCGATCTGTCGACGGTGCCGCCCGCGCTGCTGGCGGCGCACCTGTTCGGGGCGCGGCGCGGCGCCTACACCGGCGCCGTCGAGGATCACGCCGGCGTGTTCGAACAGGCGCACGGCGGGACGCTGTTCCTCGACGAGATCGCCAACCTGGAGCTCGATCTGCAGCGGCAGCTCCTGCTGGTGCTGGAGCGGGGCACGGTCACGCGGCTCGGCGACACGCGGGCCCGGCCGGCCGCCCCCAAGCTGGTGGCCGCCACGCACGAGGACGTCGAGGCGCTGGTGCACGCCGGGCGCTTCCGGGCCGATCTCTACATGCGGCTCAACCCGGCCACGCGGCTGCGGGTGCCGGCGCTGCGCGAGCGGCGCGAGGATCTCCCCGACCTGGTCCGCTTCGCGTTTCTCGAGGCGCTGCGCTCGGAGCCGCTGCGGCCGCTGGCCCGCGCCTACCTGGCCCGGTTCCCGACGCCTGACGACTTCGCCGACGGCGAGAACGTCGTGGTGTTCGGCCGTCCGCGCGCCACCGCCGCCCGGCGCGACGCCTTCTCGGTCTTCATCAGCCGGGAGGCGCTGGAGCGCCTGGTGGCGCACGAATGGCCCGGCAATCACCGCGAGCTGCGGCTCTTCGCCGCCAACGCGCTGGTCTTCGCGCTCACCCAGCATCTCGACGCCGGGCCGGCGGCCACGGCCGCGCGCGGCCCGGCGGTGCTCGACGTCCCCGACCCGCTGATCGCGCGCCTGCTCGGCGCGGTGACCACCCCCAGGGCACGCGCCTCGGCGGCGGCGCAGCGCGGCGGCGTCCGCCGGGTCGAGGTGGCGATCGGCGCCGCCGCCAGCTTCGCGCGCCTGTCGGCCGACGTGGAGCGGCAGTACCTGCGCGCGATGTTCGACGCCTGCGACGGCGATCTCGAGCGGATGGCGCGCGAGCTCCTGGGCCCGCGCGGCGCCGCCCGACAGGTCCACCTGCGTCTCAACCAGCTCGGTCTGCGGCTGCGCGATCTGCGCGGAGCCCGCGGGTGATCGCGGCGCTCGGCGCGGTGACGACGGCCGTCGTTCTGGCGCTCGGGGCGCTCGATGGCGGCACCGCGCCGCCGTCGACGGAAGCGCCCCCCGTACCTCTGGTTCCCTCCAAATCCGCCGCACCGTCGCTGGCGCCGGCCAACGCGCGCGCGGCGCTGCGCGGCGAGCACGCGCAGGCGATGGCGCGGCTGCGCGCGGGGAGCTACGCCGAGGCGGCGGAGCTCTTCGCCAAGGCCGCCGCGCGCGAGCCGGGAAACGCGGCGCTGGCGACCGATCTGGGGTTCGCGCTCGGGCGCGCGGGGCGCCGCGCCGAGGCGGAGGCGGTCCTGCGCGGCGCGATCGAAAAAGACCCGCGCCGCTACTACGCCTACGTGAACCTGGCCGACCTGCTGGCGGAGGATCCGGCGCGCTGGGAACGGCGCGACGCCGTGGTCGCCTTCCTCGACAAGGGGCTGGAGGCGCTGAAGGACGATCGCAAGGGGCGCTTCAACCTGCTGCTCGGCCTGGCCGGGTTCGAGCGGGCGGTCGGGCGGACGGCCGCGGCGCGGGCCCGGCTGCAACCGCTGCTGGCCCCGGAGGCGCCGCCGCTGTCGCGCGCGCAGCGCAAGCGGGTGCTCGATCTGCTCGACACCATCGCCCTCGACGAGCGGGCCCGCGCGCTCGAGGACTGGCCGGCGCCCGCGCCCGCGACGGCCCGGCGGCTGGCGGCGGAGGCGGAGCGCTTCGAGGCGGCCGAGCGGGTCGACGACGCGATTCGAGATCTGGAGATCGCCGTCAACCTGGCGCCGTCGAACGCCGAGGCCTGGCGCGCGCTCGGGCGGCTGCTCGCCGCGCACGGCGGGGCGCTGGAGCTCGATCGCGCCGACGAGGCCCTGCGCCAGGCGCTCACGCTCGAGCCGGCCTGGTCGGATCTGCGCGAGCTGCGCGCCCAGATCGCCCGCCGGCGCGCCGTGGTCAGCGCGCCTGCGCCGCGAGGCGCCGCGCCCTCGGAGCACGCGCGCGCCCTCTATCAGCAGGCCGAGGAGTGGATCGACGTCGGCGATCCGATCGGCATGGGGCGCGACCTGGTCGAAGCGGCCCTGGCCGATTCGCCCGGCTTCGCCGCCGCCGCGGTGTCGCTCTACGCGCTCGGCGGCACCGTGCCGCAGGCGACGATCGATGCGCTCCACGACGACGGCCCCGGGCTGTGGATGCTGGCCGACGGGGTGCGCAAGCTGGGCAAGGTCGACAAGACGGACCAGGCCGACAAAACCGGCCCGCTGGTGGCCGACAGCGACGCGCTGGTGGCCCCCTGGATCGATCGTGCCGTGGCGCTCGACGTGCAGGAGGCGCGGTTCGCGCGGGCGGCCACCCGCGCCGTGGCGGGCGACCGCGCCGGTGCGCTGGCGGATCTGGTCGCCTACGTGGCGCGCGAGCCCAACCCGGAGCACCTGGCCGAGGCACGCGCGCTCCGCGCCGGGCTCGGCGAGAAGACCGACCCCTCGGAACGCGACGGACGCAGCGACGACGCGCACCTCGCTCCTCGCCTGCTGGCCCGCATTCGATTGATCGAAGATCGACCGGACGCGGCGCTGCGCGCGCTCGGGGGGACCTGCACGCGCGAGCTGCCGACCGAGCGGCTGGTGGCGATCGGGATGGTCTACGAATACGCCGATCAGCGAGCCGCGGCGCGCGACTGCTACGAGATGGCCGGCGCCGCCGGAGACCGCGGCGCGCTGGTCCGGCTGGCGCGCCTGGCGGCCAGGCTCCCCGACAGCGAGCTGCGTCTGGTCGATCGCCGGAGGCTCGAGCAGGCGGCCAATCTCGATGTCGCCGCAGCCTGGTGGGCGCTGGCCCGGCTGGAGCTCCCGGCGAGCGCGACAGGCGACGCCGCCGCGGCCCGGACGCGGGTGGGCAAGGCGCTCGCCCTCGCCGCGAGAGCTCCGGTCCCGGCGGACAGCTGGATTCCGGCGGCCGAGGCTGCCGAGCGGGAGCTCTCCCAGTCGTGGCACGCCGCCGAGGAGACCCGGCGCGCGCGGCGGCGGCGCATGGAGCTGGCCGCCTTCGCGCTGGCGCTGACGGCGCTCGCGCTCCTGGCCCGACGCCGCTGGGGCGGTCGGACCGTCGAGGCGGCGCTGCGCAAGCGGCCCGCTCTCTTCCCCGAGGTGGCGGGCGCCGTCGCCGAGCTGCGCCACGACGTCCTCAAGCACCGGGCCGGGGTGATCGGCGCCGCGCTCGATCCGCGGGTGGCCCCCGAGGAGATCGCCCGCGCGCTGACCGAGCCACGCCCCACCTCGCTGGTGGTGACCGGAATCTACGAGCGCCTGGTGCGGGCGGCGCGCGGTGCGGGGGCGCCGCTGCGGCCGCTGGCGCGCGAGCCGGTCTTCGGCGCGCTCACCCGCGAGCTGGCCCGCGCCGAGCTCCTGGCCACGCGCGCGCCGCGCGACGGCCGCGACGAGCTCGCCGCGATCGATCGCCGCCTGCGCGGCCTGCACGCCGACGCGCTCGACGCCCTGCTGAAGATGGGCCCACGCACCCGCCTCGACGCCGGGGCGCTCTCGCGCTGGGTCGGCGCCGTCGAGGCCGAGCGGCGACAGGGGGGACACGGGTGGGCCGCCCCCGGTCTCTCCCTGGCCGATCTCGATCTCGACTTTCCCGTCGAGCTCGACGCGCTGGCAGCCGTCTTCAGCAACCTCCTGCGCAACGCCCAGGCCGCCGTCGACGGCAGGCCCGAGGCTCGGGTGGTCATCCGCGCGGATCGCGAGCGCGACGTGACCGGGCGCCAGTGGGTCACGCTGCTGGTCGGCGACTCGGCGCCCGCGGCGTTGACGCTGGAGTCGATCGAGGCGCGCGAGAGCGGGCGGGGCCTGGCGATCGTGCGCGATCTGGTGCGCGCCTGGCGCGGGCATCTGGTGGTGCGTCCCGAGCCGGCGCCGCTGGTCAAGCTGGTGGGGGCGTCGTTTCCGCTGTGACCTCGCCGGCCGAGGCCCGCCTCCGCTTCGTCGTCTGCGAGGACGGCGCCGAGTACCTGGAGCGCTTCCGGCGCTTCCTGGGCGAGTCGTTCGATTTTCTCCCGGCGCAGGACTTCGGCGAAGCGCGCGACGCCGCGGCGGACGCCGACGCGCTCCTGCTCGATCTCGATTTTCGCCGCACGCCGGCTGACCGGCTGGTCGACGAGCAGGGACCGGCGCCCGCGGCGATGGACGCCGGGACACGCACGCGGCTGGCCGAGACGCAGGGGATCCTGATCCTGCGACGGCTTCGCGCCTCCGGCGTCGCGCTCCCCGCCATCCTCTTCGCGGACCTCGAAGACGCCGGGCAGCTGGCCTTCCTCGCCCGGACGCTGGCCCCGCTCACCGTCGCCGGCAGCCGGCTGGGGATCGCCGAGATCGCGGCGCTCCTCAGGGGCGTCCCGCGGGCCACGCCGACAACAAAGCGTCGATAGCTCTCGCGGCAGCGATCGTGATACAGAGACTCGACGATGAGCGGTTTGCTGACAGCCCTGATGGTCGCGGCGTTCCTGGCCGGTGACCCTCGCGCCAGCGTCGCGGCGACCGCACCTGCGGGCGGGCCGGCGACCGCACCCACGGGCGGGCCGGCGACCGCACCTGCGGGCGAGCCGGCGGCCGCACCCGCGGGCGGGCCGGCGGCCGCACCCACGGGCGAACCGGCGGCCGAACCGGTGGCGCCCCCATCGTCATCGCTGGTGACCGCTCCAGCAGCGCCCGCGCCGCCAGCTGCCCCGGCCCCGCTGCTCCTCGAGCCCACTTCGACCGGCGCGAGCAAGCCTGTCGTCACGCCGGAGCTTCCCAGCGCCGACGAGGAAGCTGCGTCCAAGCCACCGGTTCGCTTCGGCGACGCGGGGGCAATGGCATTCACGGGCGCCCTCAGCGCCAGCTTCGGCCACCTCGGTTACAGCTCCGGCGGCAGCTCGAGCACCTCGGTGAGCATCCAGCCAGCGTTCGACTACTTCTCGGCCCCGAGCTTCTCGGAAGGGGTCTCGGCGTTCTTTCGCTACACCGACAGCACCTCCGGCATCGACATCGGGGACAAGGCCCTCACGTTCGGGGCGACCGTCGCGCTGGGCGGCAACTTTTGGCTGGGGGACCGGGTCTCGTTCTGGCCCAAGCTCTCGCTGGGGGTCTGGCAGAGCCGAACGACGCTGTCGGCTCCCATGGGGGGCTCCGTGAGCGTCGACGGGACGTCCTTCCCCATCGGCCCCGACACCGTGATCACCGAGAACGCGGCCTTCGTCCAGATCTACGCCCCCGTCCTGCTGCATCTGGCCCAGCACTTCTTCGTCGGCTTCGGCCCCGACGGCTACGTCGACATCGTCCACACCGCCAACACCATCGACAACCGGCGGGCGTACCTGGGCGCGGAGAGCACGCTCGGGGGCTGGTTCTAGCCGCTGCGCAGCCGCAGCGCGATCGCGCAGCAGAGCGTCAGCGCCACCTCGGTGAGGAGGGTGGCGCAGGCGGCGCCCGGACCGGCGAGCCGGGGAATCAACAGGAGATTGGCGCTCACGTTGACGACCAGCATGAGCGCCGCGAACAGCAGGTTGCGCCGCTCCAGATCGCGCGCGATCAGAAAGTGCGTGAGGCCGTAGTTCAGGAAGAGGATCGGCAGCGCGAGCGCCAGCACCCGCAGCGACGGCGCGGCCCGCACGAACCCGGCGCCGTAGACCAGCGCGACGACCCGATCGCTCGCCAGATAGAGGCCCAGCGCGAGGGCGGTGCCCAGCGTCAGCAGCAGCGCCGCCAGCGCCAGCTCCCAGCGGCGCTGGCGCGGCGGATCGCCCTTGGCCCGCGCCAGCGGCGGAAAGGTCGCCGCCAGCACGACCGACGGGACGATCATCAGGCCCTCGAAGATCTTGTAGGCCGCGCTGTAGGCGCCGACCTCCGCGTCGCCGGCGAAGGCCTTGAGGATGACGACGTCGCCCTTGAAATAGAGCAGCGAGAACAGCGTCGCCAGCCAGAGCGGCAGCGCCTCCCGCGCGGCGGCGCGCCAGAGCTCGCCATCGAACTTGCTGGTTTTCGCGTCGAGCCCGTAGCCGCGTCTCAAGAGGCGCCGGCCGTAAAGGCCGCTCCCCACCACGCCGGCAAGCAGCCCAGCCGCGAGCGCGCCGACGGTGCGGTGAACCGCCAGCGCCGCCAGGCCGCCGGCCGCGATGAACAGGGCGCGCGCCACGTTCAGATGCGCCTCGTCGACGAGCCGCTCGAACCCGCGGAAGATCGAGAGGAGGTAATCGACGAAGGCGTTGACCAGCGCCGCCAGCCCCAGCAGCGCCAGCGCCCACCGGGTGTCGCCCGGCCCGGCCAGCGCAGCGACGAGCGCCACCACCGCCAGGTAGGGGAGCGACGCCAGGTACCTCAGCCGGAGCGCGGTGGCCACGATGACCGGGGCGCGCGTCCGATCGCGGGCCAGCGCGCGCGTGGTCCAGACGCCCATTCCCAGATCGGTGCAGAGCGCCAGCATCGTCGTCGTGGCAAACGCGAACTGGTAGCTGCCGAAGGCCGCGGCGCCCAGGATCGGTGCCGCCACCACCATGAGGAGCAGCCGGCAGGCCTTCTCGACGGGGACGGAGAGCGCCTTGACGACCACGTTGCCGAGCGCCGTTCGTCCGTCCTTGCCCAGCTTGCCCAGCTGCCCGAGCGACACCGTCATGCGGCGGTCCGTCGCGAACGCCGGCCGGGCAGGCAAAAAAGCGCCCGGCAAAAAAGCGCATGGAAAGACGGCCGAGCGCAGAGCATTCTTTTCCGATCCCCGTCGGCAACGCGGCCGCCAGCGGACTCTGACATGCTCGATCCGACGCGACAACCGAGGCCTTTTTCAGCATGAAGCTCGCCGTCGAGGTCACCACCTGCACCGCCGAACGGACCGGGGTCGGCTACTACACCGAGCACCTGGTCGACGCGCTCATCGCCAGCGCGCCGCCCGGCGACGAGGTCACGCTGATCGGCAACCGCGAGCTGGCGCCGACCGCCGCCCGCAAGTGGGCCGGTCGGTTGCGCACCGGCGGCGTCCGGCTCCGCTACCTCTGGATGCAACGGGACGCCGGCCGGATGCTCGAGGAGGCGGGCGCCGACTTCGCGCTCTTCCCCAACTACCTGGCACCGCTCGCTCCGCCCTGCCCCTACGTCAACGTCGTGCACGATCTGGCGCTGATCCGGACGCCGCAGTTCTTCAACGCCCGCAAACGCGCGCTCATGCGCCCCCTGCTTCCGGTCGTGGCGCGCGGCGCGGTGGCGGTCGGCACCGTCTCCGAGGCTTCGCGGCGCGACGTCGTCACGCTGCTCGGCGTCCCGGAGGAGCGCATCTTGATGTTGCCGGGCGCGCCCCACCCCGCCTGCCGTCCACCCGACGACGTGGCGATCGCGCGCGTGCGCGCCCGCTACGGGATCGCCCGCCCCTACATCTTGACCGTCGGGACGCTGGAGCCGCGCAAGAACCTCCCGCTCTTGCTGAAGGCGTTCGACCGGCTGCGCGCGACAGCCGGCTCGCCGGCCGCGGAGCTCGATCTGGTGACCGTCGGAGCCAAGGGCTGGCGCGACCGCGAGCTGCGCGCCGAGCTGGCGCTGCGCATCGGGACGGGGCGCGTGCACCTGCTCGGCTACGTCCCGGAGGACGACCTGGTGGCGCTCTACGGCGGCGCGGTGGCGATGGCTTACCCCTCGCACTTCGAGGGGTTCGGGCTGCCGGTGGTGGAGGCGATGGCCTGCGGGACGCCGGTGGTGGCGACCGACGTCGCGGCGCTGCGAGAGGTGAGCGGCGACGCGGCCGTCTTGGTCCCCCCCGGCGACGACGCGGCGCTGGCCGCGGAGCTGAGGGTGCTGGCGGAGAGCCCGATCGCCCGGGCGGCGGCGCGGGAGCGGGGACTGGCGCGCGCGGCGACGTTCTCCTGGTCGACGGCGGCCGAGCGTCTGTGGGCGCTGGCCCACGAGACGCGGGCGCGCCGCACGACCCCGCGGCGCGCCGCCAGCGCGGGCGCGGTGGTCGCGCCGCCGGCCGGCGCCGACGCGCGCGACTGGGCCATCGCCGCCACCGTCGCCTACGCCGATCTGTTCGACGCCGCCGTCACCGTCGACGATCTGGCGCGCTCGTGTCTGGGTGAGCGCCTCGATGCCGCCGAGGTGGCGCGCCGCGCCGCCGCGCTCCCGCTCCGCGACCTGCTGGCGCTCGACCCCCAGGGTCATCTCACCTTGCGCGGGCGAGAAGCGCTGGTGGTCCGGCGCACCGACGGGATCCGACGGACCGCCGAGCTCCTGGAGCGTCACCGGCGGGTCATCGCGGCGCTGGCGGCGCTGCCGTTCGTTCGCTCGCTGGCGCTGTCGGGCGGGACCGCCCACCGAAACTCGCGTGGCGGCGACGACATCGATCTCTTCGTGGTGACCGCCGCGGGGAGGATCTTCACCACCTACACGCTGCTCTTCCTGGCCAGCCGCCTCACCCGCACGCGCGGCGTGGTCTGCCCGAACTACCTCGTCGACGAGAACAACCTGCAGATCGCCTATCACCACGATCTCTTCACCGCCCACCAGGCGCTGTCGCTGGTCCCCATCGCCGGGCTCGACACCTTCGAGCGCTTCGTCGAAGCCAACCGCGACTGGGTGCGCGATTTCTACCCTGCCTACGAACCGCGCCCCGCGACCAACGCCATCGACAGCTCGGGCGTCCAGCGCCTCGGGGAGCGCGCGCTCGCCTTCGGGGGGGCGGCCGTCGAGCAGCTCCTGGGGACCGCCTGGCGGTTTCATCTCGGGCGGCGCGCCGCCCGGGCGCCGCGCGCCGACGTGGTGGTGTCGGGCGGGATTCTGAAGCTGCACCTCTCCGACCATCGCCGGCGGGTGCTGCGGCGGTTCGAGACGCGGCTCGACGAGCTGCGCGCGAAGTGGCTCGCCCAGGGCCCCCGGTCGACGGCCGACGTCATCTCGGCGTAGCGTAGGTTGGGATGAGCGCAGCCCGCGACAGCGATCGCTCTGCCGCCTTGGTCGGAAACGCGCTGGCCGTCGCAACCGTGGCGATCATGCTGGGGTACCTCCCGGCGCTCAACTCGCCGTTCGTCGCCCCGAAGCTGGCCATTCTCTTGCTGGCCGGCGGCTGCGGCTTCTTGGGATGGGCCGCCGGATCGTGGCCGCCGCGAGCGGCGCCCGAGGACCGAGGGGGCGTCCCAGGCGACCGCGCCTGCGACCGAAGGATCTTGGGCGCCGCCGCCGCGTTCGGGCTTCTGTCCGTCCTCGCGGCGATGCGCGCGGCCGGCAGGGGTGCGCCCGGCGCCCCGTACGCCCCTGTCGAGCTCATCCGCATCGGGGCGATGTTGGGGGTGGCCGTCGGCGCGGCCCACGCGGCGCGCACCGAGGTCCGCAACGCGCGCAGGCTCTGCGAGGCGATTCACGCCAGCGCGGGCCTGGTGGCGCTGCTCGGCCTCGCCCAGCACCTCCGTCTTTCGCCGCTGCCGATCCCGTCGATCAGCGTCCCCGGCTCGACGTTCGGCAACCGCAACGTCGCCGCCGAGGCGGTGGCGATGGCGATCCCGTTCGGCTTTGGTCTGCTCGGATTCGGCGAAACGAGAGGCCCCGCGACGTCGCGGGGGCATCGCCGGATGATGGCGCTGTTTCTGGTGCTGGAGATCGGCTACCTGGCCGTGGCCCGCGCGCGGGGGGCCTGGATGGGCGGGGCGCTCGGGATCGGCGTCTTCTTCGCGCTCCGCCGCCCTCGCCTGTCACGCGCGGCCGTCGGCGCCGTGGCCGCGGTCGCGATGCTGGCCCTCGCCGGGGCGGCGATCCCCGGCCGCTGGACCGCCCACGACGCGCTCGACGTCAAACGGTTCGAGCCCGCCACGCGCGTGGTCCGCGACGCCGTCGATCCGAGCTCGCCGGTCGCACGCACCCGCCTGGCGCTCTGGCGCCGGACCTGGGCGCTCTACCGTTCGCAGCCGCTGACGGGGATCGGCCCGGGGAACTTTCCCGTGCTCTTCCCCCTCTACGCCGAGCCGAACGCGACCGAGGACGGCGTGCTGTCACCGACGGCTGTCCCGCGGCGTGCCCACAACGATCTCCTGGAGCGGCTCGCCGAGACGGGGCCGTTCGGTCTGGCCGCGCTGCTGGCCCTCTACGTCGCGTTGGGCGCCGCCGCGGTCCGCCGGGTGCGCGCGGCACGGCGCGCAGACCTCCCCGGCGAAGGCGACACGGCCGCCGCCTGTGCTGGCAGCCTGGCTGCCTTCGTGGGCTGCGGCCTGACCGGATTTCCCTTCGCCATGCCCGCCACCGTCTTTCTGTTCGGCGTCGCGGTGGGACTCCTCGCTGCCGGCGCGCCGACCGAGCCCGAGCGCGCGGTGGCGACGACGGCGACCGCCATCAAACGGGCCGGCGCGCGCCGGCTGGTGCTCGCCCCGATCGCCGTCGGTCTGATCATCTTCGTCACCTGGTGGTCGGCCCGCCAGCTCGAGGCGTCGTACTTCATCGCGCGTTTCGACGCCGCCCTCCGTGCCGGCAACACCCCCGCCGACGCCGAGCGCGCGCTGCCGTTCCTGGCGCGCGCCGAGCGCGCCACGCCCGGGAGCTTTCAGGTGGCGCTGCGCGCCTCGGCGGCCGAGCTCGAGGCCGGCCACCCGCCCGAGGCCGGCGCCGCCGCCGAGCGGGCGCTCGCGGTGGAGCTCTATTCTGCGAACGCCTGGGAGGCGCTTGCGCGCGCGCGCCTCGCCGCTGACGACCCCCGTGGCGCGGCGGCAGCGGCCGCACGTGCGCTGGGGATCCTGCACGACTATCCGGGCGCGCTCGCCACCCGCGCGCAGGCGGCGGGACGCCTCGGCGACGCGGCGACCGCCGACGGCGCCCGCGCCCGCTTGAGCGCGCTGGCCGTCACCGACGACGACGCACGCCGGCTGCTGACCACCCTCGGCGCTCCCGCGCGCTAACCTACCTCCGTCATGGCGCCGCGGATCGCAATCGTGCACGACTGGATCGTCTCCATGCGGGGGGGCGAGCGCGTGCTCGAATCGCTCTGCCGCCTCTACCCGCGCGCCCCCGTGTTCACCCTGCGCTACGAGCGGCGCGCCGTCTCCGCCACGATCGCCGCGCACGACGTGCGCACCGCCTTCACCGATCTGCTCGCCCGACACCTCCCGCTCGGCGCCGCCGGCTTCCGGATGTTGCTGCCGCTCTTTCCAAAGGCGATCGAATCGCTGCCGCTTGGCGAGTTCGATCTGATCATCTCCAGCAGCCACGCCGTGGCCAAAGGGGCGATCGCCGCCCCCCGCGCCCTGCACCTGTCGTACGTCCACTCGCCGATGCGTTACATCTGGGAGGCGGCGGACGACTACGCGCCGGCGGTGCCCGGCGGCCTCCTCGGTCGCGCGGCCTTCGCGGCGCTCTCGCGGCGCCTGCGCCGGTGGGACGTCGCCTCGACCGCGCGGGTGCACGCGATGGCGGCCAACAGCGTCTACACGCAGGCGCGCATCCGCCGGGTGTATGGCCGTGACTCCCAGGTGATCGAGCCGCCGGTCGACGCCGTGCGGTTCGCGCGGGTCCCCGACCCCCTGCCGTCACCGGCAGGCGAAGGCGTTTACCTCTGCGTCTCGGCGCTGGTCCCCTACAAGCGGGTCGAGCTGGCGGTGCGCGCCTTTTCTCGACCGGGGCGACCCGGGCTGAGCAGGCGCCTGGTCGTCGTGGGCGACGGGCCCCAACGCGCGGCGCTGACCCGCCTGGCCGGTCCGAACGTGGAGCTGCGCGGCCGCGTCGACGACGACGAGCTGCTCGGCCTCTACGCCGCCTGCCGCGCGGTCGTCCACCCGGCGCTCGACGACTTTGGCATCGTTCCCGTCGAGGCGCTGGCCGCCGGGCGGCCGGTGGTCGCCTTCGCCGCGGGCGGCTCGCTCGACTCCGTGCGCGACGGGGAGACCGGCGTGCTCTTCGCCGAACCGACGCCGGAGGCGCTCGCCGCCGCCCTCGATCGGCTCGAACGGCTGGCGTTCGAGCCCGCGCGGCTGCGCGCCGCGGCCCAGCGTTTCGATCGCACCAGCTTCGAGCGGCGCTTCGGCGCCTTCGTCGACTCTTCCCTGGAGACGTTGGCGGAATCCCGGCTCAGCGCGCCCCCCGCCCTCTGACGATCGCCGGGAGCGTCCGGAGCAGGATGGCCAGGTCGAGCCCCAGGCTCCAGCGGTCGACGTAAGCGAGATCGAGCGCCATCCACTCGTTGAACGGCAGCTCGCTCCGCCCCCCCACCTGCCAGGAGCAGGTCAGCCCCGGGCGCATCGAGAGGCGGCGCCGGTGTCCACCGACCAGCGCCGCGGTCTCCTCGACCGGCAGCGGGCGCGGGCCGACCAGGCTCATCTGGCCCACCAGCACATTGAAGAGCTGCGGCAGCTCGTCGAGGCTGAAGCGCCGCAGGAACCGCCCGAAGGGGGTGACGCGCGGATCGTTGGTCAGCTTGAAGACCGGTCCGTCCATCTCGTTCTGCGGCAGCAGCGCCGCCCGCTCTGCCTCGGCGCCCAGGCGCATGGTCCGGAACTTCAGCATCGAAAACGGGCGCCCGTAGAGGCCGCCGCGCCGCTGGACGTAGAGCAGCGGGCTCCCCACCAAGATCCGCACGACCAGGGCCAGCAGCAGCAGAAAAGGCAAGAGGAGCACCAGCAGCAGCGCGGCGAGCAGCCGATCGCAGATCGCCTTGATGACCAGCGACGGCACGCTCGGGCGGCGCCTCTGGTAGACGAGGTACTGCGCGAGGCCGACCGGCTCCACCTGCGGCGGCGGAAATCCGTCGACACCGCGGGTGAGCGGCACCAGCGCCGGAATCCCGTGCTCCGACATCAGCTCGACCAGGCCGCGCGTGTCGTCCGCCGACAGCGACGCCGACAGCACGACTTCGTCGACGGGATCCCGGCGCAGCCGCTCCTCCAGCTCCGCGGGTCCCGAGAACGGGCGGCGGGCCACGCGCCGGCCGCGGGCCCGCTCGATCTCGCCGAGCGCCTCGTCGGCCACCTCGCCGATCACCAGCACCAGCGAATCGCCCCGGCGGCGGGCCACGAAACGACGCTGGAGCGAGCTGGCGGCGAGGAGAAACGTCGTGGAGAGAAGAAAGAAGATGCCGATCAGCGAGCGGTTGAGCGAGGTTTGCGCGGCCACCAGGATCAACGCGACCGCCGCCAACCCCCAGGCCTGGGTGAGGATCAGCCGGCGCGCCAGCTCGGTGCGCGGCCCGGTGACGACGTGGATGCGATGGATCCCCAGCCGCTCGGCGGCGAACATCCAGATCGGCAGGAAGACCACCAGCAGATGGACGTACTCACCTGGCGCCAGCGGCGGCTTGAGCGACCGCAAGAGGTGCGCTGCACCAACGTGGGCCAGCCGCGCCAGCAGGAGCGCTCCGATGATCAGCGCGACGTACTGCACGAGCAGCAACGCCTCCAGCGCTTCGTCGCGCGTCATGCGGCGGTCTCCGGCGACCTGTCCATCGCCACCACCATCCCCGCCAGCAGCCAGAACAGAGCGTAGGTCGGGGTGAAGTCCAGGAAGTAGTCGAGCAGGCCGTGCAAGAGATAGGTGGCCAGCCCGGCGGCCACGCCGAGCGCCAGGATTCGACTGACCGGCGCCGCGACCGCCCGGCGGGCAGCACCCCCGAACGCGGCGACCATCGCCAAGAATGCCAGCACGCCCGCCATCCCCAGGTCGGCCAGGATCTCGAAGTAGAGGCTGTTGGCATGCATCCGCTCGTCGGTGTGGTCGCGCCCCAGGAACTGTCCCGAGAGGTGCCGGAAGTTGTCGGGGCCGATCCCCAGGAGAGGATGCGCGCGCCAGGCGGCGATGGCGCCCCGCCAGAGCGTTCTGCGCGAGTTCTCGTCGGGCGTGCCCGGCTGAACGATCGGAAACTGCGCCGCTCTCGCCGGAACGTCCCGGCCGGAGACGACCGCGGGCCGCGCTGGCACGATCGCTGCGAGGCCACCCCGGTCGTTGACGACGATCGGCTCACGCAGCCCGGGGTTGCCCCGTTCGCTGAACCAGGTGGTGTGCTCGTGCACCAGGTCCCACCAGAGGATGTAGCGGCCCGGCTGAGAGGGCGCGCGGAGCCGGGCCCGGACCTGGACGCGCTCGCCGGTGGTGAGATCGCTCGGTAAGACCGTGCGCAGCCCGTCGCGCACCACCACGGCGCCCGTTCCCGCATCGAGCCAGTGGTACGAGAGCGCCACCGGGCACGGCGGTACGCGCAGCCAGGGGAGCGCCCCGCGGTTTTCGACCTCCAGGAGCTCCGTCGCCGTGCCGCCGGGGGCGAGCTCCCGCGGCAGCCGCCCGACTTGCCCGCTTTGCCCGGCCGCCGGCGTGATGACCGCGCGGTACCAGGCCTCGTCCTGCCAAAAACGAAACCGCCCGCCCAGCGCCGAGCCCGAGGCGAGCGCCGTCATCAGAACCATGGTCGCCAGAAGCGCGGGCGCGACCGCGCGGGTCTCGCGCTGCCGGCCGTAGAAAACCGCCAGCGCGGCGACGGCCGCCAGGCCGCCGACCAGGCCGGCGCGCGACGCGGTGGCCAGAACACCGTCGAGCAACAGAGACAGCACCAGCATGAGGCCGACCAGCCCCAAATGGGATCGGGATCGGTGGGCCGCGAACGCCGCCGCGCCGAGCGCGGCGGCCAGCGGCGCCACCGCCTCCAGGTACATGGCGGCGATGTTGGGATATTGAAACGGGCCGCTCGCGCGGGGGCGGCCGAGCGCCTCGAAGGTCTTGAGGTGGAACGCGTGAAGCAGCGCCCCGACCTGGGCCGAGCGCGCTTCTGCGACGGCCAGCAGCGCGGCGACCAGCGCCCCGCCGACCAGCGCCTTCGCCACCCGCGCCGTCGCCCCGGGTGCGCGCAGCAGATCGGCGGCCGCCGCATAGAGCAACATTCCCCCCAGGCTGCGGAGCGCGAACTTGAGCGCCGTCCCACGCAGGGCGGGCGCGAGCGCCGCCGAGAGCAGAAGCACCAGGCCGAACAGCGCGACGGCCCAGTGCGCCAGCGGCGCCCGCTCCAGCCGCTCCAGCACATCGCGGTCGCCCGCCCACCAGCCGGCGACGAGCGTGAGGCCCCAGACCGCCAGCGCCAGATAGAGAAACAGCTCGACGCTGGAGAGCTGCAGCGGCCCGATGCGCGCCAGCGGCTCGAGCTTCTCGAAGGGGAGCAGCGCCGCCAGAAGCATCAGCGCGGCGCGCCCGCACGCCCGGAGTCGCTCCACGGCGGGCGCCCCTGACATCAGACCCGCTCGTACACGACGATGACGTGATCGCCGAGGTGGCAAAGGCCTGGCAACCCCGCCAGACGATCCTCGAGGGCCGCCAGCGCGTCGAGCAACCTCGGCGTCCGCGCCATACCTGGACCGAAGCTGAGCGGCGGCAAGCAGAGCCCCAGGCTCCTGGTCTCGACCCGGCGGAATCCGGTGCCGAGCGCCCGATCGAAATCCCGCGGGCCGTAATAGCGCATCGGGAAGGTCCGCCCATCGACGTCGGCCACCGGCGCAGACCGAAACCGCCGGAACGCCGTGCGCGGCTCGCCGCGCGCAAGAAAGAGCGCGATCTCGAGCGGGCAGATCCTGGGCAGCACGACGCCGACGAAACGTCCCCCCGGCAAGAGCGCCTGTTCCAGGAGCCGGCGGACCGGAGCCAGCGAGAGCTCGCAGTTGAGCGGCGCGAAGTTCGAAAAAACGCCGTCGACGCGCACGCCCAGCGTCGGCCAGTCTGCGGCCAGCGTGGCGGCGCTGCCACGCACGAAGCGCACCGCAGCGCCGCGGCCGGCCGCGGTCAGCTTGGCCTCGGCCCGGGAGAGCATCTGGGGTGCGGGATCGCACGCCACCAACGTGTGACCGCGCTCGGCCAGCGCATGGGTATCCTCCCCGGTGCCGCAGCCCACCTCCAGGAGCGCGCTGCCGGGAGCGAAGTGCCGCGCCAGCGCCGCGTGCACCCGTGCGCGCGCGAGCGCAATCAGCGGATTCGCGGCCGGGGAAAACAGCGCGTCGTAACGAGAGGCGAGCGCGTCGAACGCGTCCGCGCCGCCGCCGGGTACCGTCACGTCGCGGAGTATACTCATCGCCCCGCCCGCCAGGTGAGGCGGACACACAAACATCATGGCGCGCGTCCTCTTCACGCACGGTCACCTCTTGCGGTTCGATCGCAAGCAGCACGCGATCGGCAAGCCGTATCCACCGCTCGGGACCATCACCGCCGCGGCGCATCTGCGCGCCGCCGGCCACGACGTGGCGCTCTTCGATCCGATGCTCGACGACGACATCAGCGGTTTTGAGGCTGCCTTGAGGCGTTTTTCGCCGACGCTGGTGGTCATCTACGACGACGTCTTCAACTGGTTCACCAAGATGTGCCTGGGCCGCATGCGCGAGGCGGCGCTGGCGATGACCCGCCAGGCGCGCGCCGCGGGAGCCCGGGTGATCGTCGCCGGGCATGATGCTGCCGACGCCCCGGACGTTTATTTGGCCGCCGGCGCCGACTACATCATCGTCGGCGAGGGGGAGCTGACCCTGGGCGAGCTGGCGGCGCGCCTCGACGCCGCGCCCGGCGCGGCTCCTCACGCCGCGCCCGCCAAGGTCGACGACATCCCGGGTCTCGTCTGGAAGCAGCTCGGGATGAAGCGCAAGTCCGGCCCGCGCGCGCTCCTGAAGAACCTCGATGAGCTGCCGCTCCCCGCCTGGGATCTGGTCGAGGTCGAGCGCTACCGCGCCTTCTGGCGGCGCCGCCACGGCTACTTCTCGCTCAACGTCGTCACCACGCGCGGCTGCCCCTATCTCTGCAACTGGTGCGCGAAGCCGGTCTACGGGAACACGTACCACACGCGAACGCCCGAGAGCGTCGTCGCCGAGATCCGACTCCTGCGCGAGCGCTACGCGCCCGATCACCTCTGGTTCTGTGACGACATCTTCGGCCTCAAGGCCCGCTGGCTGCTCCCGTTCGCCGAGAAGATCTCGGCGGCCGGCCTGACCACGCCGTTTCTCTGCCAGACGCGGGCCGATCTGATGACCGAGGAGAACGTCGCTGCCCTCCGCCGCGCCGGCTGCGCCGAGGCCTGGATGGGCGTCGAGTCGGGCTCGCAGGCGGTGCTCGACGCGATGGACAAAGGGATCACCATCGCCCACGTGCGCGGCGCCGTGGCCCGCCTGCGCGCCGCCGAAGTTCGCGTCGGCTTCTTCCTGCAGTTTGGCTATCCCGAAGAGGGCTGGCGCGAGATCGAGATGACCCGGCAGCTCATCCGCGAGCTCGCCCCCGACGAGATCGGGATCTCCGTCAGCTATCCGCTGCCCGGAACCCGTTTCCACGAACGGGTGCGGGCGCAGCTGGGAGAAAAGCGCAATTGGCGCGAGAGCGACGACCTGGATCCGCTGTTCCCCGGCCCTTTCTCGCGCGCCTTTTACCGGACGCTGTCGCGCACCGTGCACGCCGAGTTCCGGTCGCGGCGCGCGCTGAGGGCGCTCCGAGCGATGGCCGCCGGGCCGCTGACCGACGGTCGAACGACGATGGCCGCAGGGCTTCAGGCGCTCGGGGGGCTCGCCGAGCTGCCGATCTGGCTTGCCGGCCAGGCCCGGCTTTTTCCACGAGCTCTGAGCGCGCGCAGAGTTTGAGCCCAGCATTCGGCAAACGATTGCTCTAGACGGTCATTTTCGCGACGCTATACTCCCCGGTAAGCAAGTGAGGGGAAACATGCGGAAAATTTCTGGTTTCGCGTTCTGGATTCTTCTGGGCCTGGCGGTCGTGATTGTTCCGATCGCCTGCAGCAGCAGCGACAACATCAATAACGACGGCGCGACGCAGAAGGATTCGTCGCCCGGCGATATGACGCACGTCTAAAACCTCCCGAGGTCGCTCTCCCCTTGCGCTCGCCGCGCTGGTCGCGGCTCAGCCGTGCGTGCTCTCGTTCCTGCGTCGCTGGTAGCTTGCCCGGCGGCCCCGATCGTGGTCCGAATCACTTCCGCCTGTTTGCCTGCCTGAGCGACGCCCGATCGCGCAACCAGCGGCAGCGAGGCCAGGCGCCCGGTCGCTCGGCGGCGCCGTTTTCGCCGATGTCCTCACCGCCGATCCTCCGCGATGAACCGCGCGCGTGATCGCGTTATCGCGTGATTGCAAGTCGTGGGAACGCTCGTTCCAATTAATGGAAGCGTAGATAATTGCTGTGCAAACGCGATTGGGGTGTAACGGTCGCGTCAGCCAATAATGAGAGGATGCGCCACTTTCGAGACGACTTCGTGCTGTTCGCGCCCGGCCAGATCGCACTAGAGTTCGCAACACGGAGCGGCCGTTTCGGTCTGCCCGGGAATATAGGGTGGTGATGACTAACGCACGCGTATCGCTCTTGGGTCTTGGCTTGGCAATCCTCACCGCCGCTTGCAGCAGCTCGCAGGGCGGTAACTCCAGCACCGGGGGAAGCCCGGGCAACACGGGTGGAAACAGCGGGAACGCCTGTTCCGCCACCCAGACGCTCTGTGGCTCGACCTGTGTCGACACCGCGTCGGACTCGGCGAACTGCGGCGGCTGCGGCAGCCCCTGTTCGAACGGAGAAACCTGTCAGAACAGCCAGTGCCAGTGTCCGAGCGGCCAGAGCTGTGGCGGCTCCACCGGCGGGACGACCGGGACCGGCGGCGCCATCAGCGGAACCGGGGGCACGCCCGGCAGCGGCGGCTCCACCGGCGGCTCCCATGGTACGGGTGGCAGCGGAACCGGCGGATCATCGCCGGGAACCGGCGGCGCCACTGGCGGCTCCGGTGGCGGCGCCACTGGCGGCGCCCCCGGTACGGGTGGCAGCAGCACCGGAACCGGTGGATCGGCGCCGGGAACGGGCGGCACGGCACCGGCCCAGCCTCTTGTGATCACCTCCTACGGCGCGACCGGCGCCAGCACCTACTGGCAGACCGGAACGTTGACCACCTCGACCGGCAGCGCGACCGTGACCGTCAATGACTCGTCGACGATGCAGACCTGGGAGGGCTTCGGCGGGGCCTTCAATGAGATGGGCTGGAACTACCTGCTGGAGCTCAGCGCGAGCGATCAGGCCAAGGCGCTCGACCTGCTGTTCGGTACGGACGCCGCCCACTTCGGCATCGGGCGCATCCCGATCGGCGCCAGCGACTACGCGCTCGCGCGTTACACCGACGACGAGACCTCGGGCGACACCAGCCTGAGCAGCTTCTCCATCACCCAGGACCAGAAGTACCTCATCCCGTACGTCAAGGCGGCGATGAAGGTGAATCCCAGCCTCCGGTTCTGGGCCAGCCCGTGGACCCCGCCGACCTGGATGAAGACGTTCAGCGGCAGCAACTCCAACGGCACCTCGTGCGCCAAGGTGGGCAGCACGAACTTCGATGGCGGCTGCATGAACGCCACCAGCGCGAACCTGACGGCCCTCGCCACCTATCTCTCCAAGTGGGTGACGGCTTACGGCGGGCAGGGGATCACCATCGACACGCTCGCGCCGCAGAACGAGCCCAACTACGCGCAGGGCTATCCGTCTTGCCTGTGGAACACCGCGGACTACGTCTCCTTCTTCAAGGGCCCGCTGGCGACGGCGTTCCCCAGCTCCGGCAGCACCAAGATCATGCTCGGCACGATGTCCAACGGCGACAATGGCGCCACCAGCTTCGATCTGAAGGTGGTCCAGGCCGTGGAGGCCGACTCGGCCGCCAAGGCGATCCCCAAGGTGATGGGCCTGCAGTGGGGCATGCTGGACCTCTATGAGGGTCTCAGCAGCGGCGTCGGTCAGTCGAACTTCATGACCAGCGGCCTCCCGGTCTGGGCGACCGAGCACAAGTGCGGCAACTACCCGTGGAACCCGACCGGGACCAACTCGGGGACCGGCCTGCCCTTCGCGAAGTACGTGGAGCCGGCGCCCAACGATCAGGCCTACGGCGTCGAGTCCTGGGACTACATCCGCAACGCGATCACCAAGGCGGGCGTGACCGCCTACAACGCCTGGAACATGGTGCTCGACACGGTCGGCAAGGGGAACGACACGACCCGGTCGTGGGCGCAGGACGCGCTGCTGACGGTGAACACCTCCTCGAAGGCGCTGATCATCACGCCGGCTTACTACGTGTTCCGGCACTGCGCGCAGTACGTCCAGATCGGCGCGAAGGTGGTGACGACCAGCGGCGGCGACGCCATCGCCTTCAAGAACCCGGACGGCAGCGAGGTCGCGGTCATGTACAACTCCGGCAGCGCGTCGACCTACGTCGTCCAGATCAAGGGCCAGAAGCTCTCGTTCTCGATGCCGAGCAACGGATGGGCGACCGTCGTCGCGCCGTGAGAGCGAACCAGGCCGCGACCGCGAACAGCGCGGTCGCGGCGATCCGCGGGTGTGATTGAGGGAATTGATTAGGTCGTTAGAGAGAAACCAAACCAGGCACCGACCGGAGGCCGACGTGGGCAAGACCAGACTTGGCAGCGTAATTTTGGCGAGCGCAATCTTTGCCTGCGGCTGCGGCACAAGCAGCGGCGGAGCGGGAACGGGCGGCTCCACCGGAACTGGAACGGGCGGTAACTCGGCGACAGGTGGCTCCACGGGAACAGGCGGACATGCCACCGGCGGAACGACCGGGACCGGCGGCTCCAACGGAACGGGTGGAAACGTGGCGACGGGCGGCTCCACGGGAACAGGCGGACACGCCACCGGCGGAACGACCGGGACCGGCGGCTCCAACGGAACGGGTGGGAACGCAGCGACGGGCGGCGCGACCGGAACAGGCGGCGCGACCAGCACCGGCGGTGCGGCGGGACAAGGCAGCGGCGGCTCCTCCGCAACGGGCGGCACCACGGGGACCGGCGGCAGCGCGACCGGCGGCGTCGGTGGGGGCTCGTCGTCCAGCGTGACGGTGCAGCTTGCTCAGACGGAGCAGACGATCGAGGGCTTCGGCATCAACGACAACTGGGGTACGCAATTTACCAGCTCGCAGGCGAGCGGGCTCTTCAGCACGTCGGGCAGCGGCCTGGGCTTGACCATCCTGCGCACCGGCATGAACCCCTCGGGCGCCTTCTACAACAGCTTCGAGTCGAGCAACATCTCCGCCCTGAAGACCAACGCCGGCTCGAGCGCAAAGCTCATCGGGTCGGTCTGGAGCCCGCCCGCGAACTGCAAGACCAACAACAGCATCGACGACGGCGGACACTTGTTGTCGAGTTGTTATGACTCCTGGTCGACGACGATCGCCAACTTCGCGGGCAGCAACGGCTTCTACGCCATGTCGATCGGCAACGAGCCCGATTTCGCTTCGTGTGGAACCTCCGATCCCTGCAACGGCGACTACGACACGACGCTGTTCACCGCCACCGAGACGGTGGCCTGGGTGAAGGTGGCCGGGCCGAAGTTGCAAGCGAAGGGCGTCAAGGTCATCGCGCCCGAGGCCTCGGAGTGGCTCCACACCTGGTCCAACGTCTCCGCCGGACCCGATGTCGCCGGCCACGAGAGCTCGGATCCTTTGAAGTGCGGCTGCTTCCCGGACAAGAACACCAACAGTTGCGCCTCCACGTGCACCTCCGGCATGGGATACGACTATGGCCACTACCTGGCCAAGGACGCGACGGCCTGGGCGGCTTTCGACATTCTCGGCGTGCACGAGTACGACTCTCAGGTGGCGATGCCCTGGCCGAGCGACGTCAACGGCGGCAAGCCCAACAAAGAGGTCTGGCAGACCGAGATGTCCGGCGTGAAGTGGTGGCCGGAGCAAGGGCCGAGCAGCGACATCAACAACGGGGTCGCGGTCGCCGGTTGGATTCACTCGGCGCTGGTGGACGGCAATGCGTCGGCTTGGCTCTGGTGGTGGTATCAGGCGAGCGGAACCGACGACAACGAGGGCCTGTACCTCAAGAGCGGAACCGACACCAAGCGCCACTACACGCTCGGCAACTACAGCAAGTTCGTCCGCCCGGGCTACACCCGGGTGGACGTGACGGGCAGCGCGCCATCGGGCGTCCTGCTCTCGGCCTACAAGGGGTCGGACGGCACGGTGGTCGTCGTGGCCATCAACAACGGCACCGGGTCGCAGACCGTGCCGATCGCCATCGCGGGCGGCACGGCGCCGGCGTCGTGCACCCCCTGGGTGACGTCGGCCAGCGCCAACCTCACCTCCGGGACTGCAGTCACGGTGAACGGCGGGAGCTTCAGCGCTGCCCTCGCCGCGACGACGGTCACGTCGTTCGTCTGCAAGTAACCGCGCGCGCCTCCGGGACGACGAGGGCCTGCGCCCCGCGGCGGCCGTGCGCTCGTGGCAGCGGCCGCCTCCCTGAGCCGGAGAGGCTTACTTGTTGGGCTGCGGGGTCATCCGGAGGTAGGGCTTGATCTCCTTCCAGCCCTTGGGGAACTTCTGCTTCATGATCTCCGGGTCCTTCAGCGACGGGACGATCACCACGTCCTGGCCGTCCTTCCAGTCGACCGGCGTGGCGACCGAATGGCTGTCGGTCAGCTGAAGCGAGTCGATGACCCGCAGGATCTCGTCGAAGTTGCGGCCCGCGCTGGCCGGGTAGGTGATGATGAGGCGGATCTTCTTCTTGGGGTCGATCACGAAGACCGAGCGGACGGTGGACGTGTCGCTCACCTCGGGGTGGATCATGTCGTAGAGCGTCGCGACCTTCTTGTCGCCGTCGGCCAGGATCGGGAAGTTCACCTTGGTGCCCTGCGTCTCCTCGATGTCCCCCACCCAGCCCTTGTGGGAGGCGAGCGGATCGACCGAGAGCGCGATCACCTTCACGTTGCGCTTGTCGAACTCAGGCTTGAGCTTGGCGACGCGGCCGAGCTCGGTCGTGCAGACCGGCGTGAAGTCGGCCGGGTGCGAGAACAGCACCCCCCACTTGTCGCCCAGGTACTGATGAAAGTTGATCTTCCCCTCGGTCGAGTCTTGCTCGAAGTCGGGGGCCAAGCTGCCAATGTGAAGCGCCATGACGTTCTCCTTTTCCGTACCGTTGAACTTCCTGTTTTCGGGGCGAAGCTTGCGCGGGAATCGGCCGGCGCGCCAGCGGCCACGGTCGAGCCGCCGGGGAGCGGACGTCGGACCTCCAAGAATGGCTCTGGATGACCGTCGTGGTACCCTTGCAACGAATTGCCGCCCGCTTGCGTTCGCGCCTCCATAGGCGTAGATCCGGCCCCGCTCCCCATGAACGCTGGTCGCATGCCTGGTCATTTCTTCTCTGTTTTTTGCTCGTGAGCTCGTCCGAGTGAAGCCTACAGACGTTCGCAACCCCGACTACTTTCACAAGGTGGTCGACTGCCAGTGGGCCTGTCCCGCGCACACCAACGTGCCGGAGTACATCCGCATGGTCGCGCAGGGGCGCTACGACGACGCCTATCTGCTCAACCGCGACTCCAACGTCTTCCCGGGGATTCTCGGGCGCACCTGCGATTGCCCGTGCGAGCCGGCCTGCCGCCGGGTGCGCGTCGAGGAGAAGCCGGTGGCCATCTGCCGCATCAAGCGGGTGGCCGCCGACCTCAAGGGTGACATCAGCGCGCGGCTCCCCAAGGCGCCGGCGACGAAGAACGGAAAGCGCGTCGCCTGCATCGGCGCCGGTCCAGCCTCGCTCACGGTGGCCAACGATCTGATGCCGCTCGGCTACGAGGTCGTGGTGTTCGAGAAGAACACGCGACCGGGTGGCCTGATGCGGACGAACGTCCCCAGCTTCCGGTTACCGGCCCACGTGCTCGACGAAGAGATCGCCATGATCGTCGACCAGGGCGTCGACGTCCGCTACGGCACACCCGTGCAGAGCCTGAAGGCGCTGCTCGGGCCAGGGAACTCCGAACGCTTCGATGCGGTCTTCATCGGCTCCGGCGCGCCGCGCGGCAAGGATCTCGATCTGCCCGGACGCAAGGAAGCGGCCGAGCGGATCCACATCGGCATCGACTGGCTGGAGAGCGTCGCCTTCGACCACATCGGCTCGATCGGCGAGCACGTCCTCATCATCGGCGTCGGCAACACCGCGATGGACTGCTGCCGCACGGCGCGGCGCCTGGGCGGCAAGGACGTCAAGGTGATGGCCCGCCGCGACCGCCAGCACTTCAAGGCCTCGCCCTGGGAGCTGGAGGACGCGGAAGAAGAGCAGGTCGACATCCTGGTCAATCACGTCCCGACCCGGTTCGTCCTGGAGAAGGGGAAGCTGGTCGGCATGGAGTTCGAGCGGCCGGCCGCCAGCGGTTCGGGAACGGAGAAGGTGATTCTCCCGGCCGACGACGTCATCGTGGCCATCGGCCAGGAGAACGCCTTCCCCTATATCGAGCGCGACATCGGCATCGAGTTCGGCAAGTGGGACATGCCCAAGGTCGACGAGAAGACGATGTCGTCGACGCGGCCGGGGGTCTTCTTCGGCGGCGACGCGGCCTGGGGCCCCAAGAACATCATCTGGGCCGTCGCGCACGGGCACGAAGCGGCGATCTCGATCCACAACCACTGCCAGGGGCTCGCGCTCACCGAGCGGCCGGCCGCGCACATGAACCTGGTCACGCAGAAGATGGGGCTCACCGAGTGGTCGTACAGCAACGACTACAACACCGCCCACCGGGCGAAGATGAAGCACGTCGACCTCAAGGAGCGCTTCAAGCAGCTCTCGATCGAGGTGGAGATGGGCTTCGACCACGAGCAGACCGCGCGCGAGGTCGAGCGCTGCCTCAACTGCGACGTGCAGACGGCGTTCACCGACAAGCGCTGCATCGAGTGTGACGCCTGCGTCGACGTCTGCCCGACCAGCTGCCTGACCATCACCGCCAACGGCGAGGAGCCGGAGCTGCGCCAGCGACTGACCGTGCCGGCGACCAACACCACCCAGGCGATCTTCGTGTCGGGCGGGCTGCCCCAGACCGGCCGGGTGATGGTCAAGGACGAGGACGTCTGCGTCCACTGCGGCCTCTGCGCCGAGCGCTGCCCCACGGCGGCCTGGGACATGGCGCGGGTCGAGCTCATTCTTCCCAAGGCCGGGCAACGTCCGAACGGAACCGGGGTCATCCCGGCTGCGTCTCTCGCCAAAGGGGGCGAACACCCGCCCCACGTCCCCGCCTCCGGACAATAGGCCAAGCAGGCAAGGCAAAGCAGGGACAAAAACGTGCATCAGCGGCAGGTGATCAGAACCAACGACTTCGCGCTCAAGCTGGCCAACGTCAACGGGACCGGGTCGGCGAGCGCCAACGGATTGCTGATGCAGGCGATCTTCCGGATGGGGATCCCCGTCTCGGGGAAGAACCTGTTCCCCTCCAACATTCAGGGGCTGCCGACCTGGTACGAGGTGCGGGTCAGCAAGGCCGGCCACACGGCGCGCGCGCTCGACTACGACCTGGTCATCGCCATGAACGTCGAGACCTACGCCCGCGACGTCAAGGAGGTCCGCTCGGGCGGCGCGCTGCTCTACGATTCGAGCTGGCCGCTCGAGGCCGCGCTGGCACGCCCCGACGTCACCTTCCTGGGCGTGCCGCTGGCCCGGATGTGCAACGAGATCTTCACCGATTCGCGCGAGCGGATCCTGATGAAGAACATCGCTTACCTCGGGACGTTGGTGGCGCTGCTCGACATCGACATGGGTGTCATCGACGAGCTGCTCGAGGAGAAGTTCTCTAAAAAGAAGGCGCTGAGGGATTCGAACCACAAGGCGCTGCGCGCGGGCTACGACTTCGCCATCGAGAACTTCGAGTGCCCGCTGCCGATTCGCCTGGAGAAGATGCACGCCACCGACGATCGAATCCTGATCGACGGCAACACCGCGACGGCGCTCGGCTGCGTCTACGCCGGCGCCACCGTGGCCGCCTGGTACCCGATCACCCCGGCCACCAGCGTGATGGATTCGTTCAAGGAGCTCTGCGCGGAGTACCGCAAGGATCCCGAGACGGGCAAGAACAACTACTGCATCGTCCAGGCCGAGGACGAGCTGGCCGCGATCGGGATGGTGATCGGCGCCTCCTGGAACGGCGCCCGCGCCTTCACCTCCACGGCCGGCCCCGGCATCTCGCTCATGGGCGAGCTGATCGGCCTGGCCTACTACGCCGAGATCCCCGCGGTGATCGTCGACGTCCAGCGCACCGGACCTTCCACCGGGATGCCGACCCGCACGCAGCAGGGGGACATCCTGGCCTGCGCCTACGCCTCGCACGGCGACACCAAGCACATCCTGCTCTTCCCCTCGAGCCCGGCCGAGTGCTTCACCATGGCGGTCGAATCCTTCGACCTGGCCGAGCGCTTCCAGACGCCGGTGTTTCTCCTCTCCGATCTCGACATCGGGATGAACGACTGGGTCTGCCCGCGGCTCAAGTGGGACGACAGCTACCGCCCGAACCGCGGGCGCGTCCTGGCCGCGGCGGAGCTGGAGAAGATGACCAAGTTCTTCCGCTACTCGCCGGAGAACGCCGACCACGTCGCCGCCCGCACGCTGCCGGGCGTCCACAGCAAGGGCGCCTTCTTCACGCGCGGCTCGGGGCACAACAAGCTGGGCGGCTACACCGAGGTCCCCGACGAGTACCAGGAGGTGATGGACCGCCTGGCCAAGAAGCACAAGGCGGCCGCGGCGGCCGTCCCGGCGCCGATCCTGCACAAGCAGGTCGACGCGGCGTTCGGGATCATCTCGCTGGGCGGTTGTGACCCGGCGGTGCGCGAGGCGGTCGAGGCGCTGGCCGAGCGGGGGATCATCGCCGACTACCTGCGCGTGCGCGGCTTCCCGTTCGGCGCCGAGGTGGAGTCCTTCCTGGCCGCCCACGAGCGCGTCTTCGTCATCGAGCAGAACCGCGACGCCCAGCTGCGCACGCTCTTGACGATGGAGACCAGCGCGCCGAAGGAGAAGTTCTCGTCGGTGCTGATCTACGGCGGGTTTCCACTGTCGGCCCGCCACGTGATCGACGGAATCACCGCCCAGCTCGAACGGACCCAGCGGGAGCGGACCCAGCGGGAGCAAGGAAACATCTAGCCATGCCGTCGTTGAAGCCAGCCGTCATCCATCCCCACCTGCGCCCCAACAAGCTGGGGCTCACCATCCGTGACTACGAGGGGGCGCCCTCGACCCTCTGCGCCGGCTGCGGCCACGACTCGGTCACCGCCGCCATCGTCCGCGCGTTCTACGAGCTGGAGACGCCGCCCCACATGATCGCCAAGCTCTCCGGCATCGGCTGCTCCTCGAAGACGCCCACCTACTTCGTGGGGGGGGCGCACGGCTTCAACTCCGCCCATGGCCGCATGCCTTCCATCGCAACAGGCGCCAACGCCGCCAACCGCGAGCTCACCTACCTCGGCATCTCGGGCGACGGCGATTCGCTGTCGATCGGCGTCGGCCAGCTGGTGCACGCCATCCGCCGCAACCTCGACATGCTCTACGTGATCGAGAACAACGGCGTCTACGGCCTCACCAAGGGGCAGTTCTCCGCCTCGGCCGACATCGGCACCAAGAGCAAGCGCGGCGAGGCCAACCAGTACAGCCCCATCGACCCCGTCTCGCTGGCGCTGGAGCTGGGGGCCAGCTTCGTGGCGCGCGCCTTCTCCGGTGACAAGGGTCAGCTGGTCCCCATCCTCAAGGCGGGCCTCTCACACAAGGGGTTCGCCATCATCGACGTCATCTCCCCCTGCGTGACCTTCAACGATCACGAGGGGTCGACCAAGAGCTACCTCAACACGCGCAAGAAGATGTTGCCCATCATCAGCGCCGACTTCGTGCCGCCGGCCGCCGAGATCACCACCGAGTACGCCCCCGGCTCGGCGGTCAGCGTGAAGCTGCACGACGGCAGCACCGTCCGGCTGCGCAAGCTGGCGGAGGACTACGACACGGGCAATCGGCAGTCGGCCGCCGACGAGGTCGTGCGTCACCGTTCCAAGGGTGAGGTCCCGACCGGCCTCTTCTTCGTCGACACCAACTCGCGCGACATGCACGACATCAGCGGCACCACCGAGGTCCCGCTGTCGCAGGTCCCCTACGAAAAGCTCTGCCCCGGCAGCGCCGCCCTCGACGAGCTCCAGAAGTCGTTTAGATAGGCCCGCGCGCCGATTCGTACTGCTCGTGCATCACCACGCGGCCGGAGATGTTCATGGCCGTGATCGTCGCCAGGTAGTCTGAGTAGCGGTACTGCAGCCGCGCGGTGTGCATCGAGCCGCCGGCGAGATAGGCCGGGTCTGCGTCGCCGATCATCTGACCACCGGGACCGAGGGCGGCGGTCAATTCGCCGGCGGCCAGCGAGAAAAGGCGCGAGGCCTCCGACGCGGTCAGCGTGCTGCGCAACCGATCGACGCTGACCAACCGACCGTCCGGCGCGAAGGAGAAGACGATCTGCTCGGCCGGCGGCGCCTTTGGGTCAGGCGCCGGCTGCCCCACCAACCCAGCGCATCGGATCGCGTGCGAGGGGCGCATCTCCTCGACGCAGGCGAGACCGCGCGCGTGGGTCCAGGCGTTCACGTCGATCGCGCGGCTGACGTCGAGCGCCTGCCCCAGCGCCGGACGCGCGGGCGACGACACCGCCGTCCGCAACGAAGCCACGGCGCGCAGACGCACCGCCTCGGCCGCCGCCGGCGAAACCTTCATCGCCGGACAGGACATTCCGAGGCGCCGCATCAGCGGGCGACCGTAGGGCGTGTGCAGAAATCCCATCACGGCCACGAACGCGCCGGCCAGGCCGGCCAGCGTGGCGACCGCGCGCACCACACGCCGCCGCCCGAGAGGGGGCGGCGGAACCCGCGCTTCTCCGACGGCGGCGGTCATGTTACTGCCCCACCGCGGCGTCGGTGCAGGAGCTCTTCTCGACCGGCGCGCTGGAGACGATCTGCGGCTGCAGGCCCGTGACCGCGGTGGCGATGGTCGTGATATCCGCGTCCGCGACGCCGTCCGCCTTGAGCACCGCGCCGAAGTCGGTCACGAAGCGATCGAACTTGTCGGCCGGGATCTCCAGCCCCGTGTGAATGACGGTCATGGAGACGCAGGTGTCCCCTTCGTCGTTCACGCCCGGATAGGTGGCCGGGCCGCCAAAGAGCGCGGTGAATTGGAGCCGCAGGCAGCTCTTGAGACGCGCCACCGAGTCGTGACCGGTCGTCCCCACCACGGCGAAGTAGGGCGCCAGCTCGCAGTCGGCCGTGAGGCCGGCCACCGCGTCGTCGACGACCTTCGGGATCGCTGCGCCGTACTTCACGTAGAGCGCCCCCTCGCCGGCGGCACCGCCCGCCCCACCGGCAGCCAGCCCGCCCCCGCCGCCCGTCCCGCCTGTCGCGCCGCCCCCGGAACCTCCAGTTCCGGAGCTGTTCGAGCTCGAGCTACAAGCGCCGAACAGCGACACCGCCAGCGCGCCCACCAACCAGCCGCCGTTGAATCCCATCGATCTCTTCATCACACCCTCCAGGCTTTGTTTGGAATACAGATGACCCCGAAGGTAGGTGCGGAATGGCCAATTGGATCTGTCGGTGCTCCGAATCTTGGGGAAAACCCTCAATCGCGGGCAATCGCCAGGAGCAGACGCCCGCGCAGGGTGAGGGGTCGCAGGGCCCCCTCGTTCACCACCAGGGCGACGCAGGGCTCACCGGGGGTCGCGCGCTGCTCGTGGCGCTCGCCGGGCAGTCGGATCGAGACGTCGCCCCGCCCGAACCGCAGTCCGTCGCTCTTCTCTTCGAGCGCCCCGCTGAACACCACGATGTACTCGGGGCCTCCATGATCGTGGAACGGAATCGTCACCCCACCCTTGAAGCGAACCAGCCGGACGGCGCCGCCCGGCACGGCGAAGGGAAGATCGACCACCCGCATCCCCGGGACGACCGTGCGCCACCCCTGCGTGCTCGGCAACGCGCGCAAGAGCGGCGCCGGCAGATCGCAACCGGCCAGAAAAGCCGGAACGGCGAGGGTCTCGGCTGCCGGCGCCGCGAGCTGCGGCGTCGTCTCCAGACGGGCCAGGACCGACTCCAGCGCACCCGGAGCGAGCTCCTGCCCCGGGCTCGCCTCCAAGAGGGAGCCGCCCACGTTTTCCAGCGCCGCCACCTCGGCCGCGCACGCTCCACAGAGCGAAACGTGGCAGGCGAAGGCGAGCGCCGCGCCGTCGCTGGCGGCGCCAGCCACGTACTCGACGAGACCGTGCTCCGGCACGTGGTGGGTCGGCAGAGAGAGCTGACCGGTGGCGGGCGGCGTCATTCTGTGCTCCTGATCTTCATGAGCCCGCGCAGCCGCTCGAGCGCCAGCCGCACGCGCGTCTTCACCGTGCCGAGCGGGAGCTGGCGCTCCTCGGCGCACTCCTGCAGTGTCTGTCCGCGCCAGTAGGTCCCCTCCAGGATCTCGCGCTGCTCCGGCGGCAGCTGCGCCAGCGAGGCGGAGAGCGCCCGACCCTGCTCGGCCGCCAGCAGCGCCTGCTCGCTGGTCGGGGCCGGCGCCGCCTCGGGAAACGCCGTCTCCATCACCGATTCCTCTTTGCGGCGGCGCTCGCCGCGCGTCGTGTTGAAGAGAGCGTTCCGGCTGATCGTGTAGAGCCAGGCCGCCAGGCTCCCGCGCGAGGCGTCGTAGAGCCCCGCCTTTCGCCAGACGATCAGCATCACCTCCTGCGTCAGCTCGTCGGCGGTACCCGTTGCGGCGCCGCGCGCCAGCAGGTGCGCCTTGACCTTCGGCGCGTAGCGGCGGAACAGCTGCGCGAAGGCGGCGCGATCGGCGCGCGTGGCGATCGCCGCCATGCACTCCACGTCGTCCACCTCGTCTGTACGGCCCTGCTGCAACCAGTGGACGCTAGCACGGTCGAAACGGCGCGGGCGCGCGGGGCATGACGGCGACGGTGCGGCTTCCACGGGCGAGATCCCCTCGCCCTTGATACGCCCGAAACGGCGAAGCGGATCTCAGTCGAGTCGCGCTGCTGCCGCCGAGCCCCCGCCGTCGGCGGTCGCGCCGCCCGAGCCGAGACCAACGGGCTCAGCCGGCTTGAATCCGCACCCGGTCGCGGGCTGAGCCGGGGCTAAGCCCGCGCCGGCGAGAGCGGGAGCTGGAGGACCACGCGGGCGCCGCCCCCCGGCTCGTTGGCCGCGTGAACGCGGCCGCCGTGGGCGTCGGCGATGCGTTTGACCAGGGCCAACCCCAGACCGAGCGATCCGTGCGAGCCAGCGTCGGGATCGGCCCCGCGGTAAAAGCGTTCGAACACACGGCTCTCATCGCCGGGCGCGAAGCCACGTCCCCGATCGACGACCTCGAACGTGACGCCGGCGGCGTCGGCGTGCACCGCCAGCCGGACGAGCCCGCTGCCGTGCTTGCGCGCGTTGTCGATCAGGTTGGCGAGCGCGCGCCCGATCAGCGTCGGATCGGCGGCGAAGGGGATCGGCGGCGGCGCCGAGACCAGCTTGGCGGCGTCCTCGCCGGCGCGCTCGAGCGCCCGGCGCGCGACCTCGACCGCGTCGAGCGGCTTTGGCGTCACCGCCTGGAATTCGATCCGCGCGCTGGCCAGGAGCTCACCCACGAGCGCGTCGATCTCGATCGCCTCGCGCTCGATCTCGTCGAGGGTCCGCGGATCGCCTCCCTGCCCTGGCCCTCCCCCCTGGCCGTCGCGCGCCTGCCGGCCGATCTCCACCAGCAGCCGGATCCGCGCCAGCGGCGTGCGGAGCTCGTGCGAGACCGAGGCCAGGAGCTCGCGCTCCTCGGCCAGCTGGCGCTCGAGCCGGGCCGCCATGTCGTTGAAGGCGGAAGACAAGACCGCCGTCTCGTCGAACCCGAACCCCGCCGCGGAGACGCGCGCCTTGAGGTTGCCGCCCCCCAGCTCCTGCGCCGCGCGGGTCAGCTCGTAGAGCGGTTGCGCGATCCGCCGGGCCACCCGCCCGGTCGCGGTCCAGAGCGTCACCGCCGGCACCCCGAACAGCAGGACTGCGCGCAGCGGGTGGGCCGCCAGCCAGCCGTGTCCCACGTGCGCCGCCACCGCGGTCGCCACCACGGCGAGAAAGATCGTGGCCCCGAACCAGAGGAAGAGCCGCCGGTGCAGGTGCGCGCCGTAGTGCAGCCGCAGCTCCCAGCGGATGCGGTGGTGCCAGCCCGGGCGGCGCCCGACCGCTTCGTGAAAAACCCGGTCCCAGGGATGCCGGCGGCCGAAACGCTGGCCGTAGGCGTTCCGGATCTCGCCCACGATCCGCTCGCGCGCCGCGGGATCGAGCCCGGCCCAGAAGCCCCAGGGACCGCGCCAAGGGGGCCAGCCTGGGCCGCCGCCAGCGCCAGGGGGACGGCCCCGGTGCCTCATGCGCCACCGCCCGCGTCGCGCGCCGCCTCGGGCGACAGGACGTAGCCGACGCCGCGCACCGTCTTGATGAGGCGTGGCGTCTTCGGGTCGTCGCCCAGCTTTCGCCGCAGGTGCGAGACGTGAACGTCGACGGTGCGATCGTTCACCGTGACGTCCTGGCGCCCCGCCTCGCCGAGCAGCGTCTCGCGCGGGACCACCCGCCCCGGGCGCCGCGCCAGCGCCACCAGGATGTCGAACTCGAGCCCGGTCAGGTCGGCCAGTTGCGCGCCGACGCGCACCTGCCGGGCGGCGACGTCGATCGCCACGCGGCCGACGACGATCTCGGCGCCGCTGGCCGCCGGTTGCGCTCGCCGCATCACCGCCCGCAGACGGGCCAGGAGCTCGCGCGGGGAGAACGGCTTGGGGACGTAATCGTCAGCCCCGAGCTCGAGCCCCACCACCCGATCCGCCTCGTCGCCGCGCGCGGTCAGCATGATGATCGGCACTCGGCTGGTCTCGCGGATCCGCCGGCAGACCGCCAGGCCGTCCATCCCCGGCATCATCACGTCGAGCAGCACCGCATCGAAGACGTCCGCCCCGAGCGCCGCCAGCCCCTTCGCGCCGTCGGCGGCGTGCACCAGCGTCACGCCATTCGGCTCGAGGTAGGCCGCCAGCAGCTCGTACAGGCGGACGTCGTCGTCGATGCAAAGGACCCGCAACGCCACAGCCGTCGATCTTACCAGTGTTGCGGGATTACCAGCCCCCGCGCATCCAACCGAGGCGCGGGCCCCTCTCGACGAGGTCGGCCAGCCGCTCGCGCTGCTCCGGCTCGAGCGCGTCGTGAATCTTGGCGATCAGGCCGACGAAGGACTTGCGGCCGTTCTCCAAGATCGTGTCGTGGCGCGCGAACTGCTCGCCGAGCAGCACGCCGTCGAAGGTGCTGCGGCGCAGCGCCTCCACGATCTCCTTGCGGGTGCGACGCCCCTCGCCGCCCACGTTCTTCTTCAGCTCCTCGCGGAACTCCTCGGCCGCCGCGCTGATGACCCGCTCCTGCGCCGGGGTGGCCCGGACGTGCTCCAGGATCCGGCGAACGATGAACCGCTTACCGCCCCCGGAGCGCCCCGGCCCGAAGCCGCCCAGGCCGCGAAAGTCGGCGTCGGCGAAGGGCGAACGGAAATCGCCGTGGTCCTCGTGGTCGAACCCGCCCCATCCTTCGCGCGGTTCGGGCCCGCCGCCGTGCCAGCCATGCCAGTGCCGGTGTCCGTGCCAGCCGCCCCCGTAGCCACCCCCATGGCAGCCCCCGTAAAAGCGCCGGAAATGAATCGCCCGGGCAATGCCCATGGCCGCCAGGCTCCCGAAAATCAAGCATCCAATCATTGTCGTCTCCTTGTTGGTGCGGGGCTTCGTTGCCCCGCGGAGACAACCGTACGCACCGCCCGTTAAGAACGTTCACGGGCCTCTGTGAAGAAGTGTGAAGCGGCGTCGACCCCACCCGCGCCCGGCCAGCCCTGGTCCGGGCCCGCCCGAGAGATCATCTGTCTTTCACTCAAGACACCCGTCCGAGTGCTGACGACCGGGCGCACCCCCGGCCCGTGGCCGCGGCCCCGGAGCACACATAGAGGGTGAGGCGGTGAAATGCCGCACTCATCGGACCCAAACGGGCCTGCGGCCGATATTCGCTATTGCATCGACGTGTCTATTATAGTAGAAAACTACACAAGGAGACCAACGTGAGCGCAACCGCCTTCAGCTCGGACTATCTTCCGCCCTTCCTCCAGACGACCGTCCGCTCGGGCGCTTTCATCGAGGGCGCCCGCACCCGTGCGGGACGCGGTCCGGTGCTGGAGTTCGTGGTGGGAGACCTGACGCGTGAACAGTCGGACGCGATCGTCAACCCGGCCGGTGCGGGCCTGGTCGATCTCTCCATCCGGCGCGCCGCCGGACCGGAGCTGCTGGAGGCATTTCACCAGAGCGCGTCGAAGCTTCCGACCGGCAAGCTCTCCCCGGGACACGCGATCTCGACACCCGGGTTCGACCTGGCCGCGGGCCGGGTGATCCACGTCGACCCGCCCGTCTACGCCGACGACGCGGTTGCAGCGGCCAAGAACCTGGCGTCGGCCCACACCGAGGCGCTCCGGCTGGCGCGAGAGCACCGCCTGGCCTCGATTTCGTTTCCGGCAATCGCGACCGGCATCCATCGCTATCCCCCGGCGCTGGCGGCCAAGATCGCCGTCGGAGCCGTCGTGGCCGAGCTTCGCGCGCACGCGGCCCCGCTGGCGGTGCGCTTCGTGCTCTCCAGCCCCGCCATGCTCGAGCTCTACGCTGGAGCCGCGCGCGCCCACTTCCCCGAGGCTCCGACCCGGACGGAGCGCGGGGTCGCATTCCTGGGATCCCCCCGCGCGTAGCTGGTCATCGTCAACTAAGCCTGGAAATCCCAGCGGAAGTCGACGGCCGTGCAGCCACGATCGGCGACCGGACGGATCTGCAGCACCACGAACCGGGTGTCGGCAGCGACCGGAACGGCGAAAGCCCCCTCGACCGAGTCGTCGTGCAGCGTGGCGCCCAGGTGCCCCCGCTTGGTGGTCTCCTGGACCCCGCCGGCAGGCTGGAACGGGTAACGGCGCCCGCAATCGTCGACCAGCTCGAAGGAGTAGCTCGAGGGCAGGCCGCAGCGGTCCGCGTTGACCAGATGGATCCGGAACATCAACGACGAAGGCGACCAGGTCTCCAGCGTCGCCTCGTAGCTGTGATCTTGCCGGTACGGCGGGAGCTCGTACGATTGCATCGCGCCGGCGACGTCCCCGCCGCGCGCAGGGTTCCCGACGCGCATCGCCAGCACCTCGGGCGCGCACCCCGCAGCGAGCAGCGCCCCGACAACGACGAGCGGCGCATGGCTTCGGATCGTTCGACAGGTCGACATGTGAGGCCGCAAACGCAATCGGCGTGCCGGGCTGGCGCCCGGGCGGCGGCGCGCAACCGGTCTCGGCGCCCGAACAAAATCTGATCGTGCGCTGCGCCGGGCGGTGATTTTGCGAACGGCGGGCCCCCCCGCCACCGGCGCGCGCGGGCTGCTTCCGCCGGAACGTTCCCTGCAAGATGGGTCTCCAAGAGACTCATGAGCTGCCCTCCGAGCAGATCCGGAACGAACGCCGCGCTCAGGCTCCTCCTCGGCGGCGCGTTGATCGCCATCACATCGGGCTGCGGCGGCCCCGGCGAGGTGAGGTTCAACCAGGGGGGATGCACGCTCGACGGACAGGCCGCCGATCTGCCACGCGTCGAGGCGCGGGAGGCCGCGGTTCAGCACCGCATCGCGCATCGCCAGCCCTGGCTGGTGGCGATCACGGTGGCCATCGTCTCGCTGGGGGGGATCGGCTACGTCGAGCGGCTCATCATGCTCTTCTCCGCGAGGCGCGACGCGCGCGGGATGGGCGAACGGTTGCATGGCGTCGTCGATCGCTATCGCTCGCATCCGGTGCGTTACTTCGCGCTCCTCGCCGGCAGCGTCGGGATGCTGATCGCCGCCGGCAGCTTCTATATCTATTGCGACGCCGACAAGCGCTCCAGCGAGCGGGCCCTCGGCGCGCTGCAGTTCTGTCACCTGGCGCTGCGGACAGCCGAGGAGAAGCAGGCGCTCGACGACCAGCGCCAGAACCTGTCGTCGATCCACGACACCGCCGGCGCCATCCGGCAGCTCATCGACAAGCTGCCGCCGGCCGAACAGGCCAAGGCCTCGGACATCATCAACCACATGGACGACGCCGTCGGACGTGAGCGGCGGGTGATCACGGGGCGTCTCCAGCGCTCGGAGGAGACCACGCTGGCGCTCAGCACCGAAGCCCAGTCGATCTCCCGTGGGCTCAGCGGGCTCGAGACCGCGGTCGGGAGCATGAAGGAGCTCCCCGCCGACGTGCATGCCCTCGCTGGCGTACTCGGCGAGGTGGACGGACGGGTGGCGACCACGAACGAGAAGCTCGCCGCCGCCGACAACAGGCTGATCGAGACCAGCGCCGCCTTGGCGACCCTGGCCGGTTCGGTCAGGGAGCTCGCCGCACGACCGGCGCCGACCTGCCCGGCCTGTGTCTGCAACGAACGCGCAGCGACCGCCGACGCGAAGCCGGTGGTTTTGCCCGCGCCCGCGTCCCTTTCGGCCTCCACGATCGCCGGGAAAGTCACAGGAACCGAACCTCCGTAATATTCGGTGCTCCAGATATATACTCGCCCCACGCGCGGCGCTGGGCCGTGCCCTGCCTGGAGGCCCGATGGCAACGCCCCACGTTCGTTTCGTCGCGCTCGCGTCCCTGGTCGTGCTCGGCGCCTGTGGCGGCTCAGGTGGTGGTCCCGGCGCCGGCGGGAGCGGCGCCACGGGCGGATCGTCGGCGTCGGGCACCGGCGGGGCGACAGGCACAGGCGGCGGAACGTCCACCGGTGGGGCGACAGGCACAGGCGGCGGAACGTCCACCGGCGGGGCGACTGGCACAGGCGGTGGAACGTCCACCGGTGGGGCGACCGGTGCAGGCGGCGCGATCGGGACCGGTGGCGCCGCGGGAGCGGCCGGCGCGAAAGCCTCGGGAGGGACGACGGGAACGGGCGGCGCCACCGGCACCGGCGGCGGCACCACCACGGATGGGGGCGCCACCTGCAGCTACCAGCCGCCGAGTGCGTACATCTATGCGCGCTGGCCGATGCCCAACCCGGCGAGCTCGGGGCTCCCCAACCCAGCCAGCTACACCGACAACGGCGACGGCACCGTCACCGACAACGTCACCAAGCTGGTCTGGCAAAAGGCGGTCACCTCGTCGCAGGCGTACGCCTGGTGCGACGCGATCACCCACTGTGCGACCTTGACGCTGGCCGGACGGACCTGGCGCCTCCCGACGCGCATCGAGCTCCTGTCGCTGGTCGACTTCACGCGCACCGGGCCGGCGATCGACACGACGGCGTTCCCCGGCGTCCCCGGCGGCAAGTACCACTGGACCTCGTCCCCCTGGGTCGTGTCGCAGATCGCCACCAAGCCTCAGGACACCTGGATCGTGAACTTCTCCGAGGGGCTGACCAGCAACGCGGGCGACCGCACCGCCGCCGAGTACGCGCGCTGCGTCTCCGCACCAGACGAAGGGGCCTTGCCGAGCCCCCGCTACGTCTCGGTCGCCACCGGCGAGGTGCAGGACGTCGACACCAAGCTCATCTGGGCGACGACCGCCACCACGACGACGACCGACTTCGCGACCGCGCAGACCACCTGCAGCGGCCTCGGCCTCAACGGCCACACCTGGCGGACGCCCAGCATCAAGGAGCTCTCCACGCTGGTCGACGAGGTCCCGCCGATCAGCAAGGTCTCGCCGGCAATCGACACCGCGACGTTCGCCGGAACCGCGGCGACGACCCCCTACTGGTCGTCCTCGCTGTACGGCGGGATGAGCGCGACGGCCCACGATCCATGGGTCATCAACTATGAAGACGGCTTCACGGAGTACAACCAGACCGCCGCGCTGGTCCGCTGCGTTCGCTGAATTCGCAGCGGGTTTTGCCGCTGTCATCAGTTCGTCACGCAACTGAAACGTGTCGCTCACCCGGGTGGGCCGTAGGCTCGCCCGTCATGCGCACCGCACCCGCCCTCGCCCTGTCAGCGGCGATCGTCGCGCTTGCTCTGGCTCCCGCAGAGGTGCGGGCCGCCAGCGGGCTCGCCGTCGCAAATCTCGAGCTGCCGCGCGAGAGCCCGGTCGGCAAGCTCTCCCAGCAGGTCGGCCTGACCGAGATTGCCGTCGAATACGGCAGCCCGGCGGTCGCCGGGCGCAGAATCTGGGGCGCGCTCGTCCCCTTCGACAAGCTCTGGTCGCTGGGCGCCTACCAGGCCACGAAGATTCGTTTCAGCCGCGACGTCAGCTTCGGCGACGCCAAGGTCCCTGCTGGCAGCTACGCCCTGTTTGCCATCCCGGGCAAGGCCAGCTGGACGCTGATCCTCAACAAGAACGCCGACCAGCTGGGCAGCGGGCACGACTACCGCAGCGAGCTCGACGTCGCGCGCGTCGAGGTTCACCCCAAGCCGGCACCGCACCGGGAGCGGCTGGCGTTCGCCATCCCCGACTTCAGCGACGACGGCGCGACGCTGGAGATCGCCTGGGACAACCTGAAGGTCTCCGTCCCCATCCGCGTCAACACCACCGAGGAGGTGTTGACCAACATCAGCTCGCTCGACAACACCTGGCGCGCCTACGCCAACGCCGCCCGCTACATGCTGGAGACCAAGAAGAACTACGATCTCGGCCTGCGCTACGTCGACCAGTCGCTGGCGTTGAAGGACGACTGGTACAACGTCTGGATCAAGGCGCTGCTGCTGGCGGCGAAGGCCAACTACAAGGACGCCGGCACCAGCGCCGAGCATGCGCTGGAGCTGGGACTGAAGGCGGGCGATCCGCTGTTCCCCGAGGCGGATATCCGCAAAGCGCTGGCCAGCTGGGGCAGCAAGAGCGTCGCCGCCCGCTGACAGGGCGAAAGCAGCCCCGCGAAGCGCAAAAACCGCGCCCATGGATTGACCGGTGCGCCCAGGGAGCGCAGATTCCGGACACGCGCGCGCAGCTCCGAGCCGTTCTCCGTTCCCTGCGGGTTCCGCTCCACGTCGGGGCGGCGGCGGTGATCGTCGGCGTGCTGGCGAGCGGGTTCGCCATCAGTTTTCGCGCCGCCCAGACGGCGGTCTTCGTGCATCTCTACCGCGCGCCCGATGTCCTGCGGGCGTTCGGGGCGCTGCCGCCGGCGCTGCGCCTGTTGCTCCCCGCGGCGGGCGGCGCGGTGGCGGCGACCGTGGCGGCCTGGGGCGGCGGCGGGCGCAGCATGACCGAGATCATGGAAGCGGTCGCCGTGGCCGGGCGCCGGATCTCGGTGCCTGGAGCGGTGGTGAAGGCCGGCGCTTCGTTCGCCGCCATCTCGACCGGAGGCTCGCTGGGCCGCGAAGGCCCTCTGGTGCATTTCGGGGCGGCGATCGCCTCGGCGGTGGGCCGGCGCGCGCGCCTCGATCCGCGCCGCACCCGGACCCTCATCGCCGCCGGCACCGCGGCCGGGTTCGCCGCCGCCTACAACACACCGATCGCCGCCGTGCTGTTCGTGGTCGAGATCGTCGCCGAGACGCCGGCGCTCGGGCTCACGCTGCCGGCGCTGACGTCGACGACGATCGCCACGCTCCTCACCCGCTGGGCGCTGGGCGCGGGGCCCCTCTACGGGCTGCGAACGTTCACCCTCGAGGCCCGCAGCGAGCTCGTGGGGTACGCCGTCCTCGGGATCGTCACGGGGATCGGGGGCGCCGGGTTCATGGCGCTGCTCGACGTCGGACGCCGCTGGTTCGCCCGGCTCACCGCGCCCCCCGCCGCACGCGGCGCGCTCGGCGGTCTGCTGGTCGGTCTTTGCGCGCTTCGCTTCCCGGAGGTGACGGGCAACGGCTACGAGACGATCCAGCTCATGCTCGACGCGCGCGTCGGCCTGGCGCTGATGGCGCTCCTGCTGCTGGTGAAGGCCCTGGGAACGACCGCCACCGTCTCGTCGGGCAGCCCGGGCGGCGTCTTCACCCCGTCGCTGTTTCTGGGAGCCGCGATGGGGGGCATCGTCGGCGCGGCCGCGGGCGTGGTCTGGCACCGGTCCGGATTTCCCGGCGGCTACGTCCTGTGCGGGATGGCCGGCGCGATCGCCGCGACGACGCGCGCGCCGATCATGGCCAGCGTCCTCGGCTTCGAGCTCTCCGGCGACTACGCGATCGTGCTGCCGCTCTTCATCGCCACCGCCACGGCGACCGCCGTGTCGCGGCCGCTGCATCGCAAGTCGATCTACGGGTCCTGACGGGGGATCGGGCAGGCCGTTGACCGCAAAATGCTCTCCGTCGACGCACTGCTCTGGCGGAAGCGGACTCCGGGCCTTATTCCACGACCGATGCGCCCTCCGCGCTCACGCCCCGACGCGACCGAGGTCCGCGCCGCCGTCCGCGACGCGGCCCCGGTTGCGGGCGCGCTGGTGGTGCTCATCGGCCTCGCGACCCTCGGCGCCTGTTGGCGGGACGTCGAGGTATCGACGCCCCTTCCGGGGTGGCTCCTGGTGCTCTGCGGCGCCTCGCTCGTTCTCTCCGCACCCCTGGCCCCTCCCCGCTGGGCGATCTGGGCGGCGCGGCTCTGCGCGATGTCGGCCCTGGTCCTGGCCGGAGCGACGATGCTCGCGTACGTCTCGGTCCAGGGCGGTCCGCTGCCGGCCGGTCGGTTCGGTGGGCGCGCCTCCCCCCAGGTCGCCACCTCGGCGCTGCTGGCCGCCGTCGCGCTGCTGGTCCTCGAACGGAGAGCCAATGGCCACGCCAGCCAGGCTCAGGTCCTGGCGCTGGTCGCCGGATCGATCCCCACGGTCAGCCTCCTGGGCTTCGCGTTCGACATCCCCGAGCTCTACCGGGCCCCCCGTCAACCGTCGAACGGCCTGGCGATCTTGACCGCGACCGGCATCCTGATCCTGAGCGCGGGAATTCTGGCCGCGCGCCCCGACGTCGGCCCGATGGCGCTGCTCACCTCGAGGCACGCAGGCGGGATCACCGCGCGGCGCCTGCTGCTTGGCCTGCTCGCGTTCTTGCCGGTGGCCTTCTTGATCGTCCTCGGCGAGCGCATCGGCTTCTATGACGAGGGAGGCGTCTCTGCGCTCCTGGCATTTTTTGCCCTGGTCGAAGGGGTGGCCGTCATTTTCCTCACCTGCGCCCGCCTCGACCTGGACGACCGGGAGCGCGGGCGCGCCGAGGAGAGACTGCGCGCCAGCGAGGCGCACGCCCGCGAGATGTTCGAGCAGGCCGCCGAGGGGATCATGATCGCCGACGTCGACGGCCGCTACACCGACGTCAATGGAGCGGCCTGTCGCCTGCTGTGCCTCCCACGCGAGCGGATTGTGGGGCGACTGGTCCAGAGCTTCGTCGCGCCCGAGGAGCTCGAGCGGCTCTCCCGGGCGCGGCAGGCTCTGCGGGCCGGCCAAACCCAGGTCTCCGAGTGGACGATCCAGCGCGGGGACGGGGTCCGGATCGCCGTCGAGCTGAGCATGAAGATTCTCCCCGACGGCCGCTGGCTCGCCTTCGTCAGGGATATCACCGAGCGCCGGCACAACCAGACGGAGCTGGAGCGTGCGCTCGAAGCCGATCACCGCCGCTACACCGACGAGGCGGCCCGGCGCGCCTGGCTGATGAGCATCATCGACCAGATGCCCGAAGGCGTCATCCTGCTGAACGAGCACGGCGGGATCGAAGCGATGAATCGGGCTGTGCTCTCGCTGTCGCCCACCAACGCCAACGCCGTCGATGCCGACGGGCTGGCCGCCATGTTCGAGGTCCGCAAGCCCGACGGAGGACTGCTTTCATCCGACGAATTTCCCGTGGTCCTGGCGCTCACCGACGGCGAGATCACCACCGACCAGGAGCTCCAGGTCCGGTTCAAGGATGGGCGATTGGTTCCCATCCTGGCCAGCGCCGCGCCGGTCCGGGACGGCGCCGGGCGGATCACGGGCGCGGTGGCGGTCGTTCGGGACATCACCGCGCTCAAGGAGCTCGACCGCCTGCGCGAAGAGTGGGCCTCCGTCATCGCGCACGATCTGCGCCAGCCCGTCGGAGCGATCAGCCTGACCGCCGAGTCATTGCTGGGACCGCGCAGCGACGGGCTCTCCAGCCAGGAACGGCGGGCCATCGAACGGATCGGTTCCGCCTCGAAGCGGCTGGCCCGGATGATCGAGGATCTGCTCGACTTCTCACGCATCGAGGCCAAGCGGTTGTCGGTTCGACCGCGCGACGTCGACTTCGGCGCGATCATCGATGCGGTCGTCGAGAGCCAGCGCGGAACCAACGCGATTCGCCTGGAGGGTGACCCGGACCTGCGCGTCTCGGTCGATCCCGACCGGGTTCACCAGGTGCTCGACAACCTGCTCTCGAACGCCGTCAAATACGGGCGGCCGGACGCCGAGATCCAGATCGAATGGCTCGACCGGGGCGAGCGCCTGGAGGTGGTGGTCACCAACCAGGGGGCCGGCATCCCGCCCGAGGAGATGCCCCAGCTGTTCAGCCGCTTCGGTCGAACGCGCGGAGCGCGCGCCCACCGCACGCCGGGGATCGGCCTCGGCCTCTACATCGCCCGCGGCCTGGTCGAGGCGCACGGCGGCCGCATCTGGGCGGAGAGCGTGCCGGGCGAATCGACCAGCTTTCACTTCACGTTGCCGATGACGCCTCACCGCGATCACCTGGAAACCGGCGGCTTGGACGCGCCCGCCCCCGGACCGGCCTGAGCCTGGGCCTGGGCCTGGGCGATTCGCGCTTGCCGCAGCGGGTTCCGGTCGCCATCTAGGAATGATGCAGCTTCGCCGGACTCTGACCTGGACCGCGGTCGGGCTTGGCCTGATCACGCTCACCGCTTGCGTCGCCCTGGTGCTCTCCACGACGCTCTTGCGGCGAACGGTGAACGAGCTCGACCGCGCGCACCAGGTCTCCCGGCTCGCCTCGAACCTGGCCCACCAGTCGATCCGCTATGAGCTCGAGAGCTCGCCCCTCGGCCGCGCCCTTTCGGAGGCGCAGGGGCGGGTGCTCCTGGCCCGCGCGACCGCGATGACCCGCTCATCGGACGAGCGACAGGCGCTCGACAACCTCGCCCCGCAGCTGGAAAGGCACTGGCGCTCGGGGGCGAAGGGAGACGTGAGCCTCCACCCGGAGCTGGTGAGCGCGCTCGTCCGTCTGGACGAGCTGTTCGCGGCCAAGGCCGACGCCGAGAGCCGTCGCGCCGGCACGATCGACATGACGGCGAACATCCTGGGCGTCGCGATCGCGGTGCTGCTCGCGGCGGGCGTGCTGTTTTTCCTCTGGACCATCAATCAGTTCGTGTTCCGTCCCGTCAAGCTGCTGTCGAGAAGCGTCGATCGATTCGCCGCCGGTGACACCACCGCCCGGGCCGAGGTGGTGGGGGCCGAGGAGATCCGCCGCATCGCCATCGCGCAGAACACCATGGCCGACGCGCTGGCGCGGACCCGCGAGGACCAGCTCCGCTACGTCGCGACCGTGGTCCACGACCTGCGCAACCCGCTGGCCGCCGTGCAGCTGGCGGTCGGGTACGTGACGCCCAAGCGCCCGCTGCCGGCCGAGGGGCGGATCCGCGAGATCTTCGAGATGATCGGCCGCCAGCTCCGCCGCCTCAACTCGCTGGTCGGCGACGTGCTCAACGCGGTTCAGATCGACGCCGGCCAGATCGTCCTTCGCAAGACGGTCTGCGATCTCCGGCAGCTGGCGGAGGAGGCGGTGGCGCTGTTTCAATCGATGTCCCCCTACCATCGCCTCGAGCTCTCCTGCGCCGGGTCGACCACCCTTCGGGCCGACGCGACGCGACTCGAGCAGGTGCTCAACAATCTGGTCGGCAACGCCGTCAAGTACTCGCCGCACGGGAGCCTGGTGCGCGTCACCGTCATCGGTGAGGACGACTGGCTGTCCATCGCCGTCAGCGACGAGGGGCAGGGCATCTCCTCGGCGCTCCAGAACCAGATCTTCCGCCCGTTTGTCCGCGGCCCGAGCGAGCACGAAGAGGTCGAGGGGATCGGGCTCGGCCTCTACGTCTCCAAGCGGATACTCGAAGCCCACGGCGGCTCAATCGAGGTCACCTCCTCCGACGGTCAGGGTGCGACCTTTCAGGCGACGCTGCCCCGCGGGCTGACCCAGGCCGAGGCCGATTCGGAGCCGCACTCGGCGACGGTGCATTCCGCCTCCGGCGAGCAGTGGTCGTCCCCGTAGGTCGCCATGGCAAGCATCATCCTCATCGACGACGACGACGACATGCGCGACACGATGGCGGACCTGCTCGAGATCGAAGGGCACGAGGTTCGCACCGCCCGCAACGGCGTCGAGGGTCTGCAGGCGCTCGACGATCGCATCCCACAGCTGGTCCTGACCGACGTGGAGATGCCGGTCCTCGACGGCTGCGCCATGGTCTACCGGATGTTCGTGGAGAATCTGGGGCGCGAGAACGTCCCCATCATCGTCGCCAGCGGCGCGCCCGACCTCTGCCAGATCGCCAAGGCGCTCGGCACCCCCTACTACCTGACCAAGCCGTTCCCGCTGGAGAAGCTCACCTCGACGATCGACCGGGCGCTGGCCGAGGCGATCCCGCCGCGCCCACCAGCGCTCCTGGGATGACGCGTGGGTGACTACGGTTTTCCGACGAACGTCGTCACGCTCATCGCGGCGAGCATCGGCGCCAGGCGCGAGCCGCTGACGCTGACGGCCGTCTTGGCGGCGAGGTTGTCGCTGGCCGAGGTCACCCAGGGCGTCATCGTGCAGGGCGCCCGCCCCGAGAGATAAAGCGGGAGCGAGACCGCCGACGCGCCGCTGTTGAGGGCCACGATGACCACCGTTCCGTCGGTCGGGTTCAGGTAGGCCGTCAGCTCCACGCCGGTCGGGGGCGTGCCGGAGAGGGTCACGCGGCGGTAGCCGGGCCGAATGAACTTGCTGTAGTTCCCGACGGTGTAGAGGCGCTTCGTCGTGCCGCCGCCCATGAGCAGGAGCCCCTCGTTGTCGTTGTTCAGCGAGGTCATCCACCAGGCGTGCCAGGCGCTGGCGCTGCCGACGACGAACGCCTGGTAGATCCAGTCGGCCCAGACCAGACCGTCGGCGATGTCCGAGCTGGGACCGGCCTCCGGATAGCCCTGCACTCCGGACATCTCGGTCACCCAGAGCGGCTTCGTGAAGCCCGCGGGGGGCGCCACCGCGTCCTGCGTCTCGTACATGTGCGTCGCGAAGATGTCGACCTGGGCGGAGGCCTGCGGGTCGGCGAGGATCGCGTCGCCGTAGTCTTCATCGGCCCCCCAGAGGCGCTCCCAGCGCGTCGACTCGGGCGCCAGCAGCTTGACCGGCGGGTTCAGCGCCTTGAGCTTCGGTCCGAGCACCTTCACGAACGCCACCATCTGCGCCCCGCTGTAGAGGGTCGATTCGTACCGCGTCGAGTTGTCGGGCTCGTTTTGCGCCGAGATCCCCATGACGGTCACGCCGCTCTGCTTGGCCAGCGCTGGAAAGGCCGCCAGCGTGCTCGACCAGGAGTCGTAGCAGCTGGTGTTGAGGGTGCCGCCGTTGTCGGGGCTGTTGTTGGACTTGCAGTTGGAGGGGGGCGTCCAGGGCGCCGCCCAGACGATGGCGCCGCGATCGGCGGCCTTCTTGGCGTCGCCGATGGGTCCCCAGCTGGTGCCGTCGGACTTGATGCCCAGACGGAAGATCGACAGGCCGATCCCCTTGGTTTGATCGAAGAACTGGTCCGCCGTCGCGTCCGAGATCGCGGTGCTCTGGTAGGTGTTGGAGACGCCGAAGCCGTCCATCGTTTGAGCGAACGAACCGAGCTGGACGGTGACGTCGGTGCCCGCCGCGGTCCCGCCGCCGCAGATCGAGGTGGCCCCGCCGCCGCCGCCGCTCCCGTTTGTCCCGGAGGCTCCGGCCGTGCCCGCGGCACCCGACCCGCCGCCGCGACCGCCGGCGGCGCCGCCGCCCGCGCCGGCGGTGCCCGTTCCGCCCGCGCCGCCTGTGGGTCCGCCGCTCGCCTGACCGCCCGAGCCTCCGGCGCCGCCGCCCGTGCCGGGCCCGCCGCCCGTGCCGGCCGACCCACCAGTGCTGCCACCCGCGCCGCCGCCCGTGCCTGTGCCGCCGGTCCCCACCGTGCCGCCGCGCCCGGCCGCGCCGCCGCTGCCCGGGTTTCCACCGGTGCCGGTCCCGGCCCCGGTGCCTCCCGAGCCGCAGCCCGACAGCGCGAGCGCGCTGGTAAATCCAACGACCAGACAGCAGCCACGACGGAGAGAAAGGGGCATCCCAGCAGAATTCCCGGTCCCGGGACTAATGATCACCTGTCGCCCGAAGGCGCCTTGGTCGTCGCGTGAGCGTCGAGGGGCTCGGCCCGGCGATGCTTGCCCGCGGGGGATCTAAAGCACCCTCCGAGGGTCCTTTACTTGTAGAACCTCACGTTCTCGACGGTGAAATTGGCCGAGCAGGCGCCACCGTCGGTCGCGCCGGCGGGTGACGAGAGCTGCCACTGGACGGTCAGCAGCGTGTGCGGATCGATCGACGAGATCGGCATCCCGCCGCCGAGGACGGTGAACGGCACCTGGATGGTGGGCGACGACGGCGTGGCCGCCAGCGCCGCGGTCGTCACGTCGTAGGAGGAGCCGTAGCAGGTGGAGCTGGTCCCCGCGCAGGTGCCCCGCCCGGGATTGCCCTGGCTGGAGGCGTCACCGCTGAACGACGCGCCGAGCTGGATGGCGCAGCCGCCCAGCGACCCCGAGAAGTCGAACTGGACCCCGGTGTAGGCCGTGGCGTCGAGGCAGCTGGTGCTGTCGTAGTAGAGCCCGACCCCCATGTAGTTGTTGCTCGAGGTGACCGGCGGGACGAAGCCGCCGCTCACCTGGATACCGTTCCCGTCGCTGGTGGCCATCGCCGCCGGCGCGGTCTGCCCGGTCGCCGCGTAGCTGTACGAGCCCCAGGCGTCCTGACCGGAGCCGAAGGTGAAGAGCGGCGCCGTCGTGTGGTTCATCCCATTGCTGGTGATGACCGGACTGGTGGCGGCGAACGCCGGGCAAACCGCGCCGCCGTCGGTGGTGGTCGGGCAGTTGGTCCCGACCGTCCGTCCCGCCGGGGCGCTCCCCGCGCCGCCGTCGACGCCCGCAGCGGGCGCGGTCCCCGCGGCGATGACCTGCGGGCCGACCGACGCGCGCCGCTCGGCGTCGCCGTAGAGCCAAGCCGTCGCGCTGCCGCTGTCCTTGACCTCGACCGCCGCCATCGCCACCGCCGGCACCAGATAGGTCGGCGCTGCGGGCGCCGAGGCCAGCCCGGAGATCTGGAAGCTCAGCGCCACCGGCGTCTCGTTCCAGTTGACCACGATGACCTCGGTCGCGTCGTCGGCCTGATCGCGGCTGGCGTAGGCGGAGACGCCGGCCGGCAACCCCGTCGGCGCCGGCAGCACGGTCGGCCCGAAGTGGCTGGCGTAGAGCGCATAGGCGTAGTACTCGGGACGGGGCACGTGCCCCGGCGGCAGGCCGATGAGCCCCAGCGAATAGTCGTCGTCGTCGCTGATGTCCCAGACCGCCGAGGTCCAGAGGTTGAGCTCGATGGCGGCGCCGAGGACGTCGGCCATCCAGAGCGCCGAACCGACCGTCCCGGGCGTCGCCTCGAGGACGCAGCCGGTGTTGTCGTAGGCGACGTTCATCTCGGTGAGCGCGAGCGGCTTCGCCCCCTGCCCCGTCGCCTGCAGGATCCCCTGCACCGACGTCATCGCCTGACGGAAGCTGGTGCGGGCGTCGTTCTCGGCGGCGGGCAGCGTCGCCATCTTCGCCTCGAACGGATAGCGGTGGATCGAGATGACGTCGAACTCGGCGCCGCACGTCTGGAGGATCGGCGTCAGCCAGTCATTGGCGGCGCTGCCAGCCTGGTACTTGTAGGCCAGGTCGGGCCCGACGATCTTGATGGTGGGATCGACGGCCTTCATCGCGGTGACGTACTCAGTCACCGAGGCGCAGTACTGGTCGGTGGTGTAGTTGGGGATCGCCGGCATCGTCGAGTCGGACGGCAACCCGGCCGAGTCGTAGAGGTCGGGCTCGTTGCCGATCGAGAAGTACTTGATGCCGTAGCCCTTGGTGACGTTGGCGTATTGCACCATCGCGGCGGCGTTGGCGGCGGTCGCCGGCGTGCCGGTGGAGTCGGCGGCCAGGTGCGGCACCTGGAGGATCGGCTCGGCGCCGATGGCGCGCGCATAGGTGACCATCGCGTCGAGCTGCGCGTCGTCGAAGGTGTCGGGCGTGTTGGCGTCGTTGTTGTACCCACCGACGCGCAAATAGGCCGGCGTGATCGCCGCGACCAGCGCCTCCGTCCCCGGCAGGTCGTTGCCGAAGCTCGGCGTCCAGGTCCAGTAGTTCACCGACCAGGTGGTGGTGCGCGGCGTGCGCGTGGCGGTCGCCGCCTGGATGGTGACCGGGGTCACCGTCACCGGCGCGCCTCCGCTGCCGCCCATTCCGGCGCTGCCGCCACCACCGCCGCTCCCCCCGTCGAGATGCGTGGCTGCGCCGCTGCTGCACCCGATCGAGATCATTCCGACGAGGGCCAGCCCCAACAGGGCGGCCCCGTTCCTGGCCACTGCCTGCATGTGTTTCACCCTTAGGTCAGTTAAGCCGGGGCGGCCAGCGCCGCCTCGATGGCCCCGCGCAGCTCAGCGTCGTTGGGCTCGACGCTGGTGGCGAAGGCGCGGATCACTTCGCCGTTCTTGCCGACCAGATACTTGTGAAAGTTCCACTTCGGCTCGCCATGCTTGGCGGTCAGGAACTTGTAGACCGGCGACTGTCCGGCCCCCTTGGTTCCGACCTTGGCGTAGAGCGGGAAGGTCACCTTGTAGTTGGCGCTGCAGAAGGTCTTGATCTCCGCCTCCGTGCCCGGCTCCTGCCTGCCGAAATCGTTGGAGGGGAACCCCAGGACCGCCAGGCCGCGTCCCTTGTATTCCTGCCAGAGCTTCTCGAGGCCGGCGTACTGGGGCGTTGCGCCACACTCGGAGGCCGTATTCACCACCAGCAGGACCTGTCCTTTGTAGTCCTGGAGCGGCTGAGGTTTGTGGTCGATTGTCTCGGCGGTAAGTTCGTGCAGCGACATCGGTCGGGTCACCTCGGCGGTTCCAGCGTTCCAGCTTTCCATGAACGGTAGGCGATCGGCTGCGCTCCGGCAAGCCGCATGGCCGGTGAAGACCCCTCAAATGTCACGTGATTGAGACATGATGGGGATCCACTGGGCGTAGGCTCGCCAGCCCCGAGGCGATCATGCAACCAGCTCAAGCCAAGACCAAAGACGACGCGAGAGAAGAGGCCATCATCGACGCCAAGATCGACGCCAAGGCCGAGGCCAAAGGCAAAGCGAAGGACGACGGCGGGTCGGTGGTCGCGCTCGCGGAGTCATCTGCCGCCGATCTGGCCAGCCCGGCGCTCTACATCAACCGCGAGACCTCCTGGCTGGCCTTCAACGCCCGGGTGCTGGACCAGGCGCTCGACGTCCGCTGGCCGCTGCTCGAGCGGCTGAAGTTCCTGGCCATCTACTCCTCGAACCTGGACGAATTTTTCATGATCCGCGTCTCGGGGCTGCACGAGCAGCTCGAGGCAGCCGCCCTGGTCGAGGCCAGCCCCGACGGCCTCTCGGCGCGGGAGCAGCTGGCCCGCATCGGCCAGATCATCCGCGGTCAGCTGGAGACCGCGGCGACGCTGCTGGCCGAGGATCTCCTCCCGGCGCTGGCCGGGCGCGGGATCCGGATCCACGACTGGAGCGCGCTCGACGCCGAGACCAAGAAGCAGGCGCGCAAGTACTTCCGCCGCTCGGTGTTTCCGGTGGTGACGCCGCTGGCGGTCGACCCCGGGCACCCCTTCCCCTTCCTCTCCAACCTCTCGCTGTCGCTGGCGGTCGAGGCGCGCGACCCGGAGACCAAGGAACGGAAGTTCGCGCGCATCAAGGTCCCCGAGATCCTTCCCCGCTTCGTCCCCTTCGAGAACTTCGACGCCGGCCGCTCGGCCGCCGCGGCCGCCGACGGCGCGCACGACTTCCTGCCGCTCGAGCAGCTCCTGGCCGCCAACCTCGACGAGCTCTTCCCGGGGATGGAGATCCTGGGGACCTATCCGTTTCGCGTCACCCGCGACATGGACTACGACATCCTCGAGGACGAGGCGCACGATCTGCTGTCGATCGTCGACCGGGAGATCCGGCGCCGGCGCTTCGGCGCCTGCGTGCGGCTGGAGGTCGCCGCCGGGATCCCCGATCGGGTGCGCAAGCTGCTGATGGAGAAGCTCTCGATCGACGAGGACGACGTCTACACGGCGACCGGGCCGCTCGGGCTGCGGGCGCTCATGTCGATCACCGGCCTGGCCCGGGGCGATCTGCGCGATCCGCCGTTCGTCGCTCGCCTCCCCGGCGAGCTCGGCGAGAAGGCCGACATGTTCGCCCTCATCCGCAAGGGCGACCTCTTGTTGCATCACCCCTACGACTCGTTCGGGCCGGTGCTGTCGTTCCTGCGCCAGGCGGCCGAGGATCCCGACGTGCTGGCGATCAAGATGACGCTCTACCGGACCGGCTCCCACGCCGAGGTGGTGCGCCTCCTCATCCGCGCCGCCGAGAACCACAAGCAGGTCGCCGTGTCGGTGGAGATCAAGGCGCGCTTCGACGAGGAGAACAACATCGCCTGGGCCCGCGCGCTGGAGCGGGCGGGCGCGCACGTCTGGTTCGGTCACGCCGAGCTGAAGACGCACGCCAAGGCGGCGCTGGTGGTGCGGCGCGAAGGCGAGGGGCTGCGCCGCTACGTCCACCTGGGGACCGGCAACTACAACGAGTCGACCTCGCGGCTCTACACCGACCTCGGCCTCTTCACCTGCGATCCGGAGTTCGGCGAGGACCTGTCGGAGTTCTTCAACGGGCTCTCCGGGTTTTCCAAGAAGGCGCGCCACCGCAAGCTGGCCGTGGCGCCGACCGCGCTGTCCGACGCGATCCTCGCCAAGATCGAAGCCCAGACCGAACGGGCCAGCGCCGGCAAGCCGGCCGCCATCTTCGCCAAGCTGAACGCGCTCGTCGACGTGCCGGTCATCCAGGCGCTCTACCGCGCCTCGCAGGCCGGCGTGCCGATCACGCTGTGCGTGCGCGGCGTCTGCTGCCTGCGCCCGGGCATCCCCGGCGTTTCGGACAACATCCGGGTGATGTCGATCCTGGGGCGCTTCCTCGAGCACGAGCGGGTGCTGGTGTTCGGGCCTCCCGGCGAAGAGGAGTTCTTCCTCTCGTCGGCCGACTGGATGCCGCGCAACCTGCACCGCCGCGTCGAGATCATGTTCCCGGTCGAGTCCCCGGCGCTGCGCGAGCAGATCCGGCAGGAGGTCCTCGGGCCGGCGACGGTGGACAACGCCTTCGCCTTCGACATGAACGCGGACGGCGTCTACACCCGCCGCGTCCCCCAGGCGGGCGAGCCGCCGCGCGGCGCGCAGCTGGAGGTCTTCGAAGGCGTCGTGCGCCGGACGCTTCAGGTGGTGGCCAAGGCCTGAGCGGGTCGCGGTCCGGCTGCGCGCGAGGTCCTGGGCGCCCCGCGTTTGGCGGCCCGTTCAGTCGCTTGTTTGCTCGCCCGCGCTTCGGCCTTTCGCCGGGCGGCCTTCTCCGCCTCCAGCGCCAGCGTGCAGGCCTGGATCATCGGGCGGAGCCGCTCGGCGAGAAAGTCGCGCAGCAAGCCGACGCGCGTCGGCTCGTAGGCGGTGCTGGGCGACACCAGGCTCAGCTCCGAGCCGACCACGCCGTGATCGGGGAGCACGCGCACCAGATCGCGCCCTCCCGATCGCATGCCGCCTTTGACCAGCCACCCGAGGTACATGTCGGGGACCAGGCCGATGCCGAGGCCGGTGCTGATCGCGTCGACCGCGAACGACATGTCGTGCACCACCAGGGGCCCCTGCACCTTCACGCTCTCCTCGCCGTCGGGACCGGTGAGGCGAAGCTGCTCGCGCTCGTGCGGCGGGCCGAAGAGCACGAAACGGTGCTTGGCCAGATCGGCGACGGTCTTGGGTCGGCCCGCCTTGCGCAGGTAGGCCGGCGAGGCGAACAGCCCCAGCTCGGTCCGCCCGAGGCGCCGCGCGATCAGCGCCGAATCGACCAGCGGCCCGGCGCGCAGCGCCAGATCGAACCCCTCCGCGACCAGGTCGACCCGACGCGGGGTCAGCACCACGTCGATCTGGATCTTCGGGTGGCGGGTGAGGAACTCGGCGAGCAGGTTGGCGATGAGGCCGGTGTTGTCGCCGCCGGCGGTGAAGCGGATCGGACCGGCGATCTCGTGGCTGAGGTCGGTCACCGCGACGTTGGCCTCCGCCAGCCCACGGAGAGCCGCCCGCGCGCGCTCGAAGTAGAGGCGCCCGGCCTCCGTCAGCACCAGCTGGCGCGTGCTGCGCTGGAGCAGCCGCACCCGCAGCGCCGTCCCGAGCGCGCTCACCCGGCGGCTGACCGAAGACTTTGGCAGCCCCAGCTCGCGGGCCGCAGCGGTGAAGCTGCCGCTCTCCATCACCCGCACGAACGCCGTCACCTGGTTCAGATCGAGGCCATCCGTTGCTGTCATAGCAACGACATGTTGTCACACTGATGGCTAGTTGTCCGGCGAGAAACGACCACACTGGGCAGCGAAAGGAACATCGCCATGCACACCATCAGCAAGCACCTCCCCACCGCCGCGCGTCTGTTTCTGGGCCTGGTCTTCACCGTCTTCGGGTTGAACTTCTTCCTGCACTTCCTGCCGATGCCACCGGCACCGCCCCGCGCCGCCGCCTTCGCGGGCGCCCTCTTCGCCAGCGGCTACCTGTTCCCGCTCTTGAAGGCGACCGAGGTCGCCGCCGGCCTGCTGCTCCTGAGCGGCCTGCTGGTCCCGCTTTCGCTCGCGGTCCTGGCGCCGATCATCATCAACATCGTCGGCTTCCACCTGTTCCTCGAGCCCTCCGGGTTGCCGATCCCGCTCGCCCTCCTGGCGGCGGAGCTGTACCTCGCCTGGAGCTACCGGAGCGTCTTCGCGCCGATGCTGCACCTGCGGACGCCGCTGCCCCACAGGACGGCCGACGCTTCGCCGGCACAGGTTCGTCTGGCGGCCTGAAGGTCAGGGACGCGGCTTCGCGCAGATCGCCAGATACCGGCGAACCGCGTCCCCCAGGCCGAACACCAGCGCATCGGCGATGAGCGCGTGCCCGATGGAGACCTCATCGATCGGCCGGGCTCCATCCAGGAACGGGCCCAGATTTTCCAGATTGAGGTCGTGTCCCGCGTTGACGCCCAGGCCGTGGTTTCGGGCCGCGGCGGCCGCGGCGACGTAGGGCGAGAGCGCCTCCTCCACACGACCGTCGGCCGCCAGCGTGGCGTACGGCTCGGTGAAGAGCTCGACGCGGTCGGCGCCCAGCTCCCTGGCCAGCGGCATCAGCTGGGGAACGGGATCGACGAACAGGCTCACCCGGCACCCGAGGGCGCGAAGCTGCGCGATGCAGGTCGCCAGCGCGGTCCGCTGCGCACGCGGCATCTCGACCAGATTCCACCCGTGGTTGCTGGTGAGGGCTTCGCGTGCGTCGGGCACCAGCGTGGCCTGAGACGGCCGTGACCGGGCGCAGTGCTCGACCAGGCCGTGGAATGGATTTCCCTCGATGTTGAATTCTGCGCCCGGATATCGGGCGACGAGGGCCGCCAATTCGGGGACGTCGCCCGCCCGAATGTGCCTCTCGTCGGGGCGGGGGTGCACCGTGATGCCGTTGGCGCCGCAGGCCAGGGCCAGCGCCGCGAGCTGCGACAAATCGGGGATCGCGTTGGAGCGCGTGTTGCGGAGCGTGGCGATCTTGTTGACGTTGACGGACAGCCTGGTCACGGCGTCGCCGACGTCCTAGCGGCGCTTGGGGTCGTCGGACTCGCCGAGGATCTCGGTCAGCTCGCGCGGCGGCGCGCCGGCCGCGAGAGCCCGGGTGGCCTCGAGGTGGCTGATGAGGAACTCGCGCGTGTCGAGCACGGAGAGGTTCTGCATCTCGAGGGCGCCCATGCGGTCCTCGGGGGAAAACAGGCTCTCCACCTTCTCCATCGACAGCTTGTGGGGGTCGTACGCCATGTGCGGCGCCGAGGTGGAGACGATGGTGTAATCGTCGCCCCGCCGCAGCTCCAGCGTGACCTGCCCGGTGATCGACGGCGCGATCCAGTGGGCCAGCGCCTCCTTCAGCATCATCGCCTCGGGATCGAACCACTTGCCTTCGTAGAGGAGGCGCCCGAGGCGGCGGCCCATCGTCACGTACTGGTCGGTGGCGTTCTCGTTGTGGATCGCCGAGAGGAGCCGCTCGTAGCAGATGTGCAGCAGCGCCAGCCCCGGCGCTTCATAGATGCCGCGGCTCTTGGCGTCGATCACACGGTTCTCGATCTGGTCGCTCATGCCGAGGCCGTGGCGGCCGCCGGCCACGTTGCAGGCCTTGAACAGCTCGAAGCGCGAGCCGTAGCGCTTGCCGTTCAGGCTGACCGGCAGCCCCTGCTCGAAGGCGACGGTGACCTCCTCCGGCTCGACGCGCACCTCCGGCTTCCAGAAGGCCACGCCCATGATGGGGTTCACGATCCGGATCCCCTTGTCCAGGAACTCCAGGTCCTTGGCCTCGTGCGTGGCCCCCAGGCAGTTGGCGTCGGTGCTGTAGGCCTTCTCGACGCCCATGTGGTACGGCAGCTTGATCCCGGCCAGATACTCGCTCATCTCGGTGCGGCCGCCGAAGGCGGTCACGAACGCCTGGTCGAGCCAGGGCTTGTAGATGGTGAGCGCCGGGTTGGTCAGCACGCCGTAGCGGTAGAAGCGCTGGATGTCGTTCCCCTTGTGGGTGCTGCCGTCGCTGAAGATGTCGACGCCGTCCTCTTTCATGGCGCGCACGATGGCGGTGGTGGTCACCGCCCGGCCGAGCGGCGTGGTGTTGTAGTACTTGCGCCCCGCCACACCGAGGTGAAACGCGCCGCACTGGATGGCGATCAACCCCTCGCGCACCAGGGCGTCGCGGCAGTCGATCAGGCGCGCAGCCTTGGCCCCATGCTGGAGGGCGACCGGCGGGATGTCCGACGGCGTCTCCTCGTCGGGCTGCGCCAGGTCAGCCGTGTAGGCATAGACGTTCAGGTCCTGGCGGGCCAGCCAGGCCACCGCGCAGCGCGTGTCGAGCCCTCCCGAGAAGGCGATCCCGATCTTGCTGCCGGCCGGCGGCACCTTGCGATGAATGCGGCTCATGGCGAAAACCCATACCACGAACGCCCGGGCACGGCAGAGATGTCCGAGCGGTGGGCGCCGATGTTTCCGTGACGTCGCGGACACGCCATCGGCCGCAGGGAAAGAGGTGTGCCTAGAGGGGCATTGACGCGAAGAACGACCCCGGGTGTCGTTTGGCCACGGCAAAGGTGGCGTTCTCCGTCGAGAACGCGCACCCTCGTCAGATGGCCAAAACATGGGTACCGAAGACCAGTCTCAAGTCCGCGAGGGCGTTCGCCAAGGCGATGCGCCCGCTGCTGAATCCGAAAGCCAGCCGCAACCACGGCAACCGCCCCCGCTGAGATGAGCCGTGCGGCGCGCCCTCACCGGAGCTTTCCGGGAGGGGGCGCGTCGGACGGCCGGTTCTGAGCCCGGCGGCCACTGCGGCGCGTTGGCCGTCGCTCCAGTGTCCAGCGAGGCGATCGGTGGTGACCGAAAATCGGAATGACCCATTCGATTTTCGGAGAGTTCGGTCGAGGGGACGTCAGGACAAAGACGAAAAACCTCGACGATCAGCGAGCATTCCGCGCTCCGCGTGTGTGGCACGACTCCTGAATGCCAGCCCGGCGTCCCCTGTTGGCTGAACCTTAGGACTCGGAGGCGCGCGTGCTGAAATTCGATCGAACGAACCTTGCGTTGAATCTCATGTTGACCGTCGGGCTCTCGACGCTGATGGGCTGCAACGGCGCCCCGACGACGGCCAGCTCCGGCGGCGGGTCGACGGACGCCGCGGGCTCCGTGGCGCTGGTCCTCTCGCCGGGAAGCAGCTTGAACACCTTCGCCTATTCGATCAGCGGCCCCAGCTCCTATTCGGGGTCGATCAACGTCGCCAGCTCATCGACGGTCTCCGCGGTCATCGGCAACATCGCGGTGGGCACGGGCTATGTGTTGGCGCTGACTGGAACGTCGGTCGACGGGAAAACCAGCTGCACGGGCACCTCGGCGCCGTTCAACATCGCCGCCGGCGCCACGACCGCCGTGTCGGTGGCGATCGACTGCCACCTGGCCCCGACGACCGGGAGCGTCCTGGTGAACGGCACGATCAACATCTGCCCGCGGGTCGACTCCGTCAGCGCGAACCCGCCGGTGGGGAACGTCGTCGCGATCTCGAGCACGGCCGACGATCAGGACAACGGCCCGCAGCCGCTCACGTACAGCTGGACCACGAGCTCCGGCACGCTGAGCAGCGCCACCGCCCAGAACCCGACGCTGACCTGCACGGCGCCGGGCACCGCCTCGCTGACCCTGACGGTCTCCGACGGGGACGCCGGGTGCAACGCCACCTTCAGCCTCCAGGTCACCTGCCCGCCCGATTCAGCCGTCGTCCAGAGCTCCTGGGTCGAGATCGGGGCAAACAACCAGGCGCTCGCCCGACTCATCACGCCGTACACCACCTGCCCCGCGATCACCGTCGACGGCGTCACCAGCGCCATGAGCGTGCGCGCGCTGCCGGTCACGCTGCCGCTTCGTCCGACCAGCACGGACACGACCCTGGCCGCCGCGATGACCTCTGGCAACTCGAAGCCCTCCGTCTTCACCTCGACCACCTGCGAGTTCTCCGTCCCCGCGGGGGCGGTCTCGGCCACCGCGGCGGGGATCAAGCTGCCGCTGCCGAAGCCGGTCGTGAACCGGGTGGTGATCCTCGGCGACACCGGCTGCCGCATCTCGATCGGAAACGTCTACCAGGCCTGCGGCGATCCGACGCAGTGGCCCTTCCCCACCATCTCGACGCTGGCCGCCAGCATGCAGCCGGATCTCGTCCTTCACGTCGGTGACTACGAGTACCGCGACAATCCCTGCCCCCCCGGCAACACCGCCTGCGCCGGGCAACCCTGGGGCTACGGGTCCGACGCCTGGGCGGCGGACTTCTTCGCGCCGGCGGCGCCGCTGCTGGCGGCGGCTCCCTGGGTCATGGTCCGGGGCAATCACGAGGTCTGCAACCGCGCCGGCCAGGGCTGGTTCCGGTACCTCGACCCGAATCCGTTCGACACCACGGACGTCAAGACCTGCGACAATCCGGCCTTCGACGCCACCCCGACGGGCGGCAACTTCAACGACCCCTGGGCCGTCTCCTTCGGGGATACCCAGTTCGTCGTGTTCGACTCGTCGAACGTCTCGAAGAGCGCCTACTCGCCCGCGGCGTTCCAGCCCTACACCACCGAGCTGGCGGAGGCGGCCGCGCTTGCGCCGGCCAGCCTGCTCAACATCTGGACCGTTCACCACCCGGTGCTCGGCTACACCGCGGCCAACCCGCCCACCATCGGCAGCCCGGGGCTCCAGTCGGTCATGAACGCCGCCTACCCGAACAACTACTACCCGCCGAACATCGGGCTCGCCATGCACGGCCACGTGCACGACTTCCAGGCGTTCAACTTCTCCAGCAACCATCCGGCCACCTTCGTGGCGGGCAACGGCGGCGACAACCTGGACTCCGCGCTCCCCGCGAACTTCAACCCCAACGCCGACCTGCCGGCGCCGAACACCGTGATCAACGCCTTCGCCTATTCGCAGGAGTTTGGCTTCATGGTCATGGACCGGGTGGGCTCCGTGGGCCAGAAGAACTGGAAGTTTACCTCGTACCGCACCAACGGCACGATCATCGCGGTTTGCACGATGGCGCCGCCGATCGCCTGCAGCGGCACCTGCGACTCCACCCCGGGCAGTCAGATCACCTGCACGGACGGCGGCGGCACCGTGGTCGGGACCTACGACAACATCCCGTAGTGGGAGACCGGTGAGCGGGTCTGTGCCGAGGGAGATTTTCGACCTCGGCACAGGTCGGCACATGTTAACAACGGCTATCTCCGAGGCTCGTCGGCAGAGGGCAACCTGAAAAGAGAGGCAGCATCCTGGCGGCATCTGGCAACGGGTGCCGCCTTCGTATTGGCCCTCGGTGCCTGCGAGAGGAGCTCACCTCCGCCCGCGCCGAAACCGACCATCGACCAGGCCTTCGCGGCGGCGAAGCTCCCCAAGCTGCCCCGCGCCCAGGTGATCCCGGCCCACCGTACGAATGTCCTTCCGGTGCCGCCCCGCCAGGGACCGCCCGACAACCCGGTGCTGGTGGCGCTGGGCAAGAAGATCTTCTTCGACGAACGCCTCTCCGAGCCGCCCGGGACGAGCTGCGCCAGCTGCCACGAGCCGGCGCACGCGTTTTCGGGAGGCCACGGCTCCAGCATCGGCGTGCCGCTGGGGAGCCGCCCCGGGCGATTCGCGCGACGTTCGACGCCGTCGGTCCTCTACATGAGGTACGTCCCCAAGTTTCACTACTTCGAGGACGACGAGGCCCCGGCGCCGGAGCCGCGCGGCGGCTTCTTCTGGGACGGGCGCTCCGACAGCCTGGTGGACCTGGTGCGGCAGCCGCTCTTCAACCCCAACGAGATGAACGCCGGGACCCCGCGCCATCTCGCCGACAAGATCGCCAGCGGGCCTTACGGCAAAGAATTTCGCGCCGCGCTGGGACCGTCGTCGGACGCGCAGACGATCCTGCGCGGCGTCGGTCTGACGCTCGCGGCCTATCTCACCAGCGACGAGATGACGCCGGCCACCTCCAAGTACGACGCCTACGTGCGCGGCCAGGCGACCCTGACGGAACAGGAGAGGCGCGGCCTCGAGGCCTTCAAGGACCGGCGCCGCGGCGCCTGCTCCGGCTGCCACCGCCTGGCCGAGACCTCGACCAATCCGGCGGAGTCGATGTTCACCGACTATGGGTACGACGCGGTCGCCGTCCCCCGCAACCGAGACCTGCCCAGCAACCGGAATCCCGCGTCCTTCGATCTCGGCCTCTGCGAGCGGAAGAGCGCGACGACGCCCTCGAACGACGAAAAATGGTGCTCGAGCTTCCGCACGCCGTCGCTGCGCAACGTGGCGGTTCGCCAGAGCTTCGGGCACGGCGGCACCTACAAGAAGCTCCGCGACGTGGTGGCCTTCTACGCCTTGCGCGCGGTGGCGCCGGACCGCATCTACCCGCCGGGGCAGAGGTTCGACGACGTGCCGCCCAAGTATCGAGCCAACGTCAACATCTACGCGCCCATCTACAACCAGCGGGAGGGGGCGGCGCCGCCGCTGAACGACGACGACATCGACGCGATCGTGGCCTTCTTGGGGACGCTGACCGACGCGCCCTATGTGGCGACGGCCGCAGCGGCAGCGGCGGGGAACGCAGCCGTGGCGCAGCTTCCGGTGCGCTGAGATGGGGGCGGCGCGATGACGAGGCTCAGAGGCAGAGCGCTCCGCGGCGCCGGGATCCTGCTGGCGGCCGCGATCGCCCTGGCGGTGTTCGCGCCCGAGCGCCGCGCGCTCGCCCACGCGGTCGGTGTCTCCAGCGGCGAGTACCGCCTGGTCGGCACGACGGTCTACGGCGATCTCGGGATGGCCGGTCGGGAGCTGGCCCGCCTGCTGCCGGCGATCGACACCGATCACGACGGCGCGATCAGCACCGACGAGCTGACCGCCGGCCACCAGGCGGTCGCGCGCGCGTTCACCGCGGGCCTGACGGTGCAGGGCGACGGCAAGGCCTGCCCCGGAACGCTGGACCGCGCGTGGGCGCTCGAGGGTGAAGGGGGCGTGGTCTTCCAGGTCCGCTACGTCTGCCCCCAGGCTCCCGGTCGGCTCACGCTGGCGATGCCGATGCTCGAGGCGCTGGCGCCCGGGCATCGCCACATGGCGCGCCTCTTCCGCGCCGGCAAGGCGCAGGTCAAGGTCCTCGATCGGACGCACGCCACCTGGGATCTCGGCGGGGGGGCTCGACGTCGAGCGGGCTCGGCATGGCCTGGTCGATGCTGAAGCTCGGCATCGAGCACATCCTCACCGGGGCGGATCACCTGGTCTTCTTGCTGGGCCTCATCCTGGTGGGCGGCAGCCTGCGCTCGCTGGTGGGCGTGGTGAGCGCCTTCACGCTGGCGCACTCGATCACCCTGGCACTCGCCGCGTTCTCGATCTTCGCCCCCAGCCCCCGCCTGGTCGAGCCGGCGATCGCCCTCTCCATCGCCTACGTCGGCATCGAGAACCTCTTCGTCACCGACGCCAGCAAGCGCTGGCGGATCACCTTCCCCTTCGGCCTCATCCACGGTTTCGGCTTCGCCGGCGCGCTGCGCGAGATCGCGCTGCCGCGCGCGCAGGTGCCGATCGCCCTGGTCTCCTTCAATCTGGGCGTCGAGCTCGGCCAGCTCGCCGTCCTCTCGATCGCGCTCCCGCTGGTGCTCGTCGCCCGCAACGCAGCGTGGTTCGGCGACCGCGGCGTCAAGGCGCTGAGCCTCGCCATCGCCATCGGCGGCGGCCTGCTGTTCGTCGCGCGCCTGGTCGCCTATCGGTAGGGGAGGTTCCTCGTCGCGGGACTCGCGCATACTGTCCTGCCGGGAGGGACAGGTGATGAACGAGGCGAAGGTGCCTCTGATGCCGCTCAGAATGTCGCGTGGAGCGTCACGACTCCCGTTACTGTCGAGCCGGCCACGGGGACCAACGTCGCGTCGAGGGTGCCCTCGGCGTCGTACAGCGTTCCGTCCGGATAGGTGACCGGGTTGGAGAAGCTCGCGAACGTCAGCTGATAGGAGCCACCCTCGGGCGAGGTGCTCCAACCGCCCTCGGCGTCGGTGACCACGAGACCGCCGAGATCGCCGTCCGGGCTGGCCTGCGTGTAGCTCGCCGGGACGGGTCCACCGACGAAATAGATGATCGCCGTGAGCGCCAGAGCGTTGCCACCGTCCGCAGGGGAGAGAGCCTCGAAGTCGAAGAAGGCTCGGTCGTTGGCGATCTCGGTCGTCGCCGGCTGGCAGTCGAACCCACCCGCCCGCGCGCCCGAGAGCGTCGCGGCACAGGTCGCCGACTCGCCGGGTCGGAGCCCGGGCGTCGGTTGCGTGCCATTGCAGGCGCCAACGCTGATGCCCGCAGCGAGGAGCAGAATCGCGCGATGTCGGATCAGCGGGGCTTCGGGTCGCATGCCCATCCTGAGCGCACTGTATCTCAGCAGCTGGGTGGATCGGTGAAGGGTCGTAACGGATCAGCCCACCCGAAACGGAACAGAGAGCGGAAGCGTGACACGTTCGTCATCCTGCCGACGCGTGCGCGGCCGGCGCCAGGATCAGAAGAGGCCGAGCAACCGGTGCCGGTAATCGTCGGTACAGTACTCGACGGCGCTCGCGATCACCTCATTGAAGGCTTCCCCGTGTGGGTATGACTCAGAGCCATCGACGGGGTGGCTGACGCAATTCCCCTCGGCCAAGACCTTGTTGGTTCTCTTGTCGGTCAACCTCAGCGATCCATCGTAGTACAGCACGAAGGTCCCCCTTCTGTACTGGCCGCCGGTATACACGACGCCCCAGTAGGTGGTTTCGATCTCCAGCACGAGGTCCGGCGAACCCTTTTCGACCACCTCCAGCGAGAAGCGCTTGGCAAGCGCTTCGACCACCGCTGCTCGGATCATGGTGGCTGGATCCTGAACCCCCGCTTGCAAAGCGTCGCGACTGCAGACGCGCGAACTGTAATTCAGTCCGAGCCCCCCACAGGTCGGTCCAGCCAACTGAGGTGCCGACACCGTCCTTGGAGTCGTCATCCGGAGGGCGGTCCGATTGAGCGTCAGCAGCGGCGAGGAGCATCCCGCCAGGATCGCCACAACCACCACGCACTGCAGGCTCCGCGTCATCATGGCGCCATCATCACGACGTAGCCCGGCGCACCCGCGGCCATCGGCTTTTTCGTCTGCCGAACGACGATCTCGCGTTCAGCGGCCGGGCGCAACCCGGTCCGCCGCACGCGCGGTTGGCCGGCGCCACGGTCATTCACGAGGCCGATAGATGCCGCCGAGCTTGGACGCCACTTCGAGGGCGAGCGACTGCCCGCTGACACAACCAGAGCGTTGCACTTACGCGCGCAGCGTTTCCAGAGACGATTCGGTCGCCACGTCGTGGAGACTCGGCCGCGGCACGGGGCGCGTGGCGCGGAGTCTGGAGAAGCGTAGGTCGAGCAGCGCCGGGGCCAGGATGAGCGCGGCGAAGACGCAGGTCAGCTCGCCGATCAGAGCCGACAGGCCGAACGATCGGATCCCCTGGTTCTCGGAAAAGAGGAGCGACGCGTAGCCCACCACCGTCGTGAACGAGCAGAGCGCCACCGCCGGACCGGTGGCCTTCAGGATGCGCGTCGCTGAGCCCGCTCCCTCCGAGCGGTGGCGGGCGGCGACGTTGACGGCGTAGTCGATCCCGATGCCGATGGTGATCGGCAGCGCCACGAAATCGAGGAAGTTGATCCGGATGCCGAACAGGCCGGCGGCCGTCAGCAGCAAGAAGACGCCGACGGCGCCGCAGCCGATGGTGACCGCCGCCTGGCGGGTCAATCCCAGGATCGCCAGCACCACCAGCACCGCGCCCAGCCCCGCCACGATGGTCGCCCGCGGGCCGTCGTGATCGACCGAGCCCACGATGTCGTGCTGCACGAAAGCGTTTCCGCCCACGACCAGGTCGGAGCCCAGGCCCAGCGCCCGGAAGGTGGTGACGAAGCGTTCGAGATCGTTGCTGCGCCACAGGTCGAAGCCCGCCCCCGTCTTGGCCACCAGCAGCCGCCCGTGCGTGCCGTCCTGCTCGGTGAAGGGCCAGCCCAGCTCCAGCGGGACGTCGGCGTCGGCGATGCGCGCGATCTTGGCCGGGGGATCGAGCTCGCGGGCGATCTGTTGATCGGCGTCGCTCATCGACGCCAGCGTCGCCTTGGTGAGCAGCCGGTGAATGTCGGCCAGCACCGCCAGCTTGTCGTCCTGATCGGGCGGCACCAGATCGTCGAGCGTGGTCACGTGTGAGAACAAGCGCTGCTTGTCCGGCTTGCCAGCGTCGGCGGCGCGCAGCCGCTCGGCCACCTCGCGCGCTCGTTCACGCGTCGGCAGCGCGATCACCGTGCCGCCGGAGATCCCGCGGCCGAAGGCCCGATCGATCTCGTCGTTCCAGCGCAGCGTCTCGCGCATCGTCGCGCCGCTCGAGCGGAGGTTGTTGAAGTCCCCCTCGAACGGCCGGCTGGCCAGGTAGCGCACGGCGCCGGCGGCCGAGCCCACCAGCACCAGCGCCGTCATCCCGACGACGAGCGGCCACCGGCGCGGAACCAACGCCGCCAACCGACGCCCCAACCGTGCCGGCGATCGGCCGTTGCCCAGGCCGTGCCGCGCCAAGACCGCCAGCGCGGCCGGAAGAATCACGAACGTGGCCGCCCAGCAGCAGAGGATTCCCACGCCGCCGATCACCCCGAAGTGCCGGAAGCCGCGGAACTGCGTGCAGAGCAGCGAGGCGTAAGAGACCGACGCCGTCAGCGCCGCGGCCAGCGTCCCGCCGAAGCTCCCCTGCACCGCCGCTCCGAGCGCGGCCGTCGGATCGTCGGTTCCGTTGCCCTGCTGGCGCTTGCGCTCCTCGAAATAGCGCGCCAGCAGGATGATCCCGAAGTTGATCCCGTTGCCGACCACGATGGGCGCCAGGAACGCCGTCGCCAGGTTGAGGTGGCCGATGCTGAGGAACGCGAAGGCGAAGGTCACCAGCGCCCCGACCGTCAGCACGCCCAGGAGCGCCACCACCGGCGCCGCCGCGCCGAAGAACAGCAGCAGGCCCAGCGCCACGATCGCGGTGGTGAAGATGGTCGCGCGCACCATCCCGCCCAGCAGCGCCTGGTGCTCCTGGGCGGCGTTGGCGACGTCGCCGGTGATCCCGATGCGGACGGTCGGACCGCCCAGCAGGCGCGCCTCGGAAGCGGCGCGCTCGGCCGCCTGGAACGCCGCGACGTTGCGCGAGACCTCGTCGGCCGGGAAGCGCGTCCGCGCCACCACCAGCTGGAGGCGGGCATCCTTGGAGAGGATCGGCGCCGGATTGTCGGCCCCCGCCTTGGCCGCGTCCATCTGCTGCTTGAGCGCCCGCAGACGCTCGCCGATCGGTCGCGCCTCCGCCTTCGCTGCGTCGCCCGCGTCGTCGTCGAGCGACACGTAAAGTGGATTGAGACGCGCCTTGCGCGCCGCCAGCTCGTCACGCACGCCGGTGAGCTCGTCGGTCGGCGCCAGCAGGTAGCGGTGCGCCCAGGCGTACCGGTCCCGCGTGCCGCTGTCATAGTCGACGCCGAGGAGCATGCTGGACGGCAAGGCCCGCAGGCGCTCGCGCACCAGCTGCGCCGCGGCCAGACGCCGCCCAGGGTCGTCCGACTCGACCGCGACGATGATCGTCCCGAACACCTGCGCCCGGGACTCGAGCGCGTGGAGGTCGCGGACCGATGGCGTCGCCGGTGGCAGCAGGTACGCCAGGTCGCCGAAGAGCGGCAACCTGGCGGCGACCGGCCCCGCGACGGCCGCCACGACCGTCGCCGCGGCCAGGATCGCCCAGCGCCGGCGGGTGGTCCAGCGCGCCCAGCGCAGCCCCAGACCGGCCTTCGCCGTCCCCGACCCGCGCGCTTCAGCCCGCATGGGGGATCCGCACGCGGGCCAGGCCCGACAGGTTGTTGGCGAGCGCCAGGATCATGAGCGCCACGACGAACAGCGACGGGGCGAACGTGACCAGCGAGGGAAGGAGATTCATCAAGAAACGACGCATGCGATGCCCCATTGCAGTCGACGTGCCACGGTCGAGCCGCCGCAATTCCGGCGCGCCCCGGGGGTGTCCGGGGTGCCCGAGGCGTCGGAAGTTGGACCGATCCGGGGGGCCACTGTGGAATTACGAACGCCGACCGTGGATAAGCTGCACAAAGGCCCTCGGCCGGGGCGACAAACTGACGCGCTTCATTCAAGTATTCGCCCTGCCCCTCCGATTTCAATCACAGGGGGATACATGTTGAACGGCCTGGTAAGCGCACTCTTCGTCGTGGCAGGTGGGGCCTGCGCCGTGGCCGGATACGTGGTCGGCTCCTGGCACCAGCGGCGGGCCATGGACGCCGACCTGGTCGGCGAGCTGTTCGGCGACCGCGGCTTCGAGCTGGGCGACGAGCCCCCGCGCCGCCGCGACCAGCGCCTGAATTAGTCTGGCGTCGGAATCGCCGCCTGGCGGCGCTTTCCCGGTTGTCCGGTCGGGTCCGGTGCCTACCATCATGGCACCATGGGAAAAATCGGCGTCATCGCCGGCCTCGGACTGGTGGCGATCCTCGGGCTGTCGTGCGTGGGCGGCTACAACAAGCTGGTCGGCCTCGATCAAGCGGTCGACGCGCAGTGGGCTCAGGTGGAGAACGCCTACCAGCGCCGCGCCGACCTGGTCCCCAACCTCGTCGAGACGGTGAAGGGCGCCGCCAAGTTCGAGAAGGACACCTTCACGGCGGTGACGCAGGCCCGGGCGCAGGTCGGCCAGGTCTCCGCGCAGGCCACCGAGAAGATCGCGAACGATCCCGAGGCGCTGAAGCGGTTTCAGCAGGCGCAGGACGGCCTGTCGTCGGCGCTCTCCCGGTTGCTGGTCGTCTCGGAGAAGTATCCGGACCTCAAGGCGACCCAGGCCTTCCGAGATCTTCAGGTGCAGCTGGAGGGGACCGAGAACCGGATCGCGGTCGAGCGCATGCGGTTCAACGAGACCGCGCAGGCCTACAACACGGCCCGCAACCGCTTTCCCACGGTGCTGATCGCCAGCGTCTTCGGCAGCAAGTTCCCGCAGAAGGCCTACTTCCAGGCGCAGGCCGGCGCGGCGACGGCGCCGCACGTTCAGTTCTGAGGCGTCCCATGCGCGCGCCGGTCAGCGGTCGTCGCTTCGTCGGGTTGGTCGCGCCCGCCGTCGTGCTGGCGGCGCTTCTGGCCGGGGCCGCCGCGCGTGCCGAGACGCCGATCCCGGCGGCTCCCACCGAGTGGGTGACCGATCGGGCGGCCTTTTTGTCGCCCGCGGCGGTCTCGGAGCTCGACCAACGGCTGGCCGGCTATGCCCAGGAGAGCGGCCACCAGCTGCTCGTCTACATCGATCACACGACCGGCGGCGTCCCCATCGAGGACTGGGCAGTCAAGGCGTTCGAGCGCTGGAAGGTCGGCCGCAAGGGGATCGACGACGGCCTGGTGCTGTTCATCTTCAAGGATGACCATCGCCTGCGGATGGAGGTGGGTTACGGCCTCGAGGATCGCGTCCCCGACCTGCTCGCTTCCCGGATCATCAACGACGACATGGTGCCCCGGATCCGCGCCGGCGACGCCGACGGCGCCGTTCGGACCGGCGTCGACCGGCTGATCCAGACGATCGGCGGAGCGGGCGGCGCCCAGCCGGCAGCCCACAAGACGCCGGCCTGGGTCTCGGTGGCCGTCGTCATTCTGATCCTGCTGGCGGGCGGCTTCATCATCACGCATCCAGCGCTGGCGGCGCTGATGCTGGCCAGCTCCGGGAGGCGCGGCGGTGGCTGGGGAGGCGGCGGCTTTGGCGGGGGCGGCGGCTTTGGCGGGGGCGGTGGGTTTTCGGGCGGCGGCGGCAGCTCCGGCGGCGGAGGCGCCTCGGGATCGTGGTGACGGAGGCGGAGCGGAGGGTCGTCCAGGGCATCGACCTCGACCGCATCGAAGCGGCGATCCGATCGGCCGAGCGGCGCACGTCGGGGCAGATCCGGGTCGCCGTGGCCCGGTTCTATTTCTGGGGGAGCGTCCGCCGCGCCGCCGACGCGGCGTTCGCGCGCCTGCGCATGCGCGAGACCCGCCGGCGCAACGGCGTGCTCCTGTTCGTCGCCCCCAGGCTGCGCCAGTTCGCGGTGATCGGCGACAGCGGGATTCACGAGCGCGTGAGTGACGCGTTCTGGGGCCAGATCTCGGATGCCCTGCGGGCGGACTTCCGCGGCGGCGATCTGACCGCCGGCCTCCTGCACGCCGTCGACACCATCGGCGACAGGCTGGCAGAGCATTTTCCGCCCGATCCGCTGGGCGACAACGAGCTCCCCGATCGGGTCGAGATCGAACGCTAGCCCTGGAGCCGAGTTGTCGACGTCATCCACAGAGCTCGCGGCCGTCCGGGACCTGACGAGCGACCCGGCCTTTCAGCTGGAGCTCCGGATGCAGATCGATCGCGAGACCGACCTTCTGGGACAGCGAACCGCCTGGGTGATGGCCTCGCAAGCCTTTCTCTTCTCGGCCTATGCCGTCGCCGTCAACGGACACGCCGACGCAACGTCGCCCAGGGGCGGCACGCGTTCGCAGCTGCTCGTCGCCGTCATTCCCTGGCTCAGCTTGCTCTCGCTGCTCCTGCTGGTGGTGACCATCGTGGGCGGCCTGTTTGCCCTGGCCCGTCTGCGCAACCTGTTGCTCTCGGCCACCGAGGCCCGCGTGCGCGCGCTCGACGCCGGCCCGATCGCGCGCGTCGCCGGGCTGGCGGCGCCCCTCCTGGTCCCGGTGATCTTCCTGGTCGCCTGGCTGGTCCTGCTGGCCCACGACTGAGGGGCGCGCGCGGAGACAGAACGACGTGCGTTCTCCGCCGGCCTGGACGACTACGCCAGCCTGGCGGTCTTGAGCGCGGTCAGGATCACCCGCGTCGCGGGGGACTGGTTCAGCGTGTAGAAGTGGATCCCCGGCGCGCCGCCGTGGAGCAGCTCGACGGCCTGGGCGGTCGTCTGCGCGATGCCGAGCGAGAGGGTCGCCGCCTCGTCGTTGCGGCAGCGTTCGAGCTCCGCCTGCAACGCCGGCGGGATGCTGGCGCCCGACAGCTTGGTCATCCGTTCGATCCCGGCGAAGGTCCGGATCGGCATCAGGCCGGGAATGATCGGCACCTTGATGCCGGCGGCCCGCGCGCGGGCCACGAAATCGAAATAGAACCGGTTGTCGAAGAAGAGCTGGGTCACCACGAAGTCGAGCCCGGCGTCGACCTTGGCCTTCAGGTGGAGGATGTCCTGATCGATGTCGCGGCACTCCAGGTGCCCTTCGGGGTTGCCGGCGCCGCCCAGGCAGAGCTTGCTCCCGTAGCGCTTGCGGATGAAGGCGACCAGATCGGCGGCGAAGCCGAAGCCGCCGGCCGTCCGCTCGAACCGGGCCTGCCCGGCGGGCGGATCGCCCCGCAGCGCCATCACGTTCTCGATGCCGGCCTCGACCAGCGTGTCGAGCACGCCGGCGATCTCCTGTTCGGTGGCGCCGACGCAGGTGAGGTGGGCCATCGCGCAGAGGCGCGTCTCGCGCTCGATCCACCGCACCAGCTCCAGCGTCTTGGCGCGCGTGGACCCCCCCGCACCGTACGTCACTGAAACAAAAGCCGGCGAGAGCTCGGCGAGATCCCGGATGGTCCGCTCCAGCGCCAGCTGGCCGGCGTCAGTCTTGGGCGGAAACAGCTCGAAGGAGAAGAGCTTGCGGCCGGGGTCGTCGAACAGTCGGGAGATCTTCATATGGCGGCGTCGTGCTCCAGCCGTTCGGCGACGAAATCGGCGTCGAGCGTGATCGTCTCCCCCTTGCGCTCGGGGGCGTCGAACATGATGTCGTGGCAGATCCCTTCCACGATCGTCCGCAGGCTGCGGGCGCCGGTTTGGCGCTGGATGCAGTGCTGGGCGACCAGGCGCAGGGCGCCGTCGGTGAACTGCAGGTCGACCCCGTCGATCTTCAACAGCGCCTGGTACTCGCGCACCACCGCGTCGGGCGGCCCGGTCATCACCAAGAAGAGATCGTTCTCGGAGAGCGGGTCGAGCTCGACCCGCACCGGAATGCGCCCCAGAAATTCGGCCATCAGGCCGTAGTCGACCAGCTCCTTTTCGGTCACGCGCCGGCTCTTCGGCTCCGCCCCGCCGGCGCCGCCACCGGCGCCGAAGCCGACCGGCTTGCTCAGGTCGGTGAGCCGGAGGTCCGAAAATGTCCCCGCCGCGATGAAGAGGACGTCCTGGGTGTCGAGGACCACGAAGTCGTGCTTGTTCCAGTGCTGGGTCACGTTGAGCGGCGCGAAGATCTCGCGCCCCTCGAGCACCTTCAGCAGCGCCTGCTGAACCCCCTCGCCGCCGATGTCGCGCGTGCCGGCGCCGGTGCGCGCCCCCTGGCTGCGGCGGGCGATCTTGTCGATCTCGTCGATGAAGACGATCCCGCGCTGCGCCAGTTCCACGTCCTGGTCGGCCTTGTGCAAGAGCTCGCCCACCATCACCTCGACGTCCTTCCCGTAGTAACCGGCCTCGGTGTACTCGGTGGCGTCGGCGACGGTAAACGGAACGTCAAGACACTGCGCCAGCGTCCGCGCGAGGTGGGTCTTGCCCGACCCCGTCGGCCCCAGCAAGAGAACATTCGACTTCTTGATCAGGCGTTTGCCGGCCGGCGTCGGCTGGGCGCAGCGCTTCAAGTGATTGTAGGCGGCGATGGCGATGGTGCGCTTGGCACGCTCCTGCCCGACCACGTAGCGATCCAGATAGGTGAAGATCTGGCGCGGCGTCAAAAGCCGCTGCTGCCGCTCGGGTCGGGGATTGGTCTTCATGGAACCGGCTCCGCAGTATCCCACCGGTGATGGCACCTCGCTAGGAGGGCGTCGCCGAAAAGGCGACGGTGAGCGAAGCGAACCATGCCCGACGACGTGCCGCCCGAAGGCGGCCTATTAGCGGGAGGCGAACGATATCGAGCTCGCTGCCCGCGTGGACGATACCGAGCTCCGCTCGGTGTCGTCCTTCGCGGGAGGGTGTGGGAACCCTTCGAGGGTTCCCGCGGTCGAACGACCTTTTATCTCTAGCGCGGTTGCCCGCATGTGCGCTAGAAAACCACCTATGAGCTTCACGACCAAGGCCGTCATCGAAAGCGTCATCGCCCGCGAGATCCTCGACTCCCGAGGCAACCCGACGATCGAAGTCGACGTCATGCTGGACTCGGGCGCGGTTGGCACCGCGGCGGTCCCTTCGGGCGCCTCGACGGGCGAGCACGAGGCGCTGGAGCTGCGCGACGGCGACAAGAAGCGCTACCTCGGCAAGGGCGTGCTGAAGGCGGTCGAGAACGTCGACAAGATCCTGGGCCCGGTGGTGATCGGCCTCGATGCCTTCGACCAGGCCGGTGTCGATCACGCCATGATCGAGGCCGACGGCACCCCCAACAAGGGGAAGGCCGGCGCCAACGCCATCCTGGGCGTCTCGATGGCGGCGGCGCGCGCGGCGGCCGCGGAGCTGGACGTACCGCTCTACAAGTACCTCGGCGGACCGGGCGCGCGCGTGCTGCCGGTGCCGCTGATGAACATCATCAACGGCGGCGCCCACGCCGACAACTCGCTCGACTTCCAGGAGTTCATGATCGTCCCCAAGGGGCTGCCGCGCTTCTCGGAGGCGCTGCGCGCCGGGGCCGAGGTGTTCCACACGCTGAAGAAGATCCTGCACGACAAGAAGGCGTCGACCGGCGTCGGCGACGAGGGGGGCTTTGCCCCCGACCTGCCGGGCGCGGAGGCCGCCTGCGCGATCGTCGTCGAGGCGATCGAGAAGGCCGGCTACAAGCCGGGCAAGGAGGTGGCGCTGGCGCTCGACGTCGCCTCCAGCGAGCTGTGGGACAAGGGGAGCAAGACCTACAAGCTGGAGGGCGAGAAGAAGGAGCTCGACGGCAAGGGGATGGTCGAGTTCTACAAGAAGCTCACCGAGCAGTTCCCGATCGTGTCGATCGAGGACGGCATGGCGGAGGACGACTGGGACGGCTGGGTGGCGCTGACGCAGGCGCTCGGCAAGCGCGTCCAGCTGGTGGGCGACGATCTCTTCGTCACCAACACCGAGCGGATCAAGATGGGGATCGCCAAGGGCGCCGCCAACAGCGTGCTCGTGAAGGTGAACCAGATCGGGACGCTGACCGAGACGCTGGAGTCGGTAGAGATGGCCCACCGCAACGGCTGGACCACCATCATCTCGCATCGCTCGGGCGAGACCGAGGACACCTTCATCGCCGACCTGGCGGTCGCCGTCCGCTCCGGTCAGATCAAGACCGGCTCGCTGGCCCGCTCCGAGCGCGTCTCCAAGTACAACCGCCTGCTCCGCATCGAAGAAGAGCTGGGCGGCTCGGCGATCTGGGGCGGCTCGCTCGGCAAGCTCTAGCGTCCGGTTTCACTGACTGGCGCCTCCGCGAGATGTGAAGTTCCCTGCGGGTCAGCACCATTTGACCATCGTGACCATGCGCGTGAGCCCAGCCCGGTGGGCGCTTCTCTTCTTGCTCGGCGGGTGCGCGACGGCGCCGGCGAGAGCGCCCGCCGACCGCTACTCTCCCGCCGAGATGAAGAACGGTCCATCGATGTACGAGACCGGCCGCTTCGGAGCGGTCCAGCCGTCGAGCGGCGATCTCCGGATCGCCGAGGGGCCGATCGGCCAGCCATCTCCGCCACGGGCTGTCGCCGCGCACGGCTCGCCGAAACGCAAGAAGGCGCGGGCCCGCGCGCAACGGACGCCGTAGCCGACGCCCTGGTCCGGCTCGGTGGCTACTTGGCGCGGCGGACGCCGTACTTGACGATGGCGTAGACGGCGCGGACGCCGTCCTTCCAGCCGATCTTCTTCCCCTCTTCGTAGGTGCGCCCGCGATAGCTGACGGGGACCTCGTAGATGCGCAGGCGCATCTTGGCGACCTTGGCGGTGAGCTCGGGCTCGACGCCGAAGCGGTTCTCCTCGATCACCAGCGCCCTGGCCACCTCCGCGCGGAACGCCTTGTAGCAGATCTCGATGTCCGTCAGGTTCAGGTCGTTGAACATGTTCGACAGCAGCGTCAGCCCGCGGTTGACGACCATGTGCCAGAAGTAGAGCACCCGGTGTGAGCCCCCGATGAAGCGCGACCCGAACACCACGTCGGCGTTGCCGTCGAGGATCGGCTGGATGAGCCCGGGGATGTCGCGCGGGTCGTACTCCAGATCGGCGTCCTGGACGATGACGATGTCACCGCTGGCCGCCGCGAACCCGGCCCGCAGCGCCGCCCCTTTGCCCATGTTCTGCGGCTGCAGAAGGACGCGCACCTCGTTCGCGCTCCGCCGGGCGGCGGGGTTCGGCAGCCAGCGCTCGAGGCCCTGATCGCGCAGCTCGGCGAGCAGCTCGCGGCTGCCGTCGGTCGAGCCGTCATCGACCAGGACCAGCTCCTTGTCGAGGTCGACCGCGACGACGCGCTGGACGATCTCTCGTAGCGTCGCGAGCTCGTTGTAGACCGGAATGACCAGCGAGAGCTTCACGGCTGGGGCCAGTACCACGCGCGTAGAGGACCGGTCAATGGATGAGACCCGTGGGGAAACCGTGTCAGACGCCGAGGACGTTGCGGGCGATGACCATGCGCTGGATCTGGCTGGTCCCTTCGTAGATCTGGAGCAGCTTGGCGTCGCGCATCAGCTTCTCGACCGGGTAGTCCTTGGTGTAGCCGTAACCGCCGAAGATCTGGACCGCGTCGGTGGAGGCCTTCATGGCGGCGTCGGCGCCGTAGGCCTTGGCGTAGCTCGACACGATGCTGTCGGGCTTGCCGGCGTCGATGCCGGCGGCGGCCTTGTGACAGAGCAGGCGCGTCGCCTCGTAGGCGATCGCCATCTCCGCCAGCATGAACTGCACCGCCTGGTGCTGGGCGATGGGGACGCCGAAGGTCTTGCGCTCGAGCGCGTACTTCTTCGACTCGTCGAGCGAGCGCCGGATGATCCCGGCGGCGCCGGCGGCGATCCAGGGGCGCGTGCGATCGAACGAGCGCATCGCCACCTTGAACCCCTCCCCTTCCCCGCCGACGATGGCGTTCTTGTTGACCTTCACCTCTTCGAAGATGACGTCGGTGGTGTTGGAGCAGCGCTGCCCCATCTTGTTCTCTTTCTTGCCGACCGAGACCCCCGGCGTGTCGCGATCGACCACGAAGCAGGTGATCCCTTTGTGGCGCGTGGTGCCCTCTTCGCGCGCGAAGACCGAGTAGAAGCTGGCCACGCCGCCGTTGGTGATCCAGCGCTTCTGCCCGGTGATGACGTAGTCGTCGCCCACCTTCTTGAAGCGCGTCTTCATCCCGGCCACGTCCGAGCCGGCGTCGGGCTCCGAGCAGCAGTAGGCGGCGAAGATCGGCTCGGCCAGCAGGCGCCCGAAGTACTCCTTCTTCTGCGCGTCGGTGCCGGCGATGATGAGCGGCATCGTCCCCAGCATGTTGGCGGCCATGGTGGTGTTGACGCCGGTGCAGCCGTAGGAGATCTCCTCCAGCACCAGACAGTGCGCCAGGCAGGAGAGGCCCAGGCCGCCGTAGGCCTCGGGCAGCTCGCAGTTCATCAGCCCCGTCTCCCACCCCTTCTTGCAGATCTCCAGGGGGAAAGTCCCGTGCTCGTCCAGCTGACTGGCGACGGGGATGATCTCCTTGCGCGCGAAGTCGCGCGCCGTTTCGCTGAGCTGCTTTTCCTCGTCGGAGAGCTCGAAGTTGGGCATGGCCGAAGGATATCGCTATTTGGGCGATTCTGCTGCCGACGAGGCGGCGGCCGAAGCCTGGCGCCGCGCCTTGCGCTCTTCACGCTCGGCGGCCTTGCGTTGCTCGAACGCGATCGCATCGCGCGTCGCCTTCGAGCCCAGCAAGAAGCCGATGACGATCCCCAGGATGAAGATGACGGGGATATAGATGAAGTGGGAAGAGGGCGGCACCCCGATGCAGAGCGCCCCGATCACGGGCGTGGCCCGCCCCGGTCGGCCTGCTCGATGATCCGCGCGCGAAGCTCGGCCAGGTCCTTGCGCACGCGCCCGACGCCGAGTGCGAGCCATACGACGTAGGCCAGGAGCGCGATCCAGATGAAGCCGTAGGCGGCGGCGACGAAGGGGGTGGCCGGAAGCTCCTCGCGCAGCGGCCCGCTCACCTTCTGGAACTCCTGGGCGACGGCCAGCGACGGCGCCAGCACCAACCAGGCGAGCGCGCCGCCCACCAGCACCAAGGCCCGCTTCCACCGATCTCTGTTCTTCATCAGCCGGTCTCCAGCATGTCTTCGACGTCGAGGCGCAGCGACGCCAGCTCGGCGCGCGCCCTCTCGAGGCGCAGGCGCACCATGAAGAGCACCGCCCAGACCAGCAAGATGAGGCCGAAGGCGCTCCAGAACGCCGGCCGCATGCGCGGGTCGAGCGAGGGAACGACGGTGGTCTGCGGGTGCACGGTCCGCCAGATGTCGACGCTCTTGTAGACCAGCGGGACGTCGATCGCCGCGAACAGCGCCAGCGCCGCCGACAGCTTGCGCCCGGCCGGCCCGCCGTACCGGCGCGCCAGCAGGTAGGCGATCATGATCAGCTCCAGCAGGAGGGCGCTGGTCAGCCGCGCGTCCCACTGCCACCAGACCCCCCAGGCCTTGCGCCCCCACAGCGGCCCGGTCACCAGCGTGCAGAGGCCAAACAGCACCGCCAGCTCGCCGGCCGACGCCGCCACCCGATCGCCCGCCTCCGACCCCTTGAACAGGTAGGCGATGCTGCCGCCGGCGCAGACGAACGTGGAGAGGAACAGCATCGTCGCGCAGGGGACGTGGAAGTAGAAAATTTTCTGGACGAATCCCATCACCGGCTCGAGCGGCGCGCCCAGAATCAGCGCCGGGACGATCAAGAACCCGACGGCGGCGGCCGTCGCTGCGGCGACGAACCCGATCCCCAAGGATCGCATCGCTGGATACTAACCTGAAAGCGCGCCGCAGGCCTCTTCGGGCTCCTGGGGCTCCTCCGGGCGTCGATTCCGTGAAGTGATAAAATCCGCCGGATGCGCCCCCACCTCGCATCCCTTCTCTTCGCATCCGCGCTCTTCTCCCCGCTCTTCGTGGGCGGTTGCCTGGCGCCCGGGTCCGAGCCGGTCAGCGAGAGGCGCGCCGCCGTCGGCGAGCCGGCCAACGGTTTCCCCTCCGCGATCGAACGGCTGGGGTTGATGGCGATCAACCGGGCCCGCTCCGATCCGCAGACCGTCTCGGGACCGCAGTCGACCAGCTACCCGGCGCGCCCCCCGGTGATCTGGAGCGCGGTGCTCAACCAGTCGGCCCGCTTTCACTCCATCAGCCTGGAGACGTCGGACGTGACGCTGATGCACCCCTCGCCGTGCACGCTGAACACCGACGTCGCCACCAGCGGCTGCACCGGCGATCCGAGCTGCGCCTGCGCCTCGCCGGTTCCGACCGCCTGCGCCTCCTGCGCCAGCGTCCCCTCCACCACCACCTGCGGAACCGACCCCTTCGTCCGCATCGGCTACTTCACCAGCGGCTCGGGCGTCAGCGCCAGCGGCGAGGTCGCCGCCGCCGGCTACGGCGACCCGATCGCCGTCGTCAACGGATGGATGGATGAAGCGGCCGGCTCCGACGGCCACCGCAAGATCCTCACCGATCAGGGGACGTCCGCCAACACGATGGGCTACGGGCACGCCAGCGGGGCGAACTGCTACAAGACGTTCGATGTCGGCGATTCCGGGAACCTCAAGAACGCGGTCATTCCGAAGCTCCCCACCGCCGCGGTCAGCCCCGCCAGCGGCGCGGCCGGGACGTTCACGTTCTATGCAACCTGGGCCGATCCCTCGCTGGGGGCGCCGGCGTCAATCAGCGCCGTCGTCGACGGCAACTGCACCGCCTTGAGCCTCGAGCTCGGCACCGACAAGTTGAACGCCGCCTACAAGGGGACGGCGACGCTGGCCGCCGGCTGTCACAACTACTTCATCCTGGCGCGCGACGCCTCCGGGACCGCCGTGACGTATCCGACCACCGGCGCGATCACCATCGCGGTCGGCAGCAGCACCTGCAGCTCCGACTACCTGGCGACGGCCCCCGCGGCGTCGTGCGCCGCCGACGGCGGTGTGTTGGCCGGCACCGGTGGCAGCGGCACAGGCGGCAGCGGCACGGCCACCGGCGGCACGACCGGCACGGGTGGCAGGGGAACCGGCGGCGCCACCGGCACCGGCGGCGCGACGGGCACAGGCGGACGCGGCACCGGCGGCCAGACGACCACCGGCACCGGCGGTGCTGCGACCGGCAGCGGCGGCGCGGCGACGGGCGGCGTGACCGGCACTGGCACGGGTGGCAGCGGCACGGCCACCGGCGGCACGACCGGCACCGGTGGCGCCCAGGCGAAGGACGGCGGCGGCTGCAGCTGCGACCTCGGCCCGAACAACCTTCCCTCGACGACCGCGGGCCTCCTGCTGCTGGCGCTCCTCTTTCTTCTCCGCCGCGCGCCCCAGCCGCGGCGCGTGCGCAGGCGCTAGCGATGTCGGACGACGGCACGCTCTCGGCCTTCCGGCCGGTTCCCCGCACGGGGGTCATCTACGTGACCACCGAGGCGGCCAAGCGCGGCTTCAGCACCGGCGATCCGACCTGGTCGAACCTGGGGCAGGGACAGCCGGAGACGGGGCCGATCGCGGGCGCCCCACCGCGGATCAATCGCGTCACCATCGACGTCGACGACCAGGAGTACGCGCCGATCCCCGGCATCTGGGAGCTGCGCGAGGCGATCGCCGGCCTCTACAACCGGCTCTACCGGCGCGGGATGCCGTCGCAGTACAGCGCCGAGAACGTCAGCGTCTCGGGCGGCGGCCGCGCGGCGCTCACCCGCGCGGCGGCCAGCCTGGGGCAGGTGAACCTGGGGCATTTTCTCCCCGACTACACCGCCTACGAGGAGCTGCTCGACATCTTCAAGGCCTTCACCGCGATCCCGATCCTGCTCGAGGGGGAGCGCGGGTACGCCTTCACCGTCGAGGATCTGCGGCGCGAGGTGCAGGGGCGCGGCCTGGCGGCGCTGCTGCTGTCGAACCCCTGCAACCCCACCGGCAAGCTGGTGCAGGGGGACGAGCTGGCGGCCTGGGTGGCGCTGGCCCGCGAGCTCGACTGCGCGATGCTGCTCGACGAGTTCTATTCGCACTACGTCTGGACCGCGCCGGCCGGCCGGCTGCCGATCGAGAGCGCCGCCCGCTACGTCGAGGACGTCAACCGCGATCCGGTGATCCTGTTCGACGGCCTGACCAAGAACTGGCGTTACCCCGGCTGGCGCACCACCTGGACCATCGGCCCGCGCCAGGTCATCGAGGCCGTGGCCAGCGCCGGCTCGTTCCTCGACGGCGGCGGCTCGAAGCCGCTCCAGCGCGCCGCCATCCCGCTGCTCGCCGACGCCCACGCCATCGCCGAGACCGAAGCGATCCACGCCGTCTTCGGCGCCAAGCGCGAGCGGATGCTGGCGGGCCTCCGCCGCCTCGGCATCGAGACCGACCGCGCCCCCGACGGGACGTTCTACGTCTGGGGCCGCGTCGACAGGCTGCCGCCCCCGCTCAACGACGGCATGGGCTTCTTCCGCGCCGCGCTCGATCACCAGGTGATCGTCGTCCCGGGCGAGTTCTTCGACGTCAACCCCGGCAAGCGCCGCCACCAGCGCGAATCCCGCTTCCGCCGTCACGTCCGCTTCTCCTTCGGCCCGGCGCAGGCCAGCCTCGACGCCGCGCTCGAGCGGCTGGCGGCGATGATCGCGGCCGCCTGACCGGCCGCCGATCCTGGGAACCACCTACGCCCGCAGAACGGCGTAACCGTCCGGGCGTCGCCAGAGCCGCGCGTCGGCCGTCACCAGGGTGAGCTCGTGGACCCGAGCCGTGGCGGCGATGAACCGATCGGCCGGATCCTGGTGAGCTGTCCGGAGACGCCGACTCTGAATGGCGATCTCTTGATCGACCTGAACCTGGCGAACCGGCGCGCGCTGGAGCTGCGCCCGCACCCACGCCTCCGGATCGGGCTCGAGGCGCAAGCGACCGCGCTCGCCGAGCAGCAGGGTCTCCCAGACGGAGATGGGCGACAGCCATTTTTCGTTATCGGCGGAGGCCAACGACCGGGCGACCTCGGGTCGGAGCCTGGCTGGATCGAGCAGGCTCCAGAGCCAGACATGGGTGTCCAGCAAGAGCCTCATTCGCCGAGAGCCTCCCAGTCCTGGTCGCCGATCGGCGAGACGACGTCGCCCAGGATCTTGCCCGTCGCCGCCGCCGAGCCGAGCCAATCCTCGCGGCCGTGATCCGGCGAGGGCGCCGAGACCTCGGCGATTGGCTCGCCTCGACGGGTGATCAAGATGGGGGTTCCTGTGCGCCGCACCTTCTCGAGCATGGAGAGGCATCGGGCTTTGAACACAGAAATTGCTACCTTCTCCATCCCCTCACCCTGCCTAATTTACTATGGTCAACGACCATGGTCAATTGCCAGGGCTCGGGTCCGGCAGCCACTTTTTTTCCCGACGGTCAGTCGCCGCTGACGATCGGCTCGAAGGCCCAGAGGCCGGCGGTCACGAAGAGGATGTCGAGGGCGAAGAGGAACTGGGTCCAGAAGCGGGCGCCGTCGAAGTCGGGGGCGATGGGATCGATGAGCTGGGTGGTGCCCCGCGCGCCGGCGATCACGATGGGGACGATGATCGGGTAGAGCAGCGTGGCGAGGAGCGCGTCGCGGCCGCGCGCGCGCAGGAGCGCCGCCGAGAAGATGCAGCCGGCGGCGGCGAAGCCGATCGTGCCGAGCAGCAGCAGCAGCGCCACCCGACCGATCACGGCCCCCATCGAGGCGGAGAAGAGCAGCCCCGACAGCGCCGTCAGCGCCGTCTCGGTGATCGCCATCAGCGCCACGGTCGCCACCAGCTTGCCGAGGTAGATCGCCGCGCGGGGCGCGGGGGTCAGCAGCAACGAGCGGATCGCCTCGCCGTCCCGTTCGCGATCGAAGGCCCGGCCGAGGCCGACCGTTCCCGAAACCACCAGCGCGATCCAGATGATGCCGGCCACCACCGGGGCCGGTGTGCGCGATCCCTCGAGGACGAAGGCGAAGCTGAAGATCAGCACCACGACGACGGCCAGGAACGTCATCGTCGCCAGCACCTCGCGGCTGCGCCATTCGATGGCCAGATCCTTGGCGGCGATCCGGAGCGCCTGCCTGAGGAAGCCGGGCGGGCGCAGCGTGGGCGCCGGCGCGAGCGCCGATGATCGTCCGTCAGGCACGGGTCGGCTCCCTCCGGCTGTCTCGCGCTTCGCGCTTCGGCTCGCGCGTTTTCGCCTCGTAGGCGGCGCGCACCGCTTCCACGCCGAAGCCGCCCGCGCGCGTCTCGTCGAACACCACCCGCCCGCGCCGCAGGATGACCACCTGATCGGCCACCGACGCCGCCGCCAGATCGTGCGTCACCAGCACCACCACCCGGCCCGCGGCCCGCTCGGCCGCCAGCTCGGTCGCCAGCCAGTCGGCGCCGGCCGGATCGAGCGCGGAGGCCGGCTCGTCGAACAGGAGCAGCGCCGGATCGTGGACCAGCGCCCGCGCCAGCGCCAGCCGCTGCGTCATCCCGCGCGAGAAGGTCCGCGCCGGCGCACCCGCCGGCGCATCGCGCAGGCCCACCCGCCCGAGCAGCGCCGCCGCGCGCGCGCCGGGATCAGCGACGCCGTAGAGCGAGGCGAACAGGGTGAGGTTCTCGGTGGCGGTGAGATCGCCGTAGAGGCCCGGCTCGTGCCCGACGTAACCGATGCGCGCCCGCAGCGCCGAGCCACGCCCGAGGCGCTGGTCGCCCCAGCGGACCTCGCCCGCGCTGGGCGCGATCAGCGTCGAGAGGATGCCGAGCAGCGTGCTCTTGCCGGCGCCGTTGGGGCCGAGCACGGCGGCGATGCGTCCCGGCTCGAAGCGGGCGCTCACGTCGGCCAGCGCCCGCCGGCCGTCGTAGATCTTCCCGATCTTCGACAACCGCAGCGCCGCCGCACCGACGTGGCTCATGCCGGTTGGCGATCGTCCAGCGCGGCGATGTCGCGGTAGATCTGTTCGAGGCGTCCAACCAGCTGCTTGCGCCGATCGGCGGGCGCCGGCGCCCCCTTGTCGCGGGCGGCGCGCTCGAGCGCGATCAGGTCGGCGAAAGTCGACTCGCGCCGGTCGACCAGCCGCTCGCGCTCGGCGGCGACGTCGACGCCGCGCGCGCCGCCCTTGGGACGGCGGCCGAAGGCGAAGGCGCCCGCGATCAGCATCAACGCCAGAATGCCGGCCACAGTGCGGCCTGTCGAATCCGTCGACGGCAACCCGTGCAGCGTGAACTCCAGGACGCCCCCGGGCGCGATCGGCTCGCCGGGCATGACCCAGTACTTGCGGCCGCCGAGCTCGCGATCCTGGCGCTCGCCGATCCCGGGACCGCTGACGGAGAGCCCGGGAATCTGCTCGGTGATCAGGGTGAAGGTCCCGATCCCGTTCGGCATCGGCTGGGAGAACGTGCGCGTGTCGCCGTGGTAGGGGAGCACGAACCCGAACACCACCTCCTGGCCGGCGTTCTTGGCGGTGGTGTTGAGGATGGCGCGCTGGGGGCTGAAGGCGCCGTGGACCGCCATTCCGTGGTTCTGGCGCACGTCGATCTTGCGGTCGCCTTCCTGGGCCTCGGCGCTCACGAACCCCTGAGGCAACGGGATCTCGATGGCGCCCGGGCTGGGGTCGAACATCTTGTCGGAGTGGTTCTCGAGCGGGAACATCTCCAGGAACTGCAGGTTGTCCTCGTGCATCTGCACGATGACGCGCCCGCCGGAGCCGATCGTCATCACCGACGGGTCGGAGGTGTGGCCGAGCGCGCGGATCTCGGCGCGCGCGCCGCCGCTCTCGGGCATCGGGAACGGCGCGGTGCCGAGGCGCATCCCGTGCCATTCGAGGACCGCGGCATAGCCTGTCCCGTCCCCGCGCGGTAGGTCGGCGAAGTGCGCCACGCCGGCGGCGTCGCTCTTGCCGTGACGCACCTCGATCTTGTTGGTCTTGTCGACCATCCCCAGCAGGACCGGTTGGTTGGGGATCGGCGCGCCGCTTTCGTCGAAGAGGCTGACCTCCAGACGCCCCGCCGGCAGGCTGGGGTCGGTCGTGGCGACGCCCGCGGTGGCGCCCAGCGTGAACTGCGCGCCGGCGCCACCCGCATCCGCCGAGGCCGCCGGACCGGGGGGCGCTGCCTCGCCGCCGCCGTTGCCGAGGGCGGCGATCAGCATCGTGCGAAGCCCGCCCACCTGCGGGAGGGTGAAGGCCTCGGTCTTCAACAGCTCGCCGTCGACGGTGACCTCGGCATTGAACTCGTCGCCCGGGGCCATCCCCTCGAACAGGGCCCGCCCGTCGGCGTCGGTCTTCTCGCTGCGCCGGCGCAGATCGCCGCCCGCGTTCTTGATGACCGCGCTGACCTCGGCGCCGGCGACGCCGTTGGACGGCATCTTGCGCGCCACGCGCACGCTGACCGTCCCGGTCGGCATCCCGCTGTCGGGGAGCGGGCGCCCCACGATCTCCGCGAGATTGGGCATACCGCTGCCGCCCATCATCGGTTGGGCACGCGCGACCGACGCGGCGGCGAGGATCGCCGCCAGCGCGATCAGGCCTGAACGAGCTTGGCTCCGCATTTCTTACAGAAGCTGGCGTCGTCGTCGTTGACGGTTGTGCAGGCAGCGCAAGTGGTCGGGGCGACGGTCGCCGTCGACGGTGCCCTGGCCACCGGTTCGGAAGCCGTGGGCGCAGGCGCGACGATCGGCTTCGCGGCTTCGAGCTTGAGGCGCATGGTCAGCTCGCGCTCGATGAGCACGCGAAAGTCGTCGCCGGCTTCGATCTCGCTCATGAGGCGCATGGCGCGCGTCCGGTAGCGCTCGACCATCTCGCGGTAGTCGCGCTCGGCGATCTTGCGCATCTGGTAGTCGAGCTCGATCTCCTTGATCGCCTTCAGCACGAGCTGCTTCTCGCGCTCGAGCTCGCGCGGGCGCCGCCCGCCCCGCACCGTGGAGACCGCGGCCAGCGAATTTCCCGCCAGCGGATCGATCACCCGGATGAGCGCGGCGCCGGTGAGCGCCAGCGTCATGCCGCCGAGCGTGAACATCACCAGCGGCGGGCCGAAGTGCATCTTCTCGACGAGGAGCGCATATCCGACCGCCACGGCCGCGCCGCCCAGGCCGAGGATCCAGATCGGGACCCGCCGGCGCGCTGGCGCCGCCGAGAGCGGCGGAGCACCCGGCGCGCCCTGCTCGCCCGCCTTCCGGGCGGGCGCGTTCGGGGACCCGACGTCTGCCAGGGTCTCGGTCCTAATCAAGGTTGCGGAGCTCGTCGTCGAGCTTGTCGGAGAGCTCACCGTCGGCGAGCGGCGGTTCGCTGGCGAGGGTTCCATGGCCCGACGCGCGCTTGGTCAGACGATAGGCGCCGTAGCCGAGCCCGACGGCGGCCACCCCCGCCAGGGTGTAAGGGAAGAGCCAGGCCAGCCGGTTGAAGCCGCGATCGATCGGCGCCGCCAGCGCCACCTGGCCGCCGTACTTCTTGATGAAGTACGCGATCACCTGGTCCCGGGTCCGCCCCTGATTGAGGAGCTGGCGGATCTCGAGCCGGTCCTGAACGGCGTGTCCACAGCCGTCCGATTCGCACTCGAGCAGGCTGTGCCGGCAGGTGCCGCACTGGCAGATGATGTTCCGGACCAGCCAGTTCTCATCGACGCCAACCGGCTCGGGCGCCTCCACCGTCGCCTGCGCCATCTCTGGCGCGGCAGTCCCCTGTCCCAGCGCCGCCCGCCCGGGCAGGAGCACCGCGGCGCCCGCGCCCACAGCCAGCAGCAACACCATCCCGGCCGCCCCGGCCTCGCGCGTCGCCGCCGACGTCACGCCGGCGGTCAACCGCTCGAGAACGGCGTCGGGCAAGAGCGCGATCCCGGTCCCGATCGCCAGCAGCATGAACCCGAACCAGATCCAGTCGACGACCGGGTTCACCACCACCTTGAGGGTGACGTTCCCCTCGGCGAGATCGTAGTTGCCGAGCGTGATGTAGAGGTCCTCGGTCGGGCCGCGCCGGATCGCCACCTCGGTGGTCGGCTCGCTCTCGTGGTTGTGGAAGAACCACTTGGCCGGCCGCATCTGGTCGATCATCTTGCCGTCCTTGAAGGCGGTCACCTCGCCGGTGACCATCTCCTTCTGGCGATCTTCCTCGTGCGCGAGGCGGTTGAAATGGATGGTGTACTTGCCGATCTTGGCGTCTGCACCAGGGACCAGCTTGACGTCCATCTCCTTCTTGTAGGCCGTGCCGGCGAAGCCGATGAACATCAGCACGATGCCGACGTGCACGATGTAGCCGCCGTAGCGCCGCTTGCCGCGGATGACCATCCCCATGAGTGACGACACGGCGTCCTGGCCGGTGTTGCGCTTCCGCACCGACACGCCGCGCACGAACTCCTGGGTGATGGTGGCCGCCGTGAAGGCGCAGAAGCCGAAGCAGATCACGCCCGCCGGCGCCTCGCCGAGCCCCGCGGCCAGACAGATCACCACCGTCACCAGCGCCGCCAGACTGGGCCAGAAAAACTGGTAGCGCAGGTGGGAGACCGTCGCCTTGCGCCAGGCGATGAGCGGCCCGACGCCGGTCAAGAACAGCAGCACCAGACCGATCGGCACCATCCACTTGTTGAAGAATGGCGGCCCGACGGTGATCCGCTCTCCCGTCACCGCCTCCGAGATCGTGGGGAACATGGTGGCGAACAGGATGAAGAACGCCGCGAACAGCAGGATCCAGTTGTTCACCGTGAACGCCGCCTCGCGCGAGATCCAGGAGTCGAGCGTGGCCCGCGAGCGGAGCTCGGGCATCCGCTTGATGACGAACCCGAAGCTGACGATCAGCGTGATCGCCATGAAGATGGTGAAGATCCAGGCCAGCTTGGTGTCCTGACCGAAGGCGTGCACCGACTGCACGATCCCCGAGCGGGTCATGAAGGTCCCGAAGATGGTCAGGAAGAACGTCAGGATGATGAGCGTGACGTTCCAGATCTTCATCATCCCGCGCCGCTCTTGAATCATGATCGAGTGCAGGAAGGCGGTGGCGGTCAGCCAGGGCAAGAAGCCCGCGTTCTCGACCGGGTCCCAGCCCCAAAAGCCGCCCCAGCCGAGCTCCTCGTAGGCCCAGAGCATCCCCAGCGTCAGCCCCATCGAGAGGAAGAACCAGGCGCCCAGCGTCCACTTGCGGACCGAGGCGATCCAGGCGTCGTCGAGCTGCCCCGAGATGAGCGCCGCCATCCCGAACGCGAACGGGATGCTCATCCCCACGAACCCGGTGTAGAGCGCCGGCGGGTGGGTCACCATGTAGGCGTTCTGCAAGAGCGGGTTCAAGCCCTTGCCGACGGTGGGGATGTCGGTGAGGTAGCTGTCGAACGGGTTCTTGTGGAAGACGATGACGTAGAGGAAGAAGTCGGCGATCGCCATCAGGACGGCGACGACATAGGGCAGGAGCTCGCGGTGACGGTCGCGGTTGGAGTAGACGGCGACGGCCGAGAACACCGAGAGCAGGAAGACCCACCAGAGGATCGACCCGTCGAGGCCGCCCCAGTAGGCGGTGATCTGGTAGAAGAGCGGCGACGAGGCGTCCGAGTAGTGGTGGACGTACTTGATCGAGTAGTCGTGGGTCAAAAAGGCGTAGAGCAGCGCCACCGAGGAGAGGCCGAGGATGGCCGCCAGCGCGTAGACGCCCGCCCGCCCCGATTCGATGAGGCGGCGGTTGCTGCGCCGCGCGCCGATGACCGAGGCCACGCCCGAATAGGTCGCGACGACCAGCGCGATGAGCAGGGTCAACGTTCCGAATGCCGACATGAGGGACCTCCTGCGGGCGAAAGCGCGGAGCTTTGGCGCCCGAAGATGGCGCCTAACTTAGCATAGGGAAAGGACGTTTTCGGAGCTGTTTTCCCTGGGCGGGGGGACGCGCGCGCCCCGTCCCCGTGACAACCGCCTTGGAGTTTTTTTCATCCCATCCACACCTCCCGGGGCATCCAGACCTCGCAGGGCGTCCACACCTCGCGGGGCGTCCAACCTCGCGGGGCATCCAGACCTCGCGGGGCATCCACACCTCGCGGGGCATCCACACCTCGCGGGGCCTCTGGCGGGGCGTCCAGACCTCGGGAGGCTCCTGGCCATGAAGAACGTGAAGTTCGCGACGTCGTCCTGCAGCTCGTCGAGGCCGCCGGCCGCCGTCGAGCGAAACCGCCTGCGCCTCCGGGCGGCGACAGCTTCAGACCGCTGGCCGTCAACCGGTGAGCTTCAACCGGCGAGCTTCAACCGGCGAGCTTCAACCGGTGAGCTTCAACCAGTGAGCTTCAAGCGGTGAGCTTCAACCGGTGAGCTTGGCTTTGAGCAGGCTCTTGAAGTCCATCGCTCCCGTCCCGTCGAGCGGGATGTCGAGCCACAAGAGCGAAGGTGTTCCGTGGGCGACCTTGCGCGCCCGCTTGGCGACGTCGGACAGCGTGGCCCAGGAGACCTTCGCCTGCGCCGCGGCGTCGAGCGCGATGATCCCGACCAGCCGCCCCTTCAAGATCATGATCGAGCAGAGGGAATTCTCGCCATCCAGATAACGGTACGCCCAGCCGGTGCGGGGACCGTAGTAGTAGAAGTCCTCGGCGATCTCCTGCTTCTTGAGGTAGGCGCGCACCGCCTCGAAACGCTTGCCGACCGGAGCCGGCAGCCGCGCCGCGAACTCTGCGTGCGTCGGCGCCTGCGCCTTCTTGGGAAACGCCACCTTGGGCGCGGGACGCGCGGCCGCCGGCGCCGGCGCGGCCTTGGCTTTTTTGACGGCCTTCAAGCGGCCAGCGACGTCGAGGGCGGCGTCTTCTTGCGGTTCAGGAGGTAGCTGACGGCCCCTGGAATCAGCGAGACGGCGATGATGACGATGACCACCTTGTCGATCTGCTTGTTGATCCCGGGGTAGATGTTGCCCAGCGAGAACCCCAGCATCGTCATGCTCACCACCCAGGCGATGCCGCCGACGATGTTGAAGCTGACGAACCGGCGATAGCTCATCTGCCCGACGCCGGCGACCACCGGCGCGAAGGTGCGCAGGAACGGCATGAAGCGCGCCATGATGATGGTCTTGCCGCCGTGACGTTCGTAGAACTCTTTGGTGCGCAGGAGGTGCTTGCGCGAAAACAGCAGCGACTGTTCGCGGCTGAAGATCCTCGGGCCGGACTTGGCGCCGATCCAGTAACCGACGGTGTCTCCGACGATCGCCGCCACGGTGGCCGCCAGGATCAAGGTGACGATGTTCAGCAGCGGCGCCTCGCCCTTGGCGCCGGTGCAGAACAGGCCGGCGGTCACCAGCAGCGAATCGCCGGGGAGAAAGAACCCGACCAGCAGGCCAGTCTCTGCGAAGATCACCGCCGTCAGCGCGGCCAAACCGCCGAAACGGACCAGCCCCTGGACGTCGTAGATTTTATGGAAGAGATCGAGCAGGTGGTGCATTTGGCGCACGACTTTGAGGCAAGAGTCGGACTTTGTCACGCCGATGGTCTCGGCATATGGTTCGGCTCCAAGATGCTCGAGGCCAAAGCGCCCAAGGCGCCCACATCCCGGCCGGTATGGCTGACGGTTCTCACCTCATCGATGCTGGTCTACGGCGGGGTGACGCTGGTCAGCGCGCTGCTCATGCTGCGCGAGCCGCGGGCCATGGCCGTGATGGCGATCGAGAACATGACCCGCCCGGCCGAGTCGGCGGCCGAGTCGACCGAAACGATCCAGAAGCTGGAGGCGCTCAGCAACGCCATCGTCGAGCGCTACAAGGCCGAGGTGCGGGCCGGCGCGTTGATCTCGCTGGGGGTGGCGCTCTTCACCCTGTACACGGTGGCGGCGCTGCTCTCGCGCGACCCCCACGGCCGGAAGCTGGCCATCGTGACCGGCGTCGTCGGGATCGTCTACCAGCTCGGCGGCCTGCCGCTGGGCGTGGTCATGGCGCGGCGGGCGGCCACCGAAGGCGCCTCCCTGCTCTCCCAGGTGGTGATCGAAAGCGGCCGCGAGCCGCCCGGTTTCACGGCGGCCCAGCTTCCCCACCTGATGGTGGTGCCGGCGATCCTGGCCGGTCTGCTGGGCGCCCTCGCCTGCCTGGTGTTGCTGTATTACTTCGGCGGCCGGCGGGGCCGCGCGCTCTACGGCCTCGATTCCCCCCGCCCCGACCGGCGCTGACGGCCGCCGGCTCGGACCGGTTTCCAGTGGTAAAATCGCGCCATGTTCACCATCGCGTTTGGGGCGGCTGTGGCAGCCGGGGTGATGTTGCTCCTGACCGGGACGAAGATCCTCCAGGAGTACGAGCGCGGCGTGGTCTTCCGGTTCGGCCGGGCCCGCAAGGCGCTGGCCTCGCCGGGGTTCAACCTGCTGCTCCCCTTCGGGATCGATCGGATGCGGGTGGTCGACACGCGCACCCGCGCCATCCAGATCACCCCGCAGGACATCATCTCGCACGACAACATCACCATCAGCGTCGACGCGGTCGTCTATGCTTCGGTCAACTCGCCGTCGCACGCCATCCTGGAGGTCGAGGACTTCATGCCGGCGACGCTGCAGCTCGCCTCGACCACGCTGCGGGCGGTCCTGGGCAAGATGGACCTCGACGACATCCTGGCCCACCGGGACAAGATCAACGGCGAGATCCGAACCATCCTCGACACCCGCACCGAGCAGTGGGGCGTGGAGATCTCGGCGGTGGAGATCAAGGACATCCAGCTCCCCAAGGAGATGCAGCGGGCCATGGCCCGCCAGGCGGAGGCCGAGCGCGAGCGGCGCGCCAAGGTGATCGCCGCCGAGGGTGAGGTGCAAGCAGCCGCCAAGCTGGCGCAGGCGGCCCAGATGATCGCCGGCAACCCGGGCGCGCTGCAGCTGCGCCTCTACCAGACGCTGGTCGAGGTGGCGGGCGAGGCGTCGTCGACCATCGTCTTCCCGGTGCCGATCGATCTGGGGATGGCGGCGGCGGCGCCGACGGCCGCACAGACGCAGGCCATGATGGCGAGCGCGCTGGCGCTGGCGAGCAACCAGCAGACCAAGCAACTCGGCGCGCAGGCGGCCAAGGCCGACGCCGAGGACAGCGAGTCCCGGGCGCCGCTGGGCGCCCGCCGCACCTAGCGTCCCCGGCGCCGGCGCGAAAGCAGCGACCCGCCCAGGAGTACCGCCGCCAACCACGGGGCGGAGCCCCAGCCGGGCGCCGTCGCGCAGGAGCATCCGCTGGGTGGGATCCGCGGCGTGTCTCCGGCGTCGATGGGGGCGAGGGCGCTGGCGTCGCGGAGCGGCACGATGACCTGGGCGTCGGGCAGGCCGGCGTCGATCACGGCGGCGTCGGTCGGCTCGCTCACCAGCACCTCGGCCGCGCAGACCGCCGCCGGCCATTGCTGCTGCTGGGCGCGCGTCGCGCAATCGGTCTGACAGACGCCCTTCAAGCAGGGGGCGATCCCCGCGACGTTGACGAAGGCCAGACCAGGCTGCCAGGTCGTCCCCTCATCGGTCGAGGTCGCCTCGGCGAACGGCTCGTACGCCGTGTCGATGGCCGCGTAGACCGTTCCGGCACGCTCGGCCAGCGCCAGGATGTAGGGCGGAGCGGCCAGCGCCGTGAACGTCGCGCCGCCGTCGGTCGACCGGAACAGCGCCGGCGCGTTCGCGATGGTCCCCGCCGCCAGGATGGTCCCTGCGCTGGTGCGCACGAACGCGGTCAACCCGCCGCTGTCGAAGGTGAGCGGCACGGCCACCGCCGCGCCGCCCTGGGTGGCCAGCGCCAGCGCGTCGCCATCGGTGCCCAGCCAGCGCAGCCACACCCGGTCGCTGTCGACGGGATCGATCGCCACGATCCGCACCTGTCCGACACCGAGCGCGGCCGTCAAATCGGCGAGCTGCCAGGTCCCGCCGCCGTCGCTCGACCGGGCCAGCGTCGGTGCCGCGGCCGTCCCTCTGGAGAGCGCGAGATCGATCGTCATCGGGTCGGAGGCGGCGATCTCGAGCCCGGTGACGAGATCGCCGGGCGCGCCGGTGTAGAGCGTCTGGTTGAACGTCGCACCGCTGTCGGTCGATTCAAACACCGTGTAGACGGCCCCCGCCGTCCCGGAGGCGAGGCCGGCGGCCAGCACCCGCGTGCCATCGGTCGGATCGATGAAGGCGTCCTCGCAGAGCTGGGCGCCCAGCGCGCCGCCCGCGACCTGCCAGCCGCAGGCGTCGTCGTCGGAGAAGACCAGCGTGCCGTTCGCGATGGCGTAGAGCCGGTGTGCCGGCGCCGGCCCCATCTGGTAGAGGCGCCCGTAGCTGTTCACCGGCTGCTCGCAAGCCCAGATCCAGGTGGCCCCGGCGTCCTGCGAGGTGAGCACGCCGAAGTTGGTGGCGAGCAGGATCTCGTCAGGGCGATCGGTGGGCACGATGATGCTCTGGCCGTCGGGGAAGGCGCCGTCCGCGCGCGCCGGGCGGGCCAGGAACGCGAGCAGGGCCGCCAGCATCCACCCTGCCCACCGTCGCCTCGCCACCGCCCCGGCCACCGATTGAAGGTGGCGCCGGATCCCCGAGGCGGAAGGCTCAGCCGGGCGATCGGCCGGTCAATCCCTCACCCGGTGGACGCTCACCGAGGGCGCTCACCGGTGGGCGCTCGCCCTTGGGCGATCACCCCGGGACGGCGGGAAGCTCGACCACGACATCGACGCCGACGTCCCCCGGCCCGAGCCGCGCCTGACAGGAGAGGCGCAGCTTGTTGATGAAGTAGACGTTGCCCAGGTGCTTGCGCTCGGCGGCGTTGAACGGCGACAGGTGCTGCTCGCCGGCGATCACCTTCACCCGACAAAGACCGCAGGTCGCCTTGCCCACGCAAGCGGTGGTGACGTTGATCCCGGCGCGCCGCGCGACCTCGAAGACCGATTCGCCGGCCGCGCATTCGATCCGCGTCCCGGCAGGCAGGTAGGTGATGGTCGGCAAGCTCAGCCTCCCGTCGGTGCCCCCGGCGGTCCCACCGGGTCGGGCCAGTGCGACAGACCGACACGGTTCCCCTCCGGGTCAGCCACGTAGAGCGTGTGGTCGGTGCGATGCACGACGGCGACGCCCGCCCCGGCCAGGCGCGCCTCCCAGTCGGCGCGCGCCGCGCGGCTGATCCGCAGGGCGATCATGAGGTAGCCCTGCGCCCGATCGGCGGGAGCGCCCGCGCGCGCGACCCCGGCATCGGCTGCGCGCTCGAGCGCCAGGAAGGCGCCCGCCCCCAGATCCAACCAGACCGCCCGGTCACGTTTCTCGTCGCCCGTCGCTTCGCCCGTCATCGGCCAGCGCCGCAGGACGGGCAAACCCAGCACCCGGATGTAGAAGGGCTCCACCGCTTCGAGATCGCGGACGGCGATGGCGACGTGGTGCACGCCGCCCGGCGCTGCATCTTTCATTTGCGCGCGCCGAGCTTCACGATCCGCTTCCACTCGCCCGCCGACACCGGTTGCACCGAGAGGCGGCTCCCCCGGCGCAAGAGGACCATCTCGGCGAGCGCCTCGTCCGCGCGCAACTCGGCGAGCGTGACCGGCCGGGTGAACTTCTCGTCGAACGCGATGTCGACGGCGAACCAGCGGGGAGCGTCGCGGGGGCTGTCCGGATCGCAGTGGCTATCCTGGGGGTCGAACTGGGTCGGGTCGGGATAGCCGGCGCGGGCCACCCGCGCCGTGCCGACCACGGCCGGCGGGTCGACGCTGGAGTGATAGAAGAGCACCCCGTCCCCCAGCGAGATGTCGTCGCGCAGGAAGTTGCGTGCCTGGTAGTTGCGCACGCCGTCCCAGCGCGTGGTGCCGTTCTTGGCGCGCGCCAGATCGTCGATCGAGAACGCTTCGGGTTCCGACTTCATCAGCCAGTAGCGAGGCATGCGGCTTGTTTACCATTGACCCTCGCCCTTCGGCGGTTATGCTTTCGGGACATCCGTGAGGCATATCGCCCACGGTCAAAACCCGCCGGGAGCTGAAGGCCTCGGCGAAAGGAAGAAGGAGAAGCAACATGCACGGACACGTGATGTCCTGGTGGCGCGCGCGCCACGAGCCAGGAGCGGGTGACAGTGGAAGCGGCTGCGGAGCCTGGAGCTGCAGCCCGGGTGAATCGCGGCACGGCGGAGGCGGCCGGCACGGCCATGGGCACGGCTACGGCGGGGGTGACGAGGAAGCCGAGGGGTTCGGTGGCGGCCCGTTCGGGGTCCGCCGGCCGCTGCGGTTCCTGGCCTACAAGCTGGAGCTGGACGAGAAGCAGGTGGCGGAGCTGGCGCGGGTCCTCGACGATCTGAAGACCGAGCGGGCGCAGGGGGAGGTCGATCGCCGGCGTTCGCTGTCGGGGTTCGCGGACGCGGTGGCCGGCCCGACGTTCGACGCGACGCGGGCCAAGGAGTCGGCCGCGCTGCGCGTCGCCACGGCGGAGCGGCTGCGCGACGCGGTGACGGCGGCGCTCGGGCGGCTCCACGCGCTGCTCGACAATGACCAGCGGGAGCGCCTCGCCTACCTGATCCGCACCGGCGTTCTGTCGCTGTAGGGAGGACCCTTCGAGGGGCCTCGGCCCCTATTAACCGGACCGACAGGTCCCATTAGCGCCAGCGACGGCGGCGCGATATCCTGACCGGATGTCGTCGCCGCCGTTTTCTTTGCATCGGGTCGAACAGCCGAAGCCGCGTCCCAGGGACAGCGAGCTGGTCTTCGGGCGCACCTTCACCGACCACATGGCGATCGTCGACTACGAGGCGGAGCGTGGCTGGTTCGATCCGCGCGTGGTCCCCTACGGCCCGCTGGCGCTCGACCCGGCGGCGGCGGTGCTGCACTACGCGCAGGAGATGTTCGACGGCCTGAAGGCCTTCCGCGGCGTCGACGGCAAGGTGCGCTTCTTCCGCCTCGACCGCCACTGCAAGCGCCTGCACGATGGCGCCGAGCGGCTGTGCATCCCGCCGGTCCCGGCCGAGCTGTCCCGCGCCGCCATCACCGCCTTCGTGAAGGCCGATCATGAGTGGGTGCCCTCGTCGCCCGGAACGTCGCTCTACATCCGGCCGACGGTGATCGCCACCGAGGCGTTTCTCGGCGTGCGCCCGGCCAGGCGCTTCATCTTCTTCGTCATCGCCTCACCGGTGGGCGCCTACCACGGCGAGGCCTTCGCGCCGGCCAAGATCCTGGTGGAGGACAGGTACGTGCGGGCCGCCGTCGGAGGGCTCGGCGGCGTGAAGGCGGGCGCAAACTACATCGCCAGCCTGCGCGCGGCGGAGGACGCCAAGGCGCGGGGCTTCGACCAGGTGCTCTGGACCGACGCGCACGAGCACCGCTACCTGGAAGAGGTCGGCACCATGAACATGGTGGCGCGCATCGGCGAGGAGATTGTCACGCCGCCGCTCGGCGGCAGCATCCTGGCCGGCGTGACGCGCGACTCGGTGATCACGCTCTTGCGCGGGTGGGGCTACACCGTCAACGAGCGCCCGCTGGGGATGGAGGAGCTCTTGCGCGCGCACCGCGGCGGCACGCTGCGCGAGATCTTCGGCTGCGGCACGGCGGCGGTCATCACCCCGGTGGGGACGCTCGGCTGGAAGGGCGAGGACGTGGTCGTCAACGGCGGCCAGCCCGGCGAGATCGCGCGCCGCCTGCTGGAGGCGATCACGGCGATTCAGTACGGGCGCGAGCCCGACAAGCACGGCTGGATGACCGAGCTCGATGGCGCCTAGCCCTTCACCAGGTCGCTGACGGGTCGCGACCGAGGCGCTCCTCGGCGCGCTCGCCACGTGCAGCTTGCCGGGACGGGCCACCGCCCGAGCGTGCAGCTTGCAGGCGGGGGAGATCTGCGTTCGACCGGAAGCGCGGCCGATTCTGGCTGCCGGCGGGCGCACCCGCGTTGGCACAGGCGTCGCAAGGACTCCCTTGAAACTCTCGGCGCCCGGAGGTCGATGTCCGTGCTTGATCCGCCGTCGCAACTCCCGCTCGAGACCCACAGCGCCTCGATGCAGCGAGCTGTGGAGGCGCTGCTGGCGGCAGCCCACACGGAGGCCCCGATTGTGCTTCGGGGCGAGCTGGGGACGGAGGTGTTGGAGCTCGCGCGCTTCGCTCATGAGGAGAGCCCACGTCGCGGGCACCGGTTCGAGACCCTGGCGTGTGCTTCGCTCGACCAGCTCCCGGTGCGGGCTCTGGCGACGGCGGTCGGTGGGACATTGTTCCTGCATGAAGTTGGCGAGCTGGCGCCTCCGCTTCAGCCCAAGCTGGTCCATCTGCTCGACGCCCTCGCCTCTCGCGGCCCGCCGGCGCGCTTGATCTCCTCGAACCGCCGCGATCTGGACGAGGAGGTGGCGAGCGGCCGCCTCGGCTCGGAGCTCCGCTTCCGGCTGAACGTCGTCGACATCCGCGTGCCGCCGCTGCGCGAACGCCCCGAGGACATCCTGCCCGCTGCACGGGGGATCATCCTGTCGTTGAGCACCGACCTCGGCCGGCGCGCTCCGGCGCTGTCGGCGGAGGCGGCGGCGCTGCTGCAGCAGCATCCATTTCCTGGAAACGCCCGCGAGCTTCACAACCTGATCGAGCGGGCCCTCTTGCTCTGTCCCGGAGACCTGCTGGAGGCCGACGCCTTCGCCGACATCGAGATGGCGAACGGACCCGGCGGCGTGCGCCTGGGGGAGGACGTCAAGCTTCGCGATCTGGAGCGCGAGCACGTCGCGCGCGTCATCCGGCGCGTGCGGAACCTCCGCAAGGCGGCGACCATCCTGGGCATCGATGCGAGCACGTTGTGGCGGATCCGAAAACGCCTGGAGCAGGCGGCCTCGGGCCCGCACGAAGAGGGTTGACTTGCGACCTGCGAGATTCGAGGGGCCTCGGTTTCCGCAAACCGCAACGATTCGGCCGCCGCATTATTTCGGCACCGTTAATTGATGGCCCTTGTTTGCCCGTTGGGGCGCGGATCGATGCGGGCGCGGCGGCCGCGAACCGATTTGGCACGAGCGGTGCTCAAGAGGAAGGCGAGTCGAAGTTCTCTTCTCGTGAGCCTGGAGGCATCGCCCATGTTGGACGTCTTGTTCATCGTCGTCACGATCGGATTTTTCGCGATCACGCTCGCCTATGCGGCGGCCTGCGAGAGGCTCTGACATGGAGTCCGCCGTGGTGTCGGTGATCGCGCTCGGTCTGGTGATCTACCTGTTCTGGTCGCTGCTTCGCCCGGAGAGCTTCTGATGGACGCCGCCGGTTGGATTCAGCTCGCGCTCATCGTCGCGGGATTCGTCCTCATCACCAAGCCCATCGGAGTCTACCTGGTGAAGATCCTCGACCCCGACGTCGGTGGCGAGCCCTGGCTCGCGCGGGCGCTCGGTCCGGTCGAGCGGGCCAGCTACCGCGTGCTGGGGGTCGATCCGCGCAAGGAACAGACCTGGAAGGGCTACACCGTCTCGATGGTGCTCTTCACGGCGGTGACCACCTTCTTCACCTACCTGCTGCTGCGCATTCAACATCTGCTGCCGCTCAACCCGCAGAAGCTCGGTCCCATCCGGCCGGATCTGGCCTTCAACACCGCCGCCAGCTTCACCACCAACACCAACTGGCAGAGCTACGGCGGCGAAAGCACCATGAGCTACCTGTCGCAGATGCTGGCGCTGGTGCTGCACAACTTCACCTCGCCGGTGATCGGCATCGGGATCGCCGCCGTTCTCGTGCGCGGCATCGCGCGCACCTCCGGCTCGACGATCGGGAACTTCTGGCGCGACGTGATTCGCCAGACGCTCTATCTCTTTCTGCCCGCGGCCATCATCTACGCCGTGTTTCTGATGTTCCAGGGGATCCCGCAGAACTTTCTCCCTTACACGGCGGCCAAGACGGTGGAGGGCGCCACCCAGACGATCGCGCAGGGCCCCATCGCCTCGCAGATCGCCATCAAGATGCTGGGGACCAACGGCGGCGGCTACATGAACGTCAACGCCGCGCACCCGTTCGAGAACCCCACCCCGCTCAGCAACTTCGTGCAGATCGTGCTCTTCATCGCGCTTTGCAGCGGGCTCACCTACTACCTCGGGCGGATGGTCAAGAACCAGCGCCACGGCTGGGCGGTGTGGGCCAGCATGTTCGGCATGCTGATGGTCGGGATCCTCGTCTGCTGGTGGGCGGAGGCCCACGGCAACCCGCGGCTGACCGCGCTGGGCGTCGACCCTTCGTTCGGCAACATGGAGGGGAAGGAGGTGCGGTTCGGGATCGCCAACTCCTCGATCTTCGCCTCCATGACCACCGCCACCGGCACGGGCGCGGTGAACGCCATGCACGACTCGTTCACGCCGCTGGGCGCGCTGGTGACGCTGGGGAACATCCTCATGGGGGAGGTGATCTTCGGGGGCGTGGGGAGCGGCCTCTACGGGATGCTGGTCTTCGTCTTCGTGGCGATCTTCATCGCCGGCCTGATGGTCGGTCGCACGCCCGAGTACCTGGGCAAGAAGATCCAGGCCCGCGACGTGAAGCTGGCGGCGCTGTCGCTGCTGGTGGTGTCGGTCTTCACGCTGGCGGGGACGGCCTGGGCCAGCGTCGCGCCCTGGGGGCTGGCCGGGCTCAACAACGGCGGGCCCCGCGGCTTCTCCGAGATCCTCTACGCCTTCGCCTCGGGCGTCGGCAACAACGGCTCGGCCTTCGCGGGCCTGACCCTGACGGCCGCCAACGGGAACATCATGTGGAACTTCGTCCAGGGGCTGTCGATGCTGTTCGGGCGCCTCTTCCCGGCCATCCCGGTCCTGGCCCTGGCGGGCGCCCTGGTGCAGAAAAAGGCCACCGCCACCGACGCCGGCAGCTTCCCGGTCACCGGGCCGATGTTCGTCGTGCTGCTCACCTCGACGGTCATCATCGTCGGCGCGCTGACGTTCTTCCCCTCGCTGGCCGTGGGGCCGATCGTCGAACACTACCTCATGACTTCGTCCACCCTGACCTTCTGAATCGAGGAGACACCATGTCGGTTGCCAACAAGCGTTCGGTGTTCGAGCGGGAGATCCTCTTCCCCGCGCTGCGCGCCAGCTTCACCAAGCTCGATCCGCGTTACATGGTCCGCAACCCGGTGATGTTCGTGACCGAGGTCGGCGCGATCGTCACCACGGTGGAGATCCTGCGCGCCAAGGCGCACGGAGAGTCGCTGGGGTTCGTGGTCCAGATCTGCGTCTGGCTCTGGTTCACCGTCCTCTTCGCCAACTTCGCCGAGGCCCTGGCCGAAGGGCGAGGCAAGGCGCAGGCCGATGCGCTCCGGCGCGGGCGCAAGAAGGCGTTCGGGCGGCGGCTGCGGCCCGACGGAACGACGGAGACGGTCCCCTCGGAGCTCTTGCGCAAAGGCGACGAGGTGCTGGTCCCCGCGCACGAGATCATCCCCGCCGACGGCGAGATCGTGGCCGGGGTGGCGATGGTCGACGAATCGGTGATCACCGGCGAGTCGGCGCCGGTGCTGCGCCAGTCGGGCGGCGACAGATCCGCCGTCACCGCCGGGACCACGGTCATCTCCGATCAGCTGCGGGTCCGAGTGACCGCCGATCCCGGCGAGAGCTTCCTCGACCGCATGATCTCCCTCATCGAAGGGGCCAAGCGGCAAAAGACGCCGAACGAGATCGCGCTCAACATCCTGCTCTCGGCGCTGACCATCATCTTCTTGCTGGTCTGCTTCTTCCTGCGCCCCTTCGGCACCTACATCCAGAGCTACACCCCCACGCTGGCGGCCTCGGCGTTCTCGGTCACCGTCCTCATCGCGCTCCTGGTCTGCCTCATCCCCACCACGATCGGCGGCCTCCTCTCCGCCATAGGCATCGCCGGGATCGATCGCATGGTGCAGAAGAACGTGCTGGCGATGAGCGGCAAGGCGGTCGAGGCGGCGGGCGACGTCCACGTCCTCCTGCTGGACAAGACCGGCACCATCACCCACGGAAACCGGCAGGCGGTGGCGCTGCTGCCGGCCCCGGGCGTGACGCCGGTCGAGCTGGCGCGCGCGGCGCAGCTCTCCTCGCTGGCCGACGAGACGCCGGAGGGACGCAGCATCGTCACGCTGGCGGAAAAACTCGGACAGCCTGCGCTGAGCGCGGACGATCTGCCCGGCGCCGGCTTCGTCCCTTTCTCGGCGCAGACGCGCATGAGCGGCGTCGACGTCGACGGCAAGGAGATCCGCAAGGGAGCCTCCGAGTCGATGAAGGCGCTGGCCGGCGGTTCCCTGCCCCCGAGCGTGCAGGGTGAGGTCGATCAGATTGCCCGGCAGGGAGGCACGCCGCTGGTGGTCTCGAGCTCCGGGCGGGTCCTGGGGGTCATTCACCTCAAGGACATCGTCAAGGAGGGTCTGGTCGACCGCTTCAGTCGATTTCGAGCGATGGGAATCCGCACGGTGATGATCACCGGCGACAACCCCCTCACCGCGGCGGCCATCGCCAAGGAGGCGGGGGTCGACGACTTCCTGGCCGAGGCCACCCCGGAGGACAAGCTGGCGCTCATCCGGCGCGAGCAGGCCGGCGGTCACCTGGTGGCGATGACGGGCGACGGGACCAACGACGCGCCCGCGCTGGCCCAGGCCGACGTCGGCGTGGCGATGAACTCGGGGACCCAGGCCGCCAAGGAGGCCGGGAACATGGTCGACCTCGACAGCAACCCGACCAAGCTCATCGAGGTCGTCGAGATCGGCAAGCAGATGCTGATCACCCGCGGCGCGCTCACCACCTTCAGCGTGGCCAACGACGTGGCCAAGTACTTCGCCATCATCCCCGCCATGTTGATCGGCGCCTTTCCCCAGATCGCGCCGCTCAACATCATGGGGCTCGGCTCCCCGGGGAGCGCCATCCTGAGCGCGGTCATCTTCAACGCGCTCATCATCATCTGTCTGGTCCCGCTCGCCTTGCGCGGGGTGAAGTTCCGCCCCGCCAGCGCCGGCGACATCCTCCGCCGCAACCTGCTGGTCTACGGCCTGGGGGGCCTGGTGGTCCCCTTCGTCGGAATCAAGGTCATCGATCTGTTCGTCCACAACCTGCTGCACATGGTGTGATCATGCGAGAGCTCATTCGCGAAACGTTCGTCTCCCTGCGCGCGACGGTCCTGGTCGCCTTCCTCGGCTGCGCCTTCTACCCGCTGGCGGTCTACGCCATCGGGCACCTGGCGCTCCGCCCGCAAGCCGACGGCTCGCTCATCGATCGGCAAGGTGACGCCACCGGGCCGGACGGGGCGATCGGCTCCAGCCTGCTCGGCCAGCCGTTCAAGGCGCCCGAGTATCTGCATCCGCGCCCCTCGGCCGCCGGCGCGGGCTACGACGCCGCCAACTCCAGCGGCACCAACCTGGGGCCGATCAGCGACAAGCTGCTCAACGGCGTCGCCGACGACCCCAAGACCAAGGACGTCGACGAGTCGTTCGCCGGCATCAAGCAGCTGGTCGAGGCCTACCGCGCCGAGAACAAGCTGCCGGCCGGTGCGCTGGTCCCGGCGGACGCCGTGACCCGCTCGGGGAGCGGGCTCGATCCCGACATCACGCCGGCCAACGCCGGGCTGCAGGCGATCCGGATCGCCACCGCGCGCGGCGTGAACGTCGACGAGGTGCGCGCCCTGCTCGAGCGCCAGACCAAGGGGCGCCAGTGGGGGCTGTTCGGCGATCCGCGCGTCAACGTCCTGGAGACGAACCTGGCGCTCGACCGCGAGCTGCCCAAGCGCACCCCCACCCCCGCGGGGAAGGTCGCCGCTGCTCCGTCCGCGCCTTGACCCGGCCAGGGCCGGGCGGTCCTCCGGCTGACGCCACCTGTGCGATAGTGCGGAGCGCGTGTCCGATCTGCTGGTCCGCCTCTACGATCTCCCGCCGCTCGGACCGGCGCTGGAGGCGCTGTCCCGGGCGGGGATCGTGGTGCGGCGCGCGGCGGCGGCGGAGCGATCAACGGTTGTCGAATGGGCGCGCGCGCACGGCTCCCCGGGCTGGGCGGACGAGTGCGAGGCGACATTCGCCCGCCTGCCGCTCGCCTGCTTCGTCGCCGTCGAAGACGACACGCTGATCGGCTTCGCCTGCTACGAGGCGACCTGCCGCGACTTCTTCGGGCCCGAGCTGGTGCACCCCGATCGGCGTGGGCGCGGCGTCGGCCGGGCGCTCTTGCTGGCGGCGCTGCACGCGATGCGCGCCGAGGGGTACGCCTACGCCATCATCGGCTGGGCGTCGTCGATCGACTTCTATCGACGCGCGGTCGGCGCCGTGGTGATCGACGGGTCGGAGCCCGGAATCTACCCCCCCAAGCTGCTGCGCTGACGCCGGCTAAAAGATGCCGGCGATGAGCGCCACGCCCACCAGCGCGAACAGCACGGCGGCCACCTTCTGCGTGACCTTGGGGTTCAGCAGATGCCCGGCCCGGTTGCCGGCGATGACCGCCACCGTGGCCACCGCCCACAGCGCCGCGGTCGCCGCAAAGAAGACCAGCACCGGCTGCTTCGTCCGCGCCGCGAAGCCGGCGGTCGCGATCTGCGTCAGGTCCCCCCACTCGGCCACGAAGACGACCATGAAGGACATGGTGAACGCCTTGGCGAACCCGACCTCGCCGCCGTCCTTGCCCCCCTCGGCCTCTTCTTCCTTCCTGCGCCACATGACGATGGCCGAGACGAGAAACAGCACGCCCGACCCGATGTGCACCGCCCGCGGCGGCAGCATCGCCAGCAGGCTCCCGGCGACGACGGCCACCAGGCTCTGGATCGCCAGCGCGGCGGCGGCGCCGATCAGCACCGGCATCGCGCGATGCCGCGTCGCCAGCACCAGCGAGGCCAGGGCGGTCTTGTCAGGCAGCTCGGCGACGAAGATGACCGCGAAGATCGAGGCGAAGAGCTTGGCCGCTGCCATGGCGCGACAGTATGGGGCAATATCGCCCCATGCGCCGAAACAAACGGGGCCCCTTGACCGTGTTGGTGCTGGCCGGCGTGCTCTCCCTCTCGCTGGTGATGCGGCTCGTTGGTCGGACGCCGCACGCTCACGCGCCCACCGCGCCGGGCCACCCGACCACGGCCACCCCCAGGGAGTTCGTCCACCCCTTCATTCCCACGCCGCAGGTGACCAAACCGGCGGTCGCCCCCTGTCGCGCGCGGGACCTGCGCGAGCTGGTCGCGGCCATCCGCCAGGCCGAGAGAACCCTGGCACCGGCGCTCAAGAAACAGAAGGAAGACGGCGCATCGGTCGCCTGCCGCGGCGACGCGGACAATCGCAAATGGTCTGCCTTCGTCGACATCTTCTCGAAGGACGCCAGCGGGTGCGTGGCGCGCGACAGCGAGCTCGACAGCCAGTGGAACCTGGTCCAGTCGGCCGTGACGGCGCTCGACGGCTGCGTCGACTGCACCCGCCCGCGCGCCGCCCGGACCCTGAGCTGCCAGCGGACCGACGAGCTGCTCGCCGCCGCCGAGAAGGCCACGCCAGGGCCGTAGGGGCCTTCGCCGAAGGCGACGGTGAGCGCAGCGACCGCGGCCGACGACGTGCCGCCCGAAGCCGGCTCAGACGAGCGCTTTCGTCGCCACTGCGCCGGGCCTCTCACCGAGCGCACCCAGATGGCGCGTGACGAGCTCGGGATCGCAGGCGGCGTGCTCGACCTGCCGGCGCCCGAGCTTGACGGGAACCAGCGCGCCGACCGTCTCGTCGAAGCCGGCCGCCAGCCAGGCCCGGAGCGCATCGACGAACCCGACCCGCAGGCGCGAGGCGTAGCGGACGAAGCCGGCCAGGTCCTTGAACTGATCCATCGCCAGCATCAGCTCGGGATCGTCGACCAACCCGGCCGGGATCGGGCGCGCCGGCGCGCGCGTCGCCTGTTCGAAGGCGGCGATGTCGGCCGGCAGCCGCGCGTGGTAGGCGCCGTCCTCGATCAGTGAGGTCAGCGCGCGCTGGTGCGGGTGCGTCCCCTCGACGATCTGCCGGGCCTGGCGCGCCAGCTCCTCGGCTCCGCCGTCGTGCGCGCGCAGCAGCACCAGATCGTAGACCGGATGCCGGTGGAACGTCTGCAGGACGTGGTGGACGATCGCCTCGCGCGGTGCGAACAGGCCGATCGGATCGAGCATCGTCGCCGGGCCCGACAGGAAACGGCGCGCGTTGTGAAAGATCCAGGGGATCCCCTGCGCGCGGTAGAAGATCTTCGTCTCCTCGGCCGCGCCCACCATCATCTGATCGCGCCCGGCGACGAGCAGCTGGCCGATCGTCGGCACGGCGTCGATGTGGCCGAGCGCCCGCAGGCGCTCCAGGCGCCGCCGCACCAGGCGGGGTCGAAAGTAGGCGGTCACCAGCGAGGCGAGCTGGCGCAGCTTGTCCCAGTTCTGGCGGGCGCCGCCGATGACGTCGGCCAGCAGGCGGACCCGCGAGCGCCCGCGCCAGGGGGGCGGCGTCGCGCCCTGGCGCTCGGCCATCGACGTGGTCGCCGCTTGCTCACCCTGCATGCAGGGTCAGGTTAGCAGCTCGCTCGCCGCGCGGGGTCGCCGCAGGGAGCAGCCTGCGTGAGCTGCCCCTAGAGCTCGATCTGCGCGCCGATCTCGACCACCCGGTTGGGCGGCAGAGAGAAGAAGTCGGACGCCGAGCGCGCGTTGCGCGAGAGAAAACGAAACAGAACCTTGCGCCACTCGGCCATCCCCTTGCCGGGAACCGACCGCAGCGTCTCGCGGCCGAGGTAGTAGCTGGTGTCCGCCTCGTCGATGGGCAGCCCCTGCGCCTTGCAGCGGCGGAGGATGTCGAGCACGTCCGGGCTCTCCTTGAACCCATAGTGCGCCGTGACCCCCCAGAAGCCCTGGCCGAAGCTCTTGACCCGCACCTTGTCGGCGTCCGGCACCTCCGGCACCGCGTCGGTGGTGATCGACAGGATGATCACCTCCTTGTGCAGCACCTTGTTGTGCTTGAAGTGGTGCAGGAGCACGTTGGGCGTCCCCCGCCGCGTCGACGACAGGAACACCGCCACGCCCGGCACGCGGTGCGGCTTGGTGGCCTCGATGTCGGCCAGGAAGATTCCCAGCGGCAGCGAATCGGCGGCGATCCGCTCCGCCAGCAGGGTCCGGCCCCGCTTCCAGGTCAGCATGATGGTGAAGACGCCCACCGCCACCGCCAGCGGGAACCAGCCGCCGTGCGCGATCTTGGTCGAGCAAGCGATGAAGAACGACAAGTCGAAGCAGAGGAACACCGCCAGCAACGCGCCGGCGCGCAGCCGGCCCCAGTGCCACAGATCGCGGGCGACGTAATAGAACAGCATCGAGGTGATGGCCATCGTGCCGGTCACCGCGATGCCGTAGGCGTCGGCCAGCGCGCTCGACTCGCGGAAGCCGAGCACCAGCGCCACGCAGGCCACCATCAGCAACCAGTTCACCTCGGGGACGTAGATCTGCCCCTCGGTCTGGCCGGAGGTGTGGACGATGGTGACGCGCGGCAGATAGCCGAGCTGAACGGCCTGGCGGGTGAGAGAATAGGCGCCCGAGATGAGCGCCTGCGACGCCACCACCGTCGCCAGGGTCGCCAGGATCACCATCGGGTAGAGCCAGGCGCCCGAGACCAGGCCGTAGAACGGATTGGCCGCCGCCTCGGGGCGCTCGAGCAGCAGCGCCCCCTGCCCGAAGTAGTTGATGAGCAGCGCCGGGAAGACGCAGCTGTACCAGGCGAGCCGGATGGCGCGCGTCCCGAAGTGCCCCATGTCGGCGTAGAGCGCCTCGCCGCCGGTCACGCAGAGGACGACCGACCCGAGCACCAGGAACCCGTGCCCGCGGTGAATGATGAAGAAGCGCGCGCCGTAGATCGGATTCATCGCGCGCAGGATCTCCGGGTGGCGCACGATCCAGGGGAGCCCGGCGGCGGCGATGAAGATGAACCAGGCCACCGTCACCGGACCGAACACGGCGCCGATGCCGCCGGTGCCCCGCTTCTGCATGGCAAACAGGATCACCAGGATGACGCAGGTGATCGGCACGACGAACGGCGAGAAGGCGCTGGTGGCGACCTCCAGCCCCTCCACCGCCGAGAGCACGGAGATCGCCGGCGTGATGACGCCGTCGCCGTAGAGCAGCGCCGCCCCGAAGAGGCCGAGGACGATGAGCAGCATCTTGGTCTTGCGCAGGCCCGTCCAGGTGGTGCGCGTCGAGGCCCGGTGAGCCCCCGACTCGTCGGCCGTGACCGCCGCCGCGGTCGGGCGCGCCACCAGCGCCATCAGCGCCAGCACCCCACCCTCGCCGTCGTTGTCGGCGCGCATGACGAAGAGCAGGTACTTGACCGAGACGACCAGCGTGATCGACCAGAAGATCAAGGACAGCACGCCGTAGATGTTGACCGCGAGCGGCGCCACCCCGTGGGGCAGCGTCACACACTCCTTCATGGCGTAGAGCGGTGACGTCCCGATGTCGCCGTAGACGACGCCGATGGCGCCCAGGGCCAGCTTGGCGAGGCCCGCACCGTGCGCCTGGGGATGATGATGGGGAGCGGACGCGACAGCTTGTTCGGGCATGAGTTCAGCGGCCTCGGCCGCCGGAGCGGGATGATGAACGATTTGCATTCGCGAAGCGAGATCCCCCGGTGGGCACCCAGCCCAACCGCAGTCTGGCCCATTCCAGGTTTCGAACAGGTTTCGGCGCGATGAATTCGCCGCGGCGCCCCCGGGGACACCGATTCGTCGACGAGGCCCGCCCGATCGCCTGAGCTCCACGGTCGAACCTGTCGCGGGCCGGCGGCGATGTGATAGATCTGGCGGCCCGTCGCGCCGACCGGACGGGGGCAGTGGGTGCGGGGCGGGTGCAAGCGGGGTTGACGGCTCGACAGGGAATGACGTAAGTACCGGCACCACTTAAGAAACGCCCAGGTAGCTCAACTGGTAGAGCAACGGACTGAAAATCCGTGTGTAGACAGTTCGACTCTGTCCCTGGGCACAGCAGATCCGTGCAATTTCCGCTGGTTTTGAAGGTCGGCCGCGTGGGGTGGGTACTCCTGGGTATGTCCGGTACCCCCGAATAACCGGCGATATGGTACAGATATGGTACAGACGGACCATTGAGGAAGACCAGCCTGACGTCACCCTCATGCGGTCGCTCTGGGGCGCCTTGGTGGTGCCAAGGGCGGAAAAGCCCGCGCGCATGCTCTGACAGCGCACCGGCGCCGCGAGATTGCCCGCCAGGCTTCGGCCGCACGGACGAGCAGCCTGTCAGGGTGACCTCGACCCAGACTCGAGCAAGAGCGGCATCAACTTGCTCGACGCGACGAACATGATCTTCGATCACGTGTCGGTCGAGTTCGCGCAGTGGAACAACATCGACGCGGTCGGGGCCTCGAACATCACGGTCATGAACTCGATCGACGCCGACCCGATCGGGCAGCAGTTCAACGCCCACACCGAGACGGACCCCTACACCTGGTACCGCAACGTGTTCGCGAACGCGCACAACCGCAACCCGCTGGCCAAGGCGAACACGCAGTACATCAACAACGTGGTCTACGATTTCCAGGCCGGGTACACCGCGGGCAACACCGGCGGCCTTTTCACGCACGATCTGGTGAACAATTACTTCGTGAGCGGTCCCGCCACGACGTCGGCCTCGGACGCGATCTACCAGGTCAACACCCAGCAGATGTATTTCACCGGCAACCTGCTCGACAGCAACAAGGACGGGACGCTCAACGGCAGCACCATGGGTCCGCCCGGCGGCGCCACGGCGTTGACCGCCCCCTGGTCGCCGACCACCGCCAGCATCCCGACGATGACCGCGGCCGCCGCCTACGCCAGCGTGCTGGCCAACGCGGGCGCTTCACTGCGCCGCGACCAGGTCGATTCGCTGGTGATCGCCGACGTCACGTCGCTCGGCAAGACAGGGAGCCTGTGGACGCACCAGACGAGCACAGGGCTATCGAACAGCGGCTACGGAACGCTCAGCGGCGGTACCCCCGCGACCGACGCCGACGGCCCGCGCTCCCCATCAACAGCACGACGACGCGCGGTCTTGGCATCTACGGATTAGGAACATCCGACGGGTTCGGCGGATGGTTCAGCAGGTGATGGTCGACGTCACCTGCAAAGTCGTTGCCCGGATACTTCGCGATCATTGTCCGAGCCTCTTCCTGCGCCTCTTCAACGCGGCCCATGTTGAAAAGAGCTTTGACCAGATTCCAGTTGAATTCTGGAGCGTTGGGGCTGTCTGGAAAACGATGGAGCGCTTCCTTCGCCAAGCTCAGCGACAGGGACGGATCCGATGCCGCCAGGTCATGCAGCTTGGTCATCAGCGATGTCTCGTCGAGTGGCTTCTCAGCATCTGACTTCGTTGCAATGCGCACTGGGGGTCCCGTCGCCGACGCGGCAGGAAACGGTGGCCGGGGCTCCGCGGCAGGTCCACTGAGCAGCGGCGGAGTCGCCGCGACGAGGGGGTCTTGGGTCTCAATCGGCGCCGGTACCGATCGCCTGTCGCGTGAAACGAACGCGATGAGAACAATCGCCAGTGCGATCACTCCAGCGGCCAGGATGACGATTGCGGGCTTAACAGGCTTGGACATGACGACCCGAAGAATGACTCAGCCAGACGACGCAACGGACCGAGCAGTCCTATTTCAGATTTGGGATTAGATCGCGCGTGATGAGGTGAGAATCAGAATAGACGCTCTTGATGTTAGCCACCGTATTGTTCGACGTCTCATATCCCGCCCAGATATTGAACAGTATCCACGGCGCCGAGGTGGGAAACATCGCGCTGGGAGTTGGAATGAGCCCGGTCTCGTGCAACGCGAGGGGCATCGTGCCGCCTGCGATCCCTTTGACGCTGCTGTAAAGGCCGGAAAAGGGTTGATTGGTTCCGTAGGTATCGCCTCCCGCGATATCGACCACGCTCGAACCTGGATAAAACGATGCCGCCGGAGACCCGCTATAGGGCATGAGCCAAATGATGTTGTTGAGCCCCTTGGTGGTGGTAAGGTAGTTGAACGTATATTTGTACAAGGCGACGAACTGCGCGGCTGTGCCTTGAGCCCACCAGAACCATCCGTTGGATTGCGTTTCGTGAAATAGCGCCAGGATTATCGGTACATCGGCGGCCTTCATGGCGCCAATTTGAACCGCCACGTAGTCAAGCCTGTTGTTCCAGGCCGTGTTCTCTGCTGTTCCCGCCGTGATCACGTTGGAGAACAGGCTACTTGCTGCTGTGTTGGTGGGTTCCGCACAATTCGCACCCATGTAGCAGTCCTGCGCGCACGTGGAACCGGCCACAGGTTCGCCTACGTGGTAGCGGAACATGGTCAACCCGCCCGCGTTCCAATAGGCAATGGCGCGCGTCGTGGAAGCAGTGACCGATGAACACGACGCACCATTGGTGTAAAGGAAATCGCTTCCGTCGATCGCCGGGTACTTCCCGATATTCGTATTGTACCAGCTCAAGTCGGTGGGATTGGCGTTCCAGTTGGCTTCCTGCTGTCCCGACAAGACGTGGTTGCCGTACTGGCTATAGAGGTAGCACAGCAGCTTCTGTGCCTGCGGCGATGCGCCCGGCGTGACCGGCATGACGCTGCAGGGAGATGTCGTCGTCCCGCCCGTTCCCGTCGTCCCGCCGGTGCCAGGACTTCCGCCTGTGCCCGTCACGCCGCCGCTTCCGACGTTCCCGCCGGAGCCTCGGTTGCCCGCAACACCGGTAACTCCCCCGCTGCCAGCCGTCCCTCCGGTGCCGACCGTCCCACCGGACCCTCGGTTGCCCCCGGCGCCGGTGACTCCCCCGCTTCCGAGCGTCCCGCCCGTGCCGGTCGCGCCACCGCTCGCCGAGGCACCCCCCGTACCCGTGACGCCCCCGCTGCCGGTGGTCCCGCCGGTGGCGATCTTGCCGCCGCTTCCCGTCACGCCACCGGTGCCGGTCGTACCGCCGCTCGCCGTCACGCCACCGCTGCCGGTCGTGCCGCCGGTGTCGGACGAACCTCCGGTCCCCTCCGGACCGCCGGTGCCGCCGGTCTGGCTTGTCCCTCCCGTCCCACCGGCGTCGTCACTCGAGTCCGACCCCGCGCAGCCATAGCAGCCGAGCGCAACGATGATCGACAGAACGAGGGCTCTCTTCATGGCCGAACAAGGGCGATGAGGGAAGTCGACCTTCCCCCAAAACACCCACCGCCCCCTGACCGCGGCCGCGCGGATTGTCGACTGCGGCTTCACGGGCAATAGCGAGGCGTGCCGAGCTGCGAGCGATTCGAACGCGATGGTCGCCCCCCCACTAAGGGACGGGGAACGAGGATCTTCCCCGGAAACGACGTCAGGACCTGCGCCAGCTAACGGCTCTGAGACGAGGCCAGCGTCCGCTCCGCGAGCGCGCGAAACGAGCCGTGCGGGAACTGAGCCAGGTACCTGGCGCTCAGCGCCGCGGCGTCGGCGTCGCGGTGATCGATGGCGGCCTCGATCGAGATGGCGAGCGCTTCGTCCGCCAGCGCGCCCTTCGGTTGTCGATCGAGGTAGCGCTTGGCCAGCGCGCGTGCCAGCTCCGGATCCCGGTCGACCCGCAGCGCGTGCGTCGCCCCGACGAGCAGCGAGGGATCGTCGGCGAGCTGCTCCGCTTGCGGCCGACGAGCCGGCCCTTCGATCGGCGACCGGCGGACTGGCGCCGAGACCGGGGTCCGCGGTGCCGGGACGGGACGCGCCTCGACCACCGCCGTGGGCGCAATCATCGGCGCCGCAGGTGCCGCAGAGGGCCGCATGACCGGCCGAACCTCGGCTCTCGGCGAGACGTGCGTCTCCAGAGAGCGCATCAGGCGCGCCGGCCAACCCGTGAGCGCCGCGCTGGCCGCCGCGCCGCCGCCCAGCAGCACGGACCCGACCACGACCGGGCGAAGCCACATCCATCGCTGCTTCACCGACCCGCGGCCCAGGCTCAACAACAGGCGTTGCTTGCGGGCGGCCGGGAACCGGAGGGGATCCATGCTCTCGATCAGCTCGACCGCACGCGCGCGAACCCCTCCCGTCTCGCCCGGGCGATCGCGGGACGCGTCGGCCAACCGGCCGAACGGAGCGAAGACGTCGTCGTCTCGAGTCGCCATCAGGTTCGCCCCCCCTTCCCTCGCCGTCCGGCCAGCGGCGCCGCTGGATCGTAGCCGTGCTGGTGACGCGCGACGAGCGCCATGAATTCCTTCCTCGCGACATGCAGCCGCTTCCAGACCGTATTGACGGCGACGCCTTGAATCTTGGCGATCTCTTCCCCGGATAGCCCGTCGATCTCGAAGAGGACGAAGGCCGCCCGTCGGTCGACGTTCATCTTGGAAAGCAGCGCGTTCAAGATGCGTTGTTTCTCCTTGCGCTCGAGCGCTCGCGCGGGGCTGGAGCCATCGTCCGGCAACGTCTCGACGGCGTCGGTGTGCTCTCGGTTGAAAATCCTCCTTATCCAGGTCCGGCGTCGGAAGTCACGGACCTGACGCTGAGTGATCCGGTAGAGCCAGCCTGCCGGGTTGCTGCCATCGAAGGCATGAAGCCGCCGACTGGCGACCAAGAACACCTCCTGCGCGATGTCGTCCCGGTCCGCCTCGGGTCCCCCGAGAGCCCGGATCCATCTCATGACGCTCTCGCACCATACGTCGTAAAGCGTCAAGAACTGCGTGCGCCGCACCAAACGTGAGCTTGCGTCCTGATGGTTCGGCGAACCGGAGTCCACCGAAACCGAAAGTCCAGCCATCAGTGTGGAAGAGGGTCCGTCAGCGGCCATTCCTTACCGAAATCGACAGGCCCGACTGATTAAATGAGTCCCGTCAGAGATTCGTCGGCGGCTTCGCTTCGGATATCGTCATGACGTGAGTGGGCCGCGCACCTCCCCTCTGATGGTCGGGATGGCCGTATTGTTCGGCGCCATGTCCGGGGCCGCCGCGCGGAGCGTGGATCCCGCGTCGCTGATCGGAGGTTTTGGCAGCTGCCCGTCCCCCGCGCTCGTCTGGCAGCATCTGCTGCCGCTCGTCCCAGGCCAGATCTTGGTCGACCGGATACACTTGCTGGGTGGGCAAGGGGCCCCCGTGCAGATCGCCGACCTCGGTCCATCCGTCCGGGTCACCGCAGGAAGCCACGTCCGCGAATACGGGGACCTGTCCCGGGACTGCGAGAAGCGGGCCCAATTCGCCGCCCTGTTTGTGGCCATCGTCGCCGGAGCCGAACCGACGGCGGCGGGTCCCTCTCCGGCCGCACCACCGCCGATCGAGGCCGTTCGTGCCGCGCCGCCTGAGGCTCTGTCCGCGCCGGCCGTCGCGCGGCTTCACCTGGACCTGGGCGTGACCGCCGACGCGGTTCTGGGCGGCGCCGCATCGACAATTGCGCCCGGGCTTCTCTTCCGGATCGCGTTCGGACATCGACCACTCGTCCCGGTCGTCGGCCTCGGCGTCTCCGGTCCATTCGACCTCGATGCCGGAGGTGTCGGGTTCCGCCAATGGCGAGCGACCGCCGACGTGGATGTGCGCGCTGCCGTCGGGCCGACGACCGGGCGCACGCGCGTCTTCGTCGAGCTCGGTGCCGTGTTCGAGCTTCTCGCCGCTCGCGCGACCACGCTGTCGGTCGCCCAGGCGCAGGTCTCCTACGCGGTTGGTCCCCGCGCGGCGGCCGGGCTGCTGGTTGCGACGCGACGGAGGTGGTCGCCGTTCTTCCTGCTCGACGCTGCGTGGTTTCCCGGTGCACCGGAGATGTTCGCGCTGCCGGCCGGCGATCTCGGTCGAGCGGCGCCGTGGAACGTTGGCGCGACGGCCGGCATCTCGTGGGGGCTGCTTTGATGGCGCACGGGCGCCCCGCGATCGCGGCGGCCGTCCTCTTCGGGGTCCTGGCCGCCGGGTGCGGACCTCGGATGGACCTCGGATCGAACGTGCTGTGGACCGCGCTCTTCGAAGACGGCACCTTCGATGAGTGGACGAACGTCGGCGGGTCTGCCAACGCTTATCCGGATTCCGGCGACACGATCGTGGTGTCCAGCACCTACGCTCACCACGGTCGCAACGCCGCCGCGCTGACCATCGACGCCGGATCGGATGGCACGCAAGAGAACGCCGGTCTCACGCGGAAAGAAGGACTCCCCGTCGAGGCCTACTACAGCGCCTGGTACTATCTCCCGCGGACGATCTCCGTGGGGAACTTCTGGCTCCTGCTCAAGTTCCGCCTGCGCAACGACGCCAACGACCCCAACACGGAGAATGAGTTCTACGACCTGGAGCTCACGAACGCGGCGGACGGTTCATTGACGTTGTTGCTCTACGATCACCAGTCTGGGGCCGACGTCCCGATCGTCACGCCGGCTCCGGTGGTTCCGGTCGGTGTCTGGTTCCAGATCGAGGCCTTTTATCGAAACGCGCAGGACGATTCGGGGCGGCTCACGATCTGGTTGGACGGACGGATGGTCGTCGACGTGTCCGGGCAACCGATGGCGCCGACCCCCTGGGTCGAATGGGACGTGGTCAACGTCGGCGAGAATCTGACCCCATCGACGGCGGTGGTGGCGATCGACGACTGCGCGATCAGCCTCTCGCGGGTCGGCCCCACCGGCGTCATCGCTGAATAGGAAGATCGCAGGAAGGAAACCGCAGGCGATGCCCTCTTCCACGCACCATCATGAAGAGAGCGGTTCTGCCTTGCGTCCTTCTTGCGTTGGTCGTCACTGCCTGTACTGAACCGGGAAGCGCGGACGACGCGGGACCTCCGAACGGCGCGGGCGGAACGACGACCGGCGGCAGCTCCGGGACCGGCGGAGCGGGACCCGGGTCGGGTGGCGTCGAGGGCACCGGCTCCGGCGGCGGCGTCGAACCGGGCACTGGCGGAGCCGCCGGCGCGGGTACCGGAGGTGCGGTCGGAAGTGGCGGAGCGGTCGCGACCGGCGGCACGACAGGAAGCGGAGGAACCACGGGCGCGGGCGGCAGCAAGGGAAGCGGCGGAACGACGGGGACGGGCGGAACCAACGGGAATGGCGGCAACGTGGGCACGGGCGGCGGGCAGGCCGGCCGCAGCGGAGCCGGCGGCGCACTGGGAGGCGCGGGCGGTCACGCGACGGGTGGTGGAGCCGCCGGTGCCGGCGGCCACGCCACCGGAGGCGGTGGAGCGGGCGCCACGGCCGGCACCAGCGGTGGCTGTGGCGTCGAACCGGTCACGCCCAACGCCACGGCGAAGACGCGCGCCGCCCTCTGCTACCTCTACCAGACCTACGGCAATCACATCTTGGCGGGCCAAGAGGAGAACAACGACGACGACGCCATGACTTACATCGCGGCGAACACCGGCAAGTATCCGGCCATCCGGGCGTTCGACGTGAACAACAGCATGGCACCGACCCAATGCGTGGCCCATTCGAAGAAGAACGGCCTCTGCATGTTCGGCTACCACATGGGGATCGTGAACGGCGACGGCTACCAGAGCGCGATGACCAAGACCGACATCAACACGCTGCTCACGGAAGGGAGCACCTACAACCAGACGTTCAAGACCCGCCTCGACAACGTCGCGCGGATGGTCCAGACGGTAGAGGACGCCGACGGCGTCGCGATCATGCGCCTGTTTCACGAGGCCGGCGGAACCTGGTTCTGGTGGTCGATGGAAGGCGGCGCGCAGTACGTGCGTGTCTACAAGTACGCGTTCGACTATCTGACGGCCACCAAGGGACTCACCAACATGATCTGGCTCTTACCCTATGACGGCAGTCCCGACGCGTCCTTTTATCCCGGCAAGAGCCTGGTCGACATCGGCGGCGCCGACATCTATGCCGGCGACGGGAACTACGATCCTCAGAACGCGCTCTACGAGAAGTGCGTCGCCGTCTTCGGATCGCGCATGCCGATCGCGCTGCACGAATGCGGTCCCATTCCCGACCCGACGCAACTCATGACGACAGGGACCAAGTGGCTCTTCTTCAACGTCTGGACGGCGCCGTACTACGAGTCCCCGTCCAACTCGGTTTCACACCTCCAGTCCGTCTACACCAGCAGCTACGTCGTCACACGCGACGAGATGCCGGCGCTGTAACGGGCCGGAACGGGTTGCGAAGGATCCTTCGTCAAGCGGCTGGCATCTGGTTGAACGGCCGCACGATCGTCGCAGGTCGCTGCTCCCTTGGTGGTCCAGCGTCGGGAGAGCATGGAGGCGACGGTCGCGCCGGCGACAGACAGCAAGCCGCCCAGTACAAGTGAGCTGAGGAGCACTCGCCTGTGGAGTCTGCGCACCGAGCGTTGCTCGAGCGCCCGGGCCAGAACGCGCTCGAAGACCCGCCGCTGGCTGACGGGCGAGGTCTCGACTCGCTGCTGGGCCTTGACCGCTTCGACCAGGATCGCTTCCAGCGACCCGGGAATCGGTTTCTTTTCGCGCAGACGTTCCACCACCCTTCCAAAGGGGATGGTCCGCCCAAACCAATACCCACAGTCTCGCGCCCCACTGCGGAGGCCGGCTTGTCTGTCCGGCGCCCATCCTTCGGATCCGCCTCCTTTATGGCTTGGCCAGCGTCGCCCAGTTGTTGGACGACGCTTGACCGTTGGCAACCCCGGTCATGATCCCGCCAACGATCGTCGGGTAGGTCTGGGCGCCCGTGGTCCTGTTGAAGAGCCCGTAAGAGCCGTTGCCGCTGCCTCCGTTGTCCCACCACACGGGGACCATCCCGGCCGTCGTCACGTCCTGAGAATAGGCCAGCGCATGCGCGGCCCTGTTGGCCGTCGCCTGAGCACCCATGGAGCCCCATTCGCCGATGACGATCGGCTGGGTGGGCAGCCACACCCGGATCTGCTGGGCGATGGAATTCTGCATGCTGGTGTAGTCCGCGCTGCTCCCCCAGGCGTAGGGCGTCTCGCTCAGGCCAAAGTTCGTGGGGTAGTAGGTGTGGAGCGAGATGAGGAGGTTGGGATCGTTGATGAAGCTCACCTTCTGCATGGACTGGATGCCCGACTGGATGGGGCTGGCGCCGACCGGCTGGATCATGATGATGCGTGTCGCGTTGGCTCCACCGGTGTCGCGGATCGCCTTGAAACAAGCCTCGAGGTAGATGTTGAGGTCCGTTTGCGCCTGCGGGGTGTTGCCGCCGCCGGCCTCGTTGGGCTCGTTGAAGCACTCGAACATCAGTCGGCTGTTGAATGACTGGAAGGCCGTGGCTATCTGCGTCCAGACCGCGGTGACCTCGGCGGCCACGCCTTGCGCGGCCGATGTCGTCGCGGGAAAGCTGATCCACCCTCCATTCCCATCCGCCTCGTGGTGTGTGTTGACGAAGACGAACATGCCGGCGTCGACGGCCCACTGCACAGTCTGCGCGACCTGGTTCATCCAGGCGGAGTCGATGGTGTACGTTGGGGCGGCGCCGATGTGATCCGTCCAGGTGACGGGCAGCCTCAAGGTATTGAACCCCGCTGCGTGGAGGGCCTTGATGAAGGTTTGAGTGGGCGCGGGGTTTCCCCAGCTGGTCACCGTCGGATTCCCGTCGAAGGAGTTGCCCAGGCTCCAGCCTGGAGCCATCAGCTTCACCGCCTGTTGCGGCGTGAGCTGCCCCGTTGTCCCCCCGGGGCTGCCACCCGTTCCCGAGCTTCCGGCCGCACCGTGGCCTGCCGCGCCACCGGAACCGGACGCCCCACCGGTGGCTGTCGTGCCGCCGGTCCCGACGGTGCCGCCTGTATTCGCAGGCGTACCGCCGGCGCCCCTACCGGCGCCGCCACCGCCCGCACCAGCCCCGCCTGCGCCGGCGCCGCCACCGCCCGCACCGACCCCGCCCGAACCAACCCCGCCTGTACCCGGACCGACGCCGCCGGTGCCCGTGGCGGAGCCCCCACTGCCGGTCGTACCCCCGGTCCCGGGGCCGCCGTTCGTCCCGCCGGTCATTCCCCCGGTCTCAGTCGGGCCGCCGCTTCCGCCGCCGTCGTCGGCGCTGTTCGCGCCGCCGCAGCCCGGCGTCAGGAGGACCAAAGTCAACGCGGCGCCGCCGCCGACAATTAAAAGAGCACTCTTCGCCTTTGCCAGCGCCGCCATGGTTCTCCTTCGGTCAAGTGACTCCCCGAAGGGATGTGCGTGTCCTTGGTAAAGGGAACCGATCCACAAAATTGATACCCGTCCGGAGCCCGGATCTGAGCGCCGGCCTCTCGTCGCGCCTGATCACGTAGCGGCACGCGCATCACTCCGCGCCGCCCGCCCCCTTTCGAAGACGATGTCCCGCCTCCACGTCGCCCTGGTGATCGCCGCCGTGGCCGCGGCTTGCCGCCGCACCCCTCCGCCGACGCCTGTCGCCGCGCCAACCGCGCTTGCGCACCGCGCTGTCGCCCCGCCGCCCTTCACGCACCCGCCGTTCGCCGGGCGGCAGGGGGTTGATGCCGTGACAGCCGACTGCTCGCGGGGCGCGCTCGCCCGGCTGAGTGAGCGGCTGCGGATCCTCGCGCACGATCTCTCGCAGGGGCGCCGACAGGACCCCGACCCGTGGTTGTGGGAGACGCGCGACGAGCTTCTGCCGCGCGCCGCCGCCTGCGTGGGTCTGTCCCAGAAGACGCATGGCCTTCGGGTGATCCCCGTGAACCGTGGCCCCCGTCGTGTAATGAAAGAAGTTCGTGCGCGGGAGGACGGCGCTGGTGAGCGCCGCCCAGGGAGCCGCCGCCGTCACGCTCGTGCCGCCGAGCATGAAGCCGAGATGGGGCGCTTCATGGGCTCCTTCCGCCAGATTTCCGTCGGGAGAGACCCGGCGTTGAAGTTGAAAGGGAGCGGCGCGCAGAAACCAATACATCGGCGCGCGGTCGATAGCAGCCGCGGACGGTGGGTGCGCCCGTCGGAGGGCTACTGGAGCAGCCCCCCGATCGCGGAATACCAGGCGTTGGCCATGAGGGTGTATCCGGCATCGTTGGGGTGTTCCGAGTCCTTGTAAATCGATGTCGACCAGCTCTTCAGGGCGGCGTACATGTCGACCAAGATGACGTGCTTTCCCTCGGCCGCCCGGGCCTGCACCACCCCTGGAATGGCATCGTTGTAGGTCTGCGTTGCCGTGTTCTGGGCGCCGTTCGCCGGAATGATCGTCGCCACCACCAGCAGAGCGCTGGGCGCGTCAGAGGCGATCTCATCGAGCAGCTTTCCGAGCCGGGCAGGCGCGTTGGGCAAATCGATCGAATAGTGCATGTCGTTCGTGCCGATCATCAACAAGATGATGTTTGGCCTGTAGGTGGCGATGGCGTCGTCGGTGAGCGCCCCGGAGATGCCGCTGGTCTTCGAGCTGTCGTCGATCGAATAGCCAGAGTGACCCTCGTTTCCCTGCGGGAACGGCTTTCCGTCCACGAGAGCGGGCCCGCTCTTCTGAGAGCCGACGAAGGTGAGCGACTTGCCCGCCATGAGTGCCTGGCTGAAGACGCCGACGCGATACCCTCCGCCGGTCGTCGAGCCGTACCCCCAGGTGATCGAATCGCCGAGAGGCATGATCACGCACGCCGCTCCGTCGGTCGGACAGGCAGCGAACTCCGCCTTCCCGCCTGTGCCCGTCGAGCCACCGCCGCCTGGTCGAGTCGAGCCCCCCATTCCGCCCGCGCCGTGGGTCCCCGCCGCGCCACGACCACCGCTGGCTCCGGCTTCGCCGGGAGTCCCTCCCCGTGCGCCACCGTCGAGACCTTCGGCGCTGCGCCCACCAGAGCCACCCGTACCAGCAGGTCCGGTTCCGGCAATTCCTCCCATTCCTGCCGCCCCACCGAAGCTTCCGGCTTCGCCGGAGCCCCCCGCACCACCGGCGCCGCCGGCCAATGACGACCCGTCCACTCCCGGTCCGACCGTTCCACCACTGCCAGAGATCTGGATCATCGCCCCGCCGGTGCCGGTGCACCCGGCCAGGGCCACGACGATGGCGGCCAACCGACCGCGGAGCGACCACAAAATGCGAAGTGCCGTCGTCTGACGAAGCGCCTCCGACGGTCGCGGCGTGGCCTCGGCACCCTCGGGAAGCATGTCCGGCTGCAAGGGATCCGCGTGTGGAAGTTGATACACGCATCATCGGCGAAGGAGCGTCGAAAACCGGGGTGAGCAACTCGGCTTCGATCCACCGTGGGCAGGTAGGTCTCGTCAACGATCTCAGCGACACGGTAGAATCGTCTGGTGAAGCTCGTCGTGAGCGCGGCTCGGCGATGAATTCGTCCAGGCTCGCTCTGGCCACCGGCGTCGCACTCTTGCTCGCCGGCGCGCGTCGCGCTTCCGCCCAGACCCCACCGGTCTCGGCCGAAAGCGCCCCGGCGACGATCACCGTCAACGGGGACTGCCCTTCCGGCGACACGATCTGGACTGACGTCAGATCGATCGTCTCAGCCGGCGATCTGGCGCGCCTCTCCGACGTCAGGATCGAGGTATCGGATCTCGGATCAACTTACCGCGTTCGGATCTTCGCCGAGGGCGGAGAGCGACAGCGGACGTTTCACGATCTCGGTCATGTCTGCGATCATCGCGCCCGGTTCGTCGCCGTTTTCATCGTGGTCACGCTCCTGCCCCCTGAGGCCCTGCTGGCGACGCCTCCAGAGCTGCCGCCGACCCCGCCCATCCGGATCGAGTCCCCACCTTCTGTCTCGCTCGTCGCCCTCGCGCCGGTGCCGGCGCCGGCGCCAAAGCGGTTCCAGATCGCACTCTCCGCGCTCCTGGACGCGGCTGCCGGCAGCTCTGACTCGGAGGCAACGGCACCTGGGGGCGAGGTGCGCGCCTATTGGGGCGCGGGGGTCCTCAGCGCCATGGCAGGGCTAGGCGTGCAACCACGGGCGAGCTTCGACTTCGCCGGCATCGGGATCGACGAGCTTCGCGTGCCCCTCGACGTCGGGATAGCGCTGGTTCACTCCGGCAGAAGGCTCACGCTGCTCGGGGAGCTCAGCCTGGCGGGCGCACTGGTGCGAATCTCTGGGACGAACACCGCCGGCCCTCAGACTGGCACCCGTCTCAATCTGGGGGGACGCATCGGCGTCGGTGTTCGCTTCGGCTCGCCCACCTCGCGGCTCGTACCAATCGTCGGGCTCCACGCCCTCGTCTTCCCCAAACCGTACGAGGCCACGGCAACACCGGAAGGAGACATCGGTCAATTGCCGGCCGTGTGGATCGGTCTCACCGCGGGGCTCTCCCTATCGCCATGACACGACCCCGTTGTGCATTCGCGTTGACGCTATTGCTGGCAGGCACTGGAGGGGCCTGCTCGAACCACGTGAACGTCGGGAGCTCTCTGCTCTGGTTCGCGCAGCACGAGACCGGCGACTTCACGGAATGGACGGCCGGCTCCAAGGGTGGCTACTCCGCGGATGCGCCCGACACGTCCGTCGTGATCTCGACCGACTTCGCCCACAGCGGCACGCAGTCCGTCAAGCTCACGAACGGCGCCCCAGCGGCGCAGGTGAATGGTGCTCCGCCTCCGTACGAAACCGGGCGCCTGTGGCGTCAGGACGACTTTCCCGAGGCGGCCTACTACAGCGCCTGGTACTACCTCCCCCAAGCCTATCAAACGACAGTCGACTGGCGGGTCATGGAGTTTCAGGTCCCGGACGCGGGGGACGGGGGCACCAACGGATTTCTCATGGACGTTGACTTGAGGAGTCTTGCCAACGGGGATCTCATCATCGATCTCTTTGACCACCGGGCCCCCTACCTGCGTTCGCCCACCGCAGAGCCCGCGCTTCCCATTCCCATCGCGCAGTGGTTTCAGATCGAAGTCTTCTATCGCAACGTGGGCGACGACACGGGCCGCTTCACGCTTTGGCTCGATGGGCAGGTCAACTACGACATCCAGAGGCCGTTCGGCCTCAGCAGCACGGTCTACTGGTCGCCCTGTAGCTCCACGGAGGGGATTTCACCCACACCATCCGACCTCTATGTCGACGACGCGGCTGTCAGCCTGGTACGTGTTGGTCCGACCGGCAGGTTGTAAACGTGGTACGCGATCGCCGCGCGGGTCAAAGGGAGCGCGCTCATTCGATTGATACATTCTTCGCCTGACGCGAGGTGAGACCGGATCCGCCGGCGAATTCGCTGTTTCGACGGTCGGCGATCGGTGACGCCTCAGACACGCTCGTGTAAACTGAGGAGACCTCGCGACAGCTCAGCCGAGCTCGAGGCTCGAATGACCATCAGGCAGGATCACGTTCGAGAAGACGTCCCGAGCGGACCGCTGGCGGGCCCCGGAGCGCGCCGACCCTCCCTGCTTCGGCGTGGCGTAGAGATCGACTGTCGTGACTTCGTTTCCGTCTACGACGGATGTTACGCCGACGTCGCCCGCTGGGGCCGCGCCCTTGGCGCGCCTCCCGCCGATCTCGCGGATGTCGTCCAGGAGGTTTTCGTCGTCGTCCACCGCCGCCTGCCCCACTTCGATGGCGACAATCTCATCGCCTGGCTCTACCGGATCACGGCGAACCAGGTTCGGGACTACCGGCGCTCGATGTGGATCAAACACATCTTTCGCAGGAGCGTCGAGGTCACCTCCGACGTGGCGAGCGTCAATCCGACGCAGCTCATGGTGCTCGAGACCCGCGAAAAGCAACGACAGCTGGAGGCCCTGTTGTCGCGGCTGAGCGCCAAGATCGCCTCGACCTTCATCCTCTTCGAGATCGAAGGATATACCGCCGAGGAAATCTCGGAGATTCAAGGAATCTCGATCAACAATGTGAGAGCCCGAATCCAGCGCGGAAGAAAGACGCTGATGGAGGCGTTGAAGAGCGGCAAGGCCGAGGGGAGAGGGCTGTGGAACCGTTGAGTCGCACCAAGACCGCCGCCAACGAGACGGAGGGCCGTCTCATCGATCTTCTTTCAGCGGCGGTCCCCACCGCGCTTCCCGACAGCCAGAAGCACCGCTCGCTGCAGGCAATCCTGGCCCCCAGCCGAGAGCGCTCCTCGCGAAGATTCCGTCTGGCGCGTCCCGCCGTCGTCTTTGGCGTTCTCTTCCTGGTCGCGGGGGTCAGCGCGGCCGCAACGCTCGGCGCGAGCTGGATCAGGCGAAGATCGGCCGTCGATCGTGCGCCGGTCCCCCAGCTGGTGAAGCCGCCGCTGCCCGTTCGTGTTCATTCTGCGCCGGTCGCCGCTCCCCGGACGGTTGTCCCGGTAGGGGAAGACCAGGTCGTGGAGCTCCCGAGGCCCGGGGCGCCCACGCCCGGGCCGTCGCACTCCCGTGCGGCGCGCGGCGAGAACCCCTCTGCCCTCATGGAGGCAGTCAAGGCATTGCGCCAGGAGCACGATCCGGTGCGGGCAAGCCGTCTCTTGCGCGAATACTTGCGGCTTTATCCGCGTGGAGCCCTGTCCGAAGAGGCAAGGGCTCTCGCCATCGAAGCGGCACGGGCGCAGCACAGCCCGAATACGGTCGCGCTGGCTGACGAGTACCTGCGTCTCTACCCGCACGGTCGGTTCCGACGAGCTGCGGAGCAGGCGGCCGGCCGAACTGATCCGTAGGCTCCGTGCGATCCGGCAGAACAGCTCTGTGCGCCATCGCCTGCGCGATGGTTCCGTTCGCGATCTCTTGTGGGGCGGCTTCTCCAGTGGCTGTCCAGGATGCCTCCCTGGAGCAGCCGGTCTTTGACGTCCCCCCGCTCGACGGCGCCATCGCCGGCTATGCACTTGAGTTCGACGGGGTCCGTCAGTACGCCACCGCCGGGGACGGCGGATTCGCCTCTGTGGGCAACAGCATGACCATCGAGCTTTGGGTCAAATACGCGATGGCGGCGGGCACCCAAGACTTTGTCGTTCTGAGAGACGACGTCGCGGCGGGCGTCCAGATCGGCTTTCACGGAGGCGCGCTGGCGGTGTGGCGGGTCTACGTCGATCGGGTCCTCGTGCAGGCACCCACGAACCCCTCCGCCGGCGTGTGGCACCACCTCGCCTACACGTCCGACGCGACTACAAACGTTCTTTACGTCGACGGCGCGGCGGTCGACAGCGAGAACAACCCAACCGACACCCACACGCCGACGTCGGCCTGGCTGGGGACGTTCGACGGATACAAGAACCTCTTCGCGGGAGAGATGGACGAAGTGCGGGTGTGGACCGTGACCCGCTCGGCGAGCCAGGTGATGGGCGACATGCAGCCGTCCTCGGGGCAGGGAGAGACCGGGCTGGTTGCTTACTGGACGTTCGACGACGCCAACCACGTCGGTTTCTCGGTCGATCTCTCGGGCAACGGTAACGACGTCACGTTCGGGGACGGCGTCGGCGCCTACATGCCGCTCCGGGTCCCATCGGACATCACGTTCGGGGGCTAACGCCGGGCCTCCCTGCGTCGAGGCGGCGGCCCATCCTAGTGCCCCCAATCCGTCGTCTTCGGGGTAACGACCGTCAGCGTCTGCGGTCCGCCCACCTCAAGTTCGGTGGCCTGCGCGCTCGATCCGGAGTTGACCGCCAGCGCAACAAGACGGACATACCGCGCCTGGACGGGAGCGAAACTTACCCCCTGGATCTTGCCGTTCGCGGGCCAGGTCCCCGTCGCTGCCTTGGTGAAATTCATGCCGTCGATGCTGACGTCGATCTCGTAGGACGTGATGAGCCCGCTCGATCCAGGCACGGCGCACGGCGTCCCGCTGCAGTTTCCGGTGCTCGAATTCCAGGCGCTGCCAGCGACGTACGGCGGCAGGTATCCGAAGAAACCCACCGACTTGACCGCTCCCAAATCCACCTGGATCCACTGCGGTAAGCTCCCTGAGGACTGCCAGATGGAATAGCGTCCTATGTCGTTCGAGCCATCGATGGCATTGCCCGCAGTCCCACTCGAGGCCGATGCGGCGACCGGAAAGTACGGATTGCTGTTCTGGACACCCTGCGTGGGAAGCCGCGGCGGAACGGAGGCCGGGTGGGCCTGCCGGTAAGTGCCCACCTGCCCGAGCTCGGTGACGACGACGTCGTCGAGCAGCCCCTTGTTGTTGGGCGGGCAATTGAGGATGAAGTTCGTGTTGCGGGGCACCAGCGTGTTGATGTGCGAATCGACGATGTCCGACACCGTGATGTAGCCCTGGATGTTGCTCTTCCAAAACCAGTCGTTGCCGCCATGCTGGTTGATCTTTTGCCCCTGTACGGCCGCCCAGGTGTTGCCGGTCGGCGCGAAGACACCGCGCGGCTCCTCGTACATCACCAGATCCTCATCGTAAGGACTCTCCAACCCTTCGTGATCGACGATCAAGATGTCGGGCTGCAGGCTCTTCACCAGGTTGTGGATGTACCAACCCTCGGCCGCATGGTGGCCCATCATCCATGACCAGCCGTCGATGATCAGGAGCGGAATCTTCCCGTAGTTCGACATCAGCTCGGTCAGCTGTGTCGTCAGGTACTGAACCATCTCGCTGGTCAGCTGGCCGCTGACCGGGTGGGTCGTGTCCCAGATCGAGTAGTAGAAGGCGGGGAGCAGGCCCTCGGCTCGGTACCCGTTCACGAACTGCTGAACGACATCGCCCTTGTCATTCGGAGCGGCCTGACCACCGACCTGCGCATACCAGGTCGTGTGGCCGACGTTGAAGTTGCTCGCCTTGCTCGGCCAGAGTGCGAACCCGTCGTGATGCCGCGTCGTCAGCACGCCGAACTTCGCACCCGCCGACTTCGCGGCCACCGCCCATTGCTGCGGGTTCAGCGTCGCGCCAGGGTTGAAGTCGTTGATGGGGAGGTTCGCCTCCGCCCAGGTCCCTGTGTACGTGAGGATCCCGAAGTGGTGCCAGATGCCAAACTGGAGCCCGAGGAACTGTCGTTTGAGATCGTCCAGGTGCGCGGTCGGATCCTCCCCGGCGTTACCGCCAAATCCACCGCCACCAGATCCACCGGACCCGCCGGCGGCGCCACCGGTTCCGTTGCTGCCGACAGTACCCCCGAATCCGCTCGTGCCACCGACCCCACCCAGTAGGCAGCACTCGGAGCCGAGTCCCGCACCACAAGACAAGGAGGCGACCGTCCCGGAAGCACAGCTTCCAGGATAAACGGCTACGCACGAGCCCCCAGCCTGCGTGCAGGCGTTGTCAGGACTGCCTCCCCCCGTACCACCGGTTCCGCTCCCGCCGCCTGCGCCGGCGATTGAGCCGCCGCCCGATCCGCCAGCACCGCCCGATCCGTTGCCCGCACCCGTGCCTCCGCCAGCGCCAGAGGATCCGTCCTTGCCTCCGCCGGTCCCGGAGAACCCGCCGGTGCCGGACCATCCGCCCGAACCACCGCCGCCCCTGCCCGAGCTCCCCGCATCCACGGCCGACCCCTGCCCGGCGCAGCCACTCCATATCGCGAGCGGCAGCAAGGCAGCCAGACAAGGAAGCGATAGCCTTTTGCTGTTCCAGACATCCGACATGATTGTCCTTCCGAACAGCTAGTAGGTCGTCTGCATCCCGTTGTCCGAGAACCAGCCTTCGACCAACCCACAGTGCATGACGAAGTCACCGGATGGATCGGACGCACAGACGCATCCGTGTGTCCCGTCCGATTCAGCTGTGAAGCAGACGTTCCCGTTCATGACGCAAGGCTGCCCGTCGAGGACGATTGCCCCCTTGGGCGCGCCGGTCGATGAAGCGTATCCTTGCGGGGAACAGGGACCGCCATCTGTGAGGCACGCCGAGTCGCCGCACTCGCCGCCAAGAGCGGTCCACGCGGCCGGCCGCGGACAGGTGCAGGTCGCGTATTTGTGGTTGCCGCAGGTGCAAGTGGCCTGCCCCAATTGATCGATGCCACAAGCTACGCAGCAGTTCTGCGTACATGCCGAACCGGCCTTTGCATTCGTCGGCGTGCAATTGCCGGTAACGTCGAGATTGGGAGATTTGTCCCCTGGGCAAACCCCTGTCTCGGCCGCACCTCCTGCACCGCCGGCCGACCCAAGCGCTCCGCCGCCAGCGCCGGCTTCGGCTGACCCATCCGAGCCCGCGCTCGCCGCCGCCCCCCCTGCTGCTCCTACTCCACGGCCACCAGCCTCAGCCATCCCTCCTTTTCCGGACCCGGCTGCACCGCCTATTTCACCGGCTCCTGCGCCTCCACCGCGACCGGAGGTCCCCGCTGCCCCTCCGCCTCCGGAAGCGCCCCCCGCGCCCCCTTTGCCGTTGCCCAGACCTACCCCACCATCGCCCCCCGAGGACGCCGTCGTAACGGCGCCCCCGCCCCCATCTCCCCCGCCACCAGTGCCGCCGGTCCCGGTCGATCCGTGCGACGCGCACCCGGCGAGCTTCAGATAGATCACGGCGATGACCACCCGAACGACGAAGAGCTTCCAGAACAAAGCGCTCTCTTCGCGGTACGAAAGACGAACCGTCCGAGAGGCACCCATCAATGACAGGTCCCGAAGGGGACGGGCAGGCCGTAAGACTTGGCCAGCTTGGGGTAGTCCCCCATGGTGGCGTTCGCCGTATAGACCTTCCCCGACAGGGTGAACAGCGTGCCGCTGCCGTTGACGGACGGGTAGTCAGCGGGCTCCCAGATGAAAGAGCCGCGTCCCATGTTTTTGGGCAAAGCCCGCATCACCAGGTCGTTGATGACGTGCCCCCCGGCGTTGTCGGGACTCTTGTCGGTGTACTCGCAGCTCATCACCGGCTTGTTGTAGGTGCTGATCACGTAACTGAAGCAGGCCGTCCAGTCGGCGCCGTTGTTCGTCGTGCCGTAGGTGGAACCGCAGATCCCGTCCTCATCGATGGCAGGGGTGTGCGGAGACTTTCCCGAGAGATAGTCATCGACCCAGCCGTCGAAGTTGCTGCCGCCCGCACTGTCCGGTCGTGGACGACCGTTCTGCGCCCACACGACAATTTTTGGATCGGTTTCGCGGACCGCCTTGATGCCGGCGTTGACGAGCGCCGAGAACGCTGGCCAGTTGTTCATCGAGATGCCGGACATGCCGGTGTTCGTCTCGTTGCCGATCTGAACCATGTCCGGCTTGGCGCCCGCCGCCACCAACGCCTGCATGACGCCGTAAACGTAGTCGTGCGCGGTCTGATAGAGATTGTTGGTGAGGTGAGTCGCGTTGCTCACCGGCGTCGAGGGGACGGTCTGGGACAGGCTCCTCCACGCAAGCGGCATCGCCGAGGCGTTGGCATTCGTCCCAAGCGAGGCCCAGGTATCGCTCATGTGAAAGTCGACCAAGAGGCCCATGCCGCACCCCTTCACGCGCTTCGCCATCGTCACGGTATCGGCCTGACCGCACCAGTTCTGGCCCGGCGAGTAGCCGTCGGAGGCGGATGGATCGACGAAGGTCCGGAGCCGGATGTAGTTGAAGCCGTTCTCCGCCATGATCTGTTCCATGGGCTTCTTGTTGGTGCCGTCCGAATACGTGTACCCCTGAGATTCGTGCTGAGTCGCCCAGGAGATGTCGGCGCCCAGGACGTAGGACGGATTGAACGGAAACGCGCCGCCCGTGCCGGCGCCGCCGGCGGAGCCTCCCGTTCCTGCCCCTCCGCTGCCGGTCGTCCCTCCCGTGCTTGGTGAGCCGCCGCTGGCCGATCCGCCCATGCCTGTTTTCCCACCGGTTGCGCCGCCGGCGCCGGTCAAGCCGCCGGAGCCTGTCGAACCGCCCGTCCCCGCCCCGCCACTCCCGGTCGTTCCGCCGGTGCCGATGGCGCCGCCCGACGCGGTGGCCCCGCCGGTCGCACTGTTCCCGCCCTGGCCGACCGCGCCCCCAGAGCCGATCGCCCCTCCGCTTGACGACTGTCCGCCACTTCCAGTGGACCCGCCGCTGCTGCCGCCGCTTCCCGTCAGGACGGAGCCGCCAGCACCGCTTTCGTCGGGCGCCGTCATTTCACTGTTCGCACACCCGGCAACCGACGCGCAGAGCGCCAGTACTCCAAAGAACTCGTAAGGACGCGTCATGGGGCTCCTTTGTGACGACTGGTCCGCGCCAGACGCGGGTTTCGGGTTAAGGGCACCCCGCGAAAAATCTGATACGTCGGTGCGCTGCGCTCGATCAGGGCTCAGTCGACCGCGGGTGCCGGCTCAGGGGACCGAGCGCCTGGCGCGCCGGGTCGCCAAGATGGCGAGCACCAAAGCGAGGGCCCCTATAGCGAGACCCGCGCCGGTTTCGCCGCCAACGGCGCACGAGCAACCTCCGGTCGAATCTGAATCGGCACCTCCGGCACTGGGAGAGCCGCCCGTCGCACCTGAGCCTCCCTCGGACATGCCGCCGCCCGCGACGCCGTTCGTTCCGCCCGAGCTCGTGTCGAGACCTCCAGTTCCTGATACGCCTCCGGTCCCGGAGCTTCCGCCGGTCGATCCTCCGCTCGCCCCTCCCGTCGCGCCGACAGTGCCACCGGCGCCGATCGCGTCGGCCGAGCCTGCGTCGCGACCGCTTCCCCGGCCTCCGGCTCCGACGGCACCAGCGGCGCCGCCGATTCCAGCGGCGCCGCCGGTTCCTTTGCCACCGCCGGTTCCTGTGCCGCTACTTCCGCCGGCGCCGCCAGTTCCTGTCCCGCCGGTGCTGCCGCCGGTTGCCTTCCCACTACATACCGTAAGCGGCGTCGTCGAAGGCGCGCCCGCCACCGGCCACCCGTCGCTGCTCCAGGTGAGCTCGTTCTCACCGAGAACGGAGCCTCCCGTGTCAGGGTAGTAGTGATAGGTGAAGCGGCTGGCGCCGCATTGGTCGTAGATTCCGATCTGGCCCGGGCCATGGACGGAGCCGGCGCTCGCATAGAAGATGCGACTGCCGGTGTAGGGGCCGGTGATGTCGGCCGCGCGGGCCACATGGATCTCGTAGGTGCTGGAAGCGCCACTGCAGCAGCCGCCCGAGTTCCAGAAGAGATAGTAGTTCCCCGAATGGTAGTAGACGTACGAGGCCTCGATGTGGCCGGGCTCGAGCGGATGTCCGGGCTTCGCCGAGTCCGCGCTGCTCGGCAAGCCCGTCATTTTGTCGAGCAGGGTGAGGTAGATCGTGTTGTCCGAGCTGGACTTGGTGTATCCGCTCCCCCAGGAGAGCCAGAGATTGCCTGAAGCATCGAGAATGGGGGCGGGGTCGATCGCGCAATAGGTGTCGCTTCCGGTGTTGGAGACCACGACGCCGTGATCTGTAATCTTGTAGTTGGCGGAGTTGGGGTTGAGCGTGGGGGTGGTGACCAGACCGACCGCGCAGTCGTTGTTGCTGTTGGCGACGGCGTAGTAGATGTAGTACTGGCCGTTCAGGTAGATCGCGTCGGGCGCCCAGACACCCTCGTTGTTGGAGACCACCGATGTCGCCGAGGTCGGGACGCCGCCCGGAAACAGCCCAGGACCGTTCGTCCAAGCGAGGCCGTCGGTCGATGACTTGCTGCCGCCCCCGGTCGAGTAGACATAAAAACGTCCCTCGCAGGTGATCATGCGCGACGGATCGTGGGTGCCATTCGCCCCGCTCGTGGCCGCGAAGGAAGGCGTCAGAGAGGTGACCAGCACGAGGACATGCGCGCTGGCCGAGAGCGCCAAGGACCGGGAGGGATGCGCGCGCAGCGCGCGCGGTAGCCGGTAAAAGCTCACGGGGATCTCCTCGCAGGGGTTAGTGGCGGAGATATTGGGCGAGGCCGATCTTCTGTGTGCTCATCGCGCTCGCGACGAAGCCCGCGATCTTGCTCGCACCGGCGGCGTTCGTATGGGTCTTGTCCGTTCCGAGGGCGTGGTACTGCTGCCACCCGGTCGGGCCCATCTGGTTGTACCAGGCGGTGGTGATCGAGGTCAGATTGATGTAGGCGACGCTCTGGGCGGTGGCGACCGCTTGCATGTCGGCCGCGTGGAGGCTCGACTGATCGCTGAGTGTCTGTCCGCTGAAGGTGGCCCGCGCGGGCGGCGAGACCAGCACCGGCGTGGCGCCTTTCGCCTTGGCGTCCTTCACCATCTGGGTGATGTTGGCCTGGAAGGTCGCCGACGTCGTGTTGCCGTCGTTGTGACCGAACTGGATCAGCACCCAGTCGCCCGCGACCATCGCGTTTTTCACCGCGGTCCATTCGCGTGAGTTGTTGAGAAAGCTGCCAGAGCTCTCGCCGCTGTCCGCGTAGTTCGCCACGCCGGCGGGCGGCGCGAAGAACTGCGGCAGCATCTGTCCCCAGCCGGCGTAATCGGTGTCGCTCTGGTCGCAGGCGGTCGAATCGCTGGCGGCATAGATCATGACGGGCTTGTCGGACGCGCTCACCAGCCCGTATCCGACAGCTGATACCTCCGGCGCCATCGAGGTCGGCCCCGAGAAGTAGAGATCGAGCCCTGGATATCCGGCAGAGACGTTCTCGGTCGGCTGTCCTTCATTGGCTCGGACGTTGACGACGAACGCGTAGGTGTCCGATGCACCGGCGGTGGTCGAGGTGAGCGCGAGGAGAACCCGGTTCGTCTCCGCGTCGATCTGCGTCTGGCCGGCAGTCGACCCGCCCATTGCGACGGTCACGGCGTAATTGCCCGCCTCGGAAATCGCCTGCTGCGTGGCGACGTCGGTGCTATTCCAGGTGTCGCCGCCGAAAAGACATTCGATACACGCCGGACCGTCTCCGCCACCCGGGCAGACCTTTGCACCGCCCGGGGAGGTTGTCTGTGCAACAGACTTGCAGACAGCCCTGTTCGCGGTGGTGGGCGTCGGGTATCCGGCCGGAATGCTGCCGCCAGTACCGGTCACGCCGCCCGTACTCGTCGCGCCGCCCGAGCCGCTGCCGCCCTTGCCGGTTGTCCCGCTGAAACCGGCGACGCCGCCCGCTCCGCCCGGGCCGGAGCCACCCGCGCCGGTCGAACCGCCCGTGTTCACCGTGCCGCCCGCGCCGGTCGTGCCGCCGGTTGCGTTCACCCCGCCGGTACCCACCGCGCCGCCTGTTCCAACGGTGCCGCCCGAAGCCCCGCCAAGATCACCCTCGCCTCCAGTTCCGCCGCGCCCGGTGACACCACCGGAGCCGGTCACGCCACCGCTGCCCGATCCGCCGTTCCCGGGCTGTCCTCCGGTCTCGCCCACAGATCCGCCGGATCCCGTCCCCACGCCTGAGTCAGCCGTCGAATCGCTCGAGCCACATCCTACGCTGCAAACGAGCGAGGCGAGAAGAAGCAAGAGCCAAGACAGCTGCGGCACCGATCGAATAGGACGAAAGCGATGGGGGGACTTGTGCATCTCAAATACTCCCGTGAAGGGTTCCCGCGCCGGCGACGTGTCGACTGCGGCTGAAGGCTCCAAGGGCCTCGGCGATAAAAACTCATACGGATTCACTCTCGTGATCCGTCGCGGTCGCTCAGAAATTACCCGGCGCGCCGAGGTGCTTGCCCACTGCGTTGAGGATGTCGATCTGCTCCTGAGGAATCGAGCCGTCCTTCTCAGGGGAAACGTTCAACAGCATGATTCCGCCGGCGGCGTTGATCTCGTCCAGCTCGTTGATCACGGTCGCCGACGACTTGTACGCCATCGGTTCGACGTAGCACCACGATCCATTGCTCGAGATCGTCTCGTCGGCCATCCAGGGCGAGGTCGGCACCGCGCTCCCCGTGGGAATCGACGACTGGAAGTCCTGGATCGAGACGTTGGCCCCGGTTGCGCCATTGTTCATGTTTGGGAACACCCCACCCTTCGACATGATCTGAACCTGCTGGCCGCGCGCCGCCGCCGTCTGGTAGTAGTGCAACGCAAACGAAAGCTTGTCGTCCATGCAGGGGCTGTTGGCGACGGTCGCGCCGTCCCAGTCGAACCATTCGTCGTCCAGCTGGTACTTGTCGGCCAGCTCCTGCGAGCGATACAGCCAGTCGTCGCAGAAGGCCTTGTCCGGGTTGCACTGGGCGTCAGCCGCCTTGATGCCGCACCCCGGATTGGGCGGACCGTAGAAGTCGGCGTACCTCGGATCGTAGAGATCGGAGACCGTCGCCAGCGTGTTGGGTCCGACGTTACCGGGAGTCGTGCCGGTCGCGCTGCAGTACGCGAAGCTGTAGCCGTACATGATGTGGTTGTTGACGCCGAACTTCATCCCTTGCGCCTTGACCGCCGCCGCCAGCTCACCGACGACGTCGCGCTTCGGTCCCATCTTGGCCGCGTTCCAGGTCCCGGCGCCGCCGATGCTCGCCGGTTCGGAGCTGTCCCACATCGCAAAACGATCGTGGTGCTCGGCGGTGGCGTTGACGAACGTGGCCCCCGAGGCCTTGAAGAGCGCCGCCCACGACGCGGCCGTCGTGGCCGCGTGCGGCTGGGCCGGCGCGCTCCACTGCGCGCAGGTGAAGAGCGAGATGAAATCCTTGTAGCCCCAGGGGCCGCCGCTGAGCGGAGACTTGGTGGGGAAATTCTGCGACGTCCAGGTCGCGAAGGACCCGTCGCAGTACTCGTGCTGAAAGAACCACTCGTTGTGGTGCGCCGGAACCGTCGCCACCATGAAGTGCATTCCGATTCCCAGCTTCGCCGTCCTGACCCAGGACGGCACGGTGTGCGCGGCGGTGATGTCGTTCCACGTCTTGGCGGTGCAGATGGCGCCCGTACACGTTCCGCCCCCGGAGCCTCCGGTTCCGCCCGTGCCCGAACCACCGGAACCCGTAGAGGTCGTCCCTCCCGAACCCAAACCACCAGTCCCCGACGATCCAGCGGCGCCCTTGGTCCCTCCAACGCCCCCGGTGGCGGCACCACCCGAACCTGTCGACCCGCCAGATCCGATGGCTCCGCCCGACCCAACGGCGCCGCCCGTTCCGGTGGTCCCGCCCGAGCCGATCGTGCCCGTCCCTCCCGTAGAAACGGTGCCTCCCGAGCCGGATCCTTCCCGACCGCCGGTTTCAGTCTGGCCGCCGGTGGGTGCCCCACCCGTTTCGGCCCCTCCTGCCCCGGTCGGGTCAGCGCTTCCCCCGCTCCCGCTGCCACCGCCATTTCCGCTTCCGGCGCAGGAAAGGCCGACGATCGCAGATCCCAAGACAGCGACGACGATGAAGAACGGGGTTTGGCTTTTCATGGTGATCCCTCAGCGGCGGTTTTGTGACGTTCGATTCCGCCGCGGGACCACAAGGGAACGTGCCGACAAAAGTGATACGGGGGCCCTGTTGCCGCCTCGCGAGCGGCGCAGACGCGCTCGGTCGCCGGTGGAAACATCGATTCGAGTCGTCCCGATCGCGCCGGCCTCGGTTCAACGCTGTGCGAGCTGAATCGGCTCGTCGGCATCTGATCCCGAATGCCACGAAATGCGAAGACCGCCAGGTCGTGACCCTTACGATCCCGGCGGATGGAGATTCCCTGGCTTGGGCCCGGTTTTATTTCAATCGCCTGCGCCGTAGCGCTCTGCGGCTGCACGTCCTCCTCTGCTGTCGTCGACGGCGGCAACGGAACGGACAATGGCGGCGGAGGGACGCGGGCAACAGGAGGATCGTCGGCTACGGGCGGCGCCACGGCAACCGGCGGAACCGGCGGCCTCTCGGCGTCGGGGTCCGGCGGTGCGACCAGCGCCGGAGGGGCGGGCGGCGGTTCGTTCGCTGGCGCCGGTGGAATGGACGCTGGCCGCCAAGGAGGAGCCTCTGGCGCGCTGGGAGCGCCAGGCGGTGCAGCCGGTGGCGCCGGCACCTCAGGAAGCGGAGGCTCAGGCGGCGGAAACGGAGGGCGCGGTGGGTCCGGCGCTGCGGGGACGGGCGTAGCCGGCAGCTCGGGAAAGGGGGGGGCGGCGGGCGGAAATGGCGGCGCTGGCGGCGCCGCTGGCTCGCGAGGCTCCTCCCCGCTGCTGGTGCCCGCTCAGGGCGCCCTGCTGGGCGCGTTCGTGGGAACGGGAACGCTCGCCGGCCTCGAGGCCGAGCTCGGCCGCAAGGTCGCCATCAACCACAACTTCGTCGGATGGACGGACGACTACACGACGATGCTCTCCGGGCTGGCCGCGGATGGCCGCATGCCTCTCATCACCTGGGAAGCTTGGGAGAACAGCGTCGGTGCCCCTCTCAGCGGCATCATCGGCGGCACCTACGATTCGATGATCACGGCGCGCGCTCAAGCGGTGAAGAGCTTCGGTCAAAAGTTCTTCCTGCGCTGGGGTCACGAGATGAACGGCAACTGGTACCCCTGGGACGGTGCCAACAACGGCGCCAACGCCGCCGCGACGATGACATTCATCGCCGCCTACCGGCACATCCATGACCTGTTCGTGGCCGCGGGCGCGACCAACGCCCTCTGGGTCTTCTGTCCGAACGTGGACAACGTCCCCAACGTGAGCTGGAACCAGTGGCAGAACTACTACCCGGGCGACTCCTACGTCGACTGGATGGGGTTCGACGGATACAACTGGGGAACGGTCCAGACGACGTCGACCTGGCAGTCGTTCCCGACCATCGCCGGTCGCATCTATCCAAGCCTCGTCACCAAGGGAAAACCGATCATGATCCCGGAGACGGCGAGCGCGGAGCTCGGCGGCGACAAGGCCGCCTGGATCGGCGGCATCCTTCCATCGCTCAAGACGATGTTCCCGGGCGTGAAGGCCCTGGTCTGGTTCCAGATGAACAAGGAGACCGACTGGCGAATTGATTCGTCGGCGGCGTCGGAGGCCGCCTTCGTAACGATGGCGAACGACCCCTACTTCAATCCGTGAATAGCGAGAGCTTGCGCGCAGCGGTTGGAACCTTCTCGAGCGTCTTCGCATTTTGGGGGAGAGGCTTTCTCATATCCCACGAGACGCGAAGACGCGCTGACGTGCCTCGATCTAATGAGTACGCATGCCATACGTGCGACGTCGAACTCTCTTGAACCTTCTCTCGCTGGTGCTTCTTGTTGGCTGCGGCTCGTCAGCCGGCCAGCCGACGAGCGGGACCGGTGGCACGACAGGGGCGGGCGGATCCTCCAGCAACCTCGACTCCGGCGCCGACGGTGCCGCCGATCTCTTCGTTCTTTCCTGGCAAGACGACTTCGACACGCTCGACGCCACTGCGTGGCAGCTCCAGACGTTCACCTTCGGGGGAAACGAAGCCCAGTTCACCCCTCAGAACGCCGCGGTGAACAACGGCATCCTGACCATCAGCTTGACGCCGAATCCGAACAGCACCGCGGAGCCATACTGGGGCGTCGAGATGCGGTCGGCCAAAACGCTCACCTACGGAAAGGTCTCGGCCCGGATGCGCTTCGCGACGGGCTCCGGCGTGGTATCGGGGCTCGTCCTGTTCTACACGCCTTACCCCAACTGCAACTGGAACGAGATCGACATCGAGCACCTCGGAGACTCGAGCAACACGTCGCAGCTGAACAGCCAGGTCTATCTGGGTACACCAATGCCGAGCTGCACCACGTCGGTCTCTCCGACGCAGGACCCCCAGATCGTGAACCTGGGCGTCAACGCCGAGACCGATTTCCACCAGTACGATATCGAATGGACGCCGGCCGGCGTGAAAACCTACATCGACGGCACGCTCTTGCGGACCTGGACCGCGCACGCCGGTCTTCTGAACCTCCCGGAGACCATTCTGCTCACGATCTGGGCCTCGAACGCCGCGTCGTGGGCCGGCCCTCTGACGTCGACGTCCGCGCCCACGAGCGCGGACGTCGACTGGATCAAGGTCTATGACTGGAGGGGAAATAGCGCCGGGGGCGGCTAGCCAACGACTTCGCATTTTGTGGGAGTGTCGACGGTCGGCCGGTTTGCTACCTTGGAGGACGTGCCGGAGGCGCTCTACCAGCCGTTCCCTCTGCCAGGCGCGGCGCGCGCCCACGTCTGGCACCATGTCCCCGAAACCCGTCGGCCCCGTCACTTTCACACCGAGCCAGAGCTCAACCTGATCACAGCCGGGAGCGGCGTGTTCGGGGTCGGCGACAGCACCGTCGCCGTGGCGACGGGCGATCTCCTCTGGTGGTCACCGGGTCAGGACCACGTCCTTCTCGACGCCTCTCCAGACTTTGATCTGTACGTTATCGGTCTGACACCGGAGCTCTCCGCTCGTGTGCTGGGACGAAACAACCTGCCGGCGCACGCGGGTGCGACCCGGATCCGACTCGAGCAAGGGGCGCTGTTCAGGCTTCGATCGCTCTGCGCCGCTCCCTCTGGCACCGACCCGGGCGCGGTCGAACAGCACGTCGGCGACCTCTGGCGAGAGGCCCACACTCTTCGTCTGACGACCCTCGACAAGCACGCGTTCACCAACCGGGCCATCGTGTCGCTGATGGAACGACCCGAGCTCCGACGTGGCGACGTTGCTCTGGCCGCCCGAGGGCACCCCACCGACGTCAGCCGGTACTTTCACAAGGACGTGGGTCTCACCCTCACCGAGTACCGAACCCGGTTGCGCTTGCTTCGATTCATCCACATCGCGGACACGCGAGGAATGAACCTGCTGTCGGCCGCGTTCGACGCCGGCTTCGGAAGCTATTCGCAGTGTCACCGTGCCTTCCAGGAGACACTCGGCTGCAGCCCGCGACGATTCTTTGGCACAGACCTGCGCACCCGCATGGAAGAAGCGGTCATCTCCAAATCCGTCTGAACTGCGGCAACCGGCGGCGCCTCCTAGTGGCTTCAGCGTTCGTTTCGGTCGGTCCTTCCCTCCGCGCACCGTTCTTCCACGGAGTTGCCGCAAAAGACGGCCTGCCGCATGCCTGCGGCGGGGCTGCGCAGCCGCTTTACCCAGCGTAGCTGGCTCCACGAGAAGGTAGGGCCGGTTCGGACCCGACGGGAGGTCGGAAGGCGCTTGGCGGGGTTGAATCCCTGCACAACATCGGTTCGAGGCCATAGATGAGCGCACCGTCAAAAGTACGCGGTGACTTTCGTGTTGTGTTCACTGCTTAGATCCGGGGAGTCTCGCGGACTCCGCCGGGGAGGTCGCGACCATCGGTTCGTTGCTTGGTCTTCATGGTGATGTTTCCTTTCGGACGGCGTTCTCGGCAATCGCCTCGGAAATGCGACCAACTCTTTTCTGACGCGGTGACGCTTCAGGTCCTTGCGCCACCCTTCTCGGCAATCCGCCTGGAACTGGAACTGGATTTCTTCTGGCCGCTCCGTTTCTGCTCTGGACGCCGGAGTTGTCGAGACGAGGCCCGAAAAAGGGACCTACTTTCGTCAGCGCACCGGATCTTTTTTCCGCTCCTCACCGGGGTTCTCGGCCAACCGCGAAATTTTTGACCTCCGCGGCGGACTTGTCGGACCGGCGCCGCTAGTCGTCATGCCGGCTCGACCGTGGCGGTAGGAGCAGAAACCAGCGGTGCTTGACGAATCGGGTCAAGTCCGCCGGGAACCCAGGACGTGCCCCCGGCGGATGTCGCCGGCTGGGCTTCGATTTGGACCTTGTTCCCGGGCGTAGATTTTATGCTACACTGGGGACATGGATCGGACGGCGTTCGACGACTTCTTCGATGAGCAGATGGCGGATCCGGCGCGCGCGGAGGCCTACCGCGAGGCTCGCGCGGAGATCGACACCTACGACCACTTCATGCGAGCGATGAACGCGTTACGGCAGAGCCGCGGCGTTTCGAAGGCGAAGCTCGCGAGCATGAGCGGCCTACCGGCGCAGTCAGTCCGCAAGGTGCTGACCGACCGAAAAGCCAATCCAACGATCGCGACGGTCTTCAAGATGCTCTCGACGATGGGTTTCGGGCTCCAGGTCGTGCCGCTCAAGGATCGCCCCGCACGCCGCCGGCCGACCCCACAAGCCGCGCCGGCTCGGAAACGGACCTCGGCGCGACGGCACACGCGCGCAGCGACGGGCTAGGACTTCGAGGCCGGCCCCTTCGGCGGCTCGATGCTTCTCGGGTTCCGACTCCGGTACTCGTCGCCGAGCGCCCTCACCTTCGCATAGGCGCTCTCGGAGAGGGTGGTCATGAACTGCTTGTCGAGGCCGGTGAGCACGACCAGGCTCGGGCCGCCGAGACCCAACTCCGCGCCGTCTCGCTCGAGCAGACAGAACAGACGGTAGTGGTGTCGGTTCGGTCCGTTGACGGTGACTTCGTGGTAGCCGGCCATGCTGCCGTACATGGCCTTCCACTTCCCTCCCCCGGAGAACTGAGGCGGCGGTGCATCGGCGACGGCCTTGAGAACGGCGAGCATCGTCATACGGACCTTGTCCGGGCACGCGAGCAGAAACGCTCGGCCCGGAACGGCCTGCGATGGGTCGTCGCTGGGGTGGCGCCGGAAGAAGTGGATCCTCCACGGAGTTGGAGGGGCCGGCGGGGTCTTCGTGGTTGGATGAGGCTTCTTCACGAGACCAAGATTAGGTTCTCCTCGCATACCGAGAGGAGATCACACCGGGATCCCCTGTCGATCCCCCGAAGCTGCTTTTTCAGCAGCCTGCTAGGAGGACGAGCCGCTTGAGGTTGAGGCGCAGAGTAGCCAGATCGCGGGGGATGTTGCCGATAGCGGCGCGAGGCGCGTTCGCTCGCTGCCATTCGCGGCAGACCAGCGAAAGTGCGTACACGAAGCCGATTCGGGTTGGTTCGACCTTCGCCTGGTCCGCCGCAGGCAGAAGAAGTTTGTCCCGAACCGCCTCCGATTCCGTCGGCACCATTAGCTCGCGAGCCTGACGTCTGCCCGCGCGAGTTCGGCATCGGTGAGTTGATTCGTCAGATGCGCGTATCGCTCGGTCACCTGCACCGAGCTGTGCCCCATGATCTCCTTGAGGCGGTAGATCGAGTTTCCGGAGATAACCCACTGCGAGGCGAACGTGTGTCGTCCCGCCTGGTAGAAGGTCATGGGCTTAAGGCCGCACTTCTTGAGAGCCGTCTTCATGGCGTTCTTGATGGTCCGCCAGTTGAGAAACTTCGTCTTGCCGGTCTGGCTCTTGCGGAGACTCGGCGCGACGAGCTCCGCTTTCGGGTTCTTCTTGCGCCAGGCTTTGAGGACGACCGAAAGACTCGGCACGATCGGGACCTCCCGCTCTTTTCCGCTCTTGGGAACGCCGAGTCGCCCCTCCCGAAGCTGCCGGCGGACCAGGATCATCCCGGCGTCGAAATCGACCGCCTCCCATTCGAGAGCGACCGCCTCTCCGGGCCGCAGCCCGGCTAGGGCACCGAGTGCGTAGACGATGTTGATGGAGCTGGGCAGCGCCTGGAAGAGGGCCGCCACATCCTCCTTGCGCTTGAGAAACGGGACCCGCTTCGGATCGTGGGTCGAGCGCAGGAGATCCCGGATGTCCCCGTCCCCTTTCAGGGTGCGGACTGGATTGCTCGGCACGCTGTGGTGCTTGCCAAGCCACACGTAGAAGGCCGACAGCAGGTGGACAATGCGCTGCGTCGTGCCGGGCGAGAGGCCCTTCTTGGGGCGCCCCCTCGGATCGAGGCTGCCGACGGGGGGACTTCGCAGATCGGTGATCATCCGATCGAGAAAACCGGTGTCGATGCTAGCATCCGGCCTGCGATGAGCGAGGAGCGGCGCTAGGTGTCGATTCCAGCGTCGGCGATCGTCATCGACCGATCTCCGCCCCTTGGCTTTTCTGTCATCGAGCCATTCGCCGACCAGCGCGCCGAAGGTGGGGAGCGGCTCCGGCTTCTCCGGGCGAATCCTCTCGAGCCCCGGTCGCCCAGCTTGGTGGTTCAGCGCGATGACCGCCCGCACTTGGTTGGCGGCCTCCTCGGTCAGGTAGCCGCCGGAGTAGCAGCGCTCGCCGTCCTCAGTCCAGCGGATCGACCAGAGACGTCCCCTCTTGTAGACCTTCCCGTCGCCCCGCCGGGCTCTCGATGGTGGCCGCCCCATGGCTCTGAAACCCGGGTTTTATGGTACAGTTATGGTACAGAAAGGCAAGAATATTCGATTTTCTCCATGATTTCGCGCATGTTTCCGGCACTGAAAATCCGTGTGTAGACAGTTCGACTCTGTCCCTGGGCACAAGGACTTGCGATGTTCGCGCTCGGCCATCTGGGCATCGGGAAGAAGCTGGCGGCGCGGCCCTTTCGCCGCTTCTCCCCGATCGAAAGGCGGGTGTTCTTCGTCGGCGCTCTGCTCCCCGATCTGATCGACAAGCCGCTCTACTACATCCCGGCCTGGGTGACGGGAAGGCACGGCGCTGCGGCGGGGATTCTCTCGGGTACGCACCTGTTCGCCCACACGGGGCTGTTCCTCGTGGTCCTCTCCGCCGCGGCGCTGGCCACGCGGTCCCGGCCGCTGCGGGCGCTGGCGATCGGGGTGACGACCCACCTCATTCTCGATTTCGTCGGGCTGTCGATGAACCTGGGGACCCTGCTGTGGCCGCTCTTCGGGTGGCGCTTCCCGATCTACCCGTTTCGGAGCCTCGGCCAGCATCTGGGGACGATCTTCAACCCCATCACCTTCATCGGCGAGGCGCTCGGCGCCGCCATCCTCTGCTGGGATTATTGGAGCTCCCGGCGCCGGCCTGCGTCGGGCGGTGCGCTCCAGTCAGCCGCTCGACCAGGCTCGAGCAGCGTCCCCTGAGACCTCCTGGAAACTCCGGAGCGGCGCTTTGCGAACCGACCGTCAGGTTCGCGAAGGACTTGATGGACGTAGCGCGACGATTGCGAGAAAATTGTGACAACGATGGGTCGCAGGCTGCAAAACAGGGCGAGGAGGAGGAGCGCGCGTTGAGTGACGGGACAGATTCGGTGGCCTGCCGGAGTGCCCGATGGGACTCGTCCCGCGGCGTCCGGCTACGCCGCGTCTGGCGCCGCTGGCTTGGGAGCCTCGCCGTTCGGGCCGACCTTTCCACGGGCCCAGGCCCCCCAGCGTATCGTCTTGGCGGGAACACCGATGACGAACGCCCCCTGGGGTACGTCGGACACGACCAGGGAGTTGGCGCCGATTGCCGCGCCATCACCGATGGTGACGGCGCCAAGGATGGTCGCGCCCGCACCGATGAAGACGTCGTTTCCGATCTTGGGGGCCTGCGGGCCCTCGTAGCTCGAAGCAATCGTGACGTCCTGCATGATCTCCACCCGATCGCCGAGGACGACGCCCGGACCGATCGTGATGTTCATGGCGTGAACGAACACCAGCCCCTCACCCGCTACGATGTCGGGATCCAGCGACGTCCGGGTGACGAGGCGGAGGACCAACGAAAGATATCCCTGCGCCGCCCGCACGGTCCAATGAAGCGGCCCGGGAGCGACCTTTCGCGCGTAGTCCCCCAGCCGGCAAACGACGACCGCCCAGATGCCCCACTCCCGCAGCCGGCCACGGTGACGGTCCACGTCCTGGCGAAAGCGCTGGAGCAGATCGGGCACGTCGATCAATCTGCAGAGGGGGACTCCTTGCTGTCAAACCTATTCGCTCGACGAGGTCTTGGTTCCCATGAAGCCGACCTCTAAGATCGCCGTGTACGCCGACTATCTGCGGCACGGGCGCTCATTGACCGACCCGGGCTTGTGGGCGCTCACGGTCCGAAGGTTCGGAAACTGGGCTGCCGACCTTCCCTCCCCCACCCTCCGCCGGCTCGGTCTCAAAGTGTACGGAAGCGCTCTCTTCTTCGTCCAAGCCACAACGGGAAATCTCGTCAATCGCGAGATCAAGTTCGGTGAGGAGGTGGATCTGCGTGGTTCACGCAACATCATCATCCACGCCGATGTCGAGATCGGTGACCGGTGCCGAATCGCGAGCAGCGTCTCGGTTGGGACGAACGAGCGCTTCAAGCGAGGGCTGGCAAAGATCGGCAACGACGTCATCATCGAGAACGGCGTCAAGATCCTGGGCCCCGTCAACATCGGCGATCGCGCCATCATCCGCGCCAACTCCCTGGTGCTGACCGACGTCCCGGCGGGCGCCATCGCGATGGGGGTCCCCGCGAAACTGACTCGCCCCCCGGCCGAGGCCCCTCGATCTTCCCATGAATAGCAAACCCGACATCGAGGGCCTGGTGAAGTCGCACATCGAGACCGAGCTGTCATCGGGGCGCAGCCTCATCTTGCAGCTCGACACCGATCTTGTCGGCATCATCGATTCGACCGGGGTGCTCGAGCTGGCGGTCTGGATCGAGAACACCTTCGGGTACTCGGTGGAGATCGACGAGATCACGCCGGAGGATTTCGGATCGGTGCGGGCACTCGCGGCGTGGATTCGAAAGAATCTCGACAAGCAGCCGAGCTGAGCGGCGCCGGCGGTCGGCTGCGGCTGCCAGCTAGCCGTGACGCGACAGGTACTCGTCGGTGACGAGGTCGGCGACCCGCCGTTGCGAGGCGATGGTGGTGAAGGTGTGGTCGGTTCCCCGAACGTCGACCCGTCGAAAGCGCGGGAGAGCCGCCGCGGCCTCCCGCATCGCCGCCGGGGCGTGGCGATCGACGTAGTCGATGCCGGGATCACGTTCGCTCACCACCAAGATGGCGTCGAGGCCGCGCTCCGAGATCTGCCGGAGGCCCGCCGGAACCCGCCGCGCCTCCTCCGTCTCCACCGGCTCGGATTCACGGGGGAGTCGGGGCGGCGGCTGTTCGACCCGGTTGAGATCGAGATCGAGAAAGGTGCGGGGGTTCATCATCACCACGCCGGCCAGCCGTTCCTCGCGACGCGCCGCCTGGTAGGCGAGATCCGCGCCGGAACAGAGACCGACGATGATGAAGCGCGCCGCGCCGACCTCCGCTGCAAGAAAATCCAGCGCGGCGCCGATGTCGTTCAGTCCCTCGCGCGGGTAGACCAGATTCTCCCGCTCTCCGGCCACTGCGGGGCTGTCTCCGATTCCGGAGAGATCCATCCGGAGCACGGTGAACCCGAGATCGGCCCAGCGCCGCGCCATCGAAACGTAGAGTCTGTGCGGACCGCAGCGGTTCACCGCGCCGGCGGGGAGAAGGACGATGGCCGGGCGCTCGCCGGACGTCGGCCGGGCCGCGGGCGTCAGGATGCCGAACAGCCGATGGTCGGGTCCGAACCGGACCGGGCGCTCCGCAAAGCGGGCCGGCGTCGCGCTCGCTCCAGGATGGAGAGGCGCGCCCGCCGCCGGCAAGGAGCGAAGCCACCCGACGATGGCCGCGATGGACTCCTCGGGAAGCGTCGCCCGATGCGGCACCATGAGGAGAAACTTCTGCGCGGGCTGGCGCGTCCAGCTGACGTCGGCCCCGAGCTCCACCAGCCGCTCACGCAACCGCTCCCCCTCCCGGAGCGTGCCCTCTTCGACGACCAGCACCCGGGGCGCCGGCGGCCGGGGAAGCCCGAACAGATCGATCCGCCCGAGCTCGGCGATGGTGGTGGCCGAGACGAAAGACCCCAGCAGCTCCTCGCCGCCTGGCTCAGGAGCGTCGATTTGCGGGACCATCCGCAGGTAGAGCTTGTGCAGCTTGGCCATCTCGCTGACCCAGGCCGCACCCGTCGTCGCTGGCATCCAGAGCACGGTGGAGTCGACGTCGTCGCGTGTCGCCGCACCGTGGGCGGCCAGCGTGGCGCCGGCCCGCAGTCCAACCAGGTGCACCCGCGCCGCACCGGCCCGTCGCTTCAGCTCCTCGATCGCCTGCCCCAGATCGTCCAGCCAGGTGGCCACCTGAGCAGGTTCGGAGCCGTCGCCCGAGGAGTCTCCCGTCCCAGACCAGTCGAACCGCAGGACATGGAGCCCGGCAGCGGCCAACCGCTCGGCCAGATGTCGATAGCTCCAGTGGGCCCGGGTCGCGTCCAGGCCGAGCGGGTTGCAGAGAACGACGGCGCTGCCGCCCGGAGCGACGGGCGGGTGGTACCAGCCAAACAGCGGCCGGGAAGGATGGCCAAAATAGAAGGGTTCGGCGACAAGCATCGTTTCGTATCCCCAGGTCCGTGCGGTCAACAACGCTCCGAACGACTCGTCGGGACGACGGGCTCGCCCCGAGGCCGACCGGATCTCCGCGTACCATACCACCAGCCCGGGAAGCACAGCGCGACGCCTGACCCCCGCTTCTTGCCCTGAAACCTGGAGAAGACGGCGCGGAACGCCCGGGGGTTCTGAATGCGTCTCACGGCAGGTGCTGGAACGCCCCCATATCCCAGGTCGAGTTCTGCGGCCGAACCACGCGATAAAAGTCCTCGTAGACGTGGGTGTTCGTCCCTGTGCCGGCCGCCGGTGAGCCACTTTGAAGGGCATAGTTCGACGGCACCGTCGGCCAGATCCCGCTGTCGGCCGGGCGGCTGACAAACTGCGGGTCGGTGGTGATCCCGTGCGTCCCCACGTTCGGGGCGCTCGGTGTGGCGTTCGGTGAATACATGTCGTTGTAGTCGATGGTCTCGCTGCCGGCGCCGTCGGCAAAGACCATCTGACTTCCGGCGCTGGTGTTGCCCTGCCAGAACACGTTGTTGAGAAACGTGGCCGCCCCGGTCGTGACCTGGTGTACCGCGAATTGGACGGCGAAATTCGTCGGCCTTGGCGCAGGTGGATTGACATAGGCGGTGTTGTTTTCTACGAAAACCTGATCGACGTAGTTGGGCGGCAGCAGGGGGTAGTTCGCGCCGTATCCGACGTAGAAGGCGATGTCGCCGTTGACGACCAGGTTGTTCCTGGCCTCCACCTTGGCCGCGTTGAGCGTCAGCCCCGTGCCGTCCTGGGCCGACCAGTCCACCACGTTTCCCTCGAAGAGCGCGTAGTCCGGGCCACCGGTGGAGGTTGCATTCGTGGGGCCGATCCCACACGGATGATCGAGGGTATTGCCCACGACGACCGTGTTTCGCATGTCTCCATGAATAGTGAAGGCGGTATAGATGTTTCCTGTGGGTCCTACCGTTATGGTGTTCTCCGCAAGGTAGTTGTTGTTTTTGCAGTTACCCGACCCGTCCTCGCACGCATTGAGCCGAACGCCGTGCAGCGATTGAGCCACGCTGCCGCCCGTGAAGTTGACGATCCTGTTGCCGACAATCGCGAGATTGCTGGCGCTGGCGTAGACGCCGTACGCCGTGAAGTCGTGCATGTAGTTGTCGAAAATGAACGCGTTCACGGAGCCGTCAGGATAGATGTTCTCTTGCTTGGTCCCTGGCGCTCCCAGGCCCTCCATCTCGACGTACTCGACCAGCCCGTTGGTGCTGGGCAGCCAGAACCACAGGTTAATCCCGTTGGTGGAAACGAGATGGAGGTGCTGGGCGCGAAGGTCGTTGGCGGAAAAGTTGAACTGCGTGTTCGCATTGACCGCGGTGGTGATGATCGGGTCGGCGGTCGACGGGTGATCCGGGTCGGTGTATGCACCCAGCAGGAAGGGTCCTGGGATTGAATAGTTGACGCTGCCGATGGCGTCCCCTGCGAAGGTATCCCCCCGACGGAACAAGATCGTGTTGTTCGTCGCGTAGCCGGCGCTCAAGGCGTGGGTGGCCGTCAAGAACGGCGTCGACATGCTCGTGCCGTCGTTCGAATCGCTCCCGCTGCTCGCCACGTAGTAGGTGGTGCCGCTCATCGGCCGGACGGTGATCGTCGTCGTGGTGCTGCCCGCGTTCCCCCCCAGGTCGTGGACCCGCGTGACGACGTGATAGATACCCGGGTTGTCGAAGACGTGACCGACGGAAAACCCGATCGTTCCTTTGTGTGCGCTGGTCGGGTCGTTGAAGTCCCAGGTCCAGTTGGCGCGCCAGTAGTTGGACCCCGACAGTCCGGCCGTGGTGGTCGCGTCGAAGAAGACGCCGCAGGGGGCTGTGCAGTTCGTCCGCGAGGCGACCACCGTCGGCGTGATGGTGCCGCCCGTGCAGGCGCTGACATCGAACTGGCAGCCCGGGGAACAGGCGAGGGTTCCCCCGGTGTAGCCCAGGAGCGAGCAGGTCGCGTTGTTCAGAGAGGCGCCGTCACAGAGCTCGCCCGATTCGATCTGACCGTTCCCGCAGGAACCATACGGCGGACCTGGCGGGGCCGCGGCGTCGAAGCTCCCCAGGTCGTAGCCTGCCCCCGCATCGGTCGGATGTAGGCTGCTCGTCGAGTGGTAGAAAGAACCCGAAGCACAGGCAAAGAGAGCGAACATACCGAGAACGGACGCTACCCAAGCCCACTGTATTCGCATCCGCCGCGGATTTTACCCCCAAGCCAGAGGTGCCCGACCAGAAAAAATCACGGCGAGAGCATGGTGGTTGCCGTCGGCGCCTTCTTTGATCGCCGAGGATCGCCGAGGATCGCCGAGGATCGCCGAAGATCGCCGAGGATCGCCGAGGTCGGGGGGTAGGAGTTTTCGGTAGAGGTGGGGTCTGGTCTCAAGTGAACGGCAGCGCCCGCCGGTCTGTCAATGCGTTGAAGGCCCGCCAGCGATATGACCGGGGGCTGCCGGAAGAGTTCTTCCAGAGGCTTTCGTAGAAGTCCAACGTGAGGCGCGCGATGGTGGCCGGAGCGAGTCGACTGGCGACGTCGAGCGCGGCTCGGCGGCCGAGCTCCGCGGCCAGCTCGGGTCGCTCGAAGAGCGTGGTGATCTTGCGGGCCAGGTCACCACTGTCTGCCGCCGCAAAAAGAAGGCCCGTTTGATCGGACAACAAGATCTCTGGCATTCCGCCGACGTCGGCGGCGATCGTCGGACAGCCGAAAGACAGCGCCTCCGCGAGCGCGAGCGGAAAATTCTCGTACCGCGAGGCAACGACGGTCACGTACGACTGCCGGCGGAGGACCGCGATCGTCTCCGCGGGGAGCGGACCCGTGACCTGAACTCGCCTCCTGAGGTCGCCAGACAGACGACTCTCCAAGAAGGCCTGCAGAGATTGAACCGCACCGTCATCGCTCCGCAGACCGTGATCGGGTCCAACGAACACCAGATTGGCCTCGGGCAGGGAACTGGCCATGGCCGCGAACGCCTCAATCACCAGATCGCCGCCTTTGTGGCGATCGAAACGACCAACGAAGAGAATCGTCTTCTTGTCGGAGCTCTGGAGCGTCCACCGCTCCTCGATTGGAACAGGGAGCACGGGATTGGGAATGACCGCCGCATCTGGCAGGGAGAGGCCGTATCTCTCTCGAACGCGATTCAGAACATCGCGCGAAGGTGCGGTCACTCCTGTCGCATCTGCGATACAACGACGTTCGGCGACCTCGCGCCGCCGAAATGCGGCATCGACCGGAACGCCGAGCGCCACTCCGTTGAGGAACCACGGGCCGTGCAACCGGACGACCACCGGGATGGTCAGCATCTTTTGGGTGTACCAGGCGCCCCCGAAGGTCTCCTCCATTTCGAGGAGATCGGGCGGCTGATCCACGATGTGCTTCACAGCGCGCGCAATCGACCAGCCAAATGACAGACCCGGGAAGGACACCCCTGGAATTCTCTCCAGGAGCCGAAGAGCCCCCTCTGGTCCCCGCGGCAGTCTCATTGCCGAGAGATTGATGGCGTCGGTCGCGTTCGCGTCAGGGCCGAACACGGCTCCCGTGACGACGTGGCTGACGACACCAAGCTCCCGCAGCGCCTCACGAAGGCATCCAACGTAGGTTGCAATGCCGTTGAAGGTACGATTGGGCGGCCATCCCGGACTGTAGAGGGCCACTGAAGGCGGTCGGTCGCCACTGCGCATCGGATCGACCGGCACTATACCCCAAGCGGCCGAGCCGGGCTCATCGGACAAACGTGCGCGATCTTTTTGTCGCTTCTGAACGGCCGGCCGCGCCCGTGGTCTCGACCCTTCGAGTCCCAGACGTCCTCCACCTGAGGTGTGTTACCTTCCCGGCTCGTATAAGCCATGGGCAATGCGGCAAGAGCGGATCGCGCGAACGGAATAACCTGGAGGGACTGCGGCATCGCCGTAGCCCTGGCTGCACTCACGACCTGGCTGCTCCACACCTGGGCCCGTCCGTCAGGCCTGCCCTATGAGGACGCCGCGATGTTGTTGCGCTATGCAAAACATCTGGCCGACGGCCACGGGATCGTCTGGAACCTCGGCGAACGGCCCGTCGATGGCGCCACCGACTTTCTGTACATGTTCGCCGTGGGCTCGATCGCAAGGCTGGGATTCGACGTTGCGGCGGTGGCCTGGGGGCTCTCTGCCTTTTGCCATGTTTTGACTGTTGCGCTCCTCTACCTCTCGATCAGATGGCTCCAGGGGACGGCGCGGGTGTCGCTGGCGGTGTTCGTGGCGCTCTTTTTCGCCTTGGGGCCGGGACTCGCTCTCACCGCGGCCTACTTCGGGACGCCATCCTTCGCGCTCTTCTCGCTGGTCACCTTGGTCATTGGCCGCGCCAGAGTGGACGATCGGCTGGGCGACTGGGCTGATACGGGCTACGCCTTCAGCTGCCTGATCCTCGGCCTCATCCGACCGGAGGGCATTTTCCTCGGGGCGTTCATCACCATTTCGCTGATCCTCTCGATGGACCCCGGCCGGGCCAGACACCTGGTGGCGCGCTACCTCATCGTCATGCTCGTGTTCGGCGGCGCCTATTTCGTCTGGCACTGGTCTTACTTTGGCTATCCCCTTCCGAACCCCTATTACAAGAAGGGGGGAGGCCACCTCCATATCTGGCCTCTCGTTCAATCCGTACGAAACATCATCCGTTTCGGATGGCTCTTCCTGGTCACTGTTGGCCTGGCCATGCTTTCCAGCCCTCTCCGGAAGAAGGCTCTCCTCACGTTTTTGCCCGTCTGTGGATTCACGCTCATTTGGATTTTGCTTTCTGACGAAATGAATCAAAAGGGAAGGTTCCAATATGCGGCCTTGCCCATTCTCCTCTTCGGGTGGCCGGAGCTGGTGACCGAGCTGGCCGGGATCCTGGGCTTCGACTTCCGGTTGCCCCGTCAGTCCACCGTGAGCCGCCTGCTCCTTCGGATCGGCGTGGGGTTCTGTGGTTTCATCCTGCTGTACGTTCTTCGGAAGGACTTCCCCGTCGAGCAGGGCGCCGACTTCGCCCACCGAGAAGTCGCCACGAAGCTCAGGCCATATCGCGCCAAGGGCTACACCATCGTCGCCTCCGAGGCCGGCTTGCTGCCTTTCTTGTCGGAATGGACCGCGGTGGATTCGTGGGGGCTCAACGACGCCTGGATCTCCCACCACGCCGGTCAGATCGACACCCAGTACCTGGAGCGGCGCAACCCAGAAGTCGTCATGTTTCATGCCTATTCGTCACCGTTGGCGGACAATGATTTACCAATAGGCATTCCCGGCTGGGAGCGCATGGTGAGGACACTCAAGGGATACGTTCGGGCTCATTCTTACAAGCTGGCTGGCTGCTTCGGCGAATCGGTCAACAACGCCATGTGGTACTATGTCCGCAGCGACTTCGAGGACAGCAAGGCCATTATCTGTGCGATTCGGGGCACCGACTTTGGTTCCGCAATCGATCTGTCCGCTCTCGCTCCCAGTTCCCAGGCCCCCGTCTGCCCCTGAGCGCGCCGCGGCGCCTGGCAAACAGCTGCCCGTCGCCCGCCCGTCCTGTCCTGCCACCCGGGGAGATTCTTGCGGCGAGCGGCGGGCGGTGCCCCTGTCCCCGGCGGCCGACGGCGTCAGCTTCTCGCCAGGCGGTCAGATCGAGGCGACGATGTTGTTCACGAAACGAGAGCGGATTGCATGCATCTCGTCGATGGTGCGCTCTTTCATATACGCGATGCCCTCCAGTGCAGCCGCGCCCCATTGTGAACGGGCCCTGAATGCGGCGAGGATTGCGCTCTGAATGGATTGTTGACTCGCGGGCTGAAAGGTCCACCGCCGCGTAATCCCCTGCAACGCGGAGCCCAGCGTTTTCGTCGCGGAGTGAATCAGCACGCAACCCGAGGCCGCCGCGTCATAGACGATCCTCGCTTCTTCAAGGGCTCTGGTCGGGGCCAAAATCACGTGATACGAACGCAACAACGTGAAGAACGGCTGCCCGTATGGCACGGAAGGCAGAAACCGTATCATGTGCTTCGATTCTTTCGCCAACGAGACGAGTCGAGGCTTCTCGGGGCCTTCACCGATCACATCGAGTTGAACGGGCCCCAATTGGCCGGCAATCTCTGGTAGGGCGAGGATCACGTCATCCACGCCCTTCCAGGCGGTGAGACGAGAAGGAATTGCCATTCGAACCGTTTCCTGCGGATCTTCGTACTTTGCCGCCGTTGCGGCCTCATCGGCGAGCTCGCCCTTCTGGAGCCAGACCGCATTCGTCGTAATCGAGCGTCGCGCAAAACGACCGTAGCTCTCCGACACGCCACTGCCGACAAAGATCGTCGCGTCTGCCTGGGCGGCCCAACGTTCGTATCGTGTCCGCACCAACTTTCCCTTCCAGGCCCCGCGCAAGCCGCTCTGCTCCAACATCGACGCCGGATCGCTGTCCAGGCAGAGGATTTTGAGCCCTTTGGCATACCTCACGCCTGCCTGGTAGCTCATCGTCGTCAGGTCCCATAGATTGCAACCGCAGGCGGTGTGCCACACATCCGCTCGGCGTGCCTCCTCGGCGAGAATGGACCAGATCGCGGGTGCCTTGAGGAGCCAGCTCTTTCGGCCGCCGTTCCAGGGGAGGAGACGAAACGACAGACCGGGGTATTCGTTCAGATTGATCTCTTGAGAATCCGAGATCTCATCAGCGCTTCCGGCCGTCGGACAGATGATCCGGAGCGCCGGAACATACCGAACGTGCGCCAACACATCACGGGCCAGCGGCGAAAAGATCCGGATCGCCCCCTCGCGCGACTGGTGGACGGGAATCGGGAGGGTGATCGTATACAGACTGCAACCTCTTGCGGTGACAGCTAAAACACTACTACCAGTGTTCGGAGCGTACAAGCCGAGTCGACGGTTCCAGGCGCCCCCGTCCCTGGGTCGATTGGCCTGAGGGCGAACGCCAGGTCGATCGCTCAGTGCCCGGGGTCAGTGCTCGGGCGACCGGTCGCTGCTGCCGATCTTCACAGGGATCGGGCGACGTGGCGAACCCGCGCTTCCCGGCGGCCGGCTCCGAATCCTGGCGTGATAGCGATCGGCCGTGCGTCGCTTCCCGAGGAACAGTGACTCCAGCTCGTAGCGCCGCAGGAATTCCAGGTATCCGATGTCGTCCATGCGCGCGGCCCCCTCGAGTCGAGCTCGAAGATACCCCCAGAGAATCCCGAGGCCACTCAACACATAGGGACGCTCGGCCATTCGGTAGACGCCCGCCGCAGCCATGTACAGGGGGCTCGACCCCATGAAGTATTTCCCGCGTCCCCAACGCTTCCGTCCGTTCCACAGGCTGATGTGACTCGATCCCATCTGTCGAAGATGGATGATTCGGAGCAGTGGATCGTCGACCGACCGGGCAACCCAGCCCATCAGGCGACACATGTGTCCGTCGATGCCGTCCCAACAGACTTCCCGAACAAACCCTCCGATGGCCTTGAAACAATCGACCCGATAGAGCTTCACGGGGCCGACCGAGTTTTCGTCCCCGGTTCGCTCGATGATCTCGCGACCTCCGATGCGGAGGTGCAGCTTCCCCGACAGAGTTCCCAACCAGGGGTCCTCTTCGAAGAGCTGCATCGACCGCTCGAAATACCGCGGAGGCATCTCCAGATCGCAATCGAACTTGCAAACGTAGTCGAAGTCGTCGAGGTTCACCGTCGAGAGGCCGTGGTAAAAGGCGTCGATGACGCCAGGGCCGACCGATCGATGACCGCGATTCTCTCGGCGGACGACCTGGATGAAGGAGTGCTGGGCCACCGCGCGCGACAGGATCTCGGGGGTCGCATCGGACGAGCCGTCATCGACGATGATCCACTTCGTCGGACGCACGCTCTGGGCCGCCACGGTGTCGAGCGTGATCTGCAAGTACTCTGCTTCGTCGCGGCAGGGGGACACGAGAAGGTAGCGGCGAGACACCAACGGGAGCATAGATCGCCTGGATACGAGGCGCACAGGCGGATGAATCATTGTTTCCGATTGTCGGAGAAGGCGCGGCGCCTTGTGGACCGGGGTGGCAGCGCATATAGTCCGGAAAACGTGGCCCGCGGTCCAGCGAGACTTCCGAACCTGAACTGCTGGGTCGCCGCCGGTGATCTGGACTACATCCAGTCGCGCCTCGAGACGGCCCGTTACCGGAGCCCGGATTGCGCGGCGGTCGACTTCTTGCAAGTCACAACTCGCTCGCGTCCGCTTCGCGGAGCGGCTTTTTCATCGAATCGGGCAGCGAGGCCTTTCTGCACGTCCCTCGTTCAACGAACGAAATCCTGCGGCGACGTTTTCTTGGAGGCGATTTCTGCCTCGTTCGACGCAATCATCAACGTCACCTGCGGCAGTGACCGTCTGGTTCGACTGGTCACCGCGTGATGAGTGGCGCGTCCTCCGGGCAGCCCACGAAGATCCGGATCGCCTATTTCATCAACCAGTATCCGAAGCTGAGTCACAGCTTCATCCGGCGCGAGATCCTCGCGCTGGAGGCGGCCGGGGTGGAGGTCGTCCGGATCGCGATCCGGGCCGACGACACCAAGTCGGTCGACCCCCAGGACGCCGAGGAGGTCGCTCGCACCCGCTACCTCATCCGCGCGCGCCCCGGTGAGATCGCGCTGGCCTGTCTGGGGCGTGCGTTCGGGCGCCCCCGGAAATTCGTCGGCGCGTTCGCTCGGGCGATCAGGCTGGGCCGCCGATCGGACGCCGGCGTGTGGAAGCACGTCGCCTATTTCGTCGAGGCCTGTCTCCTGGCCAGATGGCTCCAACAGCAGGGGCTCCAGCACGTGCATGCTCATTTCGGCACCAACGCGACGACGGTCGCGATGCTTTCGGGCCAGCTGGGCGGCACGACGTACAGCTTCACCGTTCACGGACCTGAAGAATTCGACAGTCCGACCCGTTTGGCACTTCGAGAGAAGATTCACGACGCTCGATTCGTGGTGGCGATTTCCTCATTTTGCCGCAGCCAGCTCTTTCGATGGTCTCGGTTTTCCGATTGGTCGAAGATACAGATCGTTCGCTGCGCGCTCGATCGCGGCTACTTCGAGGGAACCGCTCAACCGATCACCGAGCGCCCCCGTCTGCTCTGCATCGGGCGCCTCAGCGAAGAGAAGGGGCAGATCCTCGTCGTTCGCGCTGCCCAGATCCTCGCTCAGCGCGGGGTGACCTTCGAGGTCCTCCTGGCGGGCGACGGCCCCCTGCGCGCCCCCATCGAAGCAGAGATCCGCGAGAGAGGACTGCAGGACACGGTGCGGATCCTCGGCTGGGTCGACAACCCGCGGGTTCGCGAGCTGCTGCTCGATTCCAGGGCCCTGGTGGTGGCGAGCTTCGCCGAGGGACTCCCCGTGGTCATCATGGAGGCCTTCGCGCTGAACCGGCCGGTGATCTCGACCTGCATCGCCGGCATCCCCGAGCTGGTCCAGAACGGCGCCAACGGCTGGTTGATCTCGGCCGGGGACGTCGAGGGCCTGGCTGATGCCATGCAGCAGGCGTTGACGTCGGCACCGGCCGATCTGCTGGCCCTGGGCCGGAACGGGCAGACGAGGACCCGCACCTTCCACGATGCCACGGTCGAGGCGGGCAAGCTCCGCGAGCTGTTCGGGGCGGTCCTTCTGGAGGGCGACGCAGGGGACGGCCGTTGAACCGACGGTCGCCGGACATCCTGCGCCGGGGCGTTCGGTCAAACGCCCGCGACGAAGCTCCGACGCGCACCGGACCCGCGATCCTGCTGCTCCGCTCGTCGGACGGGCCAGTCGACGAGGCGGCGGGAGGCTAGTTCGGTGGAGGGCACGCCCAATTTATTGGCCTGGGCGGCGCTCGTCCTCTCCCTGCCCATCTCGCTTCTGATCGTGTCTCGCTGGCGGCCCGCGGTGTCGGTGCCGATCGTGCTCATCGGGAGTCAGATGTTCATTCCGTCCGGGTTCGGATTCGACGTGCCCGGGCTCCCCTCGATTGACAAGAGCATCATTCCGCAATGGACTGCGCTCATCGGCTGTCTGATATTTTGGCGGGGGAGCTTTGCTCGTGCGAAGCCAGGGAGGGGCCTGGATCTGTTCATTGTGCTCAGAATCTTGGGCTATCTGGGTTCTTGTTTGACCAATCGCGATCCGCTCATTTTCCCGCGAGGGTTCGTACCCGGGCTTTCCTTCTTTACATTCATGAGCGGCACCATGGGCATGATCCTCTATTGGTGGCCGTCGATATTCATGGGCCGGACGTTGATCAAGACTTCAAAGGATCTCAGGACCGTCTTCGTCATCCTGGTGAGCGGCGCGATGATCTATACCATCCTCGCCATCGTTGAAATGATCTTCAGTCCCCAGTTGAACATGTGGTTCTACGGGTACTACCCAACCAACTTCATACAGGCCATCAGGGGCAACCACTATCGGCCCATGGTCTTCATGAACCACGGCCTCATCCTGGCGTTTTTCCTCTCCCTCAGCAGCATGGCCGCGGCCGCGCTCGGCCAGACGGGAGCGCGGGTGCTCGGCTTCAAGGGGCGCGCCGTCGCGATCTATCTGGTCGTGATCCTGATCCTCTGCCACTCGCTGGGCGCGCTGATGTACGCGGTCTTGGTGGTTCCGCTGATCTGGTTTGCGAGCGTCAAGGCCCAAACCAAGATCGCCACGATCGTCGCATTCCTCGCCTTCAGCTATCCGGTGGCGCGCGCCTTCGATCTGGTTCCTGTCGATGACATCAACGCGTTCGTCGTGGACAAATTTGGTCAGGATCGAGCGGGCTCGCTCGGTCTGCGCCTTCAGGAGGAGGCTTACGTCATGAACCGGGCGCTTCAGCGTCCGGTCTTTGGCTGGGGAGGGGGCGCCCGTTCCTTTCGGCTGGATCCCGTCACCGGCGCCAACCGGTCCACCACCGACGGTTTGTGGGCCATCGAGCTGGGCATCCACGGAGTGGTCGGCTTCGTGAGCATCTTCGGGATGTTGCTTTATCCCGTCTGGCGCAGTCGAAGAGCGGTGGCCCGGCTGACCGACCCCGAGGATCGAACCTTGGTCGCTTGCCTCGCACTGATGGGAGCGGTCTACATGGTCGAGCTGATTCCGAACTCGAGCATCGACCCGTACGTCACCTTCATGGTCGCCGCGCTCTCCCGAATCGTGACGCGAGGCCTGGAGGGGGAGCAGCGCCCCGATGCGATTGACGGTCTGAGGCTGAACTGGCGGTCGCGCGGCGCGGAACCCGCTTGATTCTCGAGCGGTGGTGGCGTCTCCCGGACAGCGACGGCAGATCGCCGGCTCGCTGCCACCGCGCTTCCTATCTGGCGCGCCGCCAGCTATAGTGATGCTCGCACTGACTCGCAACACCAGATGAACTTGACCTTCCGTGGCAGCTATCTCATCCCGAGCTGCCGTTCGCTCCTGAACTTTCGCTTGCCCCTGCGCGATGTCGTCAGGACGGCGATCAGGTTCGAGACGCGCCCGTGATCGAGACGGCGTCGGCTGAAGAGCCAGCCCCGGCGGTTGTCTCGGACCTTCGGCCTCGTCTGCTGCGCGGCTCCCTGTTCGAGGTCGCCGGCTACGGCGCGCAGCAGGTGCTCCGCCTCGGCAGCAACCTGGTGCTGACCCGGCTGCTGTTCCCGGCGGCCTTCGGAATCTCCTCGATCGTCTCCCTGTTCATGACCGGCCTGTTCATGCTCTCCGACGTCGCGGTCAGCCCGTGCATCATCCAGAGCAAGCGCGGTGATGACGAGAGCTTCCTCAACACCGCGTTCACGGTCCAGGCGGTGCGCGGTCCGGTCCTGGCGCTGGTGATGATTGCGCTCGCCAAACCGATCTCCTGGTTCTATCGGGAGCCGCAGCTCACGCCTCTCCTCTGCGTGGCGGCCGCGCAGGTGGCCTTCTCCGGGCTGCATTCGACATCTGTGTTTTCGCTGCGGCGCAAGCTGCGCCTCGGCTGGATCAATGGCCTCGAGCTCGCGCAGACTCTGATCACCGTCCCCGCCACCATCATCCTGGCGCGCCTGTATCCCAGCCCCTGGGCTCTGGTGATCGGCGGCGCGATAGGGTCGATCTTTTACACCATCGCTTCGCACTTCCTGCCGGTGCCGTACCGCAACCGCTTCCGGTGGGAGCGAGAGGCGCTCGAGGAGCTCAGGCGGTTTGGCCGTTGGGTCTTCGGCAGCAGCGCCGCCACCTTCTTCGGCGGGCAGAGCGATCGCATCCTCCTGGGGCGCTTCCTGGGTGTTGCCTGGCTCGGGGTCTACTCGGTCGCCATGAGCCTGAGTGAGGCGATCGGCGCGCTGATTCTCCGACTCGTGAACGGGGTCATGTACCCTGTCCTCAGCGAAGCGGGTCGAAAGAATCCCGAGAGCATCTCGACGTTCTACTACCGGCTGCGCAAGCGGCTCGACCTCGTCTCGATGGGCTCGACCGGGTTTCTGGCTGGCGTCGGCGGGTGGGTCGTCCACCTGCTCTGGGACAGCCGCTATGCGAACGCCGCCTGGATTTTGCAGATCCTCTGCATCCGCTCTGCGATCAGCCTGATCGTGAGCCCCAGCGAGACCTGCTTGTTCTCGCTCGGGCACACCCGCTATGGCTTTCTGCGGAGCGTGACGCGACTGGTGGCGTCCCTGATCTGCATGCCGCTCGGGTGGTACCTGGCGGGTGTCAAAGGTGTCATCTGGGGGACCGTGCTCGTCGAGCTCTCCACGTTCTTCGCGGTCTGGCCGAAGTGCTGGAGTCTCGGCATCCTCAGGCTGAGAGACGAGTTCCGAGCATTCGCGATCTTCGGGGCCGCAATGGTCGCCGGGATCCTCGTCAAGCGCGTGCTGCCCAACATCCATCTCCGTTAGCCCGATCAGACGCCGACAGCGCCCAGAGCGGCGGCCGAACGACCGTCCCGACTACCTCGAGGTGCGTCGAGATGGTACCGTCCATTCATGAGCTGGGGGGCTGCCCGGAGACGGCACGTCGTTTTCGTGCAGTACGGCGACTACCGGGAAACGGTGCTTCGCTTTGCGGCGGGGGGCGAGGAGACCTACAACAGTCAACGCCACTCCGTCGAGCACGCCGCATCGCTGCTCGCGGGCGGGGATGTGACGGTGATCTGTCTCCCGGCGCCCCCGGGCGACGAGGTTCTCCCCAACGGTGTCCGCGCGATCGGGCTCGGTCGGTACAGACGCTCGCAGAGCTTTGTGCTCTGCGCGTACCTGGAGAGGCTGCGTCCAACCCACCTTCTGGTGCTCACCCCCCATCTCCCGGCGATTGCCTTGGGCCTGGCCCGAGGGGCCCGCGTCCTGCCGCTGTTCGCCGACAGCTTCGGGCAAAGGCTATCGATCAAGGGACGGTGGGAGCGGGCTGCTCTGGTTCGATTGCTCAACTCGCCGGCCATCGACTTTGTGGCGAACCACAACATCCCCGCCTCCACGGATCTGGCGAGGATCGGCGTCGCCCCCGAAAAGATCCTCCCCTGGGACTGGCCCCCACAGAACCGCCCCCAGGACTGGCCCGCCAAGACGTTTCCGGATCGGGAGGGGCCGCTGAAGATCTTTTTCGCCGGGGCAGTCTCCGAGGCGAAGGGGGTTGGTGATCTGATCAGGGCCATCCCCCTCCTTCGCGCTTCCGGGCGCGCCATCGAGGTGACCATCGCGGGTGACGGCGAAAACGGGACGATGGAAGAAATGGCTCGCGCTCTGGGCGTGCGGGCGGAGACCCGGTTCCTCGGTCGGATTCCGCAACGCGAGGTGTTTCACCAGATGCGCACCCACCACCTGGTGGTGGTCCCGAGTCGCCACGAATATCCCGAGGGCCTACCGATGACGACCTACGAGGCGCTCGCCTCCCGGACGCCCTTGCTGATCTCCGACCATCCGATGATGGTGCGTGCCCTGGGCAGTCAGCCTGGCGTGACGGTGTTCCCGGCGTCGTCCCCGGACGCTCTGGCCCGGGCGGTGCTCTCCGTGGGCAACGACCAGCAGCGGTATCAAGAATCCTCGCAGCGATCGGTCGAGGCCTGGCTCTCGATCCAGGTGTCGCTCACGCGCAGCGATCTCATCGATCGCTGGCTCGATTCCCGGCCGGATCGCCGGCTGGAGTTGAGTCGTCACGTCCTGTCGTCAATCCGGGCTCGAGCCTGACCGGCAGCGCACGCAGCGACGCGCCCGAGCGGGTGCAGATCGCCGAGATCCGTGCTATTTGTTGAGCCATGACGTCGAGAGCGTACGACCTTATCCGGCCACTGGATCGCGAGCGTCTACGAGAGCAGTTTCGAAACGCGCAGCCCTTTCCGTACATGGCGATCGAAGACTTTCTCGTGCCCGGAATCGCAGAGGAGATTGCGGCGGCCTACCCGACGTTGGAGCAGGCGGGTCAGCAGGGCTTCCAGTTCAACTTCGTCAACGAACAGAAGAAAATTCAGGTGACCGATCAGTCCAAGTTCCCGGAACGCGTCGCGATGCTCGGGAAGGCGATCATGTCGCCGGAGTTCTTGGCGGATCTCGAGTTCATTACCGGGATTCCAAACCTGCTCTCGGACGAGGCGTATTCGGGGGGCGGGATGCACCTCACGGGCCCTGGCGGCCGCCTCGATGTTCACGTCGACTTCAACAAACTCAACGACCGAAAGCTCTTCCGCCGGCTCAACATCCTCCTCTATCTCAACCCCGTCTGGCAGGAGGACTGGGGCGGTCACATCGAGCTTTGGGACAAAGAGGTCAAGACCTGCCACTTTCGAAGCTCTCCGAAGCTGAATCGTTGTCTCATTTTCGAGACGAGCGACGTCAGCTACCACGGCGTGGCCCCCGTCTCTGCTTCGGCGCCCCACGTTCGCCAGTCGTTCGCAGCGTATTATTACACCCGCGAGCCGCCACCCGGTATGACCGCCAGCCACTCGACGATCTTCAAGGCGCGCCCGAATGAGCGGCTCCGGGGGCTCGTCTATATGCCCGCCGAGCGGCTCTGGCGGCGGGTCCAGAAGACGATCGGCGACGTCAAGGCGATGATTCGCTCTCGCTGACACAACGCTCGACCCGCCTGGTCTGACCCCGTCCGGCGTCCTGGACCCGTCCGGCGCTACGGATCGGGAAAGGGCGCCCCGAAGTCCGGCTTGGATCGCTCGCCGGACACCCAGCGGTAGACCTCCAAGGTCTGCTCCGCCTTGTGAGCCCACGTGAAGAGCGAAAACACCCGCTTTCGCGCCCGCTCCCCCATGGCTCGGGCCAGCTCGGGTTCCGCCGCCACTCTGCCCAGGATGGCCGCGAAGCCCGCGATGATCTCGGCGCGAGAGCCGAGCGGGACCCGAAAGGCGGTAGCGTCGCTCACCAGCTCGGCGGGACCGGCGTAGTCGACGACGATGGGCGCGAGCCCGAGGGCCATCGCTTCGAGCACGACCCCTCCGCCAAACTCACGAATGCTGGGGAATCCAAAGACGTCGGAGCCCACCAGGCGATCCTGCAGAACGGCGTTGCTGATCTGCCCGTCGAGCTTGACCCAGGGGCCGATCTCCAGCTTCTGGACCAGCCCCCGAAGGTGCGGCATCTCGGGACCGTCGCCGATGATGTCGAGCTCGACCAGACCGGCGCGCGCGAGCGGGGCACAGGCCTCGATCAGCATGTCGGCTCCTTTGTACGGGACCAGGCGCCCGACGAAGGCGACCCGCAGCGGTCTGGTCGGGGGCCGATCGACGCGCGAGTTGAACCGGGCCGGGTCGATGGCATTTTCCGGGATGTAAACGCACTTGTCCCGGACAGCCGCAGGCATCTGATCCCGGGTGGCGAGCGACCCGACGATGATGGCCGCGGCCTGGGCGCGCGTCGAGCGATACCCGGGCAGGAGCCGGTAGGCGTCGCGAACGTAAGAGAGCCACTCCCCCTCCGCACGGCGAACGTCGCCGAACTGTTTCGGCCAGGGGACACCGCCGTTGAGCGGGCCCCACACGAATGGAATGTCGGCCGCGTGGCAGCGTGCGGCGAGGAGGCTGGGCGTGGTGGGCGAAAGGGGCGTGAGACGGTGGACCACCGAGAACTCGCCGCCGCGGATCCGAGCGCCGAAGCGCTTCCAGACGAGATGTTCGAAGTAGTAATACGGAAGAGCGCCCAGGGCCGTCGACGCAGTCCAACCGAGGCCGACCGACCGAAGGACCCGATCGACGGCCCAGAGCGGTCGCGCCACCGGCTCAGAATCGATGGCCGTGAAATCCACGTCGTCGCGAAGGCCTGCCCGCTGGAACGCCTCCCGGTTTCGGATCTGGGTGACGACATGAGCGTCCGTGAGACTGGCAATGGCCCTGCTGTGAGACCACCCCACGAGCGGCACACTCGTCCAATCAGGGTGCGCCGCCTCGGCGATCAGCAGGACCCGTGGTCGTTTATTTGACGATGGCATCTCGCCTCATCGGAGCACGGTCATCGAGCCCGCATGTTGCATCGGATGCCTGCGTCCAGCAACTCGTGGTGGGGCTGGCGCTAGAGAGGCGACGACGCGCCACCGAGCGCCTCGATCAGGCGTCCGGCCGTCACGCTCACCTCGAAGCGACGTTGGGCGGTCGCACGGGCATTGTCGCCCATGCGGATTCGCGCCTGGGGATCCCGGGCGAGGTGCAGCATCGCTGCTGCCAGACCCGCCTCGTCGCGCTGCTCGACCAGGATCCCGTCCACGCCGGAGGTGATCATCTCGGGCGTGGCACCTATCACCGAAGAGATCACCGGCACCCCTGCCCCCATGGCTTCCATCACCGAGACGGGCCAAGCTTCGCCCGCACCCACGCTTGCCAACACGAAGGCATCGGTGCGTGACAGGAGCGACAGCACCTCGGATTCAGACAGCGTCCCGACGAGGCGCACGCGATCCTCGAGCGCCAGCGCCTGGACGCATTTTTCGATCTCCGGGCGGTACTCGCCCTCCCCCGCGATCGTGTACTCGATGTCCGCTCCTTCATCCACTGCCCGCCGGACGGCGGCGAGCGCGTGCAGGTGGCCTTTCATCGGATTGAGACGGGCGACCGTGGCGATCCGCAGCTGACCGACCCGCGCCGAGGGTTTCACGTCGAGCCCCGCGAGGCGGCTGGTGTCGACGCCCATGCAGGTGGCGAGGAGGCGGTCCTGCGGAAGACCCACCTCGCTCACGATCTGGCGCACCAAGTGGCTACCGACCGCCGCGATGAACGCGGCCCCCTCCATCTTCAGCCGGTGATCCGTCCCGTAGACGCCCAGATCTCCATGCAGGGTGAGACTGTACGGTGGGCCCCCGAGCTTGCGGCAAAGAGCGACGACGTGCGCCGCGTCGGCGCACGAGTGGGCGTGGATGTGGTCGAGTCTCTCTTCCCGCGCGTACTCCAGGAGATCGATCGCGGACGCCAGAATGGCGAGGCTGCGCGAGCGCGCCTTGAGTCCCCGCGGAGAGAGGCTGTTCAGGTACCGAAGGGCGCCCTGGAGGCCGGGCGCGCCCCGTACGACCCACCGCCGGAGCGCGGAGATTCGGGGAGGGAACAGATAGTGAGTCTCTGCGGTCGCGGCGGCCGCAAACTCGTGCCGACAGCTCGCTGCGGGCCGGCGGGTCGAGAGAAGCCGAACGGAGACCCCCTGGGCACGTAACGCCACGATCTCACGCCAGAAGAAGACGTGGGTCTGTCCTGGAAATTCCGGGATGAGGTATCCGACTCGCACGACCTGTTTCTAGCCGATGATATCCGATGCCCGAGCGAATCTCGATGACGATGCTTCCCGGACATCGCCCACGTTACCGACGCTCGCGCATCTGACGCAGCAGGATTGGGATGAATTTCGGATCGCGCAGGAGGTAGCGGCCGGCGAGCCGGCGCGGCTCGTGGGCCAATCGGTACAGCCATTCGATTCCGCAACGCGACATCCAGGCCGGAGCCCGGCGCGCCACGCCGGAGATGAAGTCGATCCCCGCGCCGACGCAGACCAGGACGGCAGGCTTGAGGACATCGAGCGCTTCGTCGCAGAAAATCTCCTGCTTGGGAGCGCCGAACGCCACCAGCACCAGGTCCGGCGCCGTCGCGGCGACCTGCCTGGCGACCGCCAGCCTCTCACCAACTTCGCTTTGGAGATCGATCCGGGGCCCGGCCGTGCCCACGAGCTTCAGCTCCGGAAATCGTTCCTTGAGCCGCATCGTCGCGACCTCCCCGGAACGAGGCTCACCACCGAGGAGAAACACGCGCCAGCCCTTGGCGGCCGCTCGCTCCATGAGAGGAATGACGAGATCGGAACCCGAGACCTTTTCTGGCAGCGGTTGGCCGAGGAGACGCGCCGCCCAGAGCACCGGTGTTCCATCGACCAGCGAAAGGCTGACCCGCTGGTAGGCCCGCCGAAAGCGCTCGTCGTCCTCCGCCAGCACGATGTGGTCGACGTTCGGCGTGAAGATCATTCCCCCCGTGCGGGAATCGATCATCGCGCCGATGGCCGCCAACGTCCCCGGCAGATCCACCTTGTCGATCGGAACCTGGCCGATCTGAATGCGTTCGATCATCTCCGCCTGAACCGTGGCGAGAATATCCGAAGGGAGCGCCCTTATCAAAAGGAGTCCGGCGGACCTGAGGGAGCGCGACGAGCGGTACCAGTCTCGTCCTTAGCCCGGCGGCTCACCCTTGCGGGTGGTGCGCTCCCATTTCCGTTGCCGGCCCCGGAGGATCAAGGCCAGATAGAAAGGAGCTTTCCGGGCCAGATAGAGCGGCATCAAGGCGAGCTGGCGAAAACGAATCGTCTGTCTGCCGAACCCGATCCAGGCGGCCGCCACCGCCAGAACGACCTGACCGAGGCCCGCCGCGACGAGGGTCACCGGGATCAGCGAGGTCGCCTTCAGCGCGTAAGAGAGGAGCGTCACCCCCAGCAGGACCGTCTGAAGCAGGACCAGAAGGGCGAGCGGCGGGATGATCAGGTCCAGGCCCAGCGCGATGAGTGACAGTCGCCGGCGCACAATCCCGGCGACCAGCAGCCGGGGCGCGTAGGTCATCAGGGTGTGAAGATGCCCGTGCTCCCAGCGACGCCGTTGCCGCACACTGGCGGCGCCGCTCGACGGCAGGACGCTGTTCACCTTGACCTCCGAGCACAGCTTGGCCGGGTGCCCCCGCAGCGCGAGGTCGATCCCCATGACCAGATCCTCGACCAGGTTGGCGCCCGTCTCCGGTGCCGCGCGCAAAACGTCCCAGGTGAAGGCCATGCCGCTCCCCGTGAGGGTGCAGGGCAACCCCAGTCGGTCCAAACCGCGCGGCCGAATTCGGTTGCGGAGCAGGACGGCCATGGCGCTCACCACCACCATCGGGTCCTGGATCCCCGGAGCGCCCAGCAGATACTCGGCCTGAACCGGTCGCCGGAATCGCGCCGCCGCCCGGGCGAGAGTGGCGACGCCGCCCTCCGAGATCCGGCAGTCGGCGTCGAAGATGACCACCACGTCGGGAGGCAACTCGGCAAGATGCTCGAGCCCCTTCGAGATCGCGAATCCCTTGCCCACGCGCGACAGATCCTGGCGCTCGATGACCGTCGCCCCGGCGCCTCTCGCCAGGGCCGCGGTCTCGTCCGCGCAGTTGTCGGCGACGACGAGGACGGTCCCCTGAGCCGGCAGGTCCTGGACCAGCGCGCCCACCGTCTCCGCGATCTGCGCCGCTTCGTTGTGCGCAGGCACGAGGACGACGACGCGCGGAGTGACGGTGGCATCGTGCTGGATCCGGCGGCGCGCCGGCAGGAAGGCCGCCGCCGTCTCCATGAGCAGCACGACAGCCGGCAACAGCAGCGCCACGCCCAGCGCGGAGAGGAACGCCTCTAGCAAAATGTGCCCATCAGGCTTCGGGTCCAGCCATGTTATGAACGGAGAAACGAGGTGTGAATTTCATGGGACTCAGCCTGATCACCCAGATCGTCGAGGACTGGGAAGCGCACGATCGTGACGTCACACGTCCCGGTTTCCAGGCATTGGCTGTCCATCGGTTCGGCACTTGGCGGATGGGGATCGGCCCCAAGGTTCTCCGGGCGCCCCTCAGTGTACTTTATCGCGTGCTCTTCCGAAGCGTTCGCAATCTCTACGGGATCGAGCTGCCGTACACGGCGCGCGTCGGTCGGCGGGTCATCATCGAGCACCAGAGCGGAATCGTCATCCACGGCCACGCCGAGATCGGCGACGACTGCATCATCCGACAAGACGTCACGCTGGGGAACCGCCGTTCCGACCGACCTCTCGAGGCCCCCCGCCTGGGGAGCCGGGTGTCGGTCGGCGCGGGCGCCAAGGTGCTGGGGTCGGTTCACATCGGCGATGGGGCGACGATCGGCGCGAACGCCGTGGTTTGCGACGACATCCCGGCCGGTGCGGTGGCCCTGGGCGTCCCGGCGCGGGTGGTGCGGGGCGGAACGACCGCGGACAAGGCGTCGTGACTCCCCAGGTCGGGGCCGTCGCGATCGGGCGAAACGAGGGCGAACGGCTGCGGACCTGCCTCTCCTCGCTGGTCGGTCGGGTGGCGGCGGTCATCTACGTCGACTCCGGCTCGACCGACGGCAGCGTGGAGCTGGCCCGGGCGATGGGGGTGGGGGTGGTCGAGCTCGATCGCGCGGTGCCCTTCACGGCGGCGCGCGCCCGAAACGCCGGGCTGGCGAGCCTCCTGGAAGCCGTTCCCACGCTGGAGCTCGTCCAGTTCGTGGATGGTGACTGCGAGGTGGCCGCCGGGTGGCTGGAGCGGGCCGAGCGCGAGTTTGCAGCCGATGCCCACTTCGGCGTCGTCTGCGGCCGGCGGCAAGAGCGCTACCCCGACCGATCGATCTACAACCGCCTGTGCGATCTCGAGTGGAACGTCTCCCCGTTCGGGTTGGTGAGCGCGTGCGGCGGCGACGCGCTCATGCGGGTCGACGCGTTGCGCGCCGTCGGCGGCTTCGATCCCTCGCTCATCGCGGGCGAGGAGCCGGATCTCTGCCTCCGGTTGCGGCGTCTCGGTTGGAAGATCTGGCGGATCGACGCCGGGATGACGCTTCACGACGTGGCGATGACGCAATTCCGGCAATGGTGGAAGCGCGGGGTCCGGGCCGGTCACGCCTACGCGGAAGGCGCCGCCCGTCACGGGCATGAACCCGAGCACCACTGGGTGCGGGAGGTCCGAAGCAACTGGCTCTGGGGGCTGGTCCTTCCCGGCCTCGCGCTGGGGCTGGCGGTACCGACCGGCGGGCTCGGGCTTGGTCTCCTCGCCGCCTACGGGGTTCTCGCCGCTCGCATCTATCGCTCCTCGCGGTTGCGCGGTCTCTCCCCTCGGGATTCGGCCCTTTACGCTCTCTTCTGCACGATCGGGAAGGTCCCCCAGATGCTCGGACAGGCGCTCTACTGGATTCGCCGGGTCGGCGGCCGCCAATCGAATCTGATCGAATACAAGGGACCCGCCACCACCGGAACGGTGACCGACCGGTGACCTCGAAACAGCCCGGTTAGCCGGAGACCTGGTCGGGGGCCGCGCGATGAGACGGGCCCCTCCCCTTTGACTGCTCTGCTTCAGGCGCCGGCTTGAAGACATTGGCCAGACTGAAGCGGAGAAAGTCACGACCAATGTTTGGCCGGAAGGTCTCGCGGTGGCGCGGCAAGCTCCCCTTGAGCCTGAGGATCGCGTGCCCGAAGAGCCAGGCTGCATCACAGGCGGCGGCGTAGAAACGCCCGTGATGTTTCACGAAGTATCGACGACGCGACTCGAACCAATACCGGGGCATGGGCCGGGACTCGTCCTTCAGGCCGGTGGAGAGCGCTCCGATGTGGTCGACCCCGACGTCGGCGACGAAATACGTCTTCCAGCCCGCCTGTCGCGTTCGTTTGGCGAAGTCGATCTCCTCGAAGTAGAGAAAGTAGGCTTCATCGAAGAAGCCCACGGTCGAAAACACTTCGCCTCGGAACAACATGCTGACACCGGACACCCAATCCACCTCGCAGGAGGCGCTGGGGTTGATGGACACCCGGTGGTTGTGAAGCAGCCGGGAGAGCAGACCGAGGTTTGCGCTTGCCTCCAGGTCGCCCCAGATCGAAGGGAACCGGAAGGCTCTGATCTCGCCCGCGCCCTCCGTGTTGCGCACCAGGTTTCCCACCAGCCCGGCGTCGGGGTGATCGGCCATGAATGAAACAAGCGCGTTGAGGGCACCCGGATCGATCGTTGCATCTGGATTTAGAATGTAAAAATAGCGAGCTGCGCCGAACGATTTCAGAACATGTTGAACGCCTACGTTGACGCCGCTTCCAAATCCACCATTGTGCCCGGAGGGAACGACAACCACGCGACCAGCCCATTTCGTTTCGGAAAACGCCTTTTCGAGCAGCTCTGCAGAACCGTCGCCGGAGTCGTTGTCGACCACGACCACCAGCGGATTCTCCAGCCGGTCGAGGTCCTTGCCGAGCGCCGCGACCGCGTCGATCGTCGCCGCTGGGGTGCGGTAGTTCACGACGATCGTTGCCACGTCAATCATTGCGCCACTTTCGAAAAGTCGAGCTCTCGGGGATGAAACGTAACGGTCTGGGTTTGTCTCGCTGTCGCAGGATTTCATAACATATGATAGAAGCCGCTGAGCAAGACATTCGATCGCTCCGGCGAAGAGGGGGGGCTACGGAGTGCCGCAACCAGTGAGAGAAGACGACCCAGGTGGTCCGGTTCTCCGGCGCACCACGGTCCTCACGGTCTCTCAGCGGGTCATTGCCAGGGCGGACCGGCCGACCGCGGACGGCGAGCGTGAGTTGTCGTCCGGGCTCGCCGTGGCGGGTGGATCCGTCGTCTTGCCGAGCCTCCGGGCCGAGGAGCGCCTCCTGCTGGGCCTGGTCGATGGCCGATTATCGGTCGCCCGCCTGGCGGGACTCTCTGGCCTCTCGGAAGAGGCGACGATCCGATCCCTGCGGAGGCTCTGCAGCCGTCGGGTGTTGGTTCCGGTCGAGGCAAAGGAAGTCACCATCCGTGGCAAGGGCGCAGAGGCTCTCTTCCAGCTCGGACCCTATGAGGTCTCGGCGCGGCTCGGCCAGGGGGGAATGGGGTCGGTGTACGCGGGGCGCCGCACCGGCGCGGTGGGCTTTCGGCGCCTGTTTGCCATCAAGGTCGTCCGTCAGGACTCGGGGCAGGAGCAGGCGGCCGAGAGATCCTTCATCCGGGAAGTTCAGGTGGGAAGCTGGCTCGATCACCCCAACACCCAATCGGTGGTCGACGTGGGCACCTACAAGAACCAGCCCTACCTCGTGCTGCAGTTCGTCGAGGGGACCAACCTGGAGGAGCTCTCATTCGGCCGCCCCGTCCCGCCGGACATCCTGGTGAGCGTGCTCCTCGATCTGCTGCGCGGCCTCCAGAGCGCCCACGAGCTCTCGGACGAGGAGGGGAAGTGGCTCGGGCTCGTCCACGGCGACGTCTCCCCGCCCAACATCCTGGTCGGGACGGACGGGGTGGCCCGACTGACGGATTTCGGCAGCGCCCGCTTCACCGCGCTCGGGGAGACCGGGCAGGCCGATCCCACGAACCTCGGCAAACCCGCCTTCATGGCCCCCGAGCAGCTGTACGTGGAACCGCTGGACGCCCGCACCGACATCTTCGCCGTCGGTGTGGTGATGTGGACGGCGCTCACCGGCCAGGCGCTGTTTTCGGCCGACAGCTACGAACAGATCATCGCGAACGTCTTGCGCAAGGAGATCACGCCTCCCAGCGTCCACGGGGCCCCGGCCTGTTTCGACGAGATCTGTCTGCGGGCGCTCAGTCGTCCCCGAGAAGGTCGCTACGCCAGCGCCGAAGAGATGGCCCAGGCCCTCCTCAAGGTCGGATTCAACAACGACCTGATCGCGCCATCGACGGCGGTGGGGGCGTTTGTCCGCCGCGAGCTCTCGGGGACAGACGAGGTCGTTCGACGCCGTGTGGACCTGGCGCAGCAGGCCGCCACGGGGTTGCCACCCACGGTCGCGATGCCTCTGTCGGTGCCGGAGCCCCAGCCGACGCCCAGCGGAAAGAATTTCGCCCAGACGATGGTCATCCCCGGGCGCAGCATCAGCTCGGAGCCGACGAGCCGATTCGACAGGCGCCGAACGCTCATCATCTCGCTGTCGGTGGCGCTGGGAGTTCTTGCGGCGCTGCTCACCGTCGGGATCGCTCGGCACGCGGTGAAGGCATCTCACCGGCATGCCGTATCGTCGACGCCGGGCGGCTGACCCGCCCTGCACGCCCGCCTGACGCGGCGTGGTGCCTTTGAGATCGGCCGGCGGATGTGCTAAAACTCGTCCTTCACTGGAACGCGGTTGTCCAAACAATGGCCGGGGAGAGGGCGTCAGATAGCAGCGAGCCGGGGATGGGCGGTGGTCTCGATTCCGAGTTGGGACAGGCGGTCCGCTCCGAGAAGGCGCTGGCGTACGTGGTGCTCTTCGTGGGCGAGCACCCGCAACGGATCTACGCGATCAAGACCAGCTCCGTGCTGCTGGGAAGGGCGGACGAGGCGGAGGTGAGCATCGCCGATGCTTCCGTCTCTTCGCACCACGCCCGGATCATGCAGAACAGCCAGGGCTTCGAGATCGTCGACCTGGACTCCACGAACGGGACCTTCGTCGCTGGAAAGCGCACCTCTCGATCGCAGCTGCGCAACGGTGACCAGGTGACGGTCGGGAACGTCGAGTTCATGTTTCTCCTCGATCGACCGACCAGCGCGACCGTTCGGCTCCCCGATCGGATCATGCGAGCCCCCATGAAGGGCGCGATGCTGGTCCCGACCATCGTCCCCCCTCTGGCGGGCGAGCCCGTTCGCCCTCGCGAGCGGGGAGAGGATGATGCGGACGGTCCGTCGCTGGCCGACATGCTGCGCAAGGCGGTCGCCGCCTACCATTTCGTCCGCGAACGCAGCCTCTTCATAGGCGCTTTCGCTCTCGCCGGCGCCCTGCTGGGAATCATGTCGCTCTTCGTGGTTCCTCCGGGCGTCGCTGCGGTGTCCGAGGTCAAGCTGATGCCGCACATGACGCTCTCCGCCAGCCCGAACGAGGACCCGTGGCAGAACAGTGAGCGCGACTCGACCCTGTTTGCGAAGGGTGCAGAGCGCGCCATGACCCAGGCCGATCTGCTTCGAACCACCCTCAAGAAGCTCAACGTCCAGGATCTGACGGATGCCCACGTCACCTCGATGGCCAGCCGCTTCAAGGTGGATGAGATCGGCGATCACACGTTCCGGGTCACGTACAAAGACAGGGCCTCGGCGCAGCCTTCGCCCCAGGAGTTCCTGGCGCTCCACATCAGGGACTACGTGCAGGCAGAGATCGCGCGGTCGGTCCGGGAGCTCAGCGCCAAGGCGGACTTCCTTCGCGACCAGTTGAAGACGGTGGAAGGCGACGTCGACCGGGTCAGCAACGAGAGGGCGAGCTATCGAGAAGAGAACGCGGATCGGCTCCCGGAAGACTCTCAGCAGACGCACTCCAGCCGATTCGATCTGGAGACCCGCCGGACCGAGCTGTCGTCTCAGCTTCACCAACTCGAGGGCGAGCTGGCGGCGGCGGAGGATCAGCTGAAGACCAATAGACCCGAAGCCCAGCGGAAGTTTCAGTATTCGGAGTCTTACCGGCAGTCGCTGACCGAGGTGAATCGCAAGCTGACCGAGGCCTACGGCCGCGGGCTCGGGGAAGGTCATCCGGAAGTCCTGGCTCTCAAGGACCAAAAGCAACGCCTGGAGACGCTGATCAAGGACGAGCTTCAATCACCGACCTCCCCCTTGAGTCGCGAGTCCGACCCCAACTATCAGCTGGCGCGCTCGAACGCAGAGAAGCTGCGGACCCAGGTCGCCGCGACGCGCGCCAACCTTTCTGACGTCGAGAAGAACCTGGGCCAGGTTCAGCGGGTGGTGCGCGACCTGCCGCGGGTCGAGCAACACCTGTCAGACCTGGACCACCGGCAAGAAGCGACGATGCAGTTTCACACCGATCTGTTTGCGAAGCTCAAGCAGGCCGAGATTCAGCTGAACCTCGAGAAGGTCTCTGCAGAGTCCCGCTTCGATGTCTCGCCCATCCGTTTGGAGCGCTCGCGCAACAGGAGCACCCTCGCCATGCGAGGGGGACTGGGCCTCTTTCTGGGAATCCTGGCCGCTGCCCTGGGAATTGCAGGCCGGGAGGCCGAGCGGATCATCGCCAAGACCTTGGCTGCTGAGGCCATTTTCGTCCCCGGGGCCCGGACCCGTCGCAAGCGCCCGGTCGGTCGAAAGTTTTGATGGGCGAGAGATCCGCCGTCAGGATCGCGTTGGTCGTCACCTTGACGTTGGGCTCCGCGGCGCTCGGGTGCGTCACGGAGCACGCGTTCCGCTGGGTCCAAGATCTGCCGGTCGCTCCGACCGACAGCTCGACGATCGAGCCCCGCGACACGATTCTGGTCACCGTGAAGAATCAGCCAGCGCTCTCGGGCGAGTTCCTGGTGGGCGATCGCGGCGACTATCCCCAGCCGACCGTGGGGGCCGTCAGCGTCGGTGGCAAGACCACCGGGACGGTGGTTGCCGAGCTCGAAACCAGCCTCACCGGCGTGCTGGTGAAACCGGAGGTGACGGTTGCCATCCTCAAGATCGCAGCGGTTCGGGTGCACGTCGTCGGTGAGGTCAAGGTCCCCGGCGCGTACGAGCTGACGCGAAGCCGCGGGGTGATGGCGGCGCTGGCGACGGCGGGTTGGTTGAGCGAGTTCGCCAACAAGGACCGGATCTTCGTGATCCGGACCGAGGGAACGACGGTCCAACGGATCCGTTTCCGCGCCGCCGATCTGACGGCCGCCGAGCCGCACGCGATAGGTTTCCGTCTGCAGGACGGAGACGTCGTGGTCGTAGAATAGGCACCATCCGTGGGCGCGGCGCTGGTTGCGTTCTGCCTCCTGTCGGGAGATCTGGGCGCCCAGGCCAGCCTCGCCGGCGAGGCCGGTGCCCAGGACTCGCCGGCGGGGCTCGGTTTCGTCCCTGGAATCCTCGCTCTGCAAGCAAGTGTCTCCAGCGAGTCGCGAGCTGGAGAAGCTCCGCTCGTGCCCGGAAGCGACCCCCGCTCGTTCGTGGCGGAGATCCTGATCCCGCGCCTGGCTCTCGAGCTTCGCAATCCCGGGATCATCTTCTCGGCCTGGTACTCGCCTCGGATCTTTTGGGAGTATCCCAATCCCTCCTCGGAGTTGGAGCAAGCTCCTGCTCAGGCCGGCCAGCCAACCAATCCGTCCTCGGTGTCCGAACCGCTCATCTTGCACACGTTCGCGCTCACCCTCGACGCCCGGACATCGCGAAGCGTCACGGTGACGGCCGCTGCCGTCGGCTCGATCGGCGAACCTGATTACACGGCCCTGCCTCAAGTGTTGGGGAGCGACCAGCCGACGCTGCCAAAGGTCGTCGATTTGGCATCCGTGAGCGGACAGGCCAAGGTCGTGGACAAGCTCACCCAGCGCTGGGGGGTGAGCTTCGCCGGGCTGGTCTCGCACTGGCAGTGGTTGGACATCGGGGTCGTCCCCCCCGGGACCGTCACCAGCCAGACGTGGGTGAGCGGCGAACCTGCGGCCTCGTTTCTCCTGACTGCGCGTGACGCGCTGGGGTTGGGCACGGCCGTCGGATTCGCCGAGTACTCGTATGACGCCGGAGCCCTCAGTGTGACTCCGAATGGCACCTGGAAGAGGCGCCTCGACAGGGGCGCCGATCTCAACCTGCGGCTCGGCTTGACCTACCTCCACCTGGTTGGTTCTCCGCCGCCCGAGGCCCAGCCGTTGCTTCCCGAGGGGAAGACGCAATCCGTGTCGCCGATTGGATCCGCCGAGCTGATCTTGCACCTCGCGCGACGGGACGAGATCGTGTTCCTGGGCCGGGCCTTCGCGGGGGTCGATTACTTCCTCGACCCCGTCGTCGGAAATGCCCTGCCACGTGGCTCGGTGGCCGCCGAGCTGACCGCCGTGTCAGTTCCAAGCTGGACGGTCACCCTGCGGGGAGACTTCGCCACCGTCCTCGAGGACGTGTCGGTCCTCCCCACTCAAACCCCTCCCGACGAGACCGCCTTTTCCTTCTCCCTGCGGGTTCGCCGACGGGTGACGGAGAACTTCTACGCCGAGCTGGGAGGCTTGTGGGCAAATCGGGGACCGACGCTGGACACGCCCAACTTTCGGTTTGATCAGCGCCAGATCTGGGCCTACCTCTCCCTCACCGCGACCACCCGACCGATTCCGCGGCCGGGCTTGCCGAAAGAGTGAGACGGCTAGAACGCGTTGTTGCTCTTCTTGCGTCCGAAGATGGTCAGCAAGATGATCTTCAAGTCCCACAGCAGCGTCCAGCGCTGGATGTATTGCAGATCGTACTTCACTCTCTTCTCCATCCAGGAGACGTCCGGGGTCTCGCCGCGCCATCCATTCACCTGCGCCCAGCCGGTGATGCCGGGCTTGACCTTGTGGCGCAGCATGTAGCCGCGGATCAGCGCGCGGTAGGTCTCGTTGTGCGCGACCGCATGCGGTCGCGGGCCGACGATCGAGATCTTCCCGGTGATCACCTGCAGGAACTGAGGGAGCTCATCCATGGAGGTCCGGCGCAGGAACGCACCAAACTTGGTGATCCGGGCGTCGCCGCGTTTGGCCTGCACGACCTGGGGCCCGTCCTCCAGGACCGTCATGCTCCTGAACTTGAGGATACGGATCTCCTTGCCGTTCAGGCCGTAGCGGCGCTGGCGAAAGAGGACCGGCCCGGGCGAGGTCAGCTTGATGCCGATCGCGATGAGCAGCATCGGGATGGCGATGACCAGGAGGATCATGCTGCCGACCACGATGTCCTCGAAGCGCTTGAGGACCCCGTCCACGCCCTTGAAGGGCGTGTCGTGGGCGCTGACGATCGCGATCTCGCCGATCGTGCTCCAGTGCGCGCTCAGCAGGTTGAACATGAAGAAGTCGGCCACCAGATAGACCGTCGCGGTGGTGTTCGAGAGATCCTGGAGCAGCTGCGCGATGCGCGGCTCGGCCCGCATCGGCAAGGCGATGTAGACCGAGTCGACCTTGTTGGAACGGCAGACCTCCAGCAGATCGTTCGAGCTGCCGGCGAAGGCGCAGGAAACGTCACTCAGGTCTTCGCGCCGATCGGGGCTGCGGTCGTCGTAGACGCCCATGACGCGCAGGCCGAACCAGGGCCGCTCTGCGATCTCCTTGCAGAGCGCACGTGCGTTGGCGGTCGCGCCAAGGATCACCACGTTGCGGATGTTGCGCCCTTGCTGCCGCATCGTCCGCAGCGCCAGCCGCACCACGATCCGCCAACCACAGAGAATCACCGGCGTCAGCACGAACCAACCGAAGATCACCACCCGCGAGTACGCCAGGGAGGTCTTCGTGGCGAACGCGAAGGTCATCAGGGTGGCCACGGTCCCCAGCCAGGCCAGGGTGACCATCCTCAGCTCGACGTGGAACCGCTCGACCCGCCAGGGGCGGTAGACGCTGCACAGCTCCGCGGCGACGATGAAGACCACCACCGCCGCCAGCGTCGCGTTGCTCGACTCGCTCCGCCAGGTCTGACGATAGGCGAAGGTGGTCGCGATGTGCGCGACGACGACCCACAGGATGTCGGCCAGGCGCTGAATGCGGTGGACGACGTTTTCGTGTTGGCGAAGCAAGTTGGACCCGAGCCACCCGGATATTAAGAGATCGGCTTTCTCGACGCTCGGGAATTGGACGAACGTGCCCCAGGTCGCCGTCGCGGTTCGGACGAGGTGGCTCCCCCCGCCCGACCGGTCCCGAATTCGCCCGCCAGGCGCGGGGCGGCGGGAGAGGTAGGGGGTCTACCTACGCGTATCCTTTGTGGAAATCGATTTACTACTTTCTGTCCCGCGGCGGCCGCCAGTTTGAGGTGGCGCGGAACTCTGGATTTGAGTTAGCTAAAGTCACATTGAGCCCACCCAAACGCCGAAAGGTTCGACGGAGCCCGACGACCGCCGCCTCTCGGACGCGGGCCTCGGTCTCTCCGCCGAGCACGGTGCGGCTGAAGCTTCGGGGCATCCTCGAGCACCGTGACGTTGCGCTTCGCGCGGTGGCCACGGCGTGCAAAATGGTGACCGAGCGCCCGCGCGGCGCGGCCTGGGACGAGTTTCGCCATCAGGTGCTCTCCGCCGTCGGCGAGGGATTCAACAACATCGTCCTGCACGGGAACGTCGGGAGCGCCCCGCGCCGCAGCGGCGACGCCGAGGTCGATCTGCGAATCAAGACGAGCCCCGGTCGCATCCAGATCGAGCTTCGTGACTGGGGACCAGGGTTCGATCCGTCGCGGGTGCAGCCCCCGGCCATCGAGGCGCTGCCCGAGTCCGGCATGGGGCTGCACATCATGCAGTCGTTCATGGACATGTCGTATCGGGCGGGGCGGCCCAACCTGCTGAAGCTCAACAAGCGCCTGGTGGTGACGGCGCGTCCCGCTCGCATCGGAACCAGATCGAGGTGAACAACATGGCCGACGAACGAAGAGCGATCGTGCTGGGGGCGAGAGGGACGCTGGGGCTGGCGCTCTGTGAGCAACTGCCGCTGGCCGGTTGGTCGGTCGCCGCCGCCGTCGCCCGCAGCGAGTGCGACATTCGGGACGAGGCGGCCCTGCGGGCGCTGTTCGCCGAGACGCGGCCCACGGCCGTCTTCAACGCGGCCGCCTACACGGACGTCGATCGGGCGGAGCTCGAACCGGAGGTCGCGTTTGCCGTGAACGAGGCGGGGGCCCGCGCGGTCGCGCGCGCGTCCGCAGCCGCAGGCGCCGCCGTGGTCCACTACTCGACCGACTTCGTCTTCGACGGCGAGCAGGCCCGCCCTTACGACGAAAAGGATCCGCCCACGCCCCAGGGGAGCTACGCCCGCTCGAAGGTGGCCGGCGACGCGGCGGTGGCGGACGCGGCGGCGCGGCACTTCATTCTGCGGGTCGGGTGCCTGTACGGACGGAGCGGCCGAAACTTTCCCTCGACCATCGTGCGCCGCCTGAGAAAGGGCGAAACCGTTCGCGCCGACCGCGAGCGGCTCGGCTCGCCGACCTGGGTCCGGGAGGTCGCCCGGGTCTCGGCCGCACTGGCGGCGACCGACCACTACGGCCTTTACCACTGCACCTCGCACGGCGAGACGACCTGGGCGGCCTTCGCCAGCTTCGCCGCCGAGATCCTCGGTCTTCCGGCGACAAAGGTCGAGGGGGTGCCGACCGCCTCCCTGCCGATGAAGGCCCCCCGGCCCCGGCGCGCGATCCTCGACAACCGGATGCTCCGTGAGACCGGTTTCGACACCCTGTCGACCTGGCAAGAGGCCCTCCGGGCTTTCGCGGCCGAAGAGATGCGGCTAGAGTAGCCATCATGTCCTCGACCACGACGCCGTCGCGCGAATCTGACCGCATCAAAGGCGTCTACATCGTGGCGCTGAAGTCCTTCCAGGACAGCCGCGGCTACTTCTTCGAGAGCTACCGGCGGCAGTGGGTCCCGGGCGTGCGCGACATGGTGCAGGGAAACGTGTCGTTCTCCAAGGCCACCGTCCTGCGGGGCCTGCACTATCACCTCAAGCAGGCCGATTTTTGGATTGTTCCGTCGGGTCGGGTCCGCGCCGCGCTCTACGACATGCGGGTCTCCTCACCGACCCGCGGTGCGAGCGAGGTGATCGAGCTGGGCACGGACTCCCGGTTCGGCCTCTACATCCCCAAGGGTGTCGCCCACGGTTTCTGCGCCCTGGTCGACTCGTTCATGACCTACCTGGTCGACGAGCTCTACGACAACAGCGACGAGCGCGGGGTGCGCTGGGACGATCCGACGCTCGGGATCTCCTGGGGCGTCGAGAATCCCATCGTCTCGGACCGGGATCGCGAGAACCCGCTGCTGGCCGACATTCCGGCCGGCTTGCTCCCCCCGTAGTCAACCATCCGTGGTCGACCGCCGTGGTCGACCTCCGGGCGAGCTAGAGAGCCGACCAAATTAGGCGGCCAGCTGTAAGCGATCGATCACGAAGAGGTTTTCGACGGCGGCGTGCCGGCGGACGTCGAAGAGGTTTTTTCGAAGGCCACGGTAGCGGGCCTTGTCGCCCTGGCGTGAGTGGATGGTTGCGAGGCCGTGCTCGACCTTCACTCGAGTTCTGAGGTTGGCGCGGCCTTCGGGGGACTTGGCCTTGCTCCTGAGATCGAGCATGAAGGGCTCGTTTGGGTGAATGCTGAGACTGCGGCCTCTGCCGGGTTTGGCGCGAGTGCAGGCGTCGCGCTTGGAGCAGGGGTCGCACTTGGCGGCCGGAAAATGGGCGTTGGTGCCAAGGCGTAGCGGCACGATGATGCCCTCCGGGCAGCGGATGGTCTTCTCGACGAGATCGATCTGAAAATCACCCTTGTCGAAGAGGTCACCGTTTCGCTGCGGGAAAGGCTTGCAGTGCACCTGCAGCCCTTCCTGTCGCCGCTCTTCGATTGATTCGTCGCCGAGGTATCCGCGGTCGATGAAGAGCTCGCTGAGCTTCAATCTCTGCCGGTCCAAGTCGGCGAGGAGCGTCGCGCTCGCGGTTCGCTCTGGCTGGTTAGCTGGTGTGACGGCTACGCCGCAGATCAAGCCGGGTGTGTCGACGTCGAGGGCGATGTGCCGCTTGTAGCCGTCGATGCGCTTCCGCTTGCTCTTGCGGCCGTGGCGCATGTCCGCGTCGCTGACGCTGATGCGCCTGTCCTTGGCGACGCCGTCGGTGATTCTTCGTCCTCCCCCACCTTCCGGATCTGGCTCCGTGTCTTGAGCAATCAGCTTCTGTACGAGTGTCCACTGCTCCTTCAACGGTGGCTGTTTCAGCTGCTCCTTGAGCTCCCGATCAAGCCAGCGTTCCAGCGACTGCACCTGCGCCAGGAGCTTCGTCAGGCCCATTTTCCTGGCGTCCGGGTCGTCCCAGTCGATGTCCAGCCCGGTCTTGATGCTTGTCGCGGCCACCACCGGGATTCCTGCTTCGGCGGCGACCTCGGCGAATGGTCGCCCCAGTCGCTCGGCGGCCGTGCGAACGACGTGCATCGCAGCACGACCGATGAGATTGAAGGTGTCCTCCACTCGCCCAGCGCCCCACAGCGGGCTCGCATCGAACGCCGCTCGTAGATGCGTCGCACTGAAACCGCCGGTTTCGCGCGCCAGAGCCACCGTTTTGTCGAACAGCTCCTGGTCGAGGCCCTTGGCGATCATTCGCTGCCGGAAATTGAAGAGCGTTCCCTGAGAAAACAGGGGCTCCTCGGCACCCAGGCATCCGAGCACCATCTGCCAGCGTCGGTCCATGACCGTCAGCTCCACGACCTCGTGATCGGGCACGCCCAACGCCGCCTGAAGTAGGAGTGCCATCGCCACTTGAGCGGGCGGAATTCGCTCCTTTCCGCGCACCAGCTCTGCGTAAGCCGCGGCCAGCTTCGCCTGCAAGGCCTCGTCGAAGATGCGGTGCCGCAGCTCCCGCAGAAACACGAAGACACGCCGCTTTCCACACCGCTTGACGATCCGCTCCTCCAGGCCCGTCAGCGTCGTCTCGGTCGTCCAGATCGTGTCCATCGATTCCCTCCTGGAACCGTTTGATCACAATCCGCGATCCGCGTCGATCCCCTTTCTTCTAAGGGATCCAAACGCTTAGGCTTTTCCCTCAGCGACCTAAATTGATCCGGTCTCTAGCGGGTCTTTTCGCGGAGCGCGCTCTCGACCAGGTCGGTCGCGTGCTTCAGCGATTCGAACGTGCCGGCGTCGGTCCACCATCCGGGCAGGACGTCGAACGTCAGCTCGCCGCGCGCGATGTAGGCGTTGTTGACGTCGGTGATCTCCAGCTCGCCGCGCTTGGACGGCTTGAGCTCCGCGATGATCTCGTGGAGCGCGGTGTCGTAGAAGTAGATCCCGGTCACCGCCAGGTTGGTCGGTGGATCCTTGGGCTTCTCGATGATCCGCACCACCTTGCCGGCCTCGGTGACCGCCACGCCGTAGCGTCCCGGATCGTGCACCTCCTGCAGCAACACCTTGGCGCCGCCGGGTTGCCGGCGATAAGCCTCCGCGAACGGCGCGATGGAGCTCTCGAAGATGTTGTCGCCCAGGATCACCGCCAGTCGCCCGCCGCGACCGAAGCGCCGCGCCAACCCGAGCGCCTGCGCGATCCCGCCCGCTTCGTCCTGCACGCGGTAGGTGAACTCGCAGCCAAACTCCTTGCCGCTGCCGAGCAGGCTCACCACGTCGCCCATGTGCTCGGTGCCGGTGACGATCAGGATCTCGCGGATGCCCGCCTCGACCAGCTTCTTGACGGGATAGAAGATCATCGGCTCCCGCCCGATCGGCAGGAGGTGCTTGTTCGTCACCTTGGTGAGCGGGAAGAGGCGCGACCCCGTACCGCCCGCCAGCACCACTCCTCGAAGCTCCTCTTGGCTCATCTCGTGCCTCCCGCGCCAGCGGCCAGCCGCCGGGCATATTGCTGCTCGTAATAGTCGCGATAAGCGCCGCTGCGCACGCCGTCCGACCAGGCGCCGTTCGCGCGATACCAGGCGACGGTCTCGGCCAGCCCCTCTTCGAACCCATGCCGGGGCCGCCAGCCGAGCTGCTCCCGGATCTTTCGCGAGTTCATGGCGTAGCGGCGGTCGTGGCCCGGGCGGTCGGGGACATGGCGGATCAGCGACTCGTCCCGGCCCGTCAGGCCCAGGATGGCCCGCACGACGTCGATGTTGGGCCGCTCGTTCTCTGCGCCGATGTTGTAGACCTCGCCGGACGTGCCGCCCTCGAGAGCCAGATCGATCGCCTCGCAGTGATCGTCCACGTGGATCCAGTCGCGGACGTAGAGGCCATCGCCGTAGACCGGCAGGGGCTTGCCGTCGAAGGCATTGAGGATCATGAGCGGGATGAGCTTCTCCGGGAACTGGTACGAACCGTAGTTGTTCGAGCAGCGCGTGATCACCACGTCCATCCCGTGCGTGTGGTGAAACGCCATCACGAAGTGATCGGCCGCGGCCTTGCTGGCCGAGTAGGGGCTGCGAGGCGAGATCGGCGTCGTCTCTTCGAAGGCGCCGGTCGGACCCAACGATCCGTAGACCTCGTCGGTCGAGACCTGCAGGAATCGCCGCACGCCGGCAGCGCGCGCCGCCTCCAGCAAACTCAGCGTCCCTCCCACGTTGGTCTCGAGAAAGGGGGCGGCCGAGGCGATGCTGCGATCGACGTGGCTCTCGGCGGCGAAGTTCACCACGGCGTCGATGGCGTGACGGCGGAGGAGCTCGAGAATCGTCGCCCCCTCCCGGATATCGGCCCGCACGAAGAGGTGCTTCCGGTCACTCTCGAGATCGCGCAGGTTCTCCAGGTTGCCGGCGTAGGTCAGCGCGTCGACGTTCACCACGAGGTCGCTCGGCCGCTTGCGGCGCGCGAGGCGTACGTATGATGAGCCTATGAACCCCGCGCCTCCGGTCACCAACACGTTCATGGACAAGCAGTTTGGGGTAACGGGCCCCAAAGTTCAACAGTTCCGGCCCGTGCGGTGCCCCCGAGCGCCGTCGCCCCCGTGCTAGATCACCCTCGATGACGATGGCGCTGGGCATGACGGGGGAGCCGACGGCGGGCTGGGTCGGCACCTGGTCGCCGGGAATCGGCGACCCGAACGCGATCGGCTGGATCACCGTCGTCGCCTATCTGTGGGCCTCGTATCTCTGCTTCGTCAACCACCGGACCTGGCGCACGGCGGCGGGAGCGTCGCTCAGGGGGGCATGGCTCCCCGTCACGTTGGCCCTGCTCGGACAGAGACGGAGGCTCGCCGCGCTGCCGGAGGCCGTCCGCATGAGCGCTCTGTGGAAGGCCATCGCGATTGGGCTCTTGCTCCTGGGGATCAACAAGCAGCTCGACCTGCAGACGGCGCTCACCGAGTTCGGACGGATCGTCGCCCATCGACAGGGGTGGTACGACCGGCGGCAGCGGGTCCAGATTGATTTCATCATCGGCGTCGTGCTGGTGGGGGTCTGGCTGGTTCGCTCGGTGCTTCTGCTCGCCGGCCGCAACCTTCCGCGCCTCGGGCTCGCCCTGCTGGGGATCGTGCTCCTTTGCTGTTTCGTGGCGATCCGGGCATCGTCCTTTCACCACATCGACCGCCTCCTGGGCGCCGATCTGGGCGGGCTCAAGATCAACTGGATCATGGAGCTCAGCGGAATCGCGCTCGTCGGATGGGGCGCCTACGGCGAGCGGCGGTCGCTCAAACGCGCGCTGCCCTAGGCGCCGTCACGACGATCCGCGCGACGAGCAGCGCGAGGGTGGCGTGGATGGCGATCGCCGGCACCAGCAGGAGCCCCCGATAACCCTCGGACGCCATCAGCCAGGCGAGGTAAGCCGTCGCCCCGGCGTTGTAGACCAGCAGAGCCCGAACGGCGCGACGGTCCAGGCGGCCGGGCGTCGCTTCCCACGCGGGCCAGCAGGCCAACCCGAATGAGATCAAGGCGAGGCCGCACAACCGGCTCGTCGCCACCCCTGCCCCGGCCAGCTCCGCGCCCAAGAGTAGCCGCACCACGAACCGCGGAAGAATCAGGAGGGCGAGGCCCGTGCCCGTCTCCAGAACCGCGCAGACCAGGATCAACAGGCGGGTATCGATGGTGGGGGGCACGGCGCGCTCGGCTCGCCCAAAACCTGGTCACCCCGGCCGGCCCGTCAACCCGAGTGGCCAAGTTGCCAGGCTGCGACGACGCGACGGCCCCCGCCGATCAGTCGAATCCGTCGCTCGAGAATCCGTGCTGGTGCAGCGGTCCTGGTGGCGCCGATCTCGATCGGAGGAAGCGTCCAGGGCTCCCCCAGCGGCCGGCGTAGGCGAGCGCCTCGGGCGCCCCCAGGGGGGCCGCGCGTTCGCCGATGTTGACCAGGCCGCCCCCCAGCCAGGTCCGCCAGAGCTGATCGGCGCAGCGGTCGGCCGCGGCGCAACCACTCGCGTGCTCGAACCAGGCGAGCGACGCCTGATCGGCGTAGCTGGCGTGGGTTCCCCGGGCGGAGAGGACCAGCGGGTGGTTCCCCGTCGTCTCGCCGAGCTTGTCGCCCACCTTGCGAACCTCGCTCCAGGGCCGGAAAACGCCCGGGTTGTTGTTCCCGTGCTGCGCGAAGTAGACGCCGCGGGGAACGCCGCCCGGCTCGACCTCGACCGTGATGTGCTCCCAGTCGCTGTCGTGATCGAAGAAGAGGGGACCTTCGTTGTAGGTGTAGAAGAACCAGTACTGGATGTTGATGCGTCCGTCGGTCCGTGGGTAGACGTGCACGTAGGTGACCCAGTCCCGCGGGTCCGAGCTGCCCGCGCGAACCTCGGGCGGGAAGCTCCCCCGATCGGCACCGAGGTGGCCAACGCCGCCGATCCGGGAGAGCAGCCAGCCGATCGAGGCTGGGTGGTTGGCCTCCTGAGGATCGAGAATGACCGCTGGCGCGAAGCGGGCGGCCAGGGCGGCCTCCAGGGTGTCGGGCAGCCCGTCCTGATCCGCATCGTCGAGGGCCAACGGGCGTGGGCCCCTGACCGCCGCGGCGGCGGTCCCGCCCGGCGCGCGGCCCCGATGGCGGACGCCATGGACCAGGGCGAAGAGGAAGAGACCGCCGGCGATGACGAATCGCAGAGGCCAGGAGAAACGGTGGACGCGGTGACGCAAGCGGTGCTGCAAGGGTCCGGCATTATATCCGGGACCTGCTCCCCAGATCCTGGATATCCCGCGATCCCTGCCATTCCAGGCGCTTGGAAGCTGGGGCATTGCAAGCTCGTCCGGCAGATCCCCGTCCCCGCGGCGGGTGCTGGCGCGCGCGCCACGAATCTGGCATCTGCCCAGCGGCAACCCCTCCGTCCGGAAATGCTGCAGGTCGGTCCGGAAAATCCTGGGCGTTTGTCCGGAAACGACGCACCCGGGCGGTTCGGTCCCGCCGAGTTTGTGACCTGTTTCCGCCGAGTTCCGCTACTGTTTCTTACTCACCCCGTGCTACGAGCCGAGGTGAGCCAGGCACCGGTGTTCGACCCCCTCGTCATAGCCAGTGGACTCTTTGTCGGGTTCGTCGTCGGACTGACCGGCATGGGCGGCGGCGCGTTGATGACGCCGATCCTGGTGATGCTGTTTCACATCGAGCCGCTGGCCGCGGTGTCGAGCGACATCGTCGCGGCCATGGTGATGAAGCCGATCGGGGGCGCGGTTCACTGGCGCCGCGGGACCGTTCAGCGTGGCCTGGTCACCTGGCTGATGCTCGGCTCGATCCCCTCGGCGTTCCTGGGGGTGCTGCTCCTGCGCCGGCTGGACGCCGGGATCGCGGTGCAGGCGCACATCAAGGTCGCGCTGGGGGTGGCGCTGCTGGTGGTCGTGGCGGGGCTGGTCGCGCGCCCCCTGCTGATCTCGCGCCGGGGGACTCCGCAGCCGTTCGAGGTCAAGCGAATTCCCACGCTGCTGATCGGGATCGTGGGAGGGCTGGTCGTCGGCCTCACCTCGGTCGGTTCTGGCTCGCTCATCATCGTCGCGCTGCTGCTGCTCTACCCCCGCATGAGTCTCTCCGAGCTGGTCGGAACCGATCTGGTTCAGGCCGTGCCGCTCGTCGCCAGCGCCGCCATCGGGCACCTGCTGTTCGGCAACTTCAAGCTGGGACTGACCGTGTCGATCTTGGTTGGCAGCCTCCCCGGTGTCTTCATCGGCGCGCGGTTCTCCTCGCGCGCGCCCGACTACGTCATCCGACCATCGCTGGCCGTCGTCCTGCTGCTGTCGGGGATGAAGCTGGTCGGCGCCTCCAACGTGATGCTGGCGCTGGTCGCCCCGCTCTCCGTGGCGGTGGGCCTGGCGTACGGGCTCTCGGCCGCGCGGCGCGCGCGCCGCGAGCGCACCGCGGTCACCGCCGAGATCGCGCTCCTGAACGGGTCGCCGTCAGCCCCGCGACCCGCGGTCGCCGCCGTCTCCGTGATTCGCAGCGCCGAATCACGCCGCAGCTGAATCAGGGCCCGCTGAATCGGTGCCGCTGAATCAGCGGAGAAAAAGCTGGTAGGCCGGATTGTCGGTCTCGTCCCAGTGGCGATAGCCGAGGTCGGAGAGAAAACGGCGCAGCGCCGGGTGATCGCGCGGGGGGACCTGCAGCCCGACCAGAACGCGCCCCGGATCGGCACCCTGATTGCGGTAGTGAAACAGGGAGATGTTCCAGTTGGGCGACATGCTGGCGAGGAAGCGCATGAGCGCGCCCGGCCGCTCGGGGAACTCGAAGCGGTAGAGATGCTCGTCGTGGGCCAGCGCCGAGCGGCCGCCGACGAGGTGACGGAGGTGCAGCTTGGCCAGCTCGTCGTCGGTGAGATCGAGGGTCGGGAAGCCCGCCTTCTCGAACGACTGGAGGAGGGCCTGCCTCTCGCCGGGGCGGGCCAGCTGGATGCCGACGAAGACCCGCGCCGCGGCGCTGTCCGAGATGCGGTAGTTGAACTCGGTCACGCTGCGCGCGCCGACCAGCGTGCAGAGGCGCTTGAAGCTGCCCCGGCGCTCGGGGATGGTCACGGCGAAGACCGCCTCGCGCTTCTCGCCGATCTCGGCGCGCTCGGCCACGAAGCGCAGCCGATCGAAGTTCATGTTCGCGCCGCAGGTCACGGCGGCGACCGTCTTGCCGTCGAGCGAGGTCCGCGCCGCATAGGCCTTGGCCCCGGCCACGCCCAGCGCCCCGGCCGGCTCGAGGATGGAGCGGGTGTCCTGAAACACGTCCTTGATCGCCGCGCAGAGGGCGTCGTTGTCGACGGTGACGATGTCGTCGACGTAGCGGCGGCAGAGGCGGAAGGTCTCGCGCCCGACCTGCCTGACCGCCGTGCCGTCGGAGAAGAGCCCCACCTCGCGCAGCGTGATCCGACGCCCGGCGGCCAGCGAGCGCGCCATGGCGTCCGAGTCGACCGTCTGCACGCCGATGATCTTGATCTCCGGGCGCACCGCCTTGACGTAGGCGGCGACCCCCGAGATGAGGCCGCCGCCGCCGATGGCCACGAAGATCGCGTGCAGCGGGCCGTGCTCCTGCGGGTGGTGCTGGCGGAGGATCTCCATCCCCACCGTCCCCTGCCCCGCGATCACGTCGGGATCGTCGAACGGGTGCACGAACGTCAACCCGCGCCGGCGCTGCCAGAGGACGGCGCGCGCGTAGGCGTCGGAGTACGAGTCGCCGAAGAGCGCCACCTCCGCGTCGAGCGCCCGCACCGCCTCGACCTTCAGCTCGGGCGTCGTCACCGGCATGACGATCACCGCGCGGGTCCCCAGCTTGCGGGCCGCCAGCGCCACACCCTGCGCATGGTTGCCGGCGCTGGCGGCGATCACGCCGCGGCGGAGGGCGGCCGCCGGGAGGTTGACCATCTTGTTGTAGGCGCCGCGCAGCTTGAAGCTGAAGACCGGCTGCAGATCCTCGCGCTTGAGCAAGACCTTCGCGCCGAGACGCGCCGACAGCAGCGGCGCCACGTCGAGCGGCGTCTCGATGGCGACGTCGTAGACGCGGGCGTTGAGGATCCGTTGCAGGTACGGGTGGGCCGGCACGGCGCCCACTCTATACGACGGGGCGCGTGCTCAGGGGACGGGCGTCGCCACCGGCTCGCCGCACTCCGCTCCGGCCGAGAGGATGGCGCGGTCGTAGTGCAGCTCCGAGTCGCCGCCGAGCATGAGCGTCTTGACGAACAGGCTCCCCGACAGGGTCAGCCCGCTGGTCGCGGTCGCCACCGAGCCGGGGGCGTGGATGACCGCCGCGATGGTCGGCTGGTCGTCGAACGTCAGCGAATCGGTGCTGGCGGTCCAGATGCGGAACCGGGCCGGCGCCGAAGAGGCGCCGATGGTGCCGCCGCTGGTGTTGATCCAGCCGCCCACCAGGAGATCGAGCTCGGCCGAAGGATCGAGCTTCACCGTCAGGCCGGCCCCCAGGCTCACGTTGGTGCCCACCGCCAGCAGCGCCCGCCCCTGCACCGTCAGCGTGACCGGGGCGGTGGCGTCGATCGCGTTCAGGAAGTAGGTCCCACAGACCAGCGACAGCTGGGAGGCGATCGAGACCGTCGCCAGCGCGTCCGGGCCAAAGCCCGCGGCGGCATCGCCGTTGTCGCGGGCTGCCGTCTTGATGGCAGTCGCCACGTCGAGTCCGTCGCTGCAGTCGCAGGGCGCAGGGACCGACACCGGTCCGGGCGAGACCGCCCGCGCCTCCACGTTGCTTCCGACGGTGACCGTGGTGGGGACGAAGAGTGTCCCACTCACCTTCACCATTCCGGTGAGGTCGCCATTGACGTAGGCGTCGCCCAGCAGGTCGGCTTCGGCGTTGGACGTCAGCAGGGTCAGCGGGCCACCCGAGCGAAACGAGGCGCCGGCCTGGAGATGACCACCGGCGCTCACGCCGCCGGGGTCGGCGACGTAGATGGCACCCCCGGCCTCCAGCTCGGCCGTGGTCACCAGCGCGCCGTTGGTCCCCACCGCCGCCGAGACCTGGTCGTTGTTCCCGGAGTTGGTCGAATCGAACGCATCGGTGCGCAACCGCGCGCCCAGTGTCAGCGTGTCGCAGGCGCAGAGCGCGAAGCGGTGACCGCGCGTCTCCAGCGCCGCGGCGCAGGTCGCGCCGCCCGTGACGGTGGGGAGCATGATCGGATCGCCCGGAGGCGAGCAGGCCGCCGTCATCCCCGCGGCGCCCAGGGCGCCGGCCGCGCCACCGGCCCCCGCGCCCAGGACGCCGGCCGCGCCACCGGCCCCCGCACCCAGGACGCCGGCCGCGCCACCGGCCCCCGCGCCCAGGGCGCCGGCCGCGCCACCGGCCCCCGCGCCTCCGACCCCTCGCCCTGCGCCGCCGTTGCTGTCGCCCACGGGCAGAAGCCGGATGTCCCGATGGCAAGCGATCGCCCCCAGCGCCACGGTCGCGGCCAGCGCCGCCGGACCAGCCCAGGAAACTGTCGGGCGCCCCCGGGGCGCCACCGTCATCGCGGCGGCGCCGTCAGCCCCGCCAGACGATCGCTCGCCTCACGGGCGAACCGGCCACGGGGATAGCGATCGAGGTAGCGCTGGAGCCCAGCTCGCGCCGCGGCGGCGCGTCCGTGCTCGCTGTCGAGCTGCGCGACGGCGTAGAGGGCGCTTTCGGCCTGTGGCGTGCGTGGGAAGTCGCGCACGACCGTCTCGTAGCCGTCGACGGCGTCGGTGTAGCGCCCCTCGACCAGGAACGACTCGGCGTAGATGAGGCGCGCCTCGACGGCGATCTCCCGCCCGAGGTGAAAGATCGGTTCGACCAGCCGGCGGGCCTCGCCGGCGTTGCCGCGTGCCAGCGCCCGGCGGGCCTGGGCCAGCCGCGCCGGCCCGCCGTCGGACGACGCGTGCGGAGGGCTGGGAGAGACGAGCGCCAGAGCCGGCGCCGGCGTCGGCGGCGCTTCGGCCGGTGCCGGCGGCGCTGCCAGCCCCGTCTGGGCGGCCGGCGCGGGGAGCGTCCACGAGCGTCCGGCGGTGACGTAGCCGAGCGCCACGCCGTCGGGGCCGAGCACCCGCACCGTGCCGCGCTCGGTCCGCACGCCGGCGAGATCGACGGTGAACCGCGTGCCGATCACCTCCACCACGAACTGCGGCGTCCGGACCTGGAAGTGCTGGCCCGCGCGGTGCTCGACGTCGATGGTGACGCTCCCCTCCCGCAGCTCCACGCTGCGCGCGGCGCGCCGCCAGAGGAGGGCTGTCCCGGCGCCCAGCGAGGTGTCGGCGTCGCCCAGCCGGACCTCCCCGCCCCGCGCCGAGCGGACGCTCACCGCGCCGGCGGTCTCCAGCGGCGCGGCGGCGATGGCGACGTCGCCGCTGACGACGCGCGGCTCGTTCGACGGCCGCCGCACCAGGAGAAGCGCCGCCAGCGAGGCGAGCGCGAACGTCGCGCCCAGGCCGACCGGCCAGAAGCGGCGCCGCGCCTGGGCCGGCACCCGCACCGTTCCGGCCAGCGCCGCCCGCCGGACCCGCTCGCGCGCCGCGGGCGACAGCCCCTCCGGCTCGGCCGCGCGAAGCGCGCGCACCGCCGCCAGGGCGGCATGCTCGGCGCTGCAGCGGGCGCAGCCCGCCAGGTGCGACTCCAGCTCGAGCCGCTCGGCCGGCGTGGCATGCCCGCCCACCGAGGCCAATGACACCCGCGCGGCGCGCGCGCAGCTCAGCGCCACGGCTGCCCCTCCGCGGCGTCGATGAGCGGCGCGAGATCGGGATTCTCCTTCACCAAGGCCATCAGCTCGCGCCGGGCGAACCAGATGCGCGACTTCGTCGCCGCCTTGCTGGCGCCGGTCAGGGCCGCGACCTCCTCGATCGAATTCTCCTCCACGGTGTAGAGCAGAAAGGCCACGCGTTTTTTGGGCCCGATCCCGTCCAGCAGCGCGTGCAAGCGCCGCGCGAGCTGACGGCTGGAGGCCTCCTGATTGGCGCGGGGCGCCAGATCCACCGGCTCCTGACTCTCGGGCACGAGCTCGAGCGGCAGGGCCCGCCGCACGCCGGCGCGCAGCTGGTGCAACGCCACGTGCACCGCGATCCGGGTGACCCAGGTCTTGAGGCTCGCCTCGCCGCGGAAGCGCCCGAAGCTCTGGAAGGCTTGAATGAACGTGGTCTGGACCAGATCCTCGAGATCGGGCGTCGGTCCGGTCAGGCGGGCGATCACGCGCTCGACGTAGCGGGCATGGGCGCGAAAAAAGGCCTCCAGGCTGGCCGGATCGTGGGCCCGGCAGCCGGCCACCAGCGCCGGCTCGTCGCCGGGGGTGGTCGGGGAGGTCGCGTCGCGCGGATCGCCCACACCCGGATCGTACCCCAGGGGCGGGTTTTGGTTGAAAGGTCGCCCCCGAAGTCGCAACGGCGGTCGCACCGCGTCACAGGGACGGAAAAACCAGCGCCAGCGCGAGGCCGACGCGGGCACCGCGATCGAGCACCGGCGTCCCCTGCACCCAGTAGGTCGTGCTCGGGAGCGGCAGCTCGGTGTAAAGGCGCGCTTCGCCCGCGATGCCCCGGCCGAGCGCGCCGCGCACCAGCGCCGCCAGGCCGACACCGCCCGCCACGTCGAAGGACGTCTGTTGGGCGCCCGTCGGGGCGGTCGCCGTGGCCCGGGCGAGATGGACCGTCGCAAAGGCGCCGCCGCCCCAGGAGAGGCGACCGGGGCCGCGGCGAACCCAGCGCGCCTCGACGTCGATCGGGAGATCGAACAGCGAGACCGTCCCCGCGCTGGCGCCGCCGCGGGCCCGCGTTTCGAGCGCCGCGGCGAGCGCCAGCTCGACGGCGCGCCCGAGGTGCGCGCCCACCTCGGCGGCGGCGCCTTGCTGAACCGCCCCGGAGCCGAGCGAGGTCGAGAGGCGGTAGCCGAGCGCGGCGAAGAATCGACCAGGCCCACGCGCCTCCGGCGGCGTCGCCGCCAGCGCCACGACGCCCGCGCCGCCGCGGGCCCCCGCAGCGGCCGGTGCCGTGGTGCTGGGCGACGGCGGCACGATGACCGCCGGCGTTTCCGACGACGATGCCGCGCGCGGGGCCTCGCCGGAGCTCGCCGCCGCCTCCGGTCCGATCGTCGCCGCCAGCACCGCGCGGAGCTTGAGCGCGATCGCGCGATGGAGCTCGGGCCCGTCGAGCCCCGCGCTGTCGACGACGCGAACCTCGAGCCGCCCCTCACCGTCGACGATGATGAGCGCCGTCGTCCGGGCGTCCGGCGCCGGCTCGCACCAGAACCCGAGGCGGGCTCCGTGCGCGCGAATTGCCGCCCCCGCCGCCGCGTCGACCCCCGCGTCACGCGCGGCGAGCGTGGGCGGTGGAACGTCGGTGGCGGTCCGGGTCTCCAGGCTGAGGTCGCGGGTGTAAACCGAGACCGCTTCGAGCAGCGCCGCCCCGTCGAGCGCGCTGCCGTCGAAGGGGCCGAGCCACAGCACGACCGGATCGCTCGCCGGCGTGGGGGGCGCCGCGGCACCGAGCAGAGCGGTCGCCATCACCATCGCCATGGAATGAAACGCGGCCACGCGCCTTCAGAGTAGCGCGAAGGCGCCGCGCGGATGAAGGCGCCGACGATTTCAACCGTGCGGGCGCGCGTCGGCACGATAGCGCCATGCACGAAAAGCTTCGCCGAAGGGGCCGCTTGCACCGCGGACGCGCAGTGCTGCCGCGGCGCCTGCGACCCCGCCGGCCATGTCTGCAAGACCCCCTGCACCGCCAACGGAGCGGCCTGTACCGGCAACGCGGCCTGCTGCAGCAACAGCTGCGCGACTGGAAGCTGCGCCCCCCTGCCAGCAGCTGCCAGCCGGTCAGCGGCGCCTGCACCACGGACACCGACTGCTGCTCCACCTTCTGCATCGGCGGATTCTGCGAGCCGCCCATCTCGCTCGGGCAGTTCTGGCGCTTCAACCGCCCGGCCGCCGGCCGGCACCAAGGATTGACCACTTCATGAGAGGGAGACGAATGACCCGGAGCTCTTGCCTGACCGTTTCCCTCCCCAGGCCACCTGCACCGCCGAAACGCGGATGCACTGTCTCTGCGCCCCCCATGGCGGCGGCGGGGGCAAGTGGACCTGCACCGCCGGCCTTGCCTGCCCTTAACTTAGCCTGACCCGACCGGCCGGCCGCGCTCTTTTCTGGGGGCGCGGCCGGCCACTTTTTCGAACGGCGGCGGGCGCGGTCAGGGACAGTGACGGCCGAGGACGCCGAGCACGGTGTCCAGGCGAACCGGCTTGGGGAGAAACTCGCCGTTGATGCCAGAGGCCTTCATCGCCAGGTTCTTGTCGGCGGAGATGACGACGACGGGGATCGTGGCGAGGGCTGGGTCGCGCTGCTGCTGGACGTAGAACTCCTGGCCGTTCATGACCGGCATCATCAGGTCGAGCAGGATCACGCAGGGTCGGAGCTGAGCGGGCGGGCGCAGCAGGCTCAACGCTTCGGCACCGTTGTTGGCGGTCTGCACCCGGTACCCCTCGTCGCCCAGCAGATCGGCCAGCGATTCGCGAATCGACTCGTCGTCGTCGACGACCAGGACCAGCCGCTGGCAGTCGGGGCTGAGCGCGGTCACGCGCCGGGGTGTCCTTTGCGCTTGGCTTGCCCGTTCGCTGGCGCCCGGCGCGGCAGCTCCGCACTGAAGACAGAGCCCGTGCCGACGGCGCTGCGGACGGCGACCTTCCCCCCCATCGCCTCGACCAGCAGCTTGACGATCCAGAGACCGAGGCCGAAACCGCCGTAGTGCTCCGGCGAGACGACGCGCGCGAAGCGCTCGAAGAGCCGCTGCTGATCGTCGGGCGAGATGCCGATCCCCTGATCCTCGATCTCCAGCGTGGCCACGCTCTCGGTCGCCGAAACCCGAATCTGGATCGGTTTCCCGGCGCCGTACTTGATGGCGTTGGAGAGAAAATTGGTGAGCACCTCGTCGAGGCGCAGGCGATCCCAGCGCCCGTGAATCGCGGTCTTGGTTCCCGCCGGGCCCGTCACGACCACCGACAGCGAGCAGCCGGCGGAGGCGAGATCGTCCTTGAACCGTTCGGCCACTGCCTGAGCCGCCGCGGCCAGATCGACATCCTCCAGGCGGAGCTGCAGCTGTCCGGCCGCGGCGCGGCTGACATCGAGCAGCGCATCGACCAGCTCGGTGAGACGCCCGAGTTGCTTGTCGACCCCCTGAACCCGGGAGGCGAGCTTGGCCAGATCGGCAGGTGCCTTCTCGGGTTTGGCGGTGATGCGCAGGATCCCATCCACCTTCAGCCGCAGGCTGGTGAGGGGCGTCTTGAGCTCGTGGCTGGCGATCGAGAGAAACTCATCGCGCAGCTTCACCGCCGCCCGCGCCTCGTTGTAGAGCCGCGCGTTCTCCACGGCCAGCCCGGCCCGGCGGCCGAGCTCGCGCATCGTCTCGAGATCCTCCGGTCCGTAGCGACGGTTTGACTCCGCCCAGACCAGGTTGAGAACGCCGATCGGGCGGCCGCCCGCCACCAGCGGGACGATCAGCACCGACCGCAGCCCGAGGTCGCGGATGAACTCGAGGTGCTCTTCGTTGCGCGCGCCGCGCACCGCCATCGCCTCGGTGACCTCGGCCACCAGCTCGGCACGTCCCGTCCGGAGCACCGCGTGGGGACCGTGCGCCGCCGCCGCATCGGGGGGATAGCGCAGGCGCATCTGCCGGGCCGTCTCCACCTTGGCGCTGTCGACGTGGGCGATGGCGATCGAACGCAGCTCCCCCGCCTCGGCCAGCTCGACGCCGCACCAGTCGGCGAACGACGGCACCACCAGATGCGCCAGCCGTTCGCAGATCGAGACGTGGTCGAGGGAGCTCGAGAGGAGCGTGCTCGCCTCGGCGAAGAACCGCATCGTCCCCTCGCGCCGCCGCGCTTCCCGGTAAAGCCGCGCGTTGTCGATGGCCAGCGCCGCGCGGTGGGCCAGCTCCCCGGCCGTCTCGACGTCGCCCTTGCCGTAGGGGAGGCGCCCTTCGCCGCGCATCAGCGAGATCACGCCCAGGATCTCGCCCCGCACCACCATGGGAACCATCACGCACGACGCGCACCCGAGCCCGCGCATGATGCGCAGGTGATCCCCGGTCTGGGCGGCGCGCACGAGATCCTCGTCGGTGACGCGCACGCTGAGCGCGGCGGCTCCCCCCTTGAGCACGCCGGCCAGCTGGCCGCTGCGGTGCTCGGTGGGGGGGAACTTCATCTTGTACTCGGCGGCCAGCTCCCGCTTGGCGGGATCGGCGTGCACCACCGCCAGCCGGCGGGCCTCACCCACCTCGTCGACGATGGTGACCGTGCACCAATCGGCGATGTCGGGAACGGAGAGCTCGGCCACCCGCTGCAGCGTCCGTTCGTAGTCGAGCGACTCGGAGAGCGTGGCGCTGGCCGAGATCAGAAACCGCGAACGCCGCTGAGCCTCTTCGGGGGGTTCGCTTCGCTCTTCCAACTCGGCCGTTGTTCGTCCAGCGCTCATTCGCGCAACGGCAAGCTTCGCCGCCCCTCGACGAAAGGTAACACGCCGCGAACCTCGGGCGCCCTGCTACGATCGCGCGCCGGTCCGTCGGCGCGCGATCGCCAGCGCCGCCAGGACCAAGATCAAGGAAGTCTCGGCCGCAGCGTCGCGGGCAGGGCCGCCGAGCGCACAGCCATCCGCGGCCTCGCCAATCTGGTGCGGTGGGGTCTCCCCCGGAGGGAGCCCCGCCGGGGTCGAGGGGGTCGGCGTCGAGGTGCCCGCATCGCCGTCGACGGCGGCCGGTCTGCTCAACTCGGCGTCGGCCGTTCCGCCGAACGCGCCCAGGTTGATGCGCCCGCCGTTGGGCGTCGGCTCCTCGCCCACCGCGTCCGTCGGGTCTCCCTGGTCGGTCGACGGCTGCGGTCCCGAGAGCATCAGGTTGTGCCCCGCCAGATCGAGGAACGTCACCGCCGCTGCCAGGTCGCCGGTTCCGGCCACCAGGCCTTCGTACGCGGTGGTGTTGCCGAACAGATCGTCGTAGCTGCTGACCAGATCGCCCGTCCCCTCGCTCTTCAAGCCGACGTCATTGCCGGTCACCAGGCTGTTCTTGATCGTCGCGATCCCCGTCGCGTCGACCCCCAGCCCGTTCGTCGCCACCGTGGCGTTGGCGATCTCGGCGCCGCCACCGGCCGCCACCGCGATTCCCGCGGTCGCGCAATCGCGCACCACGAGGTGCGTCAGCTGGAGGCCGGTCGCGCCGCTGTCCACCGCGACACAGGTGGCGGCGCCCGTCACCGTCACCCGGTCCAGCACCGTGGGCGATTTCGGATCCGTTCCAGCAAAGCGCACCCCGACCGCCAGCCCCGTGGCGTCGATGGTGGTCCGGCCGGCGCCCGCGCCGCGCACGCTGACCCCCCCCGCCACCTGCAAGGTGTCCGACACGGGATAGGTCCCGGCGCCGAGCGCGATCAGATCTCCGGCCTGCGCCGCAGCCACCGCGCTCCGCAGATTTGCGGCCGGCGTCCCGTTGACCGTGACGGTCCCGGCCGTCACCACGGTGAACGTCTCCGGCGCCGACCAGGGGGAGAGGGCCCCGTGCGGATCCCGCGCCCGCACTGCGAAGGTGTAGGTCACGCCTGGCGCGAGCGGCGCCGTCACGACCAGTGACGTCACCCCTTGCCCCGGGAAGATCTGCTGCGCGTAGCTCTCCAGCACCTCCCCGTCGGAATCGATCCGCAGCTCGTATGTCGGCTGCTCGCCGTCGAGATCCATCGCCGCCGACCAGTGCAGGCTCACGTCCGCCGCGTCGAGCGGGCGCGGGTTCGCCGCCAGCACCGGCGCCGTGGGCGGGTGGTTCACGCTCGACAGCTGCGCTTCGACCGTACCGTTCTCCGCCGCGGTGACGACCCGCCCGTTCGCCATCACCGGCGACGCCAGCGCGCGTCCCGCCACCGTCAGGTCGCCGTCGTCAGCACCCGTCGACGCGTCGAGGATGCTCACCCGGGCGGCCAGGGAGGAGGCCACCGCCAAGAACGGCGTCCCGCTGTCGCTTCCGAACGCCGCCGGCGTCGGGCAGACGAAGAACTTCGGAACGTCGTTCGGATCGGTGAACAGCACCCGGCCGAGCGATCTTTGCCACACGACGTTGCCGGTGCCCGCCCCCAGCGCCACCACCATCTCGCGCGACAGGTATTGATCCGGCGCCCCGTCACCGTCGCTGTCGATCATGTCGTCGAGCCGGGTCTCGAGCACCACGTTCCCCCCCGCCGCGGCGAAGGACGACACGGCCCGGTGCCGATCGAGCCGAGTCCCGGCCACATCCGGATCCGGGGCAGGGAGGCTCACCGGCCAGCCCGGGACGGCGGTCCCCGTCGCCACATCCACGGCGTGCACCCGATCGCTGTCGTCCCCCCCCGCCATGTAGACGCGTCCGCCCGCGATCAGCGGTGAGGCCAGGTGCACCACGCCGTCGGCCTGGTAGTCCCAGCGGGCGGCACCGGTGGCCGCGTCGAACGCGTAGTAGTGCCCGCCATTGCTCCCCACCACCACCAGCCCCGCCGACACCGCGGGCGAGCTGTTCGCCGGCTGATCGATGACAGCGGGGCTCTGCCAGAGCAGCGCCCCCGTCGCACCGTCCAGGCGAAGCACGCGGTGCTGCGGGAATCCGGCCGCGAAGACGATGTCGCTCCCCACCGGCGCCGGCGACGACATGGTCATCCCCCCGACGTTCGTGCTCCAGAGCAGCGCCCCGTCCGCGAGACCGAAGGCCACCACCTTGTTGCCGAGCGTCGGCACGAACAGCCGTCCGTGCGCGATGGCCGGCGTTCCCTGTACGGGCGCCCCGGCCGACGCGGCCCAGACCAGCTTGCCGCTGTCGGCCTGCACCACGTTCACCGTCCCGTCGAGGTCGGCGCTGACGGCGAACCCTTCGGCCACCACCGGGCTCGCCAGCGCGCGCGCCGCCGTCCGCGGCGTGAACGACCAGTGCCCGTCGGTGAATCCGGCCCCCGAGCGCTCGGCCGACAGCCGGCTGCGCGCGGCGTCGAGGCCAGGCGTCGCCCAGTCGTCGGCGCGGGCGGCGGTCGGCGCGGCGATCGCCATCGCCCCGGCCAGCGCGGCGGGGACGAAGCGGCAGAATCCGTGGAGGCTGTGGCGCATGGTCAAAGGGAGCCCGGTGTCGGGTCGGTGAGGAGATCGAAATAGTAGAGGCGCCCGTCGTTGCTGGCCGAGTTGGCGGTGGTGACCATGTAGCGGTTCGCGGTCGGGTCGAACCCGACGCCGGAGACGGACTCCGATGCGCCGAAGTTGTACTCGCGCATGATCGAGACGGCAGCGGTGGTCCCGGTGTTGCGGTCGAGGAAGTAGAGCTTCCCCCCGTCGAGCCGACCACCAGGACGCCGTTGTAGTAGAGCGGCGCAGCCGTGATCGCGTCACCGGCCGAGGGTGTGTACGGATAGCCGGCGTTCAGCACGGCGCCACTGCCCCCGAGGACGTTGATGGCCCCGTTCTGCGTCCCGTACTGGATGGTGTCGGTCCCCTGATCGTAGTACGGCGAGCTCTTGATCTGGTCGCCGGCGATGGCGTACTTCCAGAGGCCGCCGCTGGTGGTGAAGTTGCCGGCAGCGTCGAGGGCCCACATCGTCCCGCCGTCGTCGCCGGCGTAGACGCGGGTGGTGCTGCCGTTGGTCCCGAGCACGATCCGCCCGAAGATCGACTGCACACCGGGCGAGCTGTTGATGAAGGTCGTCGTCTGGGAGAGCGCGCTGATCTTGATGACGGCGCCCGCCAGCCCCAGGAAGGCGTAGGCGGTCGAGCCGATCGTCGCGATGCTGGGGGCGTTGTTGGTCACCGCCTGGCCGATGGTGATGGGCGAGCCCGAGGGGATGGACTCGCTGGCCTGCCCGACGGTGAAGAAGCTCCGGTTGCTGGTGGTGCTGCCGAAATAGAGGTTGCTGGCGTCCTGGGCCAGGGGCGTGCTGATCGTGCAGGCGCAGTCGTACGGATTGGTCGCCCAGCTGGTGCCGTCGAGGGAGAGCGTCCCGGAGGTGGTGCCGGTCGCCGTGTCGATCAGCTTGTAGACGTGCCCCGCGCTGGTGGCCACGAACAGGTAGTGTGTGGAGCCGATCGTGGTCCACTGGGGCGTTCCGGTGATCGCTTCGCCCGCCGCCGGGACGGTCCAGGAATAGAGCGGATTGCCCAGCTCGTCGCGGACGTAGATGACGTCGTTGCTCCCCGAGGCGGCGTTGTGAAGCGCCACGTAGGTTGAATAGTAGGTGAACGTGCTCCAGTCGAAGGCGGCGGTCGGGAAGCCGACCACCGATCCGGCGGTGTCGTCCTCCGCGGCACGCGTGAACTGAACGATCGCGCCGTTGGTGCTGGCGGTTCCGCTGTCGGCGATTCCGTTCCCGTCGCTGTCGTCGTCCGACTTGGCGGCTGCGCCACAGACGCTGTCGCTCGCGCTCAGCGCCCAGTTGGTGGCGCAGCTGGTGCCGCCGAAGATGGCGCGCGTCTCGCCGTCGCCGGTGCCGTCCCCCACGGCCGTCACCGCCGTGGTCGTGGTGCCGGTGGCGCTGCCGCTGTCGAAGCTGCAGCCGCTCGAAGAGAGAAACAGCGACTTGGCGTTGATCAGAAGGTATTGCGCCCCCGTGCCGCCGCTGAAGGCGATGTTGTCGAACCTGGTGAAGGTCGTGGTCGCGCTGGTGCTGGCGCCGATCTGCATGCCGCCACTGGTGTTCTGGATCGCCAGGCCGCTGATGTTCAGCACCGGCGTCACGCTCGAGGTCGATCCGACCTGGAACGTGTACCCCGCGCCGGAGATCCCCTCGATCGTCGCGCCGCTGTTGGAGGCGTTGAGCGTCCCGTCGACCGTCAGCGTCTTGCCCGAGCCGATCTGAACGCTCCCGCCGCTGGAGGCCAGCGTGAGCACGCCGCCCGGCTGGACGGTCAGCCCGCCCGCGAAGCTCTGCGCCGCGGCGCCGACGGTGTAGGTCCCGGAGCTCACTCGAGCGGCCGCGGTGGCCGAGCTGGCCGTCATGGTCCGCCCGTTGGCACTGAGCACGCCCGCGTCGAGCGCCAGCAGGCCGGAGACGGTGGTGTTGGCGCTGAGCGTGGTGGTGGGGTAGCCGCCCGTGCCCGCGTAGCGCCCGGCCGCCAGCTGGGCGACCTGGCTGGCCGTCAGCGCCACGTTGTAGATGCGCACGTCGTCGAGCGCACCGGAGAGAAGCTCTTGCGGGGGAGAGAAGGTCCCCAGATAGACGGCGGTGGTCGCCCCGCCCTGGTGGGTGAACGAGCCAGTGTACGGGACGCCGTCGACGTAGATCGTGTCGACCGATGAACCGTCGTAGGTATAAGCCGCATGGTGCCAGCCCCCCGTGACCGCGGCCGGCCCGGTCACCATGGTGCCGGCGCCGGAAGGCCAGGCGGTGAAGGCACCGTTGCGAAGGCCGAACTGGAGGTAGTTTCCTGCGCCCGCCAGGACGACCATGTTCTGGTTTCCCCCGACGCTCGTGAAGTAGACCCAGGCGCTGATCGTCACCGCCGCGCTGGTCCCCGGGATGTTGTTGGCGCCCAGCTGGGCGTAGCCGCTGCTGCCGTCGAACGTCAGCGACGCGTAGTCGTCGAAGCCGATCGGGGAGGGGATCGACGCCGGGACCGTCCCCCAGGCGACACCGGCAGAGGAGGCCGCGCCCGTGTTCCCGTTGCCGGAGACATCCTGCAGCGTCGTCCCCTGCCCTTCGTCGAGCTTCCAGTAGCCGACCAGATTGTTCTCCGCGGGCGCCTCGAGCCGCAGGCCCGCGAAGTTGGAGAACGGCAGCGACTGGGAGGCGAGCCCGTCGAACACGACGGTGCTGGATCCGACGGCGAAGCTCCCGGCCCCCATCGAGAAGGCGCCCACGTGGATCACCGCCGAGCCGCCGTTGAGCGTCCCGTTGGTGAGCGTGATCGTGCCGCCCGGCACCCAGAGGCGATCCAGGAGGGTGTAGGTCCCGGTGCCGTTGATCGTCAGCGCGCTGAAGCGACCGCCCCCCGAGCTGATCGTCGCTGCCGGCGACGCGCTGGTCAGCGTGACGACCCCGACGTCGCTGAACGCACCGGCATTGGACCAGCTCCCGCCGACGGTGATCGCCTGCGCGCCGGTGAGCCCTGCCCCGCTGGCGATCGTGAGGTTGCCGGTGACGGAGAGCGGGTCCTTCAAGCTGTAGATCCCGCCGCTGCCGTTGATGGTCAGCGCGCCGAAGCTTGCCCCTCCCGAGGTGAGCGTTCCGCCAGCCGAGGTCCCGTTCAGCGTCACCCCGCCGGTGCCGCTGTACGTGCCCGCGTTGAACCAGTTGCCGCCCACGGTGAGCGTGCTCGTCCCGGTCACCGCACCGGCCAGAATGTTGAAGCTCCCGGTGCAGGCGAACGCGTCGTTGAAGGTGTTGGTGGCAGCCACCGACGACGGAGACGACCCCGCGGCCAGGATGGTGACCTCGGCCGTGCTGAGCGCCCGGCTGTAAACGCGCACGTCGTCGAGCGAGCCCCCGAACATCTCCATCGACGGGCTATAAGTCCCGAGGTAGGCGGAGGTGGGGTTCCCGCTCTGGTGCGTGCCGGTGGTCGAGGTCGCGGCCAGCGCGCCGTCGAGATAGAGGCGGTCGGTCGCCCCATCGTAGGTGTAGATGACCTGGTGCCAGGCGCTGTCGGTGGGGGCTGCCGTGCTCACCAGCGTGCCACCCCCGTAGTTCCAGGCGATGAGGCTGCTCCCCCGAAAGCCGAGCTGCACCGCGCTGCCGGCGCCGACGTTGCTCATCGCCAGCATGTTCTGGTTGTTGGCGTTGGGCGTCCCCTGAAACCAGAGGCTGATGCTCTGCGGGGCGTTGTTGGCCGGCAGGTTGGTCACGCCGAGGGTGACATAGCCGGATGAGCCATCGAGGGTGAGCGCCTCGGGATCGCCGAAGCTGATCGTCCCGGGGACCGACGCCGTCCGTGAAACGCCGCTGGCGCTCCAGGTCCCGTCGTTGCCGCTGCCCGAGCTGTCGACGGCGGTGGTCCCCGACGTCTCGTCGAGCTTCCAGTACCCGACCAGGCCGCTGGTGCCGAACCCCAGCTGGACGTTGGCCAGCGTCGACCCGCCGAAGGTGTGGGAGAGGGCCGAGCTGCCACTGAAGAAGATGGTGCCGCCGTTGGCGTTGAAGGCCCCCCCCGCTTTGTTGAAAGCCCCGCCGAGCTGAGTGGTGTTGACGCTGGCGGTGAAGGCGCCGCCCGTCAGCGACAGGTTGCCGCCGATCGTGATGTTGCCGCTGGCGCCCGAGAACGTCCCGGTCGACATGCTCCAGCCGTTCGTGACGGTCACGGTGTTCGCGCCTGCGGTCACGGTCGCGGTGTAGCCGTTCTGAAAGGTGATCGACTTGACGTTGACGGCGACGTCGAGGAAGCAGCTGTTGTTGGTCGCGCCCGTCATCGTGGGATCGAAGTAGACGTCGTCCCCCGAGCCCGGCGTGCCGCCGCACGACCAGTTGGCGCCGGGGCTGAACGAACCACCCGAGGCGCCCTGCCAGGCACACACGGCGGCGCGGGCGACGCCGCCGCTCAGCACGGTGGCCAGCAAACCAACAGCAAGGCCCCAGGTCTTTGCGCGCATGAAAACTAAGAGATCTCGGCCCGTTCGTTCCCCTCAAGGATCGGCCAGTCCGAACAGACCTTGAGCCGGCGCGGCAAGGAAGCCAAACACCTCCAGACCAACACCGACGCCACCTCGGGCGCCGGTGCCGCGCCGAAAGGAACGAAGCTAGGCGCGGCCTGGACGGCCGTTGTTGCGCGCTTCGGCGCGCGCTTCGATCTGGTCGAGCAGGTCCATCTGGTGAACCTCTTCCGGCTCACGGGGCTCGCGCGGATCGATCGAACGGATCCGATAGTTCCCGAGCAGGCCGGTCACGATGTTGCGCGCCCGCTCGAGGATCTGCTCGTCGGTCAGATCGACGCCGTCGCGCGTTTGAAGCACGCGAATTCCTTCGGCAACATCCTGCAAGAGCAGACGAACGGTCATCACCGGCACAGCCTTAGTCTTAGTCTTAGGTCTCGGACGGGTCGTTTCCCGCGACAAGATGCTCCGAGCATAGTGTCTGAGCTTCTTTCAAACCAGCCCCTAGAGGCCATCCATCGCCTGAATCCGACGCGGCGCGACGCGCGGCGGCGCGACGCGTATCACGCGCGGGAGCCCGGGTCCTCATGTTATTGATGGCGCCCATGCGAAACCGTCTTTGCGGTCGTGGAAGCGCCACATTCCTGACGCTGCTCTTGGCGGCCCTGGTCGGCTGCACCTCGGGCTCCGGCTCGGCGACGCCCGTCCCCGGCTCGACCACCACGCTGGCCTCCCTGCTGGCGCAGGCCTTCTGCACCGCGCAGGCCGCCTGCTGCGGCTCGCCCGCGGGCACCACGCTCCCGGACGGTTCGACCAACCGGGATGGTGGTGCAACGGCGGCCCCCGGCACGTGCAGCGGCGACAGCGACGCCGCGGCCACCGATGGCGGGGTTTCCAGCTGCATCGATCGCGCGACGCTCTCGGCGGACCAGCAGCTCGCGCTGGTGACGACCGCGGTCGGTGAAGGGCTGCTGACGATCGACCCGACGATCGCCACGACCTGCGTCAGCGCCTACGCCAGCACCAGCTGCGCGGCCCTGGCCGGTCAGACCGAGCCCGACGTCCAGGTGGCGCTCGACAACCCGGCCTGCGCCAACCTCTTCACGGGCTATATCCCCGTCGGCGAGCGCTGTGACATGACCGAGGAGTGCGTCAGCGGCGCCTACTGTCTGTCGCAGGGGACCGGCCAGAACGTCACCTCGATCGGCGGCAGCGGAACCCTGGGGACCTGCTTCCCGTTCCAGGGGATGGGCGGCGCCTGCAACACGACCGACGACTGCCTGCCGCCGCTCGCCTGCAACGCGACGACGCTCACCTGCGAGTAGCGCCGCCGCCTAGCGAAGCACGGCCACGCGGTCGCCGAAGATTTGCTCGATGCGCGCCAGCAGGTCGTCGCTGGCGGCGATCTTGTAGTCGTCGCCCAGCGCCAGAATGCTCTCGCTGCGCATCGGGATCTCCATCCGCAAGACCGCCCGGCAGGCCCCGCTGTGCATGCGCAGCACCTTCTCCAGCGCCCGGAGCTGATCCTCGCTGACCAGATCGGCGTTGAGCTTGATGTCGAGCAGCGAGCTCTTCTCCGCCCGCACCCGCGCCAGCGGCTTGGCGTCCAGGAAGCGCAGCCGCTCGCGCGCCGTTTCGCCCTCGCCAAACGGCGTGTCGACCGTTCCGGTCACCAGCAGCGGCTCGTCCTTGGAGAGGATCTCCCGGTACTCCTCGACCTTCTTCGAGTTCACGATGTACTCGATCTGGCCGCTGTGGTCTTCCAGGGTGAAGAAGGCGTACTTCCCCTGCCCGTTCTTCATCGGCCGCTCCTGATAGACGGCGACCACGCCGCCCAGGATCACCTCGGCCCGCTCCCCCTTCTCGGTGCAGTTGGCGGCGGTGGCGTTGGTGAAGCGGCGGATCTCGCTGGCGTAGCGATCCAGCGGATGTCCGCTGATGTAGAAGCCCAGCGCCTCTTTTTCGTAGGCCAGCAGCTCCTTCGGCATCCACTCGTCGAAGGGCGGGTACTTGTCGTCGCCCGTCGCGGCGCCCGGGCTCTTGTTGCCGCCGCCGCCCGTGAGCAGGGCCAGCAGGTTCGTCTGCCCGCTCTCCCGATCGCGCTGCGCCTCGGCCGCGCGCTCGCTGGCCAGACCGATGGCGCCGAAGACACGGGCGCGCGTCACGCCGTTCTGCTGGGCGACGCCGTCGAAGGCGCCCGCCTTCACCAGCGCCTCGATCACCTTGCGGTTCACCTTGCGCCCGTCGACGCGGCGGCAAAAGTCGAACAGCGAGAGCAGCGGCCCCCCCTGCGCGCGCGCCTGCTTGATCACCTCGACCGCCCCTTCGCCGACGCCCTTCACGGCGCCCAGGCCGAAGCGGATCACCTTCCGGTCGCCGGTCGAGCGCGTGGGAGAAGACGTCGGTGTCGAGGACGAGCTCTGTTCGTCCGCGGCCTTCATTGACTCCTTCGACGCCTTGGCCGACTCCTTCGCCTCCTTGGAAGAACCGTTGGTCGCGTTGGCCACGCCCTCCAGGGAGCCGGCGACGACGCTGAAGTCGGTCTCTGACTCGTTGACGTCGGGACGAAGCACGGCGATCCCGTCGGACTTCGCCTCGGCGATGAACTTCACGACGGCGTCGGTGTCGTCCTTGTCGCAGGTGAGGAGCGCCGCGAAGAACTCGACCGGGTAGTAGCGCTTGAGGTAGGCGGTCTGGTAGGTCAAGAGGCCATAGGCGGCGGAGTGGCTGCGGTTGAAGCCGTAGCCGGCGAACTTCTCCATCAGATCGAAGACGCGCTCGGCGATCTTGGCGTCGACCCCCTTCTGCTTGGCGCCGTCGAGGAAGCCGGCCTTCTCCTTGGCCATGACCTCCGCCTTCTTCTTTCCCATGGCCCGGCGAAGCAGATCGGCCTTGCCCAGGCTGTAGCCGGCCAGCGCCGAGGAGATCTGCATGACCTGCTCCTGGTAGACGATGACCCCGTAGGTGTCCTTGAGGATCGGCTCCAGCGTCGGGTGGTCGTACTCCACCTTCTTGCGCCCGTGCTTGCGCTCGATGAAGTCGTCGACCATGCCGCCCTCGAGCGGCCCCGGGCGGTAGAGGGCGCCGGCGGCCACGATGTCCTCGAAGCAGTCGGGGCGCAGCTTCTTCAGGAGCTCGCGGAAGCCCGACGACTCCAGCTGGAACACGCCGGTCACGTCGGCGTCGGAGATCATCTTGTAGACGGGGACGTCGTCGAGGGGGATGAGCGCGAGGTCGAGCTCGGCTTCACCGCGCAGCGCCCGCTCCCGGTTGACGTGATCGAGGCAGATCTGGATGACGGTGAGGGTCTTGAGGCCCAGGAAGTCGAACTTCACCAGGCCGGCCTTCTCGACCATGTCCTTGTCGTACTGGGTGACGATGCCGGTCTCATCGCCGGCCGGGCGGAAGCAGGGGACGTACTCCCAGAGCGGCCGATCGCCGATGACGATCCCGGCGGCGTGCTTGCCGGCGTGGCGGTTCAACCCCTCGAGGCCCTTGGCCACGTCGAGCAGCTCGCGGTAGACGGGGCTCTCGTCGTAGAGCGCCTTCAGGCGCGGCTCTTTTTCGATGGCTTCGGCGATGGGCGGGCTCTTGCCCTGAATGGGCTCGGGCACGAACTTGGCGACCTTGTCGGCCTCGGCGAAGGGCACCGCCATGGCGCGGGCGATGTCCCGCACGCCCGAGCGCGCCTTGATCTGGTGCATGGTGACGATCTGGCCGACGTTGTCCTTGCCGTACTTCTGCTGGACGTAGCTGATCACCTCGTCGCGCCGGTTCATGCAGAAGTCGATGTCGAAGTCCGGCATGCTGACCCGCTCGGGGTTGAGGAACCGCTCGAACAACAGCTTGTTGATGATGGGATCGATGTCGGTGATGCGCATGACGTAGGCCACCAGCGAGCCGGCGCCCGAGCCGCGGCCGGGACCGACCGGGATCCGCTGCTCCTTGGCGTGGCGGATGAAGTCCCAGACGATCAGGAAGTAGCCGGCGAACTGCATCTTCTGGATGACGCCCAGCTCGAGCGCCAGCCGCGCGGCGTAGACGTCGCCGTCGACCTTGTCCCCCCGCCGGTAGGCCTCGTCGATCCGCTTTTTGAGCCCCTCCTCGGCGATCGCCTGCAGATACGACTCCGCGGTCATCCCGTCGGGGACCTGGAACTTGGGCAGGAACGTCTCGCCCAGCTTGAACTCGACGTTGCAGAGCGCCCCGATCCGGGCGGCGTTCTCCAGCGCCTCGGGGATGTGCGCGAAGTAGCTCTCCATCTCGGCCGGCGTCTTCACGAAGAAGGCGTCGTTGCGGTGGTGGAGGCGCTTTTCGTCGTGGATCGTCTTCTTCTGCTGCACGCACATCAGGATCTCGTGCGCGCGCGCGTCGGACTGGTTCAGGTAGTGGCAGTCGTTGGTGGCGATGACGCCGATGCCGGTCTTCTTCGACATCTCCAGCAGATGGCCGTTGACGGTCTCCTGCTCCTCCAACCCGTTGGGTTGCATCTCCAGGAAGAAATTTTCCTTTCCAAAGATGTCGGCGAACTCCAGCGCCGCATTCTCGGCCGCCTCCGGGCCGCGCCGCATGATGGTCTGCGCCACCTCGCCGCCCAGGCAGGCCGAAAGACCGATCAGCCCCTCGGAATGCTTGCGCAGGAGCGGCTTGTCGATGCGCGGGTTGTAATAAAACCCTTCCAGATACCCCATCGAGTTCAGGTAGGAGAGGTTCTTCCAGCCGACCTCGTTCTTGGCCAGCAGGATGAGGTGGTTCGAGCGCCGCTCGGTCTTGTCCAGGCGATCGGGCGCGATGTAGGTCTCGCAGCCGAAGATCGGCTTCACCCCGTGGGCCTTGGCCTTCTGGTAGAAATCGAGCGCGCCGAACAGGTTGCCGTGGTCGGTGATGGCCACCGATTTCATCCCCCGCTCGAGGACCTTGGGGAACAGATGGTCCAGACGGATGGCGCCGTCGAGAAGGCTATACTGCGTGTGCAGATGCAGGTGCGTGAAGTCGGGCATATGCGGCGATCGAGCTTGGCCCTGCCGGCGCGGGCAATCCAGCGCAAAAGAATCCACAGCCTGTCCACAAGCGGGCGCGTCGCCTGCGCGGTGGCCCTGCTCGTCGCGGCAACGGCAGGCGACGGCTGCTCTGGAGGCAGCAGCGGGGTCGGAACGGGAGACTTCATTCTCACCGCCACCGCGACCACGCAGCCGCTCGAGCTCAGTCCCAACGCGCAGGCGACCCTGACCTTCATCCTGACCGACGGCGGCCACCCGGTCCCCGGCCAGACCGTCTCGTTCACCACCATCGGTTCGTCCACCGCCGGCGTCCAGGGGGCCACCGTCGCCGCGCCGTCGGGCATCACCGGCGCCGACGGAAGCGTCTCCGTCATCGTGCGCGCCGGGCTGGCCGACTTCCGCGTCGAGGCGCAGATCGGCGCCGCCACCGCCGACGTCACCATCATCGTCGCCACGGGGCCCACGGGGACGGTCCTGGTGGCGCCGTTCGTGGCACCGTCGAGCAGCCCGCTGCCGCCCGACGCGACGATCGACGTCCTCATCTACGACCCTGTCTCCTGCGCCGATCTCGATCTCGACGCGCCGCCCACGCCCGTGCGTCCCGAGGTCACCTTGACCGGGCTCGCCACCCCCGCTCGTTTCGACGTGGTGAGCACGACGGTGGTCAGCGCCGCCGTCGGGCGGGCCTACTCGGGAGGGACGCTGGTCGCCACCGGCTGCGTCGACATTCCCGGGTCGATCCTGCTGCCGAACGAAACCGTCGAGGTCGCGCTGCCGCTCACCGACTGGTTCCCCGACCCGGTCGGCACCTACACGGTGACGTCGACGCTGAAGTTTGCGCCACCGCTGGCGGCGGCCGCGGCCGTCGCCGCGCCCTGGACGGATCTCTCGGACTGCCCGCTCGAATCCGGCCCAGCTCTGGCTCGACTGCACGGCCGACGCCCTCTCGCCAGCCACCAGCGCCGACCCGCTCGACTGCGTCCCGGCGACGGCGCCCGGCGCAGAGGGCCCCCTCGGTGACGCGATCGCGGCGCTGCGCGGTGTCCTGCTGGCCGACGGCGCCGGGGGCCCCTCTCGTTGTCGAGGCGCGCAGGACGCGGCCGGGAACGAGAGCCTCGACGCGCTGGCGCTCAGCCTCTTCGGCAGCCCGACGCCGCCGACGCTCCTGGCGCTGCCGGAGATCGCCGACGACGCCGCCTCCATCCTCGACAGCGTGCAGCTCGTCTCGCAGCTGACCGTCGCGCCGAGCGGGACCGCCGGCAGCTACGCCGTCACGCACCTCCTGACGGGCGCCGAGTTCGGCCCCACCTCGCAGGTCCCCGTGACGCTGGCCTCGCTGGCCCTGCCGATCTTGCAGGCCTATACCTCGGCCACCGTGAGCGACGACGCTCTGGTGATCGGGAACCACGGCTTCACGCTCCGGCTGGGCACCGCGGCGCACGCCGCCTTCGGACCGCTGGCGCTCGTCCCCCGCGGGCTGCCGGCCGACGTCCCGTCATTCCTCGCGGTGCTGTTCTCGCTGGCCCAGACGCCGGGCGGCACCGCCACCGGCTGCGGCGCGCTCGACGGCGTCGTCTGTCCCGCCGCGGCCCGCCCCGCCGGCTGCCTGATGAGCGCCTGCTCGAGCGGCCTGGGGGCGCTCGCCGCGAAGCTCGACGGCGCGTTCGCCGCCGCCGACGGAACCGGCCTCGATCTCTCGCTCTCCGGGACGGCGCCGCTGATTGAAAAGTCCGGCGGCGGACTGGCCGACCGCCTCGGCTCCGACGGCACCGGAACCTCCCCGGCCGCCACCTGGTCGGTCACCCTCCGGACCAGCCTGGGGAGCTCGCAGGTCACGGCCACCTTCGAGGGCCGGAGAAACTAGGGGCCAGTTCGGGGCTCCCGCGGTTCGTCGCGATCGGAGCCAGCCACTTCATCGAGTCGGCGGCTGTCCGGTCGTGACGTAACAATCGGCCGGAATGCGGGCGCGGAACGCCAGCTCGGCGCCGGCGATGTGACGAATCTTGGGAGCTGGGGGCTAGTTCCCGAGCCGCGCCGCGCGGCCGCGGGCGCGGACAGCGAGGGGGGAATCACCGGCGCGCCTGGCGACGTCGCTCCAGGCGGCGGCCGCTTCGGCGCGTCGTCCCAGCGCCTCCAGCGCCGCCGCGCGATCGGTGAAGGTGGAGAGCTCGCGATTTCCGGCGCCGAGCGCGCGCTCGAGGAAGGCGAGCGCCTCGGCCGGTCGTTGTGTGCCGAGCGCGACCGCGCCCAGCCAGGCGCCGAGCCGCGACTCGTCCGCGGGTGCCAGGCAGCCGACCGGCGACGCCAGCGCACGCGCGTAGGCCGCGCGCGCCCGCTCGCTGAGCGCGCCGTCCAGCTCGAACATCAGATCGCCGAGCCGCCGGCTCCACTCGCACTCGCTGACCGGGGACGCCGGCGGTCGGGCCTCGAGCGGCAGCGTCGTCGTCCCCTCCTCGACCGAAAAGCCGAACGTGGCCGGGATCTCGTGCGTGGCGATGAGCGCGGCGAAGCGCGGCAGCCGTCGCACGAAGATGCGCGCGTCACCTCCGCTGAAGATGAGCGCCCAGCGCGCCGGGTCCCACCAGGCGACCCGCCGGTTGATCCCCGCGTAGGCGAGGAGCGCGCTGTCGACGCCATAGCGATCCATCGCGGCCTGCCATTCGTCGCGTGTCAGATCGCTCCGCCCCAGCAACCGGTGCATCTCCGGCGGGTAGGCCGGCAGCCGGGGATCGACGAAGACCCTGTGCCGGGGGTAGCCGCCCACCGGTTCGAACAACAGGTACGAGCCGAGCTCGAAGTCGTTGTACATCCGCGCGCGGAGGCCATTGTCGTTGGCGAAGGCGATCGCCGCGAGCGGCAGCTCGCGCGTGTCGAGGCCGATCCCGGACGTCGACCCGGCCGCCAGCCGCGGCGCGACCGCAAAGCCGATCAGCAGCGCGGCCGTCGCAACAGCCGGCAGCGGGGACCGCAAGCTGGGCGCGACCCCGGGGAACCGCAGCGCCAGGCGATCCGCGGCCACGGTCCCGGCGATCGCCAGGACCGGCGCCGCCACCAGCGCGAAGTCGGCGCCGAAACGGACCGAATGGGCGGCCAGAATCCCGAGCGGCAGGACGGGCGCGAGCAGCACGAAGGTCCGCGCGCGCGCGGGGCCCCTGCCGATCGCCACCAGGAACGTGGCGGCAACGACGAAGGCGCCCGCGTAGACCACCAGCGCCCCGTCGGAGAGCCAGGTCGGCGCACGGAACTCGTCGACCGGATGAAGCGCCGGGAGCACCAGATGCAGGCGCAGGTATCGGATGAGACCCCACCCCACCGGCGTGACCAGCGCCGCCAGCGCCGCGCCCGCGGCCAAGAGGGCGAGCCGCCGCGCCCCCAGGCGGTCGCGCCCGACGGTCGCGGTCGCCACCGCCGCTGCTCCGACGAGGACCGGCGCCACGAACACCCCGGCGTGCAAGTTGGCCCACACCACGACGGCACCCAGAAACCAGGCCGCCGCGCGCGCGGCCGCCGCCGCTTCGCACCGTCGTTCCAGCAGGGCGTCGATCGCCGCCAGCGTCGCCACCGCACCGGCCAGAGAGAAGAGATGCGGTCGCTCGACGAAGCGGTCGCGCCCCACGAACGCCGCGGCCGCCAGCGCCAGCGCGCTCGCCACCGCACCGGCGCCCCGCCGCCGGCAAAGCGCGTAGGCGCCCGCGAAGGCGCTCAGCAGGACCAGCGTCTTGGCCACGACGATGGCGGGAAAGCCACCGCGCGCGAAGAGCGCCGCGGCGCCGACCTCGGCGAGCCAGGAGGTGTCCAGGTCCGGGTAGTCGGGGGCGGTGAACGAATAGAGGTTGCGCCCGGGGAGGCCGTGCCGCGCCAGGATCTCCTGCCCCGCCTTGAGGTGGAAAAACAGAATCCGACTCCGCCATCGGGCAGAGCGAGAGCCCGGCGATGAACAGCAAGAGCGCCGCGAGCGGCAGGAAGCGCGCGGCGGTCCGCAACACCCGGCGAGTCTACTCACGAAAGGGCCCTCGAAGGGTCCTTTGCACCCCCACGGCGAGCGTCACCGGGCAGAGCCCGACGCCCCCGCCGCGACTACCGCGCCGCCAGCACGTACCGCTGCCCGCCGCGCTCGACGGCCAGCGCCGGCTTCAGACCGTGGGCGACCGCGCGGGCCAGTGCCGCGCGGCTGGCCGCGGTCACACCGCCGGGGACTCCCAGCAGATCGCCGCGCGCGATCCCCAGGGCGGCCAGCGGGCCGGGAGCGAGGACCAGGAACCGCTCGGGGCTCTGCGCCAGCGCCTGCATCTCATCCAGCGAGAGCTCGGGGTAGAGGGTGCCGAGCGCCGTCAGCCGCCGGGTCACGCTGGCGGCTGCCTCGGCCGGCACCTCGACGATGGTCGACCCGGAGGCGTTCGAGGCGAGGCGCGGCGCGAAGGTGGCGATGGCCTTCTCCAGCGCGGCGTCGATCGCCTCCATCACCGCGTGCTTCTCCCCGTCGGGGCCGACCTCCGGCTCGTTGGGCGCGCCGCTGGCGACGGTCTCGACGCTCCCGATGAGCTCCCGGTTGCCGAGCTGCCGGACGTCGACGTGGGCGTGGTAGTCGACCACCAGCCGCTTCCCCACGATGAACCCCGGGATCGCCGCCACGCCGTTCTCCAGACGCCCGCCCATGCCGATGTTGATGGTGAAGGTCAGCGCGCGCTTCGGGTCCTCGCCCAGGGATTTGAGCGCCGCCGCGACCGCCGCATCGTCCTCGCCGGTGACGAGCTCCTCGGCGATCACGGCGTGTCCGCCGCTCGCGGCGATCAGGCTGTCGCTGGCGCGGCGCTGGATCCGGCGCAGCTCGGGGTCGCCCCCCCAGCCGATCGAGAGCGGCAGACCGACCACGCTGGCGACGGTCGGCGCCAGCGATTCGGCCGCAGGGCGCACCTCGACGGTCGACGTGCATCCGGCTGCGCAGGCGACCGCCAGCCCGGCGAAGGCGAACGCCAAGGGTCTACCTGTGATCCGAAACCACATCGACTCTCTTCATCGGCTTTCTGGGGTCGGGCCCTGAGCCCCAGCGCCAAACTCTAGCCGGGCTAGAAGACCACGGCGAGCGCGGCGTAGAGCTCGGTCGAGTCGCCGACCGAGATGGTCCCGTTCGACCCCGAATTCGTCGAGAGCTCCGGGGTGTAGAGGCCGAAGGCCCGGCGCACGGCCAGACGCAGCCGGAGCTCGCTGGCCTGGCCCGAGGTCAACGGAAACTCGATCCGCGCGCCGGTGTGAATCACCCAGCGGGTGCCGGAGACCACCACCTGGCCATCGCGCTCGAACCCCAGGCCGAGCTCGGCGCCCAGGGTCCGCAGGACACGCATGCGGTAGCGCTGATCCCCCGGGCGCAGGCGGGCCGCCGGCCGAAACACGCCGAAGGCGTCGAGCGCCAGCCGATCGACCGGGCTGTCCGCGGTGGGAAACCGGCCCAACGCCGCCGACGAGAACGCGCCCATGCTGAACCCAAGCAACCCGTCGCCGATGTCACCGACGCCGAAGAACGCCGGGATGAAGTGTCCACCGTTGGCGAACCCGGTGGGGTCGAGGGTGGCGCCCATTCCCACCGCCAGCGACAGGCGGGGGCGTGGTGGCGGCGCGAGGGAGAGCAGCTCAGCTTCGACCACCTCGGACGGCTGCTCGGGCGGCCGGGCGACCAGGGGCGTCTCCACCGGAGGCGGCGCGGGCGCCTGAGCTGGCGGCGCCTCGAGCGGCGGCGCGGGCGCCGGGACTGGCGGCGTCTCGAGCGGCGGCGCGGGCGCCGGGACTGACGGCGTCTCGACCGGCGGCTGCGCGGGCGCCGGGACTGGCGCCGCCTCGACCGATGGCACGACCTGCGGTTGCTCCTCGGCCCGCGCGGCCGGGGCGAGGGCCAACACCGCCAGTGCCAACGGCAGCCCAGCCAGACCGTATGCGGGGCGCCGGCCCATCCGCCGACTTCTAACACGCGCGCGCCCCTTCGATATATGCTTCCGCCCGGATTCGAGAAGGAGGACCGCCCATGGACGAGACGCTGATTCCCGAAGGTTCACCCGCTCCCGAGAAGGGCGTGGCGGACATCCTGGGCGAGGCCTTCCGGCTCTGCCGCGCGCACGCCAAGCCGCTGCTCCTCACCTGCGCGTTGCTGTTCGTGCCCGCCGCCATCATCAATTCCATGGCGCGCGCGGCGATCCTCGGTCCGACGCTGGCCATCGCCGCGTCGTCCGATCCGGCGGCGGCGCTGGCCGGCAGCCTGAGCGTCTACATGCTCGGGCTCCTGGGGACGCTGGTGACGGCGTTCTTTCTCTACGGGATCATCGTGCCATTGACCAATGGGGCCCTCACCATCGCCGCCGCCGATCGCATCCTGGGCGGGCAGGCGGAGTGGCGCGAGGTCTGGATGCTCCTCTTCCGGCGGCTCGGCAAGCTGCTCTCCGCCGTCATCCCCGCGGCCATCGTGATCACCCTCGGCTGCCTCTTCTTCGTGATCCCCGGCTTGGTGCTGGCGCTCTTCTTCACCTTCGTCTCACCGGTGGTGCTGATCGAGGGGCTGGGCGGCCGGGCCGCCCTCGAACGGAGCACCACGCTGGTCCGCTCGGACTGGCTGCGGGTCGCGCTGCTGCTGATGACCTTCGCCATCGTCCGCTTCGTGGCGCAGCTGGTGGCGAGCATCTTCGTCGCCCCCTCCGCCATCTTCGTCGGCTCGCTCTTGAGCGACCTCTTCACCATGGTGATGCTGCCGATCCCGGTGCTGGGGACGGTGCTCCTCTACTTCGACGTCCGCCGCAAGCGCGACAACTTCACCAACGACAACCTCCGCGCCGACCTCGAGGCCCTCAAGAATCGCCTGACCACCGGCTTCGCGGAGCCCCCGTAGATCGCGTGGGGGAGGGACGGCTTCGCCGGCCCGAGCCCTTCGCGGGGGAGCGGGACCTCTCCGGTCCCGAACTAGTTGACGCAGAGGTCGCAGCCGACCAAGGGCGTGGTGAACGCGAAGCTCGACCCGACGTCCATCCCGCGCAGGCTCATTCCGAACCCGCCGTTCATCGAGGTCGAGACGAGCAGGTGGGTGCAGACGCCGCTCCCGTCGGTGGGGACGCAGGGATCGAGCGGAATGGAGGCGACCTCGTAGGGCCCCACCGCGTGGAACATGGCCCCGCTGACGGCCTTGGTGTCGAGAAGGATCTCCGCGCCCGCCGGGCGAACGATGTCCAGCAAGAGATCGAAGCTGGGCGGTACCGCGAAAGGGAGGTTGGTGAGGAGGGTCGTCGCGCCGACCGCCACCGCCAGCGAGAGGCTCGGCTCGCAGTCGATCCCCTGGGTCACCAGAATCGGGTAAGTCTTGGTCGTGACGGTGAAGCTGCTGGTCTCCACGAGCGTCAGGACCCCGCCAGCGTCGAGCGGATAGTTCGCGCTGGGGATTCCCGGCCCCGCCACGGTCACCGTCGTGCCGTCGTGCGAAGCGAGCACCTTCCAGATCGACGCCCCGTTCATCCCAAAGAACGACGTGCAGCCGATGCTCGCCTGCGGCGTCATGGCCGCCGCGACATAGGTCTTGCTCCAGCTCGAAAGCGGCGGCATCTGCTCGTGCGCCATGTCGGCTGAGTTGATCCCGGTGACATTGAAACCGTAAGTGGTGGAGATGTTCCCCGAGAAGACAGCCACCCGCGCGCTGGCCCAGACCTCGGCGCCCGTCAGATCCTCGCCCATGGCGCCGCTGTAGATCTGAAACACGTCGCCCGCGTCGAGCATGACCGTGTAGGTGGCTCCGGCGTCGATGGCGGGCGCGGGCGGGTCGCTGCTCGGATCGCCGGTCACCGCGCCGACCGGGGTGAACCTGACCGTCGTTCCGTCCTGCGTGGCGACGACCATCACGCGCGCGCTTCCGCCGCGGCTGCCCGCGGTCGCCTGGACGTCGCTGGTCGCCTCCTGCGGATAGGTGATGACCCGGTGATCGGTTCCCAGCGATTGCAGCGGAAGGATCATCGTTCCACCGCTGCTGGTTGCCGGGCTATCGACGTCGTCGCTCTCGAGCTCGGACACCGTCACCGGCTGGTCGCTGGAGATCCGGAGCGCCATCTTCTGATTGACCCCGGCCGCGATCACCTGGTGCCCCGGGGGGACAGGGATGCGAAGCGAAGCTCCGACATCGATCTGAAACGCCCCCAGCTCCGTCCAGATCGATGCGCCTGGGCCGGGCGGCGCCTCCAGCGTCACGTTGGCGCGCGCCTGGCCGGCGTTGGCCACCAGGAAGCTGGTGGTGGCGTTCTCGTCGGCGGTGACGTTGTCGGCTTGCAACGAATAGAAGATGCAACCGGCGATCCCCTCGCCGGTGCTCTCGGAGGCCTGGCAGGCCGTCGACGTGCATCGCTGGAAGCTGCAGGCGAGCCCGACCGCCTTACAATCGTCGGCACACCCGCCGTTCGCGGCGTCGGCCGCGTCGGACGCGCCTCCATCCTTCGGGCCGCCATCGGGCCGCGCGGTCGGTTTCGCGCAGCCGAGGCCGAGCCCGAGCACGCCGCAAAGGACCGGGCCCAGGCGAAGACCCACACGAAGACTCGGACGAAGGCGGAGGCCAATGTGGGACGCATGCTCACGTCGCGCACGTTGCGCCACATCGCTCCGCTTGTTGCGCCGCGGTTGCGCCACATTCCGTTCCGTCATTTCGTCGCCCACCTTCCGGTCGAGCACGTCGTGAAGCATCTTACCCGCACTGCAAAGATCTTCATTTTCCGTCGCACAAAAGGATGAACGACGAATGACGAACCTTGCCAAGCGCAGTGCGCTAGGGCTACGATTTTTCCGCGTTGGTACGTGCGACAGTCGTGATCGCTCTGGCTTACGGGCTCACCAACGGGACCTCGGCGTTGGCCGCGCCCCCGGGGGCGGGCTCTAAGCCGACGGACAACCCGTTCGAGACCGCGGACCACAACAGCGGCGACAGCGGCGACAACGACGACGCGACGCCGGCCAGCGATGCGCGCGACGCCTCCTCCGCGACCAGTCAATCGAGCGAAGAGGCCTCGGGCGACAACGACGACGAAGGCGGGGACGAGGCAGAGTCGGCCGAGTCGGCGCTGCACGGGCTCGCCTGCCTGGAAGGGGACGCCACCGGCGGCAAACGCAAGGGAGTCCAGCGCCGCGACTTTCTCAAGAAGCACCGCTTCGAGCTGTCGGGGCTGGGCGGCTTCTACGCCTCCGACGCGCTGTCGTCGACGTACAGCTACGGCGGCGCGGTCGCCTTCTATCCGTCGGAGGACTTCGGCCTCGAGTTTCTCCTCACCCGAACGCCGATGCAGTTTCGGCTGGAGCAGCCCTTCACGGCGTTCGACCAGCAGACCCACTTTTCGCCCACCGTCGCCTGGCAAGGGATCGCGTCGCTGCTCTGGTCGCCCATTCACGCGAAGTTCAAGTTCAGCGACACGACGATCATCCACGGCGATCTGTTCGCGGTGGTGGGCGCCGGCCGCACCGCCGACCCCAGCGTGCTGGGGCTGACCTGGGAGGCCGGCGTCGGCGCCAAGCTCTACTTCAACCGGTTCTTCTCCTTCCGGCTCGACCTGCGGGACTTTCTCTTGCCGCAGGAGGTTCTGGGACGCGGGCGCATCACCAACAACGTCACCGTCCTCGCGGGGCTGAGCCTATGGCTAGGCTAGGTCTCATCGCCGTCGGCGCCGCCCTGCTGCTGGCTGGAACCGCCACCAGCGCGGCGGCCGACGACGCACAGCCAGGCGGGATCGCGTCGGGGGAGGACGAGCTCAGCTCGTCCGAGCCCATCGCGGGGGGCGCGGGACCCTCTCAGGGTCCCGAACACCAAGACGCCTGCATCGACGAGAACATCAAGGCGGATCTCTTCGCCAAGCGAAAGCAGCGCACCAGCCGCGAGCGTCTCTTTCAGCAAGCCAACCGCCACGAGCTGACCTTGCAGGGTGGCTACTACGTCTCCGATCTCTTCGACGGCACCTACACCTTCGGTGGCGCCTACACCTATCACATGACCGAGGACCTCGGCGTCGAGGCGTCGGCGGCATACACGCGCCTCACCTCGTCGGGCGGCCCCGAGCTCGAGCGGACCTTCAGCGTGCTGGCCGGCAAGCCGCGCACCGAGCTCTACTTCGACGCCGACCTGATCTGGGTGCCGGCGCACGCCAAGATGCGCCTCGGCGGCTCGATCACCCACTTCGACTTCTACCTGGCGCTGGGCGGCGGTCTGGTCGATTCGGTCCTCTCTGAAGATCTGGCCGGCAACGGCGGCTTCGGGTTGAAATTTTTTCTTGGGCACATCTTCGCCATTCGCTTCGACGTGCGCGACCACGTCTACCGGCAACAGCTGCTCTCCCAGGTGATGGTCGTCAACGACCTCACCACCACCGTCGGCGTGAGCATGTACGTCCCCTTCACGGAGTAACGACGATGAAGCTGCCCAGGCTATCGACATTGGTGATCGCGTTGCCGCTCGTTTCGCTGACGGCCGGCGCCCTCCCGGCGCGCGCGGCCAAGGCGGGAAAGAACGATTCCAGCGCCGAGGCGACCTCGGGGAGTCCCGACGCCGGGCACCCCGCCGACAAGAGCGCCGCGCCGCCGGCCGGCAGCGGAAACGGCGCCAGCAGCGGAAACGGCGCCAACGAGACGGCCCCGCCCGTGGCGGCCACCATCGACCTCGCCAAGCTGCGGGCGGAGTACGATCGCCTGCGCGACGAGCTGTTCCGCGCCCGCGCCCGGGCCGAGCTGGTCGAGGAGGGGATCTATGCCTCCAAGCTGGGGGCGACCCTGCGCTGGAAGGGCGCGCCCGACTTCATCCTCCACCGGGCGGAGATCCGCCTCGACGGCAACTCCATCTGGGACTCCGGTGAAAAGCCGCTGGTCGACGAGCTCATCAAGGTGTCGGAGCGGCCGATCAAGCCGGGGCCGCACACGGTCACGGTGAAGATCGAGGTCCGCCCCGGGAAGAAGGGCGAAAAGGAACACGCCGATCTGGGCTACGAATCCGAACAGACGTTCGTGGTCCAGGTCCCCGACGCCGGGACGACCACCGTGGCGTTCACCGCCGACGACGATGGCGATCTCCCCGGGTACGAACCGGAGATCGAGCTCGAGCTGAAGACGGAAAAATGATCGCGCTCCTGGTCACCCTGCTCTGCCAGCCCGCCGAGGCCCCAACGGCGAAGGCACAGCCACAGGCCGGCGACCCGATGGCGCGCTATCTCACCGACCTGGAGAAGGCGGGCGTGCTCGGCGGCGACAAGACGCCGGCGACGCTGGACAAGCTGCGCGAAGAGCTGGCCGCCGCCGAGGACGATCTGGTCACCGGCAACGCCGAGATCGCCAGCGTCCGTCTCTACAAGATCGTCGAGTCGCAGCGCTACGTTCAGCTCGAGTACGCGCCCGACTACGCCACCGCCGAGCTGACCCTGGCGCGCGCCCTCATCCGTGCGGGCGGAACCAAGAGCGCCGAGCGCTACCTGTTGCGCGTTCTCGCCCGCGGACCCCAGGCCCCGCAGTTCGCCCCCGCCTACCGCGCCCTGGTCGACATCGCGCTCGAGACCAAGGAGGAGGCCGAGATGCTCGCGGTGCTCGATCATTACGATCAGGCCCGCGGAGAGGCGCTGCCCCGCGACAGCGCCGCCGAGCACGCCTACCTGGCCGGCAAGGTCGCCTACGAGACCGGCGCCGCCGCCCAGGCCGAGGCGCTCTTCTCCGCGGTCGACCGCCAGTCGCGCTTCTACGCGGCCGCCCTCTACTTCCGCGGCCTCATCCAGGCCCGCCAGAATCACTTCGCCTCGGCCCGCCGCAACCTGTGCGAGATCGTCGAGCAGGCCGACCAGGACCGCTTCACCTTCTTCATCGACGGCCGCTACTTCGCGGTCAAGGACCTGGCCTATCTGGCGCTCGGCCGGATCGCCCACGAGCAGGGGAAGTACGACGACGCCTACTACTTCTACTTCCGGGTCCCCGCCGATTCCGATCGCCTGCCCGACGCCCTCTTCGAGGCGTCGTGGTCGATGTTCCAGAAGGGGGAGTACGAGGCGGCCCGCGCGTTTCTGGAGGAGTTCGACCACAACTTCCCCGCCTCGCCGCTGGCGCCCGACGTGATGCTGCTGCACGCGATGATCGACCTCAAGTCCTGCCAGTTCGACACCGTGCGGGCCACGCTGGAGAGGTTCGTGCAGGTCTACGGCCCGATCGAGGTGCAGGTGGCGGCGCTGCTCAAGGACCCGGCCAAGCGCGGCGCGCTCTACCGGCGGCTGCTCAGCAAGGCCTCGATCGCCACGCCGCACGATCCGATCGCCGATCTGCTCAAGGTCGACCCGCGCTTCTACAAGTTCTATGGCGACATTCAGGCGCTCGATCGCGAGGCCGGCCGGATCCCCAACGAGGTCGCCATCTGGGACGAGCTGACCGCGCACCAGAAGGCGCAGATCGACGGCCAGGCCGAGGGGGTCGACGCCACCGAGGCGGTGCGCCTGGTGCAGGACGTCGAGTCGCTGCGCCCGCTGGCCGCCGGCGATCCGGAGATGGAAGAGCGCGTGAGCCAGCTCGCCGACGAGGCGCACCGGGCGGCGCGGCTCAAGAACGTCGGCAGCGGCCCCTTCGCCAAGGAGGCGGCGGCGACGCTGGCCCTGGGCGCCGAGGCACGGAAGCTGCGCGCGCACCTGGTCACGGCGACAGGGCTCATCGCCGGCAAGGCGCTGGCGGATCTGGACAAGCGGCTGCGCGATCTGCTCCGGCAGGCGCGGCTCACCCAGATCGACGCCATCATCGGCAAGAAGAAGAAGCTGGAGATCGAGGTCGAGCACCTGCGCGACGGCCGCTACCCGGCTGAGCTGTTCGCCACCCTCCAGCTCGAGGGGTTGATGGGCGATGACGAGGAGTACTGGCCGTTCGAGGGCGAGTACTGGTCGGATGAGTACGAGAACTTCAAATAGAGCGGGCCTCGCCCGGTCGCGGCGCTTCGCCCTGTCGATCGTCGGTGCGCTCGCGCTGACGTTGCCGCTCTTGGCGCCGCGCGGAACCGCGTTCGCCGCGGCGGACAGGCCCGCCGACAAGAACGGCAAAGGCGGCAAGGGCGACGACGACAAGGCGAGCGAGCCCGAGAAGACGCTGCCGCCGATCCTGCAAAAGGCGCTGGAAGAGAAGGAAGGGCAGATCACCGAGGCGCGGCGGGAGGCGATCCGCCTCCTCGAGGCCTACCTGCATGAGAACCCGCGCGGGTCGGCCGGCTTCCGCGCCAAGGAGCAGGCGGAGTCCCTCTACAAGCTGGCCGAGCTCTACTGGGAGGAGTCGAAAGAGGTCTACCTCGAGAAGATGGGGCGCTATCAGGCGGCGGTGTCGGCCTGTCACGCCGATCGCGCGGAATGCCCGAAGGTTCCGCACCGCCCGCCGACCATCGATCTGAGCCGCGCGCAGGCGACCTACCTGCAGCTCATCGACCAGTACCCGAAGTTCCGCAAGATCGACACGGTCATCTACCTCTACGCCTTCTCGCTGCGCGATCAGGGGAAGCTGGGCGAGTCGATCAGGTACTTCCAGATCATCCTCGATAAGTACCCGCGCTCCCGCTACATCGCCGACGCCTGGATGGCGATCGCCGAGTACCGCTTCTACGAGCAGCAGGACTACAAGACCTCCCTCGAGGCCTACGAGAAGGTCCTCGAGCACCCCCAGTCGACGCTCTACGATCTGGCGCTGTTCAAGACCGCCTGGTGCTACTGGAAGCTGGGCGACACCACCAAGTCGGCGCTGCGGTTCAAGGACGTGCTCGATCTCGCCAAGAAGAAGGCGGGGCGCAGCGAGGAGCAGCAGAAGCGGGCCGAGGAGCTGCAGGGCGAGGCGCTCGACTATTTGGTCGAGCTCTTCACGGAGGATGACACCAAGACGGCCCGCGACGCCTTCGAGTTCCTGGCCCAGATCGGCGGCAAGCAATACTCGCGCAAGGTTCTGAAGCAGCTGGCCGACACGGTCTTCGACCAGACCCGCTACGAGCGCGCGGTCGAGGCCTATCGGCTGCTCATCGAGCTCGATCCCAACGCCAGCGACGCCCCCGACCACGCCGGCAAGATCGTCGAGGGGTATCAGCTCCTCGGCGACACCAAGACCGCCGTCGAGGAGATGCGGAAGCTGGCCGGCGACTACGGCCCCCGCAGCGCCTGGGCCACCGCCAACAAGGATCGTCCGAAGGCGGTCGAGCATGCCCGCACCATGGCCGAGGGGCTGATCCGCAACCTGGCCAAGACGATGCACGCCGAGGCGCAGCAGACGGAGAAGACGACCAAGGTCGTCGACAAGGATCGTTACGCGCGCGCCGCCGAGGCCTACCAGTTCTACCTGGCCAACTTCCCCGAGGCGCTCGACGCCGCCGAGCTGCGCTACCTGCGCGCCGACATCCTCTACTTCAAGCTCGGCAAATACGAGGACGCCGGCCGCGAGTACCTGGCCGTCGGCAAGACCCAGCCGGTCGGCAAGTACCACAAGGACGCGCTCCTGCAATCGATGGGGGCCTTCGAGAAGGTCCGCAAGCCGATCCCCAGCAACGGCGCCGGCGCCGGCAAGCGCGAGATCACCGACAGCGATCGCCTGTTCGGCGAGGCGGCCGACCTCTACGCCACGCTTTTCCCCAACGACAAGGAGATCGTCACCGTCATCTACAAGAACGGGCAGTTCTTCTTCGACTACGGCGACTACGACGAGGCGGTCAAGCGGTTCGGCCTGATCGTCGAGCGCTACCCCGACGACCCCAACGCGGGCGCCGCCGGCGATCGCATCTTGCAGGCGCTCGGCAAGGCCAAGGACTACGAGAACATCGAGAGCTGGGCGCGCCGCCTCAAGAAGACCAAGGCTTTCGCCTCGAAGGACGAGCAGGATCGCCTCGACAAGCTGATCGTCGGCGCGGTCATGAAGTCGGGCGAGAAGTACGCGCAGAGCGGCGAGTACGACAAGGCGGCCGCCTTCTTCCTGCGGGTGCCGAACGAGTATCCGCAGAACGGCTACGCCCCCAAGGCGCTCAACAACGCGGCCGTGGTCTACGAAAAGGAGAAGAAGCAGGACGAGGCGGTCGCCGCCTACAAGCAGCTGGCCGACACGTATCCCGCGGCCAGCGAGGCCCCCGAGGCGCTCTTCACCGCCGCCCGCATCGAGGAGAACATCGCCTACTACGACAAGGCCGCCGGCCTTTACGAACAGCTGGCCGCGAAGTATCCGCAGAACAGCCACGCCGCCGACGCGCTCCGCTCCGCCGGCGTCCTGCGCCAGAGCCTGGGCCAGCACGACCGGGCCATCAAGCACTACGGCGAGTATGCCAGGCGTTACAAGGACCGCCCCGACGCCAAGGACGTCGCCTTTCAGGCCGCCGTCGTGCGCGAGGATCAGAAGGATTGGCGCGGCGCCGCCGCCTCGTTCGCCGCCTTCAGCAAGGTCTACCCGGGCGACGGCAAGACCGTCGAGGCGCTGGCCCGCGAGGCCGATGCGCACCTCAAGGCCGGCAACGACGCCGCCGCCAAGGAGACCGCCGCCAAGGCGCTGGCCGCTTACGGCAAGCACGGCAAGGGGAGCGACGAAGGAAGCTACTACGCCGCCGAGGCCCGCTACATCCAGGGCGAGCTGGCCTACCTCGACTACGAGAAGATCAAGATCGCCGGCAAGCCGAGGCAGCTCGCCAAGGTCCTCGAGGAGAAGGCCAAGCGGCTCGAAGAGGCGAAGTCGATCTATCTCGACGTCGTCACCTACAAGTCACCCGAGTGGGCAACGGCCTCGCTGCTGCGCATCGGCCAGGGCTACGAGGCCTTCGCCAAGGCGATGCGCAACGCGCCGGTCCCGAAGGACCTCAAGGAAGACGAGAAGCAGATGTACCGCGACGAGCTGGAGAAGGTCATCGTGGTGATCGAGGACAAGGCGATCGACGCCTACAAGTCCGGCTACGCGCGCGCGCTGCAGATCGGCGTCTACAACAAGCACACGCAAGCGATCCGGCAGGCGCTGGGGCGCCTGGCCGAAAACGAATTCCCCAAGGAGGCCGAGCTGCGGCTCTCCACCCGCCCAGGCGAGCCACGGGTGACGCTCGACCGGATCGAGGAGGTGCGACGTGATCAATAGACGCCCCACCCGCGGCCGCGCGGGCGTCGCGGGCCGCGCGGGCCGCGCGGGCCGCGCGCTTCGCGCATCGGCATGTCGCGCGGGCGTCGCGGGCCTCGCGCTTCGCGCATCGGCACGCCTCACGGGCCTCGCGGGCCTCGCGCTTCGCGCATCGGCATGTCGCGCGGGCGTCACGGGCCTCGCGCTTCGCGCATCGGCACGCCTCACGGGCCTCGCGCTTCGCGCATCGGCCGCGCGCTCTGTCCCAGTCGGCGCGATACCGAACCTGAACTCGCCGCGCGTAAACGCGCCGCCCGTGAACCCCGGGCATGTGCGGAATCAAGGTCGCCCGCTCGTTCTCCCCTCCGCCTCCGCACATGAACTTTTTTCCGGCCGCGGTGAGCGCGGCCTCGAATCGACAGGTGCGCTCACCGCGGCCGGAAAAAAGTCCCGTGCGGAGGATCAGACGAATCGAGCGGGCGGCTCCCGATTCCGCGCGGCCCGGGGTTCACGTGAGCGCGAGGAGGTGGTGATCCCGGCGCTCGCGTGGTTTTCGCTGCGATCGAGAGCGTTGGCGTGGGTGTTGGCCGTGGCGACGCTGAGCGGGGGACTGTTGGGCGCCTGCGCCCACAAGGCCCCGCCTCCGGGGACGACGGCCGTCAATCCGATCGCGCCGGTGGCCTTGCCCAAGACCAGCCCCGAAGCCCAAGCGGCGTTTGATGAAGGCGTCCGGATCATGCGCACCGGGCGCAAGCACTACAAGGACGCGCTCGAGCCGCTGACGCGCGCCACGCGGCTCGACGGGCGCCTGTTCGAGGCCTGGCACGATCTCGGCGTCGTCGAGACGGCGCTCGGCAACTTCGACGTCGCGGCCGACGACTTCAAGCACGCGCTCGACATCCAGCCCGGCGCCCGCCAGACGGTGCTGGCCTACGGTGAGAGCCTGCGTCGTTCGAAGAACGGCCAAGGTAGAAAGCGAGCGGGCGAGGTCTACTCCCGCTGGCTCACCTCCGACCCCAACGACTTCGAGATGCGCGCCCGTTACAGCCAGGTGCTGCGCGAAGCGGGCGAACAAGGATCGACGACGCTCGACGAATCGCTGGAACAGGCGCGTTTGCTGCTGACGGAGGCAGGTGGGGACGTCTCCCACACCGTAATTGCCTATAACGCTCTGGCGCTGACCTACTATAAAATGGGGAAGTTCGAACTTGCCGAGACCGCGCTGCACAAGGCGTCGGATCTCGACCCCAAGAGTGCTTTCGTCTGGAACAACCTGGGCCTCGTCGCCTTCGAACGCGGTCATGACCAGGAGGCTTTCTTGGACTTTCAAAAGGCTTCGGAGCTCGATCCCAAGTACGTCCAGGCGCGCCTGAACAAGGCGGTCGTCTACCTCGACTGCGGCGACTACAAGAAGGCGCGGGCGGATCTGGAGAAGGCGGTGGAGATCGATCCCAATGACGCCGAGTCGCAGGTCGCGCTGGGCGTCGCCTCGCGTGGCGAAGGGAAATTCGATCAGGCCCGCAAGGCGTACGAACGCGCGCTCGACATCGAGCCCGACTATCCGCCCGCGCTCTACGATCTCGGCGTCCTCTACATGGACTTCGACAAGGTCCCGGCCAAGGCCAAGGATCTGCTCACCCAGTACCTGCAGGCGGTGGGGAAAGACGACGCCCGCCGCGCCGACGTCGAGGCGCGGCTCAAGGAGCTGAAGTGAGACCTCGCGCGAGACTGCAACTGACGGGGAGGCTCGTCCCGCGGGTGGCCGCGCTGGCGCTGGCCCTCGCGCTGACCCTGGCGATTGACGGCCGCGCGCTGGCCAAGCCGGCCAGGCGACACGCGGCGGCCCACAGACCGGCGCCCGCGCACACGCAGGAGCGAAGTGTCGCCCCGCCGGCGCCGGTCGCCGAGGCCGAAGGGTCGAACGAAGGCGGCGGCCAAAGTGGCGGCCAGTCCTCCGACGACGCCAAGCCGGCCGGGGAGGCCAAGGCCGGCGGCAAGAACGTCAAGACCAAGACCTACACCTTCGGCGCCATGGACGTCGAAGGGAAGCTCAAGACCCCGCAACTCCTCTACTTTTTGAACCGGGTCAAGCTGGAGCTCGATATGTCGGCGCCCGACAAGCGCTCGTTCATGAAGGAGCTCGGCCAAAGCGCCGATGACAAGAGCCTCTGACGTAGACAAATAGGTGACCCCTTGGCAACCACACACTCTCACGCGCTGCCGCCAGCTCCGCCGGGCCCTCAGCCTGTGCGGCGTCGGACGGCGCCCCGTCCGGTGACGGCGCACGCGATGCTCCAGGTCGCGATGATCTGGCGCGGCCAGATCATCGGCTATCGCCTGCTGGCGCGTCGCCGCAAGATCACCGTGGGACCGTCGAAGCGCGCCACCTTCGCGACGCCGGCGCTGGAGGGGAAGAGCAAGTTCCTGCTGCTGCAGCCGCGCCGCGACGGCTACGTCCTTCACCTCGCCTCGGCGCTCAAGGGAGAGCTGACGCTGGGCGGGATCAGCACATCGGTGGCCGACATCGCTTCGCGCGACGTCGACCTCGCCCGCGGCGACAAGGCCAAGCTGATCTTCGCCGACGGCAGCGACGTGCGGCTCGAGCTCCGCTGGGTCGATCCCCCGGACCTCATCGCGCGCCCGCGCGTGCGCGATCCGCAGATGGTGCAGATCACCGTCGGGACCAGCATCGTGCTCGGCGCGCTGGCCCTGCTCCTCAACATCATGTGGGAGAAGACGGAGCCCAAGCCGCCGCTGGCGCTCGACGCGCAGCGGGTGGCCAAGATCGAAGCGCCCGCGGCGATCGAGTTCGAGAAGAAAGAGGTCAAGAAGCAGAAAGAGGAAGAGGCCGAGAAGTCGACCGAGAAGGAAGGTCAGACCAAGCGCGCCAAGGAGAAGGCCGGCCGCATCGGCCGCAACGACGCCACCCCCAAGGAGACCGTCATCCCCAAGGGGCGGGAAGACATCCTGCGCGAGAAGGTGCAGAAGGTCGGCATCCTCAGCATCATCGGGCGCGACAAGGCGCCGGGCTCGGGGCTCTCCAGGCTGTTCGCGCAGAGCAACGACGTCGAGCAGGCGATGGCGGGAATGGCCGGCGCCAAGATGGTCGTCGGACACGGCGCGGGCGGCCTCGCCACCAGCGGGTCGGGGCCGGGCGGCGGCGGCACCGGCTACGGGCACATCTACGGCGCCGGCAACCTCGACACTGGCGGCCGGGGCGCGCACGGCCACGGCCGCGGACCGAAGCTGGCCGAGCGCGGCGAGCACGAGGTGTCGGTCGGCCTCGGCACCAGCGGCGGCGACACCGACGGCTCGCTGTCGAAGGATCAGGTCTACAAGGTGGTCAAGGCCCACTTCGCGGGCGTGAAGTACTGCTACGAGAAGGAGCTCCAGCACAAGAGCTCGCTCTCCGGCAACATCGACATCTTCTGGGTGATTCAGCCCGACGGCACCGTCAGCAAGGCAAACGTCAAATCGAGCGCCATGAACGACGCCGCCGTCGAAGGGTGCATCGTCCGCCAGGTCAAGCAGTGGCAGTTCCCCAAGGCGCCCGGGCAGACGATCGTCGGCCGCTTTCCCTTCGTCTTCAAAGGAGGGTCCTGATGCCAGGATGCTTATGGGGCAAACAGGGCGGCACCCGGGCCGGCGGTCAGGTCGCCTTGGCCCTCTCGCTGCTGTCGCCGCTGGCGCTCGGCTGCCAGGGGATGGACAACACGCCGATCTACTTCGCCTCGCCCACCACCCCGGCGCTGGTGATCAGCGGCGGAAGCGCCGACATGACGGGGGCCTCGCCCCGCATCGAGAACGGGATGACGCTGCAGTTTCGCAACCCGACCGACGCCGAGAAGAAGGAGCTCGACACGCAGACCGCCACGCTGGGGTTCGACGTTCCCTGGATCCAGCGCGATCACGTCCACATCGAGCTGACCTACCAGGTCACCTACACGCCCATGGACGGAGACAACACCGACGGACCCTCGCAGTTCAGCATCGGGATCGACGGCGCCAACGAGTACACCAAGTACGACTCGAACATCGTGGCCATGACGCTCGGTGAGGGGAACGACGATCCCCCCCAGTACATCCCGCTCATCCCGGTGACCCCGCAGGCGATCGCCCCCGGGCAGACCATCTCGGGGACGGTGCGCGAGGACGACTTCAACGAGGCGGAGCTGGATCTGGACGCCATCGGTCGCTGGATGGCCCCCTTCAACGCCGTGTTGATCAACAATTCGCAGGTCAATCCGATCGGGTTGAGCATGGTGCCGCCGAACGTCGTCATCCCCGCGCTCATCGAGATTGACGTCAGCTTCACCGCCAACCGCAGCATGTCCTGCAGCTACGACATTCGTGTCCGCGACGACGACGGGCAGTTGCTGCACGACACCACGAACACGCTCTTCTCGCCGACGCCGACGCTGTTCGTCCCGCCCGCGCCGGCCATGATGTGACGACCAGGGGCCATTGAGACCAAGACGATCTCGCAAGCTGATGGCGGCGTTGGTGACGTCTTGGCTGGTCGCGGGCGCGTCCGCCGCCCGCGCCCAGGTCACCGCCGAACCGAGCGCCGTCGTCTTCCCCGACCCGGCCAAGTTCGCCCACGGCCTCTTCACCGAGGGGGAGGTCGGCTCGGTGGCCTTCTTCGGCAAGGCGGGGAACGACGTCTCCCCCGGCTTCGCCATCGGCGCGCGGGTCGGCTACGACCTCTTCCGCTTTTTTGCGCTGCAGGCGCACTTCGTCGGCTCGACCCATCAGCTCACCGGCGACAACCCGCTCAACGGCCAGCTGCTGCAGACCTACCAGGCGCTGGTCGAGGGGAAGCTGACCTACCGCTTCGGTCAGACTTCGATCTTCGGCGAGGGGGGAATCGGGGCCGAGCGGCTGTCGACCAACGCGCTCTACGTGCTGGGGGTCGAGCCGCGGTACCGCGTCGGCTTCATCGCGGGCGGCGGCGCCGGGATCGACTACCACTCGCTGTCGCGGCACTTCTCGGTCGGCCTGCGCGGCGGCTACTTCGTCATGGCGGAGCTCTCCAGCAGCCAGGAGCTGATGGCGACCACCTACCTGAGGTACACGTTTTGAGCCGCCGCGCCGGTCGTCTCCTCCTCCTCGCGGCGGCCTCGCTGCTGGGCGGGGCCTTCGGTTGCCAGACCGTCGACCTCGGCGCGCCGCCCGCCGACGTGAACATCTGCGAGCCGGGCCAGCAGTACTTCGTCACGACGATCTGGCCGATGTTCCTGGGGCTGGAATACAACGGGAAGCACTGCTTCGACTCCAGCTGCCACGGCCTCGGGACCCTCACGCAGATGACCCTCACCGACATCACGGCCGAGATCGCCGCGCTTCCGACGCCGCTGCCCAACCCGCTCCCTCAGGACATCCTGGACGACTATACGCAGGCTTCCCAGCAGATGAGCTGCTCCGACGCGCCCGACAGTCGGCTGCTGACGTTCCCCGAAAACATCCAGGTCCACGGCGGCGGCGAGTTGATCGATCCCTCCTCGCAGCAGGCCAAGGATCTCGTCACCACCCTCCAGGCGTGGGTCACGTCGCCATGATCGTCCGCGCGTTGGGGGGCGCTTGCATCGCCGTCGTCTTGCTGACGACGCTCCGGGCGCGCGCCGACGACCGCGCGCTGGTGCGCGTGATCGCCGAGGAGGCACAGGTCCACACCGGACCGGGCTTCGCGTTCCGGGTGGTCTACCGCGCCAAGCTCAACGAGGTGCTGCCCGCCATCGGCCGGGCCTCCCACGATCACTGGTTCCGTGTCGAGCTCCCCGACGGCACCTACGGCTGGATCCTGGGAGACGAGGTCTTCCCGCTCGACGTCGACACCGCCGCCGCGCACGAGGGCCCCTCGGTCTGGAAGCGGATGGGGACCGCGGTCTTCTCGCCTCCGCCGCTGGAGGAGGAGAATGTCGGCTTCACCTTCTCCGCCGGCGTCCTGGGGGGCGACGGAATGTTTCTCTTCCGCCCCTCCTGGCTCCTGGCGCCGCACGTCTCGCTCGAGGGGATGATCGGCGAGACGGTCGGCAACCAGATCGACGTCATCTATGCCGGAGGGGGCTTCAACGCCTTCCTGTTCGCCTCGTCGCCGGTCACGCCCTTCGTGGGGGCCTCGGCGGGTGGCGCCTTCGGCCACAAGAAGGCCGATCAGTTCGCCATCCAGACCGGCAACTACTCGATGCTGAACGTCGGCGGAGGGTTGATCGTCGCGCTCAAGAAGCGCCTCACGCTGCGGGGCGACGCCCGCCAGTACGTCATCTTCGACGCCAACCACACCCAACGAATCCAGGAGTACTCAGGTGCACTCAGCGTCTATTTTTAGCCGCGGGAGAGGCGTCCTGCGCCGCCTGGCGCTGGTGGCCGTCGCGGCGGCGGCCGTGGTTTGCAATGGGTGCGCGGCCTCGAAGTGGACCGTGCGGCCCCACCAGCGGGAGCTCTTGGCCGACCGGATCATGTCGCTCGACGCCATCGGGCAGGAGCAGGCCGCCGAGCAGCACATCCTGGAGAACCGCGAGGGCGCGATCGGAGGGAGTGGGACCGCCGGCGGAGGGTGCGGTTGCAACTGAGACGCCCGGCGCGCCTCACCCTGGCGGCGGCCGTCTTGCCCCTGGTCTCGGCCCTGTTGTCGGCCGCGCCGGCGCGCGCCGACGATCCGACAGAGGCCTCGGCGCGCCTGACGTATTTCCGCGAGCCGTCCACCAGCAACAAAGGGATCACCGTCATTCACCCGCAGGTCGATGCCGCTTCGCCGATCGGCGGAGGCCTCGGCGTCACGGCCGGCTGGGAGGCCGACGCGGTCAGCGGCGCGACCCCCGCCGTGTTCGTCGACACCGTCACCAAGGCCACCCCGTTCCAGGACTTCCGCCAGCAGGTCCACGGCGGCTTCAGCTACAACCGCCCGGACGCCGGCATCGGCGCCTCCTACGCCTACGGCTGGGAGCATGACTACCGATCGCACTCACTCTCCGTCACCGCCCGCGACGATCTCTACGACCACAACTTCACGCTCGTGGTGGCGTACAGCCACAACTGGGACAGCGTCTGCGACGCCAACAACAGCATGGCTGAAACGGCGCTGCATCTGCAGCCGCTCACGTCGTCCGCCCATTGCTTCAACTCGACCTACACCGACGTGGTCACCCAGCCGCTCAGCATCGACGCGGTCGAGCCCTCGCTCTCCTGGACGATGACCCCCCGCCTGGTGATCCAGGGGGGCGGTACGATCCAGATCCTCGACGGCTTCCAGTCGAACCCCTACCGGAGCGTGCAGGTCGGCGGCGAGCACCAGGAGCCGCAGGAGCACGAGCCGACCTACCGCCAGCGCTACGCCCTCTTCGCCCGCGCGGCTTATGCCTTTCCGCAGTGGCGCGCGTCGGGGATCGGGATGGCGCGCCTCTACGAGGACAGCTGGGCGATGCAGGCGGTGACCGGCGACTTGGTGGTGAACAAGTACCTCAGCTCGGTGATGCTGTTGTCCCTGCGCGGCCACTATCACCTGCAAAGCGGCGCCAGCTTCTATCGCAACAGCGACCAGTACCACATCCTCGGCCCGGCCGGGCAGTACTGGACCGGCGACCGGGAGCTGTCGCCGATGAGCAACTATCTGGTCGGCGGCCGGATGGCCTTCCTGCGCCGCCCGCAGCAGGAGCGCTCCAGCTGGTTCGCCGAGATGGAGGCCGACGTGAAGTACGAGCTGCTCGTCTATCACCTGGATTCGATCTACGCGCCCAACCCCGACCGCCCTTACGCCCACATCCTGCAAGGGTCATTTTCGGTCCGTTTTTGATGGGAACCTGGGAGGGCTCCCAACCCTCCCGCGAAGGACTCCGCGCGGCGGAGCCGCGCGTCGTCCACGCGATCAGCTAACCTTCTCGAATGAATCGGCGTGAGACCCTCGGGCTCTTGCTCGCCCGGCTGCCCCGGCTCGGCTGACCAGGCTCAGCGGCCGTAGGTCTCGGGCCAGAACAGCCGCCCGATCGCCGTGTCGATCCCGTCGAGGTCCGGCTTGTAGAAGATCGACGCATCCACGCTGACGGCCAGCATCGGGTCGTTGGAGGCGGTGATGGCGATGCAGGGGATCCCGTTCAAGGGGCCCTGCCGGAGGGTCCGCAGGAACTTCGTCCCGGTCCGTGCCGGCATGTCGAGGTCGACCAGCACCAGGCCCGGACGCTCCAGAGCGAGAATCTCGGCCGCTTCGGCCTCGGTCTCGGCGCAGCGAACACCAAACCCTTCTGCGATGGCCAGCTCGAGCAGCAGATCTCGGACCTCCGGATCAGCTGTGAGGGCCAAGATGGCGGCTGTGGCGGTGTCGGGACGGCGAACCACCGAGTTGACCGAAGGGGTTGAGGGCTTGGAATCCGAGGAAGCGGCGACGAGCACGACGCTCTACAATCGCAGATGCATGTTTCGGCCTGTTTTCGGGCCTACGATCTTTTGGTAACAGTTTATCCACAACCGGGCCCGATCGGGCTGGCCCGCTGTCGGGAATCGGCAGCTGTCCGTCTGCTGCAGCTCTCCTAGTGGAGCTGCTGCGGGTCGGCGTAGCGCGACTGCGAGATGGAGGCGCCGGTGAGGGCGTCCGCACTCACCGCGACGTCCAGCTCCGAGCCGCTCAGGCTGCCGTGGCACCCGCCACAGATGTTGTTGAACAACGCGCGCTGGGGACCGGGGGTGATGTATTCCCCCGCGGTCACCTGGTGCTCCTCCGACATCGTGAACAGGGCCTTCCCGTTGCCGTCGTCGAACTCGAGGATCAGCGGCACCCCGGCGGGAACGAGCGCCTTCAACGAGTGATCCCCCATGAGGCTCGCCGAGCCGCGGGGCATCAGCTGCGAGTAGGCCAGCGCCCCCGTGGGGATGATGGAGGTGGTCGAGCTCGCCGGTGGCGGAAGGTCCTGGTAGACCTTCAGCGACGCTGCCCCGTCGAACGCCGCGACGTCACGCCCCCGGCGCAGGTTGGCGCCCAGCAGCGTGGCCAGCACCGGCACATCCGGGAAATGCATGATGCCGTTGTTGCCGGCGTCGGTCTGCCCGGCGTGGCCGCCGAAGACCAGCTGGGGCAGGTTCGAGAACAGCTCCGTCTCGCCGCGCTTGTAGCCGAGCGCCGCCTCGACATAGGAGAGCGACCCGTCGCTGGCCAGCGGGCGGCTGGTTCCGGTCTGCGGGTCGACCGCGACCAGCTGATATTGCGGGATGTCGGTCATGATGTTTTTGACCGTGGGGTCGTAGGACGCCAGGATCTCGCCGTTGGGGAGCGAGAACGGCGAGCGGTAGGCGCCGGTGGTGGTGCCGTCGGCGGCCGGCGCGGCGGCCGGGTCGACGATGACCATCGATTTCAAGAAGGTGACGTCGGTCCGGTCGGCCTCGAACGGGCCGATCGAGCGGTTGAAGGTGGCCAGCGCCCCGCCGCCCCCTTTCGCCCCTTCGTTCGAGAGGATCAGCAGGAAGTTCCGATCGAGCCCTTCGCGGATCTCCGTCGCCTCCTGGTAACCGACCGACGGCAAGAGATTGTTGTCGAAGGTGGAGGTCGACTGCGCGCGCTGCGCCAGCAGCGGGTGGTAGTCGGTGAGGTCCCAGTTCATCCGGCGGCCCGACAGCTGGTAAAAATCGGGGGTGGCCTTCTCGGCGGTGAAGCTGACCCGCCCGTCCTGCATGAAGGCGGGCGACAGCTCCGAGTTGAGCAAGAAGGTCATCTGCGTCGGGTTGCTGAAGTCGTAGCTGAACGTTCCCGGGTTGGTCGGATTGACCCGGAAGAGGTCCGAGTTGGGGAGCATGTTCCGCTGGGTGAGGGTCCCCGAGCGCGTCGAGGCGAACACGATGGTGTTGTCGGGCGCGAAGACCGGGTCGAAGTTGTGCACCCGGACATTGGTCCCGCTGACCATCCGGCCCGCGTCGGTGGTGAGCTTGGTGCAGGTCCCGCCTGCCACGTCGAGCATCCACAGATTCGAGCCCGCTGGCCGCCCCCGGCCGCGCGGCGAAGACCACCTTGGTCGCGTCGTAGCTCCACTCGGGGCCGCGGACGTCGACGTCCTCGCCGGCCAGGCCGGCGCAGGGGCCGAGCGCGCTGCGCACGTTGCCCACCGCGGTCACCTGGCCGTTGGCGTCGAGCGTGGCGTCGGCCAGCCTCAGATCGGCCCCCCCTTCATAGGTGTCGAAGTGCAGGAGATTGTCGCCGTTCGTCGGCCGCGCCACGAACGCCAGCGGCAGCGTGCTGCCGGCGGTCATCGGCGAGACGCTCCCGGCGGCGATCCGATCCTGCCGCTCGGCCTGCTGCCAGGCCTGGAGCACGCAGAAGGCACGCGTGCCGGGTCCGTCGACGAACGGTTGCGGGCAGGGCGTGTCGACCGAGGTGTTGATGTCCTCCAGGATCGATCCGGCGCGATGGGTGGTGCCACCCGACGCGGCGATGATGTTCTTCTTCACCGCGCGTGACTGCTTGACGTCGACGGTGTCGAAGGCCATGAACTCGTCCGCCAGCGCGTGGTAGTTGCGCGTCAGCGCCGCCGGCGCGAAGAAGCCGAACGCGCCCGAGCGGAGGCGAAAGTCGTTGAACCCATCGGGGCTGTGGCACCCCTCGAGGTCGCAGCCGCGCACGAGCAGCTTCGGCATGACGTGCTCCTCGAAGAACGTCTGCCCGGCCGTCTTGGGCCCATAGGCGAGCGGCGGCGCGGCCTGGACCTCCTTGGCCCACGACTCCCAGGACATCCAGGTGCTGTCTGTCCGCGACTGGAAGAAGGTCCCGCCGGTGTGGCTCACACCGCCGGCCGCGACGGCCAGCGGCCGCAGGAGGATCTCGCTCTGATCGACGTTGACCATCGTCGGGTCGGTGGGCGGCGCGATCACGAAGCCGGCCACCTGCGCGTAGTTGAAGGCGGTCTCGGCGTCCGGGTCGGTGCCCCCCTGACCGCAGGTCAGGTACATGTCGGCCTGCGGCGAGCTGTGGCAGCTGCCGTAGGCGCACGACGACTCGAGCATCGGCTCGATGTTGTCCTTGAAGTCCTGGTAGGCCTGGCTGGTGGTGTCGACGGCGATGCGCTGGCTGACCGGAGGAAGCGCGTCGCTGCAGGGGCCCTGTCCCTTGTTGGCGACCGCCTGGGGCGCGATCCCGTCGCGATTGGCGCCGTTGTCGAGCCAGTTCTTCAGCTCGAAGTAGGCTTCAGAGTTGGGCTGGATGGGCGAGCCGCCGCTGTGTTGGATCTCGCTCGGATAGAAGTTTCCCTGGTAGGGGATCTGGTTGCTCTCGGGCGGCATCGCCTTCAACAGCAGCAGCGGCTGCGGGTAGCTGCCGTAGGTCCGGAGCACGTCGCGCCGCTTCTGGACCCCGTCAAACGAGGAGAGATCGAGGTTGCCGAGGGCGGTCGGCTTGTTGGTGACCGGATCGACGGCGATGCTGTGGCAAGGCGACGTGTTGCCCACGCAAGAGGCGTTGAGGATCGGCTGGATGTGGACGTCGTAGAAATGTTCTTCGGGCGGCGAGGCCGGCCGGCAGCCGAAGAGCAACGTCGCAGCCACGACTGCGAGCCCGTAACCGACCCTGCCCTGTTGGGAAGAACGCATTCCGGGGACGCCGATTGTACCAAGTCCCGCTCGGGTTGTGAACACCGACCAACGATGAACAACGAGACGCGAGAGACGAGAATCGAGCTTATTGCGTGAGCTTGGTCAGCGCGGCCTTGGCCAGCGAGCGGACGAGCGGGCTCGGATCGTTGGCGGCGGCGTTCTGCAGGGCCGGGCCGGCCGTCGATGCAGAGGCCCCGATCTCGCCCAACGCCCAGGCCGCCTTCTTGCGCACCGTCTGCGACGGATCGGAGAGCGCCGAAACGAGGGCCGACGCTCCGCCGGTGTACTTGAACATCCCGACGGTGACGACCGCGTCGGAGCGCACGCCCGCGTCGCCGTCGCCGATGAGGGGAGCCGCGACGCTGCCGTCGTGGAAGCCCGGGATGGTCCGCAGCGCCAGCAGAGAGGCCGAGCGCACCTGTGGGTCGCTGTCGGCAAGCGCGGTGGTGAGATACTGCGTCCCCGCCGGGCGCCCGATCGTCCCCAGCGCCTTGGCCATCTCCGCGCGCGCCGCCCCCGAGAAGGTCGGGTTCGACAGCGCGGCCCCCAGCGCCGGGATCGACGAGACGTAGTGGAACTCGCCCAGCACGTCAGCCGCGTTGAGCGCCGCCGTCGAGTCGGGCTGCGAGAGCCGGGTCAGCATCTGCACCTGGATCGTCTTGGCGATTCCGCGCCGGGCCAGCCACCAGGCGGCGACCGTCCGGACGCGAACGTCCGGGTGGTCGACGAGCGGGGTGACCAGATCGACGCAGGCGGCGCAGACCAGGAACTCCGTCCGTTCGAGCTCGGCCTTGATGGAGTCGACCGAGTTGGCGGAGATGGCCTGCTGGATGGTCGAGGCGCTGCCGCCGGTCCCAGCGTTCGCGCCCCGCCCCGCCGCCAGGGCGAGTCCGAGCGTGCCGACGATCGCGAGCTTCTTTGCGTTCATGTTGATGATTCGCATGTTCACTGGCTCCCGTCCGTTGTTACTGAGACCCTGCTTCGTCCAGGTTCTCCCGGAAGAAGTACTGGCCACCCATGTCGATGTTGAGCTCCAAGAGGTAGTACTCGTCCGGCGTCAGCTCGGTTCCGCCGACGTCCACCGGGTGGACCGCCAGGCCCGGCACGAGGCGGGTGTTGGTGTCGAGCGGGTAGCGCTGCGGCGGATTCAGGTGCTCGGTCATGAGCTTGCTGGTCTCGGCCGCGGCCGCCGTCACGTAGTCGGGCGGCGTCCCGGTGATCTTGACGACGTCGTCGCCCAGGATCTCGCCCAGCCCCATCAGCGACAGGTACGATGCGGTGAAGTCCCCCGTCATCTTCTCACCGACGGTGACGTTGAGCTTCTGGCCGCGCAGGTCGAACACGAAGGTCTGCGAGGTCCCGCTGGTCATGTCGGTGACGGTGTAGCTCGGGTTGTAGGACTGGGTGGCGTCGCCGTTGTGGCAGGTGGCGCACTTGGCGTCGAGGATCGGTTGAATGGCCAGATCCCAGGGGACGCCGCGCACGTCGTTGTCACCCGGGTTGGCCGCGTTGGTCCCGGCCGGCAGGGCGCCGTTGGCGAGCACGTAGGCCGTGGTCGACTGGCGAGAGGCCCGGGGCGCGTCGAGGTTGACCGGACCGTGGATGACGGCCTGGGTCGCCCCCGGCTGAATCGACGAGGCCACGGTGCGGTTCTCGTGGCAGCCGCCGCAGAAGCGCGACTCGCCCGAGCGGCCGGAGAACCAGATGTCCTCGTTGGCGACCGGGGTGTCCACGGCCGTGCCGTGGCTGCCGCTGACCGCCGTGGCCATGCCGAACTTGTCGACCAGCTGGATGTGCAGCGGCACGTTGGCCGGGACGTCGGCGGCGAACGAGGCGTCGTCCTGGATCGGAATCTCGCCGTACTTCGACTGCCCGTCGAACTCGGTGGTGCCGAACATGTCGACGCCCCCCTCTTCGCCCGAGAAGCCCTCGATGAGCCGCACCTTCGTCACGCTCCCCTGCGGGATGGTCAGCAGCGACGAGTTGTAGACGTTGAGGCAGCCGACGGTGGTGCTGGTGTCGGTGGTGCTGATCTGCGAAGCCAGGTTGGCCGGCTCGGGGCGCACCTTCACCGGGCGGGGCAGGACGTCCCAGTAGTTCGGGTCGTCGTAGATGGGCGAGCGGCCGCCGTTGCTGGCGTTGGCGTTCGCCGCGTCGAGCACGTAGATGCCGAACTGCGCGGTGCTCATCGCGCGGTCGAGCTCCTCCGACTGGACCGGGCCATCCGACCAGGAGGTGAGGAACTGCCCCGGGGCCTCGTCGCCCACCGGCTCGGCGTCGTAGTAGCGGCCGATCCCCTGCGAGCTCGGCGACCGATCGCCCGGGATGAGCGGCGTCAGGTCCTGCGAGGTCGAGTTGGCCTCGCTGCCGTTGAGATCGATGAGGAACAGCTTGCCCGACTGCAGGGTGCGATCGCGCGAGGTGGCCACGGCGATGACCTGATAGTCGTCGAGCATCTTGTTGGCGGCGACGTCGAAGTACGGCGTGGTCTTGACGTAGCGGGCCTTGAGGTAGCTGTTGGTCGACGGATACTGCGCGGCGAGCTCGTCGCCGAACGCCTCCTTCATCCCCGTCATGTCGGTGTTCATCATGCGGAGGTGCCCCTCGTTGACCTCGCCCATGTGCATCCACTCGGTGTAGAGCACGTGGCCGTCGGGCAGCAGCGCCGGCGAGACGCGGTGGGAGACGTTGCGCGGTCCGAGCTGCAGGTCCGTCCCGCTGGTGGTGACGCTGCCGACCTGGGCGGTCACCGCGCGTTCGTACTCGTCCTTGAACTGCATCGAGCTGGGGTCGGCGTCCGCCTCGACGTTGCGGTTGGTCATGAAGGTGACGCGATCGCCCGGCGCGTAGACCGGATAGACGAAGTCGTTCCCGCCGCTGGTCAGCTGCTTCAGGTCCGACCCGTCCAGGTTGATCGAATAGATCTGGTAGCTGCCGTCGCCCGGGAGCTGGGCCGAGAAGACCACCGACTTGGCGTCGAACGAGAGATTGTACGCCTGGACGTCGGAGCCGCTCACGCAGTTGCTGATGTCGGTGGGCGAGGCGTCCGTGCCGTCCATGTTCTTGAGGAGCGCGGTGCAGGTCGCCGTGTTCGGGAAGATGACCGTCAGCTGCCCGTCCGCCGAGGGCGGGGAGAGCATCGACAGCCGACCGCCCGGGACGAAGTTGGCGTAGTCGAAGACGTTGCCGTCGTCGTTGCGCGGCGTGCGCTGCAAGAAGGTGATCGCCTGGACGTCGGCCGGCAGCGCGCTGACGTTCCCGGTGGTCTTGCTCGTCGAGCTGCACCCGGCGCCGGCCCCGAGCGCCAACCCGAGGACGCTCGACTGCAGCAACCAAAGTGTCTTGAGTGTGAGCTTGTCTCGCATGAGCGGCTCTCCTTCGTTCGCTGGATTACGCAATAAGGGGGCCAATCGAATTGCGTCGGAAACAGCCGGATGGCCGGGCTTGCGGAGCATTTTCGGGGCGTTTGTTGCGCAACCAGAGAACCCCGCGAATACGGCCCATTCTCTCATGCCGCCCCGCGATCTAGCTGAAATATCGAGGAAAAGTCGCCGCGTCGCAGGGTTGCGCAACAGCGAAACGTCACCCGCCGCCGGCCAGGCCAGGATGCCGGCGCCAATGCCGTCCATCTGAGCGCGAATGCCCCCCGGGTTCTGATATTCTGGGCGCGGAGATGTCTGGGGCAGAGCCGCTCCCCGGCAACGGCCGTCCGATCGGCCGTTATGAGCCAATTCGTCGCCTGGCCGTCGGCGGCATGGCCGAGATCTATCTGGCGCGGCTGCTGGGCGTGGGGATCGAAGGGTTCGAGAAGCTGGTGGTGTTGAAGCGGATCCTGCCGCAGCACGCGCTCGATCCCGAGCTCCTGCGGATGTTCCTCGACGAGGCGCGCCTGTCGGCGACGCTCACACACCCCCACATCACCGAGGTGTACGACGTCGGCGCCGATGGTGACGCGCCCTTCTTCGCCATGGAGTATGTCCATGGCGCCAACCTGCGCGAGCTCATGCGCGCGCACGCCCGCAGCGTTGGACAGGACCCGGCCGCTGGAGCGCCGCTGGAGCTGGGACACGCCATCGAGATCGTCGCCGCCGCGGCCGCGGGCCTGCATTACGCGCACGATTGGCTGGGGCCCGGCGGGGAGCCGTTCGGCATCGTCCACCGCGACGTCTCGCCGTCGAACGTGCTCGTCTCCTACGACGGCGCGGTGAAGGTCTCCGACTTCGGCATCGCCAAGTGGGCGTTGCAGCGGACCCGCACCCAGGAGGGGACGCTGAAGGGAAAGTTCGCCTACATGTCGCCCGAGCAGTGTCGGGGCCGCGCCGTCGATCGCCGGAGCGACGTGTTTGCGCTCGGGACCATCCTTTACGAGCTGACGACCGGGGCGGCGCCGTTCACGGGCGAGAGCGATCTCGAGATCCTCAACCGCATCGCCACCGGTGTCGCCCCCGGGCCCGCCTGGCCCGAAGAAAAGGGCGTCTACCCGACGGCGCTGGCGGACATCGTGATGCGAGCGCTGGCGCCCGATCCAGCCCACCGCTACCCCACGATGCAAGCGATGCAGGTCGCGCTCGAGACCTTCGCGCGCGAGGCGAGCATCCCCGTCTCCACGGTCGCGCTGGGCGGCTTGATGCAGCGGCTGTTCGCGGACGAGCTGGCCGCCTGGCAGGAGGCGCAGCGCGCCGGCAAGTCGCTGGGCGAGCACCTGGCGGGACGTCCGGTGGCCGCTCGCGCTTCCGGCGCCGAGGAGCGCACCGCCACCGACGCGTTCGGACCGACCCGCCGGCGGGTGACGACCAGACGAAAGTGGGTGCGCACGCTGGCGCTGACCGGAACGTTCGCCGCGGTCTCCGCGCTGGCGGGAGGGCTGGCCGCCCAAAGATGGAAGACCGAGGTGGCGCGGGCGCCCTCGCCTCCGGTCGCGCTGCCGGCGGCCGTGGGACCGAGCGCGACCGCGGCAACGCCGGCGCCCGCCGCGATGAAACTGCCCGCCGCCACCAAGATCATCGCGGCGGAGGTGGTCCCCACACCTACCGCCGCGGCGCCTCCCCGCCCCCATCGGGTCAAGCGCGCGCGCGCCGAAACGCCGACGCCGACCCCGACGCCGGTGTCACGTCTGCACACCTGGGACCCCGACTCGCCCCGGGCCCCCTGACGACGCCTTGAAGACCCACGCGGCGAAGCTCGTCGACCGTGTCCCTGGCCCCCCGACGCAGCCGCGGCTCTCGACAGCGCCGTGGCAGGGGCATAACGTGGACGGGCCATTCAGCGTAGGCCTTCACCTCGATCTGAGCACCTACGGCGGGCTTTTCGCTGCGGCCCGCTCGCTCTCGTCGCTCTGCTCGTTCTGGTCTCGGGCGGCGCCGTTTCGGTCCCGGCGGCGGCGCGTGCCGCCGCGCCGGCGGCCGCGGCGCCCGAGAGCGGCCCGGGTGAGCTGGAGGGCCCCATGCACCCGGCGGCGCAGGCGCTCTATGATCGCGCGCTGAAGAAGTTCGAGACGCGCGACTACGCGGCGGCCATCGGCGATCTGGAAGAGGGCTTCGCGCTCGATCCCCGCCGCGAGTTCCTGTTTGCCGAGGCGCAGGCCAAGCGGCTCGGCGGTGACTGCCGGGGCGCGGTGGTCCTCTACCAGCGCTTCCTGACCACCAGGCCCCCTGCGTTGCAGATCGACGCCACGCAGATCGCGCTCGCGCGCTGCGCGCAGGAGCTGGCCAAGAAACCCGAGGTGGTGATCATGACGCCGGCACCGGCGCCGCCGCCCCCCAGACCGGCGCCGCCGCGCTGGAGCCGCGATCCCTGGGGCCTCGGGCTGACCAGCGCCGGCGTGGTCGCGCTGGGCATCGGCATCGGCTACCTCGTGGCGGCCGAGAGCGCGCGCGGCGAGGCCGAGAACGCGCCGAGCTACAGCGCGTACCAGAGCCACTGGTCGACGGCCGGCGCGCGCCTCGACGTCGCCGTCGGCGCGCTGGCGATCGGCGCGGTGCTGACGGCGACGGGCGTGGCCCGGTTTCTACTGGTGCGCCGGCACGCGCGGAATGACTTCGTCGCCGTCTGGATCGGCCCTGGCCTGCTGGGAGGGACGTTTTGAAGCGCGCGGGGGTCGCCATTCTCACGCTGCCCGCGCTGGCCAGGCTGACCGCGCTGACCGCGCTCGGCGCGCTCTCCGCCTGTTACGGCCCGGGCGACTTCGTCTGTCACGCCGACGGGCAGTGTGGTCTGGACGCCTTCTGCGAGATGAACGACCGCTGCAGCAGCTTCGACGCGACCTGCGCCTCCCACCGTCGTTACCGGCACGCGGCCGGCGACAGCTCCGACGCCTGCGTCGCCGCCTCCTGCACGACGAACCCGATTGTGGCGCTCTCCGCGGGCGGCTCGGCGAGCTGCCTGTTGCGCCAGGACGGCGGCGTCACCTGTTGGGGACGAAACGACGACGGACAGCTGGGCGACGGAACGATCACCCCCCGGTCGGCCGGCGTGCGCGTCTCGGGGCTCACCGACGCCATCGCGCTGGCGGCGGGCGACCGCCACGCCTGCGCCGTGCGCGCGGCCGGCAGCGTGGTCTGCTGGGGCGCCGACGACACCGGGCAGCTCGGCGACGGCGGCGGTGGCGATCAGCGCACCCCCATCGCCGTCCCCGGCGTGGTGGGAGCGACGGCGGTGGTGGCCGGCTCCGGGTTCTCCTGCGCGCTGCTCGCCGATCGCAGCGTGGTCTGCTGGGGTGACGACAGCGACGGCGAAATTGGCGACGGCGCACCGGGCGCGACGCCGCGCGCACCGACACCCGTGCTCGGGCTCGCCAGCGTGCGGTCGCTCGCCGCCCAGTGGCAACACGCCTGCGCCGTCCTCACCGACGGCTCCGTCGCCTGCTGGGGGAGCAACGCCAGCGGTCAGCTCGGCGACGGCACCCAGGTCGATCGCGCGCAGCCGGTGGCGGTCCCCGGTCTGCAAAACGTCGTCGCCGTCGCCACCGGCCTCTCGCACACCTGCGCGATGAGCGCCGGCGCCATCCGCTGCTGGGGCGACAACAGCCAGGGGCAGCTGGGGAGCGACGCCACCGGCACCTCGGGCGCGACCACCCAGCCGACCTTGGTCCCGATCGTCATCGATCCGGTGGCGATCGCGGCCGGCGCCCAGCACACCTGCGCCGTGCGCCTCAACGGCCAGGTCCTCTGCTGGGGCCAGAACAGCACCGGCCAGCTGGGCGAGGGGACGATGAGCAGCGTCCCCGAGCCGTTCCCCGTCACCGGCCTGGCCAACGGCGTGAAGGTGACGGCCGGCGCGACCTTCTCCTGCGCCCTCACCAGCGACGGCGCGATCCTCTGCTGGGGCGACGACCACTACGGTCAGCTCGGCACCGGGCACGACGTGGTCCGGCCGCTCCCCGCGACCGTCGCGCTCAGCGCCGACCAGGTCAGCGCCGGCGGCGCGCACAGCTGCGCCGTCGGCCGCGCGGTGGAGCCCGCTGGCGCCGACGGCTTCGTCTGCTGGGGCTCAGATCGGGCCGGTCAGCTGGGCGACAACGGCGTCGACGACCGTTCGCTGCCGGGGCCGATCAAGATGCCGCTGCTCCCGGGCAGCGTCTCCGCCGGCGCGCTGCACAGCTGCGCGGTCGACCAGTCTGCCGGGCTCTGGTGCTGGGGGCGCGGCTCGAGCGGGCAGCTCGGGCCCGGCCACCTGGTCGACACGCCGTTCCCCATCGAGGTGGCGTTGCCGAGCGGCGCCGACCAGGCGGTCGCCGTCACCAGCGGCGACGCCCACAGCTGCGTGCTCGTCAGCCCGGCCGACGGCCTGGGCGGCGAGATCTTCTGCTTCGGCGACAACAGCTACGGCCAGCTCGGCGACGGCACGCTGACCTCGCGACCGACGCCGGCGCTGGTGCCGCTCGGAGCGAGCGGCGTGCGCGCGAGGCAGGTCACCGCCGGCGGCGGACACACCTGCGCGATCGACGTGACCGGCCAGCCCTGGTGCTGGGGGCGAAACGACAGCGGCCAGCTCGGCGTCGGCCCAGGCGCGAATCAACCGACACCGACGCCGGTCCCGCTGCCGGGCGGAGCGACCGCCCGCTCGCTTTCAGCCGGCGGCGCCCACACCTGCGCGGTCGACCAGGGGGGCGGCGTCTGGTGTTGGGGCGCCGACGATCGCGGCCAGCTCGGACTCGGCGCCCCGGGCGCGAACGTCGACGCACCGGCCGCCGTCGCCCTGCCCACGGCCGCCAGCGTCGTCTCCGCCGGCGGCGCGCACAGCTGCGCGAGCCTCGGCGACGCCAGCGTCTGGTGCTGGGGCGCGAACGACAGCGGCCAGCTCGGCGACGGCACCACCGTCGATTGTCCGACGCCAGCCCGGGTCGCGGGCGCCGACGGGGCGGTGAGCGCCGGGGCGCTGCACAGCTGCGCGTCGAGCGCCGACCACGTGGTCAGCTGCTGGGGGGCCGACACCAGCGGACAGCTGGGGGACGGCGTCACCCTCACCATCAGCGCCCCCGAGCTGGCACGCGTCGCCTGCGACTGACCACAATCGAAGGCGCGCGGCCAAACAGAGGGCCCAGGTGTTAGTCTGTGGGGGATGCGCGATCCCGCCGAACGAACGCTGACGGCGGTCCAGTCTCCGCTCTCGCCGGGCGAGCAGAAGGATCGGGCGGTGCTGCTGGTGGTCGGCAGCGCGGACATGCCCGCGCTCCCCGCGCGCACGCGCCTGCAGATCGCCGGCGACGATCTCTTCGTGGGGCGGCGGGCGGAGGGGGTGCCGGTGGGGGCCAACGCCGCCGTTCTCGACGACGGTCTGGTCTCGAGCCAGCACGCGCGGATCACCCGGGTGGCCGGCGGCTACGACCTCGAAGATCTGGGCAGCAAGAACGGCAGCTGGATCGACAACCAGCGCGTCGACCGAGAGCTGGGGAAAGCGCGCCTCCGTGACGGCGCGCTGCTGTTCTTCGGCAACCACGTGGCCGTCTTCCGGATGGTGTCGCAGATCGAGCTCGAGGCGATCAAGGCCGAGCTGGTGGCCCCCTTCGGCCCGGTGGCGACCGCCTCCCCGACGCTGGCGGTGGCCTGCGATCGCCTGCGCCGGCTGGCGGCGTCCGAGGGCGAGCTGCTGATCCTGGGCGAGACCGGCGCCGGCAAGGAGGTCTACGCGCGCGCCGTGCATCAGGCGAGCGGCCGCAAGGGTCGCTTCGTCGCCATCAACTGCGCCGCCATCCCGCGCGAGCTGGTCGAAAGCGAGCTGTTCGGCTACCGGCAGGGGGCGCACTCCACCGCGCACCAGGCCAAGGCGGGGCTCATCGAGGAGGCCGAGGGGGGGACGCTGTTCCTCGACGAGATCGGCGAGATGACGCCCGAGGCGCAGATCAAGATCCTGCGCTTTCTGCAGGACCGCGAGCTGACGCCGCTGGGGTCGACGCGGCCGCGCCAGATGGACGTGCGCATCGTCGCCGCCACCAACCGCACCGCCGCCGGGCCGGGCAAGGGCCCGAGCGGCCTGCGCGACGACATCGTGGGGCGCCTGGGCGCGGCGCCGATCTACCTGCCGCCGCTGCGCAACCGGGTCGAGGATCTGGGCGCCCTCGTCGCGCATTTTCTGGGGCGGGCCTCCTCGTCCGCCAAGTTCGAGCAACCGGCCTTCCGCGCGCTGGCGCTGCACGGCTGGCCGCTCAACGTCCGCGAGCTGGAGAAGATCATCTCCACCGCGGCGGTGCTGACCGGGGGCGACAAGCCGATCGCGCTGCGCGATCTGCCGGAGCCGATCGCGCGCGTGCTGTCGGCCCCCGCCGGCACCAGCGCGGGCGTGCGCCGCACCACCGGACCGTCGCCGACACCGGCGCAGATCGAGGAGTCGCTGCGCCGCTACGAGGGGAACGTGGCCGACGTCTCGCGCGAGCTCGGCAAGCACCGCGCCGCCGTCTGGCGCTGGATCAAGAAGTTCGGCCTCGACCCGCAGAAGTTCCGCCGCAACGAATAGCGGCGCCACGCTCGCGCGCGGCCCCGGCCACCGTTATCGTCGTGACACGCGAAGATCCCTCACGGCGGCAAGACGACGCCCTCGCTGAGCTTGGCCGTTCGCCTTGGCGGTCGATCCGCCGTTGGCTTTGGCCGTCGATCCGCCGTTCGTCAGCCTTGGCTTGGGCCGTCGATCAGCCGTTCGCTTTGGCGAACGTTGCCATGAAGTCGGCCAGCGCCTTGGCGCCGGCGACCGGCATGGCGTTGTAGATCGAGGCGCGGATGCCGCCGACGGTGCGGTAGCCCTTGAGCGCCACCATGCCGTTCTTGGAGGCCTCCTTGACGAACTTGTCGGTGAGCTCCTCGCTCGGCAGGAGGTAGGTCACGTTCATGTGGCTGCGCGCGCTCTTGTCGGCCACGGTCCCCTTGTAGTAGCCGCCCGAGCTGTCGATGGCCTCGTAGATCAGCGCCGCCTTCTCGGCGTTGCGCTTCTCGATCGCCGCCAGGCCCCCCTGCGCCTCCAGCCAGCGGAAGGTCTCCAGCAGGAAGTAGATCCCGAAGGTGGGCGGCGTGTTGAGGCAGCTCTTGGCCTCGGCCATCGCCTGGAAGCTGAAGATCTTGGGGACGCTCTTGGCGATGCGCGGGTAGAGATCCTTGCGGACGATCGCCACCACCACGCCGGCCGGGCCCAGGTTCTTCTGCGCGCCGGCGTAGATGAGCGCGGTGCGCGACACCGGGTGGGGCCGCGACATCATCTCGGAGCTGGCATCGACGACCAGGGTCGGGTGCTCGGGCCACTCGACCAGCCGGTGACCGTGCACCGTCTCGTTGGAGCAGACGTGCAGGTAGGCGGCGTTCGGATCGGCCTTCCAGCCCGTGGGCGGGCGATCGAACTTGGTCTCTTCGCTGCTGGCGATGACGCGAATCTTCTCGCCGTAGGCGCTCTGCGCGGAGCCGGCGGCCTTCTTCGACCACTCGCCGCCCACCACGTAGTCGGCGGTGCCGTTGAGGATGTTCATCGGGATGGTGTTGAAGAGCTGCGTGGCCCCGCCCTGCAGGAACAGGATGTCGTGCGTGTCGGGGACCGACAGCAGCGCCTTGCACTTGGCGATCGCCTCGTCGAGGACGCCGTCGAACTCCTTGCCCCGGTGGCTGCACTCGGCGATGCCGAAGCCCTTGCCCTGGAAATCGACCAGAGCCTTGGCGGATGCTTCCAAAACCTCGGTCGGCAGCATGGCCGGCCCTGCACTGAAGTTGAACACGCGGTTGCTCATGGGCCAAGGTGCTACCGCTAATGCGGCCCGCTTTCAACGGGTAAAGGGGATGGCTCTTCCGTGCGCCGTTTTCGCGCCGGCTCGCCCCCCGGCGCCGGTGCCGGCTCGACCCCGGCGCCGGTGCGGCTGGTCCATCGGGCGCTGGACCTGGCCGCGAAATTCGCTCACGGTCAGGGCATGGAAGGGGAGACGCTCGAGGCCCTGCTCGCCCACGCGCGGGCGCTGGTCGGGGTGGAGCTCTCCGAGCTGGCCGACACGCTCGGCCTCCCGGTCCCGGTCGGTCGCCTGCGCACCAAGGGGTGGTCGGGCCAGGTGATCGAGCACGAGCTGGGGGTGGCGGGCGGCGGCGCACGCGGGCCCGACTTCGCGGCGCTGGGGGTCGAATTGAAGACCGTCCCGGTCCGGGAATCGCTGGAGCCGCTCGAATCGACCGCCGTCTGTCAGATCGATCCGGTCGCCATCGCGGGCGAGTCCTGGGACTCGAGCTACGTGCGCCAGAAGCTGGCCCGCGTCCTCTTCGTCGCGCTGGCCGTCCCAAGTGGGGCCCGCTCGGTCGGCGAGCGGCGGGTGGCCGCCGTGCGCCTCTGGTCGCCCGACGCCGACGAAGCGCGCGCCCTGCGCGACGACTTCGAGCTGTTCGTGCGCGGCTACTACCGCCAGGGTCGTGCCGCCGAGATCACCGGGCACCTCGGGGAGGTGCTGCAGGTGCGTCCGAAGGGGCGCGACGCCGACGATCTGCGCGACGCTTACGACGCCGCCGGCAACCCGGCGCGCGTCGGCAAGCACGGTTTCTACCTGCGCCCGGCCTTCGTCGCCCGGATCCTGCGCGACGGCTGACGCCCGCGCGCTCCTCTCCATGGCGGCGTGATCAGAGCGGCGGCGGCGTGGGGATCGGCAACGACGGCAACGGGGCGGGCGGGACCTCCTCGGGCACCGGCGGAGCCGTCACCTCCACCCGTGGCTCCGGCAACCCGTCTGGCACGGGCGGCGAGGAGCCGGGCGCGACCGGCGGCGCCTCGGGCGACAGCGGCGCGACCTCCGGAGCGTCGAGCGGATGCGCCTGCGCCGTGGCCAGCGGATCCTCGTCGTCGCTGGCAGGAGTCTGCGCCCTCGGCCTCGGCCTGCTCATGCTCCGCCGGCGGCGCCGGGCTCGGCGCTCGCCAGTCGGAGGGCGGCCGCACCGGCGAGGACGACGGCGAGGACGACGGCCCCGGCCCTCTTGGCGGTCGCCGTCATGACGAACGAACGCTACTCCTTGGCGATGACGGCGGTGATTGCTTGCGTGTCGGGCTCGGCGGGCGCGCCGACGGGGCGCGGGTGGTCGGAGAAGAGCGCGGTCACCACCAGCTTGCCAGCGCTGGGGCCCAGCACCGGCATCACCGGGAGCGTCTCACCCGGCGACACTTGAACCATCGTCGCCGCGCCGGCGGCCGGGAAGATCGTGGCGGGCGCCGCCGCGCCGTCGCGCATGCGCACCTCGACGTAGTGCGGCCCCTCCCCTTTCACCGTGAGCCGCAGCCGATCGCCCGCGCGCAGGATCGTCTGCGGCTCCACGGCGCGCTCTTCGTCGCCTCTGCGATAGCGCATCTCGATTCCCGCCGACTTCGACAGCGACCCGCCACGCTCCCCGGCGTACGGATTCGTGAGCGGGTCGGGAACGTGCGGGCGCGCGACCAGCACCGCCAGTCCATAGACAGCCGCCAGGATCCCGATGAGGCCGAGCGCGCGACGGAGGCCCCGCCGCGGCTTGCCCGTGCCCTGGGCCGTCACCCTTGCGCGCTGTCGGCCCGGCCGAGCGGCAGGACCTGATCGACGTTGACGTGCGGTTCAGAAATGACGTGGACGGCGACCACCTCGCCGATCCGTTCCGCGGCGCGCTGGCCGGCTTCCGCCGCCGCCTTCACCGCCGCGACGTCGCCGCGCACGATGGCGGTGACGAATCCGTCGCCGATCTTCTGGTAGCCGACGAGCTCGACCTTCGCCGCCTTGACCATGGCGTCGGCCGCTTCGACCATCGCCACGAAGCCCTTGGTTTCAATCATCCCGAGCGCGTCCGCCATGACCGGCCTTTCTCAGTTGTCTGGAGAGCATCCAGGAAGGTGTGACCGCAGTGCGTGGTGGTCGCCACCCGGTGACGTTAGCGTCCCGGTGCCACGCCTTCAAGGCTCGGTTCGACCCACGACACCCATCAACTGGCCGATCCCGCCGCCGTCGCGGCGAAACGAGAAGAAACGCGCGCGGTCGCAGTGCGTGCACTCGGGACCGGCGTCGAGCGCGGCGGGCGCGACGCCCACCCGTTCGAGCAGCAGGCGGTTCGCGGCCTTCAGATCGACGTTCGCCTTGCCGGCCGCCCCACGCGGCGAAGGCAACACGATCCGGCGGGCGTGCGCCTCGGGGAAGAGCGCCTCGAACGCCGCGACCACCTCGGGGCCCACCTCGAAGCAGCAGGGGCCGATCGCCGGCCCCAGCGCGATCCGCAGATCCTGCGGGCGCGCGCCGAACTCGGTCCCGAGGGTCCGCACCGCCGCCGGCAGCACGCCTGCCACGGTCCCGCGCCACCCGGCGTGGACCGCCGCGAAGCTCCCCGTGCGCGGATCGACGACCAGCGCCGGAACGCAGTCGGCCACGAACACCCCCAGCGTCAGGCCGGGCGAATCGCTGCAGATTCCGTCCGCCTCGACCTGCGCGAGCGCGGCAGGATCGTCACCGGCGCGCACGCGCGCGATGGCCCTGCCGTGAACCTGGCGCGCCACGAACAGGGGACCCGCCGTCGCGCGCGCGAGTCGCCTCCGATTTTCGGCGACGCGCGCCGGATCGTCGCCCCACTTCGCGCCCAGGTTCAGCGTGTCGAAGGGCGGCGCGCTCACGCCGCCCGCGCGCGTGGTGAACCCGTGAACGAACGGCGCGGCGAGCAGGTCGGAGCGCAGGAGCGACAGCTCCCAGCCGGGACCCGAAGCGGCGACCAGCTCTCTCATCCCCTTGCAGCGTACGACGACGAGAGCTGCGCGTCAGCCGCGGCGCCGGCATCGGGCGGAAGAGGGCTCAGGTTCACCTCGAGGTCAGACGCGGGAAAGAACGGCGGAACGCAGCCAGATTGCCCGACCGAGACGCCCGAGACCTCGGTGTGCTCGTAACCGGGCGCCCGCACGTCCACCGTGGCGTCGGTGCTGTAGCCCGGGCTGGCGCCCAGATAGAACGGACACGGCGTCACTCCGCCGTCGGAGGTCATCGGAGAGCCTGGAGCGCCGCCAGCGCCGCCAGCATGTCGGGCGGCAACACTGACGAGAACGTCATCTGCTTGCCGGTGGCCGGGTGAACGAAGCCGAGCAGGCGTGCGTGCAGCGCCTGCCGCCCGAGCGTGTCGGCGATGGCGCGCACCGCCAGATCACGCGGCGGCCGGCCATAGACCTTGTCGCCCAGGAGCGGGCAGCCGAGCGCCGCCAGGTGAACGCGCACCTGATGCGTCCGTCCGGTCTCGAGCCGCGCTTCCATTCGCGCGGCCCCCGGAAACTTCTCGGTGAGGCGCCAGTTGGTGATGGCGCGCTTTCCCGACCGGCCCCGGCTGGAGAACTTCTTCCGTTCGCGTGGGTCACGCCCGTAGAACGTGTCGATCCGCCCGCTCGGGCCCGGCGGCGCGCCCGCCACCAGCGCCTCGTAGACCCGCTCGATGGTGTGCGCCTTGAAAGCCGCGCCGAGCGCGTTCATCGTCGCGTCGTCCTTGGCCACCACCAGCAGGCCCGAGGTGTCCTTGTCGATCCGGTGGACGATCCCGGGGCGCAGCTCTCCCCCGATGCCGCGCAGATCGCGGCAGTGCGCCAGCAGCGCATTCACCAGCGTCCCCGCCTCGTGCCCGGGCGCCGGGTGCACCACCAGGCCGGCCGGCTTGTCGACCACCACCAGCCACTGGTCCTCGTGGACGATGGTCAACGAGATCGCTTCGGCGGCGATCTCCGTCGCCACCACGGGCGGCGGCTCCCAGACGATCACGTCGCCCGCGTGCAGCTTGCGCGACGGCACCCCCGCCGCGCCGTTCACCGTCACCGCCGCCTGGCCGATCTGCCGCGCCAGCTGCGAGCGGGAGACGTCGGCGATCTCCTGCGACAGGAAGACGTCGAGCCGCTGCCCGGCCGCCGCCGCCGCGACGACGAACCGGCGCTTGGCATCTGGCTGGGGACCCTGAGAGGGTCCCCCCTCCCCCCCGCGAAGGACTCCGCGCGGCGGAGCCGCGCTTCGTCCACGCGCCACCGTTACCAGATCTTCGAGCGCACGCCGCCGCGAGACTTCAGCAGCATGTCGACCAGCGCGCGATCGTAGAGGCCGAGCTGGAAGATCTCCGGCGTCACGCGGCTCTTGTAGAGCGTCCGCCCCTCTTCGATTTCGTCCCGCATGGTGTCGAACAGCGTGTCCCGCTCGACCCCCTCGATGATCTTCTTCTCGTGATACATCGAGAGGTCGGAGGCGATCGCGCGGGCCAGTTGCCGCGCACGATCGGCCTTGTCGATGAGCGCCATGGCCTGAGTGTAACTTAGCCCGACGGTCGGCTAAAGAGCTTCGCGTCCGCCGAGCGCGCCGACCGGCAGGGGCGCCGACGTCACGCGAACGCCGACCTTCCCGTCGTCCTTCACGTAGACGACCTCGCCCTGAACGCGCAGAGGCTCCTCGCCTTCGAGGCGCGGCAGCTCGAGATCGACCGTCTGCCCGGGCCGCTCGTCCCCGAGCGGGCTCTGGATGAGGAGCCCGTCGCCCGACACGTTCGTCACCTTGCGCAGGTAGCGGGCGCCTTCGGACAGCTCAACTGCATAGAAGTCCGCCGGAACCCGTCGTTCGACCCGCTTCTCTTCGAGGTCTCGTCGCCAAATTCGCTTGGTTTCCATGTTTCTCTCACCTCAACCTACACCTGACTACCCGTTCAGTCAAGCTGGAGCCAGCCGCTGGTGGTCCGCCGTGCTGCGATGCGCAACATGCTACGCTGAGGCCCCGGAGGCCCTCATCCATGAAGCGCATCGCCCTCGCCCTCGCCCTCTCTTTCGCCGGCGCCGCCGCCGCGCGCGCCGCCGAATCGCTCTACGAGATCACCAAGGTCGAACCGAAGGTCGCCGTCGGCGCCACGGGGACGGCCAGCCTGACGATCAAGGTGAAAGGGGGCTGGCACGTTAATGACGAGGCCCCGATCAGCGTTGCGCTCACCATGCCGGCCGGCGTGACCGTCAAGAAGGAGAAGCTGACGCGCGCCGACCTGGCCGCCAGCAGCAAGGAGAGCGCCCGCTTCGACATCCCGGTCTCGGCCACCGAGGCCGGCAAGAAGACGATTGGCGCCGAGGCCCACTTCGTCCTCTGCCAGGAACAGGCCTGCAAGCCGGTGAAGGAGACCGTGACCCTCGCCATCGAGGTCACCCCCCCCACCGCCGCCAAGAAAAAGAAGAATTAAGAAGGCCCGATCGCGTCGGGGGAGCACGAGCTCCGCTCATGCGAGCCCATCGCTGGGGGCGCGGGACCCTCCCAGGATCCCAGGGTCCCGAGCTTATCGAAACTCGCGAACGATTCTTTCGACCCGGCGCGCGAGCTTCGGGCTGAGCGCACCCACCGACGTCACCGACAGCCGCTCCGGCCGGATCACCCGGCGCGCCACCGCCCGGATGTGCTCCGGGCGAACCCGGGCCAGCGCGCGGGCCCGCTTCTCCTGCGGGTCGGCCCGCATGAAGAGCTCGGTGCCGCCGAACCAGCCGGCCAGGCCGTCGAGATCGTCGTAGCAGGCCTCGATGTCGCCCACGAAGCGCCGCTTGGCCTTGTCGAGCTCGTCCTCGCCGACCAGCTCGTCGCGAAACCGGCCAAGCATGCCGAGCGCCTCGCCCACCAGCGCCGGCAGCTTGGCGTGCGCGCAGGCGGCGTCGATCTCCAGGAGCGCGGCGTCGTGGTACGAGTGCAGCGATCCGGCGATCGAATAGGCCAGCCCCTTCTGGTCGCAGATCTGGTAGTGGAGCCGCGTCGACATCCCGTCGTCGAGCACGCGCACCAGCGCCCGCATCGCCAGGTAGTCGGGATCGGTCTCCGGGAGCGCGTGAAAGAGGATGTGCACCTGCGTCTGCGCCGACTCGTTGTGCACGGCGTGGAAGCGCGGCCCCACCCCGGCCGGACGCGGCGCCCGCGGCATCCGCCGCTCACCCCGCGGCACGCCGGCGAAGGCGACGCGGCTCTGGCGCTCGACGGTGCGCAGGCGGACGGGGCCGGCCACGGTGAGCACCATGTTCGCGGCGCCGTAGAAGCGGCGGAAGTGCGCGCGCACGTCGCGCGTCGAGAAGCGACGTACGTTCTTGAGCGGCCCGGTGATGGGAAAGCCGAGCGGGTGCTCGCCCCAGACCTGCTTGCGGGACTGGTCGTCGATGTTCACGTTGCGCCCGCGGTCGTCGAGATCCTCCAGGATCTCCTCGACGATGATCTGGCGCTCGAGATCGATGTCCGTGAACTCCGGCGCGCTGAACAGATCGCCCAGGATCTCCATCCCGCGCTGGAGCTGCCGCGGGTGAAGCGAGATCTGGTAGAGCGAGTAGTCGCGCCCGGTCTCGGCGTAGAGGGTGCCGCCCAGCTCCTCGATCGCCAGGTTCAGCGCGAACGACGACGGGTAGCGCGACGACCCCCGGAACAGCATGTGCTCCAGGAAGTGGGAGATCCCGTTCGTCTCCGGCCTTTCGTAACGTGAGCCAGCACGCACGTAAAGGCAGAGAGTGGCGCTGTGAAGGTGCGGCGTCTCCACCGTGACCAGCTTCAGCCCATTCTGCAGCCGCGCGCGCCCGACCCGATAGGGTGGCTTTCCAATGGCCAGTGCGCTTTTCGTCATTCGTCGGGGGGAATTTACAAAAGATTCGCGTCGATGAAAGGAGAACGAAACATGCCTCAGCTACGATGGTCTCGTTCGGTGGGGTCGGGCGGGATGGGCCTGAGTCGGTGTGAGAGGTCGGGGGGGCCGGCTTCTCACACCGCCAGCGCCCTGGGTGATGCGTCGCCAGTGAGTTATTCTGGCGCCCGCCCAGGCGGGTAGCTCAGTGGTAGAGCGGGGTCTTTACACGGCCCGGGTCGCAGGTTCAATCCCTGTCCCGCCTACTGGTTAAGTTCGCGATACGATTAGATGCTGCTGAGCGACCGGGGCGCTGTTGCCACGGTGTTGCCACGGAGAGCGGCGGAGCGGGCGCCCAGCATGGCGATCACGCGCTGGTCCGGGTCGAGAATCGCCGCACCGGCCGAGAGGATCTCCTCCGGGATCGGGCGGTGGTGCTCCTCGACGTGGTGGACGTAGCGCATGGTCATGTTGATGGAGAGCGGCCGAGCCACGCCTGCAGCCGCCACGGGTTCACCCCGAAGCGCGAGATGACCAGAGAGAGGGGGCCCTGTTGACGGTGATGTCGACGACGGCGACATGTCGGCGTTGACGGTGCAGTTGATTTATCGAGTCGAGGTCGAAGACCGAAGGTCGTGACGAACCGTGACCGGTACTCGTCGACGTCCCTGTACCCGGCGACGTCGACACGAAGGTCAACGCTCGGTCGAGGTGCGAGTCGACGGCGGCGGATAGTCCCGCGGCGGCTCCGGTGACCGCCGTCAGGGCGCGCAGGCGGAGTTCGGGGTCGCGCGCAGCGCGACGAGCGGAGCGAGCTTGCCCTGGACGCCACCGAGCACCGTGGCACGCTCCGCGTCGAGGGCCAGGCCCCGGTGCGGGGTCGGGGTGTAGACTCGCCGTCGGCATGGCGGGGCCGGACGAAACGGAGACGGAGCGCGCGCCGCCGGCGAGCTGGGAGGCCAGCGTTGTCGTCCGCGCGCTGCTCGTCGGCGCATTCGTCGTCGCGGCCCTGGCGGCCAACGATTTCATCGTCCATTCGGTCCTCCTCATCGACGCCGTCTTGCGGCGCGTGTTCTTCTGAGCGGCGCCATGCGGGAGATGTTCGAGGCCGCTGTCGGATTCATTCCTCACGGGCGCCTGCTCGTGGCGGCCGTGCTCGTCGTGTGCGGCGCGCAGCTCCGCGCGATCGTCCTCGGCCTCCGCCGCCGGTTGTCACCGAGGGCGCAGGCGATCCAGGGGACCTTGCTACTGCTCATTCCGATCGTGGCGGCCGTCTCGTTCCGCGCCTCCTGGATGACCACGCTGGGGGCGCTGGCGGGGGCGCCCGCCGGCGGGGTCCAGGCGTTCACCGACGGCCTCAATGGTCTGGTCAACGCCAGCCCGATGGCGGCCGTGGGGACCTTGATCGCGCTGGAGCTGTGGGCCATCGGCCTCGCCGTCGCGCTCGGAAGCGAGCCCGAGATGCCGGCGACCGCCGCGCGGGGGGCGCTCGTCTTCACGGGGCTGTCGGCGACCCTCGTGGGGGTCGTGCTCTGCGGTTCGTATGCAATTCACGAGCTCGCCTCGCTGGCGGACGTGGAGCCCGAACGAAAGGCGACCATTCTGCGGGCGGCTCTGGACTTCACGCGCGACCACCTGATGCGGTTCGCCCTCATCTCGCGCTGGACGATCGTGGGGTTGGGCGCGTTGGCGATGGTGTTCGTGGTCCGCGACCCGCAGGCCTCGTCGCGACGCGCGCTCGCGCGGCAGGCGATGTGCGCGGCCGTTCTGCTGCTGTTCGCCGCCGGGCTGACGATCGTCGCGCGCCCGTTGAGGGCCGAGACTGAGCTCGCCTGGCCGCCGCCGTCGGCCGGTGATTACTTGCTCGCGGCCGACCCGATCACGCCCGATCTCGTCGGACCGGATGCCGTGGAGCGAGCGCCGGTCGTCCAGATATTCGTCGACCGCCTCGCCCTCGACGGGGACAAGGTGACCGCTGACGATCTGCGCGATCGACTGCTGACGTTGCGGAACAACTTCATCTTGCTGCGGCCGGGGGTCTCGTTCGATGGCGTCGCTGTCATCGTCGCCGATCGGACAGCGTCCACGTCGCAGCTCCGGCGCGCCCTCGGCGCCGTGCACGAGGCTGGCTATCTGTCACCCATGTTCGCCTTCGCGCGATCGGAGACGAGCGTGCGACCGCTGTTCGGGCCGGTGACCCGGGTTCACGCGACGACCGTGCGCGCCGGCCTCTTCGACCGGATAGACGACGACGTCGATCGGGGGCTCGGGAAGGATCTCAGCGATCGGGGCGTGATCGTGCCGCTGGAAAGGTTCACTTCCTACGAATCGCTGGCCCGCCGGCTGGTGGAGGCACGGAGAACGGGGAGCGCGGTCTCCGTCCGGTTGGGAGACTAACGCATGGACGCCGCGAGCGAGATCGAGTTCGCGCCGCCGGCTCCGTCGGAAACGGAGCGCCGGATCCGCGCCGGCGTCTCCTGGATCGGCGCGCTGGCGGTCATCTGGGCGATCGGGGCGCCGATCCAGTTCGCCATGAACCAGCTCACCGCGGACGAGACCATGGCCGCCGTGGAACCAGCGGCGGACAGCGAGGCCGCGGAGCCAGACGCGCTGGAGGCGCTGCCGCTCAGGTTCACCGCCCCAGTACGGGTGGGCACGCTGGCGATCAACCTGCTCTTCGTTGGCGCCTGGGGCTTCATGTGGCTGCGCGCCCGGCGCAATGTCCGCGCCGCCCTGAAGCGCTCGCTCGGGCTCCTCGTCCTCATGGGGGTGGGAAACGCGATCTGGCAGCCCAAGGCTCTGCTCAGCGGGCTGATGGTCACACTGCTCACGTTCATCCTGCTCGGGCGTGCGCTCAAGGCCACGCGCGAGCGCCCCGCCACGCCCTCGCGCGAAGCGCCGCCGCCGGTCGTGAGCTAGTCGGGACCACTTCCGTCGGACCCGCCGGCGTCGACACCGTCGTCGGCCGAGCAGTCGAGGGGGAGGGCCGTGCCGTCGGGACAGGAGATGCTTGAAGACGGTGAGCTCGCCGAGGTTGGTGGGGCCAAGGAAGCGCTGAGATCGGTGGCCAGCGATCACTCCGCCGGTTGTTTCCGCCTGTGGATGCGAGGCTGCTCGGGCAGCGGGCCCGAAGGAGCGATGGGAGCGATCGGCGCCACTCCTGATGCTCTACGACGTCTCCCCCGATCACCACTGACAAGGCAGCGCTGGTTTGAAAGAGTCGCGACTTTCTCGGGCCCACTGGGGGCCCATGTGAACCGATTTCTACCGATTTCTGAGGTTTTCAACGGCTCTCTCGCGACCCCATCGTGACGACGGAGGACTCGAAGATCATTGTGCAAGCCGGCGCAACGCCGGAGTTTTGCACGATCTTCGGGCCCTGTTTTGAATCCCGCTCGGGTTGCGACTTCTCTGATTTCGCGGAACGACGGCGAAGGGAACGACAAGATTCACTTACGGCGGCCGGCGGCCCAATCGGAGCGGCAGGTTTTGAACACCTGAGCGTCAGAGTCTTGCCCGGACGGCCCGCCAGAGGCCACATGTCGGCCACGCAGCGTTGGCATCGTCCGTGAAAGGGCGAGGAGGCATGCGCCGCGTTTACCAGACGACCGCTCCCGCACTTGCCGCCCTCGCATTCGTCGGGTCTGCCTGTCAGTCGGGAACCCAGCTAAGTGATATTCAGAGCAAGCAGCTATCCGTCAGCATCCTCGGGACCTCGCCCGCCGAATTGACGGCGACGCTGACCACAGATAGCAGTTCGCCGTATCCATGCAGCCTGGAAGACGATGCGTTCGCCCGTTTGAATGGGCAGTCGGTTCCGCTGTTCCGAGGTCAGGAGTACACGGTTTCCACGGTCGACGACGGACAGGTGGGCTGCCACGAGCCCTCGGTAACGTTGAACCCGATCCCTTCCGGCCTGTCTCCCCCCTGGACGCTCGAGATTGGAGACGCATCCGAGATCGTGTCCGAGACAATCGGCCCCACCGCAGGGACGTATCAAGTCGGCCCGCTGCTGACATCGTCGCTCACGAGCTCGGAATACACGTTGAGCACCTTGATCGTTCAGATCTCCGGTGGCGATCTTTCGAAGGTGGAGTACGTCACGGCCAAATTGACGGCGTCAGACGGTCAGTTCACGTCAGTGGCGGGCACGATCGTCGGCTCCACTGTTGAGTTCGCGAACGCCGCGGCGTCGTCTTGGAGGCCCGGCCCGATCACCGTGGCGGTCGACCTGAGCTATTACCCCGAGCAGTTGCTCGATTGTCAGATTGGGGCCGGAGCCAACGCGTCGTGTTCCCTGACTTCTCAGCCGATCTCGATCAGGACGACGATGTTCACGGTTCCGCTTGTGTGCACGCCGGTGGACGACATCTGTCCTTTTTGAGTTTCACCATCCCACGCCGGTCGACCGGTTCGAATCCTGCCCAACTTCCCGTTCGCACCCGGCTGGCGCTCCGCTTCCCCACCGAACTCGCGGACATTGACGATGCCGTCCCGCCCTGATCACTCCATCAGTTTCACTCCGTCCTCCCGGTCCACGGTTCTTGTGTTCATCCGCGTACATCTCAAAAATCCGGAGCACCACTCCTGACTCTTCCTCTGCCTTGACCCGCACCTTTCTCGGGTGGGCTCGGTCGGGAGGATTTGGCTGGGTGATTGTCTTGAAACCGAAGGTCTTCCCACCTGTGGCGAACCCGGCCAGTGCTCGCCCCTCGAGACCACGGCGGGTTTCGGTATCGGAGCCCGCTCGGCCATGATCCGTGACGCACGCTGCTCTTGGGCGGAGACAGCCCGCCGGGAACCGCCCCCGTCAGAGGGAAGGCAAGGATCGCGCGAAGTCACCGACCCCGCCCCCTCTGCTTGCCGAAAATTTCGAGCAGCGGGAGACTGCAGCTGAAGACAGCGTTGGGCGGACGTCGGTGCAACGTGATCCTCTATAGACCTGTCGGCCTCACGGAATTGCACCTGATCGCAGGCAGCGGATTCCGCGCGTTTCCGCCTCGCCTCGCCGGACAGGACTTCTTCTATCCGGTTCTTGAGCAGTCATATGCGCAGCAGATTGCCCGTGACTGGAACACAAAAGACACGGCATCGGGCTACGCGGGGTTCGTTACGCAGTTCGAGCTGCCCGGCGCCATCGTGGGCCGCTACCGGGTTCAGACGGTGGGCGCCAGCGAGCATCGCGAACTCTGGATACCGGCGGCCCACCTCCTTGAACTCAACCTTCAGATTGTCGGGAAGATCAGCGTCGTCGACGTTTACACAGGTCCGGAGTTCAAGGGTGCAATCGATCCTGCAACGAAGCTCCCGATCCCGCCATCGCCAAGCCAGCCTTTCGTCACGGTCTATCGGCTCAAGAACGACCCTGAGCGCATCAGGCATATCCAGCGGGCGACCCTCACGACGAAAGAGTTTGGAATCGAGCCGACTCACGGCCTCGTCGGCTCCGACGACTGGTGGGGTCAGATCGAGCGAGGCGCGCTCGCACTCCAAACAGTTCGTGGGCAGATCTCGCGCGTATACATGGCAAGTATGAATGATTGGCCCGAGTTCGAACTGCGGTCCGAGGACGGCACTCTGTCTCAGTGGACGCGCGAGTCGAACGCCCTTGCATTTGGTCGTTACTACAGCCCCGGTCGCCGAGTAGAGATCGACTACGTGATCCAGCATCACCGCCGGCAGTCGTTCGACGGAGGCGGAGCGACGAAGGTCGTCATCGAGATTCGGGTCAGCGACGACTCAACGTAGTGCCGCCCAACCCGGAATTGCAAAAGCTAAACGAGGAATCGCGCGCTTCGTGCCGGTCGACGAAGGGGGCTTCAGCATGGACGTCTCGCGCGATCAGCAGCCCGAGGCCGAGACCCCGGGTTTACAGATCTGGCAGCTCACGGTGACCGACGTGCTCGGGGCTGTCGCGGCGTCCATGGTCACCACCGACGAGCCCACGCACCCGCCGGTGGCCGGAACGATCGAGAAGCAGGGCGCGGCGTCCCCCGCGTCCGAGCAACTGGGATAGCTTTCGGTCTTGCTCGTGCCGCTCGCCTCCTGGACCACGGCAGTGACCGTGCAGCTCGGTTCGCCCTTGGCGTTGTTCTGGATGGTGCCGGTGAAGCAGGGTGGGCTCGGGAGCTGGCCGATCTTCGTGGCCATCGCCTGCATGCTGGCGGCATAGCTGGCGTCGCAGAGCGAGGCGAGCACGGACTGCTGGAAGGTGGTCACGAATTGGGTCAGCCTCACGGTTGGGTCGCCGGCGCTGCCGTCGCTGGTGAACATCGTTGACTCGGGGTTGACGTCGTCGCCCCCCTTGGCGCCGCAGGAATGCATGACCTCCGGCCACAGCTCGCCGGGCTGGGTGTTCTGCCCGCCGCTCTCCGGGACCCAGGCGACTGCGTACGGCGTTGCGGGCGAGACGATCGCTCCGATCAGGATCTGGTTGTCCGGGCCGGTCTTGAGTGCCCGGATGTCGGTGACGAACTGGCTCACCGGGATGAGGAGGCCGGTCCCCTGGTCGTTGTCCTTGCAGCCGGTGAGATTGAGCGTGGGCGCGGTGGTGCTTCCTTGGGCGTCCGCGGGCGGCGTGAGCGGCGGCATGATGAACGCCTGCGGGTTGCTCGCCGCTGGGTCCTGGCAGAGGTGGCCGTACTGGTTGCAGCGATACTGAGCGATCGGGCCGAGCGGGTTGGCCACGTTCTGCTCGCTGCCGTTGAGCGAGAAGAGCGTCGTGTTCGCGGGGGTCGAGCAGTCGTCCTGGTTGTCGAGGAAGATGACAGCCAGGTAGGCGTCGGGGCGCAGGAAGCCGGCATTGGTGGTCGGCGGCGCCGGCACGCCCGCCACGATGTTGTCGGCGCCGAGCGCGTGCGCGGCGGCGGCCAGCGGTTGCTCGAAGCCACACCCCGAGTGGCCGATGGGAATGAAGCACTGGAGGTCCGTGGCGAGCGAGCCCGTGAAGTTGGTCGTGCCCTGGCCATCGTCGGCGAAGTAGGTCGCGCCGTTCGCCAGCGGCGAGGTCGTGCAGGTCCCGCGCGGCGCGCTCTGGAACGCGCCGTCGTCTCCTTGCGTGGCGCACCCGAGCGACGACGTCACGTCGCTCGGCGCGCCCATGTCGGTCGTGATGAGGGCGATGTGGAGGTCCAGCGGCGTGGGTGCACCCTTCAGCACGTCGATGAAGGTCGGAATCTGGTTGGAGAGCTTCTGCTGCCACTCGGTGCTCGACGACCCGTTGTCGAGCACGAACAGGATGTCGACCTTGTTGTCGACCATCTGTCGGAAGGTGAAGGTCTCGGTGGTGGTCGGCGAGCTTCCGCCGGCCTGAGCGCCCACGCCGGCGCCTGTCCCACCGGTGCCGGTCAGTTTTCCGCCCGAGCTGCCGCACCCGATCGTCGCGAGCAGAACGGGGAGACCGATCCAGGCACGCCACGCCGCTGACCCCCTCCACATGGCCACCATCTTCCCATTTCTGCGCCGTCCTCGCATCTCGACGTCAGCGGCAACTCCTTCATGGAGATGCGCTGGTCGTCCAACAACGGGGCGACGTTCTCCGATCCGGTCTCCGGCGACGCGTCGGCAGGCCAGATCGGGTGTCCGAAGCTCTACGAGCTGCCGAGCGGCCAGCTGCTGGCAATCACCAGTGTGGGTTCGGCGCTCGACTCGCCGGCACGGACCATCGCCAGGCCGTTTGACGTGTCGGCGAACCAGTTCGGCCCCACGGCGCCGCGCCATAGGCCGATCGGCCGATTGGCAGGCCGGTGGCGTTTGGTCATCATTTCCGCTCTCCTTGAATCACCTTTCGCGGCCTCTGGTCTCGCCTGCGGATCTCCGGGTCCGGGCGCTCGTCGACTTGCATGTTGCCTTCGTGACGCGTGTGCTGCGAAGGGCGGGGACGCCGCGCGCCGAGATCGACGACGAGGTCCAGCGAACCTTCATCGTGGCGGCACGTCGCCTGGATGAAATTCGCCCGGGTGCCGAGAAGGGCTTCCTCTTCCGGATCGCGCTCAATCTGGCGGCGCACGCCAAGCGCAAGGTGGCCCGACGACGGGAGGTGGACTCGGACCAGGCTGCCGAACAGGTCGAACGCCTCGCCACGCCGGAGGCACTCACCGATCAGAAGATGACGCGTGACCTTCTCAACAGCGTCATCGGTCAGATGAACGTGACCTGGCGAAAGACCTTCGCGCTGCACGCGCTCGAAGAAATGAGCGTGACTGAGGTTGCAGACGTGCTGGGCATCCCGCGCGGCACGGTCGCCTCGCGGTTGCGATGCGCGCGCAACGAATTTCGGGCTCGACTGGCCGCCATCGAAGGGTTTGCCGACGCGCGTACGCCTTGAGAACGGCCACGGCAGTCCCGGTGCGGGACTCGGTCAGCCTGGGGGCCCCGTCGGGGCACCGACCGGCGCCCTCCCGGGTGTCGATCATTGAATCCCTTCCGCGCGGAGGATGATCTCCTGGATCGCACAGGAACGCCCGTCGCTCGACGGGACGGGCACGGAGACATAGTCGTTCTCGCCGCGCATGGTCAGCTTGCAGTCGGCGCCGTCCGCCGAGCCGAACATGATCGTGTTGTCGGTGAAGATCACCTCGGAGACGGGAGCGGACGAGTACTCCTCGATCACGAAGTAGGCCAGGTTCTGGGACTGATTCATCATGTCGATGCTGTAGGCGACCGACTGGCCAGTCTGGGCGTCGGTCACCGTCTGGGTCCAGATCGTTCCCGCCAGGGCCATGTCGATGTTCAATGTATCTCCGACCTCGACGGCCATGACGGGCCCGCCCTGGCAGCCGGTGTATCCCGGATCGCTGCCGTTCGTATTGACGTACTGGCCCGAGATCCACCAGGTCGAGTAGGCGCGCGGCTGTTTCCCGGGTGCGCACGACGGCCCCCAGGTCAGAACCGGTTGGAGGACGCCATTGTCGATCGGATCGTAGTTGGTCCCGTCCGGCTGAAGGCCGGGCCACAGGAACAACGTTCCGGAGGGGGGCGGCTCCGCCGGAACCACGAGCGTCGTCTGTAACCGGACGATCTGATTCTTCGCGCTGGAGGAGATGAGGACCGTGCCATAGCCAGTCACCCGTCCCCCCGGCGCTTCGGGGCCAAGGCCGCCCATGCCGCCGGAGCCCGACGAGCCGCCACTCCCCGGAAGGCCGCCGACCCCCGCGGTCCCGGTGCGGCCGCCCGCTGCGCCAGCGGAGCCACCGCCTCCGGCGTGGCCGCCGGCCGCGCCCGCCAGCCCACCGCTTCCTGCCTGGCCGGTCACCCTCCCGCCGGAGCCGCCGGCTCCGAGTGTACCGCCAGCTTGCCCTCCCGCGCCGTGGCCTGCTTCGCCGCTGCCGTTTGCCCCCGCGAGGCCGCCCGTGGCACCGGCGTCCCCGGGCCCGCCTCCGCGCCCGGGCGTTCCCCCGTACCCACCGCCGGCGGATCCGCCCGTGGTTGCCTTGCCGCCGGCGCCGGGGCTGCCACCGCTCCCGCCGTCGTCCAACGCCGACTCACCGGAGCTGCAGGCCGCCAGGAGCAGGAAACAAGAGAGGCTGATCCAAACCGAAAGGCCCCGTCGCGCTGAATTCGAGCGCACGGACTCTCTGCGCCACGGTTTGGTATTTGGCTGGTCGCTCGGAGACGGACCGAGGAGCGCGGGCGCCTGGTTGCGAGCTGGCATACCGACAATTGTCCGATCCCGGAGAATTGTGTTTGGAAAACGGCGCCCCCCTGACCGCGAGGCTTCGGAACATCCTCGTCGTCGCGGGAGCCGAGATGTCGGGCGCCGCCGCGTCAAATTCGGGAGCATCAGCTTGAACAGCGCGGCGGACGATCGCTCCGACAAGGGGGTTCGGCGGTAGTATCGGGGCGGTGCGCTCCGGCAGCCCGACGGAATCCGACGGCGTCCGCCGCCATGGCCTCCGTCGCCAGGCCGGCGCCCGAGGGAAATAGGCATGCAGGTGGTCCTGCAAGAGTTGATCTACGACTCGCTTCGCGAAGGCGCGGTGTGGCCGTTCGACCGGCGTTATCTCCGCCCGCCCCATTTTCACGGCCAGCTCGAGTGTCTGCTGATCCGGCGTGGCAGCGCGACGCTCCACCTCGCGACGCAGACCCAGGTCGTCCGTGCCGGCCAGCTGTGCTGGATTCTCCCTGGCGTGCCCCACGTGATGGGCAACTTCTCTCCGGACTTCGACATGTGGGTCGTGGAGCTCGACTCCGCCCTGGTGGACCATTGTTGGACCACGATCAACGCGGGCGGACCGGCGGGGGACCACGCACCGTTCGAGTCTTGGTCCCTCACGCTGGGTGAGCAGCTGGCCGGCAGGCCGGCGGTCGACGTCTCTGCCGAGGTCGCCGAGTTGCTCGACGAGCTAGCAGCCAGTGTCTGGGCGGCGAAGCTCCCCCATGAAGCGCGTTCCGGGCTGATGGCCTTCGGCCTGCTGGGGTTGAGGACGACCCTGGGAAACGCCGAAACGCAGAGGCGGAGCTCGGTCGGCCAGCTCGCCTCATGTCTCCTTCTGGCCTCGCCGACGATGAGTCGAGCCGCGGCGGCCGCAGAGCTGGGTGTCAGCGAAGGCTTCCTCTCCCGTGCCGTTCACAAGGATCTGGGCGTCACCTTCGTCGAACACCGCGCGCGCACCCGCGTCGCGCACTTCCTGGCGCTGGTCCAGGACAAGGGGAACAACTTTCTCGAGGCGGCGCTGGCCGCCGGCTTCGGAAGCTACTCGCAGTTTCACCGGACGTTCAGTCGGGTCTCGGGCTCCCGGCCCCGCGATTACCTCGGTTCCGGCCGCCGTCGCTCTCAACTCCTGGTGGTCGACGACCACGATTCGTTCGAGCCCGGAGCGTTGTCGAGCCTCTCCGACGGACAGCGCCAACTGGCACCCCTCTAGCGAACCTCAGCCCGAAGCGCGCGTCGGACGCGATCTTCGCATTTCGTGACCGAGGGTCGGAACAGGGCCGCAGTCACAAACTGCGAAGACGCCTCTCGCGCTCGAAGGCTATAGCTCCAGCCAATGACGACGCGCCACGAAAGGCATCCGACGTCGAGGCCCGTTCAGTCGGGATGGTGGGCGGCCCTGGCGGTCGCCGTGCTGCTCTGGAGCTGCGCCTCGCCAACGTCCGACAATGGCGGTACCGGCGGCCAGGGAGGAGGCGCGTCGGGCGCGACCGGCACCGGCCTTTCCGGCACGGGAGCCTCCGCATCCGGCGGTGCGGCCGGCGGTTCCGGCGGAGGCGCCGGAGGTTCGCGTGGCGGCTCGTCCGGCGGCGGCGGGAGCGGCGGCGGGAGCGGCGGATCGACCGGCGGGAGCGACGGCTCGCCCAGCGGCGGCAGCGGCGGCGGGAGCGGCGGCGGGAGCGGCGGCGGGAGCGGCGGATCGACCGGCGGGAGCGACGGCTCGCCCAGCGGCGGCAGCGTTGGCAGCAGTGGATCCGCCGGGGGTCGCGCTGGCTCCGGTGCGGGCGGGTCGACCGCGTCAGGGGGATCGACCGGGACCGGCGGTACGGCCGGCGCTTCCGGTGGCCGGGGAGGGTCGAGCGCAGCGGGGAGCTCTGGGAAGGGTGGTCAATCTGGAACGGGCGGCAATCCCGGAAGCGGCGGCGCCAACACGGGCGGCAACACGGGGACGGGCGGCACGGCGAGCGCCTGCACGCCGGGTTCTCCCTGGAGCGGTGGTCAGCAATACAGCTCGAACAGCGTTGGCAACGCAGGCAACGGCTACTCTTATCAATTGTGGTTCAGTGGGGGATCGGGATCCATGACCGTCGCCGGCGTCGACGCCAAGTTCAGCGCCACCTGGAACAATCCTGACGACTTCCTGTCCCGCGTCGGCCTGACATGGAGCTCGACCCAGACCTTCGACCAGCTGGGAACCGTTTCGGCCGACTTCGCGCACACCAAGACGGGAAGCGCCGGCTACTCATTCATCGGGATCTACGGATGGTCGGTGAACCCGATCGTCGAGTACTACATCGTCGAGGACTGGTATGGCTCGCCGCCCAGCGCTGACGGTGGCACCAAGATGGGGACATTTACAGTGGATGGAGGCACCTACGACATCTATCAGCACACGCAGGTGAACCAACCATCCGTCACCGGCGCCAACGCCACGTTTCCGCAGTTCTACAGCATCCGGCAGACCGCTCGCCAGTGCGGACACATCTCCATTACCGAGCACTACAAAGAGTGGGCCAGTCTGGGGCTGACCCTCGGAAAAATGGAGGAGGCCAAGATTCTCGTGGAGGTGGGCGGAGGCGGCACCGGGAGCATCACCTTCACGACTGCAACGGTGACCACGAAATAGCGAGCGACGCGCCTCGACCGCAAACGCGCTCCGCTAATTGGTCGACACGACACCTGTGGCGAGGTTGATGGACCATTGCGCGGAGTAGCTCAGGTTCCACTTGGTGCCGTCGAAGGTGAACGGCAGCCAGAGGTAGGTCGAGAGGCTCAGGTTGTTGGGGTTCCAGATGTCGGCTGCGTAGATGTAGGTCGTCGTCTGGCTGCCCACGATCGGAATCACGAAGGTGGGCTGAGAGCTCCAGGTCGAGCTGCCCGAGCCGACCGGGCTGAAGCTGTTGTTCCAGGGCCCGACGATCGAGCCGGTGGAGGTCAAGTAGGCCGCCTGATTCGGAGCCCACCCGGTCTGCGCCGAGCTGATGCCGTAGTACTTTCCGTCGGCCTTCCAGAACGCGTAGGCCTCGCGGGTGTCGGAAGCCCAAATCTTCGTGGTGTTCTGCACCTTCAGATAGTCGCTCGAGAGTTGATAGACCTCGGTGTCGTGAAAATCTCCCGCGGCGTTCCCGCCCGGGCCTCCGGTCGATACGAAATAGGCGGTGCCATCAGGCTCCTGCCAGAGCGTGCAGTCGCGCGAACCGTCGCTGCCAGGCTGGAAGTGGTTCACGTAGGTATAGTTTCCGTCCACCGTGGGGCTGGTGAAGACGACGGCCTCGGAGTCGCAATAGCTGCCGCTCGCCCCGGAGCAGGACTCCATGTCCCAGTGGGCCCACATCACGTAGAGGTGGGTGGAGGCGTTATAGATGACCTTGGGCCGTTCGATGATCAGGTTCGGGTTGTTGAGGACAGAGTTGGTGCTGGTGGTGACGACCGAGTTGCGGTGCTCCCAAGTCACCAGGTCCTTGGAGGCGTAGCAGCTGATGGCGTGGAAGTTGCCCGTGCCGTTGGTGTTCAGGGTCTTGTCTTCGCCGAACCAGTACCAGGTGTCGCAGACCTTCAGGAACCCGCCCCCGTGGGCCTGGATATGTTTGCCCGTGCTGTCGTTCCAGGACCCGGTGTTGTTGATGGTGACGGTGCTGTTCGCCGCTCCCCCCGACGGGCAAGCGTCGCCGGCTGCCCCACCGGCTCCCGCGTTGCCCCCGGCCCCGCCGGAGCCTGTCGCGCCCCCTGAAGCGGACCGACCCCCGCTGCCCGTCGCGCCAGCCGCTCCGGCTCCGCCGCCCGAACCGGTCGCGCCACCTGAAGCGGACCGACCACCGCTGCCCGTCGCGCCGCCCGCTCCTGCTGCGCCGCCGGACCCCGTCGCGCCGGCCGAAGCGGATTGACCGCCGCTGCCGACCGAACCGCCGCTCCCCGGCTGGCCGCCCGTGGAGGTCGCGCCGCCGCTGCCGCGCGAGCCACCGGCGGCCTCCGTTCCGCCAGTCCCCGTGGCTCCCCCGCTCTCCGAGACGCCCTCAGTTCCCGATGTGCCGCCGCTGCTCCCTCCCGAAGAAGATGAAGTGCTCCCGGTCGAGCAGCCCATGCCCGCGGCGAAGAACAGGGCCAGCACCCGGGGTGCGGTTCCCCGAATCGATGAATTGAGAGCGTTGAAGCGCATGCCTCCTACTGTCGGAGCGTCTCTCTCTGTGACCAGCAGAAAGAAGGGCGCTCGGTCAGCGAAGGCGCGTCACGTCAGATCGCGAGGTGCCCGGCGTCCGCGTCGGCGGCGGGCGGCGCCCACCATCGCCGCCAGCAACAGCAGCGCGGCCGCCGGCCCGCCGCTCGTGGCCAAGCTGGCGTCGCACGAGCAGCCGCTGCCGCCTCCCGCTTGCCCGGGAGATCCCGCCTGGCCGCCGCCGCCGCCTGTTCCGCCGCCGTCGCTATAGATCACGCCGCCGTCGGAGGAGTCCGCCGGGGGAGCTCCTGAGTAGCCGGTCGCACTGTCGGCGGTCATCGACAGAACGGCGATCCCGTCCACGAAGCTCACGTTGGCCGGATTGTGCGTCGAGAGGTTGTACGCCGACGCCCAGGTCCCTGCAGCCCAGCCGGTCGGCATGGTCGCGCCGTCGAACTCCTCGCGCCATTGGAGCTGGAACGCGCCGTTGGCGTAGGACGAGTACTGGGCCCAGCTGATGTATTCGTTCACGGGCAGGATGGAGGGATCGAGGGTGCCGCCGAAGCTCGAGTTCCCCACCCAGACGTTGAAGTGCATCGACATCCCTTGAGACGCGTTCTGCGTGTAATCGTCCACGCTGGCACCCGTCACCTTCCGGATCTGAGTGCCGTCGATGAACCAGGCGATGTAGTCCGGCGTCCACTCGAAGGCGTAGGTGTGGTACCCGTCGCAGATGTTGAACGTCGGGGTATCGATCTCCGCGCTCTGGGTCCCCGTCCCGGTCCAGATATTGGTCTGCAGGCGACAGGCGGCGTTGATCTTCTCGAAGTCGAGCTCGTTCCAGGACGTCGTCGACGACGATCCATCCTTCCAGAGGAAGAACGAGCTGACGACCCCTTCACCGGGGGCGAACTGCAGGCGCGCTTCGAAGCGGCCATAGAAGTAGGCGTCGGTCCGGTAGAGCTCGGCGCTCTGCACCGCGGATGCTGCTCTCGGGGCGAGCACACCCACGACCAGCGTCGCCAGAGTCAGGCATCGCGTGAAAGGCGCCACGGCTCGAAGGGGATGGAATCGATAGGTCACGATGTGGAAACTCCTGCTCTTCAAGAGAACGCGAACGGCCGGATCGACAAACGCCGGGGTGACGAAGCGCTCAACTTATACCGCCGCTGGCGTGACCGCGCTTCAGTCCAGTTTCAACCCCCGGTGCCCCCTTTGCGGAGCGCCGCCGGCGAACCAGGGAGAAGACCACCAATCCGAGCGCCAGGGCCCATCCACCCGAGCCGGCCGGCACGCTTCCCTGCGTTGCGCACGAGCAGCCCGACGACCCGTCGGTGCTGGGGGTGGACGTCGATCCGCCCGACCCGGAGTCGCCCTGTCCGCCGCTGTCGTTTCCGCCACTGCCGCTTGCCAGGCCGCCAGCGCCATGTCCGCCCGAGCCTTCGGCCGTTCCACCGCTGCCGGTGAGGCCTCCGCTGCCGGTGGTCACGCCACCCGTGCCCGCGCCGCTCACACCGCCGGACGCCACCGTCGAGCCGCCCGTGCCCGTCGAGCGACCGCCGGCACCAGCCGCGCCACCGGAGTTCCCGCCACCCGTCCCTCCGTCGCGGCCGGCATTGCCGCCGGCACCGCCCGTTCCGCTCTTGCCACCGGCGCCTGCGGTTCCGCTCGTTCCGCCCTTGCCCGCCGTTCCACTGGTGCCGCCGGTGCCGCTCCCTCCGCCCGTGCCGCTGGCGCCGCCACCGCCACCGGCGCCCGTGTCGGCGTCGAAGGTGACCCCATCGAAGGGGATGACGATGACCTTGCTGCCGTGGTCCGAGCCCGCCGGGATCTGATTGTTCTTGTCGACGTCGCTCACCGCGAACGTCACGTGCGTGACGTGTCCGTTCTCGACCAGAACACCGGGCCGCTCCATCTTGTACCAGTGGTCGACGGTACCGTCCGTGTAGCTGAAAATTTGCTTCGCGTACCGCGGATCGTAGGCCAGCCCCTGGTCAGTCCAGTTGTGGATGCCGTCGGACGACGAGAGGTGATAGCCGACGCGATCGTCCGGATAGTCGTAAAGGACGTGGTACTGCCCGCCGCTGAACCAGATCACCGGATCCTCGGCGAGGCTGTAGGTGGACTCGACCGTCGACGGTCCCATCGAATCGAGGTGCTTCTGCCGGTTCGGGTAGATGCTCGCGCTGTACTGGGAGGGGATGGTCTCCGACGACGGATAGGTGTTGGTGGGCTGCTGCGCCTTGTAGGGACCACAGATTCCGCTGGTGCTGAGCGCGATGAGCCCGTGGCGCTGAATGATCTCGAAGTTGCCGTCCGGGCGCACCACCAGGCTGACGTTCGAGGCGTAGTTGGTGTTGCCGCCGAATCCCGACGGTACGCTCAGCCCGGAGCCGGGGGAGCCGGAGCACGGGGTCCAGGGCCCGTCGAGCGAGCTGGCGGTGAAGATCGTGAACGGCACGACCTCGCTGACGACCATGCCGTAGGTGCCGTTCAGGAGGGTGACCACCTCGCTGTTGTGGCCGTGGTGGGGGTCGCTGCCGAAGCTCCCGTCGCTGTACGCATACCCTTTGTCCGTGTAAGGGCCGAAGGGGTTCGTGCCGCCCACGGCGTGAATGGGATCGGAGCTCTCCCAGCCCGGGTTGAACCCGCCGGAGCCGGCCCATCGGTCGGCGAACAGGTGATAGGTGCCGTCGGCCGCGAGGATGAGGGTGCCGTCCCAGTAGTAATACCCCGGCGGATTGCTCGGGCTCTCGATCCCGTTGCAGGTGTCCCGCGGGACCACGCCCATCCCCGAGGTGCAATTTGATGGCGTGGAGCCCGTCGCGGTGCAGCCCCAGGCGCTCGTGGTGAGCGGACAGGTGATCGGCGTCGGCTGGAAGTAGTCGATGAAGGTCTTGCTGGTCGTCTGTGCACGGGCGACGCCGCAAAGGGCGAAGCACAAGGCCGACCCGATTCCGATGCAGGCAGACGTCGCGGACCGTGGAGATCTCATGGGAACCTCCGGCTAGAAGCTGGGGAGCGGAATCGCCGTGGTCTTGATGTCGGCATAGGAAGCCTCGATTCCGGCCATCGAGCTGACCGACGACGCGTTGCTGGCCGGGTTGTCCGTGATGGTGTTCGTACCCGTATCGTTCTGCGCCACGTTCGTCGGGGAGTTGACCATGGCGTTGTGCGCGATCGTGTAGCCGCTGGTCTGCTCATCCAGGTAGAGGCCCTGGTCCCCGTAATCAGCCCACTGGCTGGTCTGGTAGTCGTGAATGTAGTTGTATTCCATCTGCGACGCCGGCTGTTGGTTGGACAGCGTGTAGATCGCCGCTCCGTCGGCCAGGATCTGGGTGACGTGGTGGACGTTGTTGTAGTTGATGTAGTTGTTGCTCATCGCATTCACCGAGCTGGTCCACCCGTAGCCGACCGAGATGCCGGTGTAGTTCGTGTACCCGATCTCGTTGTGCTCGATGTCGACCTGCCTGGGATACCCGGCCGCGATGCCGGTGGCGCCTTGGAATTCAGTGGTGACGTTGTGGATGTAGTTGTCCTTGATGGTGTCGCTGGTGCAGATCTCGTTCTTGTCGGTCGGGTTGTAGGGGACGTGGTACTCGGTCGTGTCGCTGGCGGTGAACTTCCCGATCGAGATGCCGTTGCCGGCGATGTCGGTGACCACGTTGCCGATGATCATGTCGTTGTTGGTCCCCGAGATGAAGTCGAGGCCGGTGGCGCCCATCTGGGTGAAGATGTTCCGCTCGAAGTGAATGTGATTGGCGTTCATCACGCTGACGCCGGCGGCCGGCCGTCCCACCGTCTGCTTGTTGTCGGTGGTGGCCGTCAGGTTGTACTGGCCCGCCTGTCCGTCGAGGAAGCCGTACTGGCTGGGGCGCATGTACGTCGAATGGGCAAAGGTGATCCCCTGGAACCAGAGATAACTGACCTGGCTGGTGGTGCTGGCGCCGGCGATGCTCATCACCGTCTCGAGCATGGGAGCCACCACCGTCGCCTTGGTCATGTCCTCGCCCGTGCGCGGCATGTAGGAGAGGACGCCCTTGCCCTCGTCGAGGTACCACTCCCCGGGCTGGTCGAGAAACTCCAGCGCGTTCTCGAAGTAGTAGCAGTGCTTGGTGAACCCCCCGAACTGCCCGCCGAGGTGCGGAAAGGGCCGAGGGAAGACGATCGTGCTTTCCGGGCTCTGGATCTTGAGCGTGGCGGTGCCGCCTGACGTCGTGGACGAGGCGAGCCGGAGGGTGCTGTCTCCCCAGCCGATCATGACGTGCATCTCGACCTTGGTGAAGTTGTTCCAGCTCGAAACTTCGGAGCTGGCGACCTGGATGTTCTGGGCGGTGTCGTCGGCGCCGGTCAGCCGGTTGAACGCGAGAGCGCCGTTCGTCCCCAGGTTCGGGCTCCGCGCGCGGATCGCCTTCACCCCGTTGACGTAAAGTTGCCGGAACGGGGTGGTGATCCCGCTGGCCGTGTAGATCTTGCTGTTCGCGGCCGAGACGGTCCACCCGGTGACGGGCTGTCCGCCCGTGATGAGCGGCTGCTCGCCAGGGTAGGCGAGGTACTTGACGTAAAAGCCGTTCTGCCCCGAGTCGGCGTTGGAGAACGTCAGCGTGCTCGCCTGGGGATACGTGCCGCCGCGGAGATACACCGTGAGGTCGGCGGTCATTCCGGCGGTCATCCCGCGCACGAGAGATTGCGCCTTGCCCACCGTTCGGAGCGGCTGCGCCAGGGTGCCTGGGTTCGAGTCGCTGCCGCTCGGGGCCACGTAGAGCGTTCCGCTCGCCACCGCGGCGCCGCCGGCTCCCCCGCCGCCGGTGCTTCCGCCGCTGGCGGTCGTTCCCCCGCCTCCGCCGTGTCCGCCGCTGGCGCCTCCGCTGCCGGTGGCTCCACCGGTCGAAGTCGTGCCGGCACCTCCGCCGTGCCCGCCGCTGCCGGTGCTCCCGCCGGTCGAGGTGACTCCCCCGCTTCCGTGCCCCGCCCCGCCGCCCGTCGCCGCCGCGCCACCCGAGCCGCTGGGCCCGCCCGCGGAGCCCCCCGTTCCCGTCCGCCCCCCCGAGCCGACCGCTCCACCGGAACCGGTTTCACCACCCTCGGCCGCGCTGCCTCCCGAGCCGCTGCTCCCCGGTGACGAGGAGCCGCAGGCCGCAGAGAGGCAGGCGCCGACGGCCAAAAACAGCAAAAAACGCTGGAAGATCGCCCGGCCAGGTTCGATTTTGCGAGTGGCCACCTCCCGTTACTGCTTCGAGGGCCTCCCTTGTGCAGGACGAAGATCCCGATGAGCCGACCGGGACACCCCGCCGGCCCCGGAAAACCACCCGCGGGCGGCGTCAGCGTCCGCTCTCCGCGCGAAACGTTTGAACAGAATTCCGAGCTTGCGACAATGTAGGTGATGCATCGATTCGCTGCGGTTCTGTACTTGAGCGCCGGGGTCCTCGCGACCGGGGGGTCAGGGTGCGGCTCGACTGGCGGCGGCGACATGGGATTCGACGGGGGGCGCGGGCGCCACCGCCAGCGGTGGCCAGGGGGCCGTTGCGGGGCGAGGTGATGGTGGCAGCGGTGGGACCATATCGGGACGCGGTGGCGCAGGCGTGGGGACGGGGGGCGCGGGCGCCGGTGGGACGACGGGCGCTGGTGGTGGCTTCGGGACCGGCGGCGCGACGGCAACGGGGGGAACCGGAGGGAATTCCGCTACCGGCGGCGCCGTGGGCAGCGGCGGCACCGCGACCGGCGGGGCTGCAGGGCATTCGGCAACCGGTGGCGCCGTGGGCAGCGGCGGTGCGGCGGCCACGGGTGGAATGACCGGCACCGGCGGGGCGACCGGCGCGGCCGGCAGCCAGGGCCGGGGCGGGACCACCGGATCCGGCGGCAGCTCCGGCACCGGCGGGGCCGGTCCGCTCACACCGCAGCAAGCGGTCCAGCTCATGTCGCCGGGCTGGAATCTGGGCAACTCCTTTGACGCCGCTCCGAACGAGACGAGCTACGGCAACCCGACGCCGTCGCAAACATTGATCAACGCGGTGCATGCCGCGGGGTTCAAGACGCTGCGGCTCCCGGTGACCTGGACCGACCACATCGGCGCCGCGCCCTCTTACACCATCGATTCCGCCTGGATGGCGAAGGTCGCGCAGACGGCCCAATGGGCCGTCGACGCGGGCATGTACGTCTTCGTGAACACCCACCACGAGGCGGACGGCAATTCAGGCTGGGTCAGCTTTCCCTCGGCGACCTCGGCGGCGCAGAGCGTGGCGGCCGAGGTCACGGCCGTTTGGACGCAGATCGCGGCGGCCTTCCAGTCGTTCGACAGCCGCCTGATGTTCGAGTGCTTCAATGAGCCGAACGAGGCCGGCGGCGGCAACACGACGCAGGCACAAACGGATCTGAACATGTACCTCGAAGCCTGCTTCAAGGCGATCCGAGCCACGGGCGGAGCCAACGCCACGCGGATCGTCATGATCCAGCCGGTCGGCGCCAGCCCCATCCAGTCGGGCATCCAGTCGATGCAAAAAGTGAGCTTCATCAACGATCCCAATCTGGTGATCTCGCTTCACACCTACTACCCGACGAACTTCGGACTGAGCACGACGCCTTACGCCTGGGGAAGCGCCTCGGACTACAGCGACATGCAGAATTCGATCGCCCAGCAGATCCGGGTCTGGCTGCCGACCCAGGTCGTCATCATCGGCGAGTGGGGCTCCATGGCCGCCCAGGCGACAGCAAACCGGGCGGCGCACGCGCTGGCCTATGCCCAGGACACGACGACCGCGGGCCTGGTTCCCGTCTGGTGGGACAACGGAGGGTCAGGCACCAGCTCGTTCGCGATCTTCGACCGGACCAGCGGGGCTCAAACCCAGTCGACGATCGTCAGCGGCATCATGACGGGCGTCAAAAACGGTCTGGCGGCGCCCAACAGCTGGGCAACGCCGTCCAACCCCTGACGGGCATCAGCGGACAACAAATACCCGAGAGCAAAGCCCTCGGCGGGACGAGGAGCCTCGGCTCAGCCTGCCTTTCGTTCGCCGATGTCGCGCGACAGGCCGAAGGTCCCGACGACATCACCCGCGCGATCGTGAAGAGGAAGCTTCGTGGTCCAGACCCAGCGAAGCTTGCCGTTCGGAAGCGTCTCCCGCTCCTCGATGCTCATCAGAGGACGTCCAGTCCGGATGATCTCCCGCTCCTCCCGCAGCGCCTGAGAGGCGTGCTCGTCGGTGAAGAAGTCGAAGTCGGTGCGACCAATCGCCAGCGCCGGATTGGCGATCCCGTAGTGGGCCGCCGCATACCGATTGATGTGCGTGAAACGGCTCTTCTGATCCTTGAAATAGATGGTCTCGGGAAAATCGTCCATCACCATCTCCAGCAGGAAGATGTCGTCCTGGAGCTTGAGGACCTCGCCGACGGACTCGGAGGGGGATTCGTTCGTGGCAGCCTCGAGACCGGCTCCGCGTCGGGCCGTGAGGCTCTCTGGGAGATCCTTGTTGCGAATCCCCAGCGCCGCCAGAAGAAGGTCGGGATGCCCGAACCGACCCGCCCGCCAGTCCATCGCCAGCTGACGAATCCCAGCCTCCATCTCCCGCCGGGCCTTGCGCAACCTCACGGCGACGCCGAACCGAGTCATGGAGAGGCTGCCTGCGATCTCCTCCAGTGAGACCTGATCCAGCTCGTGCAGAACCAGCACAGCGCGATGCTTCAGCGGAACGCAATCCAGGACCGCCAGTCGCAGCGGAAGGGATTGGCTGGATTCCACCAGGTTGCCAGGGGGGCGTCGCCGCTGTCTCGCCATGACCCGGACGGCGAGGCCGAACAGGTGGAGCTGAAAGGAGCGCCGCCCCTCGAGCTTCGGTCTGGTTCGAAGCAGACCAAGGAAGACCTGATGCGCCAGGTCCTCCACCTCCTCCGGACGGGCGCCGAGGCGTCGCAACGATGCGAACAGGTAGTCGAGCTCCGCATCGAACACCGTGATGAAGGGCTCCACGGCCGAACGTTCCTGAGTTAGCACTCCCTGACGAGGCCCCTCGTGTTGCATGACGATCTCCACCCGGTGAGGCGACTAGGCGATCCTATCTCTCGATCCACCGATTGGGTCCGACCGGTTGGGTCGACCGGGACCGATGGTCCAGCCTAGCATTTTTCTACTTTTTTCCGCGAGCCCTGTCAAAGGGAGGCCCACACCCGCAGAAAACGAAGCCCGCGCGCAGCAGCGCGTCGGGGGACGCCGGCCCCGCTCCACCCTGGAGGCAGGCTCCCCAGCCAGCTCGGGCCTTCTTCAATCAGCTCTGACGACGCCCGTTGCCCCTCACGGTGCTTGCGTCGTGATGGTCGTCGAACCGGCGGTCGAGTGATCCGGAAGTCGCGTTCACCGTCACCGTCCCCGCGGTCCCCGTGGATTGAATGATCGCCATCAGCTTGCCGTTGAAGGCGGCGTGGGACGTCCCCTTGTAAGAGTCGTGGTTCGTCGAATCGCCGGCGTCGAGGCCGACCAGCGTGCCCGGTCCGCTGACCGCCACGCTGACGGTGTCCCCGGCCTTGGGGACGACCACCCCCTGCGCGTCCTGGATGTCAATCTCGACGTAAGAGAGGTCCCGCCCGTCGGCCGTGATCGTGGCCCGGTCGGGGCTGAGCGCCAGCTTCGCCGCCGAGCCGGCCGTCTTCACGGTGTCGGTCGCCACCACCGTGCCGCCCTTGGTCGCCTTCGCCTGCCCGTGCCCGTCGCGAAGGGGACCGACCATTGAAGGTGCGCGGTGGTGTGTGGCGCTCGTCGTCTTCAATCCCAGCGACGTGCCGTTCAAGAACAGCTCGACGCTGTCCGCGTTGCTGTAGACCCAGACGGTGACCGACGGGCCGGCGGTCCAGCTTGTCCAGTCCATCGGCACGATGTGGACCATGGTCGGTCCGGCTGCGCCCCACTTGCTCTGATAGAAGTAAAAGATGTCCTTCGGGAACCCCGCGGTGTCGATGGCCCCGAAGTACGAGCTCTTCGACGGCCACCCGTAAGGGGTCGGCTCGCCGATGTAGTCCCAGCCGGTCCAGATGAACTCGCCCGCGATGAAGGCGCGCGTGTTGACGCTCGACCAGGACCCCTCCGCGCTGGTGCCCCAGGAGACCACGCTGTTGTCATACGACGAGCACTGGTTGTCGCTCCCCGACAGGATGTTCGTCGTCACCGGCGTCTTGTAGACGCCGGGGCTCCGGACGCGGACGACGACTCGCTGGCGAAGAGTTTCCAGCTGGGGTTGCTCGAGTGCGTGCCGTCATAGCTGTACGGCGCGTAGTTGAGCCCCACGACGTCTTCCATGGCCGCGACCTGGGCGCCCGGGGCGGCCTCGGCGTTGGCCTGGCCGATCGCCCGCGTGCTGTCCTTGGCCTTGACGGCCGCGATGAGCGAGGCCGCGATGGTGGTGTTGTTGTTGTCCTGGATCTCGTTGCCGATGCTCCAGATGATGATCCCGGGGTGGTTGCGGTCGCGGGCCACCATGTCGCCGATGTCCGTCGTCGACCACTGGCTGAAGAAGCGCGCGTAGTCGTACGGGTTCTTGGCCTGGTCCCAGCAGTCGAACGCCTCGTCCATCACCAGGAAGCCCATGCGGTCGGCCATGTCGAGCAGCTCCGGCGCGGGCGGGTTGTGGGACGTGCGTAGCGCGTTCACGCCCATGCTCTTGAGCATCTCCAGGTGCTTCTGGATCCCACGGTTGTTGACGGCGGCGCCCAGCGAGCCCATGTCGTGGTGGTCGCACGTGCCGTTGAGCTTCACGGCGGCGCCGTTCAGCGTGAAGCCGGTGGTGGCGCTGAACGCGAAGGTCCGGATCCCGAACGGCGTCGCGTACGTGTCGACGACGCTGCCGCCGGCGGACACGGTGGTGATCACCGAGTACATGTTCGGCGACGAGACCGACCACAGCTTGGGATTGGACACGGTCACGGTCTGCGTCACGGTGGCGGTCTTCCCCGCCGCGACCGAGGTGGCCGCCGAGGTCGCCGCGCCGACCGAGGCTCCGGTGGGGTCACCCACCGTGCTGGCCAGGGTGACCGACTGGGCGCTCGAGCTGTCGTTCTGGACCGTCACCGCGATGTCCACGGTGGCGCTCGAGCTCGAGACCGTCGGCGTCGTCACCGCCGTGCCGGTGTAGGCCACGCGCACCGGGTTCACAGTCTTGAGCCAGGTGTGCCGGTAGATGCCGCTCCCCGAATACCAGCGGCTGCTCGGCTGCTGGTTGTTGACCCGGACAGCGAGGACGTTCGAGCCGCCGAACTTGGCGGCGGCCGTCAGGTCACACTCGAAGGAGGAGAACCCGTAAGGACGGGCGCCGACCTGCGTGCCGTTGAGGTAACGGTGCTGTCCATGTAGACGCCGTCGAACTGAATGAAGACCTTCTGCCCCGAGCTCGAGGCGGGCAACGTGAAGGTCTTCCGATACCAGCCCTGACCGCCGTTGAGGTATCCGCCGCCACTACCGGCCGGCGAGCTCTGGGTGAACGGCAATGAGATGCTCCAGTCGTGGGGCACGTCCAGGCCCGTCCACGACGAATCGTCGAACGTGGTGGCCTGCGCGCCGGTCACGTCGCCCAGGTGGAACTTCCAGGCGGCGTCGAAGCTGACCGTGGTCGATCGCGCACCGTCGTAGGTGTTCACCAGACCGGCCGCCGTGGACGTGGAACCGCCCCCGCCCCCGGTGCCACCAGTCCCGGAGCCGGACCCGGCCGCTCCGCCGGTCCCTTGCCCGCCTGGCCACCGGCGCCGATGCCTCCAGAGCCCGTCACGCCACCGCTTCCGTTGCCACCGCCGGTGGCGCCGAGCTGACCGCCAGATCCGGCGGCGCCGGAGTTTCCCCCCGACCCGCGGCCACCGGTCCCCGACACACCGCCCGAGGCAGCGCCCCCTGTCCCCGGTTCACCACCGCCAGTCCCCGACCGACCGCCGGAGGCGCTGCCTCCCGTGCCGGTGCCTCCGCTTCCGGTGGTCTGTCCGCCCCCAGTCCCGTCAGCGCAGGCGTTCAGAAGGGCCGCGGACAAGATGAGCGCCGCCCCGTGTCGGATGAGGATGCGCCGGCGCGTCGAGGTCGTCCCGCGCGCGTGTGATGCGCAGCTCAAGATTCGTCGGTTGTATTCACACCCTCAACTGCTTCGGGGCCAGTCAATGTTGAGAAGAAAACGAGTTGGATTTCTCGCGCACGCCGCCGACCGCTTCGGCGATGTGGGATGCGTTACCGGGCGCGCCTGCGGCGCCGGAAGCGCAAACCCGCCAGGAGGCCGACGGCGATGACGAGGTTCAGCGTGGTCGCCCCGGGGGCGCCTCACCCACGGCGCACGAGCAACCCGACGCGCTGTCGCCGCTCGACGTTGACGAGGTCCCGCCCTCCCCGGTCGTGCCGCCCGTCTCTGCACCGACGCCCCCTTCTCCGCCGACCTGACCGCCGGTGCCGCTTCCGCCCGACCCCGGCATCGCACCGCCGCCTCCGGCGCCCGAAAGCGAGCCGCCGGTCCCCGATTCTCCGCCGGTGCCGCTCATCCCCGCGGTCCCACCGCTGCCGCCGGTCCCCGTTCCGGAGCGGCCGCCCGTCCCCACGCCACCCCCCGAGCCCGAGAGGCCGCCTGTCCCGTTGCGGCCCGCCCCGCCACCCGAGCCACCTGAGCCGGTCGATTGTGCCAAGCCACCGGCGCCCCCTTTTACCCGCACCGGCGGCGCCCGCGGCCCCACTGCTGCCGCCCGCACCACCCCCCACCGGCGTCAGGGTGATTCGATAGCCGTCGCTGTTGTTGGTGCTGGCGACCCACACCGTGATCTGGTCGTTGGCGACGGCGACGTTCGCCGTCGACACCGTGTCGGTCGCCTTGACGACGTCGTGCGATTCGCGAACGGCGTGTGCTCGACGACCACGTGCACGGTCGAGCCGAAGATGGCGCTCGCGCTGAAACCCTTGATGACCACCTGGACCGAGCCGTCGTTGACGCCGCCGAACAGGACGCTGGCGCTCTTGCCGGTGCCGTCCAGGTTGGCGAAGCCGTCCAGGTCCGCGCTGTTCGAGGGGGTGGCTGGCGTCGTCGACACCATGTTCCCGGCCATGTCGCCGTACCACTTGTAGTACCACCATCCGCCGTTGGTGTCGGTGTTGGTGGCGAGCAAGCTCCCGAGCCGTCCGGGATGGCTCACGTCCCAGAACGAGATGCAGGCGCTGTCGACGCCCAGCCGCTCGAACTTGGCGATCAGCGACGCCGACGCGCCCGGCTGCCCCTCGACGGTGAGATCGGCGGCGCCGCTGTATTCGTTGATGGTGATGGGCAGCGGACCGATTCCGAGCTGCTTCTCGAGGCTCCGGTAGGCCTGGATGTTCCCGGTCACGTTGCCGCCGCTCAGCTCGTGCCAGCCGACGATGTCCGGCAGGCAGTTGTTGGTCTTGCAGTACGACAGCAAGCTCTGGATGAACGACTGGTTGTAGTACGACGTGGAGGGACCGGTGATCTTGATGGTGGGATCGAGCTGGCGCAGCTGGGCGTAGGTCTGCTGCCAGAAGTCGTTGAACGCCAGGCTGGTGCTCTTCCAGGTCCCGTCGGGCTCGTTC
>CAWKBC010000029.1:387500-388967 GCA_963847705.1 uncultured Pseudomonadota bacterium | reverse complement strand
TCCCCGAGACGCGCCCCCGCCGCCTGCGCCGCACGCCGGCCCTTCGCCGGCTCGTGCGCGAGACCACGCTGACGGCCGACAATTTCATCTATCCGCTCTTCGTCGCCCCGGGAAAGGGCATCAAGCGGGAGATCGCCTCGCTGCCCGGGCAGTTTCATTTCTCCGTCGACGAGCTCGCGCGCGAGGCAGAGGAGATCGCGCGACTCGGCATTCCCGGGGTGATTCTGTTCGGCCTGCCAGAAAAGAAGGACGAGGTCGGCAGCGAGGCGTGGCACGGCGAGGGGGGCGTCCAGCGCGCCATCCGGGCGATCAAGAAAGCCACGCCCGAGCTGATGGTCTCGGTCGACGCGTGCTTCTGCGAGTACACCACCCACGGCCACTGTGGCGTGGTGATCGACGGCCGGATCGACAACGACGCGACGCTGGAAAATCTCGGTCGCGCGGCGGTTTCCTGCGCGCGCGCCGGCGCCGATCTGATCGCTCCCTCGGGCATGATGGACGGCACCGTCGGTTTCCTGCGCGAGTCGCTGGACGAAGAGGGGTTCGAGCAGGTCGGCCTCCTGGCCTACGCGGCGAAGTACGCCTCTGCCTATTACGGGCCGTTCCGGGAGGCGGTCGACTCGGCGCCTTCGTTCGGCGACCGGACGGGATACCAAATGGATCCTGCCAATGTGCGCGAAGCGATCCGGGAGGTGGCGCTGGACGTGGAGGAGGGGGCCGACATCGTGATGGTGAAGCCCGCGCTGGCCTATCTGGACGTCATCGCCGAGGTCCGGAGCGAGTTCGACCTGCCGATCGCCGCCTACAACGTCTCGGGCGAGTACGCGATGCTCAAGGCGGCGGCTGAAAAGGGCTGGATCGACTACGAAAAGGCCATGCTCGAGACGCTGCTCTCCATCCGCCGGGCCGGCGCAGATATAATCCTCAGCTACCATGCGAAAGAGGTAGCCAGACTGCTCGGAAAGCGATAGAAGGCGCCCCTCGAAACGGCTTCACGGAAACACAAAGTTACGGACTCTCGTTTTTTTAGAAAAAAGTGTTGACCCAGAAGCCGTTCTGAATAAACTCTGCCCTCCCTGAAGCGCGGTGTGACTTCAAACCCGCCTCGCCCCAGGGATTTTTCGCGTCGGTCTCTGAAAGCTGAATAGCAAATCGAGTTCGAAAAGGTAAGCGAAGGCTTCGGCCTTCGAATACCCCGACAATTGTGATTTCCGAGCAGGCATTGATGCTCGAAGTTGTCAAAAGCGCTGGCCAATCTTCGGATTGTCCGCCGTTGTAGATTTAACTGGAGAGTTTGATCCTGGCTCAGAGCGAACGTTAGCGGCGGGCCTAACACATGCAAGTCGAACGAGAATGTAGGCTTCGGTCTACTAGTAAAGTGGCGGACGGGTGCGTAACACGTGGGTAATCTACCTTCCGGCGGGGGACAACAGTCCGAAAGGATTGCTAATACCGCATACGTCAGCG